>NZ_JAAGPR010000002.1 GCF_017104965.1 Paraburkholderia sp. Ac-20340
CGCGCGCCGTGCCGCCACGCCCGCGGCAGCGACCGCGCCCGCCGCGACGCAAACGCCCGCAGCCGCTCACGCAACGACAGGCGCCCCCGCCGCCGCACCCAGCGACGCCGAAGCCAAAAAGAAAGCCATCATCCAGGCCGCGATGGAGCGCGCCCGTCAGAAGAAGGCGGAACTGGCGGCCAGCGGCGAAGGACCGCGCAACACCGATCACGTGAGCGCCGATGTACAGGCGCAGATCGACGCCGCCGAAGCGCGCCGCAAGCGTCTGGGAATGGAATCCGCGCCGGACGCGCCCGCCCCGGACGCCGCGAAAGACCACGACAAGCCCGCATAAAAACCAACGGCCCCCACGAGCCATGAACGCCACCAAGCGCCGCGCGATCTACGAAACGCTGCAAAGCATCAACCCGAACCCCACGACCGAGCTGGAGTTTTCGACGCCGTTCGAACTCCTGATCGCCGTGCTGCTGTCCGCGCAGGCCACCGATGTCTCGGTGAACAAGGCCATGCGCAGGATGTTTCCGGTGGCGAACACGCCCGCGACGGTGCTCGCGCTGGGCGAGGAAGGCGTCGCCGATTACATCAAGACGATCGGCCTCTATCGCACCAAGGCGAAGAACGTGATCGCCACCTGCAAGATCCTGATCGAGCAGCATGGCGGCGAGGTGCCGCAGACGCGCGAGGCGCTCGAAGCGTTGCCGGGCGTGGGCCGCAAGACCGCGAACGTGGTGCTCAACACCGCGTTCGGCCATCCGACCATCGCCGTGGATACGCATATTTTCCGCGTCGCCAACCGCACGGGACTCGCACCTGGCAAGGACGTGAAGGCCGTGGAAACCGCGCTGGAAAAGTTCACGCCGAAGGAGTTTCTGCAGGACGCGCATCACTGGCTGATCCTGCACGGGCGCTATGTCTGCAAGGCGCGCCGCCCGGAATGCTGGCATTGCGTGATCGAGCCGTTGTGCGAATTCAGGCCGAAAACGCCGCCGCCCGAGCTCTGACAGCGCGGCTGCGCGCCGCGACGTAGAATGAACTGCCCGGAGCGAAGCAAGCGCGCCAGAACCCTTCTGGCATGCTTCTGGCCCCGGGCGCCGTCCCCCACACCACCGCACGATTCACGATGTTCAATCCCAGCCGCGACGAAGTCCGCCGCTTTTTCACCGAGACCTGGCGCAAGCAGCGCGCAGGCGAAATCCTCACGCCTCTGGAAGCGATCGCCGCCGACTGGATCGTCGAGCATCCTGAATACCACGCGGAACTCGCCGACGCCGAT
The DNA here is from genome assembly GCF_017104965.1 of Paraburkholderia sp. Ac-20340. Taxonomy (GTDB): domain Bacteria; phylum Pseudomonadota; class Gammaproteobacteria; order Burkholderiales; family Burkholderiaceae; genus Paraburkholderia. The sequence goes on from NZ_JAAGPR010000002.1 coordinate 1,274, forward strand.
CAGGCCGCCGCCCAGGACTATTCGCCCGAACGCGGCCAGACCAACCCTTTCCTGCATCTGTCGATGCATCTGGCGATCAGCGAGCAACTGTCGATCGACCAGCCGCCGGGCATCCGCGCGGCGCACGACCGGCTCGCGGCGCGCATGGGATCGACCCACGACGCGCAGCACGCCATCATGGAGTGCCTGGGCGAGACGATCTGGGAAGCGCAGCGCACCGGCACGCCGCCCGACACCGACGCCTATCTCCAGCGCATCGAGCGCCGCGCCACGCGCGACTAAGCGGCCCTGCAACGCATCGAGCCAAAAGAAGCGCAAAAAAACACCCTGCCTGCCGCGCTGGAATCGCACGGCAGGCAGGGTGTTTTCACATCGAGCGCGCCTCATGCAGCGCGCATCAGATTCATTTCTTCTCGATCAGATCGCCCTTGAGCGATTCGATATACGCGGCGAGATCCTTCATATCGCTCTGCGACAGGCTCTGCACCTGCGCCTGCATGATCGGATTGTTGCGGCCGAGATGCGGATTGCCGTTGCCCATCTGGTACTGGCGCAGCGCCCAATAGATGTAATCGGCATGCTGGCCCGCGAGCTTCGGATATTCCGGGCTCACCGGCTTGTTCAGATTCACGCCATGGCAGGCCGCGCAGTTGTGGCTGTCGGACAGCACCTTGCCGTTGGCGGCATCGGCGGCATGCGCCGGATGCAGCGCGAGCGTGGCAGCCAGCGCGGCAGCCGCCGAAACCAGCACGGCAGCCTTCAAAAACGCGGCCTTGAATCGCGCTTCACGCGCACCGGCGCGCACGGCCGTATAGGGCTTGTTCATGGATTGTCGTCTCCCGTGCCGGTTACTTCTCGGGGTTGTTCTTGGAGGTGGCCGACTGCGACGAGTAATAAGCCGCGATATCGGCGATATCCTGGTCGGTGAGCGTTGCCGCGATCGCGTGCATCGTCTCGAAGTGGCGGTCGCCCTTCTTGTAGCCGTGCAGCGCGTTCTGGATGTACTGCGCGTTCTGGCCGCCCAGGATGGGCACGTGGTAGACCTCGGGATAGGCGGTGCGGTAGTCGGGAATACCATGACAGCCGATACACATCGCAACCTTGCCTTGACCTGCCTTCGCGTCGCCCACGACATCCGCATGTGCCGTGGCCGCGAAGCCCGCCAGCACGGTCACTGCTCCGAGCATGACGTGCTTGCCGACAATTTTTTTCATAGCATCCAACCTGGCTTGAGGGGATTCGAACGCCCGAACCGCAGGCCACGGCCTGCGCCGCATTACTGCTGTTTTACTTTTGGGTCGCCGTGCAGGCCGAAAAAAATCGGTCTGAGTATACCGCGACGCCGCGCAGCCCGTCCACGGGCTGCCGCCCGCCGCGCGCCCGCTGAGGCCCGCCAGACGGGGCTCGGGCGTTATGCGAGCGGCCTTTGCGGCGGGTCGTGCGGGTGATCCCTGATGCGGTGCGCTTTTGCAACTGGCGACCTGCGCGGGCCTGGAACGGACGATAAAACCCGGGCGATTCGTTCCCGTGACGGGACAAAAACGGCATAAAAACTGCGCCCCGCGATCCTGAATCAGTACCGCATCGGGCGGAGCCAACGATACGCGAGGCCCCTCTGAAGCAACACCCCATCTGACTTATACTGGGATTTTTTTCAGCGAGCGGTTCATCATGCGCGCCACGCGTTTCGAAGGCTCTTCGCAGTACGTCGCCACCGACGATCTCAAGCTCGCGGTCAATGCCGCGATCACCCTCAAGCGCCCGCTGCTCATCAAGGGCGAGCCCGGCACCGGCAAGACCATGCTGGCCGAGGAAGTGGCCGCCGCGCTGGACATGCCGCTGATGCAATGGCACATCAAGTCCACCACGAAGGCGCAGCAAGGTCTCTACGAATACGACGCGGTGTCGCGCCTGCGCGACTCGCAGCTCGGCGACGAACGCGTGAAGGATATCCGCAACTACATCGTCAAGGGCGTGCTGTGGCAGGCGTTCGAGTCGGAGCAGCAAAGCGTGCTGCTGATCGACGAAATCGATAAAGCCGACATCGAATTCCCCAACGACCTGCTGCGCGAACTCGACCGCATGGAGTTCTACGTCTACGAGACGCGCGAACTCATCAAGGCGAAGCAGCGCCCGCTCGTCATCATCACGTCGAACAACGAGAAGGAGCTGCCGGACGCCTTCCTGCGCCGCTGCTTCTTCCACTACATCAGCTTCCCCGATCCGGCCACGATGCAGCGCATCGTCGAGGTGCACTATCCGGGCATCCGCCGCGAACTGCTGAGCGCCGCGATGGAAAGTTTCTTCGAACTGCGTAACGTCGCGGGCCTGAAGAAGAAACCTTCGACATCCGAACTGCTCGACTGGCTCAAGCTGCTGCTCGCCGAAGACATCCCGCCCGAAGCGCTGCGCGCCGTGGACGGTTCGAAGTCGATGCCGCCGCTCGCCGGCGCGCTGCTCAAGAACGAACAGGACATGACGCTGTTCGAGCGGCTCATCTACATGAACCGCCACAACCGCTAAGCCGCGCCGGGCACGTGAAAAAGCACGGAGAATCCGCATGCTGATCGACTTCTTCTATACGCTGCGCGACGCGAAGCTGCCGGTCTCCGTGAAGGAGTACCTCACGCTAGTCGAAGCGCTCAAGGAGCGCGTGATCGCGCCGTCGCTCGACGACTTCTACTATCTCGCGCGCATGACGCTCGTGAAGGACGAGCAGTATTTCGACCGTTTCGATCAGGCCTTCGGCGCGTATTTTCGCGGCATCGAAAAGAAGTCCGAACAGGCCTTCGAGATTCCCGAAGACTGGCTCAAGAAAAAACTCGAACGCGATTTCACGCCCGAACAGCGCGCGCAGATCGAAGCGATGGGCGGGCTCGACAAACTCATGGAGCGCCTGAAGGAACTGTTCGAGGAACAGAAGGAGCGCCACGAAGGCGGCAGCAAGTGGATCGGCACGGGCGGCACGTCGCCGTTCGGCAACGGCGGCTATAACCCGGAAGGTATCCGCATCGGCGGCGAAGGTGGGCAGCGCAGCGCCGTGAAAGTGTGGGACGCGCGCGCCTACCGCGATTACGACGATCAGGTCGAGATCGGCACGCGCAATATCAAGGTGGCCTTGCGCCGCCTGCGCCGTTTCGCGCGCGAAGGCGCGGTCGAGGAACTCGATCTCGACGGCACGATCCGCAGCACGGCCGCCAACGCGGGCTGGCTCGATCTCAAGATGGTGCCGGAGCGCCACAACAATGTGAAAGTGCTGATGCTGCTCGACGTGGGCGGCTCGATGGACGATCACATCAAGCGCACCGAAGAACTCTTTTCCGCCGCCAAGGCCGAGTTCAAGCATCTGGAGTTCTACTACTTCCACAACTGCGTCTACGACTATCTGTGGAAGAACAACCGCCGCCGCCACGCGGAGCGCACGCCCACGTGGGATCTGCTGCACAAGTTCACGCCCGACTACAAGCTGATCTTCGTCGGCGACGCCACCATGAGTCCGTATGAAGTGCTGCAGCCGGGCGGCTCGGTCGAATACAACAACCCGGAAGCGGGCGCCGTGTGGCTGCGGCGGCTGGCCGACCAGTTCCCGCACTTCGCCTGGCTCAACCCGGAACCCGAACGGCTATGGGAATACCGCCAGTCGGTTTCGGTGATCCGCGAAATTCTGGGGCATCGCATGTATCCGCTCACCGTCGCCGGGCTGGAAACGGCCATGCGCGTGCTGAGCAAATAGCGCCAGACAACCCGAACCTTTCACGCCACATGCAGCGCAACCGCGAGACCAGACGGTTGCGCGCGCAACTTCACACTAAAAAAACGAGGAGTACTCCAGCATGACCGCGCCTTCATCCCCCGACCTGCCGGCGAACTTCCGGCCGGGACCGCTGCGGCCGCTGGCCGACACGTCGGTCGCCACGATCGTGGCCGGTTTCGTCGCGATGATGACGGGCTACACCAGTTCGCTGGTCCTGATGTTCCAGGCGGGCCAGGCCGCGCATCTCACCGACGCGCAGATTTCCTCGTGGATCTGGGCACTGTCCATCGGCATGGCGGTGACCACCATCGGCCTGTCGCTGTGGTATCGCGCGCCTACCGTGGTGGCGTGGTCCACACCGGGCGCCGCCTTGCTGATCAGCTCGCTGCCGCATGTGCCGTATGCCGAGGCCATCGGCGCCTTTATCGTCTGCGCCGTGCTGCTCACCGCCGTGGGCCTGACCGGCTGGTTCGACACGCTGATGAAGCGCATCCCCGCCGGTATTGCCGCGGCGCTGCTGGCCGGCATCCTGTTCGAGATCGGCATCGAGATTTTTCACGCCGCGCAGGTGCAGACGCCGCTCGTGCTCACCATGTTCTTCGCCTATCTGCTGATGAAGCGTTTCGTGCCGCGCTATGCGATCGTCGGCACGCTGGTGGTGGGGATTGCGGCGGCCGCGGCGCTGGGGTTGCTCGATTTCAGCCACTTCCGCGTGGCCGTGGCGAAACCCGTGTTCACGATGCCCGCGTTTTCGGTGCAGGCGATCGTGAGCATCGGCATTCCGCTGTTCGTGGTGGCGATGGCCTCGCAGAACGTGCCGGGCATCGCCGTGATTCGCGCCGATGGCTATGACACGCCCTCCTCGCCGCTGATCGCGACGACCGGCCTCGCCTCGCTGCTGCTCGCGCCGTTCGGCTCGCACGGCATCAACCTCGCGGCCATCACGGCAGCGATCTGCACCGGCCCGCACGCGCACGAGGACCGCACCAAACGCTATATGGCGGCGGTCTGGTGCGGCATCTTCTATCTGATCGCGGGCACCTTCGGCGCGACCATCGCGGCGCTGTTCGCGGCGTTTCCGCAGGCGCTGGTGGTGTCGATTGCCGCGCTGGCGCTGTTCGGCTCGATCATGAGCGGCCTCACCAACGCGATGCAGAACCCGCGCGAGCGCGAAGCGGCCCTCGTGACCTTCATGGTAACGGCTTCGGGCCTCACGCTGCTGTCGATCGGCGCGGCGTTCTGGGGGCTGGTGGCGGGCGTGCTCACGCAGTTCGTGCTGAACGCGCGCAAGGCCTGATCGCGCGGCGGATAACGAATCGAAAGCCCCGGCACCGAATTTGCGCCGATTTTTAAACGATTTTTGTTCGCCGCGCGCGCGTCATCGCACCGCCTCCCGATCCGCCATAAAATGACGCAGTGAGTCGCGCCAATCCCGTTCGGCGCGACATCGCCCTTTCGCGTACAGGCGTAAAGCGTTCAGCGTTTCGCCCTGCGCGCCCGGCGCTCCCGGCTAACCACCGTTAGCACGATGCCCAGGCGCACAGGCCGTTCAACTTTCACCGACGCCGGCGCGCATGCGCCCACAAGGCCAGACATGACTACCGCACTCGATCAGCTCAAGCAGTACACCACCGTCGTCGCCGATACGGGCGACTTCCAGCAGTTCGTCCAGTACAAGCCGCAGGACGCGACCACCAACCCGTCGCTGATCCTCAAGGCCGTGCAGAAGGCGGAATACCGTCCGCTGCTCGAAAAAACCGTGCGCGATCACGCGAGCGAGTCGGTCGAAGCGATCATCGACCATCTGCTGATCGCTTTCGGCACCGAAATCCTCAAGATCATTCCGGGCCGCGTCTCGACCGAAGTCGACGCGCGTCTGTCGTTCGACACGCAAAAGTCGATCGACAAGGCTCATCACCTCATCGACCTCTACAAGAAGGCCGGCATCGAGAAAGAGCGCGTGCTGATCAAGCTCGCCTCGACGTGGGAAGGCATCCGCGCCGCCGAAGTGCTGCAGAAGGAAGGCATCCGCTGCAACATGACGCTGCTGTTCTCGCTCGCGCAGGCCGCAGCGTGCGCCGAAGCCGGCGCGCAACTGATTTCGCCGTTCGTCGGCCGCATCTACGACTGGTTCAAGAAGGCCAAGGGCGCGGACTGGGACGACGCGAAGGACGGCGGCGCCAACGATCCGGGCGTGCAGTCGGTGCGCAAGATCTACGCGTACTACAAGAAGTTCGGCTACAAGACCGAAGTGATGGGCGCCAGCTTCCGCAACACCAGCCAGATCGTCGAACTCGCCGGTTGCGACCTGCTGACGATCAGCCCGGATCTGCTGCAGAAGCTGCATGACAGCAACGAGAAGATCGACCGCAAGCTTTCGCCCGAAGCGTTCGCGAACGAGAACATCGCGCGCGTGGCCGTGGACGAAGCCTCGTTCCGCTTCCTGCTCAACGAAGACGCGATGGCCACCGAAAAGCTCGCCGAAGGCATTCGCGCGTTCGCCGCCGATGCGGTCAAGCTCGACAAGATGGTCGAAGAACTGCGCGCGAAGTAAGCAGGCGCCTATTCGGCATGCAAGCGCGGTTTTAAGCAGTCGCTCACCGCGCGCCGAAGTCTCCGCAAGGGCCGCACATCACGCATGTGCGGCCCTTTTTTGCGTTTTTGCGCCCGCGAAAACTCTGCAACCTCCATTCCACTCTGCGCTCTCGCAAACCCTGGCGAGATGGCTGCCCGAAGCGGGCACGCGCGCGCCTAGAATCAGGGCAGCGGCCAGCTTGATAGCGCCGCGCGAGGCAACACAATCCCCGTTCCCCCTGTCATGCGCCGCCACCCCACAGCGCCGCACGACGCGCACTGCAACCAGGACGCTGCGCAAGGGACCGGCCAACCGTCCAGTCCGCAAGGAAGATGACGATGCAAATCCAGCCCTACCTCTTTTACAACGGCACCTGCGAGGAAGCGATCGCGTTCTATCGCGAGGCGCTCGGCGCCACGGAGCTGTTCAAGATGCGTTTCAAGGACGGCCCGCCCGATCCGCAGCGCCCGCTGCCGCCCGAACTGGCCGACAAGATCATGCACGCGACGATCCAGGTCGGCGACGCGCAGTTGATGATGTCCGATGGCGGTTGCATGACGAATCACGACACCTTCACCGGCTTCAGCGTCTCGCTCACCGCGCCCGACGCCGCCACGGCACAGCGCTATTTCGATGCGCTGTCGAAAGGCGCGCAGATCGGCATGCCGTTCCAGAAAACGTTCTGGTCGCCCGGCTTCGGCATGCTGACCGATCGATTCGGCGTGCCCTGGATGGTCACTGCACCGCCGCTGGAAAACCCGGCGCCCTGAGATTCACGTTAGCGCATTGATCATGACGCGCGCCTCACACCATGCGGTGCAGATGCGCGCGCTCGATGTTCCATCTCGGTTCGATTTCGAGGAGCAAGGCACGCAGTTGCCCTACCTGCTCCTCGAAACGCTGTTCGAGCCAGTAAGGCCCCTGCATTTCCGGTGCGAGCGGCTCGGTGGCCTGGTTTGCGGCCTGGTTTGCGGCCTGGTTTGCGGCTTCGTCCGCTTCCATCGGCCGGTCTAGCGGGCTCGAGCGCAACGCCCGCGCCGCCGCCTCAGGATGCCGCGCGCCGCCAAAGCGCAGCGCGCGCGCCGTCGTCAGCAAGGCCTCGCGTACACACGCGCTGCGCTGCGCGAAAGCCACGCGCACGAGACGCTGTTCGTAGTGGCCAAGCCCCGTCGACATCATCTCCAGCGAGCTCAGCAACGAGCGATGCAGACGCTGCACCTGTTCGAGCCGCGCCACCGGCACGTCGATTTCCTTCGCCACCGAAGGCATCAGCGCGCGCAACTGCACGAGCCGCGTGTTGAGGCGGCGGAATTGCGCGACTTGTTCGTCGGTATCGACATGCACGCCGCTCACCACCTGCGCGTAGACGCGCGCGCATTCGCGCAGATTGTCGGCGAGCCGGTAGCGCCACGAGTAAGTGGCGTGCAGCGGCAGCGCGAACGAAAACGCCAGCGCGATCACGATGCCGATCATCACGTTGAGCGTGCGCCACAGGCCGGTATCGATATGGTTGTCGCCGTGGCCCGCGACGATGCACATCGTAATCGCGGTCAGCAGCGCCACATAACCGGGCTTGCCGATCGCGTAATAGCTGCACACGGCCGCGACAATCGACATCAGCGAATACGTGAGCCACGTCGATCCCGTGACCGCCTGCACGACGATCAGCGTCAGGCCGATCAATGCGCCAAGCAGCGTGCCGAGCGCCCGCTCGGTGGCCTTCTTGCGGATATTGCCGTGATGCTGCAGCCCGCCGATCACCACCAGCAGCGTCACCGACGACCAGATGCCGTGCGGAATGTCGATGCCGGTGGTCGCGAGGATCGACACGAGCATCGCGAAACCCACGCGTACCGCGTGAATCGCGCCTGCGTTGCGGTAACGATAGAACGGCGAGCTGATCGCGCGCCACACCCGCGCCGCGCGCGAGCGGCGGCGCACGGGATGGCGTGCGGGTGGTGTTTTGGTATCGATTTCGGGTTCGCTATCAGGTTCGATCAGGGCCATGGCGCGACTGGCGTTGCGGTGACGCCGACCATCGTGCACCAGAAGAGCAAAAGCCCGCAACCATGACGTTGCGGGCTTTCGTGTTGCGCCATGTGGCGAGCAGGATCAGCTTTCGACCACGTCCAGATAATCCTCGGGACGCGTCCGGTCGACGCCCTTTTGCATGCCGGACAGATGCACCAGCGCGGACACCACCACCGACACCACCAGATTGACGATCAGCGACCACACCGCCGCATAACCCGGCACATCCATGCCGAACAGATGCACGACGAAGATCGAGCCCTTCAGGTGCAGCGAAATCGCCATCCACGTGCCCGTGGCGATGCCCACCGCCCAGCCGATCAGCAGACCGCGCCAGTCGAGCATGCGCGTATAGAGACCGAGCACGATCGCAGGCAGCGTCTGGATGATCCAGATCCCGCCCAGCAGTTGCAGCTGGATCGCATACGTCAGCGGCAGACCAAGAATGAACGCCACCGCGCCCACTTTCACGATCAGCGAAACCAGCTTGGCGATATTGGTTTCCTGCTCGTGATTCATGTTGCGGTTGATGAACTCCTTGTGGATGTTGCGCGTGTAGAGGTTGGCGGCCGCGATCGACATGATCGCCGCCGGCACCAGCGCGCCGATGCCGATGGCCGCAAACGCCACGCCCACGAACCACGACGGGAAGAAGTGCAGGAACAGCGCCGGCACCGCGAAGTTCGGACCGAAGGCCTTGAAGTACGGCGCGAATTCCGGCATGTCCTTCACGCCCGACGCCAGCGCCATATAGCCGAGCAGCGCGAGCAGACCGAGCACCAGCGAGTACGCAGGCAGCATCGCCATATTGCGGCGAATCGTATTGCCCGACGACGACGACAGCACCGCCGTAATCGAGTGCGGATAGAGGAACAGCGCGAGCGCCGAACCCACCGCCAGCGTGGCGTAGGCGCTATAGCCGTTCAGGCTCGACGCATCCGGCGCCTTGAGCAGCAGCTTGGCCGGCGGCACGGAAGCGAAGATATGGCCGAAACCGCCCATCTGCGCCGGAATCACGATGATCGCCACCGCAATCGTGATGTAGATCAGCACGTCCTTCACCACCGCAATCATGGCCGGAGCGCGCAGACCCGAGGTGTACGTATAGGCCGCGAGAATCGCAAACGCGATGATGAGCGGCAGATCGCCGACAAAACCGGTCGTATCGAAGCCCAGCGCGCCGATCACCACTTCGATCCCCACCAGTTGCAGCGCGATATACGGCATGGTCGCGACGATGCCGGTCACGGCAATCGCCAGCGCCAGCATGCGGCTGCCGTAGCGCGCGCTCACGAAGTCGGCGGAGGTGACGTACTGGTGACGCTTGGCGATGGCCCAGAGCTTGGGGAACACCACGAAGGCGAACGGATAGATCAGGATCGTGTAGGGCAGCGCGAAGAAACCCGTTGCGCCCGCGCCGAACACCAGCGCCGGCACCGCCACGAAGGTGTACGCGGTGTACAGGTCGCCGCCCAGCAGGAACCAGGTGACGATGGTGCCGAAGCGCCGCCCGCCGAGGCCCCACTCTTCCAGATGCGCGAGATCGCCCTTGCGCCAGTGCGCGGCCAGAAAGCCGACGATCGTCACGCCGACGAAGAACAGGATAAAGACGAAGGTTGCGGTCACATTCATTGCGCGCCTCCCGCCCGGCCGCTCTTCGAGCGATCCTTGGTCCTGAAATAGACGACGGCGGTGATGACGGCACTGATCAGCACCCAGAGGAGCTGGTACCAGTAGAAAAACGGAAAGTCCCACAGAGTGGGTTCGACCTTGTTGTACGACGGCACCCAGATCATGGCGATCCAGGGCAAGAGCAACAGCCAGAGCCAGTGCTTGCTGGCCTTTGCGGCGTCGGCGTCGTGAGCCATGACGTCTCCTCCTCGCGACTTATGTTGTTATGCGGCCTCATTCTGGCCGTTGCAGGCCCGCGAGCTCGTGCCTCGCAAGGTCCCCGAAAGCGCTGAAAAGCGTACCGATGCCATCGCGGCGGGTCAACCCGGGGCGGACCCCAACCTTTAACAACATTTCGGATTCGAAACTGTCAGCTATCCGAAAGCACTATCGGACGACGGACGAAAAAAAACCGGCCCCGCGTGATGCGGGGCCGGTTGGTTCGCTTCGGCTAAAAGCGTCAGATCGCTTGAGTCAAGTTGCGATCCGGGTTGGCAGACTTAGATGGCGAACGTCGTGCCTTCCTTGCCGATTTCCTTGCATGCAGCGCGCAGTGCCTTGACCCACTGGTTCGCGGGCAGACCGAGCTTGCTTTCGAGCAGACGCGCGCGCTTGTCGAGCGCCGTCCAGCTCACGTCGAGCGCCGGACCGGAGAAGGCCAGCGCGACGCGGTTGCCGTCATGCACTTCCGGCAGCGCGATCACGCGGCCGTCGAAGGCTTCCTTCAGGCGCTTCATGTTGCGCACGTAGCTCGGGTGATCGCCGAACAGGTTGATCGTCGCGACGCCTGCGTCCGTGAGACACGCGCGCACGGCGCGGTAGAACGCAACGCTGTCGAGCACCGGACCGCGAGCGGTCGCATCATAGATGTCGATCTGCAGCGCGCCGATCGTGCCGTGGTTCGAACGGTCCTGCACGAAATCCCATGCGTCCAGTTCGCGCACGGTCAGACGTGCGTCGTCGTGCGGCAGTGCGAACATCGTGCGTGCAGCCACGACGACGGCCGGGTTCAGTTCGACGGCTTCGACCTTCGCCGGACGCAGGTAGCGATGCGCGAACTTGGTCAGCGCAGCCGCGCCCAGACCCAGTTGCACGATGCGCGCGGGCGTGGCGAGGAACAGCAGCCAGGACATCATCTGCTGTGCGTATTCGAGTTCGATGTGTTGCGGCTTCGACAGACGCATCGCGCCTTGCACCCACTCGGTACCGAAGTGCAGGTAACGCACGCCGCTCTCTTCCGAGAACGTGACCGGCGCGAAACGCGGCTTGCGCGGCGCTTCGATGACCGGTGCGTTGTCGAGATCGTCTTCGGCGGCACGGCGCGGACGCTTCGTCATCTTCTGGACCTTCGGTGCGGCTTCGGCCTGCGCAGCCTTGGCTGCCTTGGCGTTCACACGCTTCGCGCGTGCGGGCGTGACGGCTGCGGCCTGTTCGACGGCTGCGGGCTTTTCGGCCTGGCTGGCGGCTGCCTTCGGTGCCGGCTTAGCTGCTTTCGCTGCCTTCGCTGCCGGCTTTGCTGCGGGCTTTGCTGCTGCCTTCGTTGCCGGCTTTGCTGCTGCCTTCGGCGCGGGCTTGGCTGCGGGCTTTGCCGCTGCCTTCGTAGCAGCCTTCGCTGCCGGCTTTGCTTCAACCTTCGCTTCGATCTTTGCTTCGACCTTTTCTTCCGGCTTCGCTTCGGCCTTCACTGCCGGCTTTGCGGCGGCCTTGACTGCGCGCTTTGCAGCGGGCTTTGCGGCCGGCTTGGCTGCAGGCTTCGTTGCGGCCTTCGCTGCGCGCTTTGCCGCCGGCTTTGCTGCGGCCTTCGTTTCCGGCGCTGCCGCTGCGTTCGCTTGCGGTGCTGCGGTCACGTCTGCAACCGGCGCCGGCGTTTCAGCTTGCGTCACGATCTGTTCGGGCGCGGCGGCCTCGTCGGTGGTCGTGGCGGGCGTCTTGCTGAATGCGCGCGCCTCGGCCGAAGCGCGCTTGATGAGAGTCGTCATGTAAAGATGTCTTGCTTGTGAGGAGCAGGTGCAGATGCGCGTATTGCGCTGCGATTTACCGTGTTTCGCGGTGTGGTTTCAGCCGCGAGATCACATGCGTTTTCGAACACATCTCGAACGCATCTGCGCGGGCGAACGAGAGCATAGCATTCGTCGCGCATCAGGCCAGTTTTATACGGCAAAAACGCGCTTTTCAAGGCGTGTTGTGTGCGCTTGCATGACTTCTTCACATCACACCAGTGGCGCGGCGAGTTTGCAGGGCGCTTACGCACTTACGCGCTTACACGTTGCCGTGCTTCGATACGCCCACGACATCGGCGAGCGCGCGCCACGCCACGAGCTTCGTTGCGAAATTCATCGACGCATAGGCAGGACTACTGGAGGGCAGATTCAGCACGCGAAAACGTTTGGCATGCGCGCCCAGAATGCGTTCGCCGATGCGCGCGGCCGTGCCGCCATTGAACGCGATCGCTTCGAGCGACGGCAAGCGCCCGATCAACGTGATGAGATCGTTGCCCGCGTGATCGCGAATATCGGCATCGAGACTGCCTTCGCGACGCGCCTGCGCCACCACGTCCCACAGACCGACGCGATGTTCGAGCAGCATTTGCAGGCGTGTTTCATAGTCGAGCGCAGGCAGATCGACGCCGATCACCTCGCCCACCAGATGCCAGAATTTATTCTGCTTGTGCGCGTAATACTGTTGATGCGCGAGCGACGCCTCGCCCGGCAAACTGCCGAGTATCAGCACGCGCGTCTGTGCATCGACAACCGGCGGAAAACAACGCTTGAAACTCATGCTCGCCCTCGCCGCTCAACGTGCGCCAGTATGCGACGACGGATGCGCCCGCGAAGCCGTATGCCCAAGCGGTCCACGTTCGCGCACCGAATGCGCAGGCGTGGAAGGCTGTGCGCCGAGTCGCGCGAGATGCGCCCACAACGCGGGCAACATGCACTCGGTCACGAGCAGCGGTTCGCCGTGGCGCTCGAACACGGAACGGCGCGCGACAAATACATGCGGTACAAAAGCGGCCTCGGTCTCGCGCGCCGCCAGCGCATGCAGCGGATGCCGCGCGCTCACGCACCGGCTCACCAGCGCCGAGCGCGCCACGCCGCTATCGGTGTAAAGCAGTTCAGCCAGCGGACGCGTGCGCAAACGGCGCATCGCCTGCCAGACGCCGTGACTCGCCACGAGCGGCGTCGCACTGTGCGCCGCGACGTACGGCACGCCATCGACGGCCAGCACGATCTCGCGCACCCACGCCCGCTCGCGCGGCGCGAGGCCGAGCGCGGCGCATTCGTCGGACCAGGGCATGGCGACGGCTTCGCGCGTCACGCGTACTTCGACAGCACCCAGCGCACGCAGATGAGCAGTCAGCGAACCGCCACGCGTGAGCCAGTCTTTCTGATCGGCGCTAAAGGCCGCGAGGGGCGCGGCGCGCCAGTGCGCGTCGGCGGCATCGAATCGGATGGGCATGGCGGGGATTATAGGCGGTGCGTCCCTTTCGGACGATTCGTATGGCGGCACCGGATCAGACGCGAAACACTGCCTGCCACGCTGTCGCGCGTCGTGCGCGGCGCCAGTGACCCGCCGCTCAATCTAGTGGCGTTCAAGGAGACTCGAATGGCAGAAAACAGGAAGCAGACTTCGCAAAAGGTCGCCCGTCTGGCAGCGCAAACGCTGCACGACCCGAAAGCATCGGCGATCAGGAAGAGTCTGGCCGCGTCCGCGCTTGCGCAGACGCACACGCCGAAGCAGACCGGCGCCGCCATGGAACACAAGGCGAGCGACGTGTTGCACAGCACGAAGTACTCGACCGAAACCAAAACGCTCGCGGCATCCGTTCTTGCGCAGTCCAGCAAGGAACGCAAAGCCAAATAAAAAAACGCGCCGCAGGTTTCCCCGCGGCGCGTCTCATGGCTGCACGAGCGTTAAAACTTAACGCGCCAGCAACAACGCATTCGTACGCTTCACAAAGCTCGCCGGATCTTCCAGCGCGCCGCCTTCCGCCAGCAGCGCCTGATCGAACAGCAGATGGCACCAGTCGCCGAAGTTCGCGTTATCCGCGCTCAGCGCCTTCACCAGCGGATGCTCCGGGTTCACTTCGAGAATCGGCTGCATGTCGGGCGCCTGCTGCCCCGCCGCCCTCAACATGCGCTGCAGATAACCGCTCATGTCGTTCTCGTCGGCCACGAGGCACGACGGCGAATCGGTCAGGCGGAACGTCAGACGCACATCCTTGGCCTTGCCCTGCAGCGCTTCCTTCATCTGCTCGACGAGCGGCTTGAGCGCTTCGCTCACCTGCTCCTGCTGCTGCTTTTCTTCGTCGTTGAGCGCGCCCAGATCGAGATCGCCACGCGCCACGCTCGCGAGCGGCTTGCCATCGAATTCGTTGAGGAACGACAGCATCCATTCGTCGACGCGATCGGTCAGCAGCAGCACTTCCACGCCCTTCTTGCGGAACACTTCGAGGTGCGGGCTGTGGGTGGCGGCTTGCCACGTATCGGCGGTCACGTAGTAGATCTTCGACTGCTCGGGCTTCATGCGCGCGACGTAGTCGGCCAGCGACACGTTCTGCTCCGCCGTATCGTTCTGCGTCGAGGCAAAGCGCAGCAGCTTCGCGATGCGATCCTTGTTGGCGTGATCTTCACCCACGCCTTCCTTGAGCACCTGACCGAACTCGCCCCAGAAGGTCGCGAACTTCGCCTTGTCTTCGGCCGAAGCTTCAGCATCGGTTTGCGCCGACGCCATCTCTTCCAGCATCGACAGCGAGCGCTTGGTCACGCCGTCGCGGATCGCCTTCACGTCGCGGCTTTCCTGCAGGATTTCGCGCGAGACGTTGAGCGGCAGATCGGCCGAATCGACCACGCCCTTCACGAAGCGCAGGTAGTTCGGCAGCAGTTGCTCGGCTTCGTCCATGATGAAGACGCGCTTCACGTAGAGCTTCAGGCCGCTCTTGTGATCGCGGTTCCACATGTCGAACGGCGCGTGCGCCGGCACGTAGAGCAGTTGCGTGTATTCGCTGCGGCCTTCGACGCGGTTATGCGTCCACGCCAGCGGGTTCTGGTGATCGTGCGCGAGATGCTGATAGAACTGCTGATACTGCTCGTCGCTGATCTCGCTCTTCGAACGCGTCCACAGTGCGCTCGCCTGGTTGATGGTCTCGAATTCGTCCTTCGTGACCATCTCGCTCTTTTCGGCGTCCCACTCTTCGGCCTTCATTTCGATCGGCAGACCGACGTGATCCGAATACTTCTGGATGATCGACTTCAGCTTGAACGACGAGAGCAGTTCGTCTTCGCCTTCGCGCAGATGCAGCGTGATCGTGGTGCCGCGTTGCGCGCGCTCGATCGCCTCGACAGCGAATTCGCCCTCGCCCGCGCTTTCCCAGCGCACGCCTTCATTGGCCGGCACACCGGCGCGGCGCGTTTCGACGGTGATCTTGTCCGCGACGATAAAGCCCGAGTAGAAGCCCACGCCGAACTGGCCGATCAGCGCCGCATCCTTCTGCTGGTCGCCCGAGAGCTTGCCGAAGAATTCCTTGGTGCCCGAGCGCGCGATCGTGCCGAGGTTCGCCACGGCTTCGTCGTGGCTCATGCCGATGCCGTTGTCCTCGATCGTGACGGTGCGCGCCGCCTTGTCGAAGCCCACGCGAATGCGCAGGTTCGGATCGTTTTCGTAAAGCGCGCTGTTTTCGAGCGCTTCGAAGCGCAGCTTGTCGGCCGCGTCGGAGGCGTTCGAAACGAGTTCGCGCAGGAAAATTTCCTTGTTGCTGTACAGCGAATGGATCATCAGGTGCAGAAGCTGTTTCACTTCCGCCTGGAAGCTCATGGTTTCTTGTGCCATGGTCGGTTGTCCTCTTTCGTTGTCGTTGCAGTGCTGATTAGTCAGATCGGGCGAATCGTGTGCCGCGCGCGGGCCGCTTTTGACTGCTCGTCACTGCTTGTGACTGCTCGTGGCTGCGGCCCATGCACGACGCGTTGCCCGCCCATATGGAGGCGGGCTCGGTCGTTTCAAGGGGATCGGGCGCTATCTGGCGTAGCGCAGGCAAGCCGGCGCGGATTCAGCCGCGCCGGGCCACGCCATCCAGATAGCCGGCGAGAAAGCCCGGCAGCGCCGGATCGCCGCAGTTCGCGATGTTAAAGCGCATCCATGTCGTGGGCGACTGGTGCGGCGAAAACAGGCTGCCCGGCGTGAGCAGAAAGCCCGCTTCGTGGCCGGCGGCCGTGAGCGCATCGGCGTCCACGCCCGTATCGGCCCACAGGAACATGCCCGCGCCCGGCGCGATAAAGAGCTTGCAGCCGGCCCGCTCCAGCATGCGCGCGGCCTTGTCGCGCACGCCGTCCAGCCGCGCGCGCAGGCGCTCGACGTGACGCCGGTAGTGGCCTTCGGTGAGCACGCGAAACAGCACGCGCTCGTTGATTTCGGGACTCGTCATGCCGACCAGCATCTTCTGGTCGGCGACTGCCTGCGCCACGTCGGGCGCGCTGGCGATGTAGCCCACGCGCAGATTGGGCGCGAGCGTCTTCGAAAAACTGCCGAGGTAGATCACGCGGCGCAACTGGTCGAGGCTCGCCAGGCGCGTGGCCGGATAGCCCGAGGGACACAGATCGCCGTAAATATCGTCCTCGACGACGATGAAATCGTATTGCTCCGCCAGACGCAGGATGCGAAACGCCTGCGCAGCCGTCAGCGACGTACCGGTGGGATTCTGCAGCACCGAATTGATGACGAGCATCTTCGGCCGCCAGGTCTCGACCAGCGCTTCGAGCGCGTCGAGGTCCGGGCCATCGGGCGTGTACGGCATGCCTACCAGCCGCGCGCCCTGCGAGGCGAAGCGCCCGAACATCTGGAACCACGCCGGATCGCCGACGATCACCGTGTCGCCGGGCTGCACGTAGATGCGCGCAAGCAGGTCGATCGCCTGGGTGATGCCCGAGACCAGCACGATCTGGTCCGGCGTCGCGCCAATTTCCATTTCCGCCATGCGCGTCTGCAACTGCTGGCGCAGCGGCAGAAAGCCTTGCGGCGAACCGAAGCCCAGCAGTTGCGTGCCGCTTTGCCGTCCCAGCGAGCGCATCGCGCCCGCCAGCAGTTCGCCGTCGAGCCAGCGCGCGGGCAGATAGCCCAGACCCGGCCCTTTTTCTGGATGCGTCGATTGATGGAGCATGTTGCGCAGCAGCCAGACCACGTCGATGGTGGGCGGCGCGGGCGGCTGTTGCACTTCGGGCGCGGCCTCGCCGTTTGCGGCGGGCGCGAGACGCCGGTCCATCGGCATGACGGCGGCCGCGGCCAGCCGCTCGCGCACGTAAAAGCCCGAACCGCGCCGCGAATCCAGATAACCCTGGGCAACGAGGCGCTCGTAGGCTTCGACCACGGTAAAGCGCGACACGCCCTTGTCGAGCGCGAGCTTGCGGATGGACGGCATACGCATGCCGGGGCGAAACACCCGTTCCTCGATGCGGCGGCGGCCCCACTGCACGAGCTGGTCGACGAGCGTGAGGGTGGCCGCGTCATGCGGGGCGGGAATCTGGTCGAGCGGGACGGACGACATGGCGGCTCCAACTGTACCGAACACTATCGGGCCGATTGTACCGTTACTGTCCGCCACCATACCGGTACATTTGATTGCATGCGTACCGGTATGCTTTCCGGTCCGAACCACCCATCCCGCCCCACATGACTGCTACGCCGCTGCGCCTCGATCACCTTGTCGTCTCCGCCCGAACGCTGGAAGAAGGCGTGCAATATGTCGCCGATACGCTCGGCGCATC
Organism: Paraburkholderia sp. Ac-20340; assembly: GCF_017104965.1. Taxonomy (GTDB): domain Bacteria; phylum Pseudomonadota; class Gammaproteobacteria; order Burkholderiales; family Burkholderiaceae; genus Paraburkholderia. The sequence continues at coordinate 19,059 of NZ_JAAGPR010000002.1, forward strand.
GCCCGCTGGCGGCGGCGCGCATCCGCTGATGCGCACGCACAACCGGCTGCTGGGCCTGTGGGGCGGCACGTATCTGGAAGTCATTGCGATCGATCCCGGCGCGCGCGGCGCGGGTACAACGGCATCGCCCAGCCGCGCCCGCCTGTTCGCCCTCGACGATGCCGAAGTCCAGGCGCGCCTCGAAAAAGGGCCTTATCTGTCGCACTGGGTCGTGCGCGTCGAGCCGCCCAGGAATCTCGAACGCTGGCGCGCCCAGTTTCCGCAGCGCATCCCCGACCTCGTGCCGATGACGCGCGGCAATCTCGGCTGGCAGCTCAGCGTGCCGCTCGACGGCGCGTTCCCGAACTGGCAAGGCGCCGGCGATGGCATCCTGCCCTCGCTGATCCAGTGGGACACGCCGCGCCATCCGTCGCAAACGCTCGCCGATACCGGCATCGCGCTGCACAAGCTCATCGCCTTTCATCCGCAAGCGCCGCTCGTGCGCGAGCAACTGGCCTGGCTTGGCGCGGACCATCTGATTACGGTTGAAGATGCTTTAAGTCCTGCGCTTGCCGCGCAGTTCGAAACCCCGTCGGGAACGCGATCGCTCGGCGCGCCCCGCACCTTGGTCTGACGAGCGCGACTCACCCACCATGAAAGCACGTGAAACCCAGGGCATGATGCTCGGCCTCGTTGGCGTCATGATCTTCAGTCTGACTCTGCCGATGACGCGTATCGTCGTCCTCGAATTCCATCCGCTGCTCAACGGTCTCGGACGCGCGCTCGCCGCCGCCGTGCCCGCCGCCCTGCTGCTGTTCATCCGCCGCGAAAAGCGGCCGACCTGGCCGCAGGTCAAAAGTCTTGCCGTCGTGTCGCTGGGCGTGATCGTCGCCTATCCGGTGTTTTCCGCGTGGGCGATGAAGAGCGTGCCCGCTTCGCACGGCGCCATCGTCAACGGTCTGCAACCGCTGGCCGTGGCGATCTACGCCGCGTGGCTCTCGCACGAGCGGCCGTCGAAGGCGTTCTGGGTCAGCGCGCTGATCGGCAGTGCGCTGGTCGTGGCCTTCGCGCTGCAGGCGGGCGGCGGCGCGCTGCACGCCGGCGACGCGTGGATGCTGGTGGCCGTGGGTATCGGCGCACTCGGTTATGCCGAAGGCGCGCGGCTCGCGCGGCAACTGGGCGGCTGGCAGGTGATCTGCTGGGCGCTGGTGCTGTCGGCGCCGTTCCTCGTGCTGCCGGTCGGCTGGCTGGCGTGGGCGCATCACGTGGCGCATCCCGAACCGGTCGCGCTCAAGACCTGGCTGGCGTTCGGCTACGTCACGCTGTTTTCGCAGTTCATCGGCTTCTTCGCCTGGTACGCGGGCCTCGCCATGGGCGGCACGGCGCGTGTCGGCCAGGTCCAGCTGCTGCAGATTTTCTTCACGATGGCGTTCTCGGCGCTGGCGTTTGGCGAGCACGTTGCGCCTTCGGCCTGGCTCTATGCCGCCGCCGTGATCGCCACCGTGATGTTGGGCCGACGCGCCGCCATTCGCACCGCGCCCGTGCCCGCGCGCGCTTGAGCGATTTTCGCGTCATAATCGAAGGTTTTCGGCGGTCGCTGGATTAATCCAGCGACCGCCAGACAGATCCATTCAGATTCACCCCGGATTCACTCGCCCGACCCTAAAAAGGAGACCCCATGGACCAGAGCGATCTCAAAGCCGCGCCCGCGTGGCAACTGTCCGAGCGCGCAATCAAGCTGACCAGCTCGGCGATTCGCGAAATCCTGAAGGTCACCGAACGGCCCGAAGTCATCTCCTTCGCCGGCGGCCTGCCCGCTCCGGCCACCTTCCCGGCCGAGGAAATGCGCGCCGCCGCCGACCGCATCCTGCGCGACGATCCGTCCGGCGCGCTCCAGTACAGCGCGACCGAAGGCTATATGCCGCTGCGCGAATGGGTCGCCGAACGCCATTCCGTGGGCGGCGTGAAGGTGCGTGCGTCGCAGGTGCTGATCACCACGGGTTCGCAGCAGGCGCTCGACCTGATCGGCAAGGTGCTGGTCTCGCCCGATAGCCCGGTGCTGGTGGAAACGCCCACGTACCTGGGCGCGCTGCAGTCGTTCTCGCTCTACGAGCCGAAGTACGTGCAGGTGCCGACCGACGAACGCGGCCTCGTGATCGAAGGCCTCACGCCGGAAATGACCGCCGGCGCGCGTCTGCTCTACGCCATCCCGAACTTCCAGAACCCGACCGGCCGCCGTCTGCCGCTCGAACGCCGCCAGGCGCTCGCGGAATTCGCGAAGACCTCGCCGTTCCCGGTGATCGAGGACGATCCCTACGGCGCCCTGCTCTACGCAGGCGAGCCGCTGCCGACCGTGCATTCGATGGCGCCCGAACATATCGTGCATCTGGGTTCGTTCTCGAAGGTGCTGGCGCCGGGCCTGCGCGTGGGCTACATCATCGCGCCCGAAGACCTGCACTTCAAACTCGTGCAGGCCAAGCAGGCCACCGATCTGCACACGCCGAGCTTCACCCAGCGCATCGTCCACGAAGTCATCAAGAACGGCTTCCTCGACACGCATATCCCGAAGGTGCGCGCGCTCTATCGCGACCAGTGCGAAGCGATGCTCGATTCGCTCAAGCGCAACATGCCCGAAGGCGTGAGCTGGAATCGCCCGGAAGGCGGCATGTTCATCTGGGTCACGCTGCCGCAACAGATCGACAGTATGAAGTTGCTGGAAGAAGCGGTCGCGCAAAACGTGGCATTCGTGCCCGGCGCGCCGTTCTTCGCGAGCGAGCCGCAGCACAACAAGCTGCGTCTGTCGTTCGTCACCGTGCCGCCGGCGAAGATCGAAGAAGGCGTGGCGAAGATCGCCGCCCTGATCCGCGCGCGCCTGTAAGGCCGCACGCAGACTGCACACGAAGATCGCATCAACCGACCAACCCGTACAAGGACTCCTGATCATGGCTGACATCAACATCTACGACCGTCTCGAACAGCTCGGCATCGAACTGCCGCAGGCAGGCGCGCCCGCCGCCGCTTACGTGATGAGCGCGCAGAGCGGCAACACGGTGTACCTGTCGGGCCACATCGCGAAGAAAGACGGCAAGGTGTGGGCCGGCAAGCTCGGCGACACGCTCTCGACCGAAGAAGGCAAGGCCGCTGCACGCTCGATCGCGATCGACCTGATCGCCACGCTGCACGCTCACACGGGCGACCTCAACAAGGTCAAGCGCGTCGTCAAGCTGATGAGCCTCGTGAACTCCACGTTCGACTTCACCGAACAGCACATCGTCACGAACGGCGCGTCGGAACTGGTCGCCGATGTGTTCGGCGAAAAGGGCAAGCATGCGCGCTCGGCGTTCGGCGTCGCGCAGATTCCGCTTGGCGCGTGCGTCGAGATCGAACTGATCGCCGAAGTCGAGTAAGCGCTCTGTTTTGCGAGCCGGTGCGCCACTGCGCCGGCTCGCCGCAACGACCTCGAACCGCGCCGCAAGGTGCGGTTTTTTTTTCGCCGTGCGTTTTCATCCTGATCTTGCCGACCATGACGACATCGACACTTCGCAGCGTCCGCTTCAAACAGGTCGACGTATTCACGTCGCGGCCCTTCAAGGGCAACCCGCTCGCCGTCGTTTTCGACGCCGATGCACTCGACACCGCGCAGATGCAGGCCATCGCGCGCTGGACCAATCTGTCCGAAACGGCCTTTCTGCTCGCGCCCACCGATGCGCGCGCCGACTATCGCGTGCGCATCTTCACGACCGAAGGCGAGTTGCCGTTCGCGGGTCATCCGACGATCGGCTCGGCGCACGCGTTCCTCGACAGCGGCCGCACGCCGAAGACGCCTGGCCGTCTCGTGCAGGAATGCGGCGCGGGCCTGGTCGAACTGGCGCAGCAGCGTGAAGCCAGCGAAAACGCGCCCGCGCAATGGGCGTTCGCCGCGCCGCCCGCCACGGTCACGCCCCTGCCCGCCGCGCAGTACGACGCGTTGCGCGCGGCGCTGCGCTCGGATGCGATCGACTTCGATGCGCCGCCGTGCGGCGTCGATAACGGCGCGCCCTGGCTCGTGGTGCGTTTTCCGTCGGCGCAGGACGTGCTCGCGCTCGACATCGACTATGACGCGCTCGCCGTCGTGGCAGCGGGCGTGGGCGCGCAAGGTCTGGCTGCCTACGGCCCGCACGCCGCCAACGGTCCTGCCACGTTCGAAGTGCGCTGCCTGATGACGGGGCTCGGCAAAGGCGAAGACCCGGTGACCGGCAGTGCGAACGCCGCCATCGCCCTGTTGCTCGCGCAGCAGAATCGACGCCCCGGCGAGCGCTACACCGTGCGCCAGGGCACCGTCATGGGCCGCGAAGGCGACGTCGCGGTGACTTATGACAAAGCAAGCGACGATGCAGACGTCGGCGCAAGCGGCAAGATCTGGGTCGGCGGCGCAACAGTCACGGTGGTCGACGGTTCGATCCAGCTCGCATGAAAATGCGCACAGTGAACGCTTCATCCAGACTTCGCTGACGCCAGAAACACAACATTTAACGCGCGACGCCGACGCGTCCGGGCACGCGGGCACGCCCGCTGCGCCGGCCTGCGCGTCCCCGCGCAGGCCTTATTCCAGCTAGCTGCGCGTAACGCGGAGCCACTTCGCGGATCGTCGCTCGTATGCGCCGCACATCGCACGCTGTTGCGCTTGCACTCTCAACTCGCGTATACCCGAGGGGGGACCGCTTCCTTAATCATTCCCCAACCATTAAGATCGAAACATCGGACGCAAAAAAGCGCGTCCTCCTGACTTTTGTCCGCGCGTACCGCGCTCTTTCCTTAGCCGTTCCGCATCCGATGCCGCCGATCCAACCGAGCGCCTTGTTGTCGTCCCGGCCGCCGCATCAGCGGCGCGGCAATCCGCGTGCACGGCGGACGAGATGAGCACCAACTGGCGCCCCTTCACCCGTGAAGGCGGCCTGCGTGCCACGCAGGGGCCGGCGTACACGCGTCCGCGCACGCTGCTGGCAATTCCGCTGCTGGGCGTGCTGGTGCTGATCCTGCTCTGGGCGGTGATCTTCACGCGGCTGTCGGTCGAAAAGGAAGCGACGCTGCGCGAAGCGACCGCCTCCGCCGCGATCCTCTCCGCGGCGCTCGAACAGCACACCGTCAAGGCGATCCATCAGGTCGACCAGATCACCCGCTTCGTCAAATACGAATTCGAGAAGACGCCCGATCGCTTCAATCTGGCCAACACGGTCGAGAAAGGCGTGGTGCAGAGCGATTCGCTCGTGCAGGTGTCGATCATCGACGAGCACGGCCGCCTGGTCGCCAATACCGCCGACCCGAATCCCAAACCCATCGACCTCTCGGACCGCGAGCACTTCAAGGTGCACGAGCACGAGAACGACGATCAGCTCTTTATCAGCAAGCCGGTGCTCGGCCGCATCTCGGGCCACTGGACCTTGCAGATGACGCGCCGCCTCAATCATCCGGATGGCTCGTTCGCAGGCGTCGTGGTGGTCTCGGAAGACCCCGGCTATTTCACCAGCGACTTCTACAACAACGCGGCCATCGGCCGTGACGGCGTGATCGCCGTGATCTCGGACACCGGCGCCGTGCTCGCGCGCCGCACCGGCAACGCCGACCGCGCGAGCGGCGCCTTCTCCGCGAGCGGCGTCTATCCGATTTCGGAACACGTGTCGGGCACCTATGCCGATCCGATCGATCACGTGACGCGCATCGTTTCGTACCGCCATATCGACGGTTACCCGCTCGCGGTGCTGGTCGGTCTTTCGCAGGCCGAAGAGTTCGCCGACTACAACCACACGCGCGACGTCTATCTGATGATGGCGACGTTCATCTCGCTCGCCATGCTGTCGTTCTTCGCCGTGGCGACGGGCTTGATCGGCAAGCTGCTCGGACGCGAGCGCGAGATGTCGCAACTCGTGCAGTACGACCTGCTGACCGGCCTGCCCAACCGCTACGCCACGCTGCAGCGGCTGCGCCACGAAGTCTCGCAGCCGGGCAATCTCGGACGCCTCGCGATTCTCTTTATCGACCTCGACAACTTCAAGACCGTCAACGACACGCTCGGCCACAACGCCGGCGATATCGTGCTGCAGATGAGCGCCGCGCGTCTGGCCGATGCGGTCGGCGGCGCGGGCACGCTTGCGCGCATCGGCGGCGACGAGTTCGTGGTCATCATCAAGGGCGACGAAATCGAGAAGCGCGCCAGCACGCTCGCGGAAACCACCAACGCGGCCTTCACGCATCCGTTCGACGTGCGCGGCAGCGCCTTCGTGCTGCATGCGAGTACCGGCATCGCCCTCTTCGCGGTGGCGCACGAAAGCGAAATCGACCTGCTCAAGAAGGCCGATCTGGCGATGTACGCCGCCAAGGAAGCGGGCCGCAACTGCTTCCGCTTCTACTCGCCGCAGCTCGCGCATCGCGCCGATCATCTGATGAAGTGGGAGCAGCAGCTGCGCGTGGCGCTCGCCGAAGGGCAACTGTTCCTAGCCTATCAGCCGAAGATCGATCTGCGCCGCCGCTGCATTACCGGCTTCGAGGCGCTGGTGCGCTGGAACCATCCGCAATACGGGCTGATTCCGGCGAGCGAATTCATTCCGGTGGCCGAATCGACCGGCCTGATCGTGCCGGTGGGCGACTTCGTGATCCGCACGGCCTGCGCACAACTCGCGCAATGGCAGCAGCAGGGTTATGAAACGCTCTCGCTTGCGGTCAATATTTCAGCGGTGCAATTCTGGCGCGGCGATCTCTACGAGACCATTTCGCACGCGATCGAAGAGACCGGCATCGCGGCGCACAAGCTCGAACTGGAAATCACCGAAACCGCGATGATGGAGTACCCCGAACTGGTCTCCGAGAAAATCTTCGCGCTCAAGCGCCTGGGCGTGCGCGTCGCGCTCGACGATTTCGGCACGGGGTATTCGTCGCTGTCCTATCTGAATCGCTTCGCGGTGGACACGCTCAAGGTGGACCGCTCGTTCGTGCAGGCCATTCCCGCCGATCGCAGCGTGTGCGTGATGGTGTCGGCGATCGTCAATCTGGCGCGTTCGCTGGGTCTGACCGTGGTGGTCGAAGGCACCGAAACAGAGGAGCAGATTGCGTGGCTCGCAGCGCTCGGGCCGATCGAGGCGCAGGGTTTCCTGTTCTCGCGTCCGGTGCCGGTGGAAGGCGTGGCGGCGCTGATCGAGCGGTTTGGCGTGTGCGGCGCGTCATCGGACGATGTGCGCGAGCAGCGTATCGAGCGGTTGAGCGACGCGCAGCAGTCGCGCTGATCGCCAGGTGTTCCCGGCTCAATAAAAAAGGCAGCGCGGTACACACCGCCCTGCCTTTTTAGCGTCTGACGGTCGCTTATCCCGCCCTATCCCCCATAAACCCACCAAAGAACGCGCGTGCGTTATCTTCAAGACTTTCGAGGTGATAACCGCCTTCCTGCACGATCACCGAAGGCAGATTCAGCGCACCGATCGCGCGGCCAAGCTGACCAAACCCTTCCGTGCTCACCGCCACCTTCGACTGCGGATCGTCCTTGTAGATATCGAAGCCCAGCGCCAGTACCAGCGCATCCGGCTCGAAGCGCCTGAGCACGCGCAGCGCCGCTTCCACGCGCTCGAAGAACTGCGCCTCGCTCGCACCATGCGGCATCGGCAGGTTGACGTTGTAGCCTTCGCCCTCGCCCACGCCGCGCTCTTCCTCGTAACCCGCGACAACCGGGTAGAAGTTGGTCGGATCGCCGTGAATCGAGATGTAGAGCACGTCGTCGCGACCGTAGAAGATTTCCTGCACGCCCTGGCCGTGGTGCATATCGGTGTCGAGGATCGCCACACGCTTGAAGCGCCAGCGCAGCGCCTGCGCCGCGACAGCCGCGTTGTTCAGATAGCAGAAACCGCCCGCCGCATCGGCGCGCGCATGGTGGCCGGGCGGCCGGCTGATCGCATAGCTTTCGCGCGCGCCATCGTTCACGCTCGCGGCGGCGGCCAGCGCGCTCTGCGCCGACCAGTACGCCGCGCGCCACGTATGCGCGCCCACCGGGCAACTGCCATCGGCGAGATAACGCGCGGCCTGGGCCAGCACGCCGCGCAGCGGGTTAGGCTCGCGCACGAAGATATTCGACATCACTTCGTCGCCCCAATCGTCGGGCATGCGCTTCCAGTCGGCGTGCGCCTCTTCCAGGAAGCGCAGATAGTTCATGTCGTGCACGGCCGCGAGCGGCGCAGTGCCGAAATCAGCCGGTTCGCGCACGTCGAAGCCCAGCGAGTGCGCCGCCGCCACGAGTCGCGTGGCGCGCTCGGGCACTTCCTGCGGCTCGCGCATCTGGCCGCGCGACAGGTAGCTGCGCGGATGGTGCAGCAGTTGCTCAGGATGAAACCACGTCTTCATATTCCGTACTCCTTGCTTGTTTCAGGCGGCCACGGCCTGCTGCACATTGACACCCGCGCGCGCGGCCACGGCGTTGAGCAGCACGTTGGTGCCGGCCGTCACGTCTTCGGGCAGCGCGTCTTCCGCTTCGTTGTGCGAGAGGCCGTCCACACACGGGATGAACACCATCGCCGTCGGGCAGTAGCGCGCGAGGTGGATCGCGTCGTGCCCCGCGCCGCTGACGATGCACTCGTTCGAATACCCGAGGCGCTCGACCGCATCGGCCACCAGCGCCACGCAGGCGGGATCGAACGGCGTGGCCGGGCTGGTCCAGCAATGCGCGATGTTCACGCCCAGCCCGCGCGAGCCGCTCACCGCCGCGCAGACCGCACGCAGATCGCGCTCCATCGCGTCGATCTGGGCATCGTCGGGATGGCGCAGATCGACCGTGAAGGTCAGATTCGCGGCGATGGTGTTGCGCGACGAATTCGCAATCTGCATCTGACCGATCGTCACGAGGCCGAGCGGCGCATAACGCGCCATCACGCGCTCGATTTCCAGCGCCATCTGCGCGGCGCCAAAGTACGCGTCCTTGCGGTAGCGCATCGGCGTCGTGCCCGCATGCGCGGCCACGCCCGTCACGTTGACATCGAACCAGCGGATCGCCTGGCCGCCCGTCACCACGCCGATGGTCGTGCCGTTCGCTTCCAGGATCGGCCCTTGTTCGATATGGGCTTCGAAGTAACTGTCGACCGCCACGCCCTGCACGGGCTGCGTGCCGCGCGCGCCGCACGTATCGAGCGCCGCGCCGAGCGTCACGCCATCGGCATCTTCGCGGGCGAGCGCGTCGGCCAGCGTCATCGCGCCCGCGAATACCGCCGAGCCGAGCATCGCCGGCGTAAAGCGCGCGCCCTCTTCGTTGGTCCACGAGCAGATTTCGATGGGCTTTTGCGTGGTCGCGTTCGCGTCGTTGAGCGCGCGCACCACTTCGAGCGCCGCCAGCACGCCGTAGACGCCGTCGAAGCGCCCGCCTTCAGGCTGCGTGTCGAGGTGGCTGCCCATCAGCACGGGCGCGGCGTTCGCATCGGTGCCCGCGCGGCGCGCGAACAGATTGCCGACTTCGTCGGTCCACACGGTCATGCCCGCTTCCACGCACCAGCGTGCGAACAATTCGCGGCCCTGGCGGTCCTGTTCGGTGAGCGCGAGGCGGCGCACGCCGCCGCCCGCCGTCGCGCCGATGCGCGCCATGTCGGTCAGGCTCGCCCACAGGCGCGGGCCGTCGATTTGCAAGAGGTCTTTCATCGGTCCTTCCGTTGAGATCGATTGGTCGAAGCAGAGTCGGTTCAGTGCGAGCTGAGCGCTTGGGCGGCGGCTTCGTCGTGCGCGTGCTGGCTGCGGCGCGCGTCGAGCGCGACGATGCACAGCAGCGAGATGGCGGCGAGACACGTGTAGAACACCGCCAGCGGCCACCACTGCCCGGCATAGCGATGCGCGAGCCACGTGCCGACGAGCGGCGTCAGACCGCCCGCAATCGCGCCGCACACCTGATACGAGAGCGAGATCGCCGAATAACGCACGCGCGTGGGGAACACGCCCGACACAAAGCCCGCGATCACCGAGTAATAGCTGGCCATGCAGACCACGGCGATGGCGATGCCGATCACCATCGGCACGACATGGCCGCTCTGCACGAGCACGAACATCGGATACGGCGAGAGCATCGCGCCGATGGCCGCGATCTTGAGGAAGCGCGCGCCGCCCAGGCGTTCGGCGAGCCACGCGGCCAGCGGCTGCGAGAGGAACTGGATGAAGGCGACGATAAACAGGCAGTCGAGAATCATCGAACGCGTGATGCCGACGTACTGCGTCGTGTACGCGATCATGAACGTGTTGGTGAAGTACACGCCCGCAATGCCGATGGTGTTCGCGCCGATGCACAGCAGCACGAGGCCCGACGCCGAGCTGAAGACTTCGGCGATCGGCAGTTTGGCGGTGCGGCGCTGGTCCTTGAGCTTCTCGAACTCGGGCGATTCGTTCACGCCCAGCCGGATCATGATGCCGACGATCAGCAACACCGCCGAGATCAGGAACGGCAGGCGCCAGCCCCAGGAGAGGAAATCGGCCTTGTCGAGCGACGTCACCGAGCGGAACGCGAGCAGCGAGAGAATCAGCCCGGCGGGCGAGCCCAGTTGCGCGAACGACGCGAAAAACGTGCGGCGGCCTTCGGGCGCGTGTTCGCCCGCCATCAGCACCGCGCCGCCCCATTCGCCACCCACGGCGATGCCCTGCACCACGCGCAGCAGCACCAGCAGCACGGGCGCGAGCGCCCCAACCTTCGCATACGACGGCAGCAGCCCGACGCACACGGTCGCCACGCCCATCATCATCAGCGTGGTCATGAGCGCCTTCTTGCGGCCGATGCGGTCGCCCAGATGGCCGAAGATCACACCGCCCAGCGGACGCGCGAAAAAGCCCACGGCGAAGGTCGCGAACGAGGCCATCGTGCTGACAAAGCGGTCTTCGGACGGGAAATACAGCTCGCCGAACACCAGCGCGGCGGCCGTGGCGTAGATGTAGAAGTCGTACCACTCGATCATGGTGCCGATGAACGCTGCGGCGGCGGCGCGCACAGGCTGCCGGACGGCGGCAGTGGACGCGATGGATTGCGGGGTGGCCATGGGTCAGTCTCCTTCGGGCGCGTGCGGTATTTAGTCTGGCTTTGATGGCTGGCGAACGGGCTTTTCAGCGCATTCGCCATACGTGCTTTATCGCCAGCCATAAAACATTAGTCAAATTTCGAGTTATTATTCAGCACATAAATCTAGCTAATACCTCGGGCGCACGTGCGCCTGACAACCGCCCGGAGCCCGCGCATGCGCGCCGACACCACTCGCTTTCTGAACGACCGGCTCGACTGGAATCTGCTGCGCACCTATCTGGCGATCATGCAGGAGCGCAGCCTCAGCCGCGCCGCCGCGCGCCTTTACGTGACGCAACCGGCCGTCAGCCAGGCGCTCAAGCGCCTCGAAGAATCGCTCGGCCGCAAGCTGATCGAGCGGCGCGGCGCGCATTTCGTGCCGACCCAGGCCGGCGAAGAGGTGTATCGGATCGCCAGCGACATCTACGGCAATATCTCGCGGCTCGAAACCGAACTGGACGAACGCACCGCCGACATCACCGGTTCGATCCGCCTGCTGACGGTGAGCCGGATCGAGTCGCGCGTCTATGACGAATTCCTCGCGGAATTCCACGTCGCCTACCCGCGCATCGATCTGCAGATCGAAGTGATGCGCTCGACCGACATCATTTCATCGCTGCAGCAAAAGACCGCGACGGCGGGTTTGAGCCTGTGCCGCACGCCCGTCGACAAGCTGGAAATGCGCTGTTTTCTGCGTCAGCGCTACGCGATTTTCTGCGGCCGGCATCACCGGCTGTTCGGCCTGTCGCAACTGACGATGGACGATCTGCTCGCGGAAAATTTCGTGTCGTTCACGAGCGACCAGATTGGCGACAGCCTGTCGCCGCTCACGGTGTTTCGCGATCAGCGCGGCTTTACGGGGCGTATCGTGGCGTCGTCGCCGAGTCTGGACGAAGTGCGGCGGCTGATCTATGCGGGCTACGGCATCGGCTGCCTGCCCGAACATACGGTGAAGGACGATCTGGCGCGGCAACGCCTGTGGCGGCTGCCGCCGGACGAAGGTCTCGCGGATGTCGATATCCACTTGCTGTGGCATCGCGAACGCAAGATGAATGCGGCCGAAGAAGCGTTCTTCGACGCGATGGAGCGCTGCATGCAGCGCTATGCGCTCGCGGAACGTCTATGAAAGACGCGCCGCGAACGTTGCATCAACAACGATAAACGGCAATCGAGCCGCTTCAGTACCCGCGCGCCAGCACCGCGACGCCAATCGTCACGATACCCAGCACGAGATTGATGACCACGAGGCGGCGCATCGTGCCCACGGCGCGCGCGCCGTCGGGCCATTTCTGCGCCTGCACCGCGCGGCGAATGCGCGGAAACAGCGCAAAGCGGATGTGGCCGAAGATCAGCATCATGATGACGCCGAGCCCTGCCATGGCGTGCAGCTGCCACGTGGCGTGACCGCCGCCGAACTGCATCAGCAGAAAACCGCCGCTCAGCAGGATCGCGATGATGGCGACGCCCACCCAGTTGAAAAAGCGGCCGAACACCGATTCGATCAGCGGCAGACGCAGTTGCGGCGAAAGATCTTCGAGCGCGGGGCGCAGGCAGTAGTGCGCGAAAACCATTCCGCCCACCCAGACCGCAACGCTCAAAAGATGCACAAACAGCGCGATTTCGATCGCGTGACCCATGCTGGTAAGTCCTCGTACTTAAAAGATTTCCGGTGCGAACGCCGAATGCAATGTGGGCGGCATTATTCCATGCCGCCCACCGTTGCGCACTGGATGTGTACGCCCGTTCAGGAGCGTACCCTGGCTGGCTCGTGCTCTGGCTGGCTAGATGCCGATGCGGGTCGCGAGATGCGACCTAGCGCGGCAACACCGGACGCATGCCCGTGATGACCTTGAGCTTCGAGTCCGGCGCGCGGCCCTTGCGGGCACGCTTGCCGACCTGCGGCGCCAGCACCGGACCCGACATCAGGTCTTCGCCCGGCTTCTGGCCGCGGCCCGTGCCTTCGAGCACCACGCCCGCCGCGCTGATCGCCAGCGCCTGCAGCAGCGTTTCCTTGTCTTCGAGCTGCATCAGCGTGACGCCGCGACCGCCGCCCGAAAGCGTCTTCATCTCGTCGAGGCCGAACACCAGCACGCGGCCGCCCGAGGACAGACACGCCACCTGGAGCGCGTCCGGCACCATCGGCATCGGCGTGAGCGGCACGCTGCCTTCGTCGATCGTCATGAAGGCCTTGCCGGCCTTCACGCGGCTGATCATGTCGCCGATCTTCGCGATAAAGCCAAAGCCGTTGCTCGATGCCAGCAGGAGCGGTTGATCCGCGCTCGCCGCGAAGTAATGCAGCAGATGCGAACCCGCTTCGAGTTCGATCAGCGAGGTGACCGGCACGCCGTCGCCGCGACCGCCCGGCAGTTGCGCCACCGAGACCGAATAGACGCGGCCGTTGCTGCCCCACGCGATCAGCGTGTCGGGCGTGCGGCACAGGAACGCCGCGTACAGACCGTCGCCGGCCTTGAACGTGAAGCTTTGCGGATCCAGACCGTGGCCCTTGAGCGCACGCACCCAGCCTTTCTGCGACACCACCACCGTGACCGGATCATCCGCCACGCGCACTTCGAAGGTCGCGCGCTTTTCCTGCTGGATCAGCGTGCGGCGATCGTCGCCGTACTGCTTCGCGTCGGCTTCGATTTCCTTGACGATCAGGCGCTTCATCGACGACTCGTTGGCCAGCAGCTCTTCGAGCTTCGCCTTCTCGTCGCGCAGTTCCGCGAGTTCCTTCTCGATCTTGATCTTTTCCAGCCGCGCCAACTGACGCAGACGGATTTCGAGGATGTCCTCGGCCTGACGCTCGGACAGACCGAACGCGCTCATCAGCGCCGACTTCGGCTCGTCCGATTCGCGAATGATGCGGATGACTTCGTCGATATTGAGGAAGACGATCATCCGCCCTTCGAGGATGTGGATGCGGTCGTCGACCTTGGTGAGACGATGCTGCGTGCGGCGCGTGACCGTGGCGAAACGGAAGCCGATCCACTCGCCGATGATCTCGCTGATGCCCTTCTGACGCGGACGGCCATCGGCGCCGATCATCACGAGGTTCAGCGACGCGTTCGATTCGAGGCTCGTGTTGGCGAGCAGCGAATTGATGAACTCGCCCTGATCGATCTTGCTGGTCTTCGGCTCGAACACCAGACGCACCGGCGCGGCCTTGCCCGATTCGTCGCGCACCGCGTCCAGCAGGCCAAGCATGGTCTGCTTGCTCTGCAACTGCTCGGGCGTGAGCGTCTTCTTGCCGAGCTTCAGCTTGGGGTTGGTCAGCTCCTCGATTTCTTCGAGCACCTTCTGGCCCGAGGTATTCGGCGGCAGTTCGGTGACGACCAGTTGCCACTGGCCGCGCGCGAGTTCTTCGATCTTCCAGCGCGCGCGCACCTTCAGGCTGCCGCGGCCCGTTTCATACGCCGCCGCGATTTCCGCTTCGCTCGAAATGATCTGGCCGCCGCCCGGGAAATCGGGCCCCGGCAGACGCTCCATGATCTCCGCGTGCGTCAGCTTCGGATTCTTGATCATCGCCACGGCCGCCGTCGCCACTTCGCGCAGATTGTGCGAAGGGATTTCGGTGGCCAGACCCACGGCAATCCCGGATGCGCCGTTGAGCAGCAGCATCGGCAGACGCGCGGGCAGCGTCTTCGGCTCCTGGAAGGAACCGTCGTAGTTCGGCATGAAATCGACCGTACCCATGTCGATTTCGTCGAGCAGCAGCTTGGCGATGGGCGTGAGGCGCGCTTCCGTGTAACGCATCGCCGCCGCGCCGTCACCGTCGCGCGAACCGAAGTTGCCCTGACCGTCGATGAGCGGATAGCGCATCGAGAAGTCCTGAGCCAGACGCACGAGCGCGTCGTACGCCGACTGGTCGCCGTGCGGGTGGTATTTACCGAGCACGTCGCCGACCACGCGCGCCGACTTCACGGGCTTGGCGTTGTCGCCGAGTCCCATTTCGTTCATCGCGAACAGGATGCGGCGCTGCACCGGCTTCTGGCCGTCGCAGACGTCGGGCAGCGCGCGGCCCTTGACCACGCTCACGGCGTAGTCGAGGTAGGCGCGTTCCGCGTAGTGGCCGAGCGTGAGCGAGTCGCCGCCTTCGGCGCCATTCGCTTCAACAAAAAGATCGTCCATGTTTTTCAGTCAGTCCGTAATCTGTGTGGGCAGTTATGCAGAAGGTGCGGATCAGATATCCGCTTCGACTTCGTTGCCCTTCTCTTCGAGCCACGAACGGCGCGAAGCCGCTTCACCCTTGCCCATCAGCATCGTCATGCGCGCGACGGTGGCCTCGTAGTCGAGGTCGCCGAGCAGGATGGGCGACAGGCGGCGCGTGTCGGGGTTCATCGTCGTGTCCCAGAGCTGTTCGGCACTCATTTCGCCGAGACCCTTGAAGCGGCTGATGGACCATTGCGTGTCGCGCACGCCGTCCTTGCGCAGCTTGTCGAGAATCGCTTCGAGTTCGCCTTCGTCGAGCGCGTAGAGCTTCTGCGCGGGCTTCTTGCCGCGCGCGGGCGCGTCGACGCGGAACAGCGGCGGGCGCGCCACATACACATGACCGCGCTCGATCAGTTGCGGGAAGTGCTTGAAGAACAGCGTGAGCAGCAGCACCTGGATGTGCGAACCGTCGACGTCCGCGTCCGAGAGAATGCAGATCTTGCCGTAGCGCAGATTCGAGAGATCGACGGTCTCGTCCGGGCTATGCGGATCGACGCCGATCGCCACCGAAATGTCATGCACTTCGTTGTTGGCAAAGAGACGGTCGCGCTCGGTTTCCCAGGTGTTCAGCACCTTGCCGCGCAACGGCAGGATCGCCTGATATTCCTTGTCGCGGCCCATCTTCGCCGAACCGCCCGCCGAGTCGCCCTCGACCAGGAACAGTTCGTTACGCGCGATATCGGTTGCTTCGCAGTCGGTCAGCTTGCCGGGCAGCACAGCGACGCCCGAACTCTTGCGCTTCTCGACCTTCTGGCCCGCGCGGGTGCGCGCCTGCGCCTGCTTGATGACGAGATCGGCGAGCTTCTTGCCGTGCTCGACGTGCTGGTTGAGCCACAGTTCGAGCGCCGGGCGCGTGAACGACGACACCAGCTTGACGGCGTCGCGGCTGTTCAGGCGCTCCTTGATCTGCCCCTGAAATTGCGGATCGAGCACCTTGGCCGACAGCACGAACGACACGCGCGCGAACACGTCTTCGGGCAGCAGCTTCACGCCCTTGGGCTGAAGATTGTGCAACTCGACAAAGCTCTTCACGGCCTGGAACAGACCGTCGCGCAGGCCGCTTTCGTGCGTGCCGCCCGCGGGCGTGGGGATCAGGTTGACGTAGGACTCGCGCGTGAGCGGGCCTTCCTCGCACCACGCCACGACCCACGCGGCGCCTTCGCCTTCGGCGAAGGTGTCGTCGTTGGTGCGGCCGTCGGCGTAGCGCTCGCCTTCGAACAACGGGATCAGCAGATCGGCGCCGCCCATGCCTTCGAGCAGATAGCCGCGCAGGCCGTCTTCATACTTCCAGCTCAGGCGCTCGCCGGTTTTTTCGTTGATCAGTTCGACTTCGACGCCCGGCAGCAGCACGGCCTTCGAGCGCAGCAGGCGTTGCAACTCGCCGAGCGGCAGGTTGGGCGAATCGAAATATTTCGGGTCGGCCCACGCGGTCACGCGCGTGCCGGTCTTCTTTTCTTCGCGCGTGGCGTTGCGCACGCTCAGCGGCTTGACGACATCGCCGTTCGAGAAACCGAGTTCGGCCACCTTGCCGTCGCGCCAGACGGTCACGTCGAGGCGTTTGGAGAGCGCATTGGTGACCGAGACGCCCACGCCGTGCAGGCCGCCCGAGAACGTGTAGGCGCCGCCGGCGGCCTTGTCGAACTTGCCGCCCGCGTGCAGGCGCGTGTAAACGATTTCGACGACCGGCACCTTCTCTTCCGGGTGCAGGCCGAACGGAATGCCGCGGCCGTCGTCTTCGACGGAAACCGACTGGTCCGCGTGCAGCGTGACCGTGATGCGACGGCCGAAGCCGCCGAGCGCTTCGTCCGAGGCGTTGTCGATGACTTCCTGGATGATGTGCAGCGGATTCTCGGTGCGCGTGTACATGCCCGGCCGTTGCCGGACGGGCTCGAGGCCCTTGAGCACCTTGATCGACGCTTCGCTATATCCAGCGTTCGCAGCGTTTGACTTCTTCGTTGACATGGTGATCCGCAGGGGGTTGTCCGCGCGCTTGTCCACAGAGGCTGTGGACATCTGCGGGGAAAACGCGTTGAGTGTTCAAAAAAACCGTGACGAAACAATGGCATGGACGGGCTGCTCGCCTGGCGCGCAGGCGCGGCGCGCAAACCCGGTCCGCCGTATTCGCGAGGTATTGTACTGATTTGGGACCGCGCGGCAATTTGCTTGGGGGTCGGCCGTTCGGCCAGGGGGTTTCCTGGAACGCGAGTCGCGTAGAATGAAGCGCTTGCCGCAAGGGGTTTGGCGCGGGTGGTTGGGGGATTTTCGCTAGCTGCGTTGGTGGACTGTTCGTTGCAAGGATTGGGACGAACGCGTGTATTCCCGCCCCATCGTTCCACGCCATAAAAAAAACGGCCTTCATCAGACCGTTTTCCCGTATTACTGCAGCATCACTTCCGCTTCGCCTCAAGCTCTTCCCAGCGCTCCAGCGCAACGAGCAATTCCTCGTCGATGGCTGCATAGCGCTCGGTCATGCGCGTGCCTTCCTTCGCATCCTTCGCGAAAATCGAGCCATCCTCGATCTGCGCGCCGATGGTCTTCTGCTCCGTCTCCAGCGCCTCGATCTTCTTCGGCAGCTCTTCCAGCTCGCGCTGCTCCTTGAACGACAGCTTCACGCTGCGCTGCGCGTTGCGGGCCGCCCCGCCGTCCTTCTGCGCAACCGCGGCCGGTGCGGCTTCCTTCGGCGCACGCGCTTCGGCAATTTCCTGCGCGCGCGCACTCTGCGTCTGCCAGTCGCTGAAACCGCCGACGTATTCGCGCCAGCGCCCTGCGCCCTCGGCCGCGATCACCGACGTCACCACGTTGTCGAGGAATGCGCGATCGTGCGAGACCAGCAGCACGGTGCCGTCGTAATCGGCGAGCAGTTCTTCGAGCAGTTCGAGCGTCGGAATATCGAGGTCGTTGGTCGGCTCGTCGAGCACCAGCACGTTCGCCGGGCGCGCGAACAGACGCGCGAGCAGCAGACGGTTACGCTCGCCGCCCGAGAGCGACTTCACGGGCGAACGCGCACGCTCGGGCGCGAACAGGAAGTCGCCCAGATAGCTCATGACGTGCTTCTTCGTGCCGTTGATCTCGACCCAGTCGCTGCCCGGGCTGATGGTATCGGCCAGCGTTTTTTCGAGGTCGAGCTGCGCGCGCATCTGGTCGAAATACGCCACCTGCAGATTCGTGCCCACGCGCACGGTGCCTTCATCGGCCTTCAGTTCGCCGAGAATCAGCTTGAGCAGCGTGGTCTTGCCCGCGCCGTTCGGGCCGACAAAGCCGATCTTGTCGCCGCGCATCACCGTACCCGAGAAGTTATCGACGATCGTGCGATCGCCGTAGCGCTTCACCACGTCCGTGAGTTCGGCGACGATCTTGCCCGACTTCTCGCCCTGCGAAACGTCCAGCTTCACGTTGCCCTGCACGTTGCGGCGCTCGGCGCGATCGTTACGCATCTGCACGAGACGCGCGATACGCCCGACGCTGCGCGTGCGGCGCGCTTCCACGCCCTTGCGAATCCACACTTCTTCCTGCGCGAGCAGCTTGTCGAACTTCGCGTTTTCCACGCGCTCGACTTCGAGCTGCTGCGCCTTTCGCTCCTGATACTGCGTGAAGTTGCCCGGATACGAGAGCAGCTTGCCGCGATCGAGTTCGACGATGCGCGTGGCCACGCGATCGAGGAAGGCACGATCGTGGGTGATGAACAGCAGGCTCGAACGCTGCGAAACCAGCAGTTCTTCGAGCCAGCGGATGCCGTCGAAATCGAGGTGGTTGGTCGGTTCGTCGAGCAGCAGCACGTCCGGCTGCAGCACCAGCGCGCGCGCCAGCGCCACGCGCTTTTGCATCCCGCCCGAGAGCGCGCCCACGCGCGCTTCGCCTTCGAGGCCGATCTGCGCGAGCGTGGTGGCCACGCGCGTGCGCCAGTTCCAGCCGTCGTGCGCGTCCAGCGACGATTGCAGCGTGTTCATGCGCGCGAGCAGCGCGTCGTGATCCGCGCCTTCGGGCGTTTCCGCGAGCTCATGCGCGACCACATCGTATTCGTCGAGCAGCGCGCGCACCTGCGCGAGGCCGGAGGCAACCGTGTCGAACACCGAGGCATCGGTATCGAAATCCGGTTCCTGCGGCACGTAGACGGTCGTGAGATTCTGCTGGCGCGTGACGAGGCCGTCGTCGGGACGGGCGAGATCGGCGACGATCGTGAGCAGCGACGACTTGCCCGCGCCGTTACGGCCGATCAGGCCGACGCGCTCGCCGGCTTCGAGCGAAAAGTCCGCGTGATCGAGCAGCGCGACGTGACCAAACGCGAGTTGCGCGTCGGAGATGGAGTAAAGCGACATGGATGGAAACCGAGGCCTGCGTTGGAGAGCAAGCCCGTATTGTACCGGGCGGCACGGTCGGCTCCGCGCCGCCCGCTTGCGCTTACTTCACGTGGACCGTAATCGTCTTGCTCCACTCGGGGCCGTAGGACTGATGCGCGCCGTTGGCGAACTGCGCCGTGAGCGTGTGATCGCCCGGCGGCAGCGTGATATCGGCCTCGGTCTGACCTTTGCCGTAGTGAATCGATTTATCGTTGACCGGCACGACCGTGCCTTGCGCAAGCGGCTGGCCGTCGATCAGCAGATGATGATGGCCCGTATTGGGCGTGACGGTGCCGGCGGGCGCGACCGTCATGCCGTCGATGCCGAATTTCACGTGCACGGGATTGCTCACGGTGGCGCCGTCCTTCGGCTCGACGAAGTAGACGCCCTCGGCGTGCGCGACGCCGCTTGCCACGAGACACGCCGCGAAGGTCATGCCGGCCAGCCAGTTCCTCTTCATCATGGTTCGCTCCTCTGTTCTCTCGATTGATGGTTGCCCGATTGCATCGGCTCGCGGCCAAGCATACACCGCGATCATGACCCAACATCGCGACGCCGCGCAGCCGCAAACCATCGTCAATACCGCGCCGATACATCGCTTGATGCGATGCGAATACGCTACGCGACGTGACGCCAATCGCCCCGCAAAAGTCCCGCGAACGGTGTGCCCGCCGTTTTCCGGTAACATCGCGGGTCGCCCTCGCCCCGGCTAAACGGGGCCATATGGCCGGTTTATCCGCAGCTTCGGGCTGCGAACTGCAATGAACAAAGGTGTGTTGTGAGCGAAGTCATCGAGTACAAGAGCTGGATCTGCCTGATCTGCGGCTGGATCTATAACGAAGAAGAAGGCCTGCCCGACGAAGGCATCGCCGCGGGCACGCGTTTCGCGGATATCCCGGAAGACTGGCGCTGCCCGCTGTGCGATGTGGGCAAGGCCGAATTCTCGGTCGTCGAGTTTTAAGGTCTAAGCGGATCGTCGCGTGTCGATTGACACGCGAGCGCCATTTTCCCGCCGCATCGCGTTTGTTATACTCTTGCGCCTGCGCGGGCTACGTCCCTGCGCGCACTCCGCGCCATGACGGGTGACTTGGGAAACATGGCAGCTGGGCGGAGTCGGGGCTCGCATGCCCCGCAGCAGTACTGGATGCTCCCTGTAGTTCAATGGATAGAACAAGTGCCTCCTAAGCGCTAGATGCAGGTTCGATTCCTGCCAGGGGGACCAGCCACGCAAGCCCGATCCCATCTTCCCTTGCCTTTTCAGCCGTCGCCGGTCGCGTAGTTCACAGACCGGGGCACGGACATTCCTGTTCCCGCTTTCCGATTTTTCAGCGCCGCGCGGCACGTGTTTCGCTACTGAACCCTCGTTCCAGCCGAATTTCACGCGCGCCGCAGTGCGCTTTTTTCAGGCAGATCCCCTATGGACATCCAGAAGCAAGTCGCCGCTCTCACCCATTCCGAACTGCAGACCGCAGGCGCGAGCCAGGCAACCGCCATCGCCGTGAGCGTGCTGCTGCGCCACCTGAGCTCGCCGGAGCTGATCAATCTGCTGTCGTCGACGTTCGAAAACCATCAGGCCGTCATGCTGCAAACGCCGTGGCCCGAGCAGATGCTGCAATCGTTCGCCGCCACGCGCCGCTTCCTCGAAGGCGCCGCGCAGGGCCCGGCGCCGGCAGATGCACCGGAAACGCCGGACGCTCCCGAAGCGCCGGACGCCACCGCGGAATAAACCCGCCGCGCGCGCGCCGGGCATCGCGCGCCGGGCTGGCGACTGTGTTCGCCAGCCCACTTTGGTTTGTCAATTGTTAACTTTCACGCGGGCCAGCTTCGCCTACGATGGTTTCCAGCACGACGCCGCTCACAGACCGGTTCCTTCGCGCAGACCATCGGAGACCCCCGCCATGACCTCGCCCTACGTTTTCGCCCTGATCGCCGCGCTCACCGCCGTCGTGTATTCGTCGCTGACGATGTTGCTGCTGGGCTGAATTCGCGAGGTCGTCGAAGTTGCAATAGCCAGCCGAACCATCGGCTGGGCCGCACCAGGGTAAACAAGGAGCGCAAAGAATTAAAGTTAGGGTCGGAGCTGTCGTAATCTTCCTACATGGACACGCTCCGTCCCCTCCCCGCCGGCTACCTGATGACGAATCTGATCGATCAGGACATTGCCCACATCCGTCGCGTCATGCCGCTCTCCCTCACGGGCGACCTCGGCGGGCCGATCCTCTCCGCGAATTACTGGCGCGCACGCCTGCACCGGCTGCTCGACACTGGCCATATCAACAAAGGCCAGCTTGCCGATATCGACAGTCTGCTGGTGCAGATCGACCTGCACGAACTGAACGCCGCGTCGCTGGCCGCAAGTCTCGCCGCTCAGGCGGCCGGCCAGATCGCGAATCAAGCCGCGAATCACTGATACACCCCGTCGTCTTTCTGGTTGACTGACCCGGTTCGCGCGTCTTTCGTACGCGCGAGGCACATTTGCGTCCTGAATTCCTGGTAACGGGGGTCAGGTATCGGTCATAATGTCCGCCAAAATACCCAGAGAGGACTTCGTGCATCCGGCCCATACGCGAAACCTGCTTGCGCAGGCACGTCAGCGCTTCACGCAGCAGCAGATCGCCGCTCATGTCGGCAAGGACGTCAAGACCGTGCGTCGGTGGGAAAAAGGCGAAACGCCGTGCCCCGCCATGCTCGACGCCGCGCTGCGCGAGTTGCTGCGCAGCGCCGATCCCGCGCCCGCAGCGACAGCCGCGCGCGCGACGGTTGCGCCCGCACGCTTTCGCTTCGTCGATCTGTTCGCCGGTATCGGCGGCATCCGCATGGGCTTCGAAGCCCAGGGCGGCGCCTGCGTGATGACGAGCGAGTGGAACAAGTTCTCGAAGAAGACCTATCTGGAAAACTACGGTCCCGCCGATGGCGAGGGTCACGCCTACGTGGGCGATATCGTCGAATTTCCGGCCGCCGATGTGCCCGATCACGACGTCCTGCTGGCGGGCTTCCCGTGTCAGCCGTTCTCGATCGCGGGTGTGTCGAAGAAGAACGCGCTGGGCCGCCCGCACGGTTTCGAGTGCAGCACGCAAGGCACGCTGTTTTTCGATGTCGCGCGCATCATCGCCGAAAAGCGCCCCGCCGCCTTCCTGCTCGAAAACGTCAAGAACCTGCTGTCGCACGATCATGGCCGCACCTTCGACGTGATCCTGCAGGTGCTGCGCGACGAACTCGGCTACGACGTGCACTACCGCGTGATCGACGGGCGGCATTTCACGCCGCAGCATCGCGAGCGCATCATCATCGTCGGCTTTCGCGAGCCCACGCCGTTCACATGGGACGCGCTCGAGCTGCCCGATGACGGCCCGCGCCTCGCCTCGATCCTGCATCGCACCGACGGCAGCGAACCGCTGCTGCCGTGGGACGGCGAGCGTTTCTTCGATCATTCGGCGCGCCGCGTGCAGCCGAAGTACACGCTCACGCCCGGTCTGTGGGCCTATCTGCAGCAATACGCCGAAAAACATCGCGCGGCCGGCAACGGCTTTGGCTACGGCATGGCGTTTCCGCAGAGCGTCACGCGCACGCTGTCCGCGCGCTATCACAAGGACGGCAGCGAAATCCTCGTCTATCAGGGCGAAGGCGTGCGTCCGCGCCGCCTCACGCCGCGCGAGTGCGCGCGCCTGATGGGCTTTCCCGACACCTTCCGTATTCCGGTGAGCGACACCCAGGCGTATCGGCAGTTCGGCAATAGCGTGGTGATGCCGGTGATGCGCGAAGTCGCGCGCACGATGATGCCGCATCTCGACGCGGCGCTCGCCGGCGGCAAGACCAAAGCGAAAGCGGCAACGAAGCGGCGCGCGGGCGGCGCCAAAGCCGCGAAGGCCGGCCGGGACGAGGCGGCGCTCGCCGCCTGAATGCCGTGGTCGACGTCGTCGACAGCGCGACCCGCAGCCGGATGATGTCCGGCATCCGCGGGCGCAACACGAAACCCGAGAGGCTGATCCGCAGCCTGCTGCATCGGCGCGGTTTTCGCTTCCGGCTGGACGTGCGCGAGTTGCCCGGCCGTCCCGACATCGTCTTGCCGCGCTATCGCGCCGTCGTGCTCGTGCACGGCTGTTTCTGGCACGGTCACGATTGCCCGCTGTTCAAATGGCCCTCGACGCGCCCCGAGTTCTGGCGCGCCAAGATCGGCCGCAACCGCACCCACGACGCCAAAGCCCTCGCCGCGCTCGCCGCGCAAGGCTGGCGCGTCGCCGTGATCTGGGAATGCGCGCTGCGCGGGGCATCGCAGGACCCGGAAGCGGTCGTCGAGCGCCTCGCGGCCTGGCTCAAGGACGATACGCTGGGCTGGTTCGAAGCGCGCGCGTGAGGCGCAGGGCCCTGCTGGCACGGCCCTGCTGGCCGCGCTGAGCGCGCCGCCTCGCGGTGCTAAACTCGATCGATCGGTTCCGCGCCGCGCGCCTTGCTGCGCGCATGACGCATTGATGTCAGAACACATGAGAAAGGAGGCAAGCGATGGCTGATTTCCGACTCTGGTCCGACGATTTTCCGAGTAACGGCTTCATGCCGAAGGCGCAGGAGTTCGACGACCGGTCCTTCGGCGTCGAGGGCGACAATCTCTCGCCCGCGCTCCAGTGGGACGCGCCGCCCGCCGATACGCAAAGCCTCGCCCTGACCGTCTACGACCCGGACGCGCCCACGGGCAGCGGTTTCTGGCACTGGGTCGTCGTCAATATCGCGCCTGACGTGCGCGCGCTCGCCCGCAACGCAGGCAAGGCCGATGGCAGCCTGCTGCCGCCCGGCGCGCTGCAGGTACGCAACGACTACGGCACGGTGGGCTTCGGCGGCGCTGCGCCGCCGCGCGGAGACAAACCGCATCGCTACATCTTCCGCATTCATGCGCTGAAGGTGCCGCAACTGCCCGTCACGCCCGAGACCACCAATGCGGTCGCGCGCTTCATGACGCATCTGAACGAAATCGACTCGACGACTTACGTCGGGCTTTACGAACTCAAATAAGCACTGAAGATTCCAGCGCGGCGCGTGTAACGCCGCGCCGCTTTCGCACCACACAACCCGATTCAACCGATACATCCGACGACGCGCACGGAGACGCGCGCCGTCCCGCTCATCAATGTCCACACGCCCGCAATCCGACGTAACCATCGCCGCTTCGAAGGCTGCTTCCAAGGCCGCTTCAAAGGCCGCCGCCCTGGCGTCCGCCACCGCCGATCCCAACGATCCCGAAAGCGGCCTGCCCTTCCCGCAACGCTATTACGCGATCCTCGTGGTCGCGCTCGGCATCACGCTCGCGGTGCTCGACGGCGCGATCGCCAACGTCGCGCTGCCGACCATCGCACATCATCTGCACGCCAGCGCCGCGAACTCGATCTGGATCGTCAACGCGTATCAACTCTCGGTGACGATCTCGCTGCTGCCGCTTTCCTCGCTGGGCGACCGCATCGGTTATCGACGCGTGTATCTGGGCGGGCTCGCGCTCTTCACGGTGGCCTCGTTCGGCTGTGCGCTGGCGACGTCGCTGCCCGCGCTCGCGATTGCGCGCATGGTGCAGGGCTTCGGCGGCGCGGGCGTCATGAGCGTGAACACCGCGCTCGTGCGCATGATTTATCCGCGCGCGCAACTCGGGCGCGGCGTGGCCATCAACGCGATGGTGGTGGCGGTCGCCTCGGCGGTCGGGCCGACGCTCGCGTCCGGCGTGCTGTCGATCGCATCCTGGCCGTGGCTGTTCGCGATCAATGTGCCGATCGGCATCGCCGCGCTCACGCTGGGCCTGCGCGCGCTGCCGCTCAACGCGCGGCATGCGGCGCCTTACGACTATCTGAGCGCGCTGTTCAACGCGCTGGTGTTCGGTCTGCTGATCTTCGCCGTCGATGGCCTCGGGCACGGCGAAAACCACTTGTTGAGCGGCATCGAATTCGCGGCCGCCGTCGTGATCGGCTATTTCTTCGTGCGCCGCCAGCTATCGCAGCCCGCGCCGCTGCTGCCCGTCGATTTGCTGGCGAATCCGCTCTTTGCGCTGTCGATCAGCACCTCGGTGTGTTCGTTCTGCGCGCAGATGCTGGCCTTCGTCGCGCTGCCGTTCCTGCTGCAGGACACCTACGGTTTTTCGCAGGTGCAAACCGGCCTGCTGATGACGCCGTGGCCGCTCGTGATCATCGTCGCCGCGCCGGTGGCGGGCGTGCTTTCCGACCGCTATCCGGCGGGGATTCTTGGCGGCGTGGGGCTGGCGCTTTTTGCGCTCGGCTTGCTGTCGCTCGCGACCTTGAGCGCGCATCCCGCCGATCTGGCGATTGCCTGGCGCATGGCGCTGTGCGGCGTGGGCTTCGGCATTTTCCAGTCGCCGAACAACCGGCAGATTCTGTCGTCCGCGCCGCGCGAACGCAGCGGCGGCGCGAGCGGCATGCTCGGCACGGCGCGCCTCACGGGGCAGACGCTCGGCGCTGCGCTGGTCGCGCTGATTTTCGGCGTTGCGCCGCAGCACGGGCCGACCGTGGCGCTTTACGCGGGCACCGCGTTCGCAGCGGTCGCGGCCATCGTCAGCATGATGCGGCTCGTGCCTCGCCGCACCGCACCAGCAGGCGGTTAGCGCCGCACGCCGATGTCGCATCGGGCCACCTCGTTTTTGCGGCCCGCACGCACTACCATGAAGACACGGCGCGCCGCCTTCCTCCGCTCGCTGTTCTCACGCTTGCGTCGATCGCCGCTGCGCCGCGGTCCTGTTCTTCTGGCGAGTCAACCTGCATCGAGGGGGATTCCCATGTCTCTGATCGTCGCTGGCCGGTTCACGACGTTTCCCGCCGCCGAAGCCGTCGCCGAGAAGCTGTTCTCGCGCGGTTTCGTCGAAGAGGACGTCAACCTCTTTTTCGTCAATCCGCGCGGACAGCACGCGCGTCATACGCCGCATCCGGTGCCGGTTGCCGTGGCGCCGCCGCATCGCATGCGCAATCTCACGGCCGGTGCCGTCGCGGGCGCGGTCGTGGGCGTGTCGCTGTTCGGCGCGCTGCTGGCGGCTTCGCTGCCTTCGGTCGTGATCGCGGCCGGCGTGGGCGCGTGGATTGGCGCGCGCATCGGCATGGGCTGGCATCGCGCCACCGAGCACGAAGCGCGCATTCATCGCGAAACGCGTCAGTCGGGCGTGCTGCTCACCGTCCATGTGAGCGCCGAAAACCAGACGCTCGCCGCCGACGTGCTGCGCGAAGCCGGCGCCGATGACGTCGAGCGCGCCACGGGTCAATGGCACGCGGGGCACTGGGCCGATTTCGATCCGACCGAAGCGCCCCATCCGTACGCCGAAGCGGGCGTGCAGCGCGCCTGATTGCGGCGTTTGCAGGCGGCGCGCGGCGGTCGGTGAGCAAGAAAAACGGCGACTCGAAGGTCGCCGTTTGGGGTGATGCGTGCGCGCGAAAAACGCGCCAGAAGCCGGTTTAGTCTGCCTTGCTGGCCGCGCTGGCCGCTTTGGCGATTTGCGCCACGCTCGACGCGTTCGGAACGCTCGCTGCGCCCGACACCGGCGCCTTCGCACCCGGCGCGGCGCTACGCGCCTTCGCCGTCACCGAAGCCGCCGTCGCCACACTGCGCAGATCGGCGAGGAAGGAATCGCGCCACACCGACAGATTGTTCTCGCGCAGCGACGCCATCATGTCCTCGTAGCGCGATTGCCGCTCCGCATGCGGCATCGACAGCGCACGCTCCAGCGCCTCGGCGGTCTGGTTGAGATCGTAAGGATTCACAACCAGTGCGCCAGGCATCTGCTCGGCGGCACCCGCGAATTGCGAGAGCACCAGCACGCCCGGATCTTCCGGATTCTGCGACGCCACATACTCCTTCGCGACCAGATTCATGCCGTCGCGCAGCGGCGCGACATAGCCCACCTGCGCCTGACGGAATAGCGCCATCAGCAGATTGCGCTCGTACTTGCGGTTCAGGTATTGGATCGGCGTCCAGTCGAGCTGCGCGAAGCGGCCGTTGATGCGCCCGGCCTCGCCTTCGAGGTTGCGGCGGATGGTCTGATAGGTCTGCACATCGGAGCGCGTCGGCGGCGCGATCTGCAGCAGCGAGACGCGGCCATGCCAGCCCGGCCCGTTCTGCAGCATCCGTTCGAAAGCCTGAAAGCGCTCGGCGAGCCCCTTCGAATAATCGAGACGATCCACGCTCATGATCAGCTTGCGCCCGCGCATGGCGTCGCGCAGGCTGCGCACCGGCTTGCGGTCGGTGAACTGGCTGGCCGCTTTGGCGATCGCATCGGGATAGATGCCGATCGGGTACGCGCCCACTTTCAGGAAGCGATCCCACGCGTGAACCATGCCGTCTTCGCTCGACGTGCCGTGGCCGCCGCGCTCGACGTAATCGAGAAACGCCTGTCGATCGGCATCGGTCTGGAAGCCCACGACGTCGTAGTGACAGAGGAACTTCATCAGTTCTTCGTGCGGCGGCACCGAGCGCATGACTTCCGGCACCGGCAACGGAATGTGCAGGAAGAAGCCGATCGGGTTTTTCACGCCCAGATCGCGCAGGCAGCGCGCGAACGGAATCAGGTGATAGTCGTGAATCCAGATGATGTCGTCGGGTTCGATCATCGGCTGGAGCTGGCGCGCCAGCGTGACGTTCACCCGCAGATAACCGCCGTACTCCTGACGCTCGTAACGCGCGAGGTCGTTGCGGTAGTGGAACGTCGGCCACAACGTCGTATTCGAAAATCCTTTGTAGTACTGGTCATAGTCACGACGGGTGAGACCTACCGTGGCATATGTGACGCTGCCCTGTTGCTCGATGGTCGGTGGGGCCGGTTCGGCGACGGTTTCGCCGCTCCAGCCAAACCACACGCCACCGGTTTCCTTGAGCGCGTCCAGCACGCCAACCGCGAGACCGCCAGCAGCGGGACGCCCTTCCTGGGTCGGTGCAACGCGATTCGATACCACGATCAGTCTGCCCATTGCGGCTAAACCTCCTGTTTCGTTGTTCGGGGACGGTGCACCGTAATGTCACGCAAGATGCATGCCTCTTCGACACGATCCGGAGCGAAATTTTATTTTCCGCGCGGCGCAAGCGAGCAAAATCGGCGCGAAAAATAGCCGGATCGTGCGGCAAAATTTTCAGGGGGCGATGCGCTGCACAGCGACAAAAATCGCTGCAGCGCAGTGATGAAATCAGGCGTCCTGCTCCGAGCCGAGATCGCGCTGATAGTCGAGGCCTTCGGCGCGCGCGCCGCCCTGGTTGTGCTCGCCATCGGGCGGCACGCCTGGCGCGGGGCGATTCTGGCTGGCGGGGTCCGGGGCGTGTCCGTTCGACGGTTCGACCGGATTTGGCTCGAAATTCGCGGCGTTGCTGGACTTCTGTTCGCCGTCGCGCGGGCCACGCTTGCCCGAGTGACGCGCGGACCGGCGCAATGCGGGATGTCTCATGTCGATGCCTCCAGCAAACAAGCTGCTAACGGGCTGCAAATGCGCTGTCACACGGCGGTAGCGTTTTTATAGTCTAGGAACCGCCGCGTGAAATTGCCGGTAAATATGGGCAGGCGTTTGTAACTCGTACATAAGAATGCAACCGTCAGGCACGGGACCAACGGTGGACCTGCGCAACGCTTGTTGCATCGCGGCGAGATTGATCGGGCCCTGACGCGTCCAGGGTCGCCGGATCGGTCTGGCCGACCCAGCCGACCCAGCGCGCCCACCTCGCCCACGCGGCGCGGCCCGCGCGTTCGGCGGTTCGGGCGATCTGCGCACGTTCTTCTCGGGCCTGCGTAGCGTGCGCCACAGCGGGTGGCGAAACGCGCATCGCCGGATAGAAGCGCGGATCGACCGAGCGCGGCACCTCGCCCGGTTGCGCAGGCGGGTCCCCGACCGGCGGCACGTCGGGCGTGCCGGGTTGATCGGGCGGCGGATCGTCGGGTTGCGGGGTGTGCGCCAGCCAGGGCTTCGCGCGGAACGGATCGGATTGTCTGCAGCTTGGCATCGCTCGCTCCTCGAAAGGGTTTATCGAGCGGATTGCAAGCGACATACCAGCGGCGGCGAATGCGGCGAACGCCCGCGCCGCCGGGGCGCTCAGGGCGCCCGGCGTGCCGCGGACAATCGGGGAGAGGACAACGAGGAAGCGGAAAAACAGGTGCGATTTACATCGCGTGCAGGCAAACGCGTCTTCAGGATCTTGGGGATCAGCCCGTCGCGCGCGCTGACGCCTCGCCCTTGCCGCCCGCGCTACCGGCGCCGCCGGTTTCGTTACCGTACTCGACGAGCCGGTTGTAGAGCGTCTTGAGGCTGATGCCGAGGATTTCGGCCGCCCGCGTCTTCACGCCGCCGCACTGCTCCAGCGTGGCGAGAATCAACTGACGATCGGCATCGGCCAGCGAGGTGCCGAACGGAATCGTCACCGCCGTGCCCGCCACCGGCTTCGACAGCGAAATCTGCAGCGGCACGGCCGCCGTGAGATCGCCGTCGTTGCCCGCCATGATGTGCGCGCGCTGCACGTAGTTCTTCAGCTCGCGCACGTTGCCGGGCCAGGGGTAGGTCGCGAGCATCTCGCGCACAGCCGCCGGGAACTGCTTTTTCGTGCCGTGGCGCTCGTTGAGTTCGTCGAGGAAGGCCTGGGCCAGCAGTTCCACGTCCTTGCCGCGCTCGCGCAGCGGCGGCAGGTTGATCGGGAACACGTTCAGGCGGTGATACAGGTCCAGACGCAGCTTGCCTTCGGCCACGGCCTGCTCGGGATCACGGTTGGTCGCCGCGATCAGACGCACATCGGTTTCGATTTCCTTGGTCGTGCCCACGCGCATGAACATGCCGGTTTCCAGCACGCGCAGCAGCTTGACCTGCAGCTCGATCGGCATTTCGGTGATTTCGTCGAGGAACAGCGTGCCGCCGTTCGCGCGCTCGAAATAGCCCTTGTGCTGGCGATCCGCGCCCGTAAACGAGCCGCGTTCGTGGCCGAACATTTCCGATTCGATCAGGTTCGGCGAGATCGCGCCGCAGTTCACCGCGAGGAATTCGTGCTTGCGGCGCAGGCTCAGCTGGTGAATGGTCTGCGCGGCCACTTCCTTGCCGGTGCCCGATTCGCCCACCAGCATCACCGACGCCGGCGTGACCGCCACGCGGCTGATCTGGTCGTAGACGTCCTGCATGGCCGGCGAATTGCCGAGCATCAGCCCGAAGCGGCCCATGCGGCGCAACTCGCCGCGCAGCGTGCCGATTTCGGCCTTGAGATCGCCCGCGCGCGGCAGACGGTTCAGGATCGCCTTGACGCGCTGCAGGTTGATCGGCTTCACGAGATAGTCGATCGCGCCGTTCTTGAGCGCATCGACGGCCGTCTCGACGGTCGCATGCCCCGTAATGACGACGAGTTCCACGCCCGAGCGCGGATCGAGATCCTGGAACAGATCGGTGCCGCTGCCGTCGGGCAGCTTCAAATCGGTGAAGACGACGTCGGGCATCTGGCGAATCAGCTGGATGCGCGCTTCGCGCAGATCGCCCGCCTGCGCGGTGGTGAGCCCGTCTTCGCCCACCACGGCGGCGAGTGCTTCGCGCGTTTCTGCGTCGTCATCGACAATCAATACATGTGGCATCGCGTCTCGTCAGCCCTGAAAGGTGAATGGCTCCATGCACGAAACATCCGCGCCGCGCGCATCGCGCCTGCGCCGGACAATTCCGCCCGGCGCCGCAATGCTGGCGGCGCACACGTTGCGCTGCAGTGGAGTACGAAACGGTCGGGCGCGTTCAGACGGCAAGCGCGCAGTTTTCATCGCACTATGGCGACAATGCGCAACAATACCGCGATCAGCACGCAACCCGAACCTCGATTGTTGTGGATTTAACTATTATAGACTTATTCGAGATAGCCAGGCGCGCGATTCCGGGCGCAAGCGTTCTGCATCGAGCCCGCGTTGACTCTGCGTTGACTCCACTTTGATCCTTTCGTTGTCCTTGCCGAGCCCTACTTCGCCCTTGCCATCTCCGTCAGTGCCGCGTCGCCGAATCCGAATCGCTGGTCGGAAACGGCCAGGCGTTGCCGTTCGCTTCGTCGGCCGCACCGCTGGCGCGCGTAGCCGTCTCGTCCGCCGGTTTCGCCGCTGCGGCGTTGAGCGCGCCCGCGGTTTCCGAGAGCGCACCGCCCTCGTCTTCCCAGCGGCTCAGATCGCGATGCAGATGCTGACGCTGCATGCGATGGCGCTGCGACCAGCGCAAGGCCAGCATGCCGGCCGTCGCGCCGAGCGCGCCCACCGCCATCAGGGTTCCGAACAGTCCAGGCTTGTTCTTCGACATATCGATTCTCCCAGTTCTTTGCGCAAGTTCAGCGCATGGAGCGGCGTCGCAATCGCCACCCTCTAGCGTAGACGCTCGTGCGCCATCGGAGTTGCGGAGCACGAGGCGTGCCAGCTCCGCCAGCCACACGTCGATGCCGGACAGATGCAGGACCGGATCGGGCACGTCCATTGCCCTTTGACGCGTCGCAGTGGTTAAATGTTTACGAGATGGAAATCCTGCGACCGGCGGCGCGGCATCGCCCGCGTCAGTCCTGGCCGGTCGCCGCCCGTCCGAAGCCTGCGTTGAAGTCGCGCCTGACCGTTCATGCGCGCCGCGCCTCGATGCGCGTGCGCCCGGACGGAAAGACGCGCGAGCCACTATCCCGGCCTCGGGCCACTTACTCACTTTGCAGGACGAATACCCTATGGCGTCAATCGAGCCGGGCTCGCCCGCCGCCGAACGAGATGAACCGCGCGCCACGCGAGATGAACGCGACGCGCGCCGTAACGAGAAAGGCAACGCCAGACAACGCGCGGCCGCCAGCGAAGCCGCCAATGCAAGCGGCAAGGATGCGCGCGGCGCCGAAGCGCGCGTCCCCGGTCTGCAGTCCTATGGGCTGCTGTACGGGTCGTCGGCGATCATGCTGGACCTGTACGAACAGATCGAGCGCGTCTCGGTCACCGACGCCACCGCGCTGATCGTCGGCGAATCGGGCACCGGCAAGGAGCTGGTCGCACGCACGATCCACGATCGCAGCGAGCGCCGCGACGGTCCGTTTATCGCCGTGAATTGCGGTGCGATCCCCGACGAGCTGATCGAAGCCGAACTCTTCGGTCACGAGAAAGGCAGCTTTACCGGCGCCGTGCAGGCACGCGACGGCCACTTCGAGCACGCGCGCGGCGGCACGCTGTTTCTCGACGAAGTCACCGAAATGTCGCTGCTGCATCAGGTCAAGCTGCTGCGCGCGCTGGAGAGCGGCGAGTACCGTCCGGTCGGCAGCAACGAGACGATACGCGGCGACGTACGCATCATTGCGGCGACCAATCGCGATCCGGTCGTGGCCGTGAAAGACAACGCGCTGCGCGAGGATCTGATGTATCGCCTCGCCGTGTTTCCGCTGCGCGCGCCGCCGTTGCGCGAGCGCGAGCGCGACCGCGAACTGCTGGCCCAGCTCTTTCTCACCGAACTCAACGAGGAAAGCGGCACGCAGAAAGTGTTCAGCAAGCGCGCGCTCGAAACCGTGCGCAACTGGTCCTGGCCGGGCAATGTGCGCGAGCTGAAGAACGCCGTGTATCGCGCGTTCATCCTCGCGGAAAAGCAGGTCGAGATCGCCCATCCGCAACTCGTGCCGAAGGTGAAGAAGCCGGTCACGCAGGGCGATGCGATGAGCGTGTGGATCGGCACGCCGCTCGCCGATGCGCAGAAGCAGATCATTCTCGGCACGCTCAAATACTGCGGCGGCGACAAGCGTCTCGCGGCGCGCACGCTCGGCGTGAGCCTGAAGACGCTGTATAACCGGCTCGGCAGTTATGGCGCGGAAGACGGCGATGCACCGCCGCTCGACGATGGCGATAACGACAGCGATCCGGCCGAGCTCGATTAGAAATATCGCGCGCGAATTCGAAGCGCGATTCGAAGCTGAATTCGCGCTAATTCGCACAAAAAGGTCGTGCCCGCAACCATGCAATGACAAGCGGCGCACGACCTTTTTCAATTTCTTGCATTTTCCCTATCCCCTTTGTAATTCTCATCCTGCACAATCCGCAGCACGAAATAGCACCTTGTTTTCATTCAAAAGGTGCATCAATACGTGCTGGAGCGTCGCCTGAGGCGAGCGCCAGCCGCCAGCGGCAGGGAATGAACATGCAAGAACGACGTGCCATGGCGTGCAATGCGCCATCGACGGCACCGCGCAGCGCAGCATCGGCAGGCGCAGTGCGGAATGACAACCTCGCGGCCGGTTCGGCTTCGGCAGGCTGGCGACGCAGCGCTTCCCTCACGCTGCTCGCCGCAGTCGCCAGCCTCGCCTGCTCCGCGTGCAGTTCGCTCTACTCCGAAGGCGCGCAAACGGGCGCGGGTGTCGCGGGCGCAGCGGTCGCCGCGAAGGTCACGAATAACGCGGCCGTAGCGACCGGCATCGGTCTGGGCGCGCTCGCGGCCGCCAAGGCCGGCGTGCAGTATTCCGAACGCGTCGTGCACAACAATACCCAGGACAGCATCGCCAAGGCGGCCGGTCCGCTCGACGTGGGCGGCGTGGCGCCGTGGTCCATCGTCCACTCGTTTCCCATCGAAGAAGACGCGCATGGCCGCGTGACGGTGAGCCGCGCGATCAGCACGGGCGAACTCGACTGCAAGGAAATCGTCTTCTCCGTCGATCGCGACGCGACCAAGGACAAGGCCGCCAGCAGCGCGTTCTACGTGGCTTCGGTGTGCCGCGACGGTCAGACGTGGAAGTGGGCGTCCGCCGAACCCGCCACCGATCGCTGGGGCGCGCTGCAATGAGCGGCACGACCAGCATGGCCGTGCCGGGCGCACGCCTGATCGCGCTCGTGGCGCTGTGCGCGGGCGCGGCGCTCGGCGTGAGCGCCTGCGGTTCGATCGGCGCGGCCAGCGGCGCCGCGGCGGCCGCCGCCACCGGCATCGTCACGGCCAATCCCGCCATCGGCGTGGGCGTGGGCATCGCCGTGCAAGCCGCCACCGACGAAGCCGTCAACCGCTTCATGAAGAGCATGCACGCCGATCAGCAGGAAATGATCGCCGAAACGGCCGGGCGCTTGCCCGTGGGCGGCAGCGACAGTTGGCGCATCAAGCACAAGCTGCCGGTCGAAAACGGCCACGGCGAAGTGCGCGTGACGCGCGCCTTCGCGTCGGCGCTGGCGCTGTGCAAGGACTTCGCGTTCTCGGTGCAGGACGGCGACAAGCCCGACTCGCCCCAGCAGTGGTACACGGCGAGCGCCTGTCAGGACGACAGCGGCTGGAAATGGGCCACCGCCGAACCGGCCGTCGAGCGTTGGGGCTCGCTGCAGTAACGCCTTTTGCAGTGCTTTTGCAGCGCCTCTGCAGTTTCGCAGCACGAAAAAAACGGTCGCCTCGGCGACCGTTTTGCATTGATCGACTGCGAAGATCCAGAAAATCAGGACTCCACGTCTTCCAGACTGAAGATTTCCGACTGGTCGTTGTACGAGAAGATTTCGCCATAACGGCCCCAGTCGATCACCGTGTCGAGCGTTTCTTCCGCTGCGCCATCCGAGAGGAAATCTTCCAGTTCCTGCTCGAAACGCACGCGCGGCGCGCGATGGCCGGGACGCTCGTTGAGCACCTTCTTGATCCGCGCCGCCAGCGGCACGTGACGCAGCAGATGTTCCGCGAACATCATCTTGCGCTCCTGCGTGCCGAATTCCGCAAACACGCGCGCGGGCGGCGTGAGCAGCACATCGCCTTCGCGCACATCGGCGAAACCGAGGTACTGCAGCACTTCCGCGATCGGGAACAGATCGTCCACTTCCAGATGCAGCGAGCGGGCGATTTCCGGCATGTCGGCGCGGCCGTGGTACGGCGCGGCCGCCAGCGTTTCGATCAGACCCGCCATCAGGTTGGTGGACACGCGCGGCAGCCAGCTACCCAGCTCCAGCCCCTTCTTCGTGGTTTCGCCGGTCTGACGCGCCGTCATCTTCGCGTAGATGTCGTCGACCAGCTTGCGGAACGCCGGATCGAGACGGTTGCGCGGGTGCTTGAACGGCACCTTGATTTCCGCGACCACGCGGCCAGGATTGGACGACAGCACCAGAATACGGTCGCACATGAACACCGCTTCTTCGATGTTGTGCGTGACGATCAGAATCGACTTGATCGGCAGGCGGCCTTGCGTCCACAGATCGAGCAGATCGGTACGCAGCGTTTCGGCCGTCAGCACGTCGAGCGCCGAGAACGGTTCGTCCATCAGCATCAGATTCGGGTCGACGACCAGCGCGCGCGCGAAACCCACACGCTGGCGCATACCGCCGGAAAGCTCGCGCGGGTAAGCGTTCTCAAAACCGTCCAGACCGATCAGGTCGATGGCGGCCAGTGCGCGTTCGCGGCGCTCGCGCGCGCCCACGCCCTGCGCTTCCAGACCCGCTTCCACGTTCTGTAGCACGGTCAGCCACGGGAACAGCGCGAAGGTCTGGAACACCATCGCCACGCCTTCAGCCGGGCCGTCGAGCGGTTTGCCGCGCCAGGTCACATCGCCCGCCGTCGGCTCGATCAGCCCGGCGATGATGCGCAGCAGCGTCGATTTACCGGAGCCCGAGCGGCCCAGCAAGCCGACGATCTCGCCTTCGCGCAGCGACAGATTGGCGTCGTCCAGCACGAGCAGTTCGCCCTGGTTCTTGTTGAAACCGCGGCACACGTTCTGCACGCGCAGAAGTTCTTCGCCGAGACGCGGCGGATTCGCAGCGGTCTGCACGTCGCCGTGCGCGGCGCTGAGGGTCTTGGGGTTTTGCATCGCTTTACCTTCGAGCCTTCGATTTATTCGGTCAGTTGCGATCAGTCCAGCCGCAGCCGCGACTCGGCGTGCGTATAGAGCGGACGCCAGAGCACGCGGTTGAACAGCGTGACGAACAACGACATCACGGCGATGCCGAGGATGATCTTCGGATAGTCGCCGGCGGCGGTCATCTGCGCGATATACGCGCCCAGACCGTGCGCCGCGACTTTGGTGTCGCCCCACTGCACGAACTCGGCGACGATGCTGGCGTTCCACGCGCCGCCCGACGCCGTGATCGCGCCCGTGATGTAGTACGGGAACACGCCCGGCAGCATCGCCTGCCGCCACCACTGCCAGCCGCGGATGTGGAAATTCTTCGCCGCCTCGCGGTAGTCGTTCGGATAGGCGCTCGCGCCTGCGATCACGTTGAACAGGATATACCACTGCGTCCCGAGCACGATCAGCGGTGACAGCCAGATGTCAGGATTGAGGTGGAACCGCACGATCACGATCACGAACACCGGGAACAGCAGGTTGGCCGGAAAAGCCGCGAGGAACTGCGCGAGCGGCTGGAATTTTTCCGCGAGCGCCGGACGCAGGCCGATCAGCACGCCCAGCGGCACCCAGATCACCGAAGCAATCGCGATCAGCACGATCACGCGCAGCAGCGTAATGAAGCCGAGTCCGAGCACATGGCCGACTTCGTCGAGCGAGACGCCGGTGCGCACATAGGCGACCACGCGCCACACGACGTAGATCGTCAGCGCGATCACGAACACAGCCCAGATCGCATCGCCGAGCTTCGCGCGCAGACCGCCGCGCGGCGCCTTCGAAGGCGCTGCACGCTGCACGACGGCAAGCGCGGGTAGCGCGGGTAGTGCGAACGGCAGACGGAACGGCACGCGCGCGGCCTTCGAGAAGAACCAGCCGAGCGGCACCAGCAGTTGGTGAATCAGATGGGTGCGACGGATCAGGTCGAGCAGCCACGATTCGGGCGCATCGCCGGAACTGGTGTTCTCCATGCGGAACTTGTCGGCCCACGCGACCAGCGGGCGGAACAGCAATTGATCGTAGGCGAGGATCACGACGACCATCGCCAGAATCACCCAGCCGATGGCGTGCATGTTCTTTTCGGTGATCGCCTGCGCCAGATATGCGCCGATGCCCGGCAGCGTGATCGTGTTGTTGCCCACCGTGATCGCTTCGGAAGCCACCACGAAGAACCAGCCGCCCGACATCGACATCATCATGTTCCAGATGAGGCCGGGCATCGAAAACGGCACTTCGAGTTTCCAGAAGCGTTGCCAGCCGGTCAGATGGAAACCCTTCGACACTTCGTCCAGATCGCGCGGCACGGTGCGCAGCGACTGGTAGAAGCTGAACGTCATGTTCCACGCCTGGCTGGTGAAGATCGCGAAGATCGCCGCGAGTTCGGCGCCCAGCACGCGCGACGGAAACAGCGCGAGGAAGAACGTGACCGTGAACGAGATATAGCCCAGCACCGGCACCGACTGAAGAATGTCGAGGATCGGCACCAGCACCTGGCCCGCGCGGCGGCTCTTGGCCGCCAGCGTGCCGTACACCAGCGTGAAGATCAGCGAGGCGACCATCGCCGCCAGCATGCGCAGCGTCGTGCGCATGGCGTATTCAGGCAGATTGGCCGGATCGAGCGAAATCGGCTGCGTCTTGAGCACGGCGATCGGCGCCATGGTTTCGTGGAAACCCACAGCCGCCATCGCAATCAGGCAGATGATGAGCGGAAACGCGACGAAGTCCCAGCGATTGGGCAGCACGCGCCACGCCGAAACGTTGGCGGTGCGATTGAGATTGAAGCTGAAGTCCATTCAGGCGCCCTCCCCGCGTTGCGGTTGATGGATACGAAACGTCGCGCGGCGCACCGCAGCACGGCGGGCAAAGTGCAACGAGGAACAGCAATCGGGACGGACAGAACGCATGGACTCGATATTTCGTTAGCGTGGGTTTGCGCAAGCGGCGCGGGCGAGCCCGGCTCACGAACGGCACGACACTACTACAACATTCGTGACACATTCAACCTTGCCCGCGGTCCGCGCGATTCGCCGCAAAGTCACGCCTGGCGGGGCTTTCGGGCTGCTTTCGAGGGCATTCCGGCAAGCTTCCAGGCATGGGCGCAGCGAGCGCGCCGCCGCGCTCGCATCGGGCATACAAACTGCATCAAAGCGGCGCTTCTGCACCGTTTGCGCCTTCTCCACGGTCGTTCGGGAGTTAAAATACCGACACAGCAAGGCTCGCCGACTGTCGTACCGACTGTCTCACCGGCCGCCGCGCCACGACGCCGGGCTACCCGCCCGCCTACGCTCACCCGCGATCGCACTTACGAACCAGAAGGCCGATGAACAGGAGACTCTTGCGTCAGGCTGCCGGACCCGTCGGGGTCGTGGTGGTCGCGCTCGTCTGCTGGCTGGGCGCCGGCTGGCTCGCCGACCGCATGGTGCGCCAGGAACTCGACGCCTCGCTGGGCGCGCAGCGCCAGATGACGCGCTCGATCGTCGACAACATGGCCGAGGTGATCGCCAGCGATCTGTCGATGTCGCGCGCCATTCCCGCGACCATGGCCGAAACCCACATTGTTCAGCAGGCGCTGACTACGGCCGCGCATTATGCCGCCTCGCACGCTTCGACGGAACTGGCGCGGCGCGAAGAACTCCAGCACGTGCCCGATCTCACCGGCATCAACCGCTTCCTGCACGACGCCCAGGGCTTCTCGGGTCTCGACGCCATCTGGCTCGTCAACGCCAACGGCATCTGCATCGCGTCGAGCAACGCGATGGAAAAAATCTCCTACGTGGGCGTGGACATGCGCCCGCGCGCGTACCTGAGCGACACGCTGCTGGGCGCGTTCTCCGAAACCTACGGCGTGGGCACCTCAAGCGGCGAACCGGGCATTTTCGTGGCCGCGCCCGCCTATAGCGACGGCCTGCTGGTGGGCGCCGTGGTCGCCAAGGTCAGCATCGCGCGGCTGCGGCACTGGGTCACGCATCCCGGCACCTTCGTCTCCGACAGCAACGGCGTGATCGTGATGGCGCACGACAGCTCGCTCGAAGGCCTGGCGATGCCGGGCTCGCACGTCGAGGAAATGAACGCCGTCGATCGCGTGAACACCTATCTGCGCGAGCGCTTCAGCGAGATTTCGCTGCAAAGCGCGGCGCGGGCCGCCAGTTCCCAGGCGCCGTGGATGCCCGAGGCCGACGCGCACGCGCTCGTCGATCTGCCCGGCCAGCACGCGCCTGCGCTCTATGAAGTGCGCGGCGGGCTCAATTCGGGGCTGTCGGCGCATCTGGTCGATCCGCTCAACGCGTGGAGCGAACTGCTCGCCAATCATCGGCGCGACCGGCTGCTGATTTTTCTGACGCTGGCAGGTTCGGCGGCGCTGGCGGCGGTGATTTCGATTTCGTGGGTGCGCGAGCGGCGCCTGCACCGCGCGAGCCGCGATCTCGCCGGGCAATTGCAGGCCGCCAATGCGCTGCTGGCCGCCGAGGCGCGCCACGACGCGCTCACGGGCGCGCTCTCGCGGCGCTATTTCCTCGACCTGCTGCGTCGCGAAATCGACGCCGCTTACGCGAACGGCCAGCCGCTGTGCATGGCGATCGCCGATCTCGACCACTTCAAGCAGATCAACGACCGCTTCGGCCATCCGGCCGGCGACCGCGCCTTGCAGCATTTTGTCGAAACCTGCCGCGCCGAGCTACGTTCGGACGATGCGGTCGGGCGGCTTGGCGGCGAAGAGTTCGGCATCCTGCTGCCCGCCACCGCCTTGCAAACCGGTCATGACGTGATCGAGCGCCTGCGCCGCGAAGTGAAATCGAGCCATTGCGCAGGACTGCCGGACGAAGCCAACCTGAGCGTGAGTATCGGCATCACGGAACTCGCGCCGTCCCAGGATCAGCCCGAACGCCTGATGAGCCGCGCCGATCTGGCGCTCTACATGGCCAAGGCGGGCGGGCGCGATCGCTGCGAAGCCATGACCGCCGACGGCGCCGTGCCGCCGCGCACGGCCGCCGAAACCTGGTAAAAAACGGCCGCCAATCCAGGCGTTTTCCGTCGTTTTCCGTAACAGACGGAAAGCCGCAACCATGGTGCACTGCAAGACTCGACCGGGGCCTGGCGGCTCAACGCGGTATCATCGGTTAATTCAGTCTTTCGGGGTGCGTGAATGCGCGCTGCGCCCGACATGGCGCAGGTCGCTACGCACCGTAGTCACCGCACATTGAGGAGGCATGCATGAAGGGAAATCTGGTCATCGTCTGTCGCGATCAGGATGCTCTCGCGTTCGACCAGTTGATGGTCGAATACGGAGCGTTTCAGACGCGCCTGTCATCGACCGCGTGGTACCTGAAGCTCGAAGCCGCGCCCGAGCTGGTACAGGAAGAGATTCTTGCCCGCCTGGGCAAGTACACGACGCACTACATCTTCGAAGCGGGCAGCGTGACTTACAACACGGTCGACAATGAGGCTGCCGCCGCACTCGACACGCTGTTTTCGGTTTGATTGAAGTTTGACCGACGCTCGATCCAGAGCGTCATACGCGCCTTGCAGGCGCAGAGTGGGCGACGTTAGAACCGCTACGCGCCCACATCCGCTCACCACCACCCTGCTTCCACGCCGAAGCACACCTTCCAGCACAGCGCCGCAAGGCGCTCACCAGATCTGCGCTGCCTCGGCGACGGTGCGCTCGACCACCTCGTACGGGAACGTCATACGCACCGCGAGGCCGCCACTTTCCCCATTGCCGATGGCGATCTCGCCACCCGCACGCCGCACCAGACGCTCGACGATCGCGAGTCCCAGGCCGCTATGGCCGTTGCCGCCGCGCGCCGGATCGAGCCGCACGAACGGCCGGCTGGCCTGCGTGAGATCCTGATCGGCGATGCCCTTGCCGTGATCGCGCACGCACAGCGTAAAGCCTTCGGCGTCGCGCGACGTTTCGATCACCACGGGCGGCGCGCCATAAGCGTGCGCGTTATCGAGCAGATTCGACACCAGACGCTCGAGCGTCGCCGCAGGCAGACGGAAATCCGGCCCGGCCTTGAAGCGGCGCTCGATCAGGATCGATTCGCCGCCCACCGTGCGGTAATTGCGCGCGATGCGCTCGCACTGGTCGTCCACCACGAGCGGTTCGCTGCGATCCGCGCCGTCGTGCGCGAACACCAGAAACTGATCGATGATGTGCGCCATCGAATCCACGTCGCGCACCACGCCGTCGCGCACCTTCTGCTCATCCATCATTTCGGCGCGCAGACGCAGACGCGCCAGCGGCGTCTTCAGATCGTGCGCGACGCCCGCGAGCATCACGGCACGGTCTTTATCCGTTTGCTCGACTTCCTTGACCATCTGGTTGAAGCCGCGCGTGAGCTGGCGCAACTCGCGCGGCCCGCGCTCGGGCAGCGGCGGCACCGGCTGGCCGCGGCCAAAACGCGCCACGGCATGCGCGAGCGCGCGCAACGGTTTTTGCACCATCCACGCCGCCACCAGCGCGGCCACCAGCGCCGCCGAGAAAATGATGATGAACCACGGCGCGCGGTCGATCGGCCGCATCACGCGCAGCGGCTGACCCGGCACGACAATCCATTTGCTGTCCGTGGGCGCCTTCACCCATAGCGTGGGCGGACGGCCCGGCGTGCCCGCGCGCACCTCGGTGCCCGGCGGCATGCGCTCGCGCATATCGTCGATAAAGCGGCGCAGCGGCTCGGGATAGTCGTTGCGCACGGACGGCACGTCCGGGCTGTCGGGCGCGACGACCTGCACGCGCGACGGGAGCGGCTGGTCGGGCTCGCGCTCGACGTGCTGACGCACGGCATCGACGAGGAACATGGCCTCTTCGACTGCGTAGCGCGTCTGCATCTGGTCGCGCTCGAGACGCATGAGCGCAAACCACGCGACGTGCGAAAGAAGCAGAACGCCGATAAAGAGCAGCGCTAGCCGCCCGAACAGCGAATCAACCGGCTGGCGCATG
This sequence comes from Paraburkholderia sp. Ac-20340, assembly GCF_017104965.1. Classification (GTDB taxonomy): domain Bacteria; phylum Pseudomonadota; class Gammaproteobacteria; order Burkholderiales; family Burkholderiaceae; genus Paraburkholderia. The sequence continues at coordinate 61,315 of NZ_JAAGPR010000002.1, forward strand.
ACTGCCCTGTTCACCGTCCGGCACGAACACATAGCCGCGGCCGCGCACGGTCTGAATGAAACGCGGCGTGGACGGATCGGATTCGAGAATGCGGCGCAGACGCCACACCTGCACGTCGATACCGCGGTCGGTGCCGTCATATTCGGGACCGTGCAGCAGTTCGAGCAGGCGCTCGCGCGTGAGCGTGCGCATGGGGTGGTTGACGAAAATCTTCAGGAGCGCGAATTCACTGCCCGACAGCATGATGGGCTTGCCTTCCTGCTGCAGCGTGCGCGACTGGAAATCGAGCGTGAAGCGGCCGAACGAGAACGGCTCGCGCTGTTCGGGCGCGGCCGCCGACGGCACCGTGCGACGGCGGCGCAGCACCGCCTGCACGCGCGCCAGCAGCTCGCGCGGGTTGAAGGGCTTGCCGAGGTAGTCGTCCGCGCCGAGTTCGAGACCGACGATGCGGTCCACGTCGTCCGCGCGCGCGGTCAGCATGATCACGGGGATGTCGTCGCCAGACGCGCGCAGCTTGCGCAGCGCCGTCAGGCCGTCGACGCCCGGCATCATCAGATCGAGCACGATCAGATCGGGACGCTCGCGCTCGAGGCGGCGCTCGAGCGAGCCCGCGTCGTGCAGCACCGACACTTCCATGCCTTGCCGAGCCAGATAGTCGCGCAGCAGATCGCGCAGTTCGACGTCGTCATCGACGACCAGAATTTGAGTAGCCATGGGACGAAGTTTAACGCGCGTAAGTGGCCCGTTTGCTTACACGGACCGGGTTTGGGTTACGAGAAGTTACCGCGAAAGGCCGCCGTAATGTCGCGTAATTTCCGCAGCCGGGACCGTAACACGGGGGGCGCAACCGCTCTATACGCTAGGGACACCGGTTGCGAACGCCCGCACCTTTTTGCGAAGCGACGTGCCATACCGGACCAAACCTTCAAGGATTTGTCAGGAGCTTCACCATGTACAAGACCCCTTCGCGCCTTCTCGCGATCGCCGCTGCCTCGCTCGCTCTCACGATCGGCGCTACCGCCGCTCACGCACAAACGCCGCCGCCCCCGGGCGGCCCCGCCATGATGCACGGCCACCACGGCGGCCCGGGCATGCACGGCGATTTCATGATGGCCGCCAAAAAGCTGCACGACAAGCTGAACCTGAACGCCGCGCAGGAAAAGCAGTGGCAAACCGCCGTCGACACGATGAAGCAGAACGGCGAAGCGATGCACAAGAACCACGAGCAGCTCAAGCAGCAGTTCGACGCGCAGAAGAACCAGCCGATCCTCGATCTGAACGCGATGCACAGCACGCATCAGCAGATCGACCAGCAGGACTCGCAACTGCGCGAGCAGACCGCGCAAGCCTGGCTGGCGTTCTACAACGGCCTGAACGATCAGCAGAAGACCACCGTGAGCTCGGCGCTCAAGGAACGCTTCGCGAAGATGGAACAGCGCCACGAGAAGATGCGCGAGCACTGGGAGCATCGCAAGGGCGCGGCTTCGGCTCCGGCTGGGCAATAAGCGTCTGGTCGGCGGGCGGCGTCGGTACCTGACTGGTACCGATCTGCCCGCCGGAATACAAAACGCCGCGGGATTCGCATCCCGCGGCGTTTTTTCGTTCAGGCGTCTGGACGGAGTTACGCCACGTCGAACAACAGCACTTCCGCCTGCTCGCCATGCGCGAGCGTGACCGCCGCTTCGGCGTCGATCATCGCGGCGTCGCCCGCGTCCAGCCGCTGGCCGTTGACCTCCACCGCGCCGCGCGCCACGTGCACGTAGGCGCGCCGGCCGGCCGCCAGCGTGTAATCCGCGCGTTCGTCGCCGTCGATCAGCGCCGCGTGGATCGAGGCGTCGCTTTGCACGCTCACCGATCCGTCGCGCCCGTCGGGCGAGGCGATCACGCGCAGACGGCCACGTTTGTCGGCGTCGTCGAAACGCTTTTCTTCGTAGCCGGGCGCCCCGCCGCGCAGGCTCGGCAGCAGCCAGATCTGCAGCAGATGCGCTTCCTCGTCCGGCGAGCCGTTGAACTCGCTGTGCATCACGCCCGTGCCCGCGCTCATGCGCTGCACGTCGCCGGGGCGGATGGTCGAGCCGTTGCCCATGCTGTCACGGTGCGCGAGCGCGCCCGACAGCACATAGGTGACGATCTCCATATCGCGGTGGCCATGCGCGCCGAAGCCCTTGCCGCCAGCGATGCGGTCGTCGTTGAGCACGCGCAGCGCGCCGTAGTGAACGTGTGCTTCGTCGAAATAGTCCGCGAACGAGAAGCTGTGATACGAGTCGAGCCAGCCGTGGTTGGCGTGGCCGCGTTCGTCGGCGCGTCGGATGGCGAGCATCGGAATCTCCTGTTGGTCGTGACGATCATGTCGATGTCCCAAGGTAAGGGCGAAAGCCCGCCAGGACAATCCGCAGCGGCGCACCGGATCGTTTCGCCAGCAACATCAATGCGTCGATGGCGGGCTTGTATTTGCTTCGCCTGTCAGACCAATGCGACAGGCATGAGCCAACAAACCGCGCGGGCGTGCGCTTCGGGTAAAATACCGCCCTTTTGCGACCGGCGGCGGTCGTGGGCGCCCTTGCGCGCCCGCTTTGCGGCCGGTTCCAGCAGGCGACAGCGGGAAATGCACTCGATGCGCGAATTCGATGCACTGAAGCATCGCGTCCGACCCGTATTTTTGATCGCCTAAAATGGCGGCGCCCGGTCAAGAGCCGGCCCGAAACCAGCGCGCGCCGGCCGGACGTTTCCAGAACGCCGGCAAACCGGTCCGTTCGCGGCACCCTCGCGAACAACCGCGCCAGTATCAGCAATGCAAAGAACTGGGATGCGTGCACACCGCACGTGCTCCGGCTCGACAGGAGAATGATGAAGAAGTTCGCAGTGTGCGTCGCACTCGCCCTCGTTGCCAGCGGCGTTGCAGCCAAGGATTGGAAAACCGTGCGCATCGGCGTCGATGCGAGTTATCCGCCGTTCGAGTCGAAGGCGGCCAACGGCCAGATCACCGGTTTCGACGTCGATCTGACCAAAGCGCTGTGCGCGCGCATGAACGTGAAGTGTGTCTGGGTCGAAAACGACCTCGACGGCATCATCCCCGCGCTCAAGGCCCGCAAGTTCGACGCGATCATTTCGTCGCTGACGATCACGCCGCAGCGCGCCCAGCAGATCGATTACTCCGACAAGATGTTCGACGCGCCCGCGCGCATGATCGCGCGCACCGGCTCGCCGCTGCTGCCGACGCCGGAGTCGCTCAAGGGCAAGAACGTCGGCGTCGAGCAGGGCTCGACCCAGGAAGCGTACGCCAAGGTTCACTGGTCGCCCAAGGGCGTGAACGTGATCTCGTACGCGAACCAGGACCAGGTTTATCAGGATCTGATGTCGGGTCGCCTGGACGCCACGCTGCAGGACGAAGTGCAAGCCGACTACGGCTTCCTGAAGACGCCGCGCGGCAAGGGTTTCGGCTGGGCCGGCCCGGAAGTGGAAGATCTGGCGACGATCGGTGACGGCACGGCCATCGGCCTGCGCAAGGACGATGCGGACCTGAAGGCGAAGTTCAACGCCGCGCTGGCTTCGATGCACAAGGACGGCACGTTCGACAAGATCGCGAAGCAGTATTTCGACTTCGATATCTACAAAGGCAAGTAAGCTGCAGGGCCGCGCGGCCGGGGGCCCGCCCCGATAGACCGCGCGAGGCCTTCGTATACAGTGGCCACCACGCAGTTGCAACCGCGCAGTGGCAGCCGCGCAGGTTTCGAGGGTAGCAGCCCGGAACCGGCGCAGAACAACGAACCATCGCACCAACGGGAACGCGGCCAGCCACGCCGGCCGCGCATGAACGGCAATTGAACCGCGGCAGCGACTGCCGCGTCTTTCGCGGGACGCACTCCACGTTTTCGGGGTCGCCCCGTCAGGGACTCACCTATGTTTCTTCAAGGCTACGGCCCGCTGATCCTCGCCGGCACCTGGCAGACCGTCAAGCTCGCCGTGCTCTCGCTCGTGCTGTCGTTCGTGCTCGGCCTGCTGGGCGCGGCGGCGAAGCTGTCGAAAAACCGCGTCGTCAACGGCGCGGGCACGGCCTACACCACGATCATTCGCGGCGTGCCCGATCTCGTGCTGATGCTGCTGCTGTTCTATAGCATCCAGATCTGGCTGAACATGGTCACCGACCACTTCGGCATGGATCAGATCGACATCGACCCGTTCCTCGCTGGCGTGATCGTGCTGGGCTTCATCTACGGCGCGTATTTCACCGAAACGTTCCGTGGCGCGTTTCTTTCGGTGCCGCGCGGCCAGCTCGAAGCGGGCCACGCCTACGGCATGACCAACTGGCAGGTGTTCACGCGCGTGATGTTCCCGCAGATGATGCGCTTCGCCCTGCCCGGCATCGGCAATAACTGGCAGGTGCTGGTGAAGTCCACCGCGCTGGTGTCGATCATCGGTCTCGCCGATGTCGTGAAGGCGAGCCAGGACGCCGGCAAGGGCACGCTGCGCTTCTTCTTCTTCACGCTGCTGGCGGGCGCGATCTATCTCGTCATCACGACCGTCTCGAACTTCGTGCTCATGTATCTCGACAAGCGCTACTCCACCGGCGTGCGCAAAGCGGATCTCTGAAGCGACTCAGGCACAGGACAAGGCCAACGACAATGCAAGACCTGATCGAGCTGATCCAGCAATACTGGCGCAATTACCTCTATACCGACGGCTATCACTTCACCGGCGTCGCCATTACGGCGTGGCTGCTGGTGGTGTCGATCGGCCTCGGCTTCTGTCTGTCGGTGCCGCTCGCCGTGGCGCGCGTCTCGAAGAAGAAGTGGCTGTCGGGCCTCGTGTGGCTCTACACGTATATCTTCCGCGGCACGCCGCTCTATGTGCAGCTGCTGCTGTGCTACACGGGCCTCTATAGCCTCGACATCATCCGCAATCACGAGCTGACGAGCGCGTTCTTCCGCAGCGGCATGAACTGCACGCTGCTCGCCTTCACGCTCAACACCTGCGCGTACACCACCGAGATCTTCGCGGGCGCCATCAAGGCCACGCCCTACGGCGAGATCGAGGCCGCGCGCGCCTATGGCATGTCGCCGTTCACGCTGTATCGGCGCGTGATCCTGCCGTCGGCGCTGCGCCGCGCGCTGCCCTACTACAGCAACGAAGTCATCCTGATGCTGCACGCAACGACCGTGGCGTTCACGGCCACCGTGCCGGACATCCTGAAGATCGCCCGCGACGTCAATTCGGCCACCTATCAGTCGTTTGGCGCCTTCGGCATCGCCGCCATGCTGTACCTGATCATTTCTTTCACGCTCGTGTGGCTGTTCCGCCAGGCCGAGCGCCGCTGGCTCGCATACCTGCGACCGCAAGGCAAGTGAGCCATCGAGGTCATAGATGAATTCCCAGAAGCAGAAACTTTTCGTCGATTCCATCCACAAGCAATACGGCGACAACGAAGTCCTCAAGGGCGTCTCGCTCAAGGCGAACGCCGGCGACGTGATCAGCGTGATCGGCTCGTCCGGTTCGGGCAAGAGCACGATGCTGCGGTGTATCAACTTCCTCGAGCAGCCGAATTCGGGCCGCATCTTCGTCGATGGCGAAGAAGTGCGCACCAAGGCCGACAAGCGCACGGGCGCGCTCCAGTCCGCCGACGTCAAGCAGCTCCAGCGCGTGCGCACCAAGCTGGCGATGGTGTTCCAGCACTTCAACCTGTGGTCGCACATGTCGGTGCTGGAGAACGTGATCGAAGCGCCGGTGCACGTGCTCGGTCTCTCGCGCAAGGAAGCCGAGGATCGCGCGCGCGTCTATCTGGAGAAAGTCGGCCTCGCGCCGCGCGTGGAGAAGCAGTATCCGTCGCATCTTTCGGGCGGCCAGCAGCAGCGCGTGGCGATCGCCCGCGCGCTGACCATGAACCCCGACGTGATGCTGTTCGACGAGCCGACTTCGGCGCTCGACCCGGAACTGGTGGGCGAAGTGCTCAAGGTGATGCAAAAGCTCGCCGAAGAAGGCCGCACCATGATCGTCGTGACGCACGAAATGGGTTTCGCGCGCAACGTCTCGAATCACGTGATGTTCCTGCATCAGGGCCGCGTGGAAGAGGAAGGCGTGCCGTCCGAGGTGTTCGCCAACCCCAAAAGCGACCGTCTGCGCCAGTTCCTTTCGGGCAGCCTCAAGTGATAGCCCGGATGGCCCGCTGAGCGGCTACGCCATGTAGTCCACGCCATCCGGCAACTTGCGATGTAGTAAAAGTAGTATTTCAAGGCGCTTTCAGCGCCTTTTCTTTTTGCTTTCCCGCCATGCGTCGGAAGCCGTCTTTTCGCGGAAAAATCGCCTTTTTCGCATTACTCCTGCCTGTTTCGCCCGTCAATAGTGGCAATCCTGAAGCTACCCCATGCTGATCCGTGTGTGCCTTGTCCTACAAGGATTTAGGCATACTTTTCAGATTGCCCTGACCACCATCCAGGAAGTGCATATGGCAATTTGACGACACCCCGCCCCCGAGGCGCGATTTCGTTCGCCAGCGCCAACCTTTTTTGCTAAATTAGTAACCAGAGTAGCAAAACAAAGAACATTAAAAGTAGTTTCACTTCAAATAAGAACGGGAGATGCCAGTCAACCAGGGGATCTGCATGACGACTCGAACAGGTTGTCCTGCTCGCATCGTTCCGTAACGCCGATCCCTCGGGTCACACTCCCTTTACGCGACTATTTCTGTCCGCAGCACCCCGAAGGCGCGCGGACGTCTTTCGCAGTACTAAGGTTGACTCTTTGACAGGGTATGGAGGAGAAGATGAAGAAAGCATTGCTCGCCGCGGCACTGATGTCCGCTGGCGTCCTCGCGCATGCGCAAAGCAGCGTGACGCTCTATGGCCGTCTTGACGCAGGTGTCGCGTACATGAGCGGCGTCGGCGTAGGTTCGGGTGCGAACGGTCAAGCTACCGGCAGCAAAAGCCAGGTCCAGCTCGAAAGCGGCTACTGGGGCACCAGCCTCTGGGGCATGAAGGGTGTTGAAGACCTCGGCGGCGGCAACAAGGCACTCTTCCAGTTGGAAGGCAGCTTCAGCACGACGACGGGTCAAGGCCCGGGCAACGGCGGTCTCTTCAATCGCTGGGCAACCGTCGGTATGTCGAACGACCAGTTCGGTACCCTGCTGCTGGGCCGCGAACTGTTCATCTCCAACGGCATTTGGGACTTCGACCCGTTCGGTCAATCGAACTGGTCGTCGGCGTCGCTGGTGCGTGGCCGCAACTGGCCGCAATCGAGCAACAACATTTCGTACCAGTCGCCGAAGTTCTACGGCTTCGACGTGTACGGCCAGTACTCGTTCTCGAACTCGACGAGCTGGAACGGCAACGGTACGACGGCGCAAGGTCGTGAAGACGGTATCCAACTGACTTACACGAACTCGCTGTTCCAGATCCGCGGCCTGTACGACGAAATCCGCAACCCGAACACCGGTACGCTCGGCGGCGCTTACGATCCGACCGGCGTGAACTCGGACAACACGGGACAAGGCGTGTTCGCCTACTCGCGTGACTACATGGCGATGGTCAACGTGTTCCTCGGACCGTTCAAGGTCCAGGGCGGCTACGAAGCAATCCGTTCGTCGGGCATGACGGGTCTGGCAATCGGCCAGCCGAGCACGCTCGATCACGAATGGGGCGGTGTGACGTGGCAAATTACGCCGGCTGCTGCCCTGATCGGCGCGGTCTACCACGTCAACGCGAACAACGGCGGCGGCAACGCCACGTTGTACTCGATCGGTGGCTCGTACAACCTGTCCAAGCGCACGCTGCTCGACATCCAGGCAGCCACGGTGCAGAACAGCAAGTCGGCTAACTTCGGCCTGAACGCCAACAACTACGGCACGTCGGCAGCCACGGGCAACCCGCTCATCGGCCACAGCCAGAGCGGCGTGTACGCAGGCATCCAGCACTCGTTCTAAGCGTCTGGGCTAGCGCCTTCGCGGGCTAGCCCAAACCCTTCAAGACGAGTGCAGACAGAATAGCTACATCGACGTTTTCACGCTGCTGCGAGAGGCGCGTATCGGTGCGGTGTCCGAAAGGGTATCGCACCGTTTTTTATTGCGGGACGGGCCGGGTCTTGATGACTCGCGGCGCCGTCCCTTTTCTTTTTCTGGCTGGAGAATCCGGCGCGGCTTAGACCGCGGCTTCGTTCTCTTCGCCGGTGCGGATACGGATCACGCGCTCGACTTCGGTGACGAAAATCTTGCCGTCGCCGATCTTGCCCGTGCGCGCCGCGCCGATGATCGCGTCGATCACCTGATCGCACTGGTCGTTCGCGACCACGACTTCGATCTTCACCTTGGGCAGGAAGTCGACCACGTATTCGGCGCCGCGGTACAGCTCCGTGTGGCCCTTCTGGCGGCCGAAGCCTTTGACTTCCGTGACGGTCAGGCCGGTGAGGCCCACTTCGGCGAGCGCCTCGCGCACTTCGTCGAGCTTGAACGGTTTGATGACGGCGGTAATGCGTTTCATGGCGAGCCTCGTCTGGTATCGGTTATCTGCGGGTTATGCGAATGAATCGGTGAATCTGCTTGTGCTTTGCGTCGATCTGGCAATTCTACGCTCTGCGCCCAGGCTCAAGCCGTCGGCTCCTGGTTCGGCACGCGATCGAGATCGGCGAGCCAGACTGCGCTTTCCGAATCGCTCGGCGCGCGCCAGTCGCCGCGCGGCGACAGCGAGCCGCCCGAGCCCACCTTCGGCGCATTCGGAATACAGGTGCGCTTGAACTGGCTGGTGCGGAAAAAGCGGTCGAGGAAGATGCGCAGATTGCGCTTGATCGCCGCCAGGTCGTACGCATTGCGCACGACCTTGGCGTTGTCGGGCCACGCGCCCGCTTCGCGATCGCCCCAGGCATGCCGCGCGAGGAACGCCACCTTGGTGGGCGCAAAGCCGAAGCGCAGCGTGTAGTAGAGGTTGAAGTCCTGCAGCTCGTACGGGCCGATGGTGCTTTCGGTCTTCTGCTCGGGCGCGCCGTCGGTCTTGCCGGGGATCAGTTCCGGGCTGATATCGGTGGCGAGAATTGCTTCGAGCACGTCCGCGCCGCTTTCGCCGTTCTGGCCGATCTGCCCGGTTTCCGCGACCCAGCGCACCAGATGCGTGATGAGCGTTTTGGGCACGCTGGCGTTCACGTTGTAGTGCGACATGTGATCGCCCACGCCGTAAGTACACCAGCCCAGCGCCAGCTCGGAAAGATCGCCGGTGCCGATCACGATCGCGTGATTGAAGTTGGCGAGGCGGAACAGGTGATTCGTGCGCTCGCCGGCCTGCACGTTCTCGAAGGTGATGTCGTAGGCTTCCTTGCCTTCCGAATACGGATGGCCGAGGTCTTCGAGCATCTGCATGCAGCTCTGGCGGATGTCGATTTCGCGCGCCGTGCAGCCGACCAGATTCATCAGCTCGCGCGCCTGGCGCAGCGTGCGTTCGCTGGTCGCGAAGCCCGGCATGGTGTACGCGAGAATATTCGCGCGCGGCAGGCCGAGACGGTCCATCGCCTTCGCGCAGACCAGCAGCGCGTGCGTCGAATCCAGCCCGCCCGACACGCCGATCACCACCTTCTTGATGCCCGCCTGTTGCAGACGCTGCACGAGCGCCTGCACCTGAATGCTGTAGACCTCGTTGCAGCGCTCGTCGCGGCGCTTCGGGTCGGCCGGCACATACGGGAAACGCTCGACGCGGCGCTCGAGCGCGAGCGTCGCGCGCGTCCATGCGCCCTGACCCGCCAGCTCGCAGCAAATCACGCGGAATTTCGCGACTTCGTCGGCGTAACGGCGGATCGAATCGCCGAAGGTGGTCTGGCGGATGCGTTCCTGCTGCAATCGCTCAAGATCGACATCGGCGAAGATCAGATGCGAATCGGCGAGAAAACGTTCGGACTGCGCGAGCACTTCGCCGTTTTCGCAAACCAGCGCCTGGCCGTCCCAGGCCATGTCGGTGGTCGATTCGCCCTGACCCGCCGAGGTATAGAGATAGGCCGCCAGGCACCGCGCCGATTGCTGCGACACCAGTTGCTGACGATAACCGGCCTTGCCCACCACCACGTTCGACGCCGACAGATTCACCAGCACCGATGCGCCCGCGAGCGCCGCGAACGACGACGGCGGAATCGGCACCCAGACGTCTTCGCAGATCTCGACGTGAAAACGCAGCCCCGGAATCTGCGCCGCTTCGAACAGCAGCCCGGCGCCGAACGGCACGTCCGCACCCGCGATGCGCACGGTGTCCGTGCTCACCGTATCGGCCGCGCTGAACTGGCGCGGCTCGTAGAACTCGCCGTAATTCGGCAGGAAACTCTTCGGCACGATGCCCGCGATGCGCCCGCCCGAGACCACCGCCGCGCAGTTGAAGAGCGCATGGCCCACGCGCACCGGCAAGCCGACGATCATCGCCAGCGGCAGTTCGGCCGAGGCTTCCACGATCTGCGCGAGCGCACGTTCGCAGGCATCGAGCAGCGCCTGCTGATGGAAGAGATCGTCGCAGCTATAGGCGGACAGACCGAGTTCCGGGAACGCGACCAGCGCCGCGCCTTTGGCGGCGGCTTCGCGGGCGAGCGTCAGCGTCTGCGCGGCGTTGAAGGCCGGATCGGCCACGCGGCAGCGCGGCACGCCCACGGCCACGCGTGCGAAACCGTGCGAGTAGAGATTGAAGAAGCGCTCTTTCATTTCGATAACCGATAAGCGATAGCTCGAAGGCGTGGCGGGAGGTGACTGGCTGGGCGACGGGCAACCGGCGGCGTGCACGTTGTTGCGGCCCTCACCCGTTCGGGTCGTTTGCTTTACCATGACCGCTTGCCGCAGTGCCGCGAATCGCTGCAAATCGCTACGAATGACGGCGATCAGGACAGACACGGCACGCGAACCAGACATCCAGGCAAGCACGGGCACGCCAGTTGGACAAGAAACATTTCGATTATCGCACGGGCATTATCGGCTCACCGTCCGAGCTCGACGCCGCCGAATGGAACGCCCTGCTCGCGCGCCAGGCGCAGCCGACGCCGTTTCTGCGCCACGAATTCCTCGCGGCGCTCGACGCCACCGGTTGCGCCGCGCCCGACGCGGGCTGGGCGCCGCAGTTCGTCACGCTCACGGACGCCCACACGGGCCGCCTCGCGGCCGCCGCGCCGGTCTACGCCAAGGGCCACTCTTACGGCGAATACGTGTTCGACTGGGCCTGGGCGGACGCCTACAAGCGCAACGGCCTCGACTATTACCCGAAGCTGCTGTGCGCCGTGCCGTTCACGCCGGTGCAGGGCACGCGCCTGATGGCCGAGGACGACACCGCGCGCCGCCATCTGGCCGCCACGCTGCTCGCCTTTGCCGAACAGGCCGATGTTTCCTCGCTGCATGTGCTGTTTCCCACCGGCGAAGACGCCGCCGCCCTCACCGATCTGGGCATGATGCAGCGCGAAGGCGTGCAGTTTCACTGGCTCAACGACGGCTATCGCGACTTCGACGATTTTCTCTCCACGCTCGAACAGAAGAAGCGCAAGAACATCCGCGCCGAGCGCCGCAAGGTGCACGACGCGGGCGTGAAGCTGCGGCGCATTCGCGGCGAAGACATCCGCGACGAAGACTGGCGCTTTTTCAGCCGCTGCTACCGGCAGACGTATCGCGAGCATTTTTCGTCGCCGTATCTGAATCTGGACTTCTTCCGCATGATCGGCGCGAGCATGCCGGAGAACCTGCTGCTGGTGATCGCCGAATACGAAGGCAAGCCCATCGCCAGTTCGCTCGTGGTGTATCAGCGTGACGCCGATGGCACCGGCGGCACGCTCTACGGCCGCTACTGGGGCGCGCTCGAACACGTGCCTTGCCTGCACTTCGAGACGGCCTACTACCAGCCGCTGGAGTTCTGCATCGAGGAAAAACTCGCGGTGTTCGAAGGCGGCGCGCAGGGCGAGCACAAGATGGCGCGCGGCTTCATGCCGACCGTGACGCGCTCGGCGCACTGGCTCGCGCACCCTGCTTTCGCCGATGCGGTGGCGAGTTTCCTGCAAAGCGAAACCAACCAGATCCACGCCTACATGCACGAACTCAACGAGCACAATCCCTTCCGAAGCTGACGCGCGCGGCCGATAATTCACGCCCCGCGCACTGCGACTCAAGCCAACCCGATCATCGCCACCCGAAACATGCCGTGGTTCCTCTATCTGCTCGAATGCGCCGACGGCAGCGTGTACACGGGCATCGCCATCGACGTTCAGGCGCGCTTCGCGCAACACGCGAGCGGCACCGGCGCGCGCTACACGCGTGCGCGCAAACCGGTGCAGGTGCTCGCGCAGTTCGAATTCGCCAACCGCTCGAGCGCATCGAGCGCCGAGTACTGGGTCAAACGTCTGCGTCCGCACGAAAAGCGCGAGCTTGCTGCGGGCGGTCGAACGCTCGAATCGGTGCTGCCACCGCCGCCTGAACCTGAAGCGCCTGAAACGGCAGAAGCGCCCGAAACTCCCGAAAAAAGCGCGGAACCCAGCGCATAAAAAAAACCGCACGGCCTTGACGGCACGTGCGGTTTTTTTATCGGCAAGACTCGCGGTGAAACTCGCGGCAGCTTACTGCTTCTGCGCGTTTGCGAAGCCTTCCGTGATTTCCTTGTGAGCGGCTTCGATGCCTGCCCAGCCGTCGACCTTGACCCACTTGCCCTTTTCGAGCGCCTTGTATTGCTCGAAGAAGTGCTTGATCTGGTCCTTCAGGTACTCGGGCACGTCGTCCAGCGACTTGATGTTGGCCGTCATCGGGCAAACCTTGTCGTGCGGCACGGCGATCAGCTTGGCGTCGACGCCCGATTCGTCCGTCATCTGCAGCATGCCGAGCGCGCGCGAACGCACGACCGAGCCAGCCAGCAGCGGGAACGGCGTGATCACGAGCACGTCGACGGGGTCGCCGTCGCCCGACAGCGTCTGCGGAATGAAACCGTAGTTGACCGGGTAGCGCATGCCGGTGCCGACGAAACGGTCGACGACGAGCACGCCCATTTCCTTGTCGGCTTCGTACTTGACCGGATCGCTTTGCGCCGGAATCTCGATGATGACGTTGAAATCTTGCGGCAGATCCTTGCCGGCGGGCACGTTTGCGAAGCTCATGAGCGCTCTCTGTTGAAAAGGGAAATAAGCGACAGTTGCACGGCGCGGCGGCACACGCGAGGCAAGCCACGCACTGCGCGCCGGCACGCAACCGGACGTTCGAGGTTGTCGGCCATTATAGCCAATCGGCCAGGGTGATTCCTGGTGCGGTCTGCAGTTACGATGAAGCGTCTCCTGAATTCGCGCGCGGCCCGGCCGCAATTGGCGCGATAATGGGCCGGTCGGCGTTCGCCCGGCGCTCATCGCTCTCTGGCTTTCCCTTCAGGCGTTGTCCTCAACCTCAACGAGGCGCATGCATGGAAGAAGCAAGGCATTTCATCGGCGGCGCATGGTGCGCGCCCGCCAGCGGCGAAACCCTCGCCGCGCTCGATCCCTCCACCGGCCAACCCTTCGCCCGGCTCGCACGCGGCAATGCCGCCGACATCGACGCCGCCGTTCGCTGCGCGCGCGCCGCCTATGAAGGCGCGTGGGGCACGCTGTCTGCGGCGGAACGCGGCCGCCTGCTGTTCGCGCTGGCGGCGCTGGTCACCCGCGACGCGCACACACTCGCGCAGCGCGAAGCCCAGGACACCGGCAAACCGCTCAAACAGGCCCGCGCCGATGCCGCCGCGCTCGCGCGCTACTTCGAGTTCTACGCGGGCGCCGCCGACAAGCTGCACGGCGAAACCCTGCCCTACCAGAACGGCTACACGGTGTTGACGATCCGCGAGCCGCATGGCGTGACCGGCCATATCGTGCCGTGGAACTACCCGATGCAGATTTTCGGCCGCAGCGTCGGCGCGGCGCTCGCGGCGGGCAACGCCTGCGTGGTCAAGCCGGCCGAAGACGCCTGCGTGTCGCTGCTGCACGTCGCCGCGCTTGCGCGCGAGGCGGGCTTGCCGCCGGGCGCGCTGAACATCGTCACGGGCTTTGGCCACGAAGCCGGCGCGGCGCTCGCGGCGCATGCGGGCATCGACCATATCTCGTTCACCGGCTCGCCGCAGACCGGCAAGCTGGTCGCGCAACTGGCCGCCGAACATCACGTGCCCGTCACGCTCGAACTGGGCGGCAAGTCGCCGCAAATCGTGTTCGCCGATGCCGATTTCGACGCCGCCCTGCCCGTGCTGGTCGCCGCGATCGTGCAGAACGCCGGGCAAACCTGCTCGGCGGGCAGCCGCGTGCTGATCGAGCGCAGTGCGTACGCGCCGCTGCTCGACCGGCTCGCGGGCGCGTTCGAGCAACTGCGCGTCGGGCCGTCGGGCGCCGATCTCGACTGCGGCCCGCTCATCAGCGAGAAGCAGCGGCGGCGCGTGCGCGATTTTCTCGACGAAGCGCAGCGCGACGGCATTGCCGTGGCCGCGCGCGGCCGTCTGGACGCGAGCGCGCCCGATGGCGGCTTCTACGAAGTCCCCACGCTGTTGCGCGACGTGCCGCCGCAAAGCCGTCTCGCGCAGGAAGAAGTGTTCGGGCCGGTGCTCGCCGCCATGCCTTTCGACGATGAAGCGCAAGCGCTCGCGCTCGCCAACGGCACGCCCTACGGCCTGGTCGCGGGCGTCTGGACGCGCGACGGCGCGCGCCAGATGCGCATGGCGCGGCGCGTGCGCGCGGGCCAGGTCTTTGTGAACAACTATGGCGCGGGCGGCGGCGTCGAGTTGCCGTTTGGTGGTGCGCCCTCGGGCGGTGCGCGACAGTCAGGCCACGGCCGCGAAAAAGGCTTCGAAGCGCTCTACGGTTTCACCGTGCTCAAGACAATTGCGATCCGCCACGGCTGAAAGCACGTTTATCCGCCATGACAAAAACGGAGACACCATGCGACTCAAAGGCAAAACCGCCGTGGTCACGGGCGCCGGTTCGGGCTTCGGCGAAGGTATCGCCAAAACCTTCGCGCGCGAGGGCGCGAACGTCGTCATCAACGATCTGAACGTCGAATCCGCGCAGCGCGTGGCCAGTGAAATCGCGCTCGCGGGCGGCAAGGCCATCGCCGTGCAGGGCGACATCACGCGCGAGGCCGACTGGCATGCGCTGCGCGAAGCCGCCATCGACGACTTCGGCAG
The DNA here is from genome assembly GCF_017104965.1 of Paraburkholderia sp. Ac-20340. Taxonomy (GTDB): domain Bacteria; phylum Pseudomonadota; class Gammaproteobacteria; order Burkholderiales; family Burkholderiaceae; genus Paraburkholderia. The sequence continues at coordinate 76,416 of NZ_JAAGPR010000002.1, forward strand.
CGTCGACATCGTCGTCAACAACGCGGGCACGACGCATCGCAACAAACCGGTGATGGAGGTGAGCGAAGCCGAATTCGACCGCGTCTACGCCGTCAACGTGAAAGGCCTCTACTGGAGCGTGCGCGCCTTCGTGCCGCATTTTCGCGAGCGCGGCGGCGGCGCGTTCGTCAACATCGCCTCGACGGCGGGCATCCGGCCGCGGCCCGGACTGGTCTGGTACAACGGCAGCAAAGGCGCGATGATCGTCGCCAGCAAGGCGCTCGCCGCCGAACTCGGGCCGGACAACATCCGCGTGAACTGCGTGAATCCGGTGATCGGCGATACGGGTTTGACGGCGGAATTCATGGGCGTGCCCGACACGCCAGAAAACCGCCAGCGCTTTATCGCGACGATCCCGCTCGGGCGCTTTTCCACGCCGCAGGACGTGGCCAACGCCTGTCTTTATCTGGCTTCCGACGACGCCGCCTTCATCACCGGCACCTGTGTCGAAGTCGATGGCGGGCGCTGCGTGTAGCCGCTCGCCAGCGCGCGTAAGTCCTTGACGTATTGGTGTTTTCCCGCGCCGCCCGGCCTGGCGGCGCGTATAGAATGGTCGTGCTTGTCCACGTGATTTGTCCACGCACAGCCGCGATAACAAGACGGCAATACACGCAGGCCGAACCCGCGGCCCGCACGGAGACACCATGGCCAGTCCAGCGAATCACTTGCCGCACGCGAGCGCAGGCGCGCCCCTTCCCGCCTTCGAAGAAGCCACTTACCGCAAGGTCGCGTGGCGCCTGATCCCGCTCCTCATGCTCTGTTACGTGGTCGCCTATCTCGACCGCGTCAATGTCGGCTTCGCCAAACTGCAGATGAGCACCGCGCTCAAGCTCTCCGACGCCGTTTATGGCTTCGGCGCAGGCATTTTCTTCATCGGCTACTTTTTGTTCGAAGTGCCAAGCAATGTGATCCTGCATCGCGTGGGCGCACGCGTCTGGATCGCGCGCATCATGGTCACCTGGGGGCTCGTCTCGATCCTGACGATGTTCGTCACCACGCCGACGATGTTCTACGTGATGCGCTTCCTGCTCGGCCTGTGCGAAGCGGGCTTTTTCCCCGGCATCATTCTCTATCTGACCTACTGGTATCCGGCGCACCGGCGCGGGCGCATGACCACGTGGTTCATGACGGCCATCGCCTTGTCCGGGGTGATCGGCGGGCCGGTGTCGGGCTGGATTCTCAAGTCCTTCGATGGCGCGAACGGCTGGCAAGGCTGGCAGTGGCTGTTTCTGCTCGAAGGTCTGCCTTCGGTGATCGTTGGCGTGCTGGTGTTTTTCGTGCTGGACGACCGCATCGGCAACGCCAAATGGCTGACGCCCGAAGAGCGCGCGCTGCTCGAACGCAATATCGCCGCAGAGGACGCCACTAAGGAAGACCCGCCCCTGCGCACCGTGCTCACTAGCCCGCGCGTACTGCTGATGAGCCTCACGTACTTTGCCTTCGTGATGGGGCTTTACGGCGTGAGTTTCTGGCTGCCGACCATCATCAAGGCGACGGGCGTGAAGGACGCCTTGTCGATCGGGTTGCTTTCGGCGATTCCGTTCGCGGCGGCGGTGATCGGCATGGTGCTGGTTGCACGCAGCGCCGACCGTCGGCGCGAGCGGCGCTGGCATATCGCGATTCCGGCCGCGTTTGGCGCGCTCGGTCTCGTGCTGTCGGTGACGTGGGCGCACGATACGGTGCTGGCGATGGCCGCGCTCACGCTCGCGACCATCGGCATTCTCACCACGCTGCCGCTGTTCTGGAGCCTGCCGACGGCCTGGCTCGCGGGCACCGGCGCAGCTGCAGGCATCGCGCTGATCAATTCGATCGGCAATCTTGCGGGCTTTTTGAGCCCGTATGCGGTGGGCTGGCTCAAGCAGGCCACGTCGGCCAACGACTCGGGCATGTATCTGCTCGCGGCGTGCATGATCGTTGGCGGTCTGCTGGCGCTGTGCGCGCCCGCGAAACTGGTGAATCGCTAGCGCATACCGGTTTGCGCAGCCAAAGAAAATGGCCGCTTTTCAGCGGCCATTTTTTATTGCGGCAGTTCATTGCAGCAACAGCGAACCAGGCATCAGACGATGTTCATCGCCAGCGCGCTTTCGCGGTAGTGCGTGGCGGCTTTGCCCGCGTCGCCCAGTTCCTCGTGCAGACGCGCGAGCGCGCGGTGCGAGCGGATCTTGAGCGGTTCGTTGCCGCTGGCGTTGGCCGACTTGAGCGCCGCTTCGAGGAAGGACTGCGCCTTGCCCCAAAGCTGCTGCTTCAGACACAGACGGCCGAGCGCGAACAGCAGATCGCCGTCTTCCGGGCGCTCCTTGCGCCACGCTTCCGCTTTTTGAATCAGCGGCAGCGCATCGTTGCCTGCGGTGTCCGGGTAACGGCGCAGCAGACGCGCATCCCAGTTCTGCGCCAGCGCTTCCTCGACGATCTTGCGCGCGTCGTTCTGGCGATCGAGCGCGATCAGCAGTTCGGCGGCGCAATCGGCCAGACGCGGCGAATGACGCTCGACCGGCGTGAGCGCATGCCAGAGTTCGAGCAGCGCATCGGCGTTATGACGACGCTCGCGCAGCAGGTTTTCCGCCGCCAGCTGACGCAGACGCACGGCCACGGCCGGATGCAGCGCCTCGCGTTTTTCCAGCGTCTTCACCAGCTTGAGCACTTCGCTCCAGTTCTTGAGCTGCTGCTGCGCGCGCAGCGCGATCTGCTGCGCGTGAATGCGGCGGCCGCCCTGGGTGCGCATTTCGGTGAGCGCGGCGAGTGCGCCGTCCGCGTCGCGGCCATCGGCGCGCATATCGGCGGTGGCCATCAGACGCGCTTCCTGCAGCTCGGGGTCTTCGACCTGGGTGAGCCATTCGTCGCGGCGCGCATATTCGTGCAGACGATGCGCGGCGTTCGCGGCGATCAGCCCGGCCGCGCCCTTGTTGTTTTCATCGGCGAGCGAATCGCGGGCGGCTTTTTCGGCGCGCGAGAAACGGCCCGCGTAGAGATTGCCCACGGCGTCACGCAGCGCCGAATGCGCCTTTTCCTTGCGCGCACGCGCACGATAGGCGGCCACGCGGCGCGGCATCGTGACGATATTGCGCACGAAACGCAGGATCGCGTAGAGCAGCAAAAACGCCACGACGATGCCGACCACGAACAGGTTCAGCGAAACATCGACGCGATACGGCGGATAGACGAGCAGCACCTGCCCCGCGTCGAAGCGCCCCACGGTTGCGAGCGCCACGGCGACCGCGAAGAGGAGCGCGAGCCAGAGAAGTCCACGGATCGCCATGTCTTACCCCCGGCTCTTGTATTGCTGGATCGCCTTCAGGCTCTCGTCGAGCGTGGGCAGCGCGACCGCAGCCGAACCCGCGTCCACCTGCTTGAGCAGGTCGCGCACGTTCTGCGTTTCCTTCGACGCGCTGTCGAAGTAATGCGCGAGCGCGGCGTCGGCGGCGGCGAGGTCGGACTTGAGCGTGGCTTCGTTGCGCGAGAGCAGCGACAGGCGCGCTGACAGCAGCCGCAGCTTCACGTTCTCACGCACGAAATAGCCTTGGTCGGGCGAGGCGAGCATGGCGTCGGCGTTATCGATGCGGCGCACCTGCACGAGGCTGGCGATCTGCTGGCCGATGCCGGAAACGAAGGTGTCGAGCCAGGCCTTCCAGCGCGGCTCGCCGGTAGCGGCCGCGGTTTTCGCGACGTCGGTCGGCGTGGCGGCTTCCGGTTTGGTATGCGCGACGATCGCTTCGCCCGCGAGCGGCAGCTTGTCGATGGCGGCGAGCGCCGTGTCGAGCTTGATCGCCAGACCCGCGAGGTCGGTGGACGGCGCGGCCTTGAGCTTGTCGGTGTCCTGCGCGATGGCCTTGCGCACGGCGAGCGCCTGCGGGCTGTCCGAAGCGGCGAGGCGCGTGTCGGCGCTTTGCAGCGCGAACAGCGCGAGTTGCGTGTTGCCGGTCAGTTGCAGTTGTTCGCTGGCGCTGGAGAGCATCTGGCCGACTTCGGCGAGGGTCCAGTCGTCGCGGTTCTTCGCGAGATCGGCGTATTGCTGGGCGAGCGCCTGCTGCGAATTTTGCGCATCGGCGATCTTGCCTTCGAGCTGCGCCATCTGCTTGTCGATCTGCTGGGCGCTGGTGACGGCCTGATCGGCACGCGCGCGCAGCGCGGAAGTCTGCTGATCGGCAGCCTGCTGGCGCTGCGCGAGCGCCGCGTCCATGCGGTCGAGCTTGCGGTTGAGCGCGTAACCGCCCGCACCCGCACCGCCCGCGACCAGCACGATCACGAGCCAGAGGATCGCGGAGCCTGCACCGCCGCGGCGCGCGTTCGCGCTCGCAGGCGGCGCCGATGCATACGACGATGCCGGGCGCGCATTCGAAGACGACGCTGACGAAGCACCGGAAGATGCCGACGAAGATGCCGACGAAGAAGCGGCCGCCGCCGTCACAGCGGACGACGAAGCGGGCGTGGCGCCTGAGTTGGGAACGTGGCTGGAATCGTTCTGATCAGTCATGCGTGGTTGTGCCGGCGGCGAGGCCGGGATGTTCTGAACTGGTTGAGCCGCGGACTGCGCGGCTGAAGAACCATCGGAAGAAACCGAGGATGCCGACTGGGACGATGCGAGCCCGAGCAGCGTATCGACAATGCGTTCGTCGCCCGCGCCGGACACCGTAATCCTATCAAAACCCAATGAGCGCGCCGTCTCGGCGATCCGCGGATGGGGCGCGACCAGATGGGCGTGGCGCAGTTCGACGATTTCGCCCGCCGTGAGGTGCTCGCGCGCGAGTTCGTCGAGATTGCGCACGCCTTCGGAGCTGGTCACGAGCCACGCGTGCGGCGCGCCTTCGAGCAGCGTGTGGATCGACGCCCACGCGCCGATCGGCGGCTCCGGCACGATGCGCCGGTAGGCGGCCACGGCTTCGACTTCGGCGCCCGCTTCGCGCAGGCGGTCGGCGAGCCATTCGCGCCCGCCGTCGCCGCGCACGATCAGCACGCGCTGGCCCGCGAAGGCGTTCTCGCCGAGCGTCTTTTCTAGCGCGGCGTAAAGCGATTCGGAGTCGAAGCGCGCGGGTTCTTCGTCGGCGGCACCGGCCGGGCTGATGACGCGATGCGCGGGAGCGGCGACGCCGTGACGCGCGAGCGCCGCGACGCTGGCCGGACCGACGACCGCGACAGGCAGCGCGTGCGGCCAGATCGACGAGATCTCGCGATAGCAATCGAACGCGCGATCGACGGCATTCGGCGAAACGAACACCACCAGCGCGTAACGGTCGAGCGCGCCGAGCGCTTCGCGCAGCGGCGCGTCGTCGCGCACGGGCGCGATGGCGATGAGGGGAAAATCGAGCGGCTTCAGGCCGCGTGCGGCGAGCTGGGTCGCGAGCGTATCCGACTGACCGGCCGGCCGGGTTATGACGACCGAAAACGGTGCGCCGGTGTGAGCCTGGCGTGGTTCGGACTGCGCACCATCGGCGGGCCCGCGCCATTCATCGGGCTGGGCCGAACCGGGCGTGCCGTCGCGGCGCGGCTGCCAGGGACTCGTCATTGTCCGCCCGTGCCGCTGTCTGTACCGCGCGACGACGGAGGCGCATTCGGCACGCGCTGCTCGTGCGCACCGGCTTCGGCCAGTGCGCGCACGATATCGAGCGCGCCTTGTGCGATCAGATCGTCGGCGACCTTGCGGCCGAGCGCGACCGCTTCCGCCACCGTGGCGGGTGCGGCGGCTTCCTCGGCGGCCAGCACCTGGCTGGCGTTGGGCGTGGCGATCGTGCCGCGCAGCGCGAGCTTGCCGTCCTGCCACTGCGCGTAGGCCGCGAGCGGCACCGAACAGCTGCCGCCCAGGGCGCGCGAGACCATGCGTTCGGCCTCGACGGCCTTGGCGGTGGCGTCGTCGTGCAGCGGCGCGAGCCAGGCGGCGACATCGGCGCGATCGGCGCGAATTTCGATACCGAGCGCGCCCTGCCCCGCGGCCGGCAGACTATCTTCAGGCGAAAGCAGCGCACGGATGCGCGCGCCCAGACCCAGACGCTTGAGGCCCGCGGCCGCCAGAATGATCGCCGCGTAGTCGCCGCGATCGAGCTTCGACAGACGGGTATCCAGATTGCCACGCAGCGGCTTCACATCCAGATGCGGATAACGCGCGCGGATCATCGACTCGCGGCGCAGGCTGGAGGTGCCGACCACCGCGCCCGGCGGCAGCGCCGCGAGCGAGTCGTAGTCGTTCGACACGAAGGCGTCGCGCGGATCTTCGCGCTCCATGATGGCCGTGAGCGCGAAGCCTTCGGGCAATTCCATCGGCACATCCTTGAGCGAATGCACCGCCAGATCGGCGTGACCATCGGCCAGCGCCTGCTCCAGTTCCTTGACGAAAAGACCCTTACCGCCGACTTTCGACAGCGTACGATCGAGAATTTGATCGCCTCGGGTCGTCATTCCCAGGATTTTCACGTCGCAGGATGGATATAATTTGTGCAGCGCAGCTTGCACATGTTCGGCCTGCCACATTGCGAGGCGGCTCTCCCGCGAAGCGATGACCAGCGTACGCGGTGTGGCCGACATGGGCGTAGATAACGTCTCGGAATTCATGGCAAGCACATCGAATGACGGGTTCGAAAAAAACAGAATCGGATAACAGGCAATGTTAGCACGCGCCCCTTTTTCCGCCTGCCCGATGGGCGATATGAGGCGGCAGAAGCGGTGGTAAAACCGCGGTCGTAGAACCGGCGTGTGCGGCGGCAAGGAAGAGACCGGGCTTCGAGCAGAAGCCGTGTGCCCCATTCACGTCCTCGCACTGCGTGCGGCGACGCCGTCCAGCAAAGCCTGCGCCCGGCGCCTCGTTCGATGTCGCGCATTCAGGATGGCTTGCCCATCCGCTCCAGGTTGCACCGAAGTAGCGTCGAAGTACCTGAGTCGCGGTCCCGGCCGCGTCCATGCAGTTGGCAGTCCCCGCACCACCTGTCCATCCCCTGATGTTGGTTCGAGTTGGGACGTTCGTGCCCGATTTTGGCCCATGCAGGGCAATTGCTGGCTAGTCTTGAGGAAAACATCGTGAAGTCTTCCGGATCGGCGCGCGCACAGCGCCGCAACAACGCATCGCAGAACGCATCTTCCGCAGCACAGGCGCAGGCGGAACAATCCACTGGCACGAAGACCACGACCATCACACAAGCCTCGACCGCCTCGAAAACCGCAACGCGCAGCGTGAGCGAATCCGCTGCGCCGAAGGCCGCGAAGGCAGCCAAGGCGCTGAAGGCCGCTAAAGCCGATAAGACCGATAAGGCCGTGAAAGCGCCGAAGGCCGAAAAAGCCGCCAAGGCCGACAAGCCCGCGAAGGCGCTCAAGCCCGCCAAGGCACCGAAGGCCGCCGGCGCGGTGCGCAATGGCCGCGCACGCGACGACAAGGACCAGCCGCTGTTCGAAGACATCCGCTATCTGGGCCGCTTGCTCGGCGAAGTGGTGCGCGAACAGGAAGGCGACGAAGTGTTCGACGTGGTGGAAACGATCCGCCAGACCGCCGTGCGTTTTCGCCGCGAAGACGACAGCGCCGACGCGCTCGCCCTGGAAAAGCAGCTACGCGCGCTCTCGCCCGAGCAGACCGTGAGCGTCGTGCGCGCCTTCAGCTACTTCTCGCATCTCGCGAATATCGCCGAAGACCGCCATCGCAATCGCCGCCGCCGGATTCACGATCTGGCGGGTTCGGCGCCGCAGGCCGGCACCATCGCGCATTCGCTCGAACGCCTGGCGCAAGCCGGCGCGGCCGCCACGCCGGTGCTCCAGCAGTTCTTCAACGACGCGCTGATCGTGCCCGTGCTCACTGCGCACCCGACCGAAGTGCAGCGCAAGAGCACGCTCGATTCGCAGCACGATGTCGCGCGCCTGCTGGCCGAACGCGACCAGCCGCTCACGCATCGCGAACTTGAGCAGAACGAAGCATTGCTGCGCGCACGCGTGACCTCGCTGTGGCAGACGCGCATGCTGCGCGACGCGCGCCTGACTGTCGGCGACGAAATCGAGAACGCGCTCTCGTACTACCACACGACCTTCCTCACCGAGATCCCCGCGCTGTACGGCGAGATCGAAACGCAACTGAAGGAACACGGTCTTTCGGCGCGCCTGCCCGCGTTCTTCCAGATGGGTAGCTGGATCGGCGGCGACCGCGACGGCAATCCGAACGTCACCTCGGCCACGCTCGAAGAAGCCAGCGAGCGTCAGGCGCAGGTGATCCTGCAGCACTACCTCGACGAAGTCCACAAGCTGGGCGCGGAGCTGTCCGTGTCGAATCTGCTGGCCGGCGCGAGCGACGAACTCAAGGCACTGGCCGAAGCCTCGCCCGACCAGTCGCCGCATCGTGTCGACGAGCCGTATCGCCGTGCGCTGATCGGCGTGTACACGCGTCTGGCCGCCAGCGCCCGCGTGCGTCTGGGCGAAGGCGTGGTGGCCGTGCGCAGCGCAGGCCGCGGCGTGACGCCCGTGCGTGCGACGCCTTACGCCGATGCCGCCGAATTCTCGCGCGATCTGCGCGTGCTGATGGACTCGCTCGCCGAACATCACGGCGCGTCGCTTGCCACGCCGCGTCTCGCGCCGCTGTTGCGCGCGGTCGAAGTGTTCGGCTTCCATCTGGCGTCGATCGACCTGCGCCAGAGCTCGGACATCCACGAAGCCGTGATCACCGAACTGCTTGCGCGCGCAGGCGTTCAGGCCGATTACGCCGCGCTCTCCGAAGAAGACAAGCAGATCGTCCTGCTCGCGCAACTGGCCGATCCGCGCACGCTGCGCTCGCCGTATCTCGACTATTCCGATCTCGTGAAGAGCGAGCTGGGCGTGCTGGAAATGGCGCGCGTGACGCGCGAGAAGTTCGGCGCGCGTGCGGTGCGCAACTACATCATCTCGCACACCGAAACGGTTTCCGACCTGCTGGAAGTGATGCTGCTGCAGAAGGAAACCGGCCTGCTGCACGGCCGCCTCGGGCACGCGGAAGATCCCGCCAAGGCCGCGCTGATGGTGATTCCGCTGTTCGAAACGATTCCCGACTTGCGCCACGCGTCGGGCATCATGCGCGATCTGCTGGCGCTGCCGGGCATCGACGGCATCGTCGAGCATTGGGGCAACGAGCAGGAAATCATGCTCGGCTATTCGGACAGCAACAAGGACGGCGGCTTCCTCACCTCGAACTGGGAACTGTATCGCTCCGAACTCGCGCTGGTCGCGCTCTACAAGGAACGCGGCATCACGCTGCGGCTGTTCCATGGACGCGGAGGCACGGTCGGTCGCGGAGGCGGCCCGACCTATAACGCGATTCTTTCGCAGCCGCCGGGCACGGTCGACGGCCAGATCCGCCTGACCGAGCAAGGCGAAGTGATCGCCTCGAAGTTCGGCAATCCCGAGATCGGCCGCCGCAATCTGGAAACAGTGATCGCCGCGACGCTCGAAGCGACGCTGCTGCCGATGGGCAAGGACGGCGGCAGCAACGAGCCGGATCAATTGCCCGCGTTCGAAGAGACGATGCAAAAGCTCTCCGACGATGCGATGGCCGCGTACCGTTCGCTGGTCTACGAGACGCCGGGCTTCACCGACTACTTCTTCGCCTCGACGCCGATCACGGAAATCGCCGAACTCAACATCGGCAGCCGTCCGGCTTCGCGCAAGCTGCAGGACCCGAAGAATCGCAAGATCGACGATCTGCGCGCGATTCCCTGGGGCTTCTCGTGGGGCCAGTGCCGCCTGCTGCTCACGGGCTGGTATGGCTTTGGCAGCGCGGTGTCGGCGTATCTCGACGAAGCGGGCAGCGAGGCCGAGCGCACGCGCCGTCTGGCGATGTTCAAGAAGATGTACAAGAGCTGGCCGTTCTTCGCGAACCTGCTCTCGAACATGGACATGACGCTGGCGAAAACCGACCTTGCCGTGGCGTCGCGCTACGCGCAACTCGTGACCGACAAGAAGCTGCGCAAGCACGTGTTCGAGCGCATCGTGGCCGAGTGGGAACGCACGACGAAGGTGCTCGACGAGATCACCGGTTCGAACGGCCGTCTCGCCGATAACCCGCTGCTCGCGCGCTCGATCAAGAACCGCTTCCCGTATCTCGATCCGCTCAATCACTTGCAGGTCGAGCTGATCAAGCGCTACCGCGCCGGCGACCCGAGCCCGCGCGTGCGCCGCGGCATTCACCTCACGATCAACGGCATCGCGGCTGGGTTGCGGAATACCGGTTAAGTTGGCGTCTTGCCCGGAAAGCCTCGCAGATCAACGATCTGCGGGGCTTTTTTGTTTTCAGGGCAATGCCGAGATTCACGAGATGCCGAAATCTGATGCACAACCGCATCAGATCAGTCATCACGGCGTACCCTCACCCCCGCCGCGTCGCCTCGATCATCAACGCATCGAGCTTGAAAGACCCGTCGGCCTTCACATCGAAATACTGCTTCACCTCATCGGGCGCGCTCGTCCACATCGAGCGGATCGCCGTCACACGCTCCGCCGGCGTGCGCATGCGCGCCACCCACGTATCGAAGTCGATATCGATGCGCCAGCGCTCGCTCACCTTCGCATCGAAACCCGCGCGATCGAGCATCGCGACCCACTCATCGGCGCGATAGTCGCGGATATGCGAGGCATCGCGCAGCACTTCCACGGCCTGGATATGCGTGTCGAAAAGCGGATCGTCGATGCCCGCGATATCGATGAACTTGAGCCGGCCGCCCGGTTTGAGCACGCGATGCACTTCGGCCAGCGCGCGCGGCACGTCGCGCCAGTGATGCGCGCTCATGCGGCTGATCGCCCAGTTGAACGAAGCATCGGCGAACGGCAAGGCTTCGGCCGCGCCCTGCTGCGTGCGGATGCTGGCAAGGCCGCGCTCTTTCGCGGCGGCTTCGACGGTCGCGAGCATCTGCGGGGCGATGTCGTAGGCCACCACGTCCTTCACGTGCGGCGCGACGGCGAAACTCGCGTGCCCGGCGCCGCAGCCCATGTCCAGCACCGTCGCATTGCCGCAGGTCGCCGCGAAGGTCGCGGCGAGGTTGTCCAGATCGGCGCCGCTCGCGTGGACCTGGCTCGTGAGGTAGGCGGCGGCGGTCGAACCGAAGGCGTCGGCAACCTGATCGTGATGTTTCATCGCATGCTCCTGTTTGTGGGGACGATTTCGAAGGGGACGCCGCTACAATAGAGCCCCATCTGTACCAGTACAAGTTAAGCAGTTATTCTGGTATCAACAGCACCCGCCCCCGTTACATGAGCACCGATACCCCCGCACCGGCCCACGACGCCGGTTCCGCAAAGACCCTCGACGCCACGCCCGCACGCGCGCTCGGCGAATTTATCCGCGCCCACCGCGAGCGGCTTTCGCCCGAGGAAGTCGGCCTGCCGCCGGGCCCGCGCCGCCGCACGCCTGGCCTGCGCCGCGAGGAAGTCGCGCAGTTGTGCGGCGTCAGCCCCACCTGGTACACGTGGATCGAGCAAGGGCGTCCGGTTTCGGCATCGGCGGACGCGCTCGCGCGCATTGCCGTCGCGCTGCGCCTGTCGCGCGCCGAACGCGCCTATCTGTTCGAGCTGGCCGCCCAGCGCGACCCGGCCGAGCCCGATGCGCCCGGCGCCGGCGCCGCGCCCGAAACGCTGCTGCAAACCGTGCAACTCGTGGATGCGCCCGCCTACGTGCTCGATCGCCAGTGGACCGCGCTCGCCTGGAATGCCCACGCCGCCGATCTCTTCACCGGCTGGCTCGACGGCGATCACGACCGCAATCTGCTGCGTTTCACCTTTACCGAGCCGCTCGGGCGCGAGTTGATCGTCGATTGGGAAACGCGTGCGCGCCGTCTGGCCGCCGAATTCCGCGCCGATTCGATCCGCCATTCGAGCGATGCGCCCACGCGCGCGCTGGTCGATTCGCTGCTGGCCACGAGCGACGAATTCGCCCGCTACTGGGGCTCGCAGGACGTGTTCGAGCGCGAAGGCGGACGGCGCGAATTCAATCATCCGCGCCACGGCCGCATCGCCTACGACCAGATCACGTTCAAGCCCGCGCACCGCGAAGACCTCAAGCTGGTCGTGCTGGTGCGGCTTTAAGCGCCCTCCAGGCACGTTCCGGCAATAACGCGCGCGCCAGGCGCCCCAGGGTACGGCGCGCGCCGATGGTAAAATCGTCAACTTTCCCGCTGCGCGCGGCGCTCTGGCGGCCTTTCCGGCTGCGTTTGAAGCGCCCTGCTGCGCGGCACGCTTTTTCACCTGCTCGCTCAAGCCCCATCACCATGACGTCCCAACTGCACAAAAAAGGCGAAGCCTGGTCGGCTCGCTTCTCCGAACCCATGTCGGAGCTGGTCAAGCGCTACACGTCGTCGGTCTTCTTCGACAAGCGTCTGGCGCTCGTCGACATCGAGGGCTCGCTCGCGCACGCGTCGATGCTGGCCGCGCAGAAGATCATCTCCGCCGACGACCTCGCCGCAATCCAGGGCGGCATGGCACAGATCAAGGGCGAGATCGAGCGCGGCGAATTCGAGTGGAAGCTCGACCTCGAAGACGTGCACCTGAACATCGAAGCGCGCCTGACCGCGCTGATCGGCGACGCCGGCAAGCGCCTGCACACGGGCCGCTCGCGTAACGACCAGGTCGCGACCGACATCCGCCTGTGGCTGCGCGGCGAAATCGACCGCATCGGCGGCCTGCTGGGCGATCTGCGCGGCGCGCTGCTGGACCTCGCCGAGCAGCACGCCGGCACCATCATGCCGGGCTTCACCCACCTGCAGGTGGCGCAGCCGGTCACCTTCGGCCATCACCTGCTCGCCTACGTCGAAATGTTCTCGCGCGACGCCGAACGCATGGTCGACTGCCGCAAGCGCGTGAACCGTCTGCCGCTGGGCGCGGCCGCACTCGCCGGCACGAGCTACCCGATCGACCGCTTCGCCGTGGCGAAGACGCTGGGCTTCGACGGCATCTGCGCGAACTCGCTCGACGCCGTCTCCGACCGCGACTTCGCGATCGAATTCACGGCTGCGGCGGCGCTCGTCATGACGCACGTGTCGCGCTTCTCGGAAGAGCTGGTGCTGTGGGTGAGCCCGCGCGTCGGTTTCATCGATATCGCCGATCGCTTCTGCACCGGCTCGTCGATCATGCCGCAGAAGAAGAACCCGGACGTGCCCGAACTCGCGCGCGGCAAGACCGGCCGCGTGAATGGCCATCTGATCGGCCTGCTCACGCTGATGAAAGGCCAGCCGCTCGCGTACAACAAGGACAACCAGGAAGACAAGGAGCCGCTGTTCGATACCGTCGATACGGTCGCGGACACGCTGCGCATCTTCGCGGAAATGGTCGCGGGCATCACGGTCAAGGCCGATGCGATGCGCGCCGCCGCCCTGCAAGGCTTCTCGACGGCCACCGATCTGGCCGATTACCTCGTGAAGAAGGGTCTGCCGTTCCGCGACGCGCACGAAGCCGTCGCGCATGCCGTGCGTATCTGCGTAGACCGCAACTGCGATCTGGCCGACCTCACGCTCGACGAAATGCGCAGCGAACTGCCGGCCGTGGCGCATCTGCTGGCCGAAGACGTATTCGAAGTGCTGACGCTGGAAGGTTCGGTGTCGGCGCGTAACCATCCGGGCGGCACCGCGCCGGAGCAGGTTCGCGCAGCAATCGTGGCGGCACGCGCAGCGCTGAAGTAAGCATTACCCGCCCAACGCTCTGCAACGGGGCGCGCGACGATCACCGTCGCGCGCCCCGTTTTTTTGTGCGGACGCAAAACGGTGCGCTGTACCCGCCCCAAAATGTGGGAAGTGTGCGCCTGCAGCAAACCGACGCGCGGCTATGATTTTTTGCAGAAGCAACCCGCGGCATCGTATCGTTGCAGGGTTGCCCGTCCGGCCCAGACCAGCACGCACACATGATCGTCCGACCTCATCTCAACTGGTTCCGCATGCTGCTCGCGTGGCGCGGTTCCGTCCTGCCGCAACTGCTGCCGCGCCTCTTTATCGTCCTGTGTCTGTCGTTCGTCGCGGTCGCCGCGCACGATCACATCCTGCGCGTGACGGTCAATCTGAGCACCGTGCCGTTTTCGCTGATCGGCATTGCGCTGGCCGTGTTTCTCGGCTTTCGCAATAACGCGAGCTACGACCGCTACTGGGAAGGCCGCAAGCTCTGGGGGCAAATGCTCAACGAAACGCGCTCGCTCGCGCGCCAATCGCTGGCGCTGGTGCAAGGCGACGATGCCGTCGAGCGCGCGCGCCCATTCGTCGCCCTGCTCTGCGCATTGCCGCATGCGCTGCGCCATCAGTTGCGCCACACCGACCCGCGCGCCGATCTCGAATCGCGTCTGCCGCGCGACGTGTTCGAGCGCGTCATGGCCTCGCGCTACCGGCCGATGACGCTCGTGCTTTGCGCCTCGGAATGGCTGCGCGCCGAAGTGCGTGCAGGCCGCGTGGACAGCTACGCCGTGCTCGCTTTCGAGCGCAATCTCAACGGGCTGTCCGATGTGATCGGCGGCTGCGAGCGGATCGTCTCCACGCCGCTGCCGTTCGCCTATACGGTGATGATTCACCGCACCGTGTACTTCTTCTGCGCACTGCTGCCGTTCGGTCTGGTGGACAGCATCGGCGCGCTCACGCCGGTTTTCGCGGTGTTCGTCGCCTATGCGTTCATGGCGCACGAGGCGATCGCTTCGCAGATCGAAGATCCGTTCGGCACCGAGGACAACGATCTCGCGCTCAACAACATGTCGATCGGCATCGAAGCGGCGCTGCACGATCTGCTCGGCGATCCCACCACGCTGCCGGAAGCCGTGCCGGGCCAGTGCGTGCTCGATTGATCGAAGCCTGGCCTGCCGACTGCCACCCCAAATGAAACAGGCGTGATCCGCAAGGATTCACGCCTGTTGTTCTATCGATGCAGGCAACGCATCAACGGTTGTTGACGGTCTCCGACAAACGCTTGAGCGTCGCCAGTCGCGCGCCCAGCAGATCGAGCCGCGCACGTTCGTCGATGAGCGGCGTCGTCGCGTCGCGATACGCCCGCCACGCCGACTGCGCGCGCGCCACGGCCGCTCGCGCATGCTTCGGCATACGCGCGTACAGCTGACGGTAGTAGCGGTTCAGGTCGTAGCTCACGTGCTCGCAGCGCGCATCGGCGCTACAGGCGCGCGCACGCACGGGCTTGTCGGCCGCCGTCGCGAGCGAGCCGCGCAGCGCCTGCGCACGGTCGCGCACGGGCTGCAGACGCATATCCGCTTCGTAAAGCTGATACGACGAACCGCTCGACGTCGCGAACGCGGCGCCGAGCATGGTGTCCTCGGCATCGCGCCACGCCACCCACTTCTGCTGGCTCGCGCGCCAGCGCCGCTGCTGCGCGGGCGGCGTCTTCGCCACGAGTTGCGCGAGCGCCGCGTCGGCGGCGGCGCGCCAGGCCGTGCGGGCGTCGTCCATGCACTGGACCTGGCCCGCCGTCGAGGAACGGTCCGCGCGCGCGAGACACGCACGCATACCCGCGTCGATCGGATCGGCCGCCGAAACTTCGGCGTGTGCCAGCCCCGGCGCCAGCGCGGATGCCAGCCCCGTTACCAGCACCGCAGCCAGCGACCACGCCGACACCAGAGAACGCACCGACCTGCGCAAAAGCCGCACCGTCATGCCGCGTGTCCTCGCTTACACCCGCACGCAATCCACGAAGTACTCGATGCGGCCGTTGATGGTCTCGCCCACGAGTCCGTGGATATCGGTGTGGAAGCCCGGGAAGCGCTCGTTGAATTCGCGCGCGAACTTCAGGTAGTTCACGATCGTCTTGTTGAAGCGCTCGCCCGGAATCAGCAGCGGAATGCCCGGCGGATACGGCGTGAGCAGGATCGACGTGACGCGGCCTTCGAGTTCGTCGACCGGCACGCGATCGATCTCGCGGTGCGCGAGCTTGGCGAACGCGTCGGACGGCTTCATCGCCGGCTCCATCGTCGACAGATACATCTCGGTCGTCAGACGCGCGATGTCGTTGGCGCGGTAGACGCTGTGGATCTGCTGGCACAGATCGCGCAGGCCCACGCGCTCGTACATCGGATGCTGCGCGACGAATTCCGGCAGCACGCGCCACAGCGGCTGGTTGGCGTCGTAGTCGTCCTTGAACTGCTGGAGTTCGGTGACCATCGAGTTCCAGCGGCCCTTGGTGATGCCGATCGTGAACATGATGAAGAACGAGTACAGACCGGTCTTCTCGACGATGATGCCGTGCTCGGCCAGATACTTCGTAACGATGGCGGCCGGAATGCCGGTTTCGCCGAACTCGCCGTCCACGTCCAGACCCGGCGTGACGATGGTCGCCTTGATCGGGTCGAGCATGTTGAAGCCTTCCGCCAGCGCGCCGAAGCCGTGCCAGTGGTCGTTCGGGCGCAGGACCCAGTCGTCGCGCGAGCCGATGCCTTCTTCGGCCAGCTCGTCCGGGCCCCAGACCTGGAAGAACCAGTCGTCGCCGTATTCGGCGTCGACCTTGCGCATCGCGCGGCGGAAGTCGAGCGCTTCGGCGATCGATTCTTCGACCAGCGCCGGGCCGCCCGGCGCTTCCATCATCGCCGCGGCCACGTCGCACGAGGCGATGATCGCGTATTGCGGCGAGGTGGACGTGTGCATCAGATACGCTTCATTGAAGCGGTGACGGTCGAACGCGCTGTCTTCCGAATCCTGCACGACGATCTGCGAAGCCTGCGAGATGCCGGCCAGCAGCTTGTGCGTCGAGTGCGTCGCGAACACCAGCGCCTTGGTACGCGGACGGCCCGCGCCGATCGCGTGCATGTCCTGGTAGAACGCGTGGAATTCGGCGTGCGGCAGCCAGGCTTCGTCGAAGTGCAGCGTGTCGAGCATGTCGCCGAGCAGATCCTTGATCATTTCGACGTTGTAGATCACGCCGTCATACGTGCTCTGCGTGATCGTCAGAATGCGCGGCTTGAGGTTCGGGTTCTTCTCGAGCGCTTCGCGTGCGAACGGATTCGCCTCGATCTTCTTGCGGATGTTTTCCGGCTTGAACTCGTCGCGCGGAATCGGGCCGATGATGCCGAAGTTGTTGCGCGTCGGCGTGAGGAACACGGGAATCGCGCCCGTCATCGTGATCGCGTGCAGGATCGACTTGTGGCAGTTACGGTCCACCAGCACGATGTCGCCCGGCGCCACCGTGGCGTGCCAGACGATCTTGTTCGACGTGGACGTGCCGTTGGTCACGAAGAACACGTGGTCGGCGCTGAAAATGCGCGCGGCGTTGCGCTCCGAAGCCGCCACCGGGCCGGTGTGGTCGAGCAGCTGGCCGAGCTCTTCCACGGCGTTGCAGACGTCGGCGCGCAGCATGTTTTCGCCGAAGAACTGGTGGAACATCTGGCCGAGCGGGTTCTTCAGGAACGCCACGCCGCCCGAGTGACCCGGGCAGTGCCACGAGTAGGAACCTTCGTCGGCGTACTGCACCAGTTCCTTGAAGAACGGCGGCGCGAGCGCGTCCAGATACACCTTCGCTTCGCGAATCACGTGACGCGCGACGAATTCCGGCGTGTCCTCGAACATGTGAATGAAGCCGTGCAGCTCGCGCAGGATGTCGTTGGGCAGATGGCGCGAGGTGCGCGTTTCGCCGTACAGGAAGATGGGGATGTCGGCGTTGCGCTTGCGCACCGCTTCCATGAACGCGCGCAGCGCGACGATCGCGGGCGCGTGTTCGGGCGCTTCGCCATCCGCACCTTCGACGTAGGGCAGCAGTTCATCGTCGTCGATCGACAGGATGAAACACGCGGCGCGGCTCGACTGCTGCGCGAACGAGGTGAGGTCGCCGTAGCTCGTCAGCCCGAGGACTTCCGCGCCCTCTTTCTCGATGGCTTCGGCGAGTGCCCGGATGCCGGAACCCGAGATGTTCTCGGAGCGAAAGTCTTCGTCGATGATGACGACGGGAAAGCGAAACTTCATGGGCGAATCTCCAAAAGAAACGACCGCTGCATGTAACGCGCAGCGGTCCCCGTATGTCGTAAATCCAGTGGGTTAAGTGCGCTCGAACTCAGGTCTTGGGCAGCGTGACGCCGTGCTGGCCTTGATACTTGCCGCCGCGATCGGCGTAAGACACTTCGCAGACCTCGTCGCTCTCGAAGAAGAGCACCTGGGCCACGCCTTCGTTCGCGTAGATTTTGGCAGGCAAAGGTGTCGTATTCGAGAATTCGAGCGTGACGTAGCCTTCCCACTCGGGTTCGAACGGCGTGACGTTCACGATGATGCCGCAGCGCGCGTAGGTGGACTTGCCCAGACACACCGTCAGGACGCTGCGCGGAATGCGGAAATACTCGACCGTGCGGGCCAGCGCGAACGAATTCGGCGGGATGATGCAGACGTCGCCCTTGAAGTCCACGAACGACTTTTCGTCGAAGTTCTTCGGATCGACGATGGTCGAGTTGATGTTCGTGAAGATCTTGAATTCGTCGGCGCAGCGAATGTCGTAGCCGTAGCTGGAGGTGCCGTAGCTGACGATCTTGCGGCCGTCTTCCGACGTACGGATCTGGTCGCGCGCGAACGGCTCGATCATGTTCTGCTCTTCGGCCATGCGCCGGATCCACTTGTCGGATTTGATTGCCATGTTGCTCGCTGCGGTCCAGTAAAAAAACGGGGAACGAAAAGGTAAATGCAAGAAAAACGCGTGCAGGGCCGGCCTGCGCCCGCTCAGGGCCGTCGGGCCGTGGCGGTGCCTTGCGAACTTGCGAAAGGCGCCTATTTTACGCGATGTGAGTCGGTGTGCCTGGAAGTGCGCTTCAGTGGCGCACCAGCGGTTTCCACAGGACGGCTCGCGGCCGCCCCGGCGCGCGCCGCGGCGGCCGATGACGGCCGCCTGCTCGCGACGTATTCGCCGCTTATTGCGCCTTGATCACGCCACAGGCCATGGCCGCGCCGGTGCCGCGCTGCGGGTAGGCGTACGGGTCGATGGCTTCGTGATGCACGATCACGGCGCGTTGCAGCACCGAGCGCACGCCGTCGAGCGACACGTCCGTCGCGACGATAAAGCCGCTCGCGACGCCGTTGGAATCCGCGTGAATATTGCCGAGGTCGCCCGCCACGCGCGCGCCGGACTTCAGGCGTTCGGCGGCTGGGGCGAACACCGCGCCCGCGCTGGTGGCATCGGCGGCATTGCAGTCGCCGCGCTCGTGCACCTGCAGCGCATGGTCGGAATCGGGCGGCAGGCCGGCCAGGTTGTAGCTCACCTGCACGCCGTCCGAATGCTCGACGAACGACACGGTGCCGCGCACCTGATTGCCGACGGTGGGCTGAAGCTGCGCGCCCGCACGCTTGTCCTGCTGGCCCATGAAGCTCGTGCAGCCGCCTAGCAGCGCACATGCAACCACGGCCAGCACGACTGCGTTCCCCGCCTGCCTGTCGTTTCCTTTACCCATGCGATCCTCTTGCCGGCGCACGGCCGCCCCTTGCGGCCGTCGATCCGGACCCATGAATCCCACATGATACCGCGCAGGCGCCCCGCCGCGAGCCCTGTGTGCCCGTCGAACGCCCCTAAATGCGCGCAAAAACACACGCCGCGGGCCCGGTGATGCAAGGCGCACGCGGCGTGCCTTCAAAAGTGACGCAAAAGTGTCGCAAAAGCGCCGTAAAAACGGCGCAAGCGATCAGGTGTTCTGCACGACGATGGTCGGGAATTTCGAGCTCATGTCGCGCGAACGCTCGGCGATCTGGATCGCCACGCGGCGCGCAATCGCCTTGTACGTCGCGGCGACGGCGCTGTCCGGCGCGGCCGCAACGGTGGGCGCGCCCGAATCGGCCTGTTCGCGGATCGAAATATCGAGCGGCAGGCTGCCCAGCACCTCGACGCCATACTCCTTGCCCATGCGCTCGCCGCCGCCCGCGCCGAAGATATGCTCGGCGTGACCGCAGTTCGTGCACACGTGCACGGCCATGTTTTCGACGATGCCGAGAATCGGAATGCCCACCTTCTCGAACATCTTGAGGCCCTTCTTGGCGTCCAGCAGCGCGATGTCCTGCGGCGTCGTCACGATCACGGCGCCCGTGACCGGCACGCGCTGCGACAGCGTCAACTGGATGTCACCCGTGCCCGGCGGCATGTCGACCACGAGATAGTCGAGTTCGCGCCAGTTCGTCTGCCGCAGCAGCTGTTCGAGCGCCGAGGTGGCCATCGGGCCGCGCCAGACCATCGGGTTGTCCTGATCGACGAGAAAGCCGATCGAATTGGCCTGCACGCCGTGGCCTTCGAGCGGGTTCATCGACTGGCCGTCCGGCGATTCGGGGCGGCCGCTGATACCCAGCATCATCGGCAGCGACGGGCCGTAGATGTCCGCATCGAGCACGCCCACCGATGCGCCTTCGGCCGCCAGCGCCAGCGCCAGATTCACGGCGGTCGTGCTCTTGCCGACCCCGCCCTTGCCCGACGCCACGGCGACAATATTCTTCACATTGGGCAGCAGCTTCACGCCGCGCTGCACCGTATGCGCGGTCACCTCGAAGCCCACCGTCACGCGGCTCGCCTTCACGCCCGGCACCGCCGCGAGCGCGCTCGCCACCTGCGTGCGGATCGCTTCGTAGCGGCTCTTCGCCGGATAGCCGAGCACGATCTCGACGTCAACCGTTTCGCCGTCGATCGCGACGTTGCGCACGCCCTTGGCCACCGTGTAAGGACGGCCCGTGTCCGGGTCCGTGAGGGCCGCCAGGGCCGCGTCGACCAATGCCCGATCAATGCTCATTGAAACTCCGTGGGGATAAACGATCCGGCGCGCCGCACGCCCCGTGGGGTGCCGCTCTGACGCCGTAAATCGAAAGAAATTGTTAAGCTGGATTGCGCAAATACCCGCGGCAAGGCACGCTTCGCGGCAGCAGCGTTTTCGCGCCAGGCCAGTGCTTGTCAAGCGGTCGTCGAGCAACTATCAACTAGATGCGCGACGTCTCGCCACAGCGCTCAAGCCGCCATTGTAGTAGCTGCTGCCGCACGCCGTCCGATGACCCTGAAGCCTGTCGGGGACGGTCGTTGTCACATTGCAGCCTTTCCGTTCACTCAAGAGAGGATTGAAAAATGAACACAAAAACCTTGACCCGTCTGTCCGTCTTCGCTGTCGTCGGCGCGCTCGTCGCCGGCTGCGCAACCCAGCAGGGCACCAACACGGCCGTCGGCACGGGCGTCGGCGCGGGTACGGGCGCCGCGATCGGCGCGATCTTCGGCGGCGGCAAGGGCGCGGCGATCGGCGCGGGTGCAGGCGCGCTGGTCGGCGGCATCACCGGCTACAACTGGCAGGCCATCCACAACAAGCTGTCGGGCGCCACCAAGGGCACCGGCACGCAGATCACCGAGCAGCCGGACGGCTCGCTCAAGCTCAACATTCCGAGCAACGTGACCTTCGACACCAACAGCTACGCGATCAAGCCGTCGTTCGCGCCGGTGCTCGACCAGGTCGCGCAGACGCTGCAGCAGAACCCGGAAGTCGTCGCGCAGGTGGTGGGCCATACGGATAACACCGGCCAGCCGGCGTACAACCAGACGCTGTCGGTCAACCGCGCGCAGAGCGTGGTCAACTACCTGGCAGGTCGCGGCATCCCGATGCAGCGCATGGCAGCCGAAGGCCGCGGCGACACCCAGCCGATCGCCGACAACAGCACGGAAGCCGGCCGCACGGCCAATCGTCGCGTGGAAATCTATCTGCGTGCGACGGCGCAGCATCAGCAGTAATGGCTTGATGTCGTGATGCCGGCGCCGCAACGCTCGATCGGGCGACGCCGGTAAAACAGCGACAGGACAAACGGGACGGCCGCACAGCCGTCCCGTTTTCATTGGCGATGCCCATGTGGCGCGCAGGCGCTGCTGCCGCAAAGGCTCGCCGCACGGCCTTCGCAGACAATTTCAGACAATCGAAAAAAATTTCGAACTCTCGCGAAATAGCGCGGTCTGTCTTTACGGTACGTGTGCGGTCATGCCGCCGCGTCACCATTCTCCTCTTGTCGTTGTTGCTCCGGGGCCAATCTGCCCCGGTTTTTTTTGCCCGCATTTTCGATGCGTCGCGCGCCCTGTCTGCGCCCTACCTGCGCGCAGGCCGCCCTCGCCGATCCAGCCAGCATCGCTGCAGAACACACTGCACCGCACACAGCACAACGCGCGGCGCCCGCGAGCGCCCCGCCGGAGCCCGAACGCGCCGTGCGCCCGCCCTGCTAAAATCGCGGTTTCCCCCGCAACATCGGACGTCCAACCACTTATGTCAGCATCCGCCACCGACCTCGCCGCCGGCGCATCCAGCGTCCAGAGCGGCCGCCAGATTCTCGTCACGTCTGCTCTGCCGTATGCGAACGGCCAGATCCACATCGGCCATCTGGTCGAGTACATCCAGACGGACATCTGGGTCCGTGCGCTGCGAATGCATGGCCACGAGGTCTATTACGTCGGTGCCGACGACACCCACGGCACGCCCGTCATGCTGCGCGCCGAAAAAGAAGGCCTCACGCCGCAGCAGCTGATCGCGCGCGTCTGGCAGGAGCACAAGCGCGACTTCGACAGCTTCGGCATTTCCTTCGACAACTACTACTCGACCGATTCGGACGAAAACCGCGTCCTGTCGGAATCGGTGTATCTGGCGCTCAAGGAAGCGGGTCTGATCGAGACGCGTGATATCGAGCAGGCCTACGATCCGGTCAAGAACATGTTCCTGCCGGACCGCTTCATCAAGGGCGAGTGCCCGAAGTGCGGCGCGAAGGATCAATACGGCGATAGCTGCGAAGTGTGCGGCTCGACCTACGCACCGACCGATCTGAAGAATCCGTACTCGGTGGTCTCGGGCGCCACGCCCATCCGCAGGACCTCGACCCACTACTTCTTCCGTCTTTCCGACCCGCGCTGCGAGCAGTTCCTGCGCGGCTGGGTGGCTGGTCTGGCGCAGCCGGAAGCGACCAACAAGATGCGCGAGTGGCTGGGCGACGCAGGCGAATCGAAGCTCGCCGACTGGGACATCTCGCGCGATGCGCCCTACTTCGGCTTTGAAATTCCGGGCGCGCCGGGCAAGTACTTCTACGTGTGGCTGGACGCGCCGGTCGGCTACTACGCGAGCTTCAAGAATCTGTGCGAGCAGCGCGGCCTGAACTTCCAGGACTGGGTCAAGCCGGGCACGAAGACCGAGCAGTACCACTTCATCGGCAAGGACATCCTGTATTTCCACACGCTGTTCTGGCCGGCGATGCTCGAATTCTCGGGTCACCGCACGCCCACCAACGTGTTCGCGCACGGCTTCCTGACGGTGGACGGCGCGAAGATGTCGAAGTCGCGCGGCACCTTCATCACGGCCGAAAGCTACATCACCACGGGCCTGAACCCCGAGTGGCTGCGCTACTACTTCGCCGCGAAGCTCAACAGCACGATGGAAGACCTCGACCTGAACCTCGAAGACTTCCAGGCGCGCGTGAACAGCGATCTGGTGGGCAAGTACATCAATATCGCCAGCCGCGCCGCGGGCTTCCTGATCAAGCGCTTCGAAGGCCGCGTGCAGGACAGCGCGATGAAGCATCCGCTGCTCGAACAGTTGCGCGCCGCGATCCCGCAGATTGCTGCGCACTACGAAGCACGCGAGTACAGCCGCGCGCTGCGTCAGACGATGGAACTGGCCGACGCAGTCAACGGTTACGTCGATACGGCCAAGCCGTGGGAACAGGCGAAGGACCCGGCCAACGCCGTGGCGCTGCACGAGTCGTGCAGCGTGAGCCTCGAAGCGTTCCGCCTGCTGTCGCTCGCGCTCAAGCCGGTGCTGCCGCAACTCGCGCAAGGCGTCGAGCAGTTCCTCGCGATCGAGCCGCTCACGTGGGCCGATGCCGGCCGCGCGCTGTCGTCGCAGCAGCCGATCAACGCGTACAAGCATCTGATGACGCGCGTCGATCCGAAGCAACTGGAAGCGCTGCTGGCCGCCAACCGCGATTCGCTGCAGGCGACCGACGCACCCGCCGCTGCCGCCGACGCGAACAAGAAGTCGAAGGCATCGAAGGAAGCGAAAAAGCCCGCTGCCGATGAAACGCCGGAAGTCATCTCCATCGACGATTTCGCGAAGATCGATCTGCGCGTGGCGCTGATCGTCGACTGCAATATCGTCGAGGGTTCGGACAAACTGCTGCAACTCACGCTCGACGTGGGCGAAGAGAAGACGCGCAACGTGTTCTCGGGCATCCGTTCGGCCTACAAGCCGGAAGACCTCAAGGGCAAGCTCACGGTGATGGTCGCGAACCTCGCGCCGCGCAAGATGAAGTTCGGCATGTCCGAAGGCATGGTGCTCGCCGCTTCCGCCGCCGACGAGAAGGCCGAACCGGGCCTCTACATCCTCGAGCCGCATAGCGGCGCCAAGCCGGGCATGCGCGTGCGTTAAGCGCCCGCTCGCTGGCCTGACGTAAAAAAGCACACCCTCGGGTGTGCTTTTTTTTCGCCTGCGTTTTGCCTGCGTTCCGCCGCGCGCCGCGCTACCAGCGAATCCGGTCGAAGCGCCGCGTATATTGAATGTCCGCGCCGTAGAAGGTGCCGCCGTAAGCAGTCACCGACCAGTAGCGCGTCAGGTTCAACGTGGCCTTGATCGCGTTCGACGCCGATTGCAGCCCCTGCTCGTAGCCGAGCACGAGCCATTCGTTGATCGCCTTGGCGAGCATCACCACCTGCGGATCGGTCAGGCCCACTTCGCTGCGGCCGATCGAGAATTCGTCGAGCCCCACCTCCTGCGCAATGCGCTTGCCGCTCGCACTGCCGAGCAGCGCCAGCGCCGTCGTCATCGCGCTCTGCTGGCCGACGTTATTGCCCTGATCCGTGCCGTGACCGAACAGCAGCCACGAGAGCTTTTCGTTATCGGGCACGTTCGGTTCGGAGATCAGCTTGGCCACCGGCGCCTGCACCGTGCCGGTCACCTGCACGCCCGCTTCCACCTGCTGGTTGCGGCGCATCGCGAGGATATTGATGCCCGGGTTCGCCACCGGCCCGTTGAAGGTGAAGAAGCCGTTTTCGATGTTGAGCTTGCGGCCGAACGCCGTGTACGTTGAGCCCTCGGTTACGCGCACATTGCCCACCGCGCGCAGCGGCACATCGGGCGCGCTCATCGCCGTGATGGTGCCGGCCAGACCGAGATCGGCGCCCATGCCGTGGAAGCGGAAACTGCGGCCCAGATTGATGTCGATATTGGCGCGCGGCGCGAAACGCGGCGCGGGCTTGTCCGACGCTTCCTGCGCCTGCACGGCGGGCGGCGGCGTGCCGCCGCGCGTGGTGCCGTCCGGGCGCACGATCACGACGTCGTCGCCCAGTTCCGGCGCGGCCGACTCGGGCATGTCGAACAGCGCGCGATCGACGGTGAACTTGCCGTCGATCTGCATGCCGCCCAGATGCCCGCCATTCGCGATGCTCGCGCTGCCCGAGAGCGACAAATGGCGATCGGGCGCGGCGAACAGTTCGAGCTTGTCGGCGACGATGCTCGCGGTGAGATCGGGTTCGGCGTTATCGAGACGCACGCGCCCGGTCGCGCGCAGCGTGCCGTCGCCGCCGTGGAACTCGACCTGCTGGAAATCGACCAGATTCTTCGACAGCATCACGCGCACCACGCCGTCCTTCAACTGGATGCCCTGATCGACGAGCGTGGCCGAAAGCCCGTCGCCGATCAGCGAACCCGACACGTTCGGCTTCGCCACTGTGCCACCCAGCGCAAGCTGCAACGCGATATGACCGTCGAGCAGATAACTCGGCCCGAGCAGCCCGCCCGTGGTCTTGAGCGAAGGAATATTGGCCTTGATCGTGCCGCCGAGCGGCGCTTCGTCGCCGAGCGCGAGCATGCCGTCGCGCGGCGTGAGCGCCGTATTCGCGTCGATGTCGAGCACGCCCACGCGGCTCGCCTGCGCGTGCGCCGTGAGATTCAGATGATTGCCGCCGCTGAACGCCGCGCGCGCACTCAAGTCGCCGATACCGACCGAGGCGAGCCCCCGGCCGATTTCGGCGGTGATATCGCCCGAGCGGCGCTTGATCTGGATATAACCGCTTGCGCTCGGGCCGACCGAAAAGTCCCAGTCGCCGTCGAACACGAGATCGGTTTTCAGGCTCGATGGCTGGCCCGTGAGCTGCTGCTGGAACTGCATGATGCGCGCGAGCGACACGGTCGTGAGCGAACCCGCCGAGCGGATGCGGCCGTGATCGAGATCGAAGGCCTTGAGGTCGAGCGTCGCGCCCAAGGCGGTCAGACGTGTGGCGCCGAGCGTCACCTTGCCCGGCCCGGCGCTGATCGTGAGCGGCGCCTTCAGATCGATATCGGGCGCGCCGCGGTTCTGCAACTGCGTGACGGTGCCGTCCCAGCGCGTGCCTTCGCGCGTATCGGAGAGCTTGCCGTTGGCCGCGACCTGCACGTCGATCGGCTGGCCTTGCACCTTGCCCTTCGCGCTCGCAGTCAGTTGGTGTTTCGCGCGCGTGCCGGTGAGACGCGCGGTGAGCGTCGAGATTTCCGCGCCGCCGGCGGCGATGCCGCTCGCGTCCGCGCTGAAGGCGAGTGCGCCGTTCGCGCCGTCGTGCAGATCGGCGTGGCCTTCGGCGTGACCGAGGCGGTTATCGCCGAACGCGACGTGATCGGCCTTGTAGTCGAGCGACACGTCGGGATGCGCGAAGGTGCCGGTCAGATCGCCGTTCGCCGCCACCTGCCCCGCCACGCCGAAACCCAGATGGTCGAGTTGCGGCGCATCGATCTTGAAGCGCAGACGATCGCCGCGCGCACCGAAACTGCCTTGCAGGTCGACGGTATTGCCGGCCACCGATAGATTCGCGCGGCTGGGCAGGATGCGCGTGCCGGCCAGCTGGATCAGCCCTTGCCCGGTGAGCGGCAGATTGTCGTAGACGCTCGGGCCGAGCTTGAATTCGGCCTTGGTGGTGAGTTCGGGCGCGAGCGTGCCGCTGGCGGTGAGCGTGCCGGTGATGCGCGCTTCGATACGGCGCGCGGGCGTTGTTGCGGGCGTCTTTGCGGGTGCTTTTGCGGCGGGTTTGCGCGCGGGCTTTGCTGCCGCCTGTGTTGCAGGTTGCGATGCGGACGGCTGCGTCTGCACCGTGTTGCGCGCGACGTTCTGCGCGGCGGCCTGCTCGCTCGATTGCGCCGGATTCAGCGCGGGATTCGCGGCAGGATTCAGCGCCAGGCTGCGCTTGGGATCGAGCGCGTTCTTTTCGGCGTTGCGCTGCGCTTCGGTGCGCGCGCCAGGCTGCTGCGCGGGGCTCGGCGGCGTATGTTCCGGGCCTTTGCCCGGCGCCTGCGACAGCAGCGAGAGCGGATCGAAATCGGTCAGCGAAGCCTTGAGCGTGTAGCTGGAATGCGCGTCGTGCTTGAGCGCGCCCGACAGGTCGATGCGACCCGTGCCCGAACTCACGCGCACGTCGTTGAACGAGATGCGCGCCGGGTCCAGCGTCACCTTGCCCTGCGCGCGCAGCGCGGCCTTCGGATCGGCGAGATCGAGCGTGAGGCTCTGCACATCGTCGGCCAGACGCACGGTGATCGGGCCAGCCAGTTGCGTGGGGCGCACGCTCGCCTGGATCGCGTTGAGATCGAGATTCGCCACCTTGAGATCGAAGCGGCCATTGCGCCCGCTGATCGCGCCGCCGCCCGTTACCGTCGCGTTCTTCACGAGCCGCACGTTGAGGTTCGAGAGCCGTTGCGTGTGGGCGTCGAGCACGACATCGGTGCGCGCGTCGATCAGCGGCAGCAGTTGCGCGTCGATCGCGCCGGGCTTCGCGTTGACGATCGACACGCTGCCCGCGACCGTGAAGCCTGCGGCATTGGGATTGTCGTGCGCCGTTGATGACGACGGTGCGCTGGCCGCGCGCGCGGCGGATGCACCCGGCGCGAGTTGATCCGCGCGAGCGCCGGCGGAAGCGCCACGCGCCTTCGCCGCCGATGCTGCCGAAACCACCGATGCCGCCGACGCCGCCGAAACACGCGGCTCCGCCACGAACGGCTTGACGCCTTGTTGCGCAGGCTGCAGATCCGCCCGCACCGCGAGATCGGCGAATGGCGCGCCCGGCGAAAACGCCTGCGGATTGACGTGATCGAACGCCAGCGTCGCGCGCTTGAGCGGCACGGCCGCGAACGGCGCGGCCTCCAGATGTGCGCGGCCGGTGAGCTTCATGCCGCTCGCCGTCACATCCGCGCCCAGCGCTTCGAGCGAACCGCCGAGGTTCGCGTTCACCTGCACGTCCTCGTTATTGACCTTGCCCGCGTAACCGAGCGTGCCGGCGAGCGCGAACGGCTGCACGCCGTCGAGCTTCGCTTCGGCGCTGACCGCGCCAAACGGCGTATCGAGCTGCTCGACGGCGGCTTCGTGATGGCGGCCATCGCTGCTGCCATGGAAGGCGAAATGCGAGAACTCGGTGGCGCTCGCGCCCTGATGCAGCGTGAGCTTCGCCACCTGCACATCGCGGATATCGAGCGCCATCGGCAGGCGCAAATCCTTGGGCAGCGACATCGGCGTAGTCGACGTTTCGCCCGACGGCACGATACGCAGATCGATATCGCCGATGTGCAGATAGCTCAGCACGAAGCGCCACGGGCGATTCTTGTTGATCTCCAGCTTCCATTCGCCGCTGGCGCGATCGACGGTGGCGGTCGTGCCGTCGGCGCCATGCCAACTGACGTTGCGCAGCCGCACGCCCGTGGCGAGCGTGCCGCCGTCGAGCGTGCCCGCCAGTTGCCCGCCCAGCACCTTGACCGCTGCGCGCCAGGCCCATGCGGTGCCGCGCTCGGTCGTGAGCGCGCCGTAAAGCGCGCCCGCCAGCAGCGCGACGATCAGCAGCAGCACCACGAACAGCCACGCGAAACCCTTCAGCAGCTTGCGGCCGCGCCGCTTCGGCGCGGGCGGTTGCGCGTCGGGCGCGGCGCCGTTTTCGGCAGGCGCGTCGGACGCCGCGCCTTCGCCCGGCGGCATTGCGAACAGCGTCGCCGCCCACACGCACCGGCGCAGCCCTTCACGCGCGCTCATGCCGCCTCCCTGACAGTGAGCGCCCGCATGCAGCGTGGGAAAGTGGCGTAGGTCGTCATCAGAAAGCGATTCCCAGCGTCAGATAGGGCCGCACTCTGCGTTCGCGAAAGCCATAGGCCAGATCGAGGTTGACCGGGCCGACAGGGCTGCGCCAGCGCGCGCCCAGGCCCGCGCCCGGATAGAAGACTTTTTCGCCCCAGGTATCGGTGGCGGTGCCCACATCGAAGAAGGCCGCGCCGCCCCAATCGTGGCTGAACCAGTGCTGATATTCCGCCGATCCCGTCACCAGGTACTTGGCCGGCAGGATCGAGCCATCGACATCGTTACCGATGCTCTGGAAACCGTAGCCGCGCACCGAGTTCGAACCGCCTGCGCGGAACAGCAGCGAAGCGGGCACGTCGGACGAACTGCTCGACGTGAACACGCCGCCCAGTTCCGCGCGGAACAGCACGATGTCGCTATGGCCGATCGGCAGATATTGCTGGCCGCGCATATAGCCGCGCACGAAGGTGGCGTCGGACGCCGCGCCCTTCACGGCGAAGCCCGCTTCCACGCGAATCAGGTTGCCCGAGCGCGGGAACAGTTGATCGTCCACGTTACGGCGCGTCCACGACCACGACGGCACCAGCGCGCGGCTCGTGGTCGGCCCGGCGGCGTTCTGCGTGAGCCGGTCCTGGTAGTAGAGCAGCGAGTACGCGTAGTCGATGTTCTGCGAGGTGCGCGTGCGCTGCACGCCCATGCGCAGGCTGTAGATGTTGGTGTCGGAGACGTCCGTGGTCGTGTAGGACACGAGCGCGCTATTGGTCCATGCGCGCGGCCCCGGCGGCATCGAAAGCTGGATCTGCCCGTACTGCTGGATCTGATCGAGACGCCCGGAGACCTGGAACGGCCACGCCGCGCCGAAGGTATCGAGATACGTGTACGAGCCCTGCACGTGCGCGCCGGTATCGGTCGAATAGCCCACGCCGCCGCGGAAGTTGTTGTACGGATACTCGCTGACCTTCACGTGCACCGGCGTTTGCAGCGGCTTCTGCGGGTTATCGTCGACGTCGATCGCCACGCTCGCGTAGTACGGCGTGTTCTGGACCTGGCGCTGCAGTTCGGTGACGCGGTTGACGTCGTAGATCTCGTCCGGCGAAAGCGGGTTCACATTGGAGACGATATTTTCCGGGTAGCGTCGCGGCCCGGAAATGTCGACCTGCCCCATCGTGAAAGTCGGGCCGCTGTCGAAGGTCACGGAGAGTTTCGCGTCGTGCCGCTGCGGATCGACGCGCGCCTCCGAATGCGAGATCTTCGCGGCCAGATAGCGGCGCGATTGCAGCGCACGCAGCGCGGCGTTCTTGGCGCCGTCCCAGTCGGATTGCGTGAAGGCGTCGCCCTCGTGCAGCGAGAACGCGAAGCGCGTGGCGTTTTCCTGCGCGTGATCTTCGGTGAGCACGGGGCCGGTGAAGTTCAGACTGACCGAGGAAATCTTCGTGCGCGGGCCCGGATCGACCATCACGCGCACGATGCGGCGGCCGTTTTCGTCGGTATGGACGTCGGTGCGCACGACCGGCGTGAAATAGCCGTCGGTCGAGGCCAGATCGCGCACCTGCTGCGGCGTGGCCGTGACGAGGAATTCGAACTGGTCGTCGCTGACGTCTTCGCGTTTGGCGAAGCGCGCGATATCCAGATGCGCCTCGAGCAGTTTGCGCAGATCGCGCGGCGTGGCCTGAATATCGACGTCGTAGTAGGTTTTGGCGTGCGACCAGGGCAGCAGGTCGGTGAGCGCGGCGCAGGCAGGCGTCGCGCCGATCAGGCTCGCGCCCAGTCCGGCGACAAGCCACACAGACAGCCTGGCCGCCAGCCTGGCGCCGGCGTGCACCGAAACGAAGGCGGAAATACCGGCGAGCAGGCGCGCGGCGTGGCCCGGCGGCGTCGCGAGGACATCGCGCCGGCAACGCTCGGGGCACGGCCGTGCGCGTGATGCTTCAATCACCCTTCCCGCCAAACAGGACCTCCGGCTGTTGTTTTCCGATGCGCGCGCCGCCCTGGCCGCGCTCCGCTTGCGGGCCGCACGGGCGCAAACGCGTTATTTCACCACAACAGCGCGTGAAAACCCCAGGATGCGGCGCAAACGTGTGCAACTCATTGCAACAGCGCACAACCGCCCTATGCGCGGCAAGTCGCGGATGTGGCCCCGCGCAAGGCCGTCGCGCCGGTTCGACGCATCGCCCGGGCGGATGTTCCGCTCGCATCGCTTGCTGTAAAATTGCGGCCAATCCGGAACACCGGAATCATCGGCGGCCGCCAGACACTGACAGGAAGGCCGCCTCACTCGACGGACGTCAGCCATGTATCAGTCGGACATCACCCAGTTTCTGAACCAGCTCAAAGAGCAAAAGCCGCAACTCGAAGAGCAGCAGCGCAAGGGCCGCTCGCTCCTGTGGGACAAGCAGCCGATCGACCTCGACGAGCGCGAGCGCCAGCAGGCTTCGCGCGTCAAGCAGACGTCCTACGTCTACTACCAGAACTTCTGATGGCCGAAGCCGACGGCGCCGAACGGCCTGACATGGCCAGCCTGCCCGTAGACGGGTCCACGGGAGCCTCGCCTCCCGCGCCCGTGCATGCGGATGCCAGCGCCAGCGAAGCGCTGGCCGCCCCCGCCACGGATTCGACGCCCGACACGGTCGACGGCGTTGCGTTCGCGCGCCTGTACGGCGAGCCGCTCTTCAAGCTTCCGCAAGATCTCTACATTCCGCCCGACGCGCTCGAGGTGTTTCTCGAAACGTTCGAAGGTCCGCTCGATCTGTTGCTGTACCTGATCCGCAAGCAGAACTTCAACGTGCTCGACATTCCGATGGCGGATGTGACCACGCAGTACCTCGGCTACGTCGAACAACTGCGCAAGACCAATCTCGAACTCGCCGCCGAATATCTGCTGATGGCGGCCATGCTGATCGAGATCAAGTCGCGCATGCTGCTGCCGGTCAAGAAGGCCGACACCGGCGAAGAGGCCGAAGACCCGCGCGCCGAACTCGTACGCCGCCTGCTCGAATACGAGCAGATGAAGCTGGCCGCGCAGCGTCTGGACAAGCTGCCGCAACTGGGCCGCGACTTCCTGCGCGCCGAGGTCTATATCGAGCAGAGCATCACGCCGCGCTTTCCCGATGTGGACAGCAACGACCTGCGCGCCGCGTGGGCCGACGTCATCAAGCGCGCGAAGCTGGTGCAGCACCACAAGATTTCGCGCGAGGAACTGTCGGTGCGCGAGCATATGAGCGTGATCCTGCGCAAGCTGCAGGGCGCGCGCTTCATGGAGTTTTCCGAGCTGTTCGATACGACGCGCGGCGTGCCCGTGGTCGTGGTCAACTTCATCGCCATGCTCGAACTCGCGCGCGAATCGCTGCTCGAAATCACCCAGGCCGAGCCGTTCGCGCCGATCTACGTGCGCCTCGCCTACCTGCCGGTCTGACGCCTGGCGCGGCGGCTTAAGACAGGCGCCCCAGCACCATTTCCGGCGCCCGAGCGCCATCCTGCCGTCATCCCGCCGTCACGCCGCCGTCACACTGAACGTCACGCGAAAGTCATGTGAAAGCCGCGCGCGGCATCCCGCCCCATCACGCCGAGCCAGGATAATCCCGTATCCGAAGCGGCTGCGCAGCACGCTCAAATCCTCTACAATCGCCCGCGCCTGCCCCTGACCGGGCCCGGGCACGCCATCCGGCCGGCCGCCCTGCGGGCCCGCCGTGTGCTGCAACCCCGTCTTGCCCCGCGCGAGGCATAACGCATCCGATCATGAAAGTCATCAGCTCGATTCAGGAACTGCGCGACCAGTTGCGCGGCCAAAACCGCACCGCGTTCGTTCCGACCATGGGCAATCTGCACGAAGGTCACCTCTCGCTGATGCGCCTCGCGCGCCAGCACGGCGACCCGGTCGTCGCGAGCATCTTCGTCAACCGTCTGCAGTTCGGCCCGAACGAGGATTTCGACAAGTATCCGCGCACGCTCGAAGCCGATATCGAGAAGCTGCAGAAGGAAAACGTCTACGTGCTGTTCGCGCCGACCGAGCGTGACCTCTACCCGCAGCCGCAGGAATACCGCGTGCGCCCGCCGCACGATCTGGGCGATATCCTCGAAGGCGAGTTCCGTCCGGGCTTCTTCGAAGGCGTCTGCACGGTCGTCATGAAGCTGATGTCGTGCGTGCAGCCGCGCGTGGCCGTGTTCGGCAAAAAGGATTACCAGCAGCTGATGATCGTGCGCGCGATGTGCCAGCAGTTCGCGCTGCCGACCGAAGTGATCGCCGCCGAAACCGTGCGCGACCAGGACGGCCTCGCGCTGAGCTCGCGCAACCGTTATCTGTCGGATGCCGAACGCGCCGAAGCGCCGCAACTGGCAGTCGCGCTGCAGGCGATCCGCGCCGCGGTGCTGGCCGGCCGCCGCGACTTCCCGCAACTCGAACTCGAAGCCATGGCGGCGCTCGCCGCGCGCGGCTGGAAGCCCGATTACATCGCCATCCGCAAGCGCTCGAACCTGCTGCCGCCGACGCCCGGCGTCGCAGCCGATGCAGAAGCGCCGCTCGTGGTGGTGGCCGCCGCCAAGCTCGGCGCCACGCGCCTGATCGACAATCTCGAGATCTGAGCGCGGTTTCCGGACCGCTCCCGCTCAAGCTCACGCCTTTACCGAATCTGTTGCGACGGGCCGCGCGCCCGTCCGCCCGAGGAGACATTCCATGCAACGCAACATGCTCAAGTCGAAGATCCATCGCGTGGCCGTCACGCACTGCGAGCTGCACTACGAAGGCTCGTGCGCGATCGACGAAAACCTGCTCGAAGCGGCGAATATCGTCGAAAACGAGCGCATCGACATCTGGAACATCAATAACGGCGAGCGTTTCTCGACCTACGCAATCAAGGGCGAGCGCGGCAGCGGCATGATTTCGCTGAACGGTTCGGCGGCGCGCCGCGCGCAACTGGGCGATCTGGTGATCATCGCCGCCTTCGCGAACGTCGATGAAGCCGAACTCAAGGCCGGCTGGAAGCCCGACCTCGTGTTCGTCGACGAAAACAACCGCATCAAGGGCAGCCGCGACCACGTGCCGACCCAGAACTGGACCTGAGCGTTCCAGTCGTCAAAACGGGAGCCCGATGGCTCCCGTTTTTCATTGCTCGCGTGGCGGCTTATTTCGCATTCACCCACGTGAGAATCGACTGCCACTGGTCGATGTCCTTCTCCACGCGGCTTTTCGCGACATCCCAGATCGTGAGCCCGTGCGCCGCCATCTGCACGTAATTCTGCGTATCGCGCAGATAACCGAGCACGGGCAGATCCAGCCCTTCCACGAAACGCTGCAACTGCTCGGCCGAACGCGTGCGCGCGTCCACCCGCATGCCGACCACGCCCACCTGGATCGCGCCCTTGCGCACCGCTTTTTCCTTCGCCAGCCGGTCGAGGAAGTCCTTGGTGGCGAGGATGTCGAACATCGACGGCTGCAGCGGCACGATCACCTTGTCCGCCAGTTCGACGATCGTGTTCAGGCGGTTGCCGTGCAGGCCCGCCGGCGTGTCGATCACGGCATGCTCCAGCCCCTTGGGCGGCTTGGCCGGATGGTCCAGGTCGATCTGCCAGCTTTCGATGGCCGGCAGCGAGGCCGGGCGCAGGTCGAGCCAGGCGTGCGCCGACTGTTGCCGGTCGAGGTCGGCGAGCGCGACCCACTCGCCTTGCGCCGCGAAATAGCCGGCCAGATTGGTGGACAGCGTGCTCTTGCCGACGCCGCCCTTGGGGTTCGCCACCACGATCACCGTCATGAATGCTCCCGTCAGGATGGCTGGCGCGAGGCCAGCCGGTTTGCCGATTCTGTCTTTCCGTATGCATCTCGCGCGCTGTGGCCGCTGCGGCCGCGCGCTGTTGTTGCGTATTGTGGTGTGCCCGGGGACGCAGCCTGAAGACGCGCCCCAGCGACCCATGCCGCCTGCGAAACCGGCCGATGCCGATCACGCAACCGTCCGATAATATCGGCAAATGCTGCGGGGTCGAAGCCCCCAAAAGGCTAACCCGGCGCCACCCCAGGCGCCAAGGCAGCGCGAAAAACCCTATTCAGCCCCATCCAACGGAGACTTTCGCCTCATGAGCACGCTGCGCACCGACGTCACCCTCGACTCCCTGCACGAACGCCAGCGCGGCCGCCTGCCCGAACTGATCGGCTTTCGCGCCGTTTCGATCGAACAGGGCATCCTGCGCGCGGAACTCGATATCCGCAGCGAACTGCTCGCGCCCAACGGCTTTCTGCACGCGGCCACGGTGATCTGTCTCGCCGATACGGCCTGCGGTTACGGCTGCTTCGCCCATCTGCCAGCCACGGCGAAGAATTTCACGACCATCGAGCTCAAGAGCAACTTCCTCGGCACCGCGCGCGAAGGGCGTCTGAGCGTCGTCGCGACGGGCGTGCATCTGGGCCGCAGCACGCAGATCTGGGACGCCACCGTGACCGGCCCGGACGGCAAAACCACCGCCCTGTTCCGCTGCACGCAGATGGTGCTCTACTGAAGCGACCTTAACGACGCCTCAGCCCATCGCCGCATACAGGCGCGGCAAGTCGAGGCTGGCCGCGAGCGTATCGGCCAGCCGTTCGAGCGACGCTTCGCGCAGCGCCGGATAGTCCACCTGCTGCGCCGTCGCGAGCCCCGCCCAGCGCAGCAGCGCGGCGCATGCCTCGGGCGTGTCGAACAGCCCGTGCACGTAGGTCGCGAGAATCTGTCCATCGGCCGATTGCGCGCCGTCCGCGAGCATTGCGTCCGCTTCGCCGTCCCGCGCCATCGCGCGCAGCGCGGGCACATCCAGCGCCGGGCCGCGCGTCACGCCCATATGGAT
Source organism: Paraburkholderia sp. Ac-20340 (assembly GCF_017104965.1). Lineage (GTDB taxonomy): Bacteria > Pseudomonadota > Gammaproteobacteria > Burkholderiales > Burkholderiaceae > Paraburkholderia. Next base: position 112,187 of record NZ_JAAGPR010000002.1, read on the forward strand.
TTCGTAGCCGCGCACCGGGGCCGCGCCGTCCAGCGCAAGCGTCGCCGACACGTTCTTGAGCGTCTTCTCGCGCGTGAGTTCCGTTTCGTAGTCGAGCCAGCCGAAGCCTTCCACCGCGCCCGGCTCGCCTTCCACGCCATGCGGATCGGCGATCGCGCGGCCCAGCATCTGCATGCCGCCGCAAATACCGATCACGCGGCCGCCATAGCGCAGATGCCGCTCCAGCGCCTTGTCCCAGCCCTGCGCGCGCAGCCACGCGAGATCGTCGCGCACGTTTTTCGAGCCCGGCAGGATCACCAGATCGGCGGGCGGCGGCGCGTTGCCCGCGCGCACATAGCTGAATTCGACCTGCGGATGCACGCGCAGCGCGTCGAAATCCGTGTGATTGCTGATGTGCGGCAGCGCCGGCACGACCACGCGCAGCGCTTCGCCGCCCGCCTGGGCGTGGGTGTGCGCGGCGCCCGGCAGCATGTCCTCGGCGTCGAGCGTCAGACCGTGCAGATACGGCACCACGCCCAGCACCGGCTTGCCGGTCTGCGCCTCCAGCCAGTCGAGGCCGGGCTTGAGCAGCGTCGGATCACCGCGAAAGCGGTTGATGATGAAGCCCTTCACGCGCGCGCGCTCGCTTTCCGACAGACACGCGAGCGTGCCGATCAGATGCGCGAACACGCCGCCGCGGTCGATATCGGCGACCAGCACGACCGGGCAATCGACGGTCTCGGCAAAGCCCATATTGGCGATGTCGTTGGCGCGCAGATTGATCTCGGCGGGACTGCCCGCGCCTTCCACGAACACGGTGTCGTAGCCCGCGCGCAGCCGCCCGTACGATTCGAGCACCGCTTCGCGCGCGAGCGGCTTGTAGCTCTGGTAGGCGCGCGCGTTCAGATTCATGCGCGCCTTGCCGTGGATGATGACCTGCGAACCCAGATCGCTATTGGGCTTGAGCAGCACGGGGTTGAGGTCGGTATGCGCCTCGATGCCCGCGGCGATGGCCTGCAGCGCCTGGGCGCGGCCGATCTCGCCGCCATCGGCCGTCACCGCGCTGTTCAGCGCCATGTTCTGCGGCTTGAACGGCGCCACGCGCACGCCCGCGCGCCGCGCGAGGCGGCACAGACCGGCCACCAGCGTGCTTTTGCCGGCATCGGACGTGGTGCCCTGGATCATGAGCGTGCCGCGCGGCACGGAGGAATCGGAAGCAGACATGTTGGCGTAGTGCGTCGTTCAGGCGAACGCGCATTATCCCATCGCCCGTACGCGCACTACGGCTGCGCCCTGCAGCGCGCGGGGCTTCTTCTGACGTGGCGGCCACGAACTCGTGCAGTCCAGCCGCTACAATCACGCGATGATTTCGCGCGATCTCACCTTTATCGTCGGCGGCGCGCGCTCGGGTAAGAGCGCCTACGCCGAACGCCTCGCCGCCGACAGCGGCCTGCCCGTCACCTATCTCGCCACCGCGGCCGTGCCCGCGGGCGCGCATGCCGATGCCGAATTCGCCGGCCGCATCGGCCATCATCGGGCGCGGCGGCCCGCGCACTGGGGGCTCGTCGAAGAGTCGCTCGATCTGGCTGGCGCGCTGGACGCCACTGCCGCGCCTGGCCGCTGCGTGCTGATCGACTGCCTGACGCTCTGGCTCGCCAGCCTGCTCTGCCCGCCCGACTCCGAAAGCCCGCGCCCGGACTGGCGCGAGCGCATCGATGCCTTTGCCGCCGCCTGCGAGCGCGCACGCGGCACGGTGCTGGTGGTGAGCAACGAAATCGGCATGGGCGTCGTGCCGATGGGCGCGGCGACGCGTCTTTATGTCGATGAACTCGGTCGTTTGAACCAGCGCATCGCCGCGATTGCCGATCGTGCGACGCTCGTCGCCGCCGGCCTGCCGCTCGTGCTGAAAGCGCCAAACCCGGCGAGCGCCTCATGCTGAGCCTGCCCGTTACCGCCGCGCTCGCCGTGGCGGGCGTCGCCGTCGACCGCTGGCTCGGCGAGCCGCGCCGCGCCCATCCGCTGATCGCCTTCGGCACGCTGGCCTCGCGCATCGAAAAACGTCTGAACACGGGACGGCGCGGCCGTCCGCTCGGCCTGCTGGCGTGGCTGCTGGCGGTCGCGCCGCCGGTCGCCATCGCCGCCATGTTCTGCGCCGCGCTGCCCGGGCCGCTCGCCTGGGCGCTGCACGTCGCGCTGCTGTGGTTCGCGCTGGGCGCGCGCAGTCTCGAAGAACATATCGCGCCGATTGCCCAGGCGCTCGCCGAACGCGATCTCGCCGCGGCGCGTTCGCTGACCGCGCGCATCGTCTCGCGCGACACCGCCAACGCCGACGCCACCGCGCTCTCGCGCGCGGCCTGCGAATCGGCGCTCGAAAACGGCAACGATGCGATCTTCGGCGCGCTGTTCTGGTTCGCGATTGCGGGCGGGCCAGGCGCGCTGGCGTTTCGCCTCGCCAATACGCTCGACGCGATGTGGGGCTACCGCACGCCGCGTTTCCTGCGCTTCGGCTGGGCGGCCGCGCGCATCGACGATGTGCTCAACTGGATTCCCGCGCGCCTCACGGCCACGAGTTACGCGCTGCTCGGCGATACGCGCGTGGCGCTGCGCTGCTGGCGCGAGCAGGCGCGCCGCTGGGAAAGCCCGAACGCCGGGCCGGTGATGGCCGCGGGCGCGGGCAGCCTGAACGTGCTGCTGGGCGGCGCGGCGGTTTATCACGGCGCGGTGGAGGAACGTCCGCCGCTCGGCGCGGGTTCGCCGCCGCGCGCGCAAGACGTGGAAGCCGCGCTGCGTCTGGTCGAACGCACGACGATCCTGTGGCTCGCCGCGCTCATCGCGATGGCTTTTGTGAGCGTAGCCACGCATGTCTGACGCTCCCCGCATGGTCGCGCACGGCGGCAATCTGCACGAAGCCGCGCAACGTTTCGGCATTCCCTGGGAGACGTGGATCGATCTGTCGACCGGCATCAATCCGCACGGCTATCCGGTGCCGCCCGTCCCGGCTTCGGCATGGCGGCGTCTGCCCGAGGACGGCGACGGCTTCGCGGCCTGCGCCGCACGCTATTACGGCGCGCCGGATGCGCAGCACGTCCTGCCCGTGGCTGGCAGCCAGGCGGCGATCCGCGCCCTGCCCGCGCTCCTGCCGCCCGCGCGCGTGGCCATCGCGCCGCTCACCTACGGCGAGTACGCGCCCGCCTTCGCGCAGGCCGGTCATACGGCCGTGCCGTTCGACATCGACGCGGCGCTTTTGCCCGCTGACGTGACGCACGCCGTCGTCGTCAATCCGAACAACCCGACCGCCACGCTCGTCGGCCGCGACACGCTGCTGCGCTGGCACGCGCAATTGGCGGCGCGCGGCGGCACGCTGATCGTCGACGAAGCGTTCGCCGATGCCTTCGCGCCCGCGCGCGCCGCATCGCTGGCGAATGACGTCGATCGCGCGGGGCTTGTCGTGTTGCGCTCGCCGGGCAAGTTTTTCGGCCTCGCGGGCGCGCGCTGCGGCTTCGCGCTCGCGCAGCCTGCGCTGCTGGCGGGCTTGCGCGCACGGCTGGGCGCGTGGACCGTGAGCGGGCCTGCGCGCCACGCCGTCACGCACGCGTTTGAAGACACCGGCTGGCAAACCGCGATGCGCGCGCAACTGGCCGCCGAAGGCGCGCGTCTCGCCGCGTTGCTGAAAGCACACGGCTTCACGCCGCACGCCACGCCGCTCTACAGCTGGATTGCCGACGCGCGCGCCGCGCAGTGGCAGGAAGCGCTCGCCGCACGCGCGGTCTGGACGCGCCGCTTCGACACACCCGCGAGCCTGCGCTTCGGCTTGCCGGCATCGGAAGACGAATGGCAGCGCTTCGAAATCGCGCTTGCGCAGGCCGCAAAGGAACTCGGCCGATGATGCGCCGCCAGCTTGCCGTTTGCGCCGCTGCGTTCTCGCTCAACCTCGCGCATGCAGCGCCCGTGAGCGCCATCGACGATGAAGGCACGACCGTCACGCTCGCCGCGCCCGCCCAGCGCGTCGTCAGCCTCGCGCCGCATGTCACCGAACTGGTCTACGCGGCGGGCGGCGGCGCGAAACTGGTGGGCGCCGTGAGCTACAGCGATTACCCGCCGCAGGCGCAAAGCGTGCCACGCGTGGGCGACAATCGCGCGCTCGACCTCGAACGCATCGCGGCGCTCAAACCCGATCTGATCGTCGTCTGGCGTCACGGCAACGCGCAGCAGCAGCTCGACCGTCTGCGCGAACTGCACATACCGCTGTTCTTCAGCGAGCCGCATCATCTCGACGATGTCGCGACATCGCTCACGCGCCTGGGCACACTGTTCGGCACCGAAAAAACCGCGCAGGACGCCGCCAGCGCGTATCGCGGCAAGATCGCGCAATTGCGCGCGAGCTACGCGCAGCGCGCACCCGTGAGCGTGTTTTACGAAGTCTGGGATCGTCCGTTGATGACGATGAACGGCGAATCGATGATCTCGGATGTGATCGCCTTATGCGGCGGGCGCAATGTATTCGCCGCGCTGCGCCCGCTCGTGCCGACGCTGTCGACCGAAGCCGTGCTCGCCGCGAACCCCGACGCGATCGTCACCGCGTCGCAAGGCGCCACCGCGCCGGACCAGCCGCTGCCCGCGCTGCAAAGCTGGCGTGCGTGGCCGCAGTTGAAGGCGGTCGCGCGCGGCAACCTCTACGCCATCGACGGCGATCTGCTCACGCGTCCCGGTCCGCGCATCGCGCAAGGCGCGCAGCAACTCTGCGAAGACCTGCAACGCGCCCGTCCGAAATAATCTGCAATCCCGATTAATTGCCGATTTGATTCAGGCGTTCCAGCGCGCCAGCATCCATTCGCCGCTCGCGGATTCCCGCTTCAACACCACGATCGCCGCCATCTCCAGCGGCCAGCGCACGCAACGCTCCAGCGGCGCACCCAGCGCGCGTGCCGCAATCGTGCGGATCACACCCGCATGCGCGACCGCCCAAATCGTTGCGCGCGCATCGTGTTGATCCGCGTCGAGCGATGCGAACCACGCCGATACACGCGCATCGAATTGCGCCACGCTCTCGCCGCCATGATCGCGCGCATGCAGAAAATTGGCGGCCCACGCGTCGATCTGCGAGCGCTCGATGCCGTCCCAGCGCTGCCGTTCCCACGCGCCGAAATCCATCTCGGCGAGACGCGCGTCGTCGTGCGGCACGAGCGCGCCGTGCTCGTCGGCGAGTTGATGGGCAAGCTCGCGCGCCACGCTCGCGCAGCGCGTGAGCGGACTCGTTTCGATACCCGCGGGCGCACGCACGCCCAGCGCATTCAGGCGCGCCAGGATCGAGGCCGCGCCGCTGGCGGCATCGGCGGCGAGCGGCACATCGGAACTTCCGTAGCAGATGCCCGGCTCGACCGCCACGGCCGGATGGCGAATCAGAACGAGATCCATGCGAGCCCCGTCAGATAGATGGCGATTTCGAAAATCTGCTGCGCGAAGCCGAGGCAATCGCCCGTATAACCGCCGATGCGCCGCACGAAGTAACGCGCCAACGCGAAGCGCAGCGCGCCGAGCACGGCGAGCGTCGCCACGCCCGCGCGCCAGTCCGGCCAGGCGGGCCAGACAAGCCAGGGCAAGCCAATCACCGCCGCGAACGCAAGCGCGAGCACGCCCAAGCGCTGCGCAACCGGCTTGGCTTTGCCTTCGGGCCGGACGTAGTCGAGCGACGCCAGATAGCTGATCGCGAACACGCGGCTCGCGGCGTGACCGGCGATCATCAAGGTCGCCGCACGCAGCGGCGGCAGCGACGCGAGCGTTTGCCACTTCAGCGCCAGCGCCACCACCAGCCCGATCGCGCCAAACGCGCCGATGCGCGAATCGTGCATGATGCGCAGCACGTCTTCCTTCCTGTACGCGCCGCCAAAGGCATCGAGGCAATCGGCGAGACCGTCTTCGTGAAACGCGCCCGTCACCAGCAAGGTCGCGGCCATCGACAGCAGCACCGCCACGCCCGCCGGAAAAACACGCAGCGCGCCCAGATAAACCAGCGCCGCCAGCGCGCCGATCAACAAACCCACCAGCGGAAAATACCGCGCCGCCGCGTTCAGCCAGGCCGGCTCGAAACCGACCCAGCGCGGCACCGGCACACGCGTGAAATAGCCAAGCGCCGTGAAGAAATAGCGCACCTCCATGAGCGGATTCATGGCGCGGGCCGGTTTATCGATGTCGCTCAATGCCCACGCTCGCTGCGATCGTCGACGCCTGCCGACTCGAAGCTCGCCATCTCGTTGAGGAACGCCACGGCCGCGCGCAACAGCGGCACCGCCAGCGCCGCGCCCGTGCCTTCGCCCAGACGCAGATCGAGCGAGAGCAGTTCGCGCGCGCCGAAATGATCGAGCATGCGCCGATGCCCCGCTTCGTTCGACGCATGCGCGAACACGCAGTAATCGCGCACGTGCGGCGAAAGCGCATCGGCGACCACGAGCGCCGACGACGCGATAAAGCCATCGACGAGAATCGCCATGCGCTGACGCGCCGCTTCGAGGTACGCGCCCGCCATCATCGCGATTTCGAAGCCGCCGAAGGTGGCCAGCACGTCGAGCGGTTCGCGCACGTTCGCGTGATGCGCGAGCGCCGCCGCCAGCACGTTGCGCTTTTTCGCGAGGCCCGCGTTGTCGAGACCCGTGCCGCGCCCGACGCATTCGTCGATCGGCACGTTGCACAGACGGCTCATCAAACAGGCCGCCGACGAGGTATTCGCGATGCCCATCTCGCCGAAGCCGATCACGTTCGTGCCGAGCGACGCGTGATGGCGCACGCGCGCCGCGCCCGCTGCGAGCGCGGCGATGGCCTGCTCGCGCGTCATCGCCGCTTCGGTGGCGAAGTTGCGTGTGCCTTGCGCGATTGGCACGGCAATCAGCTTCGCGGTATCGACGGGCGGCAGCGGCGTGGCCACGCCGGCATCGACGATTTCGAGTTCGATGCCGCCTACGCCGCTGAACGCGTTGATCGCCGCGCCGCCCGCAAGGAAGTTCGCGACCATCTGCGCGGTGACGGCCTGCGGATACGGGCTCACGCCTTCGTGCGCGATACCGTGATCGCCCGCGAACACGATCATCGCCGGACGCGTGATGCGCGGGCTGGTCGTGCGCTGGATCATGCCGAGCTGGCGCGCGAGCGCTTCGAGACGGCCGAGACTGCCGGGCGGTTTGGTCTTGGTATCGATGAGATGTTGCAGCGTGTCGCGCAGCGAGGTGTCGAGCGGTTCGACGGCGATCAGATCGGAAAGCGTGGTGGTCATGGCGTTCTTTGCTTACTGTGTTTTCGATGCGTTTTCTGTGTGTGTTCTATGTGTGTTCTATGTGTGTTGCTTGCGCGAAGGCGTTCTAGCTGTCGTGCGTGTCATCCGTTTGTGCGAGCGCCGGCACGAGCGCTTCGTGCGGGCCGTCGCGAATCAGCGCGAGCGGATGACCGAACGCTTCGCTCGCGCGCGCTGCCGTGAGCACGTCGCGCACCGGGCCCGCGTGACAGCCGCCGCGGCCATCGAGCAGCAAGGCGTGCGTGGCGTAGCGGCGCGCGAGATTGAGATCGTGACACGACAGCAGCACGGTACGCGCTGCGTCGCGCACCCATCGGCGTAAAGCTTCGAGGCAAGCGATCTGGTGATGCAGATCGAGGTGCGCGAGCGGTTCGTCGAGCAGCAGCAGCGGCGCCTGCTGACACAGCGCCGCCGCCAGCGCCACGCGCTGACGCTCGCCGCCCGACAGCGAGAGCACATCGCGCGCGGCGAAGTCTTCGAGATCCAGTTGCGCAAGCGCCGTGTGCGCGGCGATGCGATCGTCTTCGCTTTCCCAGCCCCAGCCCGCGAGATGCGGATAGCGGTTGAGCAGCACGATATCGAGCACGCTTGCGCTGAAGGCATCGCGCACGTCTTGCGGCATCAGCGCGCGGCGTTGCGCGAGATGCGTGGGCTTCCAGTCGCGCAGCGCGATGCCATCGACTTCGACATGGCCCGCAGCAGGCGCGCGCAAACCGGCGAGCGTGGCGATCAAGGTGGTTTTGCCCGCGCCGTTCGCGCCCGCGATGCACCAGATTTCGCCTGCGTTGAAGGGCTGCGTGAGTTGATCGACGAGCGTGCGGGCGCCGACGCGCAACGTCAGCGCGCGCGTGGCGAGCAAGGGATTCGCGTGCGTGCTCATGACCCGCGCCTGCGCAGCAGCATCCACAAAAACACCGGCACGCCCGCGAGCGCGGTCACGACGCCGACGGGCAATTGCGTCGGCGCGGCCACGGTGCGCGCGGCGAGATCGGCGGCCATCACCGCGAGGCCGCCCGCGAGCGCGGCTGCGGGCACAAGCATGCGCTGATCGTTACCGAACGCGAGCCGCACCATATGCGGCACGACCAGCCCGACGAAGCCGATGGTGCCGCCCGTCGTCACCGCTGTGGCGGCGGCAAGCGAAGCCGCGAGATACACACCCACGCGCAGACGCAGCACCGGCACGCCCAGCGCCTGCGCCGCGGCGTCGCCGCGCAGCAGCACGTTCAAACGCGGCGCAACGCTCACGCCGAACACCAGCACGACGGCGAGCGCGAGCCACGCGGGCCACGCCGCGCCTATGCCGTCGAGGTCTCCCGTGAGCCAGAACAGCATGCCGCGCAAACGCGCATCGGGCGCGAGCGTCAGCAACAGCGTGATCAGCGCGCCCCACCCCGCCGCCGTCACCGCGCCCGTGAGCAGCAGACGCGGCGAGCTGTCCTGCGGTTCGCCGCGCCAGAGTTCGCGGCGCGCGAGACCCAGCACGAGCAGGATCGAGACAAACGCGCCCGCACAGGCGCTCGCCTGCACGGCCCACCAGGCGAGGCCGCCGATCATCGCCATCAGCGCGAATGCGGCCGCGCCGCCCGATACGCCCAGCACATACGGTTCGGCGAGCGGATTGCGCAAGAGCACCTGTAATAGCGCGCCGGCGAGCGCGAGCAAAGCTCCGCATGCGAAGCCGCCGAGCGCACGCGGCAGGCGCAGTGTGCGCACGATGTCGCTCGCCATGTCGTGGATTCCCGCGTTGGGCCAGAGCGCATGCAGCGCCTGCCCGAATGTGACCGGCACGCTGCCGATCACGAGCGACGCGAAAAACACCGCACACGCTGCGAGCGCCAGCGCAAACCAGATCGACACGGCGCTGCGCGCGTGCATCGCCGGGCGCACCGAAGCGCGCGTCGACACGCCGGGCGTCGCTACGCCGGGCGTCGGGCGTGGCGTCGGCGGCGCTTGCGCGTGGCGCGGTTCGTCGGGGCTTACGGTTCGCATCGTTGAAAGTGAAATCCGGCAGGTCGCAAAACAGGGGCTGCAAAACAGGTGCCGCTATTGTCCTTTTTTTTCGATGGAGAGACGAAAAGACCGCAAAACATGGGGACAAACGCGCTTGCGTCGTTTCGCTGCGTCGTTCTCTGTCTCGTTGCGCGGCACCATCTTTGCCCCTGTTTTCGTGTCGCCTGCGTGACCCGGCCCGGTGGACGCGCGCGCCTGCAGGAGCGCGCGATCGCGAGCGTCAACACCGCGTCATTATTGCGCTGCACGCGCTGGCCAGCGCGTAAAAACGTCTCTTTAAAACGCCTCGAAGCACGTCGGGCGAGTCAGCATTACCGGGCCGAAACTGCAAGATACTGGCAAGAAGTAGGGTTGTTACGTCTGGAAACGTCGCGGATGTCGGAATACGCGGCAATCCGCGCTAGAATGCCTGTCTTTAGAGGACGCAGCACATGCTCAACGAACTCGAAACACTCTCACAAAACATCGGGCGGCTGATCGAGATCAATCAGCGCCATCATGAAGCACGCGTGGCGCTCGAAGAGCAACTCGCACAATTGCACGCGCAATGCGAAGCGACGCGCGCCGAACTCGAACAGGTGCGTGAAGAACGCAACGCGCTGCAGGCCGAGCGCGATGGTCTCTCCGCCAAGATCGACGACGCGCAGGTTCGCCTCAACGCGATCCTCGAAAAGCTGCCGCGCGCTCGCGGCGGTGCAGACCGCGAGAACCAGCTCGATCTGCTCGAACCGCAGCAGGACGCCGCCGACGACAACGCCGCTCGCCACGGAGAAAATGCATGACGACCAAACAGATCGAAGCGACGATTCTCGGCCAGAGCTATCGCCTCGCCTGCTCGGCGGAAACCGAGGCGGCGCTGCTCGAAGCGGTCGCGCGCGTGGATGCGGAAATGTCGAAGATCCGCAATCACAGCACGGTGCGCGGTCAGGACCGTATCGCCGTCATGGCGGCGCTTTCGCTCGCCTCGGAACTGCTGCGTCTGCAGACCAGCGTGCGTCATGGGGAAGCATTCCCAGCCGAAGAAATCCGTCGTACAATGCGCCAAATGAACGATCAGCTTGGTGCAGTGATCCAGCAATACGGCGTACAGTAAGCACGAAACACGCACGGTGGTCGAAATGCAGAATTCGATACACAGTGCTTAAAAGCTGCTGAAGAGTGCGTTAGAATGCAGTTCATCGGAGCGTACACAATACGTTTCGAAACAGGTTTATCAGCTTCCCTGCCTGGTTCGCCAAGGTCATATATTCCTTGAACCAATGCCATGTGCACGGTTGCGGAAATTTGTAGCACGGGCGTGCGCGTCACTCGTCTGATGTACCCGAAGTGCTGCTAACTGCGACCAATTCTGAACCCTCGGTTCAGGATGCCGGCCTAGCGGCTAAGGCGGGGACCTATTCGAACGGCATCGGACATGTGTCCGGTGCCGTTTTTCATTGGTCCCCACTCTCCTCTCTCTTCCGACGTTCTTCTTCGACTCATGCGCTACTGGCTGATGAAGTCCGAACCCGACGAAGCAAGCATCGACGATCTCGCCAAGGCCCCGCAGCACACGCTGCCGTGGACGGGCGTGCGCAACTATCAGGCGCGCAACTTCATGCGCGACACCATGCAGATCGGCGACGGCGTGCTCTTTTATCATTCGAGTTGCCCGGAGCCTGGCATCGCGGGTCTCGCGCAAGTGTCGTCCACGCCTTACCCGGACCCCACGCAGTTCGATCCGAAAAGCCCTTACTACGACGCGAAATCGACGCAGGAAAACCCGCGCTGGATGCTCGTCGATGTGGTGTTCAAGAAGAAGTCGGCATTGATTGCGCTCGCCACGCTGCGCGAGCATGACGAACTCGCCGACATGCGCGTGCTCGCCAAAGGCAATCGGCTTTCGATTACGCCGGTCACCAAAAGCGAGTGGGACTTCATCACGAAGCGCCTGATGTAAAGCTTCAGGCGCACAGGCGCGGCAATCTGCAAAGATTGCAAAACGCCCTGCCCGCAGCGGGAACCGCGCCCGCTACCCAACGCTCCAAGAACACGCACGGCCGCGCACAGCACAGACACGCAGCCGACACACCGCCGCGAACTTGCGCACAATCATGCGCTCGCGCGGCGCACATTCGTGTCGATGCCGAAGTGCCGGCCGCTCGCGATATCCGTTCTGCAAGGAGCCAAAATGAAGAGAACAACCGCCGTCACGCTCGCTGCCGCTTTCGCCGCTGCTGTCCCGCTGGCCATGACGCTCGCACCGCGCGCCGCGTATGCGCAAAGCGATGCGCGCTATCAACCTTCGGGCGTGCTCTCGCTGTCCTCGCAGGCGAGCGCCGAGGTGCCGCAGGACGTCGTCACCATCACGCTGTTCTACGAACAGGAAGCGAATGATCCGGCCACGCTCACCAGCACGCTCAATCAACGTGCCGATACGGCCTTGCAAAAGGCCAAGGGCGTCGCGGGCGTGACCGCGCGTTCGGGCCAGTTCTCGATCTATCCGTCGACCGATCGCGACGGCCGCATTTCCGCCTGGCGCGGACGCACGGAAGTCGTGCTCGAATCGCATGATTTCGCGGCGGCGTCGAAACTCGCGGGCGATATCTCGTCGGTGATGCAGGTGGGCAACGTGCAGTTCTCGCTCTCGCCGGAAGCGCAACGTGCCGCCGAACAGAAACTCTCGACCCAGGCGATCGCATCGTTCCGCGACCAGGCATCGGCGGCGGCGCGCGCATTCGGCTACAGCAGCTATTCGATTCGCGACGTGAACGTGGGCCACAACGGCGTCGCGCCGCGTCCGATGATGATGATGAGCGCACGCGCCGCCAGCGCCGACGCGAAGATGGCGCCCATGCCGCTCGAAGGCGGCACATCGACCGTGACGGTGAACGTGTCGGGTTCGGTGCAGATGAAGTAAAGCGTACGCACCATAGAAAAAGCCACGGCAAAAACCGTGGCTTTTTTATTGGCCGCGTGCGGCGCAAGCGAATTAACGAACGCGCATTAACTCTTCGCACCCACCGCTTGCGAAGCCGGGTTGCGCTTCGCGCGGCGATACGCCCAGATCATCAGCAGCACGCCTACGATGATCATCGGCAGCGAGAGCCATTGGCCCATCGACAGACCGAGTGCGAGCAGACCGAGGAAGTCGTCGGGTTCACGCGCGAATTCCACCGTGAAACGCGCGAGACCATAGCCGATCAGGAACAGCGCCGAGATCGCGCCAACCGGACGCGGCTTGCGCGAGAACAGGATCAGCACGATGAAGAGCGCGATGCCTTCGAGCGCGATTTCATAGAGTTCGGACGGATGGCGCGGCAGCAGGTGATACTGCATGAACACTTCGTTCAAATGCCACTTCGCGGCCAGCGCCGGATGCGTTTGCAGCCACGCGGCGTCGTCGTTGGCCGCGCCCGGGAACAGCATCGCCCACGGCGAATCGGGCGAAGTCACACGGCCCCACAACTCGCCGTTGATGAAGTTGCCCAGACGCCCGGCGGCCAGACCCGTCGGCACCATCGGCGCGACGAAATCGGTGACCTGCAGCCACGTGCGCCCGCGTTGCCACGCGAACAGCACCATCGCGAAAGTCACGCCGAGAAAGCCGCCGTGGAACGACATGCCGCCTTCCCAGACCTTGAAGATGTCGAGCGGATGCGCGAAATACCAGCTTGCCTTGTAGAACAGCACATAGCCCAGACGGCCGCCGAGGATGGTGCCGAGCACGCCGTAGAACAGCATGTCGTCGATGTCTTTTGCGGTCCAGCCTTGCGCGGCCACGAAGGGCAGACGCAGGCGCAGGCGGCCGATCACGATCGCGAGAATGAAGCCGACGAGATACATCAGGCCGTACCAGCGCACGGCGAGCGGCCCCAGATGGATGGCGACAGGGTCGAAATTCGGGTGAATGAGCATCGTGGAAAGCGTTCTTGTCGGCGGTGAGCTGTGTAAGCGGATTGCAGGATGCGCCGCGGTTCGCGACGCCGAAGGCAGACATTATCGCCGACGCGAGGGGGCGCGAACCATTTTGCACATCTCGGGCGCAGCGCGAAGTTTAAGGGCCGGATATGAAACCCGCATGCGCGCGCACGATCTCGATAAAGGCCGCCAGCACCGGGCTCACTTCCGCCGCGCGCCACACGAGGCCGGTTTCGATCGTCGGTACGGTTTCGGCCAGCGGCCGGTAGACCACGCCCGTGCGCCGCAAATGGCGCAGCGATTGCGGCACGAGCGCCACGCCCATGCCCGCCGAAACGAGGCTCACGATCGTCTGCATCTGGATCGCCTCCTGCCCGACGCGCGGCGCGAGACCGGCCGCGCCGTAACAATCCATGATGGTGTCGTAGAAGCCCGGCGCGAGATGGCGCGGGAACACCACGAGCGGCGCCTCGGCGAGCTCGCGCAGACTCACGGGCGTGTCGCACCAGCCATCGTCCGTGGCACTGCCGGTGCGCGCCGCCAGCGCTGTGGGCATGGCGATCACCAGCGGCTCGCGCGCCACGCTCAGATACGTCAGATGCGCGGCATGGCGCGGCGGCACGGGCGCGATCACGAGCCCCGCGTCGATGCGGCCGGCCACGAGTTCCTCGACCTGCACGTCGCTCGTGGCCTCGGTCAGTTGCAGGCGCACGCGCGGATAGCGCGCGCCGAACTCGCGCAGCAGCGCGGGCAGCAAGCCGTAATCGGCGGTCGATACGAAGGCCAGCGCGAGCACGCCCGCCTCGCCGCGCGCGAGACTCTGCGCGAGCGGGCGCAGCGCTTCGGCGGCGGCCAGCAGACGGCGCACCTCGGGCAGCAGATCGGCGCCCACGGCGGTCAGTTCGACCGAGCGGCGCGTGCGGGCGAACAGATCGACGCCCAGCGTCTCCTCCAGCGCGCGGATCGCCTGCGAGAGCGGCGGCTGTGTCATCGACAGGCGCGCGGCGGCGCGGCCGAAGTGCTGCTCCTCGGCCACGGCGACGAAGTAGCGCAACTGGCGCAGGTCGGGAATCGATGTACTCATAGCGCTATTGATACTTTTTACGACTCAATAAGCGACGAATAATATATTGGACATTGCGCTCGCGACACACCATTCTGTTTTGCACGAGTCGTGCGCATCGGCCAGGTCGCCCAGGTCGCCAACGACACGTCTGCGCCCGGCTCACAAAACACACAACGGAGCGTCCCCATGTCCTACAACCGTCGTTCGAAGCACATCACGCAAGGCGTCGCGCGCTCGCCGAACCGCTCGATGTATTACGCGCTCGGCTACGAGAAGGCCGACTTCGACAAGCCGATGATCGGCGTCGCCAACGGTCATTCGACCATCACGCCCTGCAACGCCGGCCTGCAGCGTCTGGCCGATGCCGCCGTGGCCGCCATCAAGGGCGCCGACGCCAATCCGCAGACCTTCGGCACGCCGACGATCTCCGACGGCATGTCGATGGGCACCGAGGGCATGAAGTACTCGCTGGTCTCGCGCGAAGTGATCGCCGATTGCATCGAGACCTGCGTGCAGGGCCAATGGATGGACGGCGTGGTGGTGATCGGCGGCTGCGACAAGAACATGCCGGGCGGCATGATCGCGCTCGCGCGCATCAACGTGCCGGGCATTTACGTGTATGGCGGCACGATCCGCCCGGGGCACTGGAAGGGCAAGGATCTGACCATCGTGTCGGCGTTCGAGGCGGTGGGCGAATTCACGGCCGGGCGCATGACCGAAGAGGACTTCGAGGGCGTCGAGAAAAACGCCTGCCCGTCCACGGGTTCGTGCGGCGGCATGTACACGGCCAACACGATGAGTTCGTCGTTCGAGGCGCTGGGCATGTCCCTGCTCTATTCGTCGACGATGGCGAATCCCGATCAGGAGAAGGTCGATTCGGCGGCGGAATCGGCGCGCGTGCTGGTCGAGGCCGTGAAAAAAGACCTCAAGCCGCGCGACATCATCACGAAGAAGTCGATCGAAAACGCCGTGGCGCTGATCATGGCGACGGGCGGCTCGACCAATGCCGTGCTGCACTATCTGGCGATCGCGCACGCCGCGGAAATCGAATGGAACATCGACGACTTCGAGCGCATGCGCAAGCGAGTGCCGGTGATCTGCGACCTCAAGCCTTCCGGTCAATACGTGGCGACCGATCTGCATGAGGCGGGCGGCATTCCGCAGGTGCTCAAGCTGCTGCTCGACGCGGGCATGCTGCATGGCGACTGCATGACCATCACGGGCCGCACGATCGCGGAAGAACTCAAGGACGTGCCCTCGAAGCCGCGCGCCGACCAGAAGGTGATTTATCCGATCGACCAGGCGCTCTACAAGGAAGGCCATCTGGCGATCCTCAAGGGCAATCTCGCCACCGAAGGCGCCGTCGCCAAGATCACCGGGCTGAAGAATCCGGTCATCACCGGTCCGGCGCGGGTGTTCGACGACGAGCAAAGCGCGATGGACGCCATCCTCGCCGACAAGATCAAGGCCGGCGACGTCGTCGTGTTGCGCTATCTCGGGCCGAAGGGTGGGCCGGGCATGCCGGAGATGCTGGCGCCGACTTCGGCGATCATCGGCAAGGGGCTGGGCGAAACGGTCGGCCTGATCACCGACGGGCGTTTCTCGGGCGGCACGTGGGGCATGGTGGTCGGCCACGTCGCGCCGGAAGCGTTCGATGGCGGCACGATCGCGCTGGTGCAGGAAGGCGATTCGATCACCATCGATGCGCACAAGTTGCTGCTGCAACTGAATATCGACGACGCCGAACTCGCGCGCCGCCGCGCCGCGTGGAAACAACCCGCGCCGCGTTATACGCGCGGTGTGCTGGCGAAGTTCGCGGCGCTGACGCGCCCCGCGAATCTGGGCGCGGTGACGGGTTAGGCGGCGGGCCGCAGCGGGCCTTGAGCGCTAACGCGCTGTTTCATCGGCTGAAATCGTCGGTTAGATCGCCAGAAGCGAGACAAATGGGCGCGTAGCCTGGCTGCGCGCCCTTTGCTTCTATAATGCGACGACACAGCCGGCGACCACGCTGGCGGAGACCAGCATGAAACTGAAGTCGCAAGCGAAGAACAAGACAGCGACGCCGGCCGCCCCGCTGGCTCAGATTGCAACGGTAGTGAGATCGGCAGTATGGCTATGCGCGCTGGCAGGCAGCGCCGCCCATGCGCAGAACGGCCCGGCCGCGATGGTCGCCACCAGCGCTCCAGCCGCAACCAGCATGGCAAGCGGACTCGCGCTCGCCCAGCAGCAGAACTGCATGAGCTGTCATTCGGTGACGCGCACCTTCATGGGCCCGGCGCTACGCGATGTAGCGTCGAAGTACTCGGCCCGGCCCGAAGCGCAAACCTATCTCGCGCACAAGATCATGGAAGGCAGCAGCGGCGTGTGGGGCATGGTGCCCATGCCCGCCAACACGCAATTGAGCCCCGGTCAGGCGGCCATGCTGGCGAGCTGGATTCTTACGCTGAAATAACGCAGCAACTCAGGCCGATGGCGGCGTGCCATGCGTCGCGCGCGCGTCCAGTTCCTCGCGCACGGCGGCCTTGACCCAGCCCTTGAGTTCGGTTTCGAGCGCGAGGCCAATCTCGCGCGAGACCTGCCCCACGATCCAGTGCGAATGCTCCTGCATCGCGGCACTGCAGCGCTGCTCGATCACGCCACGGCCTTCGCCGGTCAGCCAACTGAGAGCGCGCCCGCGCAGACGCTCGACGAGTGCATCCGCGTCCTGTGCATAGAGCGCGTAGGTGTCCTGCGGTGCGGATTGAGGCTCGGGTTCCTGCGCGAGCGTCGGCTCGGGCACGGCATGCGCGGCCGCCATGGTTTCGGCAGTCGCCGGCGTGGCAACGGGCTCCGGCGCGGCATCCTGCACAGGCTGCTCGACCGGAAGCGTCTGCGCCTCGTGCACCCGCTCGAACGGCGAGCGGGCACGCAACAGATTGCCCGGAACCATGATGTCGCTCAAAAGCGGGATCGGCGCCTCATCAAGATCATGCAACTCGGTCACGATCGCCTCCTTCGGATATCGATCAAACAGAAATCTCAGGCCAGCGGCGGCAAACCCTCACCGGCTGCGTTCAGCCGCCCTGCTTGTAGTTGTTCAGCGTATAACCGCGATCGCGATAGAAGCGATAACGCTCGCGGCCCGACGCCAGTTCCTCGGGCGCATCGCCGATCACTTCGAGCAGACGCTCGAAGCGCGCGAACTGCGGCGGCACCGCGGCGCCCAGATTGAGCAGCACGCGATGATGCGGCGCACGCTCGAGATCCGCCGCCAGCACGATAGGCGTCTGCGCGGCCAGCGCGTTATCGGCCATGCAGTGCGGCACGAACTCGAGCGGCGAGAACGTCCACAGCAGTTCGTCGAACGTGCGCAGGCGCGCCGGCTCGGCCAGCACGACAACCTGCTGGTCGGCCAGATACGCCTTGCGCACGAGACGGCATGCGTACATCAGCGCATCGCCCACATTGGTGTGGAAGTCGATGCGCGTCATGCTTCCACCACCATCGGGTTCAAACTCGATGTCATTGCGCCGCGCGATCGATCAGGAACTGCGCGAGCAAAGGCACCGGACGGCCCGTTGCGCCCTTCGCTGCGCCGCCCTTCCACGCGGTGCCCGCGATGTCGAGGTGGGCCCACGGATAGGCTTCGGTAAAGCGCGACAGGAAGCACGCCGCCGTGACCGCACCGCCCGGACGACCGCCGATATTGGCGATATCCGCGAAGTTCGACTTCAGCTGGTCCTGATACTCGTCGTCGAGCGGCAGGCGCCAGGCCGGGTCGCCGGCTTCGCGCGACGCGTCGAGCAGTTCGCCCGCGAGCGCATCGTCCTTCGAGAACAGACCGCTGTTGTGATGACCGAGCGCAATGACGCAGGCGCCCGTCAGCGTGGCGATGTCGATCACCGCTGCCGGCTTGAAGCGTTCCACATACGTGAGCGCGTCGCACAGGATCAGACGGCCTTCGGCGTCGGTGTTCAGCACTTCGACCGTGAGACCCGCCATCGTCGTGACGACGTCGCCAGGCTTGGTGGCGTTACCGGCCGGCATGTTCTCGCAGGTGGGAATGACGCCGATCACATTGAGCTTGAGGCCCATTTCGGCCACCGCACGCATCGTGCCCAGCACCGAACCGGCGCCGCACATGTCGTACTTCATCTCGTCCATGCCCTCGCCGGGCTTGAGCGAAATGCCGCCCGTGTCGAACGTGATGCCCTTGCCGACCAGCACGACCGGCGCGGCTTTCGCGCTGGCGCCCTGATAGTGCATGACGATGAATTGCGGCGGTTCGACCGAGCCCTTTGTTACAGAAAGAAACGAGCCCATCTTGAGCGCTTCGATCTGACGCTGGCCCAGCACTTCGACCTTGAGCTTCCAGTCGCGCGCGAGCTTCTTGGCCGTGGCGGCCAGATAGGTCGGCGTGCAGACGTTGCCCGGCAGGTTGCCGAGGTCGCGCGTGAGGTCCATGCCGTTGGCCAGCGCCACGGCCTGCTTGGCGGTGACCTTGGCGACCTTTTCTTCCGCGGCGTCCACGCTGAAGACGACGCGCTTGAGCGCGCGCTGCGTGACGTCCGGCTTGCTCTTCATCTGCGTGAAGCGGTAGGTCTCGTTGCGCAGCGCGAGAATCGCGGCGCGCACGCCCCAGTCGCCGGTGCGCTCCTTGATGGGCAACTGCGCGAGCGAGAACGTCACCTGGGCGATGCGCGTGCCGAGAATCGCGCGCCATGCGGCCCGAACCGCTTCGCCATAGGCCTTCTGGCCGAATGCATCCTGCTTGCCGAGGCCGACCAGCAGCACCCGCGAGGCGCCGATACCGGTCACTTCCGGCAGGAACAAGGTCGACCCGGGCTTGCCGTCCATGTCGCCGGCCTTGACGACGCGGGCGATCGTGCCGCCGAGTGCGCTGTCGATCACGAATGCCGGGCCGGAGAGGGTTTGCGCTTCGAAGACACCGACCACGACGCAATCCGACTTGCCGGTCAGGAAGGGGCCTTCCCCGCCTTTGCTCCAATCACAGGCTTTTATGCTAAAGTCCATCGCGCTTGTCCTCGGATAAAATCAGGGCTTAGGATGAAAGCCGCAATTATCCGCTATTTTTACCGCGGCGGCTCCTGGGCGGTAGCGCGAGCAGCGCGGCGCCCGGCGCAGGCCGCCCGCCCAGCCCATCTAGAATGATCTTCGAACGTTCCCTGCAGCGCGAACTCGCGTACACGGCTGGCGCCGTGTTCATGGTTCTGCTCACGATCATGCTGACGACGATGATGATCCGCATCGTCGGCTTTGCTGCGTCTGGCCAGATCGACCCGCGCGACGTGCTGGTCCTGATCGGCCTGACCGTGATCGGCTACCTCGCCGTCATGCTCATCGTCACGCTTTTCGTGTCGATCCTGTTTGTGCTCACGCGCTGGTACAAGGATTCTGAAATGGTCGTCTGGCTCGCCTCCGGGGTGAGCCTCACGCGCCTGATCAAGCCGATCGCCGTGTTCTCCACGCCGATCATCCTGTTGATCGTGTTCTTCGCGCTCGTTGGCTGGCCGTGGTCGAACGCGCAGAGCAAGCTGATCCGCGCACGCTTCCAGCAGCGCGACGAAGTCTCGCTGCTCGCGCCGGGCCAGTTCCGCGAATCGCCCACCACGCACCGCGTTTTCTTCATCGAAAGCATGAGCCCCGACCAGGGCCGCGTGGAGAACGTGTTCGTCACGAGCACGGAAAACGGCAAGGTCAACGTGATCGTCTCGAAAACCGGTCACACGGAAACCACCAGGAACGGCGATCGTTTCGTCGTGCTGGAAAACGGCCGCCGCTACGACGGCGAACCGGGCCACCCCGACTTCCGCATCACCGAATTCCAGCGTTACGGCGTGAAGGTCCAGAGCCAGCCCGTGGTCAATACGCCCACGTCGAGCACCACGTCCACGCCGGATCTCCTGCGCAATCCGACCAACGACAACCTCGGCGAATTCGCCTGGCGCGTGGGTCTGCCGCTGATCGCGATCAATCTGATGCTGCTGGCGATCCCCCTCGCGTACCAGAACCCGCGCCGCAGCCGCACCATCAACCTCGTGATGGCCGTGCTGATCTATCTGACCTATTCGAACCTGCTCAACGTCGTGCAGTCGCAGATCGAGCAAGGCAAGCTGTCGTTCGGCGTCGGCCTTGTGTCGCTGCACCTGATTGTGCTCGCGCTTGTCGCCTTTATTTTCTGGCTGCGTGTGCGCAACCGGCCGCTCTTTACCCGCGCGATGTTCCGCCGCGCGTCGCAGGGGAACTGACCGATGCGCATCTACGAGAAATACTTTGCGCGTCAGGTCTATCTGACGTTCATCTTCATTCTGTTCGCCTTCTCCGGCCTGTTCTTCTTCTTCGACCTGATCAACGAGTTGAACTCGGTCGGCCACGGCAACTACAAGTTCACCTACGCGGTGCTGCGCGTGGCGCTGCAGGCGCCCTCGCGGCTCTATGAAATCATTCCGGTCGCCGCGCTGATTGCCGCCATCTACGTGTTCGCGCAGATGGCCGCCAGCTCGGAATTCACCATCTTCCGCGTCTCCGGCCTCGCGACCGGCCAGGCGCTGCGCTCGCTGCTGAAGATCGGCGTGCCGCTCGTGCTGCTCACGTATCTGATCGGCGAAGTGGTCGGTCCTTACACCGATCAGCTTTCCGAGAAGGTGCGTCTGGAAGCGCTCGGTTCGGCGGTGTCGACCGACTTCAAGTCGGGCGTCTGGGTCAAGGACACGCTCACTACGCGCGCGGATGGCCAGCAGGCCACGCGCTTCGTCAACGTGGGCGAGCTGCAGCCGGACGCGACCATCACGAACGTGCGCATCTACGAGTTCGATTCGCAGTTCCGCCTTTCGAACGTGCGCGTGGCCAAGAGCGGCAAGTTCCAGCCGCCGGGCCACTGGCTGCTCAAGGACGTGACCGATACCGAACTGATCGGCGTGCCGCCGCCGCAGAACCAGCCGACCGATGCGCTCGCGCCGGTCTATCGCGCAACGCAGACTTCCACGCCCGAATATTCGCTGCGCTCGGAACTCACGCCGCAGATTCTTTCGGTGCTGCTGGTGTCGCCGGACCGCATGTCGATGTTCAACCTGTTCCGCTACATCCAGCATTTGACGGAAAACCATCAGGACACGCAGCGCTATGAAATCGCGCTGTGGCGCAAGCTGCTCTACCCGTTCGCGGTGTTCGTGATGCTGGTGCTGTCGCTGCCGTTCGCGTATCTGCATACGCGTGCGGGCGTGGTGGGCGTGAAGGTGTTCGGCGGGATCATGCTGGGGATGAGCTTCCAGCTCGTCAACACGCTGTTCTCGCACATCGGCAATCTGAATACCTGGCCCGCGCCGCTCACGGCGGCCACGCCCGGGTTGATCTATCTGGCGCTCGGGCTGCTGGGCTTGAAGTGGGTGGACCGGCACTAGCCGGGTTAGCGCAGACAGGCTCTTTGGGATCGCAAAGATGGCGATGCACGGCATGATTCTCTTCGGCCACGGCGCGCGCGACGCGCGCTGGAAAGAGCCGTTCACGCGTCTCGCGGCCAAGCTGGCCGCTTCGCGTGGCGCGGCCGGTCCCGTCGATCTCGCGTTTCTCGAACTGATGACGCCGGGCCTGCCCGAAGCCATCGACGCACAAGCCGCGCAAGGCTGCACGGTCATCACGGTGGTGCCGGTGTTCTTCGGCCAGGGCGGGCATATCCGCCGCGACCTGCCCGCGCTGATCGCGCAATGCCAGGCCGCGCATCCGCAAGTGCAGATCGATTGCGCGACGGCGGTGGGCGAAGACGATGGCGTGCTCGACGCGATCGTGCAGTACTGCCTCACGCACGAAGCCTGAAAAAAACTCCGACGTAAACGCAGAAGGGCCGCTTTTCAGCGGCCCTTCTGCTTTCTTATGGCACAACCCCCGTCTTGATTCTTTCCTGACGCAGCCTGCGTCTCTCAGGCGGCAACGAGACGGTCGTCGCTCAGATCGTCCTCGCCGGCCTGCTGCCCTGCCCGCTCGGCAAACGCCTCGCCGATCATCAGCAGGCTCGGCTGCGCCGCATCGAGCCAGTCCTGCGCCTCGCCGGCCGCCAGCTTCGCCAGCGTCATTGTGAGCGTGCGTTCGCGCGCCGTGCTGCAGGCCTCGACGATCGCCACTGGCGTGGCGCCCGGGCGACCCGCGTCGATCAACTGCTGTGCGATATCGGGCGCGCTGTCGCGGCCCATGTAGAACACCAGCGAATCGGCGTTGACGTGCTCGCGAATCTCTTCGCTGCCCGCCGCCCGCGAATACGTGGCCAGCGCCACGCTGCGCGAGACGCCGCGCAACGTCAGCGAGCGTTGCAGCGTCGCCGCGCTCGCCAGTGCCGCCGTGATGCCCGGCACGATGTCATACTCGATGCCGGCCGCTTCGAGCGCACGCATTTCTTCGTCGGCGCGACCGAACAGCATCGGATCGCCGCCCTTCAGACGCACGACGATGTCATGCTCGCGCGCCGCATCCACCAGTTGCTTGTTGATGAACTGCTGCGCCGTCGAGCGCTGGCCGCACCGCTTGCCAACCGCGATGAACTTCGCGTCTTGCGGCGCGTAGTCCAGCATCGCCGCCTCGACCAGCGCGTCGTGCAGGACGACCTGCGCCTGCCCGAGCAGGCGCGCGCCGCGCACCGTGATGAGATCCGCCGCGCCCGGTCCGGCGCCGATCAGATAGACCTTACCCATATTTCAGAACCCTGTATCGACCGGAGCGAGCGTGGAGGCGTCGGACGGTCAGGCCGTCAGCGCGCGGATCATGCCCGCAGCCACCGTATGATGCGTTGCCTCGTCGATGAGGACGAACGCGCCGGTGCCGGGGTGCACATCATACAGGTCCGCGACCAGCGGCTTTTGCAGCGTGAGCGAGACGCGGCCGATGTCGTTCATCGCGAGGTTCTGGCGATCGACGGCGTGCGACAGCGTATGCACGTCGAGCACTTCCTTGATCGCGCCGATCTTCGCGAACACCGTGCTGGTGGTCTGCTTGAGCAGGTACTTGCGCTGCGTCGAGAGCGGCTCTTCGTCGAACCAGCAGAGGTCCGCTTCGAGCTTCTTCGCCGGTTGCGTTTCGTCGTTGGCCGGCACGAAGGTGTCGCCGCGCGAAACGTCGACGTCTTCCGCCAGGCGGATCGTCACGGTCTGGCCTGCGAATGCGCGATCGACCTGCGCCGTGCCGCCCGGCACCGGTGCGATGATTTCCGCAACCGTTGCGGCGCGGCCAGCCGGCAGCACCGTGATGGTGTCGCCGAGCTTCACTTCGCCCGCTTCGACACGGCCCATGTAGCCGCGGAAGTCATCGGCGCTCGAACCGTCCTGGCGCGCGACCCACTGCACCGGGAAGCGCAGCGCTTCGCCGCTTGCCTGCGCAACCGGCAGTTGCTCGAGCACGTCGAGCAGCGGCTGGCCCGCGTACCACGGCATACGCTCGCTCAGGCCGACGATGTTGTCGCCCTTGAGCGCCGACACCGGCACGAAACGCACGTTGTCCAGACCGAGCTGGCGCGCGAGTTCGACATAGGCTTCGCGGATCAGGTTGAAGGTCGCTTCGCTGTAATCGACCAGATCCATCTTGTTGATCGCGACGATCACGTGTTGCAGGCCGAGCAGCTTGACGATGGCGCTATGGCGCTTCGTTTGCGGCAGCAGTTGCGTCACGCCGTTCTCGACCGTCACGCGCGTGGGGTCGATCAGGATGATCGCCGCGTGCGCCGTGGAAGCGCCCGTGACCATGTTGCGCGTGTACTGCTCGTGGCCGGGGGTATCGGCGATGATGAACTTGCGCTTGGCCGTCGCGAAGTAGCGGTAAGCCACGTCGATCGTGATGCCCTGCTCGCGCTCGGCTTCGAGGCCGTCCGTGAGCAGCGAGAGGTCGATTTCGTCGCCGACGGTGCGCTTGTTCTTCGCACGCGAGAGCGCCGAAAGCTGGTCGCTCAAAACGGCCTTGCTGTCGTACAGCAGGCGGCCGATCAGCGTGCTTTTGCCGTCGTCCACGCTGCCTGCGGTGATGAAGCGCAGCACGCCGAGGTCTTCAGGTTGGTGAGTCGTAACCATGTCTAATCTTTCCTCTGCGTGCTCTTAGAAATAACCTTGCTTCTTGCGCTGTTCCATCGCGGCTTCCGACGCCTGGTCGTCCATGCGCGTGGCGCCACGTTCCGTGATTTCGGTCACGGCCGTTTCAGCGATGATCTTCTCGATGTTGTCGGCATCGCTCGCCACCGGGCAGGTGCAGCTGATGTCGCCGACGGTGCGGAAACGCACCTGCGCCATTTCGCTGGTTTCGCCTTCCTTCATCGGCGTGAGCGGCGTGACCGGCACGAGCAGGCCGTTGCGGCGCACGATCTCGCGCTGGTGCGCGTAGTAGATCGACGGCAGTTCGAGCTTTTCGCGCTCGATGTATTGCCACACGTCGAGTTCGGTCCAGTTCGAGATCGGGAACACGCGCAGGTGTTCGCCGTTGTGCAGACGCGCGTTGTACAGGCTCCAGAGTTCCGGGCGCTGCGCCTTCGGGTCCCACTGGCCGAATTCGTCGCGGAACGAGAAGATGCGCTCTTTCGCGCGGGCCTTCTCTTCGTCGCGGCGCGCACCGCCGATCATCGCCGTGTAGCCGTATTGTTCGATGGTTTCGAGCAGCGTGACCGCTTGCGCCGCATTGCGCGAGTCGGTTTCGCGGCGCAGGCGCACCGTGCCCTTCCTGATCGAATCTTCGACGTGACCGACCACGAGTTCCGCGCCGATTTCAGCCGCACGGCGATCGCGGAAGTCGATCACTTCTTCGTAGTTGTGGCCCGTGTCGATGTGCACGAGCGGGAACGGCAGCGAGGTCTTGCGGTTCGCGCCCAGGCCGAACGCCTTCAGGGCGAGCGCGAGCACGACCACCGAGTCCTTGCCGCCCGAGAACAGCAGCGCGGGCTTGCTGCACTCGGCAACGAGTTCGCGCAGGATGTGGATCGACTCGGCTTCGAGCCAGTCGAGATGGTCCATGCGGTTCGCCGTGACCTGAAGCGGCGCGTTCACTGCGGAGTCGAGCGTCGTGCTCATGTTCGGAATCCTTCGTCTGATCGCGCCCCCGTTCCGGGGAATCAGGGCGCGTTACTCTGTATTCGACTTCGCGGCCGTTCGATGTCCGTTAAAACATCGAAAGCGGCGCGAAAACTTCAATCTTAGCTCGCGTGTCCGATCGGCGAAACTTCCGGGGCAGCTTCGACCACCGGAATCGCGGAAACCGACGTGATGTGCAGCCCGCATTCCTTCGTATCGCGCGACTCCCACCACCAGCGGCCCGCACGGCTGTCTTCGCCGGGACGGATCGCACGCGTGCAGGGTTCGCAGCCGATGCTCGGGTAGCCGCGCGCATGCAGCGGGTTCACCGGCACCGCGAAGGCGCGCAGGTAATCCCAGACATCGGCTTCGGTCCAGTCCGCGAGCGGATTGAACTTGTCGATGTTGCGGGCTTCGTCGCGCTCTTCCTCGTGCAGTTCCGCGCGCGTGACCGACTGCTCGCGCCGCTGGCCCGTGACCCACGCCGACACGCCCGACAGCGCGCGATTGAGCGGCTCGACCTTGCGGATCTCGCAGCAGCGCTTGCGCAGATCGACGCTCTCGTAGAACGCATTCAGGCCGTGCTGCGTGACGTATTCGTCGATGGCGTCCTGCTGCGGACGGAACTGCTCGATCTCGTAGCCGTAACGCTCGCGCACCGTGTCGATCATGCCCACGGTTTCCGCGTGCAGGCGGCCCGTGTTGAGCGAGAAGATGCCGATCTTCACGCCGCGCGACAGGATCGCGTGGGTGAGCAGCATGTCTTCGGCGGCGAGGCTGCTGGCTAGCTTGACGTCGGCGTGACGTGCGGCGATCGAATCGAGCAGTGCGTCGAGGCGCTCGATCTTCGCTTGCAGGTCTGCGGTGACAACGCTTGCGGCGGTGCTCATGCTGCTGCGCCCGCTTGTGCTGCACGGCGGCGGAACAGCGGCGACGGCTCGTCGAACGCGCCCTGGTATTGCACCGTGAATTCGGTGAATGCCTTCAGTGCGTCGTTGATATCCTTGTCGGCGCGCAGTGCGTAGGCGTCGAAGCCGCAGCGCTCGTAAAAGCGCAGCTGGTCGCGCAGCACGTCGCCGATCGCGCGGATCTCGCCCTTGTAGCCATAGCGCTCGCGCAGCAGACGCGCGATCGAATAGCCGCGGCCATCGCGGAACACCGGGAAGTCGATCGCGATCAGCGCGATGTTGTCGAATTCGGCGACCACGTCGGCCGGTTCGCTGTCCGGCGCGAGCCACACGCCCAGTTCGTCCTTGCCGCGCGCAGCGAGCGCTTCGCGGTTGGCCTGCCAGTACGCGAACGGAACCAGCACCTTGCCCGCCGGCAGCGCGGCCACATCGGGCAGCACGCCGTCTTCGGCGGCACGCACGACCTGCCAGCTGTCTTCAACGATCTCGCGGTTTTTGATGATCAATGCCATTGCTTAACTCTCGTATCTCGTTGCGGGCGGATCAGGCGTGGGCCGGCTGGCGCGAGGCGTACACGCGCTCCTTGAACGGGGCCATGCCGATGCGGTCGTACGTGTCGATGAAACGCTCGCCGTCGATGCGGTTTTCGACAAACGTGTCGATCACCTTCTGCACCACGTCGGGCATCTCTTCCGCCGAGAACGACGGGCCGATCACGCGGCCAAGGCGCGCGCCGTTGGCGCCGGTGCCCTGCTCGCCGCCGAGCGTGACCTGATACCACTCCGAACCGTCCTTATCCACGCCCAGCACGCCGATATTGCCGACGTGGTGATGACCGCACGCATTGATGCAGCCCGAGATGTTGAACGTCAGGTCGCCCAGGTCGTAGACGAAATCGAGGTTGTCGAAACGCTCCTGGATCGCCAGCGCGATGGGGATCGACTTCGCATTCGCGAGCGAGCAGAAGTCGCCGCCCGGGCACGCGATGATGTCAGTCAGCAGACCGACGTTTGCCGTCGCGAAACCTTGCTCCTTGGCCTTTTCCCACAGCGCAAACAGGTCGCGCTTCTTCACATCGGCGAGGATCAGGTTCTGCTCGTGCGAGACGCGGATCTGGCCGAACGAGTATTCGTCGGCCCAATCGGCCACGGCTTCCATCTGCTTGTCCGTGGCGTCGCCCGGCGCGATGTTGCGCGGCTTGAGCGAGATCGTCACCGACGCATAACCCGGCACGCGATGCGGACGCGCATTGCGCTCGACCCAGCGCGCGAAGGCGCGGTTTTCGAGCAGATGCTTTTCGTAGGACGTATCGGTATCGGCGAGCTTTTCGTAGGCCGGCGGCACGAAGTACTGCGCCACGCGGTCGACTTCAGCTTGCGTCAGCGTCGAAGGACCGTCCTTCAGGTGCTGCCACTCTTCTTCCACTTGCTGCGCGAACTTCTCGGGCGAAAGCGCCTTCACGAGAATCTTGATACGCGCCTTGTAGAGGTTGTCGCGGCGGCCGTAGCGGTTGTACACGCGCAGCACGGCTTCGCAGTAGGTCAGCAGATGCTGCCACGGCAGGTTGCGCTTGATGATCGCGCCGATGATCGGCGTGCGGCCCAGACCGCCACCCGCGAGGATGCTGGCGACCACTTCGCCCTGCTCGTTACGTTCGAGGTAGACGCCCAGATCGTGGATCTGCACGGCGGCGCGGTCTTCCTTCGAACCCGACACAGCGATCTTGAACTTGCGCGGCAGCCACGCGAATTCGGGGTGGAACGTCGACCATTGACGCATGATCTCGGCCCACGGGCGCGGATCGACGACTTCGTCGGGCGTCACGCCTGCGAACTGGTCGGCGGTGATGTTGCGGATGCAGTTGCCCGACGTCTGGATGCCGTGCATCTGGACGGACGCGAGCTTGGCAAGGATTTCAGGCGTTTCTTCGAGCTTGATCCAGTTGTACTGGATGTTCGAACGCGTCGAGAAGTGGCCGTATTCGCGGTCGTGTTCGCGGGCGATCTGGCCGAGCATGCGCAGCTGATCGCTACGCAGATTGCCGTAAGGAATCGCGACGCGAAGCATGTAAGCGTGACGCTGGTAGTAGAGACCGTTTTGCAGACGCAGCGGGCGGAACTCTTCTTCGCTCAATTCGCCCGACAGGCGGCGGCGAACCTGGTCGCTGTATTGCGCGACGCGCTCGTCGACGATGGTCTGGTCGTACTGATCGTATTGGTACATTCGGGGACCCCAGGGTTGTATCAATCGCAGCGTTCCGGTTACGCCGCGTTCTCCGACTTCGACTTAGCTAGTTCTGGTCCTGCTTCCTGGCAACGGGCCGGCGCCTTCAAGTCGCCGGTCATTTGCTAATGACCAAAACAGATATCCATATTGGAAAAGTTGGGGAAATGGTAATAAACTCGCCTTATATTTCAAACGATCTAAAAATCAGGTTGATATGCCAAGGGGTTATATATGAACCTCCACCAGTTCCGCTTCGTGCGCGAGGCCGTGCGCCAGAACTTCAATCTCACCGAAGCGGCCAAGGCACTGTATACAAGCCAGCCAGGCGTTTCGAAGGCGATCATCGAGCTGGAGGACGAATTAGGGGTCGAAATCTTCACGCGTCACGGCAAGCGTGTGCGCTCGCTCACGGAACCGGGCCGGATCATCCTCGCCTCGGTGGAGCGTATTCTGCAGGAAGTGGAGAGCCTCAAGCGGGTTGGCAAGGACTACGCGGCCCAGGATCAAGGCAACCTCGTGATCGCCGCCACCCATACGCAGGCGCGCTACTCGCTGCCGGCGGCCATCGCCGAATTCAAGCGGCGCTTCCCGAAGGTGCATCTGTCGATCCTGCAAGGCAGCCCCACGCAGGTCGCGGAAATGGTGCTGCACGATCAGGCCGATCTCGCGATCGCAACCGAAGCCATCTCCAACTATAAGGAACTGGTTTCGCTACCCTGCTTCACCTGGCACCACGTCGCGGTGATGCTGCCCGATCACCCGCTGCTCGAGCGCAAGCCGCTTTCGCTCGACGATCTGGCCCAATATCCACTGATCACCTACGACAACGCGTTCGCGGGCCGCACCAAGATCAACGAGGCGTTCCGCCTGCGCGGTCTGTCCCCGGATATCGTGCTCGAAGCGATCGACGCCGACGTGATCAAGACCTATGTGGAACTGGGTCTGGGCGTAGGCATCATGGCCGACATCGCCTTCAACGCCGAGCGCGACCGCCATCTGCGCGCCGTGCCCGTGGGCCACCTGTTCGGCAGCAACGTGACGCGCGTGGCGCTCAAGCAGGGCGCGTATCTGCGCAGTTATGTCTACACGCTGGTCGAACTGCTCTCGCCGAGCCTGAACCGCAAGCTCATCGAGCAGGCGCTCAAGGGCGAGCACGAGAGTTACGAGCTTTAACAACAGTAAAAGCGCGGCCGGGCGCAGGCCCGGCGGCGGCCGCACACCGTTCGATGCAGCCGATGTACCACTAGATAACTAGAACACTTCTCGCTTTTTTCCTTCCTGGAGACCGCTGCATGAAGTCGTATCTGCGTCTGAGTTCGTCCCTGCGTCCGCTCGCGCTGGCCGCCGCCCTCGCGCTGGGCGCCGTCGCCCCCGCCGCGCACGCCGACCTGAAGGTGGGCATCGACCTGTCGAGCACCGGCCCCGCCGCCGCGATCGGCATCACCAGCAAGAATGCGATCCTGATGTGGCCCCCGACCATCGCCGGGCAAAAGGCCGATTACATCGTGCTCGACGACGGCTCCGATCCCGGCGCCGCCGTGCGCAACATCCACAAGCTGATCAACGAAGACCATGTGGATGTGATCGTCGGGCCGAATATCACGCCTGCGGCGCTGGCCGCGCTCGACCCCATCGCCGAAAGCAAAACGCCGATGATCACGCTCGTGGGTTCGGCTTCCGTGGTCGAACCGCAACAAGGCGCGCGCGTCTGGGCCTTCAAGATGGCGCAGACCGATGCCGCGATGGCCGACGTCATGACGCGCTACATGGCCGCGCACGGCGTCAAGACCGTGGGCTTTATCGGCTTCGCGGACAGCTACGGCGATAGCTGGCTCAACGAATTCACGAAGTTCGCGAAGGAACGCAATATCCAGATCCTGGCGACCGAGCGCTTCAACCGCACCGACGCAAGCGTGACCGGCCAGATCCTCAAGCTGATCGCCGCCAGGCCCGACGCCGTGCTGATTGCCGGCGCGGGCACGCCGACGGTGCTGCCGCAGCGCACGCTGGTGGAGCGCGGCTATAAGGGCGCGATCTACCAGACGCACGGCATCGCCACGCCCGAGTTCATCAAGCTGGGCGGCAAGGACGTCGAAGGCACGCTGTTCCCGACCCAGCCCGTTGTGGTCGCGCGCACCCTGCCCGCCGATCAACCCGCGCAGAAAGCCGCACTGGCTTTCGTGGACGCCTACGAGGCGAAGTACGGACCCGGCACGGTCACGCAGTTCGCAGGCGACGCGGCGGGCGTATATCCGCGTTTGCAGGATGCGGTTACGCGCGCGCTCAAGACCGCGCAGCCGGGCACGGAGGCGTTTCGCGTGGCGCTGCGCAGCGAGCTTGAGCACGCGCACGAAGTGGTCGTGCCCAACGGCATGGTCAACACCAGCGAAAAAGACCACGTGGGCCTCGACCAGCGCGCGAGCGTGATGGGCACGATCCGCGGCGGCAAGTTCGTTTATCTGGGGCAGTGAACGGGCTTCACCCCGGCTGACTGCGCGGCGCGCCTCGTGCAAACCGCGCCCCGCCGATCATGACGGGGCGCGTTTCGCTACGCGCCCCCCGCCCGTTTGCGCCAAACCACACCTCGTGCGCGGCCGTATCGACGCGAACCTGCACCACGGCGCTTGCGCCCATTCCCCAGCTTCGCCGCGTGATGGTGGACGCGGCGGCGAAATTCATCTGTATGACATTGGACATGCGGATTCCTTGCAGCGGGTTAAACACGCTGCCAGTTTCGCTGTCCGGGGCGCGGCGCGGTACTCATCCGAATGGCCAGTCGTGCGCCGCCCGATGCGCGTTTTCCCGTGCCGGCCGCAAGGCGCGCCGCAAAAACCCTTTGGTACAATCTCGCGGTTGCCTAGCACTGTTTTTATGCGACGTCGCGTCTGAATGGCGTCGCCAGCGCCGCGCCGGGCCCCTGCCCCGAATCCGCAAGAACCCAACGCCAAGTCACCATGAACATCGAAAAAGCGCGTTTCAACATGATCGAACAGCAGATCCGCCCCTGGGAGGTGCTCGACCAGGACGTGCTGAATCTGCTTTCGGTCGTCAAGCGTGAGCACTTCGTCCCCGCGGCCTACGCCGATCTCGCCTTCGCCGACCTTCAGGTGCCGCTGCCCAACGGCCAGCACATGATGCCGCCGCGCGTCGAGGCCCGCGTGCTGCAGGAACTCGCGGTGAAGAAGCACGAAAGCGTGCTGGAAATCGGCGCCGGTTCGGGCTACATGGCGGCTTTGCTCGCGCATCGCGCACAGAAGGTCGTGACGGTCGAGATCGACACCGAACTCGCCGAATTCGCCCGCGCGAACTTCGTCAAGAACGGCGTGCTGAACGCCGAAGTCGTGCAAGGCGACGGCGCACGCGGCTGGGCGGCGAATGCGCCCTTCGACGTGATCTGCGTCTCGGGCGGCCTGCCGGTCGTGCCGCAGGAACTGCTCGAACAACTGAAGGTGGGCGGCCGCCTGGCGGCGTTCGTCGGCAGCGCGCCGGTGATGGAAGCGCAGATCATCACGCGCATGGACGACAAGCAGTACCGCATCGCCAGCGTTTTCGAAACCTGGGTCGAAGCCCTCGAAAACGCCGTGCAGCCGTCGCGCTTCAAGTTCTAAAATCGGGTTTCACGCCCGCCGCGTCAACACTTCATCAGATTGAGTCTTTCATGCAGATCCTGACCGCCCCCGCCCTCGCCGAATGGCTCGCCGACTCGTCGCGCCCCGCGCCCATCCTGCTCGACGTGCGCGAGCCGTGGGAAATCGAAACGGCGAAGATCGACGGCATCGTCTCGATCCCGATGGCGCAGATTCCCGCGCGTAGCGAAGAACTGGACGACGAAGCCGAAGTCGTCTGCATCTGCCATCACGGCGCGCGCAGCGCCCAGGTTGCGATGTTCCTGGAATCGCGCGGCTTCACGAAGGTGTTCAATCTGCAAGGCGGCATCGACGCCTGGTCGCGTCAGGTCGACCCGAAGGTGCCGACTTACTGATCGCGGCACGATCCGCCGGATCACAACACGCAAAGGGCGCGGCTTGCACAGGCCGCGCCCTTTTTCATTGCGGGCGCGCCTTCAATCCACTTCGCGCAGCACCAGCGCGACGGTCGAAAAAATCTCCTCGATCTGCTTTTCGTCGACGATCAGCGGCGGCGAAAACGCCAGGATATCGCCCGTATAGCGGATCAGCACGCCCTTCTGATAACAGCGCACAAAGGTCTCGTAGGCGCGCGCGCCGGGCGCGCCTTCGCGCGGCTCCAGTTCCACGCCGCCCACCAACCCCAGATTGCGCACGTCGATTACATGCGGTTCGCCGCGCAGCTTGTGGATCTCGCGCTCGAAGATCGGCGCGCTCTGCGCGGCGCGGCCGAACAGACCTTCGCGCTCGTAGAGGTCGATGGTCGCGCAGGCCGCCGCCGCCGCAACCGGATGCCCCGAATACGTGTAGCCGTGAAATAGCTCGATGCCGCCAGGCGCCGCGCCCACGATCTGGTCGTGAATGCGCGCGCTCGCGGCCACGGCGCCCATCGGCACGGCGGCGTTGTTGGTGCCTTTGGCCATCGTCAGCAGATCGGGCGTGACGCCGAAGTAATTGGACGCGAACGGCGCGCCCAGGCGGCCCCAGCCGGTGATGACTTCGTCGAAGATCAGCAGGATGTCGTGCTTGTCGCAGATCTCGCGCAGACGCTGCAGATAGCCTTGCGGCGGAATCAGCACGCCGGTCGAGCCCGCCACCGGTTCGACGATCACGGCGGCGATCGTCGAGGCGTCGTGCAGCGCGCACAGGCGTTCGAGATCGTCGGCGAGATGTGCGCCCCACACGGGCTGGCCCTTCGTGAATCCGGCCTCGCGAATATTGAGCGTATGCGGCAGATGATCGACCGAGGGCAGCAACTGCCCCGAGTACATCTTGCGATTGGGCGCGATGCCGCCCACCGAAATCCCGCCGAAGCCCACGCCGTGATAACCGCGCTCGCGCCCAATGAAACGCGTGCGCTGCCCTTCGCCGCGCGCGCGATGAAACGCCAGCGCGATCTTGAGCGCCGTATCCACCGCCTCCGATCCCGAGTTCGTGAAGAAGATGTGCTTGAGATCGCCGGGCGTGTGCTTCGCGATCTTCTCCGCCGCTTCGAAGGCGATCGGGTGGCCCATCTGGAAAGTCGGCGCGAAATCCATTTCCTCGGCTTGCGCTTTCACCGCCGCGACGATTTCCTCGCGACAGTGCCCCGCGTTCACGCACCAGAGCCCGGCCGTGCCGTCCAGCACTTGCCGGGCGTCGTGCGACGTGTAGTACATCCCCTTCGCGCCGACCAGCAGGCGCGGCGCCCTCTTGAACTGCCGGTTCGCGGTGAAGGGCATCCAGAACGCGGACAGATCGGGCAGGCTGGCATTCATCTGCATCTCCTTGGGTTCGGTGAGCCTGGCATTGCACGGCAACGTCGTCAGCGCTTCGCGGCTGCGTCAGACAGACAGCATCGACTTTCAGTGTAGGCAGACACCCGCGCACATGCACATGCACAACGAAGCAGCGCGTCTGCACACCCGCATAAGCACTACGCATCGTCATGCACCGCGGCGCTTTGCGATGGCGCACTGCAACGATGCAACGCGCCCGAACATGCGTCCCGCTGCACCAGATTCGCCCGCCTTTTTGCGCCGCGCAGCACGTCATGCACAGCGTCCATGCCTTGCTGCTGCCGGTGTCGCGCTGATTCAAGTGACTGGCACAACCCTTGCAGTAATAGCCCCGCAACGCTGCAACACAACAAGGCAATACGCTGACTCGAACAGGCGGCGCATAACCAGATGCGCCACGACCATGACTTCACCCATAGGGGCAATGCAATGAAACGTCGCAGTCTGTTGAAATTCGGGACGATGTCGGGCGCACTCGCAGTCGCAGGGCGCGTGCCCTTCGCACACGCCGACACGGGCAGCGGCCCCATCAAGGTCGGCATTCTGCATTCGCTCTCGGGCACGATGGCGATCTCCGAGACCTCGCTCAAAGACACCGCGTTGATGACGATCTCCGACATCAACAAAAACGGCGGCGTGATGGGCCGCCAGATTCAGCCCGTGGTGGTGGACCCGGCGTCGAACTGGCCGCTGTTCGCCGAGAAAGCGCGCCAGTTGCTCACGCAGGACAAGGTGGCGTGCGTGTTCGGTTGCTGGACGTCGGTGTCGCGCAAATCGGTGCTGCCGGTGTTCGAAGAACTCAATGGCCTGCTCTATTACCCGGTGCAATACGAAGGCGAGGAAATGTCGCGCAACGTGTTCTACACCGGCGCAGCGCCCAATCAACAGGCCATTCCGGCGGTGGAATATCTGATGAGCGCCGAAGGCGGCAGCGCCAAGCGCTTCTTCCTGCTGGGCACCGACTATGTGTATCCGCGCACGACCAACAAGATCCTGCGCGCCTTCCTGCACTCGAAGGGCGTGAAGGACAGCGATATTCAGGAAGTCTACACGCCGTTCGGTCATAGCGACTATCAGACCATCGTCGCGAACATCAAGACCTTCTCGCAAGGCGGCAAGACCACGGTGATCTCGACCATCAACGGCGATTCGAATGTGCCCTTCTACAAGGAGCTCGGCAATCAGGGCATCAAGGCCACGGACGTGCCGGTGGTGGCGTTCTCGGTGGGCGAAGAAGAACTGCGCGGCATCGACACGAAGCCGCTCGTCGGCCATCTGGCGGCGTGGAATTACTTCAT
This sequence comes from Paraburkholderia sp. Ac-20340, assembly GCF_017104965.1. Lineage (GTDB taxonomy): Bacteria > Pseudomonadota > Gammaproteobacteria > Burkholderiales > Burkholderiaceae > Paraburkholderia. Next base: position 147,296 of record NZ_JAAGPR010000002.1, read on the forward strand.
GTCGGTGAAGGGCGCGCAGAACACGAAGTTCAAGGATCAGTTCGAAGCCTGGGTGAAGACCAACAACCTGCCGGGCGGCGCGAAGCGCGTCACCAACGATCCGATGGAAGCGACGTTTGTCGGCATCCATATGTGGAAGCAGGCCGTGGAGAAGGCCAAGAGCACCGATGTCGACAAGGTTCGCACGGCGATGATCGGCCAGAGCGTGGCCGCGCCTTCGGGCTTCACGCTGACAATGGACGGCAATCACCATCTGCACAAGCCGGTGATGATCGGCGAAATTCGCGGCGACGGTCAGTTCAACGTGGTGTGGAAGACCAAAACGGCGATTCGCGCGCAGCCGTGGAGCCCGTTTATCGCCGGCAACGAAGGCAAGCCCGATGTCGTGACGCAAGACGTGCTGCCCGCATTCCTGCGCCGTTCGCGCACGGCATAACAAGCCGGCGATGTTCGATTGAAGCACCGGCGCTTCACGCATAGCGGCTTGCGTGAAGCGCGTGATCTGCCCGACGGGACGCGCGGCAGCGTACTTCGACTGCAGTTCGACTGCTGTTCGACTGCACCTTGCCGCGCGCCCCGCATCAAGAAGAAAACATCATGGCTCTCTCATTCTCGAGGTTTGCCCGCACGGGGCTGCGCCATGCGCTCGCCGCCGCTGCGCTCTTTGCGATGTTTGGCGCAAGCGCGCATGCGCTCGAAGCCGCCGATGTCGCGCCGCTCGGCGCCGATGACTTCGACGCGAAATCCGCGGCCATCGACAAACTCATCGCCACGCACGACGCTGCTTCGCTCGCACTCCTGAAGGCCTTATCGGAAGACAACGTCACCGCGACGGACGCCGGCGAAGTGCTGGTTCAGGACGGCACGGATGGCCAAAGCGCGCACGACGCCGCAACGGGCAAAGCCGTCGCCGCGAATGTGGCGGCCAGCGCGCAACCGATCACGCTCAACAACCAGTTGCGCTCCAAGGTCGCGGGCGCGCTTTCGGGCCTGCAACTCGCGGCGCCCGATGTGCAAACGCGCCGCGCCGCCATCGCCGAATTGCTGAAGAACCCCGATCCGTCGATGAAGCCGATGATCGACGCGGCCCGCGCGAAGGAAACCGATCCCGCGCTCAAGCGCCGTCTCGACACGCTCTGGGCCATGACGGCGCTGCACGACCCCGACACGGCGACGCGTCTCGAAGCCGCGAAGCTGGTCGCGGCGCGCCACGATCTGGACATGTACGAACTGCTGCGTCCGCTGGTTGCGAAGAACGCGAGCGGCGCCTTCAACGAACCCGATGCCGATGTGCGCGCCACCGCGCAGCAAGGCATCGAAGCGCTCGATTCGATCCAGCGCCGCAGCGAAATCTTCGGCACGCTGTTCGCGGGGCTGTCGCTTGGCAGCGTGCTGCTGCTCGCGGCGCTCGGTCTTGCCATCACCTATGGGCTGATCGGCGTCATCAATATGGCGCACGGCGAGTTCCTGATGATCGGTGCGTACGCAACGTATGTGGTGCAGACGCTGTTCCAGCGCTACGCGCCCGGCGCATTCGACTGGTATCCGCTGCTGGCTATTCCGGCTTCGTTCATCACGGCGGCACTGATCGGCGCGGTGATCGAGCGGCTGGTGATCCGCCATCTTTATGGCCGTCCGCTGGAGACGCTGCTGACCACTTTCGGCATCAGCCTGATCCTGATTCAGGCCACGCGCATGCTGTTCGGCGCGCAGAACGTGCAGGTCGAAAACCCCGCCTGGATGAGCGGCGGCGTGACCGTGATGCAGAACCTCATCCTGCCGTACAACCGGCTCGCGATTCTGGCGTTCTCGCTGATCGTCGTGGGCATTGCGTGGACCGTGCTGACGAAGACGCGCCTGGGCCTCTTTGTGCGCGCCGTCACGCAGAATCGCCGCATGGCCGCCTGCGTGGGCGTGCGTACTGCACGCGTCGATGCGTGGGCGTTCGCGTTCGGCGCGGGCATCGCGGGTCTGGGCGGCTGCGCGCTGTCGCAGATCGGCAATGTCGGGCCGGACCTGGGCCAGAGCTACATCATCGATTCGTTCATGGCCGTGGTGCTGGGCGGCGTGGGGCAGATCGCGGGCACGGTGATCGGCGGTTTCGGCCTCGGGCTGGTGTCGAAAGCGATCGAGCCGTTCTGGGGCGCGGTGCTCGCGAAAATCGCCGTGCTCGTGCTGATCGTGCTGTTTATCCAGAAGCGTCCGCAGGGGCTGTTCGCCCTCAAGGGCCGTAGCGCGGAGGCTTGAACATGACTGTCGCCACTTCCACTTCGCCGCGTCATACGCTCGGCGCGCACGACAGCGCCGCCGAGACCTTCGCGCTCGGCCTGCCCGCGCGGCCCGCCCTGCTCTCGCGCCGCGCGTGGCTTGCGCTGATCGCGCTCATCGTCGCGATGGGCGTGGGCGTGCCGCTGTGCGCGCTGGTGCTGCCGCAATCGAGCGCGCTGCACCTTTCCGCCTACACGATGACGCTCGTGGGCAAGCTGATGTGCTACGCGATTGCTGCGCTCGCGCTCGATCTCGTCTGGGGTTATTGCGGCATTCTGAGCCTCGGCCATGGTCTTTTCTTCGCGCTGGGCGGCTACGCCATCGGCATGTATCTGATGCGCGAGATCGGCCATGACGGCAAATACGGCAGCGATCTGCCCGACTTCATGGTGTTTCTCGACTGGCATTCGCTGCCGTGGTACTGGCAGGGCACGCAGCACCTGGGCGTCGCGCTGCTGCTGGTCGTGCTGGTGCCCGCCGTGGTCGCGTGGGTGTTCGGCTTCTTCACGTTCCGCTCGCGCGTGAAAGGCGTATATCTGTCGATCATCACGCAGGCCATGACCTTCGCCGCGATGCTGCTGTTCTATCGCAACGAAACGGGCTTCGGCGGCAATAACGGCTTCACCGATTTCAAACGCATCGCGGGCATGCCGATCACGCATCCGGGCACGCGTACCGTGCTGTTCCTGATGACCTTCGCGGTGCTCGTGCTCGCGTTTCTCGGGGCGCGCGCGATCGTCACCTCAAAGCTCGGCCGCGTGGTGACCGCCGTGCGCGATGGTGAGACTCGCCTCATGTTTCTGGGCTACAGCCCGCTCGGCTACAAGCTCTTTATCTGGACGCTTTCGGCCGTGCTGTGCGGGATTGCCGGTGCGCTTTACGTGCCGCAGGTCGGCATCATCAACCCGAGTGAAATGTCGCCGGGCAACTCGATCGAAATGGCGATCTGGGTGGCCGTGGGCGGACGCGGCACGCTGATCGGCCCGATCATCGGCGCCTTCGCGGTCAATGGCGCAAAGAGCTTTTTCACGGCCTATTTCGCCGAATACTGGCTGTTCTTTCTCGGCCTCATCTTCGTGCTGGTGCCGCTGTTGCTGCCCAACGGCATCATGGGCCTGATCGAAGCGGCGATGAAACGTCTCGGAGGCAAACGCGCATGAACGGACACGTTTTGCTCAACGACCCGCTCAATCACAACCCGTTCGACGAAGCGGACACGCTGACCGTTTCGGGTGTGGCCAGCATGGGCCATGTGGTGGAGCCCGGCGCCATCGACATCTCGCACGGCACGATCCTCTATCTGGAAGACGTGACCGTGAGCTTCGACGGCTTTCGCGCGCTCAACCAGCTGTCGCTCGCCATCGACGCGGGCGAGTTGCGCTGCGTGATCGGCCCGAACGGCGCGGGCAAGACCACGATGATGGACGTCATCACCGGCAAGACTTCGCCCGATTCCGGCAAGGTCTTTCTCGGCCAGACGCTCGACCTCACGCGCATGAACGAACCGTCGATCGCGCGCGCGGGCATCGGCCGCAAGTTCCAGAAGCCGACCGTGTTCGAGCAGCATCCGGTGTGGGAAAACCTCGAACTGGCGATGAAGGCCGATAAAGGCTGGTTCGCCACCTTGCGCGCGCGGCTCGACCGCGACGCCCAGGCGAAGATCGAGCAGACGCTGGAAATCATCCGGCTGGAGAGCGACGCGCGGCGTCTGGCGGGCGAGCTTTCGCACGGGCAGAAACAGCGGCTCGAAATCGGCATGTTGCTGATGCAAAAGCCGCAACTGCTGCTGCTCGACGAACCGGCCGCCGGCATGACCGACGACGAAACCATGGAACTGGCCGCCCTGCTCAACCGTCTGCGCGGCAGTTGCTCGATGATGGTGGTCGAGCACGACATGGAGTTTGTCGCCGCGCTGGCAGGCGAGACTGGCCGCGTCACGGTGATGGCCGAGGGCCGCGTGCTCGCGCACGGCACGCTCGACGAAGTGAAACGCGACGAAACCGTGATCGAATCGTATCTGGGACGCTAAATGCGTCACCACCGGATATCAACGGATATCTTTAGCCATGCTGAATATCGAATCGCTGAACCAGTATTACGGCGGCAGCCACATCCTGCGCAATGTCTCGATGACGGTGCCGCAAGGCGAACTGACCGTGCTGCTCGGCCGCAACGGCGTGGGCAAGACCACGCTGCTGCGCTGCCTGATGGGCGTGGTGCCGACCAAAAGCGGCACGATCGCCTGGGGCGAGCATGCGCTGACGAAACTGCCGACGCATGCGCGTGTCGCGCAGGGGCTTGCGTATGTGCCGCAAGGCCGCGATATTTTTCCGCGCCTGAGCGTCGAAGAAAATCTGCTCGTGGGTGCGGCGAGCAAAAAGCGCATGCCTAAAGGCGTGCCCGAGCATATCTACACGCTCTTTCCCGTGCTCAAGGATATGAAGGCGCGACGCGGCGGCGATCTTTCCGGCGGGCAGCAGCAGCAACTCGCGATCGGCCGCGCGCTGATGAGCGATCCGCAACTGCTGATTCTCGACGAACCGACCGAAGGCATTCAACCGTCGATCATTCAGGATATCGGGCGCACGCTGCGCAGGCTGGTGGAAGAGATGAATCTCACCGTGCTGCTGGTGGAGCAGTATTACGACTTCGCGAAGGCGATTGCGGACCGCTACTGGGTGATGAGTCGCGGCGAGATTGTGGCCGGCGGTGAAGGCGCGCAGATGGATGCGGATGGCGTGCGCGAGTTGATTGCGGTTTGAGGGGCCAGCGAAAAAAGGACTGCTACGCGCGCGCCGGCTTCCCGGCGCCTGATTTTCGTCCGATCGGCGCCCATTGGCACGCGTGCTATCCTCGCCACCTGTCCTAGCTTTCGCACTTCATCGCGCATGTCGCTCCACGAAGATCACGCCGCGCTCGCCAACACCACGTTGCGCAACATCGCCCCGCCGGAATGGGTCGCGAAACTCGAACTCGGCTTCGAGCTGCAGAAGGAAGCGCGCACTGCGCTCACGCACCGGCTGCACGTCGGGCCGTTGCGCGTGCAACGACCGCTCTACCCTGAAGGCGATGCGATCTGCCACGCGGTCATCGTGCATCCGCCAGCCGGCATCGCGGGCGGCGACCGGCTCGATATCGACGTCAACGTCGGCGATGGCGCGCATGCGGTCGTCACCACACCGGGCGCGACCAAGTGGTACAAATCGAACGGCCGCGTCGCGCGCCAGCGCATCGACGTGCGCCTGGGCGCCGGCGCGAAACTCGACTGGCTGCCGCAGAACAATCTCGTCTTCGATCACGCCCACGCCGAACTGGACTTCGCGCTGACGCTCGGCGAAGGCGCCACCGCCATCGGCTGGGATGCCATGCAGCTTGGCCGCCAGGCGGCGGGCGAGCGCTGGTCGGCGGGCATGGTGCGCTCGCTCACGCGCGTCGTGCGCGCGGGGGCACCTGACGCGACGCCCGAAGCCGAAGAACAACTGCTCTGGTTCGAGCGCGCCTTGATCGACGCCGCCGATCCCCTGCGCGACGCGCCACAAGGTCTCGCGGGCTACCCCGCTTTCGGCGTGCTGTGGGCGATAGGGCCCGCGTGCAACGACGCGCTCGCGCAAGACCTCGCCGCCACGCTGCCCTTCGACGATGCGCTGCGCTCGGGCGCAAGTTGTGTCGCGCCGGGCGTGCTGCTCGTGCGCGTGGTCGCCCGCTCGATGGAACCGCTGCAGAACACGCTGGCGCAATGCTGGTCGCAACTGCGCCCGTTCGTGCACGGCGTCAAGAGTGCGCCGCTGCGTCTCTGGACGACGTAAGCCCCACGCACCCACGCACCATCACGGCGCGCACCCACGCGCCGATGCACAACATCGCCTCACAAAAACGCCATTACAGTGCGCTCCAGCGCTGTAAATGGTGCATTCACGCTGTCCCCTTCATTGGCACAACCCTTGCTGTCAGCTTGCACTGATTCGCGCGTTTTGCGTGCGAGGCTGCAAGCTGGCCGTAACCTGGCTCCCGTAAGCTGATCTGGCGCAAATCCAGAGCGCGCGCGTACTCGCTTTGCATCAGCCTTGCCGCCCGCGCGCGAGAAAAGCACACAGCGATACACAGCGAACACCCAAGACCCAGAACGATGAAGCTCACGCCACGCGAGAAAGACAAGCTCCTGATCTTCACCGCCGCGCTGCTCGCCGAAAGGCGCCGCGCCCGCGGCCTCAAGCTCAATTACCCCGAGGCGGTGGCCTTCATCAGCGCCGCGCTGATGGAAGCGGCCCGCGACGGCAAGACCGTCGCCGAGGTCATGCACTACGGCACCACGCTGCTCACGCGCGACGACGTGATAGACGGCGTGCCCGAGATGATCCCGGACATCCAGGTCGAAGCCACCTTCCCCGACGGCACCAAGCTCGTCACCGTTCACCATCCGATTCCCTGAGCCGCGAGGAACCCACCATGATCCCCGGCGAAATGCTGATCGACGATGGCGAAATCGAACTCAATGTGGGCCGCGAAACCGTGACCGTAACGGTTGCGAACACGGGCGATCGTCCCGTGCAGATCGGCTCGCATTTCCACTTCTACGAAGTCAACGACGCGCTGGCGTTCGATCGCGAGACCACGCGCGGCTTTCGCCTGAACATCGCGGCAGGCACCGCCGTGCGCTTCGAGCCCGGCCAGGAACGCACCGTCGAACTGGTTGCGCTCGCGGGCGATCGCGCCGTCTATGGCTTTAGCGGCAAGGTGATGGGCCCGCTCTGAGCGGCACGCCTGCATCACGTTTCGAATTCATCAGGAATCCGATATGACTTTGAAGATCGGCCGCCGCGCCTATGCGGAGATGTTCGGCCCCACGACCGGCGACCGCGTGCGTCTCGCCGACACCGACCTGCTCATCGAAATCGAGCGCGACTACACCGTCTATGGCGATGAAGTGAAATTCGGCGGCGGCAAGGTGATTCGCGACGGCATGGGCCAGTCGCAGCGCCTGCACGCCGAAGTGGCCGACACCGTCGTCACCAATGCCGTGATCCTCGATCACTGGGGCATCGTGAAAGCCGACATCGGCATCAAGGACGGCCGCGTCTGGCGCATCGGCAAGGCGGGCAATCCCGACGTGCAGCCGGGCGTGACGATTCCGATCGGCGCGTCGACGGAAGTGATCGCGGGCGAAGGCCAGATCGTCACGGCGGGCGGCATCGACACGCATATTCACTTCATCAGCCCGCAGCAGATCGACGAGGCGCTGGCGAGCGGCGTGACCACGATGCTCGGCGGCGGCACGGGCCCGGCGACGGGCACCAATGCCACCACCTGCACGCCGGGTCCGTGGCATATGGAGCGCATGCTGCAGGCCGCCGACGGCTGGCCGATCAATCTGGGCTTTCTCGGCAAGGGCAATGTGAGCCTGCCCGAACCGGCGGAAGAACAGATCGCGGCGGGCGCCATCGGTCTCAAGCTGCACGAGGACTGGGGCTCGACGCCCGCGGCCATCGACAACTGCCTGAGCGTTGCGGACGCAACCGATACGCAGGTGGCGATCCACACCGACACGCTCAACGAATCGGGCTTCCTCGAAGCCACCGTGGGCGCGTTCAAGGGCCGCACGATCCACACGTATCACACCGAAGGCGCGGGCGGCGGCCACGCACCGGACATCATCAAGGTGTGCGGCGAAGCGAACGTGCTGCCCTCCTCGACCAATCCCACGCGCCCTTACACCGTCAACACGCTCGACGAACACCTCGACATGCTGATGGTCTGCCATCACCTCGATCCGTCGATTGCCGAAGATATCGCCTTTGCCGAATCGCGCATCCGCCGCGAGACCATCGCTGCCGAAGACATCCTGCACGATCTCGGCGCGCTATCGATGCTTTCTTCGGATTCCCAGGCAATGGGCCGTGTGGGCGAAGTGATCATCCGCACGTGGCAGACCGCGCACAAGATGAAGGTGCAACGCGGCGCGCTGCCCCAGGACAGTTCGCGCAACGACAACTTCCGCGCGAAACGCTATGTCGCCAAGTACACGATCAATCCGGCGCTCACGCACGGCATCGCGCATGAAGTGGGTTCGATCGAGCCGGGCAAATGGGCCGATCTGGTGTTCTGGGACCCGGCGTTCTTCGGCATCAAACCGTCCCTCATTCTCAAGGGCGGCATGATCGCGCTCGCGCAGATGGGCGACCCGAACGCGTCGATTCCCACGCCGCAGCCGGTGCATTATCGCGAGATGTTCGGCACGCGCGGACGTGCGCTCACGCAGACCTCGCTGACCTTCGTTTCGCAGCTTTCGCTCGATCTGGGCATGCCCGAGCGCTACGGTCTGCAAAAGCGTATCGTGGCGGTACGCAACTGCCGCAACGTCACGAAAGCCGACATGATCCACAACGCGTGGCAGCCGTCGATCAGCGTCGATCCCGAGACCTATCAGGTCGTCGCCGATGGACAATTGCTCACCTGCGAACCCGCCACGGTCCTGCCGATGGCGCAACGCTATTTCCTGTTCTGACGATTTTGAAGTTCTGATATGCGCACGATCGACAAACGACTCACTGCAAAGCTCGCGAACGTGCTGGTCAAGCGCGCGCCCACGCTCACGCTGCCGTACGACATGCGCTGCAAGAGCCGCTTCGCGGCCACGCTCGATAGTGGCGAAGAAGTCGGCATCGTGCTGCCGCGCGGCACGATCCTGCGCGAAGGGGACATGCTGGTCGCCGACGATGGCGGTCTCGTGCGCGTGATCGCGGCCGCGCAAAGCGTGCTGCGCGTGCGCGCGCACGAGCGCCTCACGCTCACGCGCGCCGCCTATCACCTGGGCAACCGCCACACGCCCGTGGAAGTGGGCACGGATGAACTGAAGCTCGAAGCCGATCCCGTGCTGGAAGACATGCTCAAGCGCCTGGGCGCGCAGGTCGAGCGCGCGGAGTTGCCGTTCCAGCCCGAAGCGGGCGCGTACGGCGGCGGTCATCGGCATGGCCACGACGAAACCTTTGCCGAAGACTACGCGCTCGCGCAGCGCGTGTTCGACGAGCATCACGGGCACGCGCACGATCACGCACACTCGCACGATCATTCGCACGACCACGCGCATGACCACGACTGCGGGCACGACCACGCGCACTGCGACGGCCACGCGCACGATCACAGCCATGAACATCGCTGAACTCACCGCGCTGCTGCATCTGGCCTCGCCGGCCTTGCCGATTGGCGCGTTCAGCTACTCGCAGGGTCTGGAAGCGGCCATCGACATCGGCATGATCGCCAATGCCGACGATGCCGCGCACTGGATCGCCAACGGTCTGACCAACGTGCTCGCGCCCGGCGAGTTGCCCTACCTCGCGCATCAGATCGAACGCTGGCGCACGCACGATGCCGAAACCACCCAGGCGCTGATCGACGCCAACGCGGAATTCATCGCCAGCCGCGAATCGGCGGAATTGCGTCGCGAGACCGCGCAGATGGGCTGGTCGCTGCGTCAGTTGTGCGCGCAACTGGAATGGGGCGATGCCACGCGGCGCGCCACGCTCGAACGCATGACGCCGATCGCGCAGCCCACCGCTTTCGCATTCGCGGCCTGGGCGCACGAGGCCTCCACCGAGGCGACGCTCGCGGCCTACGCCTTCAGCTGGGTCGAGAACCAGACGGCTGCGGCGCTGAAGGCCGTGCCGCTCGGCCAGCTTGCGGGCCAGCGCATCGTGGTCGCGCTGCGGCCTCGCATCGAAGACGCCGTGGCCCGCGCGCTCGCCACGCCGCCCGCGTCGATCAATACCTTTGCGCCGCAACTCGGCATCCTGTCCGCGCGGCACGAATCGCAGTATTCGCGGCTATTCCGCTCCTGACGCAACTGACCGCAACTGACGCACTGACGCAACCGACCTCATCCGCATCGCACGACTCATGAACAACACACGCACCAAGAAACTGCCGCCGCTGCGCGTCGGCGTCGGCGGCCCGGTGGGCTCCGGCAAGACCACGCTGCTCGAAATGCTCTGCAAGGCCATGCGCGAGCGCTACGACCTGGTCGCCATCACCAACGACATCTACACGAAGGAAGATCAGCGTCTGCTGACGGTCGCGGGCGCCCTGCCCGCCGAGCGCATCATGGGCGTGGAAACCGGCGGCTGCCCGCACACGGCGATCCGCGAAGATGCGTCGATCAACCTCGAAGCCGTCGACCAGATGCTCACGCGCTTTCCCGATGCCGATATCGTCTTTATCGAATCGGGAGGCGACAATCTCGCGGCCACGTTCAGCCCCGAGCTGTCGGACCTGACGATTTACGTGATCGACGTGGCGGGCGGCGAGAAAATTCCGCGCAAGGGCGGCCCCGGCATCACGAAATCGGATCTGCTGGTGATCAACAAGACCGATCTCGCGCCGATGGTGGGTGCGAATCTGGATGTGATGGCCTCGGATGCGCAGAAGATGCGCGGCGAGCGTCCGTTTGTGATGTGCAATCTCAAGGCGCTCGACGGCCTCGATCAGGTGATTGCCTTCATCGAGAAGAAGGGACTGCTGACGGCCTGAGCGTCGTCAGCAGTCTTTGCACCGTAGTCGGTCAAGGCGGCGCTTAAAGATCGAGCGCCGCCGAAGCGTGCTCGGGCAACAGCGTGGTGAGCACGTCCACCGTGCGCGCCGTCGCGCCACGGTGGCGCGCGGCAAACGCGGAGGCCGCCGCGCCCATCGTCACGCGGCGCGACTTGTCTTCGAACAGTTCGCGCAGCGCGCGCGCCAGATCGGCCGGGTCCTGCACCTGCAGCGCCGCGCCTGCGGCCACGGCATCGGCGGTGGCCTGGGTGAAGTTGAACACGTGCGGGCCGATCAGCACCGGCGTGCCCACCGCGCACGCTTCGATCAGATTCTGCCCGCCCAGCGGCAGCAGACTTCCGCCGATAAACGCCAGATCGGCGGCCGCGTAATACGCGCCCATTTCGCCCATCGAATCGCCGAGCAGCACGTTCACGTCCGGCGGCAACGCGCGCACGTTCGTCTGCCCTTCCACCGAAGGCGCGGGCGCCCACTGCGAGCGCCGTTCGAGCTTGAAATTCTTGCGCGTGACGAGGCCCGCGACTTCATCGAAACGCTGCGGATGGCGCGGCACGAGCAGCAGCAGCGCGTCCGGCACCTTGAGTGCGGCGAACGCCTCCAGCACGAGTTCCTCTTCGCCTTCGCGCGTGCTCGCCGCCACCCACACGGGCCGCGTGCCGATCGCCCGGCGCCAGTCGCGCCCGCGCGCGACGAGCGCAGGCGGGCTCGCCATATCGAACTTGAGATTGCCGAGCACCGCCACGTTGCGCGCGCCCAGCGTGCTCAGGCGCTCGGCATCGGCGGGACTTTGCGCCAGCACGCGCGTAAAGCCGCCGAACACTTCGCGCGCGCCCGCGCCGAACTTCGCCGCACGCTTGAACGAACGCGCCGACATGCGCGCGTTGGTCAGCACGAGCGGGACATCGGCGCGCTTGCATTCGTCGATGAGCGTGGGCCACACCTCGGTCTCCATCACGAGACCGAGCGAGGGACGCCAGGTGCGCAGAAAGCGCCGCACCGCATGCGGCATGTCGTACGGCAGATAGCAGCGCAGCACGCGATCGCCGAACAGTTGCTCGCCGGTCGCGCGCCCGCCCGGCGTCATGTGCGTGAGCAGGATGCGCGCATCGGGGCGCGCCGCCAGCAGCGCATCGACGAGCGGCTGCGCCGCGCGCGTCTCGCCGACCGAGACGGCATGCACCCAGATCAGCGGCGTGTCGTCCTCGGGCAGACGCCCGGCGCTATGACCGAAACGCTCGCAGACGTGCTCGCGATAGCCACGCTCGCGGCGCGAACGGATCATCAGCCGCAGCACCGCGAGCGGCGCGATCAGCCACCAGGCCGCGCGATAAATCGCCCTTAGCATCGGGCCTCCGCGCGGGCTTCGGGTGCGCTCGTACTCATCGTCGGCATCAAACCAGTTCCTTGCCCTTGAGGCGTTGCAGAATGCCCAGCGGCGCCCATTCGGGATGCACCATGTCCTTCGCCGGCAGGAAGAAAGTCTGTTCCATCATGAACTGGCCGGACATGACCGCGTGCGAGGTGTGATCGGAGAAACACACCCAGACGCTGCCCGGCGGAAAGCCGATGGTCTCTTGCGGGCACACCTTCTGATAATCGAGATCGGCCTTCATGCCGTCGTGCAGATTGAGCATCAGATGGTCGTACTCGCTGCGCGGCGACTTGGTGATGTGCAACAGGTTCTGCAGCCACGCCGAGCCCGGCATCTGCGCCTTGATGTTCGGCAGAAAGCGCTTTGCCATGTCCTCGAACGGCTCGCCCACGCGCCACACGCGCGGCGCGCCGTTGGGATTGACGTTGGTGAACACGCGCAGGATGCGCTCGCCGTAGTTCGGGCGCGACGGAAACGCGTCCACGTGCAGGCGCGAATCGTCCTTGCGCCACGAGGTTTCGCGCGTTTCCACCTGATGCAGACGCAGGCTCGTCGGCGCCACGCGCAGCTTGCCGGTGTACTCGGGAAAGAGACCGTCGACGAGCGAGCGCGCACAGGCCTGATAACGCGCGACCAGCGCGCGCACGGCCGACTGCGTCACCGTATCGCCGAGCACGCCGTGCAGCGCGCCGCCGTTCGGATCGAGGCTGATGTTCTTGCGCTTGGGATCGGCGATGGCCGGATCGAGCAGTGCGCGCTCGCCGCCTTCGATCGCGAATTCCAGCTTGGGAAAATACAGCACCTTGCCCTGCTCGACCGCATCGAGCAGTTGCTCGCGCGGCATCGGCAGACACTGCCCTTGCCAGTCGGCGGAAGTGATTTCGATGATCTGGGATTCGTTCATGGTCGCCTCTGGAAGCGATGGATCTGGATGCCTGGCGGGAAAGTCCGGCGGATCGAGGCGCCGACGCGCGCGGTTGCGCAGGCTGTCAGCGAGGCGGATACCGCCGGTACCCGGGTTGCGCGCCAGCGCGCCGGAGCTCGTAGCTTCGGGACCGGGCGCCGCGCGCGCCGCCCCTTATACCCCACGGTCCGCAATGCGCGCCTTGATGCACCGCAGCCTGTCAGGCTTTTCCGACAAAGAAGCTGGAGCACGTTGCCGCACCCCGCGCGCTTGCGCTCATGGCGCGTTCCACTCAAAGCAGGCCGAAGCCCGCGAGCGCGCCCTTGACCTGGGCGAGCGTGGGCGGCTGGCCAGCCGTGCCGAGATTGACGACATTCGGCGACCAGTAGCCGCCGGTGCGCCAGGCGGTCGCGAAATTGTACAACTCGACGGTCGGGCGCTTCAGCGCCGCCGCGATGTGCACGAGGCCGGTATCGACGCCCACGGTGGCCGCCGCGCCGTCGATCAGGCCGACCACGGCAGGCAGCGACAGCTTCGGCGGCACGATGGCCGCTTCGCCGAACTCGCGCGCAAGGCGCTCGCTGGTCGCGCGCTCGGACTCGCTGCCCCACGGCAGCACGAGCGACGCGCCACGGCGCACCAGCGCCTGGCCCAGCTCGATCCAGTGAGCGTCGGGCCATTGCTTGTCGGCGCGCGACGTGGCGTGCACGAACACGACATAAGGCACCGGCAGGTTCAGGCCGAGGCCCGCGAGCGCCTGGGCGGCGCGGAACGTGTCGATACCGAAGTCGATTTCGTCATTCGGCGACGGCGGCGGCAGTTCGAGTGCGCCCGCCACCAGCTGGCGCGTGCGCTCGACCACGTGGGTGCGCGGCTCGATGCGGATCGAGCGGTCGTAGAAGAAACGCACGGGCCATTCGTAGCCCGCGCCATCGGTACGATTGCCGAGGCCAACCAGCGGCCCGCGCGCCCAGCTCGCGACCCAGGCGGTCTTGATCAGCCCCTGGCAGTCGATCACGAGATCGTATTTTTCGGCAGCGAGCGCCCGGCGGAACGCGCCGATCTCGCGCCAGTTGGCGCCCGACAGCAAGCGCTTGCGCCAGCGGCGCAGCGAAAACGGAATGGCACGGCGCACGCCATGCACCAGCTCGACGAGCGACTGGAAGCTTTCCTCGACGAGCCAGTCGATCTGGGCATCGGGATACCGCCGCCGGATGTCGGCGATGGCGGGCATGTTGTGGACGACGTCGCCAAGCGACGACACGCGCACGATAAGGATCTTTTGCACGCTCAAGGCAAACTCGGACTGATTCAGGCGGACAGGTTAAAAAAGGTGCGCAATTTTAGCGCGCCGCGGGGAGTTGAGCGAAAAAGCGGGGGAAAAGTGCGGATATAAGCGCCAGAACTGCCTTCCCGGCCCTTCCCAATCCTTCCCGCTCTCGCGCGCAGGAGTCGCCAGCATAAACGGCCATCGCAAAACGGATGCCGCAAATGGCGCGGCGCCGGGCGGAAAAACCGCACGGCGCCGCGATAAGCGCAATTCAGGCGCTCAGGCGCCCGGCGAGGCTCAGAACGGCAGCTTCGCGTCGGCCTTCTCAGCCAGGATCACGCGCTTGAAGTCGGCCTGAATACGCGCGAGCGCGGCTTCGTTATCGGCTTCGAAACGCATGACGACCACCGGCGTGGTATTCGACGAACGCGCCAGACCGAAGCCGTCCGGGTATTCCACGCGCAGACCGTCGATGGTGATGACTTCGTCCGCGCCCGTGAACTTCGCGTTCTGCTGGAGCTTGGCGATCAGCGCGAAGTTCTCGCCTTCTTCCAGCTTCAGTTGCAGTTCCGGCGTGGCCGTGGAGTTCGGCAGGTCGTTGAGCAGCTTGCTCGGGTCCTGCACGCGCGCGAGGATTTCCAGCAGACGCGCGCCCGTGTACAGGCCGTCGTCGAAGCCGTACCAACGGTCCTTGAAGAACACGTGGCCGCTCATTTCGCCTGCCAGCGGCGCGCCGGTTTCACGCAGCTTCGCCTTCACAAGCGAGTGGCCGGTCTTCCACATCAGCGGCTCGCCGCCCTTGGCCTTGACCCACTTCGCCAGGTTACGCGTGCACTTGACGTCGTAAATGATCTGCTTGCCCGGGTTGCGCGAAAGCACTTCTTCCGCGAACAGCATCAGTTGACGGTCCGGGTAAATGATCTGGCCGTCCTTGGTCACCACGCCCAGACGGTCGCCGTCGCCGTCGAACGCGAAGCCGATTTCGGCGTCCGTTTCCTTGAGCGCGCGGATCACGTCCTGGAGGTTTTCCGGGTGCGCCGGGTCCGGGTGGTGATTCGGGAAGTTGCCGTCGATGTCCGTGAACAGTTCGACCAGCTCGCAACCCATCGCCTTGAACAGGCGCGGCGCGAGATCGCCCGCGACGCCGTTGCCGGTGTCGACCACGATCTTCAGCGGACGCGCGAGCTTCACGTCGCCGACGATGCGCGCGATGTATTCATCGGCGATGTCGTAGTCGGCATAGGTGCCTGCGCCGGTTTCGAAACGTTTGTCGACGATGCGCTGATACAGCGCCTGAATCTGCTCGCCGTAGATGGCCTTGCCGCGCAGGACCATCTTGAAACCGTTGTAGTCGGGCGGATTGTGGCTGCCGGTCACGACGATGCAGGAATCGACGCTGCGCTCGCCCGTGGGCAGGTTCAGCGGCACGCTGGCCGCGAAATAGCCGACCGGCGTGGGCACCATGCCCACGTTGACGACGTCGACGCCCGCGGCGCGCAGGCCGTCAGCCAGCGCGGACGACAGATCCGGACCCGAAAGACGGCCGTCGCGGGCGATCACCACCGCGTCGCCGCCCTGCGCACGCACCTCGCTGCCAAACGCCTGGCCGATGGCGTACGCCGTATCCGTGTCGAGCGTCTTGCCGATCACGCCACGAATGTCATAGGCCTTGAAAATCGATTGAGAAATCATGATGAGGCTCACCGTGCGATGGAAAGTCGGGGGGTCTATTCGTAACATGTTTTGCTACCGGAACGGGACCGGCCGTTACGAAAAGAGGGATCCGTTACAAACTATAATTGCGGGTTTTCGGCATCCGCCGAAGGTTACGCACCTATTTTAATGCCTCGCCGTTTCTTCCAGACGACAAAATCCGCGCCCGTGCTGGCGTGTGCGCCGACGCGCGACCCAGCGTACTACCCGGCGTGCATGACGGGACCGCAGGTGCGCACGCGCCGTGCCCACGCTCTTCACGGCGAGCGTCGCGCATGCTGAGCCTCAAACGCTTCGCCAACCCCGACGTCACGCGCGCCTTCGCCAACATCGTCTGGCTGGGCCTCGAGCGCATCACGCAGATAGCCGTGGCCATCGTCATCAGCGGTGTGCTGGCGCGCTACTTCGGCCCGGATGCGTTCGGCAAGTGGCAGTACGCCAACACGCTGCTGCTGGTGCTCGCGCCCATCACCTGGGTCTGCGGCGCCGAAATTCTCGTGCCGACCATTGTCAACAAACCGCGCGAGGAAACCGGCACGGTGCTCGGCAGCGCGTTTGCCTTGCGCATCGGTGTGTCGGCCGTGGCGTTGCTCGTGACGTGGGGCGGTATCGCGATGGGCGCGACCGATCCGATGGTCGGCGCGATGCTCGCAGGCCTCGCGGTCACGATGTTGTTTCGCGAACCGTTCGTGGGCGTCATCAACGCGTGGCTGCAGAGCATGACGTACAGCAAGCCGCAGCTGCTGGCGAGCATGAGCACCGCCATCGTCAAGGCGCTGCTCGTGTTCCTGCTCGCGCGCGCGGCGTTCATGCCGGGCAGCTTCGGCTGGCTGTGGGCGATCGAATCGGCGGCCATCGGCGCGGTGCTGGTGCTGTATTACCGCAGCCGTCACGGCGGCAAGCTCGGCTGGCATGTGGACCGCACGCTCTTCCGGCATTTCGCGACGGCGGGCACGGTGTTCTGGATCGGCCTGATCTGCATGTATCTGTTTCTGAAGCTCGACCGGCTGATGCTCGAACGCACGATTTCTTTCGCCGATCTCGGGCGTTATTCCGCCGCGCAACAGCTCAACGAAAACTGGATCACGCTTGCGCTGATGCTTTCGCAGACCATCGCGCCCGCGTTTGTCTATCGCGTGCAGGAAGCCGCGCAACTCAAGCGTAATCTGGTGCGTCTGTTCGCGATGACGGCTGCGTTGATGGTGGCGGGTGCGCTGGTGCTCGACGCGCTCGCGGGTTTCATCATCCATCGCGTGTTCGGGCCGGATTACGCGCAAGCGATCGGCATCTTCCGCTGGGCCGTGTGGCTCTCGCTGCCCGCCGGCATCGAGGCGATCGGCAATCTGGTGGTGCTCAAATATCAGGCGAAATACGTCCTGCTCGCCAAATGGCTGCTCGCGCTCGCGGTGGCGTTCGCGGTGAACCTCGTGGCGATTCCGCGCATGGGCGCGTATGGCGCGCTGGTTGGGCTCGCGATCGGTTATCTCGCGGCGGCGTGCGTGAACTTCTATTACATCCGCTTCAAGCTGGCTTCATGATGAATTCTCCCGCTGCTTCGAACCTGACCCGCACGGGCGCACTTGCTGATGTGGCCGTGCTGATGCCCGCCTATAACGGTCAGGCCGATGTCGATCGCACGCTTGCTTCGTTTGCCGAAGACGCGCTTGTCTATGCGCTCGTGGTCGATGACGGCAGCACGCCGCCTATCGTCGCGCCTGAACTGCCGGGCATGCAGATCGAAGTGCTGCGCATGGCGAAGAACGGCGGTATCGAGCGGGCGCTCGAAGCGGGTGTGAATGCGCTGGCCGCGCGTGGGTTTCGCTACGCAGCGCGTATCGATGCGGGCGATCTTGCTGCGCCGCTGCGGCTTGAGAAGCAGCGTGTGCGGATGGAGGCGGAGCCGAAGCTTGCTGCGCTAGGGACGTGGACGCAGGTGGTCACGCGCGCGGGCGCCCCGCTCTTCATGCTGCGCCCGCCCGCCGATGCCCGCACGCTGCGCAAGACGCGCATGTTGCGCTCGCCGCTCGTGCATCCTTCTGTGATGCTGCGTATCGATGCGGTGCTGGATGTGGGCAACTATCGGCTGCAGTATCCGGCGGCTGAAGATCTCGATCTGTTTCTGCGTTTGATGGAGCGCTATGACTGCGCGAATCTGCCGGAGCTTGGGCTGTATTACGAGTTGAACGAAGGCGGTATCAGCGCGACGAAGCGGCGCAAGCAGATCGCTTCGACGCTGCGTTTGCAGGCGCGTTATCTGAATGTGCTGAACTGGCGTGACTGGGCCGGAATCGCGAAAAACCTGCTGCATTTTGTGACGCCTTATGGGGCGTTGCAGAAGGTTAAGCGGGCGTTGTTTGCGGGTGGGAAAAGCTGAGGCTTTAATTTTATGAAGCTTCAACCCGCGCTCCATGAATTTTGCCATCTCGGAGAGCGGGCTTACTCCCGCCTGTCCAATCTTCACGATTCACGGTAGCGAAAAATCAGCTTACCCATTCTCCACGTGTCACCCGCTTCCTTGAGTTTTCTTGAAGCCTTTGGGAGGTCAATATTCGCAGGATTCTTCCAGCCAAACGTCGCGAATATCTTGTTGGCCATGGGGAGCTGTCTTTTGAACCTTCGTGAGATTCCATATCCGATACATACAGCCATAATTTCAACGGCCAGCCAGGCAAGCAATACACCTTCGTATAACGTGCCGAGGCCTTCGGTATCACCAATCGTTCTAAGAAACAGAATCAGCGTGAACACGGACGCGCATCCAGACCAGAATAGGACTGACCACTTCAGAAAGAACTTGAGCAGCGCACGACTACCACGCTCACAATGCGGGTGAACAGACAAGATTCCATCCTTGCATCGCCTGATCGCGTAACCTATCCACCCAGACTCTACCCGCTCCGCCACAACCTCAACTTCGTCGCCATTTTCGAATACTGACAGCCAGATCCACGCCCGGACTTCCTCATCTCCCAACTTAAACGTAACGAGATCCCCAACGGTATCCGTGAACTGGGACGAGTTGCTGAGATTGAGCGCGATATCGTTGAGACCGGCCAGCGCAGCGACGAGCGCGGTTCGCTCCATATTGCGCTTATCCGATTCCGTAAATACCGCCCCATACGAAACCTGCCGTTTAGTTAAACCTGTGATGATTCCTCTCAGGAGCACGGGGGACGCATTCGCCTCAGTTGCCATCCTTAAATCCTTTAGCCACTAGCGCAGCTTCAAAATCCGATCGCTGTTTCTCTAACTCACGTTCAGGGTCCGGCGAAGTTCCAAAAGGGCAACTCGACAGCCAATTCTCAAGGTCATCTGGCGTAAAAAAGTTGTACAGCATCGCGAGCTTGTCATCAGCGGTCTTATTCGCCTTTGTCCACAGAAAGTAGTAGTTCATCATTTCTATGATGAACAAGGCACCCGATAGCTTTGCTGACGTGTAGCTGAGCAGACTCGCAAAACCACGTGCTTCATTCGCATGACTCTGGCATCGATTCCCTGGCACGCGGATGCCTCGATCCTCTCTATATCCAGCGCAGCAATATCGGCAGTAACACCGGCACGACAAACGCCGTGAACACGCCATTCAACCCCATGCCGAGCCCGGCAAACGCGCCCATTTCCTCGCTCACCTGAAACGCGCGCGCGGTGCCGATGCCGTGCGACGCCACGCCGATCGCGAAACCACGCACCTCGGTTTCACGCACGCCGACGACGTTCAAAATCAAGCGCGCCGTTACCGCACCGAACACGCCCGTCGAGATCACGAGCACCGCCGTAAGCGAAGGAATACCGCCGACTTTTTCGGCGACCGCCATGGCGATAGGCGTCGTCACCGACTTCGGCGCAATCGACGCGAGCGTTTGGGGCGTCGCGCCCAGTACTTTCGCAATACCCACCGCCGAAACAATCGCCGTCAGCGAACCCGCAACCAGACCGCCCAGCAAAGGCAGCGCGGTGCGCCGCAGTTTGTCCCACTGCCGATAAAGTGGCAGCGCGAGCGCGACCGTCGCCGGGCCGAGCAGGAAGTGCACGAACTGCGCGCCTTCAAAGTAGGTTCGATACGGCGTATCGGTGAGCTTGAGCGCGATCACCACAATCGCCACGGCAATCAACACGGGATTGGCCAGCGGATTATGCTTCGCGCGCGCGTACACATTCAGCGCAATCAGATACGCGACCAGCGTGAGCGTGAGGCCAAGCAGCGGCGACGCGGCGAGATAGACCCAGATGGCGTCGAGTTTGTCGAGCGGCAGATGTGAGTTCACACTGCGCCCTCCCCAGCATGGCGATTTCGTTGTCTGCGCAACAATGCGCGCGTGACGAGCGCCGTGACGGCGATCCCGAGCGTCGTGCTCAAAACCAGGCTCGCGATCACCGCGAGCGCTTCGCCTCGTACTGCCTGCGCCGACACCATGATGCCCACGCCCGCAGGAATGAACAGCAGCGAGAGATGACGCAGGAGTTCGAGCGCAGTGGGTTCGATCGCGGTGGCGGCGGCGGGCCGCATCATCGCGAAAGCGAACAGCAGCAACATGCCGATAACGGGACCGGGAACGGGCAGCGAGAAAACGTATGAAACGCTCTCGCCAAGACACTGGAAAATCAGCAGGGCGGCAAGGGATCGGAGCATGGTCGGGACGTTGCTGGACTTGGGGCGCGGGCACGCAGGAAAGCGTGCGATGCGCCGCCAAGTTTACAGGAACGTTGCATACACGGCAGCCATGCTTCCCTTCTAACTACCGGTGTGCACGCGGCTCGAAACGCATGCGGATCGATTCGAGTTCGGCAGGCAAACGCTTCGAGCGCGGCTTGCGGCGTGGTATGTCGACAAAACCCAGGCGGCGGTAGAGCGCAGCGGCGCGTGTGTTGCTGACCAGCACATCGAGCACGATTTCACGCGCCGGCGTATTCAGGCCACGCGCGACCTCCCCCAGCGCGTGCGTGAACAAGGCGCTGAAGGCGCCAGTGCCGCGCGATGCCTCACGCGTCGCGCAATGTGCAACGAGCGTCTGGGCACGCTTTGGCTTGGGCAATTCCGTTTCGAGGACAAGGCCGCGCAGCAGCATGGGCACCGTGCGCAACACGCCGAAGTGACGCACCAGCGTGAGGACCACGTGCGGATCGTCAGCGAGAATACGACGGCCGTCATGCGCAGCCAGCACCGCAACGATCTCGCCGCTTGCATCGACCGCGACTTCATGGCGACGCCATGAAAAACGACCGCCATCGAGCCCGAATGCAAAGGCGAGAAAGGTAATGCAGCGCTCGGGCGACACACCGAGAAAGAACTCAAACTCATGCGAGCCTGACGCGAATATGAGCGGCGCGCAGAGCCGTGCGTCGCCTGGACGGGCCGGACGGAATCTGAGTGCGCGCGGCGCTACCTCGCACTCACCCAGCAGCTCAGTTGCCGGGTGTATTGGACTGATACTCATCGTCATGCCAGATCTCCTTCAATCTGCCGCCATGATTCGTCGCCATGGCGTGTCACGCGCAATTTGCATTTCTGCCCGTTCATACGTGCCTGGACATGCGCCTTTCCCGCCACGACCAATACAGTGCCATGCCAAATCCAACACAAACGGTCGCATTCAGCGGAATCAAAAAGTAATTCCCGCGTTGGACGCCTATCACAACTGCAATCGCCGAATAGAGAAAGGTGAAGACCTCGCCTGCCAGCAACACGGCATTGATCCTCGGCATCATTGACCGATCGTCGCTTTTTCCTTTCGGCGTCCGGTTGAAATCGCCATATACGCCGAACAGCGCACGCACTCCACCGACAAAGTAATACCAGGCCATCGGCAAAAACATGGCGATATAGCGATAGGTGTCCCACAGCGCTTGAACAGCGCTGCGTTTGCCATCGAAGCGCGCGCCGTGGCGTGCACCGAATGCATTTTCCAGCCCCCACAACACCGCAAGACCGAAGAATGCTATCGCGCCCCAGCGCATGAACGCGCCATCGAAATGCACGAGATACGCGAGCGGTAAGCTCAGTAGAATCAAGACGTAAATCGATGCGAGCAGCACGGACGAAAACATCACGGAAATTGCATGCATGCGTTTCATGAACGGCATGCGTTGCAGCAGCATCAGCTTAACGTGCTTGAAACCGCTGTGTATCAAACCGCGCCCCCAACGCTCGCGCTGGATGCGATATGCACTGATGGTCTCAGGCAGCACCGACATCGACACCACGTTGCGCAAGTACGCGTATTTCCATTCACCAAATTGCGCGCGATAGCCCAGATCCACGTCTTCCGTGACCGTCGAAGCGTTCCAGCCGCCCAGCGCATCGACACACACTTTGCGCCAGACGCATGAACTACCGCTGAGCGAAGCCATGTCGCCGTCTTCGCTCAGACCAACCGTAACGTATTGTTGATGGCCCATCTCCATCGCCTGGAAGCGCGTCAGAAACGACACGTCCCGATTCTCGTAACCAATACCGGTTTGCAGAAAGCCAAGCTTCGGATCTTTAAAGCACGGAATCGTCTCGAGCAGAAAATCGGCGGGTGGCACGAAATCCGCATCGAATAGGGCAAAGAACTCACCACGCGATTGCTGGATGCCGTTGACGAGGTTGCCCGCCTTATAGCCTTTGCGATCGTGTCGCTTGATCAGGCGAATGTCGACGCCAAGCGCCGCGTGATGTTCAATCTTTGCGCACGCCAGCGCGGTCGTGCCGTCCGATGAATCGTCCAGCACCAGAATTTCGAGCAGACCGGCCGGATAGCGCAAACGGCAGGCCGCATCGATCAAACGTTCCACGACTTCCGATTCATTGCAAATCGGCAGCAACACACTGACCGACGGCCACCAATGCGCTTCGACTTCCGATGAAGAATGTGCAAGCTCAGTCAATTTGCGCCGCTCCACCTTTCGCGAAATCAGAAAGACCCGCAATTCCAGTAGCACGTAAAGCGCAAAATAGGCGACGACGACAAGAAACACCGCCTGACAAAACCAGGAAAGCAACGCAAGCATCGTGATCCGTTCCTTAGAGCTTCACGACGGCACAGACTTCTTCCAGCCGATGTTCCCAGGTGTGATTCTCGCGCACATATTTCGCACCCGCCTCCGCGCGATCACGATCCTCCTGCGAAGGCCCGTGACGCAAACGCGCAAAGAGTTCGCGCGTCTCTTCATAAGTATTCACAACGTGACAGAAGTCGCGAAAATGGCGTTCGACAGCCCGGCTCGGATTGGTCACCGCAATGCCGCCACATGCCAGAATTTCCACCAGCCGGCGCGAAAACATCGTCTCGGAACTCGTCACCGAATTCACGTTGATCGACACCGCGTGCGATTTGTAGACGTTAGCCGTTTCGCGATGCGGCACCTTGCCGTGCAAGCGCATCTGGGCAGTCCTGGGAAAGCGGAACTCGAAATGGCGTGATAGCCGGTCGTGATTGCGGTCGAACACATTGAGCGGCATCTCGTTGTGCTCGCAGATCTCGAACACCATATCGAGAAAGCGGCGCCGTTCGTTGAGAATCCGGCGGTAATAGCTGCCCGTAAAACACACTTCGTTTCGCGTGAAATTGAATCCCGTGAAGCTATGAAACGCAGGCTGATACGGCATGATCAAGGTGTTCACCGGAACATGTGCGGGCACCTGCTGGCGATAGCGATCGAGACACGCTTCATCTGTCGTGAAGACGTAATCGCATACCTTTGCCACTTCGATAAAAGCATCGAAGAAAGGACCATCGTCCTTGTTCCAGAATACCGTCGGTACGCCTGCCTTTTTCGCGAAATCCACGAGACGGAAAATGGCCGTTGGTTTCGTGAGACGCAACGTTCGCGGCTGTTTTGCCAATTCATAGCGCCAGCTTCCATCTACGCCGTGAAACGCCGACTCGACCAGCACCAGATCCGGTTTCCAGTTGCCGATCACGTCGCGGTAATTCGCCGGCGTCATCACGCGCACACGACATTCAGCGGATAGACAATCCGCCGTGAAATAGTCCGTGACGAGCGCGATTTTCAGCTGGCCGAAGCGCCCGGCGCGCGGCTCATCTTCCGCAACGCCGGGATAGTCGTAGACGAGTGAACCCAGCTTTCTTATGACCCTGCCAACCATTCCCCTCACCCCGCCCTGTTGGGTAGTGCCTTGATAACAAATTCGCGCCAGCAACGCTGCGTGGTCGCGTATTCCTTTGCTTGCTCGCCGCGCGCAGCGAGCGCCGTACGATCGGCCAACGCGCTTTCGATCACTTGTGCCAGATCGGCCGCATCGCCCGCCTTGAAGAACCAGCCGGCGGGCTCCGTGCCCATTTCATCGCGAAACACCGGTAAATCCGGCACGATGACCGGCTTACCCATCGCCATGGCTTCAACGAGCTTGATGGGCGGCACGATCTCGCAGACCTTGAAAGGCTTGCGCGGAATACAGACGATCGCGCACCGGCTCAACGTCTCCTGCGCTTTTTGCGGCGACATGCGCCCGAGAAAGCGCACATATTCGGACACGCCCAGTCGCTGCGCCTGTGCTTCGAGCGCTTTGCGCGCTTCGCCATCGCCGATGATTTCAACCTTTGGCGGCGCACCGCGCGCGCGCAGTCGCGCCACCGCATCGATCAGCGTGTCGAGCCCCTCGTAGGCCATCAAGGAGCCCGCATAGCCGATCGTGCCGGCTTCAATGCCCCGCTGAGCCAGAGACGCGAAACGCTCTGGCTCCACGCAATTGGGCAGCAGGAACATGCGCTCCTGATCGACTCCCCATCGGTCTCGCGCAAAGCGACCCAATTGCTCCGAAATCACAAACAGGCGGTCGGCATGGCGCGCCACCAGGCCTTCGAGTTCGAGACCCTGCAGAAAGCCCTGACGCCCTTCGTACCGCGGAAACCGCGAGATGCGCGTGAGTTCCCAGAGGCCGCGCATTTCGTACTGAAACGGAATGCCCAACTGCCGCGCCGCGAGCAGCGCCGGCAACGCATTCACGTGATTCGACGCCGCGTGAATCACCGCAACACGATGCTGTTTCGCCCAATGCGCGATCACATGCGCCGCCTGCATCGCATACATCACGACCGGACGATTGTTGGCCGGCCCCGCTGCGTGCAGATAGCGCACGTCACCAACCTGCGTCTGCGCACCCGCCGCATCACAGAGGCGATCGATGCGATCGAACGGGTAGCCCGGCCGTGTCAATGTGTGCACACGGGCGCCGGCTGCAGCCATCGCACGGACAACCTCGTGCGTACGCGTGGTATAGCCACTCGTGTGATAAGGCAAAGCGCTCGCGGCCACATACAGCAGACTCTCGCGATCCGGCTCGAATGCCGCGATCTTCGCGCGCTGTTTTGCCTTGCGCTCGAGCGCGCGGAAAGTGAGCCATCGGCTCAAGCCGAGGTACGGCTCGCTTACGAATGTCTGGAGCGAATCAAGCGTAAAACTCATGCGCGTAACGTTCCTTGCTGCACGAGTTCGGCATACGCGAGATCGACGGTCTTGCCCATCTTGATCTTGCCGCGCGCGTGGAGATCGAGAAACTCCGCCGTGGTGATGACGTCGTAGTCTTTCGTCAAACGGCGCAGCAGTTTTCGATAGCCTTCGACGCGTTGATCGTCGCGATATGTCGCATAGCCCTTTTCGTCCCAATACAACAGCGACCACGAATGCAGCAGAAAAATGGAAAACGACGGACTGCCGCTGAATGCGTCGAGCAGCAACTTGCCCCACCACGGCCGGAAGCGGAAATACGGCGACTCTGGATAGGTAAGACGCGCCCACCACTCTTCCTTGCCGACTTTCGGGAGGATTTTCTTTTCCGTCATCGGTACTTCGAGCACGCCATTCGACCACGCAAACGGTTGATTCGTCGGCTCGCTGAATACGCATTGATTGGCATGGACGGCGCACATCGAATTGTTGAACGACGCGCGCACACCCGCGGCGTCGAGTGCGCGAATCGAAGCCGCATTCCAGCGAAATGAGCCCGCACGATGACCGAGAATCGGCTTACCCGTTTCTTCGGAGATCAGGTTGGCAAAATACTTGATGACGAATTCCGCACGTGCGTCGTCGGTGTACTGATTCATGTATTGCGGCCGACGCGCAAGCCCATGCTCGGCCCAGAATGAATCGGGCAAGTACTCGGGATGGGTATGCAACTGTACGTCCTGCCCAACCGAATCGAGCCAACGTACAACCTCACGTGTTTCGTCGAGATAAGACCATGCACCGCATTGATCGACGAAATAGACATGCTTCGCGCCGAACTCGTCGCCTATCTCGGCCATTTCCTTGATGCCTGCGGTGCCACGATCGTGCATGCCCCACATGAGCCGCTTGACGTGATCGTGAGGCGCGCGCTTGGGCAATGCCTCGGTATCGACAGTCAACATCGCGTAGCGATTCTTTTCCATCATTCTCAGCTCAATTTCAACAACGCATTCCATACCGGTTCGCTGGCGAGTCCAGCGCTCAACGGAACGATGCACGCATCGCGATAGCGCCATGCAAGATAAGCCTGCTTTCGCTGCTGCAGGGAGGGTCCCTCGCCGCTCAATGCCGGCAAATACTCAACCAGCCAGCCAAGCCGCGAATAAAAGGCGAAATCGGCGATATCGGTGACGAGGACTGGCGCCAGATCTTCACGACCCAGGAACTTCTTCGAAAAGCGCTCGCATGCAATACGAAGCTGATCGCGCTGCACACCTGGCGCCCAGATCATCACCGTCTTTACATCGGCAGAAACCGGCCGGTGATTGAGAGTCGGCAACCACGCAAAAGGCGTGATATGTGGCGAGATCAAACCCATTGACGCGAGCACGCTACGAATTTTTCGCCACGCACGCGCACTGGCGGAAGACACCGGCTTCCTGCTCAACAGATCGTGTCGCTGAAGCAATGACCACTCAGGTTTTGCCGCTAGCGCCTCGATCTTCCGGCGCAACGCTTTAGTTTCTGCCATCACACTCACTGCGCAGCCCCCTTTCTCCCGGCCAACGCGAGAATCTTTTCAGCGGCCAGTGCTGCGCCATTCATCGCAATCGCAACGCCCGCGGGCTCGGCGACGCTCAACATACCGAGCAATCGGCGCACGGCTTCTTCTCGATCCTCGTCTGTCTCGCAACCCGAGACAACGGCGGGCATGACGTCAGCGACCATGTGCGCGCGACGGACCTGATCGTCGGCGAGTTGCGCGTTCGGCACCAGCAACGCCGGGACACCGGCTTGCACCAGTTCACAGCACGTGTTGTATCCGGCCGCCCCGACGAAAGCGTCGAAAGCCCGCAGATAACGCGCCAGCGGATAAACCGTGAGTGGCATAACGCCCTCGGGCAATTCGACATCCCGCACGGAGATCGGCGCGCGCACCCAGACCACCTTGAAGTCAGCCGCCTCGAAAACGCGAATCAAGCCGTGCCCGATTCCCGCGACGTCCTTGAGATTGCCAGGGCCCAGCGCGAACAGAACGAAGCGACCGGCCCGGGGAATGCCCAGCGCGTCTCTAGCCGCTGCGCGATCGAGCAACTCATCGCTATCGAGCACGCAAACCGGTGGCACGAGCGCACGCGAGCCGCCGCTCATTCGCGCAGTTTCGCTTTCTCCCGCGCCTAGTTCTCCGGGTTGAATGACCAGATCGAATAAAGCTTCATCTACAGTGACCGTCTTGGCGCCTTCTTTGAGCAGGCCGCGATTGGACCAGACTAGCGCCGGCGAGCCGTACGCTTTGCACGCCGCCAGGAAGCCCTGAAATGGCCAGGTGCCGTCAAATACGATGACATCGGGACGCACACGTTCGAGCACCATGCCAAAACGCACAGCCAGTTCGCTATTCCATGCGAACGACGAGCTTGCCGACCAATAGGGCGAGACAAAGTAATCGGCCTCGAATCCCATTTCTTCGATGAGTTCGATTGCCGACGCCAATGAAAAGAACACAGCGTGCGCGCGACCACGCAGTTGCCGCGCATAGGCAAGGCAACGATTCAAATGACCCATGCCTGAGCCATTCACATTGAAAAACAGGATGCGCGGAAGCTGCGAGTTCAAGGCATTTTCTTGAGCCGCCTTCAGATCGGTCATGCGTCGCCGCCAAACAGATCGCGCGTGTACACCTTGTCGGCCACATCGGCCAGATCGGCTGTCGAGCGATTTGCAATGATGACGTCAGCCGAACGCTTGAATTCGGCCAGATCTTTAATGACGGACGAATTGAAGAAAGTCGATTCGTGCATTGCCGGTTCGTACACGATCACTTCCACTCCCTTGGCCTTGATGCGCTTCATCACCCCTTGAATGCTCGACGCGCGGAAGTTATCGGAGCCGGCTTTCATCACCAGCCGATAAATGCCGACCACTTTCGGGCGGCGCTTGAGCACGCTCTCGGCGATAAAGTCCTTGCGCGTGCCGTTCGATTCGACGATCGCGTGAATCAGATTTTGCGGCACGTCGCTGTAGTTTGCGAGCAGCTGTTTGGTGTCTTTAGGCAAGCAATAGCCACCGTAGCCAAAGCTCGGATTGTTGTAGTGCGAACCGATGCGCGAGTCGAGGCACACGCCCTCGATGATCTGTTGCGTATCGAGGCCGTGCTGCGCCGCGTATGTGTCCAGTTCATTGAAGTACGCTACGCGCATCGCAAGGTAAGTATTCGCGAAGAGCTTGATTGCCTCGGCTTCCGTGCTGCCGGTAAAAAGCGTGGGAATGTCCTGCTTGAGCGCGCCTCTTTTGAGCAGGTTTGCAAAGACTTCCGCGCGCTCTGAACGTTCGCCGACAACGATGCGTGAAGGATGCAGATTGTCGTACAACGCTCTGCCCTCGCGCAGGAATTCCGGCGAAAAGATCAGGTTTTGCGTGCCCAGCTTTTCGCGCGTGCGCTCCGTGTAGCCGACCGGAATCGTCGATTTGATGACCATCACGGCGCGCGGATTGATTTCCTTGACTTCGCGAACAACACTCTCGATCGAGCGCGTGTTGAAGTAATTCGTCTCTGGATCGTAGTCGGTCGGCGTGGCGATGATGACGTAATCCGCATTCGCATAGGCTTCCACACGGTCGAGCGTGGCACGGAAATTCAGAGCTCTGTTCGCGAGAAAGTCCTCGATCTCGGCGTCCTCAATCGGAGACTGCTTGCGGTTGAGCATCGCCACCTTCTCTGCGACGATGTCCAGAGCAATGACTTCGTTGTGCTGCGCGAGGAGTACGGCGAGCGAAAGGCCGACGTAGCCTGTGCCGGCGATTGCGATTTTCATTCAGTTACCTTTAAACAAGACGGAGCGGCTGGGCCTTCTGCGATAGCACCGACGGAAGTCGGACGCCCTTCCACCACTGTGCAGCCAACGCTTCTGTCGACATCGGGATGGTTTCCCCAGCACGTCTTTGTGCCACGCACACATTGTTAGCTGCCGCTCTTTACGGCGTTCACGACACTCTGCCAATCGACAAACCGCTTATGCGGGGCTCCGCACCAGACCTTGACCGCCGTAGCGCCGGCATCAGGATCTACGCAACTCGCGCCCGAGAATACCGGTCCTGCCTCGCAGGTGCTCCACTGATGCCGCGAATACTCCCCTTCGCCGGCCCGCGACCTGACCTGGTCGAAATTCACTTTCGAGTGCGCAAAATCGATGTGCTTCTTTTCACCCAATGCATAAGGCTTGATAAAGTCGACCGCGCGCCGTAGAGACGCCCCCGACGGTGCCTGATAGTCGTACCAGTCATGATGACGTTGATGTGCAACGCACGCGAGCGTCAGTAATGGTTCGACGCTATACAAGTTGTAATGCATCGCATCTCTAAGCTGAAAATCCGTGCTCTCACCATCGGGCAGGAAACTGCGATCCATCTGAACCTTGAATCCTTCCGTTACCTGCCTCCACAATGCGTCGTCATCCAGTGTCGTCGCTATCAGCCCGACTATCTTCAGCCGATGGCTTTGCCAGTTTTCCGTGCGATGTCGGGGATCGTTCCAAAGCGTGATTGCCTGATCCCTTAGCCAGCCATCGACAGTGACCCTATCCGTGGGAGTGAATCGCTGACGCAATACGTCATAGCCGACAATCAAGGGTTCCAGCTTGGTTTCGTTGATGGGGTCGCCATCAGGCCGGTTCACCCTCGCCCACGCCAGAATGAATTGAGTGCCTTTGTCCGCGAATCTGGCGTCCTGACTCACCAGCCACACCCACGCCAACGCAGAGATCTTCTGCATGTCTTTGAGGGCGCTATCCGATCGGATCTTGTCCGGGTCCGAGTCGAGTCTGCCTTCTCCAACGAGCACAGGAACCGGCTTTGGATCATCACTGAGCGCGCCGACAGCCATCCTTTTTTGCTGCTCGTATAGAGCCGTTGCTTCGGAATCCTGCTTTATCAACGATCGCAGCGAAGAAACCTGGTCTGGCTCGAGGCTCACCGGTCCTGCCCACGCTGGCGACAACGCCAAAGCGTAGCTACACAATAACCATCGCATTGCGCGAACCCTCATTCCAACCTCCCTTTCAACTCGTTTTCGTAGCAAAGCATGTCGGCTCCCAACCTGCATGCCGATCCGAATGGGTCCAGCAATCTATGACTTCGATAATCGATTTCAAGAGTCGACGGAGTAGTTGTCGATATAGGTGCGACTCCAGCCGCAATTACGCTTGAGGATCTTTGCCGGTACGCCAGCAATGACCACGTTCTCTTCCTCGAACCTCGACGCCACCAAAGCGCGTGTCCCCACGATCGTTCGGTTAGCAACTACGCTGCCCTTCATGAAAAGGGCTTCCGAGCCAATCCAGCAGTCGTCGCCAATGACGATTGGTCTGGACTTGTTAAGGATTTCGCCCGAATCGAGATCGAACATCACATGCCCGTCAGTCACACGGAAGACGACATTCGAACTCAGCATGCAACCGCGCCCAATCTCAATGTGGAGATGACTTTCGTTTGCCATCGCAAACCGCGCACTCTCGATCGATGTTCCAGACTTGATCGAAAGACTCTTGTTTACGCCGACGCCGGACATATCAACGGTCGTGTTGATCAGGCCGCGCTTGTGAGTCGGCTCAATGCAGATTCTGCTGTTTTTTCCGACGATAAACTTGCAGTTTCTGAACAATGCGCCTTCGTGGACGAGTACTTCCGAACCACTCGCCCGAAAGTCGACTAGCAGCCCTTCGATGGTCGGGTTTTCGACAATCGAGCCATCCGACTTCTGTAATCTGAAAATATTCATATAGACAAGACTTGCTCAAGCACCGAAGCGCTGCTCTGATCTTCCAGGTATCTAAATCGTTCGCTTATGCCATGGACCGGAACTTGGCAAACGCCGAGCCAATCACCTGATGCATGTCGTAATACTTGTACTCGGAAAGGCGACCACCAAACACCACCTTGCTCTCCTGCTCTGCCAGTTCACGATACTTTGCATAGCGCTCGGTATTTTCCTCGTCACCGACCGGGTAATACGGGACCTTCCCGTTGGTCCATGCCGCGGGAATCTCTCTCGTCACGACCGTCTTCGGGCTCTTGTTGCCCGGCGTGAAGTGCTTATGCTCGATTACGCGGGTCCATGGCACGTTGGAGTCGCCGTAATTGACAACGGCATTACCTTGATAGTTGTCGGTGTCTTCTACCCACGTTTCGAAGTCCAAGGTCCGATACTCAAGCTCACCAAACTGGCAATCGAAATAGTCGTCAATCTTCCCCGTGAACACGACGGTCTTCGCTTTCGCGTTCCATGCTTCGCGGTCGGCGAGGTAATCCACCCCAAGTTTCACATCGATACCATCCAGCATATTCGCGAACATGGCCGTATAACCATCTTCTGGAACGCCCTGATACTTGTCGTTGAAGTAGTTGTTATCCCACGTCAGCCGAACCGGAAGGCGCTTGATGATCGAGGCAGGTAGATCCTTCGGATCGCGCTGCCACTGTTTTGCCGTATAGCCGCGAATCAGCTTTTCGTAAATATCGGTTCCCACTTGCGAGAGCGCCTGTTCCTCCAGATTGCGCGGCTCACGGCCTTGCAAGTCGAGTTTCTGCGACGCGATCTTCGCCGTTGCTTCCTGCGGCGTTGTCACGCCCCACATGTGATTGAACGTGTACATGTTGAACGGCAACGAAAAAACCTTGCCATCCGAGATCGAAATCGGCTGATTTCTGAAATTATTGAATCTGGCAAATCGGTTCACAAATGCCCAGATCTTTTCATCGTTGCAGTGAAAGATATGGGGGCCGAAAACGTGGATGTGAATTCCTTCACGCTCCTCCGTATGGCAATTACCCGCAATATGCTCACGCTTGTCAATGACGAGACAGGTCTTGCCTTCATCGGCTGCCAGACGTGCAAAGGTAGCGCCAAACATACCGGCGCCGACGATCAGATAGTCATACATTGTGGGCTTCCTCTTCCTGCTGACTTGCCAGCAAATCCAAAAATTTCGTTTTTCTCGCTTCGTATTGCGGCTGGAGTTCTTCAGGAACCCGATCCTTTACCCAGCCAACGAGATTTCTCGCGAAATCACTCCATACATCGATCAGATAGATCCCGTTCGGATGCTCGACGATACGGTTATGCGTAGACTCAAGTGCATCAAATGCGGTTAAACGCCGATGGTCGGAAACGTTCGTGATCTGCGATCGCTCTTCGAACTTGCGGTGCGTGCACACTTCGTCCTCACCGAAGCCAATCTGGCTCGCAGCTAACAGGCTTTCCCAGTGGAAGGCGATGTCGTTGTGAACCACCGTCGCGCCGAAAAAGATATTGGCATCGTGGAGCAGTTCGGTCTTGATAATACGATTCCACGGATAATTGATTAGCGTCGCCGCGAAACGACGTAGTTCATCGTTGCCTTTCG
Organism: Paraburkholderia sp. Ac-20340; assembly: GCF_017104965.1. GTDB lineage: Bacteria > Pseudomonadota > Gammaproteobacteria > Burkholderiales > Burkholderiaceae > Paraburkholderia. The sequence continues at coordinate 180,157 of NZ_JAAGPR010000002.1, forward strand.
CTTGCCGGAAGCTGTCCCACAACGCCTTGTCCGCATTGAACATATCGCGAACCTGCTTCTTTTCATGGAACTCGATCTTGTACTTCATGAAGTACAAATCATTGTCGTGCCGCTTCGCATCGGTCACAGCCTTACCTAACGCGACACCATCGACCACATCGTCCGCGTCAAGGAAGAATGTATACAGCCCTGTGCAAAGCGGAATGACGGCATTGCGCGCGCGGCCCGCCCCGCGATTCTTCTGCGCAAAGAAATGCAGATTCGAGTGTTTCGCTTCGAGCGAACGACAGATCTCTGCCGTCCGATCCTGCGAACCGTCGTCGATAACGAGAACGTTGGTCGTAATACCCGGCACGTTCACTACGCAGTTGATCGTTTCTTCGACGAAGGCTTCGCAGTTATAGGTCGGAATGACAACCGTCAAATCGTGCTGCGCGTAGCCGTCGGCAAACTCCTGAATACGTTTATCGAAGCTTTGGCGAAGATTCTTCGACGGCAACTTCTTCTGATATTTCGAAACAATCTGTGCAATCCGCTTGCCGATGATTGCCTTGACCTCGTCGCGTTCCTGACGCTGGGAGATCCAGCTACTGCGATAACAATAGTCGTAATACTCGTCGACGACCTGCTGGTCGTTCGGCAAATCGAGGTGACTACTCAGAAAGCGGCCAATCGTGTTGACGTGGCTGCACATTGCAGCAAGCTTGTAATCGGCCGCTCCCATCGTCTGGCCTTCACGTGCCATACGATGGTAGCTGACGATATCGTCGAGCTTGACCAGTTTCCCGTGCGACGCGAGCACGAACCAGTGCAGCGGATTATCTTCATAGAAATAATCGCCTTCCGGGAAAGCAATCTGATTGCTTTCGAGAAACGCACGCCGATATAGCTTACGCCATGGCACAGGCGAAGCACGGAACACTTCGGGGCATGACCTGGCAGTAAAGACCTCATCAGCCGGAATTTTTTCGAAGGTCTGCAAATCGTAGGCTTCGGAGTAGAAGCGACTATGCTCGACGAACGTCCGAAAACCGCCGATAACGATATCTGCCTGATGCCGCTCCGCAGCGGCCACCATCTTCTCAAACGCGTTTTCAGAGATCCAGTCGTCGCTATCGACGAAACCGATGTACGTACCCGTTGCTGCCTTGATACCGATATTGCTGGGAATGCCCGCGCCGCCAAGCGTGTTGTGTCCCAGGTGGATCACGCGAATCCGGCTATCGAGCTCTGCATGCATCCGGATGATCTCTCTACCATTATCCGTGGATGCATCGTCGACAATGATCAACTCAAAGTTCTTATAGGTCTGGTAGCGAACTGAAAGTATGCACGCGTCAAGAAACGGTCCTACATTGAAGACCGGCATGACGATTGAGATCTTGGGGCCGAGACGAGACACCTCGCGATGCGTGTCACGCATTTGCGAAAAGGTCTGAAAATTCGGCTCCAGCTTCTTCTCGGCCAAGGCAATATTGAATTCAGCGAATTGATACAGCGGGTCGCTTTTCTCGATTTTTCTGTACTCCTTGATCGCGCCAGCAAGATCGCCGGAACGCATCAAGTCGTTTCCCTGCTTGATACCCATCACCCACCCCGTTAAAACAGATTTCGCGGCATTTTCGAATTAATACCGCCTCGACAACGCGAGCTTTACCCTAGCCATTTTGCGGATCTCGCGAATTGAATTTTCGTCAAGAATCGAGCACGTCACCCGTCAACTCATTGAGCTTCATCTTGAGTTCGTTTAACTCTCTAACCAGCTTGAGCGGATGCGCATTCGCAAATTTTTCGCTCATATACGCGATATTCGCCCGTCTGAGTAAAGGAGAATCACTCATCCACTCTTCCTTCTGCTCGTAAATTCTCAGCACTCGATAGCCGCATTCCTGAAGGAATCGATCGATGTCTGCAAAATAGGTCTGTTGCGTCCCGGTGCGGTTGAAACCCACTTCTATATAGAGAATGTCGACACTTTGGGTCACCAGCAGTTGACGCGCGCTTGACAGCACGTCCATCTCTTTCCCTTCGACATCGATCTTCAGCAGATTGATCTTGCCATCGGTAAAGATCGAAGACTGGCTGTCGAGGCTCACGCAATGAGCGGTGAAAACGTCTCCGGGGCCGCTGCCAGCCTGGACGTCGTCAGATAGCACCTTCGTCATGCTCTTTGCCGGAACGAATCGATGCACGTTGCCCGATTCGCCGATGGCGAGATTGTAGGTGTGCACCGCTGGACTATTCGTGCCTTCAACCTTCCCCGTCAGTTGCGCGTAGCTATGCGGATTCGGCTCGAAAAGATGTGCTTCATGAATACGGAATTTCGTAACCGAACGCTTGATCTTCAGGAACACGTCACCAACGTAGGCACCCACGTCGACATAAATGATCGCCCGTCCGTTGAAAAACGTTTCCAGATCGCCGATGAGGTCGTCGATATCCGCGTCGCCATTGTTGCTACGCGTGCCTGCGGCCTTTCTCTGCTTTTCGAGAACGGAGTTCTCATGCTCGAGCCTCGACTTCACCTGCTTCAACGTCTCAAGTTCACGACCGCGCTCCTCTGCAACGCGCTTATGACCATCACGCCACTCGGTCAGGGCCTTTTTTTCCTGCTCGAGCTTTGCACTCGCCAGCTTCAACGTTTCGATTTCCTGTCCACGTTCTTCGGCGACTCGCTTGTGGCCATCGCGCCACACCGTCAACGCCTGCTTGTCGCCCTCAAGCTTGAGCTTCGCTTCTTTCAGGACTTCGAGTTGCTGACGACGCTCTTCCAGTGCCTTCGATTGCGCCTCAAAGCTGCCCGTCAAGGTCTGCTTCTCTTGCTCCAGCCGGACTCGTACGCGCTCCAGTGATTCGACTTCCTGCACGCGCTGAGCAACAACACCGCTTTGTACTTCGTGCCTGATCGCCAGCGACTGCTTCTCCTGCTCGAGTTGTGCTTTCGACTGGAGCAATACCTCGAATTCCCGATTACGTTCGCCCGCAAGTCGGATTTCCACTTCGAGTTTGACCGCGAGAGCCTGCTTCTCCTGCTCAAGCAATGCCAACTCTTGCCGATGTGTCGTTAATTCTCGCTCGCGCTCTTCAGCGATCCGACGATCGGCTTCAGCGGTGCGCGTTTGCGCCTCAAGTTGCACATTCGCGAGCGACAAGCGTTCATGCTCAACAAAAGCATTCTCCAGCTCATTCTGGGCCTGTTGGAGCGTCGTCAACAGCAATTCACTCTCGCCGTCTTTTTGCGTCAACGCACCGATTGCTTCGTGCAGCTTCTTCTCGCAGCCATCGAGCTTTTCCGCCACCGCATCCGCTTCGCTTCTCAGTTGCGCAGTGTCTTGCCTGAGCGATTGGTTCTCGCGCGCGGATTTGCTCAGATCTTTCGTTTGCGACTCCAATCGAACCGCAAGGGCCGCTCTATCGAGCTCAAGTTTTGCATGCGCTTGTGCGAGTGCTTCGATTTGCTGCGCACGCTCGATCGCGCGCTTCGATTCCCGGTCGCGATCGTCGATAAGGCTATTCAGTCGCTTGTCCGCGGCGGCTCGCCGCTCGACCACGGCGGTCTGCGCCCTGGCAAGGCTTTGGCGCGCGAGTTTCGCTTCGGCGCGCAGCTGGCGCGCCTGGCGTGCCTCTGAATCGCTGAATTGCGTTTCGGATGGCAGAACATCGAGCGTCGCTTCGGCCTCAATGGCCTGACCTGCCTCATGAAGCCGAAAGGCAAGCCACTTCAGGCGGTATGCCTGCGGATCGAGCGCGTAAGCCCGCCGTGAAGCTTCTGCTGCACTCGCACGATCGTCGCCCATCAATTGACGGGCCAAGGCTGTATAGGCCGTCGCTTTCATGGCAGGCGAAACTGCTGTGCCGTCCAGAAGCTTCTCGACAGCGGCGAACCCAGCTGCGCGAAATCTAGCGACGACTTCGCCGAAATCCTTGCCGCCCAGTTCACGAGGTGGCGTTTTCCGGCTCGATTGCCGCCAGATCTTGAGCAGTTGGCCGGGAACGGACAGCAAGGTGCGCGGCGCATCTGCACCATCAATCAGGATATTGCCGAGGCGCGCGTTCAACGCATGACCGGTCGCCAATCTGTGGACATCGCGCTGCACATCGACGAGCGCCTGCAGGCGCTGATTCTCCGCATGGATTTCCGGCAGCTCATCGGCAACCCAATCGCTTCCGTATGAATCAGCAACTCGCGAAACGCTCGGACCATGATGTCTGGATTCTGGATTGCGCGAATAGCTGCGCTCCAGTTCTTCCTGGGCGCGATGCAACTGCGCGAGCAGCAGGTCATTTTCCTGGCGCAGCGCTGAGATTCCAGATTCAATGACTTCCGTGTTGCCGGTTTCTTTAGACATGCTTCTTCCCCCACACACCGCGGGTATCGATAATTCTCTGGTCGCTATTGTTTTTGAAGGACATAAGCTTGAATTGCGCATGGTCGACCAGCAGGACCAGAATGCTCGCTCGCTCGACTGCGACGCCCGTATCCATCTGCCTGACCCGTAAATCGATCAGTGTCTCCGGGAGACTTTCCAGGTTAGGCTCGACCGCAAAGATCTTGCCGGGATGGCGCTCGGCCAGCTTTTGCACAATGTGCAGCGCAGGACTTTCGCGCAAATCGTCGATATCCGGCTTGAACGTCAATCCAAAACACGCGATGCTGATATCGCTTGCGGTCAATCCCAGTTTTTGCAAATCGGCGATAGCCTGATCCACTTTCCGAAGCACCCATTCGGGCTTCGAATCGTTGACGACACGCGCGGTTGCAATCAGTTTTGCGGAATCCGGTGCACTATCAACGATGAACCAGGGATCGACGGCGATACAGTGACCGCCCACACCACAGCCCGGTTGCAGGATGTTCACACGCGGATGCCGGTTAGCGAGACGAATCAGTTCCCAGACGTCGATGCCCTGCTCGTCGCAGATCATGGAAAGTTCGTTCGCGAACGCAATATTGGTATCGCGAAAGCTGTTTTCAGCCAGCTTGCACATTTCGGCCGCACGCACTGCAGTGACGACGCACTCGCCCTTTACGAATGATTGATAAAGCCGCACAGCCGCTTCTGAGCATTTGGATGTCATGCCACCGATCACGCGATCATTTTCTACCAGCTCGTGCACGATCCGGCCAGGCAGAACGCGCTCGGGACAATAGGCGATGCGAATGTCCGATGCTTCACCAGCGTGTTGAGGGAAGGTCAGATCCGGCCGCATCTCTGCCAGCCACGCCGCTAGTCGCTCAGTAGTACCAACAGGTGAAGTTGACTCCAGTATCACCAGATTGCCTTTCGCCAGCACCGGGGCGATCGACTTCGCGGCCGCTTCGATACAACTCAGATCGGGCTTCTTTTCGTCCGTCAATGGTGTCGGAACGGCTATGACGAACACGTCTGCGGGTTCTGTCTGCATCGTCGCACGCAGATAGCCAGCACCTACAGCCGCTCGAACCAGAATATCCAGTTCGGGTTCGACAATATGAATATTCCCTTGATTGATTGTGTCGACGACGTACGCAGAGACGTCCACGCCAATCACCCGCATCTTCCTCGATGCGAATAGTGTTGCCGTCGGCAAACCAATGTAGCCGAGCCCGATGATCGAAATCGTGTTCAACATGCGCTCACCAGAGTATCTCTAATTCGCTGCGAAGCTTTGCCGTCGCCATACGGGTTCTCTGCGTGGGCCATCGCCGCATAGGCTTTCGCGTCATCCAGCAGGCGCGTCGATTCGTCGAGGATCATCGCGCGATCGGTTCCGACCATGCGCGACGTGCCGGCCGCCAGCGCTTCCGGCCGCTCGGTAACCGAACGCGTGACCAGCACCGGCTTGCCTAGCGCCGGCGCCTCCTCCTGCACGCCGCCCGAATCGGTCACTACCAGAGTCGATCGATCCATCAGATAGACAAATGATAAGTAGTCCTGTGGCTCGATGAGAAAAACCCCCGGCACGTCTGCGAGGCGGCGATAAACCGAATCTTTCACCCGTGGGTTGAGGTGCACCGGAAAAACAATTTCCACGTCCTTACGGCGCGCGAGTTCCGTCAACGCGTCACAAACAGAATCGATCCCATCGCCGATATTCTCGCGCCGATGTCCCGTAACGAGGATCAGACGCTTGTCGCGATTCAGAAAACCAAATCGACGATCGAGTTCATTGCGCTGCGCCTCGCTGGTCCGAAGCCGCTTTGCTGTATGGAGCAGCGAATCGATCACGGTGTTTCCGGTCACATGAATGGTTGATTCCAGAATGCCTTCGCGCAGCAGATTTTCGCGAGCGCGCGATGTCGGTGCGAAATGATATTTGGCGAGCACACTGGTGAGACGACGGTTCGCCTCTTCCGGCCAGGGTGCCGACAAATCGCCAGTCCGCAACCCCGCCTCTACGTGACCGACGGCGATCTGTTTGTAATGCGCAGACAGCGCTGCAGAGAATGTCGTAGATGTGTCGCCTTGAACGAGAACGAGGTCCGGACGTGCATCGCTCAATACGTTTTCGAGCCCGGCCAGCGCCCTGCTGGTCATTGCCAGCAAGGACTGGTCCGCCGCCATGATGTCGAGATCGTAGTCAGGGCGAATGCCAAAGAATTTCAGCATCGAGTCCAGCATATGGCGATGTTGCGCCGTGACGCAGACTTGCGTTTCGATCTCCCGCGTCTCGTTCAGCATGCTGATCAAGGGTGCCATCTTGATCGCTTCCGGCCGGGTTCCTATGACAATCAGAGTCTTCATTCTTTTTCTGAAATCAATCAACGTGATCTCGGATAATGCTTTCCAGCAGCTTGATCACACCGATCACTGCAAGTGCCATAAGCAGCGTCACGAACGCGTTATAAATGCGCTGCGGCTGAACCGGATAACCGGGCATCGTTGGGGATTGGAGGACCGAAACCATCTTCAGTGTTCGCGCCGCATCCATACGCCCTTGTTCCATTGCCGAAAGCGACGTCTTGTAGAGATCCTGGGCAAAATTGACCTGCAGTTGCAAACGCTGAAATTCTTCGACGGTATAGTTGAGCGTCCTGCTCTCAGGCGATGCCAACTCCGCGCGCTTCAGCGCAATCTGTTGCTCCAGCGCCGCAAGGCTCTTCTTGAGCATCAGGACCGTAGGCTGGCTGGGACTCAAATCCGCCGGCAACGACGCCAACTGGGTCTGGATATCCGTTTTCTGCGCTTCGAGTTTTGCGATCAATGCATTGAGGCTCTCCGCGGTCGAAGCGGGGGCCACGAGACCTTTTCGGTTCTGGAAGTTGATCAGGTTCGTGGATGCCTCGAGAAGGCGGTCATGCGCGAACGTAACCTGCTTTTGCAGGAAATCTACTTGCGATTGCGCGAGCTGATGACCTAGCTCGTTCATATGTTGCTCGCCCAGTCCCACCATCAGGTCGACGATTGCCTTTGCCGTACTGGCGTCATATGCCTGAACCTGAATGCGCAGCACACCGCTGTAGTCGTCATATTCGACGTCTACGCGATTGAGCCAATACTGATAGAACCATTCGACCGGTGCGTCCTTGAACCACATACGCGAAACCGGATCTCTATGCCAGTTGCTGTAGTGCGAACGCAGATCAAGTCGTGCGTCGAGCTTCTCGAGCATATCCTCAGAAAGCAGATATTCGCGTAGCAGAAGCTGATCGGAACTATTCACACCAGCCGCCGCCGAAATGGCGGTCGGAATGACCATGCTCGGACCATTGATCTGGTCCGTTCTCTGCATGATCACGGTCGCTTGGGAAACATAGCGATCCGAAGCAAAAATCAACCAGTAGGGAATGGACAGGACCGCAAACACGATTACCGCCCAGATGATCAGCTTGAAGACACGCATAGAAAAAAGCGTGTCCTTTGCCTTATCGTAAGCTACGGTCCATCTACTGCCTGAACGCAGATTTTCTAATGCCAGTGGTTCTTTCATTTGAGAAGTTTGGTCTTGTATGCTTCCAGCCCTTCGGCGAGATCGTCGTACCAGTGGGCCTTGCCCTCATCGATCCAGATCGCCGACTGACAAAATTGCTTAAGCGTGCTTTCGTCATGGGAGACCATGATTACGCTGGCTTTGCTCGCCATACTCTTGAAGGCTTCGGCGGCCTTCTTCCTGAAACGCGCGTCGCCCGCCGCAGTCACCTCGTCTGAGATGTAGACATCGAAATCGAACGCAAGCGAAAACGCAAACTGAAGCCGGGAGCGCATGCCCGAAGAGTACGTCTGCACAGGCTGATCGAACGCGTCGCCCAATTCGGCGAACTGCTGGATAAACGCCAGGCGACGCGGCAATTCTTCTTCGTGACCGTGAACCCGGCACACGAACTTCGCGTTTTGCCGCCCCGTCAGCGTACCTTCCAGCCCGCCTCCGCCCATCGGCCAGGAAACGCGGCATAGACGGTCAACCTTCCCTTTTGTCGGAAAATCGATACCGCCAATAATGCGCAGCAAAGTGGATTTGCCCGCGCCGTTGTGGCCAATCAAGGCCACGCTCCGACGCGCAGGAATGGTCATCGTGATGCCCTTTAGCACCCACTTCCCGGCGCCGTGGTCAGTCACGTAGCGTTTATGAACGTTCTCGATCGATATCAACGCATCACCAGCTTGCGAGAAAAACGCTTGTACAGCGCCAGACCAACCAGCATGATCCCCAGCGCCCACGCATAGAGATAGGCGAGGCTTACACCAGCGAGTGCGTGGTAACCAGGCAAAAAGCCTTGCCTCATCAATTCGAGACCATTGACGACAGGGTTGGCCACAAATATGTATTGGTAAGGTGTAGGAACGTATAGCGAGATCGGAAGTAACGCGCCTGAGATGTAATAGAGCGGCAAATACAGCAGCTTGAAAATATGATCGAGTTCCGGGACGACGTGCATCGCAACCGACGTCACCAGCCCCAATCCAAGCCCGAGCAGCCACAATCCCACGAAGCTGACGATGACGAGTAGCGGGTCTGCCGGAAGCCAGACTGGATTGACGCGATCCAGTGTCATCGCGTGACCTGCGACGATCGCGAGTGCGACGATCATCACCGAGATCGGCACCATGAGAAACAGTTCGAGAACCGCTCTCACGAGCGCGACATCGAACGGCTTAACCTGCCGATAGGCAAAGAACGCTTTGTTCGAGTCAATGCCGTGCAGCACCTGGGTCCACGTTCGGCGCCAGAGCAGAAAGCCGATAAAGCCCGCAATGATCCACATATTGATCGCCATTCCGCCAATCTCATGGACGTGGAATGTCTCAAGACCAAATGCATGGAGCGAGATATAGATAACCGGCTCGACCATCAGCCAAAGCCACGCCGCACGCGCTTCGAACAGGCGATCGAGCGCTTCACGCAGAAACATTGCGCGCCAGACGGAGAGCGTGATTTCGCTGGAGCTACGTACTCTTGCCGTCATAACCCGTCACTGAAAATCACGTGTAAATGTCACCGTCGGATCGGCGATCATCACGACATAGGTCAAGAACTTTCTGAATTCCGCGCCAGGCGAGTTCGATACATAAATCACGTCGTGATTTTCGATCGGGAAATTCTGCGTGACGAAGAACGACGCCGGATCGCGCAGATTGATCTCGTACACCACTGGCACCTTGCCGTTACTCGCTTTAACCGAAGGATCCCTGTTATCGACAAGCCGTGCATCTTCAAACCGGAATACAAAAATCCCACGCGCATCCGCACGGTTGTCGTTCAAACCACCCGAACGCGCGAGTGCCTGGGCCAGCGAAATGCCCTGTGCTTCGAACGGAATCTCGTCATTCTTGCCTGTCGCGCCCAGCACCGAGAACGTCTGCGGCTGGAACAGCGCCGTCACCACATCGCCTGGTTTGAGCAACACGTTTTGCTTAGGATCACGAATCACGGAATCGAGTGCCATGATCCCCGTCGTATTGCCGCGCGACAGCTGCACCGCCATGTGACTGACCGGCTGCTTCAAACCACCCGCGAACGCCAGCGCATCCAGCAAACGCTCGCCCTTCGGCGTGAGCGGCATCATCGAACTGGTGTTGACTTCGCCTACCACAGTGACATTCGAAGCATTGTTCTTCGCTACGCCAACCAGCACCTGCGGTTGATTCGCCTTGCCCTTGAGATGGCTGACGATGCTGGCCTCGATCTGCTCCGTCGTGCGTCCGGCCACGCTGATGCGGCCCGCGAAAGGAATGGAGATCGTGCCGTCGGCGGCCACCATCTGCGCAGGCAGCGTCACACTGCTCGATCCGCCCGAGCCAAGCGACGGCAACGCAACCGGCGCGGTCGAACTGAACAGCATCGCGGGCGGCGTTTCCCAGATCGTCACTTCGATCACGTCGCCCGGTCCAATCCCATAGTTGTTGGCCGTCTTGCTCGTGAAGGTGTTCGAAAACTGACCCAATTGCTTCGCATCAGCCAGCTTGCGCGCCAGCGCGTCATTCACATCCACGACCTGGATGCCCTCGACACGCGTCGAATCGTGCTGCTCCTGAATCTGCTGACGGCTCGCGCCGGAAGTCGGAATCCAGTCAGGAACGGTGCCGCACGCCGCTAGCGACAAAACAGCAGGCAGGCAAACTGCCAAAAATTTCTTCTTCATGAATGCTCAAATCTGGTCACGAATTGCCGGCGAGCCGCGCCACCGCTGCGACTGTCCTGCTGATCTGTTCCGGCTCATGCGTCGAGCAGATGAAAAAGCGCAAACGCGCCGCTTTCTCTTCCACTGCCGGATAAAAGATCGGTTGCACGTTGATGCCCTCTTCGAACAGCGCATTCGCCCACTGCGCTGCTTTAAGCGAGCTACCCGTAATCACGGGAACGACCGCATAGCCTGCGCTGGTGCCCGTATCGAGACCCGCAGCCCGCGCCTCGGCGAGAAACTGATGACCGCGCGCCTGCAATTGCGCCACGCGTTCGGGCTGGGCAATCAGACACTCGAGCGCCGCAAGCGAGGCCTCGGCCAACGCCGGCGCCAGGCCCACGCTGTACAGAAAGCCCGGCGCGAGATGACGCAACATGTCGACCAGCGGCTCACAGCCAGCGATGAAACCGCCGCACCCCGCCAGCGTCTTGCTCATCGTGCCCATCCAGAGATCGACACGTTCCGGCGCCACGCCGCAATGCTCGCGAATGCCCCTGCCCGTCGCGCCCAACACGCCCAGCGAATGCGCCTCGTCGACGAGCAGAAACGCGCCGTGGCGCTCCTTCACTTCGCAAAAACGCGTTAGGTCCGGCAAATCGCCGTCCATGCTGTACAGGCCTTCGAGGGCGATCAGCACGTTGCGATACTCGCCGCGCACGCGCGCAAGCAGTTCGTCGAGCGCGCGCCAGTCGTTGTGCGCGAAACCCAGCCGCTTCGCGCCGCTCAGTTGCGCGCCCTGCACGATGCTGTTGTGCGCGAGTGCGTCATGCACGATCAGATCGCCGGGCCCGAACAGCGCGCCGATCACCGTGACATTCGTCGCGTGCCCGCTCACGAAGGCAACGCAATCATCCGTTTCGTAGAACGAGGCAATCGCCCGTTCGAGTTCGCGATGCACAGGCCGCTCGCCCGCCACAATGCGGCTCGCCGATGCCGATGTGCCATAGCGGTCGATCGCGGCCTTGGCACGCTCGGCAACCGCTGTTTCACCCGCCAGCCCCAGATAGCTGTAGTTCGCGAAATTCACGAACTCGCGCCCGCCAATCTGCGTGGTCGCGCCTGCAACGCCGTCGTGCACGCGGAAGAACGGCGATTCCACGCGCAGCGTCTCGCCCATTTCGCGCATCAGCTTGACCTGCTGGAATTGCGGCATCGCTTCGAAGCGCTCGCGCGACGTCAAGGTCTGCGCCACGCGCAGCGATTTCGCATCGGGCACGCCCGGCGCTGCAATCGCGTCCGTCGTGCGTTCGAGTTGCCGCTTCAGCGCTTTGGCCGCCAGCTGCTGGCGTAGTGTTTCACCGAGTCCCATGTAATCCGATCCAGCCTGTTGATCCGCGCACGCTTATGCGTTCGCTTCGACCCACTCGCATGCGCCGGGCGTACCCAGCAACGCGGCGAGCAGCCGGTAGTTCATTTCGTGCGTAGGCCGCCGTGCGGTGACGTGTCCCAGCAGCGGCGCGCCGGCGAGCGCGAGATCGCCGACCAGGTCGAGCACGCGATGGCGCACGAATTCGTCCGGTTGACGCAAGCCGCCTACGACACGCTTGCCGACGATCGACGCAGTACAGGAAGTGCGTGCGCCGCGCAGGATCGGCATGCCGGTCAGCAGACCGATGACGATCGCGGGCACCGCCCACTTGATCTCGCCATACGAACGCGACGAGGCGATTTCCCCGGCGAAGGCGCGCGGCGTCATCTGCCCGTGCCACGTCATGTCGCCGAAGCCCTTGAGGTCGTTGTTGTGCACGCTGAGCGTGTAGTCGGCAGCAGGCTCGACGCGCATTTCGCGAAGCGCGGCGCCTTCGCCGTCGGCCACGCTCACGGTCTTGAGCACGCGCAGGAATCGCTTCGGCTGCGCAAGCGCGGTGCGCCCGCACGCCTTGATCGCGTCGATCCACGGTTGCGCGCTGCCATCGAGAATCGGCACCTCTTCTGCATCGAGTTCGACGATCGCGTGGTCGATCTCGCAGGCAAGCAGCGATGCGAGCAGATGCTCGACCGTGCGCACGCCCAGGCCGTCCTCCGCGCGCAGCATCGTGCACAGCGGCTGGCCACGGCGCAGCGACGCCCGCGCGGCCACCGTGCCAAGCTCGCGCCCCTTGCTCAAGCGGCGGAACACGATGCCGTGCCGCTCGCCGTCAAGCTGCGCCGAATCGACCGGCAAAATGCGCACGTTCACGCGCCGACCGGTGTGCAAGCCGCGTCCCGACAGTTCGAGCGGCCGCGCGAGCGTGCCCTCGTTCGCCTGCCAGCCCGCGGGCAGCGTCACTCCGCCAATGCCGGCGTCGACTGACATGGCTCGTCTCCCTGTTGATGCGCTTCGTTGTTCTGGTTGCGTTCGAGCAGCGCACGCGCTTCGCTTTCGTCGAGCGCGTGACGTGCCGCCAGCGCAGCGATCTCGCCGCTGGTGCTGGCCGCGTTGTCCGCACCGCCGGCAACATCGCTTTCGTTCGCGTCTTCGCCGAGCATGCCGACGATGCGCACGGCGAGCGTGTGCACTGTCGCGCCTTCGGCGATCGCCATGATCGACAGCTTCACGCCGAACGATTCCTCGACCGCCATGCCGAGTTCCATGCCCATCAGCGAATCCATGCCGAGATCGAGCACCGAGCGGTCGAGCGCGACGCGCTCGGGCGACATGTGCAGGATGCGCGCGATATGTGCGCGCAGCGCGGTCTCGACCAGGGCGATCGCATCCGCAGCCGGCAGCGCGCGCAGATGTTCGAGCAGCGCGCCGTCTTCATTCGTGGCTTCGCTCGCGCCGCCGTCCTGCAACGCGAGATAGCGGCGCGCCTGCGCAGCGGGCATGCCGCGCGCGATCGCGGCCCAGTCGAGGCGAACCACGGCTTCGCCTGCAATACCCGTGGCGAGCGCGTGTTCGAGCGCGACCATCGCTTCGTCCGACGTGATCGAGGCGCCGCCGATGCGCGCCTGCAGCGCTTCACGCGTCGCGCTGTTGCGTGCGAGGAAGCCGACGTCTTCGATCGGTCCCCACGCCATGAACGTGCCTGGCCGTCCTGCCGCACGGCGATGCGCAACCAGCCCTTCGAGGAAGCTGTTCGCCGCCACGTAGGCGCCCTGTCCGGGATTGCCAAGGCAGGTCGTCGCCGACGAATAGAGCACGAAGAAGTCGAGCGCGCATCGCTGCGTTGCGCGATGCAGATTCCACGCGCCGGCGACCTTCGGTTCGAGCACCGCGAGCATGCGTGCGTCGTCGACGTTGCGCAGCAGGCTGTCGTCGATGCGCATGGCCGAATGCAGCACGCCCTTGAGCGGCGTGCCTTCTGCTTCGATCGTGTCGATCAGGCCCGCGAGCGCGGCGGCGTCGTTGACGTCGCACGAAACGACGCTCACCTGGGCGCCGAGTTCGGCTTGCCAGCGAGCGATCTCGCGCGCTTTGGTGTCGTCCAGCGTGCCGCTACGACTCGCGAGTGTGAGATGGCGAGCGCCGCGCGCGATCATCCAGCGCGCGCTGGCGAAGCCCAGGCCGCCCGTGCCGCCCACGATCAGATACGCGGCCTGCGCATCGAGCCCAAACGCCGTTTGCGCAACGCCGCGTGTCGGCGCAGGCGTACCCGCTGCATACGTAACCAGTACCTTGCCGATCTGGCGCGCCTGCTGCATGTAGCGGAACGCTTCCTCCGCCCGCGCGGCGGGAAACGCGCGATACGGCAGCGGATGCAGCACGCCATCGGTAAAGAGGCCCATCACTTCTTCGAACAGACGCGCGGTCAATTCGGGCAGCACGCCCATCAGTTGATCCGCGTCGATGCCGAAATAGCTGATGTTGTTGCGGAACGGGCGCAGGCCAATCTGGCTGTTCTCGTAGAAGTCGCGCTTGCCGAGTTCCAGGAAGCGTCCGAACGGACGCAGCGTGTCGATGCCGCGCACCATCGCTTCGCCAGCGAGCGAATTGAGCACGATGTCGACACCTTCGCCGCCGGTCGCCGTGCGCACGTCGTCGGCGAAAGCCAGACTGCGCGAATCGAACACGCGGTCGGCGCCGAGCAGGCGCACGAATTCGCGCTTCTCGCCCGCGCCGGCCGTCGCGAACACTTCCGCGCCGAGATGGCGGGCGATCTGGATCGCCGCGATGCCCACGCCGCCCGCGCCGCCGTGCACGAGCACGCGCTCGCCGCGGCGCAGTCGCGCAAGTTCGCTGAGCGCGTACCAGGCGGTGAAGAACGTGGTTGGAATGGTCGCGGCTTCTTCGAACGAAATCGCTTCGGGCTTGCGGGCGATCGCGCTTGCACGCGTAATCACACGTGTCGCGAACGATGCCGGCGCGAAACCGAGCACCGCGTCGCCGGGCGCCCATCCTTCGACATCCGCGCCAACACGCAGCACGCGCCCCGACAGTTCCATGCCGATAGTCGCGCCCGCGAAGCCGGTTTCGACCGCTTCATCGGAGAGCAGACCCATCGCGTACATGACGTCACGGAAGTTCAGTCCGGTCGCCATCGGCGCGATTTCGATTTCGCCAGGATTGAGCGCGCGCTCGGGCAGCGCGAACCATTCGAGGTTGCGCAGCGAGCCCGGCATATCGAACCCGAGCACGGCAGGCGCGGGCGGGGAGTCATGCGGCTGGGCGATCCGCTCTTCGGCCTTTTGCGCCGGCAGCATCCGCGGCACGTAGCGACCTTGCGGCGCAAGCAGGACTTCCTCCTCACCGTCGTCGCACTCGAGCGCGAGCGCGAGTTGCGCGAGTGCTTCGTCGCTGGTTTGTGCGACGTCGATCAGGCGCAGCGCGAGATCCGGGTATTCATTGGCGATCACGCGGCCGAGGCCCCAGAGGCTCGCCTGCTCCGGCTGCGCGTTTGCCGCGCCGGTGAGCGCGAAAGGCGCGCCGCCGCGCGTCACGACGCACAGGCGGACTTGAGCGCTCAGGCGCGCCGCGTCGAGTTCGCGCACCAGCGAGGCCAGAGCGAGCGCGCCGCCTTGCTGGGCGCGCAAAACGTCGGCGCCGCTGGCCTTATCGAGCGATGCCGCAGGTGCAACGAACACGATTTGCGCGGGCGCCTTCTTGCGCTCCAGCCACACCACTGCTTCGCGCGCAGGCGCCGCCTCGACTCGACAGCCCTGACGCGCGAGCGTGTCGGCCAGCGCGGCGCCGAAAGCGTCGCCGCTTTGCTGCACGATGAGCCAGGACTGCGCAGATGCCGATGCAGGCTGCGCCGACTGTGCAGCAAGCGGCTTGCGTGCAGCCAGCAGCGTAGGCGCACCTTCGAGGTCCAGCGCCTGCTCCCGATGACGCGCTACATCGTGCAGACCAGCGCGCTCGCACAGCGATTGCAGTTCTGCCGGCGACAGCGCCCCATAAGACGTTGCGCCGACTTCTGCGCCCGCCACACCGAACACGATGTCGGCAAAACGACTACGGCGCGCTTCAGCCAGAATCACCATGCCGCCCGGCGCGAGCCGCGCCGCGATCGCTTGCAACGTGGCAAGCGGATCGGTCTGCTCGCCGAGCATGCGATTGACGACGATCACGTCGAACGGTGCGTCATCGCGAGCGTGCGCAAACAGCGCTTCGCCCTCGCCGAGCAGCAAGGTCTGCACGTGGGCATGCGCGTCTGCATCGAGCGCGGCGAGTTGCTGATGCGTCCCCGCCAGCACGTGCTCGCAATGCGCGGCGACAACGTCGATGTCGAGCGGTTGCAGCACTTCGCCGCTCGTTGCGCCGATTTCGAGCACGCGCAGGCGTCGCGTGCGCGGCCAATGCGCTAGTGCTTCTTTCACGCACGCTGCGAGCAGGGCGCGTGCGTGCGACCAGGTCGGCGATGCGTCGAAGAATTGTTCGACAAGGCTGCGTCCGGTGGATGACAGCAGCGCGGGCATGGTCGCGTCCGGCGTCGCGCCATCGGAGCGCACGCCCAGCACGCTCAGCACATTCGGCAACGCCGCGCCGACGTGCGCCAGCAAGGTCAGTTCGGCAACGTGCGCGGGCGAGGACGCCAGCACATCGCGCCACAGCGCATCGCGCGCGGGCATCGCCGCGCAAGCCGCATCGTCGCGGACAAGACGGCCGTTCTCTTCGCTCGCGAGACCGTCTTCGACAACCATCTGCGCGAGGCGCGCGGGCATCGACGAAAGCGGCGTTGCAGCCAGCGAATCGTCATCGAATGCGCCAACCGCATCGAGTGCTTCGAGCGCATGCAGGCCCGCCAGCACGTCGAGCAACGGCAGCGTTTCGGTCAGATGCCGGGTACGGCGTGCGCGGTCTTCGAGCTGGGCGATCCGCGCACTTGCGCCACTGACGAGCGTTGCCGGTGCAGGCAGCGCGGCAGCGGTAAAGTCGGCGGCAAGCGGGCGCGCTTCAAGCGCGTAGGCGTAGCGCGCGGGCGCGCCGTGGCGACGGCCCATCAGATCGACACGGCGGAAACGGCAGGCCGAAAGACGCGCCACGACGGCATTATCGGCATCGAGAAATGCAAACGACGCGACGATCGAATGCGGGCTGCGACGCTCGACGCGTGCGAGCACGCGCTGCACGGTATCGCCGCGCAGGAAGTCGATGCGTCCGATCTGTACGGGCACGAACGCCGCGCGCGCATCGCCCGGGTTCGCGCCCGCTTGACCAAGCACGGCAAATAGCGGATGAAATCCGCTGTCCATCAGCGCCGGATGCAGCAACCATCCCGCGAGTCCCTGCGGTGCGGTGAGTTCCGCCAGCGCGTCGTCGCCGTGAATCTTGACGTTGCGCACACAACGAAACGCCGGGCCGTAGCTCAGGCCGATGGCCTCGGTGTTCGCATAAAGCGACGCGCCCGACGCGGCGGGCTGCGCTTCGAGGCGCGCGAGTACGTCTTTGGCAACTGCGCTGTTGGCGTCCAGCGTCGAGCCGCTTTCCAGCAGACGTCCGGTTACGTTGAGATTCCACGGGCCGTCGCTCATACGCTCGCGCGTTTCGATCGTGAACGACGCAGTACGCGCATCGATCACGAAACGGAACAGCTTCGCGTGCTGCGCCTGGAACACGACAGGCAGGCGGATTTCCAGGTTTTCGAGCGCGACATCGGCCGTGCGGAAAAACACCCGGCCGGCGGCGAGCGCCATCTCGACATAACCGGCGCCCGGAAACGCCACGCCGCCATCGACGACGTGATCGGCCAGCATCGGCACGCGCTGCGGATCGAGCTGGTTTTCCCATGCGAACGCATGTTCGTGCAGTCGATAGCCGAGCAAAGGATGATCGACGCGGCGGTTCACCAGGTTGTAGCCCTCGACCGTGGGCGCCTGCCAGTATCGTTCGCGCTGCCACGGATAATTCGGCAGCGCGTGGTGCGTATTCGCGACGTCGGGCACGAAACGCTCGAGATCGACACGCGCGCCGTGCGCGACGGCCGAGAGAATCGAGTGCTCGAGCATTTCGGCGCTGTCGTGATGACGTTTGAGCGTCGGCACGACGGCCCCTGCGAGCTTCATGTCCGCGAGCGTTTGTTTGACGTAGTGACGCAGGATCGAATGCGGCGCGATTTCGATGAACACGCGCACGCGATCGCTGGCAAGATGCGCCACGGCCTCGCCAAAGCGTACGGGTTCGCGAATGTTGCGCCACCAGTAATCCGCGTCCAGCGCCGTGCCGGCGAGCGTCGCGCCGGTTACGGTCGAAACGAAACGCTTCGTGCCTGCGCGCGGCGCGAGGCTCGCCAGGCCGTCGCGCACATTCACCTCGATCGCATCCATGAGGCTGCTATGGAATGCGTAGTCCAGATCGAGCATCTGGAAAAAGCTGCCATTCGCAGCCAGCGTAGCGCCGATCACTTCCAGTGCCTCGGGCGCGCCAGCCAGCGTCACCGCTTCCGGGCTGTTGGTGCCGGCCACTTCAACCGATGCGGCCAGATCCAGCCGCGCGATCAATTCGCGCGCTTCGACTTCGCCGATGCCTGCCGCGGCCATCTTGCCCGAGCCGCGCGTGAGGCCCTGCGCGCCGCTGCGGATGCGGATCACGCGCACGGCTTCGCCGAGCGTCAGGGCGCCGGCCGCCCAGGCGGCAGCAATCTCGCCGACGCTGTGTCCCAGCACCGCATCGAAGCCGATCCCGCGCGATTCGAGCACGCGCGTAATGCCCACCTGCATCGCGAAAAGCAGCGGCTGCGCGTTTTCCGTCGCAGCGAGCCACTCGGCGCTGACGCCCGCACGCAGCGTGGCGACCAGCGAAGCGTTGCCGTCCGCGCACCAGAGCGCGTCGACCTCTTCGAGCGCCGCGCGAAACACCGCATCTTCGGCGTAGAGGCGCTGCCCCATGCTGGCCCACTGGCAACCGTTGCCTGCGTAGACATAAGCGACTTCGGTGCCAGACTCCACGGCCTCGCCACGCACGACGTACGCGGGTAGCGGTTCATCGGAAGCATCGGCAAGCATGCTGAGAGCCGCGAGGCCATCGGCCAGCGCGCGCGGTGCGACAACCACGCGCTGCTCCAGCCACTGACGGCGACGCGCAGCGCCTGCCGCCAGCGCATTCCAGCCGGCGCCTTGCTGAAGGCGCGCGAGATAGCGCGCGGCCAGCGCGGTGAGTGCTGCGGGCGAACGCGCCGTCAACACGAGCGGCGAAAACGTCTTGTCGATGCCGATCGATGCCGCTGGCGGCGCCGAAGCTTGCACTGCCTCCGCCAGCACGACGTGCGCATTGGTGCCGCCAAAGCCGAACGAATTCACGCCGACCATCAGCGGCGCGCCGTCGCGGCGCTCGAGCGGCGTGAAGCGATTCACGACACGCAGACGCCCCTTGTCGAAATCGATCGCGGGATTGGGTTTGTCGAAATGCAGCGAACGCGGCACTGCACCATTCTTGAGGCAGAGAATCGCCTTGAACAGCCCCGCCATGCCCGACGCCGTTTCGAGATGGCCGATGTTGGTCTTGACCGAACCGATCAGCAAGGGATCGGCGGCGGGACGCTTGCCTGCAAGGGCTTCGATCAGCGCGCGCGCTTCGATCGGATCGCCCACTGCCGTGCCCGTGCCGTGCGCCTCGAGATAAGCAAGCTCATGCGGATCGACACCGGCGCGGCCATAGACCGTGCGCAGCAGTTCGGCCTGCATCGCCGTGGTCGGCACGCTGATGCCGCCGTGCGAATGACCATCGGAATTGACACCGGAACCGGCGATGACGGCATGAATCGTATCGCCATCGGCCAACGCGCGATCAAGCGTCTTGAGAAGTACGAATGCACCGCCTTCGGAGCGCACGTAGCCGTCGCCCGTGGCGTCGAATGCCCGGCAACGCCCGCGCGGCGAAAGCATGGACGCCTTCGCGAAACTCACGAACGTGAAAGGATGCAGCAGCAGATTGACGCCGCCTGCCAGCGCCATCTCCGTTTCGCCCGACTGCAGCGCGCGCACGGCCTGATGAAGTGCGACGATCGACGAAGAGCACGCGGTATCGATCGACATGCTCGGCCCACGCAGGTCGAACAGGTACGACACGCGATTCGACGCAATGCTGAGCGTGTTGCCGGTCGCCGAGTATGGATCGATCCAGTTCAGATCGTCCATGCTGCGGTTGCCGTAGTCCATGCTGGCCACGCCGACATACACACCGCAATTACTGCCGCGCATCTGCGCGGGACGTACGCCGGCGTCCTCGAACGCCTCCCACGCGAGTTCGAGCAACAGGCGTTGCTGCGGGTCCATCTGCGTTGCTTCGCGCGGCGATACACCAAAAAACGCCGCGTCGAAGCCGGCGACATCGTCGAGAACGCCGGCCGCGAACGTATAGCTCTTGCCCGGCTCGCGCTTCGACGGATGCTGATAGAACGCCGTGCCGAAGCGCTCCGGCGGCACCGCGGTTACGGCGTCACGCTCGTCGCAAAGGAGCTGCCAGAAATCCTCCGGTCCCCTCACGCCACCCGGAAATCGACACGCCATCCCAACAATTGCAATTCTCTTATCCATCTTTAGGCCAGCACCTGCCGTAATTCATCGTGCGATCCGGTGCGCGGCGAATGCGCACCCGTCATCGCGCGCTGTATCGCGGAGCCGAGGCTTTCGACGTCGACGTCACGCCGCTCGCCGGAATCGGTTCCGAAATTGCGCCAAATAAAGTAATCACTGTTTGCCGGCTGCGATCCAAGCGCGTTGAACACCGCGCTCATGGCCGGCACGTGGTCGCCGTAGAAACACAGGATCGCCGGCCGTGCCCGCTTGCGCAGGCAGTCGATCAGCTTGCCGATCATCTGGTCGGCATTTTCGACATGGCGCAGATAGGCGGTCAGATCGCGCCATTGCGCGTCTTCGCCGAGTCCATGCCGTGCATGCGATTCGCCCGGCGCCACTGCTTCCAGATGCAACGGCCCGTGGTTTTCCATCGTGATCGCGAAGGTGAAGACCGGCTTGTCGTCGGCCTTTTCGAGCAGAGCGACGAGCGCGTCCGCCACGGCGATATCGCCGATATACGGGCCCACGCGCGCCGCGCCTTCGAAATGGGCAATATCCAGAAAGCGCTCGAAATGCATGTGTTCGAACGCGCGGCGGCGGCCGAAAAAATCCGCGTGATACGGATGTACGGCGACGGTGCGATAGCCAGCACGGCGGAAAAAGCCCGCCAGCGATGTGCA
Organism: Paraburkholderia sp. Ac-20340; assembly: GCF_017104965.1. Taxonomy (GTDB): domain Bacteria; phylum Pseudomonadota; class Gammaproteobacteria; order Burkholderiales; family Burkholderiaceae; genus Paraburkholderia. The sequence continues at coordinate 201,316 of NZ_JAAGPR010000002.1, forward strand.
TGCGCGGCGCACGAACAGATAGGGATAAAAGCGCGCGTAGCCGAGTTCGGCCGGCACAAGACCGGTCAACATGGCGAACTCGCTGCGCATGGTGTTCGCGCCCCAGGCGGGCACGTGAAGCTGGCCTTGCTCGAAGGCCTCGCGCCTGGCGCGATCGAAATGGGCGTACGGATGCGATGCAATTTGCCCGCCGAGTTGCCGGGCATCGAAAAACGATTCGCTTTGCACGACGATCACATCGGGATGTGCTCCGTCATTCGATACCGGTCGCGAAGCCGAATACGGACCACCGTCGACCGCACGCGCGAATTCACGCCGCTGCCTGGCGCGCAGACCGTTGATCAAATACGCCGAGAAAGTCGCGAAAAAGCCGAATCGGCGTTGATCCGAATACGGATGCAGCGTGAGCGGCAACCGGCCGGCAAGCGCGAGGCAAAGCGGCAGGCAGACCAGCCCCACTGCGAGCGCCAGCCCGCGCTGCGCCGCCGCGACCGGTTGTTCGAGCATGAACGCTGTGAACGCTGCGGCAATGCCGGCGAGAACGGCCAAGAGCTTGCCGAGCCCAAGGAACGGCAAATAAAGGCGCGGATGCGTAAAGACCTGACTGAACAGACTCAGATCGCTGAAGACCAGGGGTTCGCGCAACGACGCATATTTCGCATTGCCCACGATCGCGAGCAAGGCAATCAACACGAGCGTGGCGCCCAGCGAAAAGAAGAGGCGCCCCGTAATCGCGAGGCATCCGGCCGCCACGACGGCGAATGCAGCGAGGTGCAACATGACGGCCGTAACCGCGCGACGATGCGCCGACCTTGTGACTGCGATCGCTTCGACGATAAACGAGCACGCGACCGCGCTGGCCGCGATGGCTATTCCTGCCGGCATTTCACGTATTCCCGCGCGGCAGCGGATACATCCGGCCAAGAATGGCGTCGGACAGCGCAGCGGGCAACAGACGCAGCAGCTTGAGGCCGAGCGTCAGACTGAAGGGGAAAGCGATCTCGACGCGACGCCTTGCAAGGCGCTTCTTGATGAACAGGGCGGCCTTCTCCGGGCTCCACATGAACGGCTTGTTGCCGGGAAACACGTCGCTCATATCGGTGCGCACGAAACCCGGCATGACCACGGAAATGCCGATGCGATCCTGCGCAAGCACCGGGCGTACCGAATCGCAATAAGCAACCAGCGCCGCCTTGCTGACGCAATAGGCCGGCGAAATAGCCATGCCGCGCAAACCGGCCAGCGAACTCACGACCGCGATCTGACCGCGCCGGCGCGAACGCATGCGCTCGATCGCGGGCAGCACCGTATGCAGCGCACCGTAGAGATTGGTATCGACGACTTCGGCCGTGCGGCCCGCGCCCTCCCAGTCGTCGGAGGAACGCAGCGTGCTGGCCACGCCGGCGTTGGCGATCAGGAGATCGATGGGATGGCGGGCGTCGAAGTCGAACAGCCAGGCCTGCACCGCTGCTTCATCGCGTACGTCGAAGCAGCCGGTCACGACTTGCGAGCCCCGCACGCGGCACTCGGCTGCCACCCGTTCGAGGCGCTCGCAGTTGCGCCCGATCAATCCGAGCGTGCCCCCTGATGCGGCGTAGCACAACGCCATTGCGCGGCCTAGCCCGGCGCTGGCACCAGTGATGACGACTACCTCCGGCCCGCTTGCTCTCACCTGCTCTCCCGGGTTGCAAACAATAACGCTTCTTGCATAGCCATCGCAAAAAGAGACCTGTTTTTTTGCTTCTTTTTCAGGCCGCCGTACAGGGAATTTCTGTACGGCCGCCCTCTAGATTATGCGAAACGCATACTCACGCGTATTCACACCGCATAACAAAACTCTTTGTTTTGAACGATGTGCGTCGACCCCAACAATATCGACGCTCGACCAGTAAGAAGACACCATCTTCGCTCACCGGCGGACACCATTGAGGGGCTGTTCATCTATCGTTTGATGCGGCACAAACAGGGCCACGGAACACGAAAAAAACCCGAGGCAGTATTGCGCCGGCGCAATCATAACGTAAGATAAATGTTTCGCGCCATTACAATTGCTAACATTATCAGTAAGATTTGCTGCAACACAACATCAGAAAATTACCGGTTGTTACCGGAAAAGTTGATCGGAGAGAGTCAGCAAATTTGGTTGCGCCCTATATGTTTTGCCTATTTGAAACAGCTGGAAAGACGCTTTGTTTTGAAGTTTTTTATGTTTAAAATCAATCAAATACAAGATTATCGACACTTGGAGCAATACCGATCAACTTCGGTGAGTGACGGCCCTTGATCGGCGTCGCGCAAACGTTTAGCGCCTTCAGCTAGAGCAACCGCGACATCCCTCACTTCCTTACGCGAAATCGCACCCTAAAAACACAATTCTTACAAAATTTGAAATTGCAATCTTCGCCATAACGTTGATAGTTGGGTGCGCAACCAACCGAATAGTCATCTGGAACTCATTTTTTGGAGGCGTCAAACCCAGAAAAACTACGACCAAACAAAGCGCAGTATTCGACGTAATTGATTATGAGAAAGCCGCCATCAAGCGTCTAATCTGGTTCTCGTGAAGCGTATTTATGAGATCTACGCCGCCCCGGAATACCGCTTCGAAATTGATTAAGTTAAGTATTGTGAATCGCTGATATCCGCAAGCGAATAGCCATCAAACTCCTTTTGCGAATTAGATTCGGGCTTTACTGCAAGCGGCCGTTGTGTCGCAAAAGAAATCGGCTTCACTCGCCGTGATCTGACGGCCTGTCGCGCTCGAGTCGTCGGTTAGAATGCTGCACGCCGCAGCAGACCGCCCTTTCGTGCCGTTTGCGCGCATCGCACGCACACTGCCACGCATCCGGATCGTCCCGCCTGTGAATTCCCGCGCCCAAGACAACGCTCTCCACATCGCCCTCGTCTGCAACACCGCGTGGGCGATTTACACCTATCGACGCGGCCTTTTACGCGCGCTCACACAAAGCGGCGCACGCGTGAGCATCATCGCGCCGCGCGATCGCACCTTCGAGCCGCTCGCGCAGATGGGTTGCGAGTGCATCGATTTGCCGGTCGCCTCGAAAGGCACGAATCCGCTGCACGATCTGCGCACGCTGCTCGCGCTTTTCAAGCACTATCGCGCGCTCAAACCCAACGTCGTCTTCCACTACACGATCAAGCCGAACATCTACGGCTCGGTCGCGGCGTGGCTCGCGCGCGTGCCGTCGCTCGCGGTCACCACAGGACTGGGCTACGTCTTCATCCAGAAAAGCCGCGCCGCGCAAGTGGCCAAGCGGCTTTATCGCTTTGCGTTCCGCTTCCCGCGCGAAGTCTGGTTTTTGAATCGCGACGACGAATCCGCCTTCCGCGAAGAAAACCTGCTCGCGCATCCTGAGCGCGCACGCCTGCTGCACGGCGAAGGCGTCGATCTCGAGGACTACGCGTTTGCGCCGCTGCCCAAGCGCGGCGAATTCGTTTTCGTGCTGATCGGCCGTTTGTTGTGGGACAAGGGCGTGGGCGAATACGTCGAAGCCGCGCGTCAGTTGCGTAGCCGCTATCCGCAGGCGCGTTTCCAGTTGCTCGGCCCGGTCGGCGTCGATAACCCCAGCGCGATCTCGCGCGAAGAAGTGGCCGCGTGGGAACGCGAAGGCGTGATCGAATACCTGGGCGAAACCGCCGACGTGCGCCCCTATATTACGAACGCCGATTGCGTGGTCCTGCCCTCTTATCGCGAAGGCGTGCCGCGCACACTGATGGAAGCGAGCGCGATGGGCCGCCCGATCGTCGCCACCGACGTGCCCGGTTGCCGCGAAGTCGTCGCGAATGGCGAAAACGGCCTGCTCTGCGAAGCGCGCGATGCGGCTTCGCTTACCGCCGCACTGTCAAAAATGCTCGATATGTCCCCGTCCGATCGCGAAGCCATGGCGGTGCGCGGCCGGAAAAAAATCGAGAAAGAATTCGATGAACGGGTTGTGGTACAACGCTACCGGGACTTGATCCAGGACATTACCGGATCGACCTTCTAACGATATCGAGAGCACACGGGAATACAGCATGGCAGCGACTCACACCAAAGGCACGATCCTCGTCACAGGCGGCGCGGGCTTCATCGGTTCGCACACCTGCGTCGAGCTGCTCAATGGCGGCTTCGACGTCGTCGCTGTCGACAATCTCGTCAACAGCCGCGAAGAGTCGCTCGCCCGCGTCGAGCGTATTACGGGCAAGCCGGTCGCGTTCTATAACGCCGATGTGCGCGATGCCCAGGCGCTCACGCGTATTTTCGAGGCGCACAAGATCACCGGTGTGATTCACTTCGCGGCGCTCAAGGCCGTGGGCGAGTCGGTGGCCAAGCCCATCGAGTATTACCGCAACAATCTCGATGGCCTGCTCGTCGTGCTCGACGTAATGCGCCAGCATGGCGTGAAGCAGTTTGTGTTCAGTTCTTCCGCAACGGTGTATGGCGTGCCCGAGCGCTCGCCCATCGACGAAACCTTCCCGCTTTCCGCAACCAATCCGTACGGCCAGTCGAAGCTGATCGCCGAGCAGATCCTGCGCGATGTGGTGATTTCGGACCCGTCGTGGCGCATCGCCGTGCTGCGTTATTTCAACCCGGTTGGCGCGCATGAGAGCGGTTTGATCGGCGAAGATCCGGCCGGCATTCCGAACAACCTCATGCCGTTCGTCGCGCAGGTTGCGGTGGGCAAGCTGGAAAAGCTGCGTGTGTTCGGCGGCGATTACCCGACGCCGGACGGCACGGGCGTGCGCGATTACATTCACGTGGTCGATCTGGCGCAGGGTCACCTGAAAGCGCTGGACGCACTGGTTGCGCGCGATGAGGGCTTTACGGTCAATCTGGGCACCGGTCGCGGTTACAGCGTGCTGGAAGTTGTGAAGGCGTTCGAAGCAGCTTCGGGCAAACCGGTGCCGTATGAGATCGTCACGCGCCGCCCGGGCGATATCGCTGAGTGCTATGCAAACCCCGCGACGGCAGAGAAGCTGATCGGCTGGAAAGCACAGTTTGGTATCGAGCGCATGTGCGTCGATCACTGGCGCTGGCAGGAAAATAATCCGCAAGGATTTGAGTAAATAGATCCAGAACGGCGCCGAAACGGCGCCGTTTCTTTATGCGCAGCGCGTCACGAGCGATTACATCCGGACAGATTTGTTGCCGTTTATTACGTCGTCGTTACAACAACATTATCGCAGCTAGAATACCCACTCAGTTAAGCCGGTTTTTATATGTGTGGGGTGCGAGCAGTGGGAACAGCGATGTCGTCGGGGGCCGTGGTATGGCTGACCGGAATGTCCGGTGCAGGCAAATCGACCATTGCCCAAGCCTTGGTCAAACAATTGCAAACGTTTGCAGTTCGCGCGACCGTGCTCGATGGCGACGTGCTGCGCACCGGCCTGAATGCAGACCTCGGCTTCAGCGAAGCCGACCGGACTGAAAACCTGCGCCGCGTTGCGCATGTTGCCGCACTGTTCTGCCAGGAAGGCTATGTGGCGATCACCGCCACGATCTCGCCGGAAATGGAGCACCGCGAAAACGCGCGCAAGATCATCGGCGCGGATTCATTCGTTGAAGTGTTCGTCGATACGCCACTGCGCGTGTGTGAATCGCGCGATCCCAAAGGGCTTTATAAGCGCGCGCGTGCAGGGCAGATTCCATCATTTACTGGCATCAGCTCGCCCTACCACGCACCCGAACATGCGGATGTCGTGCTGCACACGGAAAGCATGAAGGTCGAACACTGCGTCGAGCGGATCATCGCGCATCTGACGCATGCGCGCGCAGCCCGCATCGGGTAAATCAGCGCACCGCGGCAAGCGCGGTGCGATTGCATCTCATCTTTATCTTCTTTCAGAGCTGCTGGAATACTCGCACGAGCCGGGTTGCACAGGGCCTACCTTCGGAATTCAATACTCGTTCAGGTGCCGGGCAAACACCGGCACGCGAGGCAAGCCCAAGGTCAATCCGTAGGACCCTGCACTCACCGCAGCAGCTGCCGGCTGTTCAGTCAGATCCGGTCCGATCAAGAATCTGAAGTTGCCACAGACGACAGGCCGGTTAAACAACAGGCGCACGCCCCACGGTGCCGGAAGAAGCCGGAAGTCGTGAACACGTCTCAATTCCTTGCCATCGAGCCAGAGTTGATGTGGGCCAAAGTACACCTCGCGGAATCCACCACTCAGCCCGTGCAGATCGATGAAATCGATCAACGGCCGGTCAGCCATGCACATCACGTTGACCAGCCTGGTGCCATCCGGCGCGGCTTCACGCGTCTGCGAAACACCGTCGATCTCCCGAACCTTGAATTGAACGCAGAGCACCAGGCAAATCAAGGCGACGGCGGAGAAGGCGCGCACCAGCCGGGAACTCGCCCCTGCTCCTGAACCGGACCAGATCCAGCGCAACGCCAGCCACGCGAGCAACGCCAGGTAAGGCACAGCCCACTTGAAATAGTGGACGTTATGGAATCGCCACATGCCTTCCGGCAGCAAATCGCCATACGGTGCGTATAACGCGAAGTGAAGCAGGATGGCGAGAGCAAGCACGCGCAGCATTTTGTCGCCGCGAACGATAGCGACGACGATGCCCACTATCGACAGCAGGAGCCAAGGATAATGCGTGACCAGCGAAGCCTGCGGTTCGAGATAGGCTGTATTCGTGTCGAACACCAGTGACCAGACTTTTCGGGGCAACTCAGCGATAAAGTAGCCGCTGGAGGAAGCCGTCGATTGCATGTAGCCACCGAGCGGACGCCCAAAAATCTTGTAGTTGACCGCTGCAAATATCGCCAGCCAGAACATCAGGCCCAGACCCAAGGCGCCGCAAATCGCGAGCACGCGCCTCCACCGTTTCGCCAGTTCTGCCACGCTTCGTGACGGCACCACGAACAGTACATACGCCGGGAAGAAGATCGCCGCGAGACCGGCGTCAACTGGGCGCAGCACAATCAACGCACCGAACAACATCGAAAAGACGACAGCCCACAAAGCCGCACCGCGAGTGGCTTCACCACCCCCGCCGATTTCTTTTTGCCGCAACAGGATCAACAGGCAAAGCGAGTAGATCAGCGCAGTTCCTGACGTCGTCCAAGGAATCGCGTAATTCACTATAACGGTGGGCGTGAACCACAACGCCCCCGCCGTCAGTATGAGTATCTCCACCCGCGAAAGATACTGATCCGCGAACTTGACGAACGCGTACACGAAAACCAGCAGCGCAAATCCATCGAACACGAAGAACGGATGATTAGGAGTCCAGTGCAGAAAGATACGACCGATCAGCGGATACAGGACCGGGTAATAGAAGTTATCCGGCAACCAGTGGTGCAAGGCGAGTGCTTTTGCTTCCTTGAGGTATTCCCCCTGATCGAACCAACCCCACCAGCCCAGTGGAGCATCCGGGTTATTGCCCGGTAATGCCGGGTGAGCGAGATAGGCGACCGAATAGACAATGAGCGTTCCCCACAGGAACACCCAGGTCGGAATGGTGTATCGATTAAGGCCTCTGGACATGCGCAATTCGATAAAGTTTGATCAGCGAATGGTCGGACGTTGCTAATTTTTATGAAAAACGAGGAATTTGGAACCTGTGAAATTGAGCAGCATGCCGGCTATCGACCCGGCTGCAACTGCAACCATCGGATGCCTCCAGGCAAACGCGACATGCAGCACCAGATAAAAATACGTGCCATTGTTAGCCGCCCAGCCTAGCGCATTCGCGAGGACATAACGCACCCACTCGTGATGCGCCGCATAGCGGCTCGCCCCGAATGTATAACGGCGATTCAGGAACCATGTCACTGTGACTGCGGCAGGAAACGCGATTGCCTGTGCGACCAGCGGGCTGCCAAACTGCGTCCACAACCCGACTATGGACGCATTAACTACCAGACCGACAATACCGACAAGAGCGAAGCGCATGAACTGTTTGACGGACGGGTGCCGCAACGCTTCGCGATAGATCGCTCCCAACCCTCGAACTGCTGGCATGGTGCAGTGATCCCTCGTCAATCGTGGGATTCGATAAACGCCGGATGCTGCAAATAGGCGAGCATGCGGGTTTCCCGGCGTCCGCGCGAGACCGTGTCGAGGATCGTTCCTGTCACCACGCTAAAAAAAGCCATCGTCATCAAACCCATCGCGAGCACGGCTGTCGGTAGACGCGGCACGACGCCGTATTGCACATATGTGTCGAGAACGGGCGCAGCGAGGAACAGCGAGGTCGCAGCAAAAAGCGCGGACAATGCACCGAAAAACAACATCGGACGTTCGTGGCGCAGAAGCTTGAGAATCAGCATCAAGATACGCCAGCCGTCGCGATACGTGCGCAACTTGCTCTCAGAACCTTCAGGACGTCCGCGATAACTGCCCTCCCCGTGCGCAACGGGCAGCGACAGTTCGAGCGCATGAACCGAAAGCTCCGTTTCGATGTCGAAGCCCTGTGACAGCGCGGGAAACGACTTGACGAAGCGACGCGAGAATACCTTGTAGCCGGACAGCATATCGCGCACGCGGTTGCCGAAAATGCGGCGAACCACACCGGTCAGCAACAGATTGCCAAAGCGATGTCCCCCGCGATAAGCGGCGTTTTCGACTTCACGACGAACGCAATTTACAAGGTCATAAGGTCCCTCGAGTGCCGACGCGATCATTTGCCCCGCGACACCTGCATCGTACGTATCGTCGCCGTCCACCATCACATAAAAATCGGCTTCTACGTCGCGAAACATGCGACGTACCACGTGTCCTTTACCCTGCTGCGTTTCCGACCGGACGATCGCGCCAGCGACACGCGCAACTTCGGCTGTGCGATCCGACGAATTGTTGTCGTACACGTAGATCTGCGCATCCGGAAGCGCCACGCGAAAATCTCGAACGACGCTGGCAATCGTCTTTTCTTCGTTGTAGCAAGGGACCAGAACAGCAATTTGTGGCTTCTGCATGAAGGAACAAACCAGTAATGTGTGGTTAGGCAAATCGTGCCGTCATCGAAACAGCACAATGTGCCGCTTCGATTCGCGCATATTCGTTCTGTAAGGGTCGACTCACGTGCGTCGATAGCGCGGTAAGTTTATCCCGACGATTGACTGCCGCCATATCCCCGTAAGCTCAGTCTGTGCAATCCGGGCAGCCGAATCCGCTTCGCTCGTCTCCGGTCGCCCGAGATTCACGATAAGGCTGAATTAGGCCACGATCGAAGAAAATCGATCGTTTTCGGGAAAAGCATCGAAGATGCAACCCCGTACGTCAACGACGCCCTTATTCATTAGACGAAAACTGCGAGCAATCTGCCGCTCCAGGAGCCCTTACATTACGAATTTTACAATACTGCCGATTCGTTGCGATATGTTACAGACTTCTTATCCACGTCGGCCCAAAAATTCGAATAACGAAGGAAAATTCGCACTACGCCAAACGACCACAACCACTGCTTCCCACGCCCGCTCACTGCACAACATGGCCTACAGCTTTAAGCCAAAGTGATGGCACTCAGAATCTGCGCTGCCCTCCTCGCGCTCCCGGATAGCAGCACCAGATCGTCTTCGCTCGGCTTCACCTGCGGTGGCGCCTTCGACAACTCCGCCAGAACGCGCTGCTCAAGATCACTCGCCGACGTGATCACATCGCTCCGCATACCGAGCGGCCGAAAGTGTTTCTCAAGCGCGTCCAATGCGGTCGTGGCCGAATGCTCCCAGGAAAATGTCTGCGCATGAGCGATACCGTGCGCTCTCAACTCCGCCCTGAAGTCCTGGTTCGAAAGCGCGAGCAGCATCTTTTCTGCAATCTCATCAGGAGACGTCGGGTCGAACAGCGCCTCGGGCCATCCAATTACCTCCGGCAGGCTTGTCGTATTCGATCCAATGGACGGCGCACCGCATGCAAGCGCCTCGAGTGCCGGAAGTCCGAAGCCCTCATGCAACGACGGAAACACGTGCAATTGACAGATGCTGTACATCGCCGGGAGATCATCGTCCGGAATATAGCCAGTCACCACCACCTCGTCGCCAGTCAGTCCAAATGACGCGATTTGCCCATCGAGCGCAACACGCTCGTTCGGACGGATGCTACTTCCAATCACGAGTTGATGAGCGCGCCGGATCTTCTCTGGAAGCCTGGAAAACGCATCGATAAGGGCGCCGAAATTCTTCCTCGGATCAAATCCGCCCGGGACATAAAGTACGAACGGGCGATCAATTCCATACTTCTTTACCAACGCGCTGGCTTGCTCATCGGTGAGGGCACGTGGCGAAAATCCCTCGTCGATGGATGCCGAGATATTGACAATATTGCGCGGCGCTATCCCGAGTAGATCAACGGCCTCGTTCTTTGAACTTCCGGAAATTGCCAGCAAAAGATCCGCGCGTCGCAGCGACTCAAGCTTGCGATGGTAGTACTCCGATACGTACCCTTCTTGCAGATAGATTTCCTGAAGCGCGAGCGGGATCAGATCGTAGAGTGTCACAGCAGTGGGAATCTTTTGCCCGTTTATCCCGATCGTCACAGCTGCGTCGTCAACCGTTCCCTCAAAGAGGCTGGAAACGTACACCACATCGGGTTGCAGACCAGCGACAAAAAGCTCGCGTAGTTGCTCTGCCGCGCGCAAGCGCCACGCGTTACTGGCGACAAATTCAGCAACACGTCCCATCCCCGGGAATGCAACAATTCGCTCTACAGCAACCAGACCGTCGAATTCCGCCTTTATTGGATCGATCGTAGCGGGAAAATTGTCGTTCAGGAGCAACCAGATTTCATGCCCCCGCGAGACGGATTGACGTGCGATCTCTTTAGCAAGCGCTTTCGAATATCGACCAAGCCCTCGAAATCGACTGTCATCCTGGCATGGCTGGAGATCAATAATTATGCGCATAGGAAACCTGAGCAAAGGAGTGACTGCGATTAACTACAACCTGCCGAAGACAAGCTGCAAGGCAAACCCGCCGTGCAGTTTGCGGAACGTACAACTACCTCGGCACCGACTTCAGGAATGTGTAAAGGTCGTCGCCGTCGACGTACCTGTCCGCCGTGTAGCGCGAAACCTCCACATTTTGCATATATAGCGATCACCGTGCAATCTTTTGCAGAATATGTCCCGATAAAGATCAGCGAAGGGTTAAAACACACAGAGCGACTTGTCAGCGATGAATGCCACCGTGCGCAGACTTGTACGCTCCAACGACATCATCACTCGTAATCATTGCATCGCCCGAATCTTTGGTTAATTGAATTTCGTACTCAAAGGTGTCTGCTTGCCGTTCAAGGTTGCAACGTGATCTTCACAACGCCGGATTGCTTGTCGTCTACAGTCTTAAATTCCCGAGCTGCTTTCGACAGCGGAAGCTGATGGGGAATCATTTTATTGAACATCTCAGGTCGCGCAAGAAGCTCGATCGCTATTTCAAAGGCATGTTTTCCATTCAAATATCGATAACAACTCAAGAACTAGACATTAATCTCTTTGATCAATGGGATGAAAGACTGCAATCCATCATGCCCGGATTCGAATGCGCCAAGGACACCAACAATGCCGAGCGGCCGAAGGGAGAGGAATGTCTGGCGTCGTGATCGGTGCTGGGACGAACGGGCTGATGGCGCTTGCAGCGGCAATCGATGCCGGATCGGATGTACGTCGTTGCAAGACATCCGTTTCAGGCCTATTAGCCCGGAACTCTTCGGACATCATAAGGGTGCTGATCAGCTCTGGCGTACGACTGGCGTGCTGTATCCAGTGCTCTGCAGCGCCTGGCTCGGCGTCGCGCCCAGTGGTACGGAATACGCTGCTGCCACGTCTCATCTGCCTATCATCGAGACTAACCTTTCACGGTTTTTTGGATTGATCCGACGAGTATATCCGGTCGAAATCGTCGAGTCGCGCACGACGTGTGTCAGCAAGACTCAATGCGATTCGCAGACTGACCGCGCCCTCACAGCGCGCCGACGTTTCGTCAGTCACACTAAATTGCCGCCCCAATATCGCAGTGGTACAGTGATGTAAATAAGCTTCCCTTGCTCAAGATGATATCTATCGATCGAAGCGCCCACACGATCGTGATTTCCTCGCCCTACATCCAATCGAATTCATTTCGCCATGAAAGACAAATCTCCCATTTTCTTTCTACATATTCCAAAAACTGCTGGAACTTCGGTAACCGCCTTGATAGAAGATAATCTATCGCTGACGGACTCATTCAAACTTCAGGAAATCCGCGATTCATACTACGGAAATACGCTGGATTATGATTTACTGAAGAGTGCGCGTGCAGTATGCGGGCATATCCCGCTCTGCATCTCTCACCTGATGGACCAACCCGTGCGTACGCTTGTTTTCTTGCGCACGCCGGCGGAGCTATCGTTCAGCATGTTCAATCATCTCAAGCGGATCGGTGACATCAAAAAGGAAACGTCCTTGGCCGAATTCCTCGATTCGCCCTATGCCGAGGTGATTCTTAACATGCAGACGAAATGGCTTTCTGGACATCAGATTCCAAACATCCCCATTCCAATTGATAGACCACTATTAAATTTTGAAATCAGCTTCGGGGCTCATCTAGATCATCTTTTTATCCCGATTGATGAACAATCTCTCACGCAGGCAAAAGAGAATCTCGAGCGCATTTCATTTATTGGAATTCTCGAGAAAATGCAAGAATCCATGTCTGCATTGAAGAGTTATTTTGAGTTCAGCAGAAATCCGGTGGATTTTTCGAAAAACGTCGGCGGACATGATAAAAAAATCGACGACGATATTCTTAAACAGCTAACCGAGCGAAATGAACTCGATAATCAGCTGTATGCGTTCGGCCGGGAGCTATTCGATCAACGGGTCAGCAATAAGATCTCTCGCGTATCTCTGCCCGAGCCAGCCAGAAAATCCTGGGTCGAACTAGATATGAATCACGCCATCCGTCATGACGGATTGCATCACAGAGAACTCTGGCCTCACTGGCACGGCGTGAGGTGGACGTCAGATATTTCGAGCATCGAATTGCCGTGCAAACTCGAGCCGTCTGTTGAATATAGCTACGAACTGGTCGCACTCACCAGCATTTCCAATCCAGACATTCAGACTACGCAACTGTCGCTCGACGACGTAAATCTTGACTACGATCTGCACGCTGGAACGGGCGTTTTCCAGTTTCGCGGCGTGATCTCCTCGGCAAGCGGAATGGATCGCCCGATGCTGAAAATTGTTGCGCCCTATGCCCAACGCCCATCGGACCAATCGAACTCGACCGATTCCCGATTGCTCGGTCTTGCAATCAAATCATTCCGCCTAAAGCCCGTTAGAGCCTGCGCGATCGAGCCCCGTAGCCACGAATGATCTGACCACTACCCGCACGACATGCGGCACGCGATCGGCACACATGCAGACCGGCGCGCCGCGCGTCGCGCTTACTTCGGCCCGTCCAGATAGCGCAGCAAGGGCGCGACAGCGTCGCTCATTGGCAAGGCCGCGTATCTGGCCTCACGCGAGCTTGCCTGCCCCAACGCCTCGAGCGCACCTGCGCGAATCTGAGCAACATCGTGCGGATCGACCTGTACGCACTGCCCTTCCAGCATCTCGCGTGTCCAGTCGCTTTGCGACAGCAACAGCCGGCACCCCATCGCTGCTGCTTCCAGAGCAGACGTACCCGGAAAGTCCAGCGCCAGCTCGACGAACAGGTTACTGTGAGCCAGCGCCGACAAATGCAGTTCCGAGCCAAACGGCATCACAGGTACAAACGTCACGTTGCCGCCAGCCGCCTGACGGCAACGCGCGGCATAGTCAGAATCACGTACGGCGCCCGAAATCACGAGATTGATGTCAAGGTCGCGGAACGCTTCGATCGCCGCCAGTTGGTTCTTCTGCGGCTCGATAATGCCTGGCCAGATCGCATAGCGATCAAGACCGTACGATTCCTGAAACACCTTCGACACCTGCTTGCGCAGGAAGCGCGGCGAGATCAGCGGAGCAAGCCGGATCACCTGCTTGCCTTCGAGGCTGAGATAGCGCGCAAAATGCTCCTCTTCGGCCTGCGATTTGAAAATTACCGCGTCGAATCGCGCGAGCAGTCGCGCCAGCCGCTCCAGATGCTGAGGGTGCGGCGGATTCACGAACCACAGATTCGGCCAGAGGATCAGATGGCGCCCCGACCCCGCGAGCGCGTCGACGAGCAACTCGGAGCCGTCCTGCATCGAGAAGTGGATCACGTGGTCGTACGCGCTCAGCGAACGCGACGTCGGTCCATAGATGTCCGACATCACGCCCGATGCGTTCAGAAACTCATTGAGCAGCAGGATTTCCTGTTCGCCGCCGCCTCGATAAAGAAAGGCATTGGGCGACGTCGTCAGCAAGATGCGTTTCATTGTCGGTCAGTGCAAGCCGTCAAAGGAATGTGCGTATAGGTCACCGGTTCACCGGCCTTGATGGTCGCGTGCAGCAGATCGCAATTACCGATTGGGAATGCCGGGTACGCACTGAGGTCGAGCCCGAGCAAACGCAGCAGAATGGAACGCAGCGTGCCTTCGTGGCCAACCACCAGCACGACATCATCAGCGGCCCAATTCACGGACTCGCGGTCGTACCAGCCCGTCATGCGTGCGACCATTTCCCGAAAGCATTCGCCTTCCGGGTAACGCATGTCCGGGCTCAGCCACGGCTGCCGGAAACGTGCGTCCTCCGCCCACAGATCGTCCAGTGTGCGGTGGCTGTGCGCGCCGGTGTTCAGTTCGGCAATTTCCGGGGCGATCTGCACCGGCCGATCGTTGCAATCGAGCGCTGCAACGGTATCGCGCGCGCGTGACAACGGTGAGGAATACACCCGCGTGAACGGGATACGCGCAAGGTTTTCGCAGACGCGCCGCGCCTGGTCTCGCCCGGTCTCCGAGAGCGGGAAATCCTCGGCGCCGCACACCAGTCGACGCTCATTCGCCGTGCTGGCGCCGTGCCGCAGCAGATAGAGTTCCATTCAGAATCCGTAGGTGTTCACAATGCCCACGTCCACGTCGATCGAGCGGTCGCTCATATCGTCGGCGAAGGCGAAATTATTGTTGATCAGCTCGATACGCTCGCGCATGCGTGCGCCGATCGTCTGGACCGAAAAGCCACGCTCTGCGCGGTCGCGAGCATGGGCGGCCTTGTCCAGCCAGTGCGGATAGCGTTCTACCATGTCGGTGAACGCGCGAATCGCATCGTCCATGCTCGGCTCGGCCCAGAGGTCGTCGGCACGATAACGCGGGCGGTTGTGGCCGACAGCCTGCAGTTCATACGCGACAAGCCGCGTATCGGACACATCGCAAAATTCCATGTTGCCGGAATAACCGGTCACGATCACCGGAATGCCGCGGCTCATGGCATCGGAAATCGTCAGCCCGAAGCCTTCGGCGCGATGCAGCGAAACGTAGACATCCGTCTCGTCATAGAGTGCCGCCATTTCGGCAGGTTCAAAATGCCGGTCGATAATTTCGATGTTGCGATGCCGGCGAACGATTGCGTCGAGCTTTTCCGCGAGCAGCGGATCGTATTCGAGATTCTTGACCTTGACGAGCAGCTTGACCGCGTTGTTGTCTTCGAAGGCGTCGAGAAACGCGCGCAACGTGAACAGCGGATTCTTGCGCTCGGCATCGCTGTAGACGTCGAAAATCGTCAGGAAATTCAACGTCTCGAATGTCTCGCCGGCCTGGCGCGCGCGCATTCTGGGCGACACGGCCTGGGTTTCGATCGGATACGGAATCTTGATGACCGGGATGTCGGCGCAACGCGAAACAGCTTCCTGGCATAGCGCGGACGGCGTCCAGATCTCGTCGAAAAATTCCAGTTGACGCGCCCATTGAGCCGGGATCGTCTGCATCTCGTGGACCCAGTAACCGATGTTGTAAAAACCGTTGAGCGAGTCTTCGCCAAGCCGCGAAAAATACAGCGGCACGCGGCGCGCGTTGAAATGAAACAGGTTGACCTTGTGATTCAGCGACGCGAGCAGACGATCGTCGATCGTAGCGTATTCGACGACTTGCGAGGGCGACGGCCGCGACAGCAGATAGACGTCGAAGGGGATCTCAGACGCCTTGAGACAGTCGATATTGAGCGAAGCCACGCGCCCGATGCTGTCTTTAGCCTCGTACGGCCCAAAAAAATTGACGCCTTTTGTCATAAATCAGTTCTGCAATCCGTCATGCATGATGGCTACCCGAAGAGTCGGGCCCATGTGGAGATATTCGGTTCGCGTATCTTTCGCACGCTGTTGATGGGCGCAACCTGGCACCCGTCATGGCGGCGCACACGACCGCGGCGCCGCCATCGGTCTATTCAGCCCGCACTGGCGCGCAGGCCTATCGGCATGACCGCTTCAGCCCGCCGACGCAACGTTGACGCTGCGCAGACCCGGCGCAGGCGCCTGGTATTCGGGCACCCAGCGCCGCAGGTCGCGGCGGACTTCATCGTCGCCCGGAATGCGGTGCTGCATCAACCAGGGCAACAGTTGATCGATGAGTTCGTTCGGCACCTCGCGCGCGCGGGCGATGCGCAGCTTCGGATGCGGAGTGCGGGTGGTCGTTTCGTCGTCGGCGAGCAGTTCTTCGTAGAGCTTTTCGCCCGGCCGCAAGCCGGTGAACACCACGCGAATCTGGCCGCCGCTGAAGCCATAAAGCCGGATCAGATCCTGGGCGAGATCCGCAATACGCACCGGCTGGCCCATGTCGAGAATAAAGATCTCGCCGCCCTCGCCCATGCTCGACGCCTGCAGCACGAGTTGCGACGCTTCCGGGATCGTCATGAAGAAGCGCGTAATTTCCGGATGCGTGACGGTCACCGGCCCGCCGTTCGCGATCTGCTCCTGGAACTTGGGAATCACGCTGCCTGCACTGCCGAGCACATTGCCGAAGCGCACGATCTCGAAACGCGTACGATGCCGCGCTTCGCGTTGCAGCACGCTGCACACCATTTCCGCGAGGCGCTTGCTCGCGCCCATCACGTTGGTAGGGTTCACGGCCTTGTCGGTGGAAATCAGCACGAATCGCGACACCTTGTGGCGAATCGCAGCCTGCGCCACGCGATAGGTGCCAAGCACGTTGTTGCGCACGGCCTGCCAGGCGTTCAGCTCTTCCATCAACGGCACGTGCTTGAATGCGGCCGCATGAAACACGATATGCGGCCGGTAGCTCTGCATGACCTTGTCGACCAGCAACGCATCCTTCACGTCGCCGATGGTCGGCACCACCGCCACATCGGGGAAGCTCGCGCGCAGTTCCTCGTTCAGACGATAGAGCGCGAATTCGGACAGGTCGAAGGCAATCAGCTGCGCCGGCGCGAACGCCAGAATCTGGCGGCACAGTTCCGAGCCGATCGAGCCGCCAGCACCGGTCACCATGACCACACGATTGGCGAGCAGTTCGCCAACGTGCGCGCCGTCGATATGCACCGGATCGCGGCCGAGCAGGTCTTCGAGATCGATCACACGAATGCTCTTGAGCGCCGCCTGATCTTCGGCCAGCGACTTGATCGCCGGCAGGGTCAGCGCCTTCACGCCTGCGCGCACGCACAACGTAGCAATCCGGCGATGCACTTCGGGTGAGGCCGACGGCACGGCGATGATCACGTGCTCGACTTTCATCTGCGCGCTCAGGCGCTGCAGGTCGTTGATCGAGCCGAGCACGCGGCAGCCGTTGATTTCGCGGCCTTGCTTGACGGCATCATCGTCGAGCAGACCGACGAGCCGCCACTCGCCCGAGCGTTTGAGTTCGCGCACGAGATTGGCGCCTGCCGAACCCGCGCCCACCACGAATACCGGTTTGCCCTGCCCGACCAGCCCGCCGTACCGGTAGAACTCCTTGGCACTGCGATAGAGCGCGCGCGAGCCGCCCATCATGAGGAACAGCAGCATGGGAGACACGAGCCAGACCGAGCGCGGCACGATAGGCTGCGGCTGCATCAGCGCAGTGCCGATCACGACCGCGAGGGCACCGACGCAGATCGCCTTGGCGATGCGCACGAGATCGGGCAGGCTGGCAAAGACCCACATGCCGCGATAGAGGCCGTAGCTGCGGAACAGTCCCGCGTAAGCGATCAACACCCAGACCAGAGCGTGCATGCCACTACGCAGATACGCCTCGGGCACCGGCCCATTGAAGCGGATGACGTAGGCAAGCAGCCACGATGCGGTGACCGCACACAGGTCGAAGGCGAATGCGCCCAGCGAGAGCCAACGGGCTTTGAACTTCTTCATCGATACAGAGCGCTCTCAGGATTCCACAAGACCGGACCGATGACGCGTCCAGCGCCTGTCCACAAATACCCCAGCCACTCCGAGGATCGCCATCCATGCGGCGACCGTCAGCCACTGCAGAACGGGAGAGAAGGACAACGCGAAACAAGCAGTCATTATGCCTGCCGCCATGAGCGAATACCAAATACGTGCCGTGCGGGCATGTCCGCACCCCATTTGCACCATGCGTTGGTAGTAATGCTCACGATGGGCCTGCCAGATTTTCTCGCCGCGCAGCAGCCGGCGCAGCAAGGTGACAGAGGCATCCGCGATAAATGGGGAAAACACCAGCGCCGGAAACCATACCGGCCAGACGCCGCGCGCCCAGCCCCAATAACCCAGCGCGCCCGCCAGAAAGCCCAGCGGGATCGAACCGGCGTCGCCAAGGAATATGCGGGCCGGATGGAAATTGAACCGCAGGAAGCCAAGCGCCGCGCCTGCCGTGATGGCGCCAGCCAGTGCGAGCGGCACAGCAGCCGGACCGGCCCGCAGCGCGGCGATCGCGTAGGCGCCGAAGCCGAACAGCGCCATGCCGCCGGCGAGGCCATCCGAGCCGTCCATGAAATTGTAAAGATTGACGAGCCAGACCATCAAAAATGCCACGCCGCACAGCAGCCACCAGGGCGCCGCTGCAGGATAAAGGGCCACGAACACCGCAACGGCTGCAATATGCGCACCGAAGCGCGCCCACACGGGCAGGCCGCGACGGTCGTCGATCTGCGACAGTGCCGCGAGCAAGGCGAACAGCAGCGCGGCCAGCCACAGCGACGGCGCCACGGCGACCGTCAGCAGCGCCACGACGGGCACGATGCCCCAGCCGCCGACGCGCGGCGTGGGCAGCGTATGCAGGGAGCGCTCGTTCGGCACGTCGATGGCAAGGCGCCAGGCGAGGCCGGTCTTGAGCAGGCTCCAGAGAATCAGCATGCACGCCGCAAACGCCGCGAAGGCGCTGCCGGTCACGTACACGATCGGGTCTTGGAACATGAAAGTCTCAACTAAAGCGTATCAATGCGTCGCGCGATACCACGAGGCGGTTTCCAGCAGCCCTTGCTCGACGGTATAGGGCGGCCGCCAACCAAGCGTATCGGTGATGTGGCTACTGTCGACCCGCAACTCGTCGAGCAGACGTCCGACCTGCGCCGAGCGCCCCGTCAGCCGCCCTGCCAGGCGCAGCAGACCCGGCGGCACCGAGGGAAAGCGGGCCGGCGCCTGGAGTTGCCACGCCAGCATGCGCGCCAGTTCGCTCACCGACAGGTCATGTCCGTCCGAGACATGGAACAGGCCGCCAGCGGCACGGCGCTCCGAGGCGCAGTGCACGAGGGCATCGGCGAGGTTATTGACAAAGATCATGCTCCGACGCGCCTCGATGCGCCCCAGCGGCAACGGCACACCCCGCGCGATCGCATTCATCAGCTGCAGGAAATTGGCGCGCACCGTCGGGCCATAAACCAGCGGCGGTCGCACGATCACGACTTCGAGACCGCAACGGCGTCCGTAGGCGGTGAGCGCGCGCTCCGCTTCGAGTTTCGAGATGCCATAGGGATCTTCGGGTTGCGGCGGCACGAGTTCGCTGAGCGGCTCGCGGCCTTCGCTGGACTCGCCCACGGCCTTGATGCTGCTAACGAAAACAAACCGTCGCGCACCCGTTCGCCGGGCGGCGCCCGCGACGCGCAACATGCCTTCGACATTGGTTTCGCGATAAGCGGCCAGCGGGTCGCTGGAGTGGTCGTTCATCACGTGCACGCGTGCGGCGAGATGAATGACGACGTCGCAGGCGAGGTCCGGCGGACAATGCTGCTCGACATCGGCGAAATCGTTCGCGGGCGCGAGCCATTCGGCCACGCCCGACACCACGGCCCCGCGCTGCCGTACCAGCGCCGTCACTTGATCGCCGCGGTCGAGCAGTCGTCGGCTAACAGCGTGGCCGACAAAACCGGTCGCACCGGTCAGTAGAATGCGTTGAGTCATGAATCGCGGTCCCTGGCTTTCAGGAGTGGGTTGATGCGTTCATCCGGCACGCCAGGCGCCCGGACGACGCCCGATCAGCCTGCTCGCCGCGCGCCGGCGACTTCCTCGTACAAGGCGGCGTACTTGTCGCCCAGCGCAACATCCGAAAACAGCCGCTCATAGCGCTCCCGCGCTGCGGCGCCCATGGCGCGCGCCCGGCTTTCGTCGTTCAGCAGCGTGTTCACGGCGGCGGCCAGTTCATCGGGCGTCTCAGGGCGGACCACGAAGCCCGTCACACCATGCTCGTTCACATACGAGGTGCCCGTGCCGATCTCGCAGCACACTAGCGGCTTGCCGAACATCGCGGCTTCCACGAGCACCATGCCGAAAGCTTCCGAGCGCAACTGCGACGGCAGCACGAGACCACGGCAACGCTGCAGCAGCGCCTGCTTTTCGACGTCCGAAACTTGCCCGGCGAACTGCACGTTGGTGACGCCGCGCTCTTTCGCCAGTTGCTGAAGCCGCTCCATTTCCGGCCCCGAGCCGGCGATCACGATACGCGCGGGAATCGAAGGCGCCGCCTCGATCAGCGTGTGCAGTCCCTTGTAGTAACGCAGCACGCCAAGCGCAAGAAAAAACGGTTCATCGCCGAGAGCAAGGCGCGCGAGCACATCGGATTCACCTGCGTCGCCGGCTTGCGTGGCGTAATCCGCGATACCCAGCGGAATCACCCGCACGCGTTCGGGACTGACGAACTGCGTGAGCACCGGACTCGTTTGCGCATAGGCCGGCGAAGTCGCCACCACAGCCGACATCGAATCCAGCATGCGCCGCATCAACGGTCCATACAGCGCACCCAGCAGCCGTTGCCGCACGACGTCCGAATGGTAGGTCATGACCGCCGGCTTGCTGCGCTCGCCGAGCATGCGCAGCACATCGCCGAACGGCCAGGGAAAGTGAAAATGCAGCACATCCGCCCACGCCGCCCCTGCCCGGAACTGCTGCAGCGCGTCCAGCCCGCCCAGATCGCACGAGGCCGGCGCGGCCCACGATTTCGAGCGGTCGACGCGCGCTTCGGGAGACTCGATGCTACGCGGCGAAGGCGTCGGCGACAGCGTGAAGATGCGCGGCTCGACGCCGCGCTCACGCGTCGCAAGGCAGATCTGGCGGATGGCTTCCTGCAGACCGCCCGGCGGATCGGGGAAGTACGTGCGGTAGACGTGCAGCACCTTCATGCTTGATACATCCAGCGCAAGGTGTCCTCGAGGGAAATGCGTTCGAGCGGGCCAATCGCGGCTTCGAGCTTTTCGTTGGAGCCGCGCAGATAGCGCACTTCGCCGTGGCGCACGAAGGCCGGATTCACCTTGACCTCGATGCGATAACCGGCCATGCGCTCGAGCATCTCGATCGCTTCGCCCAGGCTATGCGCCGTGCCCGAACAGACGTTGTACACCTCGCCGGTGCCCGGCAGCGCCAGCAGCTTCGCGTAGGCGTCCACGACCATGCGCACGTCCGAGAAGTCACGCGCGACATTGAGCGCGCCGAGTTCGATTTCCGGCGCACTGCGACGGAAATGATCGACGAGCTTGGGCAGCACGAAACGCGGCGACTGGCCCACGCCCGTGTAGTTGAACGGCCGCACGAAGGTGATGGGCAGGCGATCGGCCCAGAGCCGCGCCATGTATTCCATCGCCACCTTGCTCACGCCATAGTCGTTCGCGGGCGCCGGCGGCACGGCTTCGGTCAGCGGATCGATCGCCGTATTGCCGTAGATGTTCGCGCTGCTCGCGATCATGATGGAGCGCAGGTCGTTACCCGACTCGGCCAGCGCATCCAGCAGATTGCGCGTGCCGACGACGTTGGTGCGATACATCGTATCGACGTCGCCGTGCGCCACGAACGCGATCGCCGCGAAGTGCACGACACAGTCGGGACGCACCGTGTCGATCACTTCCGCGATCGCGTCGCGGTCGAGCAGATCGCACTGATACAGCCCCGCCTCCGGCGCGCCCTGACCATGCGTCATGCCGCTGACCTGGTAGCCCTCGCGACGCAACCGCTCGGCGAGATAACGACCGGTGAACCCTTGTACGCCGGTAATTAAAACGTTCGGCATATCAGAACGAAGCGCCCTTCTCGTTGCGGCGCAGGTCGGCTTCGACCATCATCGCGCACAGCTGTTCGAGCGTGGTTTGCGGCTTCCAGCCGAGTTCGCGCGTGGCTTTTGCCGGATCGCCGATCAGCAGGTCGACTTCGGCCGGGCGATGGAATTTCGGGTTGATGCGCACCAGCGTCTTGCCGGTTGCGGCGCACACGGCCGTTTCCTTCTCGCCTTCACCGCTCCACGTCACCGTGATGCCCGCGGCCTTGAACGCCATCGTCACGAAGTCGCGCACGGTTTCCGTACGGTTGGTCGCCAGCACATAGGTGTCGGGCTTGTCGGCCTGCAGCATGCGCCACATGCCTTCCACGTATTCCTTCGCGAAACCCCAGTCGCGCTTGGCGTCGAGGTTGCCGAGTTCGAGCGTATCGAGCAGGCCGAGCTTGATCTTCGCAACCGAGTCCGTGATCTTGCGCGTCACGAATTCGCGGCCGCGCAGCGGCGACTCGTGGTTGAACAGAATGCCGCTGCAACCGAAGATGTTGTACGACTCGCGGTAGTTCACCGTGATCCAGTGCGCGTAGAGCTTGGCGACGCCATACGGGCTGCGCGGATAGAAAGGCGTGCTTTCGATCTGCGGCACTGCCTGCACCTTGCCGAACATTTCCGAAGTCGATGCCTGATAGAAGCGGATCTTCGGATTGACGACGCGAATCGCCTCGAGCAGGTTCAGCGGACCCACGCCGGTGATCTCGACGGTCGTGACCGGCTGGTCGAACGACACGCCGACGAAGCTCTGTGCCGCGAGGTTGTAGACCTCGGTTGCGCCGGTGGTCTGCAGCAGACGGATGCTCGACGAGAGATCGGTCAGATCGTATTCGACCAGATGCAGATTCGGATGATTCTGGATGCCGAGTTCCTCGATACGCCAGAAGTTCACCGAACTGGTACGACGGTAGGTGCCGTAGACCGTATAGCCCTTTTCCAGCAGCAGTTCAGCGAGGTAAGCACCGTCTTGGCCGGTGATGCCGGTGATGATTGCGATCATAAAAAACTCGACAAAAAAATTAAGCAGTAATGGGGTGAATCAGATCACGCGTTGTTTGCGTGGTTCGTAGAACGCGCATCCAAACCGATCTGCTCCAGAAGTTGCGCAGTGCTCTGCGCCCAGGTTAGCCACGGCATGCCGCTGGAGTCGGGCACATTTCCGAGGCGCGACAGGTCCAGCCAACGCTCGATGGCGTCTGCCAGATCCACGCCCTCGTTGGCTTTGAACCAGTAAGCGTGCGCGCCCGCGACTTCGCGGAACACGGCGATATCGCGTGCGACGATGGGCAATCGATGCTGCGCGGCCTCGATCAGCGGCAGTCCGAAACCTTCGTATTCGGAAGCCGCGATCAGTGCCGAGCTGGCGCCATAGACCTGCCCCAGATACTCATCGCTGACACCGTTCAACCAGAAAAGACGCTTGCCGAGTTGCGCATGCGTAGTGATGCGCTCGACCATCGACTCCATCTGCCAGCCGACCTTGCCGACGATGACGAGATTCACGTCGGCGCCCTTCGCCCACAGATGATCGAAGGCGTCGAGCGTTTGCGCATAGCCTTTGCGCGGCTCGATCGTGCCGACCATCAGGAAGCTCGGCCGCTCGCCGATCGCGCCCAGCACGGCAGGCGCGTCGTCGGGAAGGCCGCGCGTCGGCACGCTGCTGTCGATATCGGCGCCCAGATGGAAGTGGGTGATTGCCGGCACGCGTCCATGGGCTTGGCGCTGCTGCTCGAACCAGTGACGCACGTCGACCGCGACGGCTTCGGAAATGCACACGAGGCTGTCCGCTTCGGCAGCAAGGGCATCGATCCAGTGCGTGAAGGCGAGCGTCATGCCTTCGGTATGCCAGCGGCGATCCATCAACGGCGTCAGATCGTAGACGACGTAGTGGATATGCACACCGGTCTTGCGCATGTGCTGCAGCGTCTGGGTGAACGCCGGGAACAGATGCGCGGTCAGATCCAGGCCAACGAAAATATCCTGTGCGCCGAAGGTGACCGGCACATCCTGTACGTTTTCGTCCGACTCGCCAAGGAAGCGCTCAATGAACTTGTTCGCGTATTGCAGTCCCTGACCGTCCGGCGTGTAGACCGGCTCGACCCGGTATCCCGGCGGCGGATTCTTGAGCAGTTGCAGCAGAATGCTGCGCACCACGCGCTGGATGCCGGACTTGGCATCGCGCATCACCAGTTCCGAAATATCGACGAACAGCTGGCGCTCGCCATTGAAGGTGCGCACCAGCTTGTTGTTCGCGTCCACGGCGCTGCGCAGCTTGGCCAGATCGCCCTCTTCCGGCGTCAGCGAATCCTGTTGCGCGAGATGCGCGACGATCGCGTCGTAGTTGCCATCCTTCGGCGCCGCCGGCTGTGCACGGAACGCCACGCCGTCTTGCGCAAACGCCTTTTCCAGCGCGTCGAGGGCGAGCACAGCAGAGCGTTCCCAGCTAAATCGCGCGGCCGCCGTGAGGCAATGCTCATGCAATTTCGCGAGGAACTGCTCGTCGGTGAGTGCCTGCTGCATTGCACGCGTGATATCCGGTACGGAGCGCGGATCGAACAACGCGTCGTCGCGGCCAACCACTTCAGGCAGGCTGCTGGTATTCGACGCGATCAGTGCGGCACCGCAAGCCATGGCTTCCAGCACAGGCAAACCAAAGCCTTCATACAGCGACGGGAACACCGAAAGGCGGCACAGACCGTACAAGGCCACCAGATCTTCTTCTGGCAGATAACCCGTGAGTCGCAGTTCCCGCTCGCTCAGACCAGCCGAGCGCGCCTTGTCGACGAGAACCTGGTGCATGCCTTCCGGCAAGCGGCTACCGATTACCAGTTGGAGATTGGCGCGCAAGTCAGCAGGCAACGCTGCGTACGCCTCGATCAGACGATCGAAATTCTTGCGCGGATCGAAACCGCCGGGCACGTAAAGCACGAAGGGCGAACTGATGTCGTACTTTGCCAGCACCTGTTTCGCGGCCTCTGCGTCCAGGTTTGCCGGGGCGAATTCGCTGGTAATGGCCGCCGACACGTTGACGACGCGGTCTGCCGGGACGTCCAGCTCCGTCATCGCTTCCTGGCGCGAATAGTCCGAGATGGCGAGCATGAAGTCCGAGCGCTTGAGCGCCGCGAACTTGCTCATATAAAACTTGCGATACTCCGGCGAAGCGAGATACACATCGCTCATCACGTACGGGATCAGGTCGTAGAGCGTGACCGCCGTGGGAGGCGTGCGCAGCCCGGACGCGACGCCTGTGTTGGCCTCGTCTCCCCAGCCCTCGAACAGGCTGGACAGATGGACGACGTCGGGCTGCAGCGCCGCCAGCACCTCCTCGCGCGCCAGTTGCGCGGCCTGCTCGCGCCATTCGCCGCCCGCGCTCATCGCAGCCGTATTGGGCGGACACGCGTAGACCAGGATGCGGTCCTGCGTCAGCATTTCCGCAAGGGCATTACGCAGAACGGGCACCGTCTCCGGAAACTTACCGTTCAGGACGACGTACAGTTCATGGCCGCGACGTTGCCCTTCGCGCAGCATCGCGCGCGCAAGCGACAAAGAATACCGACCGATACCACGAAACCGGCTTTCACATTGAGCTGATTGGAGGTCAATTACTATTCGCATCTTCGCGTTTCTCCCGGTATTCAACCTCTGTCTGTCGTGCAGTAAACGTGCACGCACCAATGGCCACACCCAGCAGCCGTTCCCCGTTTTGCATGGTGTTTTCCGGCAGCGTGACGCGAAGGGTGACTTCGACATCGTCCTCGCCTGCTGCCGCTACTGCGTCCAGCTCAAATCCGCTCCAATCCGCGCCGACCTGTATCCCGGTCTTCCATGGCGCGCCATTCATGTCGATATCGACCGTAGCCGCGCTCAGCGCGTGCCACAAAAAGTGCAATTGACCCGGCTTCATGCGGAAACTGCATTGCGTGCCGGTCCACACGAAATAGCGGAAGGGGTCCGATTCTATGGAAAAGAAACCCTCGCTCCGAGCCATCAGTCGCGACAGAACGACCGCTTCTTCAAAATTCGCCGCGTGGGAATCCTCGAACGACACGTCGCGCAACGCCAGGCCGCGATCGTCGATCACGCTGCCGTCCGTGCGCCGAATGTTGTCGATTGTCACGCGACTGAGCGCGTCGTCCCCTGACTTCGGAACCACGATCTGGAACGGCTTCCAGTGTTGCGCGATCTCGACCTGGCGGGCAATCAGCTCGCCGTTGACACTGATGTCTGCCGTACCGCCTGCTTCCATCCGCCATAGACCACTGATGATACCGGGCTCGCTATCGAAATGCGCAAATCCACGGGTCCATGCAAATGCCGAAGCTCCGTCGCGCTCCATCGTCCGGAAGCCGCCTGCCACGGGCGCACTGGCCGGGCTTTCCAGCAGTTCTTCATAGACACGGACCAGATCGCCGACCACGTTGTTCCATGTGTAATTGGCGCCCGCGACGATATTGGCGAGCGCGGCGTGCTTGCGGCCTTGCGCGCAGCCTTGAGAGATTGCCTCGCTGATGCCGTCGATATCGTCCCAGCTCACGTATTGCGCGCCGTCACCGAAGTATTCGTACGTGCAGCCTTCGTTCGTCACCACGATCGGCGCACCGCATGCGAACGCTTCCAGCGCGGCGAGGCCAGGCGTTTCGAGCGTGCTGGGCAGTGCGAAGACCGAACAGGCCGCATAGGCCGAGCGCAGCTCGTCCGCATCGTGCGGGATCGGCCCCAGATACTTGAGCTGGTCGCCGCCTTCGGCGAAGCACTGCTCGGCGTATTCGGTATCGCGAATATGCCCGGCCAGCACCAGCTTCAATTCCGGATGCTGCTTCATCGCGCGGATCAGATTGAGCTGGTTTTTCCGCGGCTCGATGTTGGCGACGTTTAAGACGAAATCCTCAGATATCTCAAATTTTGTGCGAAAGATTTCCGCATCGGTTCGCACGAGAAATTGACGGTCGATGCCGTTGTAGACCGTGGCGAACTTTTCCCGCTCGATATTGAAAACAGTCGCCAGCAGATCGCATTCCGCATTCGAATTGCATACGACCCGGTCGGCCAGAACGAAAATCAGGCGGATCTCGTCGTACGGATAGTTGTCCTTCGTCTCTTGCGTGATCCACAGATTGGGCGACACCACCAGCGGCATGCCAATGCGCTTGATGAAGTTGCAGAAATGCAGCGACCCGCTCATGCACGAAAAAAAATGCACGAGACCGTGGTCCTTGAATTTCGGCGCCCACATGTCGAGCAGCGTGACATCCACGCTGTGTTCCGGCAGATGCCGGTGGTATTGCATAAGCTGCACTTCCCCACCACCAGGAGTGTGAAAAGCCATCGGGTAGGTGTTGAATAATACTTTCATGGGGAATTCGTGCTGTTTGACAGGTCTATTTATCAGCTGATTATTAAATACTACTCATCGTCCAGCGATGGTGCCCAAATCGATGTGCTCCAGCATCCGGTCGATGCGCGCATCCCAGGTATTATCACCCACGAACGCACGTGCCTCGCCCGCGCTCAGGCGGCCTCGGCCCAGCTGCTTTTCAATGGCGGCCACGAAAGCCTCTGGCGTCTCGCCCACTTCGAGCCCCTCGAAGTTGCCGCTCGTGAAATCGAGCGGCGTCGAGACCACCGGCAATCCAGCCGCCAGATATTCAAAGAACTTCATCGGAAACATTGAACGGGTGTAGCCGTTCAGCAGCGTCGGCAGCAAGCCCACGTCCGCGCCGCGCAGGCAGTCCGGCAAGTCCTCATAGCGCCGGTAGCCCAGAAAATGCACGTTGGGCAGCGCCTTCAGGCGGCCGACCCATTCGCTGCGCTGCCCTTCCCGTTCCTCGCCGATAAAGATCCACTGCCACTGCGGGCGCAAACGCGCGGCCGCATCGATCAGCGCAAAGTCGACCTTGAAGTCCGACAATACGCCGTGATACACGAGGCGCGGCGTGCCCAGCGCGGCAATCTGCGCGGGCACCGGCCGGTTCGCATCCATCGCGCGGCCGAAATGTTCGGTATCCACAACGTTCGCGAAGAAATGCGTATTCGCGTTAAAAGGCGCGCATTTGTCGCGCAGCGCGCCCGCCGTCGTGAACACCGCATCGCAACGCGTCAGCAGTTGTTGCTGCTCGGCGTCGAAAGCCTCGACGTCCACGCCCGGAATCGCGGCCAGATCGTCTACACAGTGATAGACCATCGCACCGCGTTGCAGATGCTGCACCGCATCGAGCATGAACGGATGGTAGGTCCACACGACCGGATCGTTGAACCGCCGCTGCTTCGCAAATCGCTCGATGCCGCGCCGCAACAGCCATTGATTCAGACGGCGGATCATCGGCCGATGATGTGCCGCTGGCAACATCAGCGGCGAGAGCACCCAGATGTTCGGATCGCGCTGCGGCGGCGCGAGAAAGTTCGAAACGAGGCCGCTCCACAAACGCCGCGCGATGCGCTTCCAGTCCTTGCCGCTCGCGATTTTCGGCGCGCGCAGGCCGGGACTTTCTACATACAGCACACGCCAGCCGCGACGCGCGAGCGCCTGCGCCGTGTGCTGCTTGTTGGTCCAGTAAGGCTCGTCCCAATCCGCAGTGGAAAACAGAATACAGTCTCGCGGCGCACTGTCATGCCGATCCTGCCCGCTCACCCGCGCGCCTCCGCCGCGTCGAGCAGACCGGCGACGATACGTTGCGCGGCGTGTCCGTCGCCATACGGATTCGCACGATTACGCAGCGCCTCGCGCCGCGCGGGATCGTCGAGCCACGCGCGCGCGGCGGCTTCGATACGCGCCGGGGTCTGCCCCGCCAGCGTCGCGAAACCGGCATCGACGCCTTCGCGCCGCTCGGTGTGGCTGCGCATCACGACGACCGGCACGCCAAACGTTGGCGCTTCTTCCTGAATGCCGCCCGAGTCGCTGAGCACGAGCTCGCTCTTGCTGATGAGATAGAGGCTCGACTCGTAATCGACGGGGTCCATCAGACGCAGATTGGCGACTTCGCCTAGCTCACGCATCACCGGCTCGCGCACCGCCGGATTCAGGTGCACGGGAAATACCCAGCGATGGCCCGAATACTGCCCGCACAGGTCCTTGAGCATCTGGCAGATGCCGCGCAAGGTATCGCCGAAATTTTCGCGGCGATGGCAGGTGACGAGCACCTGGGGCGTGCCGTCGGCGGCCCAGTCCGATTGCGCGAGCGCCGGCGGCGCCGAAGCCCAGTTGCGGCGCGCCAGTTCGATCGCATCGACGACCGTATTGCCCGTCACGATGATGCGCGCGTCGTCGATACCTTCGCGCAGCAGGTTTTCGCGCGAGAGCGCCGTCGGCGCGAAGTGCCGCGTGACGATCTGCGCGAGCAGACGGCGGTTGGCTTCCTCGGGAAACGGATTGGCGAGATCGCCGGTACGCAGCCCGGCTTCCACGTGCGCCACCGCAATGCCGCGATGAAACGCGGCAAGACCCGCGCAGTACGCAGTCGTGGTGTCGCCTTGCACGACGACCCAATCGGGACGCTCGCGCTCGAGCACGGCGTCCATCTCTTCGAGAAGCCGCGACGCGAGAATGTTCAGCGAACGGCCGGGACTCATCGTATCGACGGTCACGTCGGGCGTAATGCCGAACGATCCCAGCGCCTGGTTCAGCATTTCGCGATGCTGGCCGCTTGCGCACACGATCGTCTGAGCAACCGGCTGCAGCGCGCGAATCACGGGCGCGAGCTTGATGACTTCCGGGCGCGTGCCGAGTACGACCATGATCCTCATCGTGCGAACCCCTCCGTGCCTGCAGCGATACGTTCGCCGCGATAGTCGAGCGCGAACGGCAGCGTGCTGGCCGCCGCTTCTGGTGCGACGAAACGGAACTGCGCGCCATCGTCGACGATCTGGCACGCGCTCTTCGTCACCAGAAAATCGAGCGCGGCGTTTTCGTCGAGGAACAGCGGCCGGAGCGCGCGCGCGCGAATCCAGGCAATCAACTGCTCGTGGGCGCCGATGCGCTCTTCTTCGGTGCGCCAGCCGTACTGATAGCGCGGCGAAAACGGATGATCGAGATAGCCGAACAGCGTATTCGTTTCGAACGCGAGATCGAACGCTTCCTTGAACACCGCGAGCGGATCGCCTTCGGCGAGCATGCAATCGCCATGCAGCATGGTCTGCTGGCTATGGCCGATAAAACCTGCGGGCATGTTCGCGAGCGCGCCGCCGCGCGCGATCAGGAACTCCGGATCGTTGCGGATGATGCCGCCCACACAGCCTGCATAGCCGACATCGGCGAGTGCCTGCAGGGCGTAATCGGGGCTTTGATGAAACGGCGAAACGGCGTAGCGCACACGCTCGCCCGACACGTCCGCGATGCGCTGCATCGATTCCGCGCCTTCGTTGAGCGCAGCTTCGTAACTGCCGCCCCAGTTGGGCGCATGCGTGGCGGTGTGCGACAGCAACGCCGTGCCGGATGCCGCAGCGAATTCGCGCAGCATCGCGTAATGCGTATCGTCGTGCAGATTCGAGGTGTGGATCGCCAGCGAGAACGGCACGTTCAGGCGCTGGTACGTCTGCCACAGCGGGCGCGCCGATTCGATATCCTCGTCGCAATCGAGGCGCGACGTGATCGCCGCATCGTAGCCAGCGGGAATCTCGCTCACCACGGGCTGGCACGGTAGCGCTTCAGCGCGATGCCCCGACAGGAAGTTCTCGACGAGACGCCATTCGAACGAGTCGCACGGCCCGACATCGCGATTGAACCAAAGCACGCTCGCGTTCGGCAGATCGAACAGCGCGGCGTAGGAGAAACAGCGCTCGCCGCCGATTTCGACCGAGGCCAGACGTGCGGCTTCGGGCACGTCGACAGGCTCGCGCACGGACCAGATCGAGCCGTCCGCGCGCAATGCGCCGTAGCCGAGGTTGTTCCATTCGTCGGTGAAGTCGAAACGCTCGAACGGACGGCGCCACGCGCGGCCACCGAGCGCAGCAGCCTGCGCGGTATAGACGACGCTCGCCGCGCTCTGCGCGTATTGCCGCGACGCGGCAGACGCACTACGAGCGGAGTTATCGAATTGCTCGGGCCACGTGCGCGCGGCGCAACCGAGCTTCTGTGCGAGCGCGTGCGGCAGGCGGCCGAACACGACGAGCTTGGATGCGCGTGTTTCCAGCCACGCGACCAGCGCATCGCCCCAGGCGTCGGGTGCATCGACGGCAAACGCCAGCGCCGGTGCGCCGCTTGCGCCCAGCGCCGCGCGTGAAAGCGCATTGGCCTGCGTGCGCGTCACCGAGCGCCGCACGGCGGCAAGCACGATATTGCCAGCCTGCGCCGCCGGTGCGGGATAGAAGACGCCGATCATGCGGTCACCACATGACGGAATTTCGCGCGGCGGCCGACGCGAACGAAGGCATCGTGGCCGACGTATTCGATCGTGAACGCGTCCTGCCAGTAGTGGCGCAGCTTGCGCGTGGTGTCTTCCTCGGTCGCGTGCGGTTCGAGCACGATGCGCAAGGTCGGCGGCGAAGTCCGCAGATCGATCTGGAACTCCTGAATCCCGCCGACGCGATGGTCGAGCATGTCCTGAATGTGGTGCGTCGGGTGCGCGACGCCGTTGATCGGCACGACGTCGTGAATGCGCCCGACCACATTGGTCAGGAAGAAACCATTGGCACGTTCTTCGACACGGGCGAGATCGCCGGTCGCGTATCGGATCAGCGGCATGAGGCGGTTGCGATAACCGGTCAGCACCAGTTCGTGCGCGCCATCGGCGCGATCGCCCGCGCCGGCCGGACGGCTCTCCGGCCAGCCTTCGGAATCGAGAATCTGGAAGCCGTTGTCGTGCCCATCGACTTCATACGCGAGCACGCCGAGTTCGGCGAGACCATAACGGTCGATGACGCGGCAACGCAGCGCGCGCTCGATGACTTCGCGTTGATGCGGCTCCAGCATTTCGCCGCTCGACTCGAATACGGCGAAGGCCTTGTCGCTGCCGTATTTACGCTCGATGTAGCAGGCCAGCGCGTACATCGTCGACGGATGGCCGTGCGCGAGCCAGGGCTTGCGCCGCTTGAGCGTGCGCCACATTTCCTCGAGCCCCGCATCGTCGATACGGTCGAAGAAGATGTTGCTGCGGTTCATCGCAAAGCATTTGAAGTCTTCGCGCGACGGCCACTGCGGCACGACCGCATCGGGGAAACGGCAGGCGAAATGCAGCTCGGAACGATAGCCATGCTTGCCGATGCGCTGGCGTGCATAGAAGGTCACCGCCGACGAATAATCGGCCGCTTCCTGATCGTAGAAGATCGTGCAGGACAGGCCCGTCGAGCCGCCGGTCTTGCAGGCGTGATGGCGCACTTCTTCGAGCGGACGCGAAAAGAGCCGCGCGCCCTGCTCGCGAATGATGTCCTTGGTCAGGAACGGCAGTTCTTCGAGATAACGCGGGTCCCTGGCTGCCTTGAGCGGATCGAACTGCTTTTCGCGGAACAGGTCGCGGTAATACGGCACGTGTTCGCCAGCGAATTGCAGGATGTCGCCCAGACGCGTCTGCGCAATGGCGCGACGCTGTGCGAACGGCTGGCGATACCAGCTGCGCAGTTCCGCCACTTTCGGGCGCACATTGCGCTGCTCGCGGCTCTCGGCGATCGGATAGGCGACATAGGCGCCCAGCATCCCCTTCAACAGCCGGAAGGGTTGATGCAGGAACAGCGACTCGCCGTAACGGACGAAAGGATGATCAGCGCGCATGGAATACATGCCTTATTCGAGCCTCAGATGGCGAGCTTGGGGGAAATGAACGGCTTTTTGCTGCGGCGCAACAGCCGAAGCTGTCACGCGGCAGAACGCGTGTCTGCGGACGCCGGCTGGGACGCTGGCGCGACATCGGCCTTGAGGACCGGTTCGTCGGCAACGATCTTGCCGTGTTCGAGACTGATCTTGCGCGTGCAGACGCGCTCCACCAGCGCCGGTTCGTGGCTCGCCACGACGACGATCGACGCGTTGCCAACCAGCGTTTCGAGGCGCTGCGCGGCTTTCGCCTTGAAGTCCGCGTCGCCCACGCTCAGCCATTCGTCCATGATCAGGATGTCGGCTTCGATGCTGGTGGACATCGAGAATGCGAGGCGCAGCATCATGCCGCTCGAATACGTGCGAACCGGCAGATTCAGATAGTCGCCAAGATCGGAAAAATCGGCGATTTCGTCGATCTTGCTGCGAACACGCGCCGGCGACAGGCCATCCAGAATGCCGCGCAGATAGATGTTCTCGAAACCGGTTGCGTCCGGATCGAGACCCATCGACACGTCGAGCAGCGAGGCGATCCGGCCACGCACCTTCAGTTTGCCGCGCACCGGCTCGTAGACGCCAGTGAGCGTGCGCAGCAGCGTGGTCTTGCCCGAACCGTTGTGACCGACGAGACCGATACGCTCGCCGTCCGAAAACGTGAAGCTCAGTTCGTCGATCGCACGCACGATCGTGTGACGGCCGGCGTCCTGGCCGATCCGGCCGCCCGTCGTCAGATTCAGCATCGCCTTCTTGAGCGAGCGATGCGAATTTTCGTAAATAGGGAACTCGACTACGATCCCTTCAGCTGCAATGGTCGAACTCATGATGATGTCAAAGCCAGTACGGAACCCGGTTGCGGGTGCGACGCATCAGCAAGTGCGCGAACGCAAAGCCGACGATCAGCATGCCCAATGACCACGCCCACGACTCCCAGAGCAGCGGACGCCCCATCAGCGGCGCACGCACGAGTTCGATCAGGTGATAAAGCGGGTTGTAGCTCGCGACCCATGCACGCGACTTCAGCACTTCCGGCGACCACATCACCGGCGTGAAGAAGAAAGCGACCTGAATCAGGTTCGAAACAATCGGTTGAATATCGCGAAAGCGCGTGCACAGCACGCCGAGCACCACGCTCAGCCAGACGCCCTGCAGGAACAGCAGGAACAGCGCGACCGGCACCAGCAACATCTCGAAGCCCATCGGCCGCTTGAGCACGACGAGCAACACCACGACGACCGGCAGGCTGTGCAGCAGAATGACGAAGTTACGCCAGACGATACGACAGACGTGCACGGTCAACGGTATGCGTATCTGTTTGATGAGATATGCCGAGCCGATGAAGGCATTACACCCTTCGTTCGCGACAGTCGACAGAAAGCCCCACACCACCAGCCCGATCGCGAGATAGGGCAGATATTCGTGGATATCCTGATGCAATAGTTCGGAGTACAACGCACCGAGCACGACCACCATGATGGCCGTGCTCAGCGTGAACCAGAAAGGCCCGAGAACCGAGCGGCGATAACGCTGCCGGATGTCGTGCCAGCCAAGCGTGCCCCAGACGCGGACGGCCCGCAGGCCGGCCATCAGGTCGTCGCGGCCATCGTGGCTGGCCAGATCCGTCTTACCTCGATCGATGATTGCGCTACTCATCAGGCCCGCCCGTACACGTCCTCGAAGCGAACGATGTCGTCTTCGCCGAGATATTCACCGCTTTGCACCTCGATCATCACGAGGCCCACAACGCCGGGATTTTCCAGCCGATGCTTGTGGCCAGCGGGGATGTACGTGGATTCGTTGGTCGACACGAGGAACTCTTTGTCGCCATTGACGACCTTTGCCATGCCGCTCACCACGATCCAGTGTTCGCTGCGGTGGTGATGCATCTGCAGGCTCAGGCTTGCGCCCGGCTTGACTTCGATGCGTTTGATCTTGAAGCGCGGACCATCTTCTAGGATGGTGTACGTGCCCCACGGGCGATGCACCGTGCGATGCAGCTTGTGCGCCTCATGGCCGCGCGCCTTCAGGGCCGCGTAGATATGCTTGACGTCCTGCGCACGATCGCGGTTGGCGATCAGCAGCGCATCCGGCGTGTCGATCACGATCAGGTTATCGACACCCACCGCGCCGATCAGACGATCGCGGCTCTGGAAATAGCAGTTGTCGACATCGTGCAGCAGCGCTTCGCCTTCGACGCGATTGCCGTGGTTGTCGGCCTCGCACAGCTCGCTCACCGCGGTCCACGAACCAATGTCGCTCCAGCCGATCGAGCACGGCACAACGGCTGCCTGGGTGCACTTCTCCATGACCGCATAGTCGATGGAGTTATCCGGCACCATGTTGAAGCTGCCAGGCGACAGTTGCACCTGCGTCCAGCCCTCGCCTTCCGACGTGCGGGAGTCGCTCAGGCACGCTTCCGTGCTTTCGAGAATTTCCGGGCAGTGCTGCTTCAGTTCGCGCAGCATCGCTTCTGCCGTAAAGCAGAAAATGCCCGAATTCCAGAGGTATCGACCCGATTCCAGATATTCGCGGGCCTTGTCGAGCGACGGCTTTTCAACGAAGCGCAGCACCGTGTTGCCGTCTGCCTCGATGTAGCCGTAACCCGTTTCCGGCGACTCCGGCATGATGCCGAACGTGACGATACGACCTTCGGCCGCGAGCGCCTGCGCCTTGGCGACGGCGGCTGCGAAAGCAGCTTCGTCAGCGATCAGATGGTCGGCGGCCAGCACCAGCATGGTGGTCTTCGGACCGCTCGTGCGGGCGATATGCAGGGCGGCGGCGGCAACCGCTGCAGCCGTATTGCGGCCGAACGGTTCACAGATATACGAGGTGGCCACGCCACGCTCGTTGACTTCGCGATAATCGTCTTCCGTCTTGAAGAACAGATCGCGGTTTGTCACCGTGAGAATTTGATTCACACCGTCCAGCGAGGCCGCGCGCAAAAATGCCTTCTGCAGCAAGCTTTGACCGTCGGCAAGACGAATGAAGGGTTTCGGATGCGACTCGCGTGACACCGGCCATAGTCGGGAGCCGGCTCCGCCGCACAGAATAATAGGGATCAGACTCACAAATTCCTCTCTGATACGCTGCGCTGTTGATGTATTTTTCGGATGACGATGTTGTCACCCATGGGGCGCGGCTCGTGGCCGCTTCACTAAGACAGCGCTGATCGTGCCAGCCCTCGGACACCCCGCCGATATGGGCCGTTCAGGCACTCCATAGTTACATTCTATCTGCTGTTCAGCAAGCCAGCGATCTGTAATTGCTACAAATTGCAAGTCCAGCACCGCATTATTGCGATAACAATTATGAAGATTTTGCACGGCTGCCGCGGTGTGATACGCGCTTTTCCATATAGGTGCTGATCAATCAACGCTTACATACCAGACAGCAATACGTAACAATTCGGAACCTCGCAGACCTGTTACGCATAAGATTTGAAAGAAGCGCAATAAAAAGGGCGCTTATCGATAAGCGACTTCTACCACTATCTGCATAGAAAAGTGCGACCGTTCAATTCCCGTTTCAATGAGTGCGTAAGTTTTGTAACTGAAACGGCGATAACCGCGTTCAGTCCACTGCCAGTAAATTCCGCACTGCAAAAGAAGGTTAGCGAGAATGTTCGCTGACTGACAGATACGCGGACCCGACAGCAAGGACGACTTGTCGCACGTCTGCGCAAAAAAAATGCCCGGACGATGCCGGGCTTCATGAGTGACTCGCGGCGTGTTGCAATCCGATTGCAAGTTTGCGCTGTGAGGGCGGCGCGAAACCTTTCGGAGCAAACCGAATTGTGCGCGCGGAACCTGCCTGTCCTTCGCAGAGTATCGAGGACTCGAAACATCGGAGGAATGTGGCGTAGCGGCGGTCGTCGACCGCGCTACGCCACCCCGCTCATGCGATCGAACTGTGGCGAATCTGCAACTGAAAACACAACCCGAGCGCCGCTTGCCAGTCCGGCACCTGAAGCCCGAACTGCTGCGCGAGCTTTTCGCATGACAAACGCGAATTGAGCGGACGGCGCGCCGGCGTCGGGTATTGATCGCTGCCGATCGGCTTCACGA
The DNA here is from genome assembly GCF_017104965.1 of Paraburkholderia sp. Ac-20340. Lineage (GTDB taxonomy): Bacteria > Pseudomonadota > Gammaproteobacteria > Burkholderiales > Burkholderiaceae > Paraburkholderia. The sequence continues at coordinate 238,438 of NZ_JAAGPR010000002.1, forward strand.
TCACGCCATCCAGACCCGCAGCCGCGAAAACCGCCCGTGCGAAACCCGCCCACGACGTCTGCCCGCCCGAAGTCAGGTGATAGACGCCCGAGCGCTGCGCCCACCACGCGTCGTCATGCGCGCCGTCGCAATGCAATGCCGCCACATGCGCACTCATCGCCGCGATGGTCGCGCTCCACGTAGGCGCGCCGATCTGATCGTCGACAACGGAAAGTTCGGTGCGCCCTTCCCGCGCGAGCCGCAGCATCGTCAGCAGAAAGTTGCGCCCGGTTGCACCGTACACCCAGCTCGTGCGAAAGATCAGATGTTTGCCGCCGACCGCCTCGATCGCGCGCTCGCCGGCCAGCTTGGTTTCGCCGTAGACGTTGAGCGGATTGGTGGCATCGGTTTCGACGTACGGACGCTCGAGCGCCCCGTCGAACACATAGTCGGTCGAATAGTGCAGCAGCAGCCCGTTCGAACGGCTCGCTTCCTCGGCGAGTACGCGCGGCAGATCGGTATTGATGCGGCGCGCCGCTTCCACGTCGCTTTCCGCGCGATCGACGGCCGTATAAGCGGCGGCGTTGACGATCAGATCGGGGCGCAGTTCGCGCATGACCTCGCGCACGCGATCGAGATCGGCGAGATCGAGGCGCGCACGGTCGAGCGCCACAATGTCTCCTAGGCCCTGCAAGGCACGCAGCGACTCGCCGCCGACCTGCCCGCCCGTTCCTGTGACGACGATCGTCGGCCGTCTTGCACCTGTCTTGCCATCGCGAATCCCGCCAGCCATCGCATCACTCATAAGTCTGCGCCTGCGCGAGCGGCAAGCCCTGCGCATCCTTTGCAGCGAGCGTAGGCGCGCCGTCGAGCGGCCATTCGATGCCGATCGCCGGATCGCTCCACAGCAAGCTGCGCTCGTGTTCGGGATACCAGTAGTCGGTGGTCTTGTAGAGCATTTCCGCGACGTCCGACATCGCGACGAAACCATGTGCGAAGCCAGGCGGCACCCACAATTGCCGACGATTCTCCGCAGACAAGGTCACGCCGACCCATTGGCCGAAGGTGGGCGAAGAGCGCCGGACGTCGACCGCCACGTCGAACACTTCGCCGGCGATGACACGCACGAGCTTGCCCTGCGCATGTTCGATCTGATAGTGCAGGCCGCGCAGCACGCCCTTGCTCGAGCGCGAATGATTGTCCTGAACGAACTCGACGCCGGCCTGCACCTGCTCGGCGAAAGCGCGGCCATTGAAGCTCTCGAAGAAGAAACCGCGGGCGTCGCCGAACACGCGCGGCTCGATGATTTTGACTTCGCTCAGCGCGGTAGGAATAACCGTGATGCTCATATGACCTGCGACGAAAGAAGATTCATCAAATATTTGCCGTAGCTATTCTTCGCGAGCGGCGCGGCAAGCTGCTGCAACTGCTCAGCGCCGATCCAGTTGCGGCGGAAGGCGATTTCCTCGGGACAGGCAACCATCAGGCCCTGGCGCTTTTGCAAGGTCGCAATGAAGGTGGCCGCTTCGATCAGCGAATCGTGCGTGCCAGTATCGAGCCACGCGAAACCCCGCCCCATGATCTCCACGTCGAGCGCGTTTTCGCGCAGATAGTGCAGATTGACGTCGGTGATTTCGAGTTCGCCGCGCGCGGACGGCTTGATCTGCGCCGCGATATCGCACACGCGATTGTCATAAAAATACAGCCCGGTCACCGCGTAGTTCGAGCGCGGCTTGACAGGCTTTTCTTCGATCGACAGGGCGCGGAAATCGGCATCGAATTCGACCACGCCATAGCGTTCCGGGTCCTGCACGTGATACGCGAACACCGTCGCGCCCGAAGTCTGCGCGTTCGCGTGTTCGAGCTGGGCTGCGAGATCGTGGCCGTAGAAGATATTGTCGCCAAGGATCAGCGCCGACGGGTCATTGCCGACGAACGAGCGGCCAATCACGAAGGCCTGCGCCAGACCATCCGGCGAAGGCTGCACCGCGTATTCGAGCTGCATGCCCCATTGACTGCCGTCGCCGAGCATCGCCTGAAAACGCGGCGTGTCCTGCGGCGTGGAAATGATCAGCACCTCGCGTATCCCCGCGATCATCAGCGTGGACAGCGGATAGTAGATCATCGGCTTGTCATAAACCGGCAACAGTTGTTTGGAGACGGCGTGAGTGATCGGATAAAGCCGTGTGCCCGAACCACCGGCCAGGATAATGCCTTTGCGAGCCATGCCGCCCCCTTAGTCGCGCTGCGCGTAGTTGGTTTCGATCCAGTTGCGGTAAGCGCCCGAGGCAACCTCGTCGACCCACTCCTGGTGATCCAGATACCAGCGCACCGTTTTCGCAAGACCGCTTTCGAAGGTTTCCACGGGACGCCAGCCAAGTTCGCGCTCGATCTTGCGCGCGTCGATCGCGTAACGGCGGTCGTGACCGGGACGATCGGCTACATAGGTGACCTGATCGCGATACGAACCCGCCTGCTTCGGCTTCATCTCGTCAAGCAGGCGACACAATTCGCCGACCACTTCGAGATTGGTCTTCTCGTTCCAGCCACCAACGTTATACGTTTCGCCCGGCGTGCCGCGCGCGAGCACTTCGCGGATCGCGCTGCAGTGATCGCCGACATACAGCCAGTCGCGCACGTTGCGGCCATCGCCGTAAACCGGCAGCGCCTTGCCCGCCAGCGCATTGGCGATCATCAGCGGGATCAGCTTTTCCGGGAACTGGTTCGGACCGTAGTTGTTCGAGCAGTTGGTGATGAGCGTGGGCAGCCCGTAGGTGTGATGCCAGGCGCGCACGAGATGGTCCGAACCCGCCTTGCTCGCCGAATACGGGCTGTTGGGCGTGTAAGGCGTCGTTTCGGTGAACGGGGCGTCGCTGTCGCCTAGCGAGCCGAAAACTTCGTCGGTCGAGACGTGCAGGAAGCGGAATGCGGCGCGCTCGTCGGCATCGAGGGTGTTCCAGTGCTGGCGCGCGGCCTCGAGCAGCGTAAAGGTGCCGACCAGATTCGTCTGAATGAAATCGGCCGGACCGTGGATCGAGCGGTCTACGTGGCTTTCGGCCGCGAAATGGACCACCGCGCGAGGGCGATGTTGCGCGAACAGCTCGTCAAGCGCCGCCCGATCGCAGATATCGACCCGGGCGAACACATGGCCTGGGTGGTCGCGCAGCGACGCGAGCGTACTGGCATTGCCCGCATAGGTGAGCTTATCGACGTTGAGAATGGCCTCGCCGGATTGACCAAGCCAGTCGAGCACGAAATTGGCGCCGATGAACCCCGCGCCGCCCGTAACCAGGATCATGAAATTGCCTGACGATCTGTGGTGAATAGAAAATGTGCGGCGCAGTCTGCCGCCGCGCGATGCGCCGCGCGTAGCGCGATAGAGGCGATACGGGCGGCACGTGATTAGCCCGCCAATTATACTGGCACGGACTTGCCGCCCAGCATCGCATAAATACGATTCGATCCACGTCAAAGCGGCCGCTGCGGCAACGGCCTTCACGTCATGACAGACGCCAGCGACGCTTTGTTGCCGCTCGCCTGCCGCTCTCCTGCCGCGGTGCTGCAAAAGGCGCGCATATTCTGCTATTTTGCAGCGTAGCAATCGCGCAGCAACCCTCGCGCAGCAACTCCGTTTTCCATCGTGCCCCAATGACCAACCCTCCTTCTCGCGTCGTCGCTCCCCTCGCTTTTGGTGATCTTCAAGGCTGCCTCACCCCGTTCCGCGCACTGCTGGCCAAGGCGAATCCTTCGCCCGACACGCCGCTCTGGTTTGCGGGCGACCTCGTCAATCGCGGGCCGCAGTCGCTGGAGACCTTGCGCGAACTGATGGCGCTCGGCGAGCGCGCGGTGGCAGTGCTCGGCAATCACGATCTCCATCTGCTGTCGGTCTCGGCGGGCATTCGCAAGGCGAAGAAGGATGACACGATCAACACGATCCTGAGCGCGCCGGACGCGGCCGATCTGCTGCATTGGGTGCGTCATCGCCCGCTCGCGCATTGGGATCAGGGAATGCTGATGGTGCATGCGGGCGTGCTGCCGCAATGGGACGCCGCGCTCGCGATGGAAGCGGCTGAAGAACTTCAGAAAGCATTACGCCGCGACGACTGGAAGACCACGCTCGCGGGTTTGTACGGCAATGCGCCAGCCCGCTGGAGCAAAGATCTCACGGGCATCGATCGCCTGCGCGTCACCTGCAATGCGCTGACGCGCATGCGCTTTTGCGACGCCAGAGGCGAGATGGATTTCACGGTCAGCGGCGGCCTGGATTCGGCGCCCGAAGGCTGCATGCCGTGGTTCGATGTGCCGGGACGCCGCACCAGCGACGTCACCGTCGTGTTCGGCCACTGGGCCGCGCTGGGCCTCACGCTGCGCAAGAACGTGATCGGGCTCGATTCGGGTTGCGTGTGGGGCGAGAAGCTGTCTGCCGTGCGCCTCGAAGCCGACCCGTATCAACGCGTACTCACGCAGGTGCCGTGCGAAAGCTGCCGGGCCGTATCGGGAAGCGGCGGCGGCAACTAAGCCGGATCACCCGCCGCCAGCCGGCGCTCAGCCCGCTTGCGCCACACGCTCCGTGGCGCCACGCATCACCTCCAGCGCCGCCCCCACCGCCTCCTGCGCGCTCGCCGCCAGCTTGCGCCTATCGTCGCCCGGCTCGATCGCGTCGCACACATACACATGCGCCGTGATCGGCCCGCTCTTGAGCATCGCGTCGAGCGAATCCTTCAGCGACAGATCGTCGATATACGCCGGCGCGATCGACTGCCTGCCCTGCGCATCCTCGTACATGATGCAGACCGGCTGCACCGGCCGCCCCGCCGAAACCGGCGCCTGGAACATATTCGAGTGAAACGGCTTGAGCGCGAGCCCATCCGTGGTCGTGCCTTCCGGAAACACGCACATCAACTCGCCGCGCTCCAGCCGCGAAGCCAGTTCGTGCATGATGCGCCGCGCCTCGCTGCGCTTTTCGCGCTCGATAAACACCGTATCGAGATTCGCCGCGAACCAGCCGATCAGCGGCCAGCTACGCACCTCCGCCTTCGAGACGAACGGCGTCGGCCGCCACGCGTTGATCACGTAGATGTCGATCCACGAAATATGGTTGCTGACGACCAGCGCGCCCGCATCCAGACGCGCCGAATCGTTATGGACAACGAGCTTCATGCCGCACAGGGCGAGCATCTTGAGCGACCACGCACGGTTCAGCGCGTGACGTTGCTCGGGCGTCGCGCGCGGAAAACGCACGCCGACGGTCCAGGCGCCGCGCAGCAGGTGGCCAAGCAAACGGGCTTTGCGAAAGAAGAGACTCATGGCTGGGTCAGTGTCGAAGTCGGCTTACGGGTATCTCAGTGGCCAGCGCTGTGGCCAGATCAGTGGCGCTCTACATTGCGTTCGAAGCCGATGCGTCCTGCCACCAGCGTCGCGCGCACCACGGCGGGCAAGTCGTAGCCGAGGAACGGCGTATTGTGCCCCTGGCTCCTGAGCGCGCGCGGTTCGACCTGCCAGCGCGCGTGCGCATCGAATACGCAGAGATCGGCGCTCGCACCCACCGCGAGGCGCCCAACATCCTTGCCGATCACCGTAGCCGGCGCCGACGAAATCCGCGCCAGCGCCTTCGCCAGCGGCAGATCCGCCTCTTCGGCCCACTTCACGGTCAGCGACAGGAGCAGTTCGAGCCCCGTCGCGCCGGGCGTGGCTTCGGCGAACGGCAGCAGCTTTTCGTCGTCGTCCACGGGCGTGTGCTGCGAGCAGATCGCGTCGATGGTGCCATCGGCCACGCCCGCGCGCAGCGCATCGCGATCGCGTTGCTGACGCAGCGGCGGATCAAGGCGGAACTGCGCGTCGAAATAGCCGATATCGGTATCGGTCAGATGCAGATGATTGGCGGTGACGTCGCAGGTCACGGGCAGGCCTTCGGCCTTCGCCTCGCGCACCAGCGCCACGCCCGCCGCCGACGACAGATGCTGCACGTGCACGCGCGCGCCCGTCACGCGCATCAGTTCGAACAGCGTGAACAGCGCGATGGTTTCCGCGCTGACCGGCACGCCCGACAACCCGAGACGCGACGCCAGCGCGCCGCTCGCCGCCACGCCGCCCTTCGACAGAAACGGGTCCTGCGGACGCAGCCACACCGGGTAGCCATACGTGCTCGCGTACTGCAGCGCGCGCATCAGCACCTGGGTATCGGCGATCGGCGAATCGGCCTGCGTGAAGCCGATACAGCCGGCTTCGGTCAGCGACACCATTTCCGTGATCACAGCGCCCTTCAGGCCCACCGTGAGCGCGCCGAGCGGATGCACATGGGCGCGTTCGAGCTTGCCCGCGCGGTACTTGAGCATTTCGACCAGACCCGCTTCGTCGAGCACCGGATCGGTGTCGGGCGGGCACACGAGGCTCGTCACGCCGCCCGCGAGCGCCGCGTTCATCTCGGAATCGAGCGTCGCCTTATGTTCGTAGCCCGGCTCGCGCAGACGCGCGCTCAGATCGACGAAACCGGGCGCGACCATCAGCCCGCGCGCATCGATCGTGCGTTCGGCCTGAAAACCCGCCGGCGCCGTGCCGATGGCGGCGATCTTGCCGTCGTCGATATAGATGTCCTGCTGCTGTTCGGTGCCCGCGACCGGATCGATCAGCGTGCCGCCTTGAATATGAATCTTCATGCGCTGCCTTCTCTGCTCTTGTCCAGTCGTTAGTCGATGTCTGCGTTCTTGCCGGCGACGATGCCCATCACCGCCATGCGCACCGCGATGCCGAAGCTCACCTGATCGAGGATCACCGACTGCGGGCCGTCCGCGACCTGCGAGTCGATCTCGACGCCTCGGTTCATCGGCCCCGGATGCATCACGATCGCATCGGGCGCGGCCAGCGCGAGACGCTCGGGCGTGAGGCCCCAGCTCTTGAAATACTCCTGCGCCGACGGCAGCAGCGCGCCGCTCATGCGCTCGTTCTGCAGGCGCAGCATGATGATCACGTCCACGCCCTTCAACCCTTCGTCGAGGTTGTGGAACACGCGCACGCCCATCTGTTCGAGACCGCCCGGCAGCAGCGTGCGCGGACCGATCGCGCGCACTTCCGGCACGCCCAGCGTCGTGAGCGCATGAATATCCGAGCGCGCAACCCGCGAATGCAGGATGTCGCCGACGATCGCCACGCGCAGATTGGTGAAATCCTTCTTGTAGTGGCGGATCGTGTACATGTCGAGCAAGCCTTGCGTCGGGTGCGCGTGGCGCCCGTCGCCGGCGTTGATCACGTGCACGTGCGGCGCGCAATGCTCGGCGATCAGATACGGCGCGCCGCTCGACGCGTGACGCACGACGAACATATCGGCATGCATCGCCGACAGGTTGCCGATGGTGTCGAGCAGCGATTCGCCCTTGCTCGTGGACGACGCGTTGATGTTCAGGTTCAGCACATCCGCCGAAAGACGCTTGGCGGCAATTTCGAAGGTCGTGCGCGTGCGCGTCGAGTTCTCGAAGAACAGGTTGAACACCGATTTGCCGCGCAACAGCGGCACATTCTTCACATCGCGGTCCGAGACGCTCACAAACTGCGTGGCGGTGTCGAGCACCTGATTGATGATCGCGCGCGGCAAGCCCTCGATCGACAGCAGATGCTTGAGTTCGCCGTTCTTCGTGAGCTGCGGATTGCCTTTCAGAAAGCCGTAGCGAAAGCGCTTGTCGGCGGCATTGTCGGCCGATGCGGGCGTGGGCTGTGTATTCATCGCTTGAGTCCTGCGCGAATGGCTTGCTGGGAGAAATTCAAAAGGTGTGCCGCGTGGCGGGCCAGGCTGGATGGACACATCACGCGGGCAAGGTCAGGCGGGAGGGAGTTCGTCGAGGTATTGCTGCAGGATCACGCAGGCTGCTTCGGCGTCGATATGCTCGACGCGTTCGCCGCGCTCGCGCAGACGCGATTCGGCATCCACCGACGAATAGCGCTCGTCCACCCATTCCACAGGCAGATTGAAGCGTCCGTTGAGCTGATTGCCGAAGCGCTTCGCCTGCTTCGTCATGACGTGCGGCGTGCCGTCGGGATGGGTCGGCAAGCCCACCACGAGACGGTCGGGCTGCCATTCGCGCAGCAGCGCGGCAACGGCTTCAAAACGGGAATCGATGCTGCGGTTCTGGATCACGGTGAGCGCGCGGGCGCTGCGCGTGAGCGCGTTGCCCAGCGCCACGCCAATGCGCTTTTCGCCGTAATCGAAGGCCAGCAGGGTCGCCTCGGCGGCGCCTCGCCCTGCCACGCTCATGCGTGACCCGCTTCGCCCGAAAGCATCGTCGAGGAAATGCCGAGCAGCGCGAGCGCCGCTTCGAAACGTTCTTCGGCGGGCACGTCGAACACGATCTTCGGATCGGCTTCGACCGTCAGCCAGCCGTTTTTCGAGATTTCGTCTTCGAGCTGACCCGCGCCCCAGCCGGCATGGCCGAGCGTGAGCAGGAACTGATCGGGGCCAGTACCGCTGGCGACCGCTTCGAGCACGTCCTTCGAGGTGGTCATTTCCAGACCGCCGGGCACCGACATCGACGAGGTGTAGTTAATGCCGGTTTTGGGCGCGTGCAGCACGAAGCCGCGCTCGGTCTGCACCGGGCCGCCGAAATAGACGGGCACATGCAGCAGCGGTTCGATTTCGAGCTTGAGGTCGATGCGGGAAAACAGCGCTTCCAGATCGATATCGGTAGGACGATTGATCACGAGACCGAGCGCACCGCGCTCGGAATGATCGCAAAGGTAGACCACCGTTCCTGAAAACGTGGGGTCCGCCATGTTGGGCATGGCGATCAGGAACTGGTTGGTCAGATTGATGCGATCGTTACTTTTGGACATGGTTTGAATTCTAGCAAAGACGATACGGATTGGCGGCGGCCTGCCAGGCCCTGCGGCTGCACCGCGGGCGCCCCGTAGCGCGGGGAATGGCTCACTCTAACATGCTGGCGCGGCACGCCTGTAACGTGGGGTTTTGGTGCGGCACTAGCCGTGCGCCACTCGCCGTGCACGACGAACTCGCCGTCGCTGTTGGGCTAGCGCGACGCGAGCGGCGTTGCGGCTGCAGGTACACCGCCCGCTGCCCCATTTGCCGCACCGACGATCGCCGCACCGAGTGCACGCACCGCGGCGCCGGAATCGGGCTGCGCGACGCCCGCCGCGACCTTGTGCAGCATGGCGCGCAAGGCTTCGTTGGCGTGCTCGACGGCGTCCGTATCCGGGATCGCCAGCGGCGTGGCGCCATACGAACCGTTCTGGTTGCCGGCCGCGACCGCTGCGTGCGCAGTGCGCCGCCACGCAAGGCCGAGTGCATCCGCCAGCAGCCCGACGTGCCCGAGACCCAAGGCCCACGCCGCCGCACCGATCCGGTACGCGGCTTCCGCCGCCACCAGCGCGGCGGCCGGATCGGCGGGTGCGCCAGCCGGGCGCAGCGACAGCGCACGCGTCTGGGTGCCGAGCGCGAGCATCGCGGCATCGGCGGTCTGCAAAAAATCCTCGTAGGCATTGCCATTGACGACCAGCGCGCCCAGATCCCGCATGGGTGCGACGCGCGTGGCCAGCGCATCGGCACGGGCCGCGCCCTCTTCCCAGAGCGCTTCCGACGCCTGCGTGCCCGCCACATGCCAATCGACGGTCAGGCCGTAATCGTTCAACAGCTCGACATCGGCGGTATCTTCCGCAGCCGCGCCGAACAACGCGTAATCGCGCCACAACAGCGCGAGCGCGCTGCGCACGAACGATTGCGGCACGACGCGCAAACCGCGCACTTGCTCGCCGATCAGCAGATTGCAGCGCGCATAAAACCGCCGCACATCTTCGTCGCCCCAATACGTGACGCCATTGCGCAGCACCCGCCCGCAGGCTGCGGCCAGACGCCAGAAGTCGTAGGGATCGTCGCTGGCCAGATCGGCGAAACAGGCGTCCATCTCGCCGAAGGCGGCTTGCGCCAGCGCATCGGCGGCGCGGTTGCCGTTGGTCTGGCGCGTTTTGAGCGCGGGCAGCAGCGCCGATTCGAAGCGCGCCCGCGCCTGCGCGAGACGCTGGGCCGGCTGTGCCGCCAGCGTGGCGACGGCGATCGGACGGCCGTGCAGCGCCACATCCTCATAGGCGAGCGAGACGCCCGGCGCATGTTCGGCGATGGCATCGACGAGCGTGCGCTGGCGCGCGTAGAGCGTCGGCGAACAGGCCAGCTCGCGCAGATTATGGCGTTCGAGCGCGGCGGAAAGTTCGCTCAAGGCATCGCGAAACGCCTCGCGGATTGCGCCTTCGTCCGGCGAATCGTGGTCCTGCGCAGGCCGCGGCGGCATGCCGGGCGGCGGCGGCGTAGGCACGTATGCCGCAAGCGCCAGCGGCGAGGCGAGCAACAACGTGTCGGCGAAGCGCGCGGCGGCCAGCCAGCCCGCGTCGCGCAGCGTGCGCGCCGCCTGACGCAGCGGTCTGGCGACATCGCGCTGCTCGTCGAGCGCCTGGCCGGCATTGGCGAGCGCAGCATGCGCGAACGGCACGTGGCCGCCACGCGGGTTGGGCAGCGCTTCGAAACGGGCGTCTGACGTTGAATGAGGGGTCATGATGCTAAGGCAGCGCCGGGGACGGTTGCGAACGATTGCGAACAGTTGCGAACGGCTGCAGGCGGACCTGCGCGATAACGGGCATCAACGTCCGACAATGACAGATTTCGCATCGTCGAGCCGCGCAGCCGGCCGGCAGCGGTGGCGCAAAGCGCCATGACACCTTCGGCTTGCGCGCCTGACTTGCGCGCCAGAGCCACCGGCAGGTCGACGAGTAGCAATTCGCGCGCCTCGCCGGCAGCGGCGGCTGCGCAAAGTCGCGGGAATCTTGCCGCCTGATCCGCAACAAAAACGCAGCAACAACAAAACGATCGCGACACGTTCGCGATCGTCGAAAGCGATGCCGAAGCGGCGGCGAACGGGCTTACGCCTCGCGCCGCTGCGGCAGGATCGAGGCTAGCCTCAGATCTGGACCATCTCGAAGTCTTCCTTGCGCGCACCGCACTCGGGGCAGGTCCAATTGATGGGCACATCCTCCCAGCGCGTGCCGGGCGCAATGCCTTCGTCTGGCAAACCGGCTTCTTCATCGTAGATCCAGCCGCAGATCAGGCACATCCAGCTTCTATATTCCATTCTTATGCCGCGTCGAAAAGTCCAAAAAACCGCGCGCCCCGGCCCCGGAATGGAGCGGACGCAGACGGTCGGGAAAATTGCCAGATACCGGCCAGACGATGATTCCGCACCGGCCAGGTAATAAGAGCCATGATGGTACCGTGTTGCCGTTTTTATGCCTAGCAAGCTTGCCAGGGTCAACGCGCTTCCCTGGCGCCGGATCAAGCGAAAAATCCCTCATCCTGCCGGTCATCCGTCCCCCGCTACGCGCGGCAGACGGCATAATCGAAGCGATAGCAACGCCATAGCAACAGACACGCAGCCGCAACGAGCCAACCCTTCTTTTCCCGTCCACGTCCATGCCCGGCGACACTCCTCCCATCGTCCTTACCTTCGGCCTTTCCGATCCGACCGGCGGCAGCGGCCTGCAAGCCGACCTGCTCACGCTCGCGAGCATGGGCTGCCACGGCGTCAGCGTGCTCACGGGCTACACCGTGCGCGACTCGGCAGGCTGTGACGAAGTCACCGGCCTCGATCCCGAGACCGTCGCCAGCCAGGCGCGCATGCTGCTCGAAGACATGCCCGTGGCGGCCTTCAAGGTCGGCGCCGGCGCGCGCGCGGAAGTGGTCAGCGCGATCGCCGAAGTCGTCGCCGATTACGACGAAGTGCCGCTCGTGCTCGCGCCCGACTTCACGCTCGACGACGAACACGTGCTGGCCGCCGACGAACTGCGCGAAACCGTCACCGATCTGCTGGTGCCGCAAACCACCCTGCTGGTCGCCGATGTCTCTGTGCTGCTCGCGCTCGCGCAACCCGACGGCGACTCTGAGCCGCCGGGCATCGACGCCGCGATCTCGCAGCTGCTCGCGAGCGGCTGCGAATACATTCTGGCGCTGGAGACCGGTTCGCATCGTCTGGTGAACACGCTCTACAGCGAGGAAGGCCAGGTGCGTCAGGATCTCTGGGACCGCACCAGCCAGCCGATGCTCGGCGTCACCGACACGCTCGGCTCCGCAATCGCCGCGCTGCTCGCGAACGGTCAGGAACCGCCCGAAGCGGTGCGCGAGGCGCAGGAATATCTCTATCAGGCCGTGCAGAGCGCGTTCCGCCCCGGCATGGGCGCGTGGATGCCGGACCGCTTCTTCTGGGCACGCAGCAACGACGACGAAGATGCGGACGACGCCTCCGGCGACGATGCTGGCGACGCAGGCAAAACCCCGCCAGGCGGCGAAGCGCGACACTGAATGCGGCACGGGATACCGCACGGAACGCGGCACTGAGCGGACGAGGCGCGGGCGTCAAGCCCACGCCTGACATGTTGCGCGGGGGCAGCGCGGATCATTACAAAGAATTACTGGCGCTATACTCCCGCCCTCCAGATAAACATAACGCCGCCCGCGCCACGCCAAAGCCACACTCGCGCCAGACCCGCGCGATAGATTGCGATAATCCGCGATACCGCGCGGTAGCACGCAAGGGCCACTCGCGGCCACGGGCGCACCCCAATACACCGCTACCCCATGTCCCGCACACTTCTGTCGCTGGTCGTACCGTTCTACAACGAGGAAGACTCGATCCCGGTCTTCTTCGCGCAGGTCATTCCCGCGCTCGAGGCCATCGACACGGTCGACTTCGAAATCGTCTGCGTCAACGACGGCAGCAAGGACCGCACGCTGCCGCTGCTCGTGAACGCCACTCAAATCGATGCGCGCGTGCGTGCGATCGATCTCTCGCGCAACTTTGGCAAGGAAGCCGCGCTGTCGGCCGGTCTCGTCGAAGCGCGCGGCGATATCGTCGTGCCCTTCGACGCCGATCTGCAAGACCCACCCGAAGTCATCGCCCAGCTGGTGAGCAAATGGCGCGAAGGTTTCGACGTCGTGCTCGCGAAACGCGCTGACCGCAGCTCGGATAGCTACATGAAGCGCCAGTCGGCCGGCGGTTTCTATCGCCTGCACAACAAACTGGCCGATGTGAAGATTCCCGAGAATGTCGGCGATTTCCGCCTGATGACGCGCGAGGTCGTCGATACGCTGAACGCGCTGCCGGAATCGCGCCGATTCATGAAGGGCTTGTTCGCGTGGGTCGGTTTTCGTACCGCCGAAGTGACCTACGTGCGCCATGCGCGCGTGGCCGGCACGACGAAATTTTCCGGCTGGAAGCTGTGGAATTTTGCGCTCGAAGGCATCACGAGCTTCAGCACCGTGCCCTTGCGCATGTGGACGTATTTCGGCCTGCTGGTGGCCGTGAGCGCATTTCTCTACGCGGCTTATCTCGTGATCCGCACGATGGTGCGAGGAATCGACGTGCCGGGCTATGCGTCGATCTTTGTTTCGCTGCTGTTTTTCAGCGGCGTGCAGATGATCGGCATCGGCGTGATCGGCGAATATATCGGCCGGATTTATCTGGAGTCCAAGCGCAGACCGCTCTATGTGATTCGCCGGCGCTACGGCAACGACAGCAGCGAAGAAAGCTGACAAACCCAGACGCGCATTTTCACGCGCGCATAAAAAAACCCGCATCGCTGCGGGTTTTTTCTTGAGGGACGCCTTTCGGCATCCCCCGACACTTCCACGTAATCGCGATTAAAACCGCAATTACATGTCCATGCCCATGCCGCCCATGCCGCCGGGCATGCCGCCGGGCATCGGTGCATCTTCCTTCGCGACTTCAACCACGGCTGCGTCCGTCGTCAGGAGCAGGCCAGCGACCGAAGCTGCGTTTTGCAGTGCCGTGCGCGTCACCTTCGTCGGGTCGACCACGCCTGCTTCGACCATGTCGACGTACTCGCCCGTCGCTGCGTTGTAGCCGTAGTTGCCCGAACCTTGAGCAACTGCTGCCACGACCACCGACGCTTCTTCGCCACCGTTGGTGACGATCTGGCGCAGCGGCTCTTCCATTGCGCGCAGGACGATCTTGATACCTGCGTCCTGGTCTGCGTTGGCGCCCTTCAGGCCCGTCACAGCAACGCGAGCACGGATCAGTGCCACGCCGCCGCCCGGGACGATGCCTTCTTCAACGGCAGCGCGGGTTGCGTGCAGCGCGTCTTCCACGCGTGCCTTCTTTTCCTTCATTTCGACTTCGGTCGCAGCGCCAACCTTGATCACTGCAACGCCGCCTGCCAGCTTGGCAACGCGCTCTTGCAGCTTTTCACGGTCGTAGTCCGACGTCGCTTCTTCGATCTGCGTGCGGATTTGCTTGACGCGCGCTTCGATGCTTGCGGCTTCGCCTGCACCGTCGATGATCGTCGTGTTTTCCTTGCCCACTTCGATGCGCTTCGCTTGACCGAGTTCGTTCAGCGTTGCCTTTTCGAGCGTCAGGCCGGTTTCTTCCGCGACGACTTGACCGCCGGTCAGGATCGCGATGTCTTCCAGCATGGCCTTGCGGCGGTCGCCGAAGCCCGGAGCCTTGACAGCAACCGTCTTCAGGATGCCACGGATGTTGTTGACGACCAGCGTAGCCAGGGCTTCGCCTTCGACGTCTTCAGCGATGATCAGCAGCGGACGGCCAGCCTTCGCGACTTGTTCCAGGATCGGCAGCAGATCGCGGATGTTCGAGATCTTCTTGTCGAACAGCAGGACAAACGGGTTGTCCAGAACGGCGACTTGCTTGTCCGGGTTGTTGATGAAGTACGGCGACAGGTAGCCGCGGTCGAACTGCATACCTTCGACGACTTCGAGTTCGTCTTGCAGCGACTTGCCGTCTTCAACGGTGATGACGCCTTCCTTGCCGACCTTGTCCATCGCTTCAGCGATACGGTCGCCGATCGACGAATCGCTGTTCGCCGAGATCGAGCCGACTTGCGCGATTTCCTTGTTGGTCGTGCAGGGCTTGCTCAGCTTGCGCAGTTCTTCGATTGCCGAAGCAACTGCCTTGTCGATGCCGCGCTTCAGGTCCATCGGGTTCATGCCCGATGCGACGTACTTCATGCCTTCGCGAACGATCGATTGCGCGAGGACGGTTGCCGTCGTCGTGCCGTCGCCTGCGTTGTCGCTGGTCTTGGAAGCGACTTCCTTGACCATTTGTGCGCCCATGTTCTGGAGCTTGTCTTTCAGCTCGATTTCCTTCGCGACCGAGACACCGTCCTTGGTGACCGTCGGGCCGCCGAACGAGCGCTCGAGGACCACGTTGCGGCCCTTCGGACCCAGCGTGACCTTCACTGCGTTGGCGAGAATGTTCACGCCTTCAACCATCTTGGAACGGGCGGAATCGCCGAACACGACGTCTTTAGCTGCCATCTTCTAACTCCTTGAATTCTTGATGAATGTGCGGTGGGCTGAACTTACTTCTGCACCACGGCCATGATGTCTTCTTCGCGCATCACGAGCAGTTCGCTGCCATCGACCTTGACGGTCTGGCCAGCGTACTTGCCGAACAGGACGCGATCGCCGACCTTGACGTCGAGTGCGATCAGGGAGCCCTTGTCGTCACGCTTGCCCGGGCCCGTGGCCAGGACTTCACCTTGATCCGGCTTTTCTGCCGCTGCGTCCGGGATCACGATGCCCGAAGCGGTCTTGGTTTCTTGATCCAGGCGCTTAACGATCACGCGATCATGCAAAGGACGAAGGTTCATGGATAGATCCTCTCTCTTGATTGGGACTTGAAGAGACTCAAGAAAACCTGGTTGGCGAAGCTGCCAGCCAGAGATGTTTGTGCACCGAGCGTTGTTAGCACTCTCATGCGGTGAGTGCTAATTATATGGACGGGTAGTGACAAATTCAAGAACGGGGGTGCGAGGAAAATGTGAATGCCCGGAATGGGGCTTCGGACGGCGGGCGGCGCGCGTCCAGATTCACGCGCGTTCTAAATTTGTCTTTTAAAAACAGGGAAGTACGGAATTCCCGGCGATGAAGGCGAGGAAATTGGGGCGGGCTTTCAAGGCTGGCGCGATGACGCGACCACCGTCGCCGCGTCATCGGAAAGAAAAAAACCTGGGGAAATTCCTGGGCCGATCGATATTAGGGCCCGATCGATGGAGGTGCACGGAACGGCCAACAGATCGTCTGCGCTTGAGCCCGCAGCGCTCGCGCCCTCGCCCCGTCACCCACAACGAATACGTTTCCTAGATTTTGACCGGCGGAAACTCCGGCGTCCCCAGGTTTTCGATCTCGATGTAGCGCGGCGGCTCATTCGCCGTGCGCGTGTACAAGCCATCCTGGGTTTTCGCGAAGCCAATCCGTTCGAAGTAGTCGTGACAGGTCGCGTTTCTGCCGGTGTCGACGAGTTCCGCGGTCACCTCGCCACGCGACTTGAGCGCCAGGCGCGTCGCAACCGCACCCACCACCAGTTCCGCGCCCAATCCGAATACCCGGCACGACAACACCACCTGAACAATGCTGCTGCCTTTGATCAGACAGACCGAGATAATGCCGTTGTCGATCAATTTGTCGCGCAACGACGAAACGACGCAATACCCGCCCTGCCCCAGGAAAGCCTCGAACTCCGACTTCTCCCATCGCTTGCCCGTCGTATTGAACTGATTCGTCTTGTTGATCAGTTCGAAGGCACGATCGAAATACTTCGATCGCGGATTCTCGATCAGGAAAAACGACTGACGCAGCTTGAGCGAGGCAAGCCACTCTTCGCGCGAAACACTGCTCTGCGCATCCGCGTGACTCTCGCGCTGCGAGATGGCGCGCACCAGTTCGGTCCGCCGCGAAGACTCTTCGCTCACGAAAGGCACCTGCGTTTCTGACGAACGCAGAACGATGCGCCTCCAGTCATAGTGATTGCCGCCAAGGCAACGCATCTCCGGAATAGCAGCTTTCACCTCGGACAATTCGCGATCGTTGTCGTCGATAAAAACGCAGTTCGCCGGCAGCAAATTGACTTCCTTGAGTATCTCGCGGATGTTTTGCGATTTCGGCTGCCAATTGATACGCACGCTGGCGAAATCATCCAATGTGATCGCGCCGCGCCAGATTGCATTGAACCGCTCAATGGTGGGCGCTTCGTCATTCTTGCTGCAAATGGCCAGCAGACCGCCCCGCTTCTTGAAGAACAGCAAGGCTTCGGCGAGCCCGACGGGCCAGCCTTCGATGCGCTGGTCCACGCCCATGCTTTCGCCTTCCGCGGCAACACCGCGCCACAGGGTGTCGTCCAGGTCGACGACAATCAGCTTGACCGGATCGCGCTGCTTCGCCACCTTGTAGATCGTTTCGATGCGCGAAAGCAGCAAAAGCGTATATTCGCGCGCCGCGACTTCATAGGTGAGCATATTGCCGATCGCTTTCGGTGCGTTCAGCCGGTTTGCGTCAAGCTTGAAATCCCAATCGTTGATGAAAGAAGCGTGCGTGCTACTGGCCAGCACATCATCCTGCAAATGACGGCGTCCAATAAAATTCAGAATCTCATTGGAATCGAGAAAGAAGCCGTTATGGGTCTTGCGCACCGCGCGTGACAACAGGCGGTTGATTTCGCGAACCAGATACGCCGGCGACGTGGGATCGAATGGATCGATCACGTCGCCCATGTAATTGAAACTCGGCTCGAAAAACGACAGGAAAAGCACCGGAATTGCCGGGATTTTCGTGGTGATCTCCGTGACCTGCTGCGAGAGGAATGCCTCCGTGCGCTCCAGAAGCACGCGCGCCTCGTCCTCCGAGCGAAGTCGGGCAAATACCATATCGACTTCGGGCTCCGGCGTTTGCGTCACCTCACTGAGGATATGCCGCAAGGTGAGTCCGACCACGGCCACGTCATCTTCCGGCGCGGCGGCGGGCACGAGCGTATGGCGCTTCGAACCCATCAACACGTGCCGGATGGTGTGCCCGGAATTGGCGCTGCGCTTGACCAGCATGTCGACTGCACACGTGCCAAGCAGCAGGATATTGAGCTTGAGCGGCCCGCTCGCCAGCGGCGTCGGGGGCAGGGGCAAATTCACCTGTTTATCGGCAACGGAGCCGTAAAACAGATCGCGGACAAATTGACGCATTTCACCCCCAGAATCGGAACGTACCCATCACGCACCACTTTTATGATCGCTTGCGGCGTCAGGGCAAAACCTGCCTTGCGCCGATGCAAAAACGATTAAAGCAGAGCGCCCGCCCATCCTCTGTGCGCCGACATACACTCCCCGCGCGACGTCCAGGCCGGGACTCGCCATCGCACTCAGGCGGAATAATCCCGAATCTGGATCTTTTGCCTCAGCTTCTTCATGACACGCACCCCTTCCCGGCCCACGATCAATCGCACGAACAAGGGCAGCCAGCCCTTGTCGGGCATATTGATCTCGCCAAACACAATCTTGCTGACAATGCCGAATCTCAACATCACACTCAATCGCTTGTAAATCAGCACATCGAATACAAATGAAGAGGCATGCCGCTTCGACATTATTCTTCTATATTTATTAAAAAATACCAGACTGGGTTCATAGCCCGGCACTTCGGAAATCCTCAATCCGCCGCCATTGAGCGAATACTCGGAAAGCGCATCGTGCACATAGATAAATTTGCAGCCGAGTATGTCGGCGTGAATCGCAAAATCCCAATCCTGATGTCTGCGCAAGAGTCCATCGAAACTGATTAGCGGATACTGGTGACGCCACATCATGATGGACGAAGTCTGAATATAGCCGCCATCCAGCAGGATGAAATCGAGCATCGATTGACCGCCGTAGGGGATCGCGTTTCCCGGCATGCGCTGGTTTCCGTCGATCAACATGACGTTGCTGAACAGCACTCTGGCTTCGTGGTCCGGCGGTTTGGGACCGAGTTCCGCAATACACCGCTCGAGCTTGCCGGGAAGCCAGCGGTCATCGGCGTCCAGGAAGGCGATCAGATCGCCCGTCGCTTCCTCGATACCTTTGTTCCTGCACCATGCGGCCCCGCGATTCTGTGTCTCCCTGATCAACCGCAGCTTGATGTCTGCGCCACAATGACTCGGCAATTCGAACTGGGAAGCAGACGCATCATCAACCACAATAATTTCCCGGGGCACCACCGTCTGGCTGGCTATGGAATCGATTGCGACCCACAGCAAATCAAGCCTGTTGTAGTGTGGAATCACCACACTGACGTTACAGGCGCCGTCTAAATCGCCGCGCATTCCGCACCTCGAATCTGGATTTCGAAGAATTCTTCACACGAACGACAACATCATTCAATTTGCATTGCATTCCTAACTATCAAAATTGAATGAGAATCCGTCCGTTGATCGATATAGCGTCCCACCGCGCATTACTATTCACCGCAACT
The DNA here is from genome assembly GCF_017104965.1 of Paraburkholderia sp. Ac-20340. Classification (GTDB taxonomy): domain Bacteria; phylum Pseudomonadota; class Gammaproteobacteria; order Burkholderiales; family Burkholderiaceae; genus Paraburkholderia. Next base: position 257,711 of record NZ_JAAGPR010000002.1, read on the forward strand.
CATTACAATTCATTACGCCGGCATACGTTTTCATGGTCGTACATGAGAAAACTCCATTCCGCCCACGAATGAGCACCGCCGCCCGGTTCGCGGGTCCGGGCCCATGACGTATTTCTTCCAGAACACGCGCGTTCGCGCCGTTCGGAATCGCATACACCAGATAACTTTGAAAAAAGGCAGTCGAAACTTGCTCGCGGCGCCTCGTATGGCGTCGCGAAGATTCTCCGGCATTGCTGATTTCTACGGCCGTAGCAGGATTGAAGCGAATACAAGGACGTTGCCTGCATACCAGGCAAACGCGAGGCAGACGAACGACGACGGCCAGATGATTGAGTTGCGCAGTGCAAATCCGGCACAAGCTGCAATGAAGCGATCGGCACCGTTGCAAACGCTTGTGACCCGACAACCGAGCGAACTGAGCCATCGTATAACGAGGTCCATATCGCCTTCCGTGGGCTGCCCAACAATACGGCACGAGTTTTGTGCAAAGCGTTTTGTGCAATGACCAAAAGGCCTGGAACAATCATCGCTCATCGTACGAAAACAGCGCGCAGGCGCACATCGAATGCCAGGCTGCGCTTTATAGAATCGGGCCACGATTGCTTCAACCGTTCAATTCGCTGCTTCTGCACAGGCCCACCATGTCTTGCGCGACTCTCGCACCGCCCGCTGCGCACGAAGTGCATGTCTGGCAGTGGAATCTCGATGTCGACGACGCCGAACTCGACCGGTATCGGGCAATGCTATCGCGCGAGGAGCAGGAGCGCGCCGGCCATTTCTGCTTCGAGCGGCACCGTCGCCGTTTCATTGCAGGACGTGGACAACTGCGCCGCTTGCTTGGCGGCTATCTCGAACTCGCGCCACAGGCGCTCACGCTCGCCTATGGCCCGGAAGGCAAGCCTTTCTGCGCGAGCCAGCCCAATAGTCCCAATGGTCCCGATAGTCCCGCTAGCTGGACGCTCCATTTCAACCTGAGCCACAGCGAGAACACCGCAGCACTCGCGATTTCGAACGGGCTAGAGATCGGTATCGATATCGAGCGTATTCGCCCGTTCGACGAAAGCATGCCGGTCGAAGTTTTCGCGAAGCGCGAGCGTGAGCAATTCGCCGCGCTATCCGATGCGCAGCGCCAGACGATTTTCTTTGAAACCTGGGCGCGCAAGGAAGCCTGTCTGAAGGCACTCGGCACCGGCTTTGTGCTGCCGCCCGATCATTTCGAATTCGATCTCTCGCTACGCGGCGACACTACGCCCCGCTATGTCGCGGGCGATGCGAACGAAGCTGCGCATTGGCGCGTTCGCGCGCTAACGACAATTGCGGGTTGTGCCGGCGCAGTCGCGGCCCGCCATGCAGCATGGTCGCTCGTCATCAAAAACTGAACGCCTGCCGCGCGCCTGGGCGCGCGATGCCGATCTGTGCGGGACCGCACAGAAGCCCGCAAGGATGCCTCTTTATCGCCTCGCCAAGGCGCTCTTCTCGCGCCTCGCGTAAGGGTCATCCGCAGTGTCGTGTTGCCGCCACGCTCGTGTGTGCGTCGGCGAACGGACAGTCCGCGCACTCAAACTTAAATTTTACTTACAGAAAATTTCGCACCCGCCGTATGAGCAGGGGCGCGCGCAGGCAGCGCAGTAACGGGGCTTTCCTTACGTCGTGAACTCGCCGGGGTGCAATCAGCCACCACAGCGACGGTGACGAATCGACGATCCAGCAATTTCCAATAGCCGATCAAAACGATTGGGGGACCGGCAAATGTCGCATCGAGACGGAATTTCAGGCGGCGAGGCAAACGACGCCGGCCAGGCACTTCATGTGATTGCGCACTTCGAAGCCATCTGCGCGAGGTTCGGCGATCGTCTCGCCGCCATCGACGCCATTGGCGAAGAGCGCTATGCCGATCTGAACGAACGATCGGCCCGTCTCGCTACCGTCCTGCGGGATCGAGGCCTGCAGCCCGGCGACCGCTGCGCGATCATGGTCCCGCGCAGCCGCGACACGCTGGCTCTGATTCTCGCGATCCTGCGCGTGGGCGCGGTCTATGTGCCGCTCGATCCGGCTTATCCGCGCGCGCAACTCGATTTCATCGTGGCGGATTGCGCGCCCCGCTTCGTGATCGCCGACCACGCCGACGATTCACACGGAGTCCTGATCGATCTCGCGGGAGTCGTGTCGGCCTCGCACAGCGCTGCGCCCGCCGCTTCACATGCAAGCGGACGCAACGACCCCGCGTACATCATGTACACGTCAGGCTCGACGGGCAAACCCAAGGGCGTGATCGTCCCGCATCGCGCGATCCTGCGTCTCGTGAGCGGCCAGACGTTCACGTCGCTCACGCCGCAGACGCGCTTTCTCAATCTCGCGCCGCTCGCTTTCGATGCGAGCACGCTGGAGATCTGGGGGCCGCTGCTCAACGGCGGCTGCGCGGCCATCGTCAACGAAGTCCAGCCATCGCTCGACGCCATCGCCGCCGAAATTGCACGGCTCGGCGCAACCAGCGCGTGGTTCACCGCGGGCCTCTTCAATGCGCTCGCCGACTACCGGCTCGACGCGTTCGCCCCGCTCCAGGAAGTGCTCACAGGCGGCGACGTGCTTTCGCCGCTGCACGTGCGCAAAGTCATGGAAGCGCATGCGGGCCTGCAGGTCATCAACGGCTACGGCCCCACCGAAAACACCACGTTTTCCTGCTGCCATCGCATCGCGCGCGACGCAGCGCTCGCCAACGGCGACGCCATCCCGATCGGCCAGGCCATCGCGGGCACGCAAGCCTATATCGTCGACGATAAGCTCGCGCCGGTCGCCGATGGCGAAACCGGCGAACTCGTGGTGGGCGGCGACGGCGTCGCGCTCGGCTATCTCAATCGCGAAGACCTGACGGCGGAGAAGTTCGTCGACGATATCTTCACGCACGGCGCGAAGCTCTACCGCACCGGCGACCTCGTGCGCCGCCGCGCGGACGGCGCCATCGACTTTCTGGGCCGCAACGACCGTCAGATCAAGATCGCGGGCAAGCGCATCGAACTCGACGAAATCGAACACGCGCTGCGCGCCGCACCGGGCGTCGCCGACGCGGCCGTGGCCGCCTTCGAAGCGCGCAACGGCAAGGCCATCGCAGGCTTCGTCAAGGCCGATATCAGCGCAACGACCGCATCGGCGTTCCTCGACTCGCTGCGCGCGCATCTGAAAACGGCCCTGCCCGACTACATGGTGCCCGCCGAATTGCGCGCGCTGCCTGAATTCCCGCTCACGCCGAACGGCAAGATCGATCGCAAGGCGCTGCTCGCGCAGATCGCCGTGCCCGCCGCGTCCGCATCCGGCGCGCAGACCCAGAACGACGCTATCGCCGACCGGCTTGCGGCCGTCTTCGACACGCTGCTCGGCAAAACCGTCGAGCGCCACGCGAACTTCTTCGACCTCGGCCTGCGTTCGCTCGATCTGATGCGCGCCCACGCGATCATCGTGCGCGACGTCACGCCGGATCTCGCGCTGGTGGATCTGTTCCGCCATCCGAACGTCGATGCACTGGCCGCGCACCTGGCTACGCTCGCCACACTCGACACCGCGCAAGGCGGCAAGATCGAACGCCGGCTCGCGGCACGCAGCGGCGCAGTCGCCGTGATCGGCATGGCCGGGCGCTTTCCGGGCGCGCGCAATGTCGGCGAACTGTGGGCCAATCTGCTCGCCGGACGCGACTGCATCACGCACTTCGACGTAGCCGACCTCGAAGACAGTTTCGACGACGACGCGCGCCGCGAAGAACGCTACGTGAAAGCACGGCCGATCCTGCCGGACGTCGACCGATTCGACGCGGGCTTCTTCGGCATGCTGGCGCGCGAAGCCGCGCTGACCGATCCGCAACAGCGTCTGTTCCTGGAAATCGCGTGGGAAGCGTTCGAGGATGCGGGCTACGATCCCGCCGCCGTCGCGGGCGCGGTCGGCGTGTTCGCGGGCACCTCGATGAACACGTACTTCCTCAAGCACGTGCTCTCCGATCGCGCCGTGATCGACGAATTCACGAGCCAGTTCCAGATCGGCGAATATCAAAAGCTGGTGGGCGCGGGCGATTTCGTCGCCACGCGCACGGCTTACAAGCTCGGCCTCAAAGGTCCGGCGATCTCGGTGCAAACCGCCTGCTCGACTTCGCTCACCGCGATCGGTCTGGCGGTCGAAAATCTGCGCGCGGGCCGCTGCGATATGGCGCTGGCCGGCGGTGTCTCGATCACCTTCCCGCAAAAGCGCGGCTACTACTACGAGGAAGGCGGCATGGGCGCCGCCGACGGCGTGTGCCGTCCGTTCGACGCCAACGCGAAGGGCACGGTGTTCGGCAGCGGCGCGGGCGTGGTCCTGCTCAAGCGCCTCGAAGATGCCATCGCCGATGGCGATCCGATCAGCGCCGTGATTCGCGGCGTGGGCATGAACAACGACGGCGCCGACAAGGTCGGCTTCACCGCGCCGAGCGTCGATGCGCAGGCGCGCGCCATCGCCATCGCGCACGCCGAAGCGGATATCGATCCGGCGACGATCGGTTATGTCGAAGCGCATGGCACCGCCACGCCGCTGGGCGATCCGATCGAATTCGCCGGGCTGGTGCAGGCGTTCCGTCTGGGCGGCGTCGAAGGCGGCCAGTTCTGCGCACTCGGTTCGGCGAAGGCGAACGTCGGGCACCTCGACGCGGCGGCGGGCGTCACCGGTCTGATCGCGGCGTCGCTGGCGCTGCGCGATCGCACGCTGCCGCCGCTGCTGCACTTCGAGTCGCCCAACCCCGGCATCGATGCGGCCCGCAGCCCGTTCTACTTCAACGCCGCCGCGCGCGCGTGGGACGCGGGCGCAACGCCGCGCCGCGCGGGCGTGAGCTCATTCGGCGTGGGCGGCACGAACGTACACGTGGTGCTCGAAGAAGCGCCCGCGCGCGAACCGGCGCAAGCAAGCTCACAACCCGCGCTGCAAATCCTGCCGCTCTCGGCACGCAGCGCGGCGGCGCTCGAGCGCGCGAAAGCGAATCTCGCAAGCCATCTCGCCGCCCATCCGCAGCTCGCGCTAGGCGATGTGGCCGCGACGCTGCAAACCGGCCGCCGCGCCTTCGCGCACCGCTCGGTCGTGATCGCCGATAGCCTCGACCAGGCGCTGGCGAAGCTGCAAAAAGGCGCGATCGACGCTCAGGCGCCGCAAGCCGCACCGGCCGTGATCTTCATGTTCCCCGGCCAGGGCGCGCAATATCCGGGTATGGGCGCGGCGCTCTATCGCAGCGAGCCGGTCTATCGCGAGTGGATCGACAAAGGCGCGCAGGCGCTCGCGCCGCATCTCGGCCTCGACATCCGCACGATGCTGCTGGGCGAAGTGCCCGACGGCGACGATACCCCGCACCCGATCCGCTCGACGATCTACGCGCAGCCCGCGCTGTTCCTCACCGAATACGCGCTGGCGCAGTTGTGGATGTCGCGTGGCGTCAAACCGGTGGCGATGATCGGCCACAGCGTCGGCGAACTGGTCGCGGCCTGCGTGGCCGAGGCGATCGGTTTCGAAGATGCGCTGCGCCTGATCGCCCAGCGCGGCGCGCTCATGCAATCCGCCGAGCCCGGCGCGATGCTGGTGGTGCGTCTGCCCGAAGCCGAACTGCGCGCAGCGCTGCCCGAAGACGTCGATCTCGCCGCCGTCAATGCGCCGTCGCTGTGCGTCGTGGCGGGCCCGTTCGCGGCCGTCGAGGCCTTCGAGGCCACGCTCAAGGCGCGCGATATCGAACATCGGCGTCTGCATACGTCGCATGCGTTCCACTCGCGCATGATGTCCGGCGTCGTCGAAGATCTCGCCACGGTGGCGGACAGCCTGACGTTCGCCACGCCGAAGATTCCCTATGTGTCTTCGGTGACGGGCCAGTGGGCGGCGTCCGACCGGCCCGTGTCGGGACGCTACTGGGCGAGCCATTGCCGCGACGTGGTGCGCTTTGGCGACGCGCTCGCCACCGTGACGGCGCAGGGCAAACCGCTGCTGCTCGAAATCGGCCCCGGCCGCACGCTCGCGACTTTCGCCACCCAGGGCCTGCCCAAGGACCGCTATCAGGCCGCCATCGCTTCGCTGCCCGACTTCGCTATGCGCGATCGCGAAGCCAGCGTGCTCGCCGAAGCCACCGGGCGGCTCTGGCTCAACGGCGTGACGCCCGACTGGACGATGCTCCATCCCGAAGGCACACGCCGCATCGCACTGCCCACTTACCCGTTCGAACCCGAGCGGCACTGGATCGACGCCCCTGCAACAGCCGCATCCCGCCTCACCACGATACAAGCGGCGGCCGCTGCCGCGCCGGCTCCCACCAACGCGAATACCGACCTTTCTCCGACTGCCATGGCCCAAACCGCTCAATCCGCTCAGATCGACCGCAAACCGCGTCTTGTCGCCGAACTGGTGTCGCTGCTCGCCGAGATGTCCGGCGAAGCGCCCGATACGTCGAATCCCGATGTGACGTTCTGGGATCTCGGTTACGACTCGCTGTTCATGGGTCAGGTCTCCCGCCAGCTGCGCCGTCGCTATGACGTGACGATCAGCTTCCGCCAGATCATGAGCGACTACCCGACGCTGCCCACGCTCGCGGAGTTCCTCGACGGCGCGTTGCCGCCCGACCCGGAACCCGTAGCCGCGCCGGAACCGGCTCCGGTTGAAGCCGCGGTTGCGGTGGCAGCGCCGGCTCCGGTTGCAAGCACAGCCGTCGTCACGGCCAGCGCTGCGCCCGTCGCCATCGCGATGCCGGTCACGGGCGACGTGCAGTCGGTGATCCGCGACCAGATCGCCGCCATGCAGTCGCTGATGACGCGTCAGCTCGAAGTGCTGCAAGGCGTGCCCGCTGCGCTTGCACAGCCCGTCGCGACTGTCGCGACTGCGGCACCGGCAGCAGCGCCCGCACCGGTCGCAACGCCGATCGCCGCCGCTGTTGCCGCCACGGCTGCCACGGCACCCGCACGCGCCAACGGTCCCGAGATCAAGTTCGAGGAAAACCGCCCCACGCGCTTCACCGCCTATAAGCCCGGCGCGACCAACTCGGCGCAAATGACCGACGCGCAGAGCGCCTTCATCGCCGATCTCACGACGCGTTACTCGGCGAAAACGGCGACGTCGAAGTCGCGCACGCAGTCGTACCGCGCCGTGCTCGCCGACCCGCGCACCGCCAGCGGCTTCCGCGAAGAATGGAAGGAACTGGTCTACCCGATCGTCGCGCAGCGTTCGAAGGGCTCGAAGATCTGGGACGTGGACGGCAACGAATACATCGACCTCGTGAACGGCTACGGCCAGACCGCGTTCGGCCACACGCCGGACTTCGTGGTGGACGCCGTCAATGCGCAGATGGCCGAAGGTTTCGCGATCGGGCCGCAATCGCCGCTCGCAGGGGAAGTCGCGCAGATGTTCGCCGACATGACCGGCCACGAGCGCGTCACCTTCTGCAACACGGGATCGGAAGCCGTGATGGCCGCGATGCGCCTCGCACGCACCGTGACGGGCAAGGACAAGGTGGTCTGCTTCGACGGCGACTATCACGGCCAGTTCGACGAAGTGCTCGTCAAGCCGGGCAGCGAAGCGGGCGTGCCGCGCGCCTTCCCGCTCGCCCCGGGCATCCCGGGCAGTTCGGTGAGCAACATGGTCGTGCTGCCCTACGCACGCACCGAAAGCCTCGAATGGATCAAGGCCAATATCGACGATATCGCCGCCGTGCTGATCGAGCCGGTGCAGTCGCGCCATCCGAACCTGCGGCCGAAGGAATTCGTGCAGCAGTTGCGCGACGTGACGGCGGCCAACGAATCGGCGCTGATCGTCGATGAAGTGGTGACCGGCTTCCGCGTCCACCCGGCCGGCATGCAAGGCTACTGGGGCATCAAGGGCGACATGGCGACCTACGGCAAGGTGGTCGGCGGCGGTCTGCCGGTCGGCGTGCTCGCGGGCAGCGCGCAATACATGGACGCGCTCGACGGCGGTCAGTGGCAATTCGGCGATGCTTCGGTGCCCGAAGTACCGCCCACGTTCTTCGCCGGCACCTTCGTGCGCCATCCGGTCGTGCTCGCGGCGATGAAGGCGGTGCTCCAGCATCTCAAGGCGGCCGGCCCGGCGCTTCAGGAAACGCTCGGCACGCGCATGGACGGCCTCGTGCAACGGATCAACACGCATCTGGAGAAGGTCGGCATCGCCACGCGTGCGGAGACGTTCTCGAGCTGGTTCTACATCAGCTTCGCGGGCGAAGACCGTCTGGGCAGCCTGTTCTATGCGTATATGCGCTACCTCGGCGTGCACATCATGGAAGGCTTCCCCTGCTTCCTGACCACGAGCCATTCGGACGAAGACATCCGCAAGATCGGCGATGCTTTCGTCGCCAGTATCGCGGCGCTGCAAGCTGCGGGCATTCTTGGCAACGCGGCACAGCCGACCGACGTCGCAGCCGCAGCCGCAGCTTCGTCGGCCACGGCCACGCCCGCGCCCACCCAGGCTCCGCTCACCGAGCCACAGAAAGAGATCTGGATGTCGGCGCAGCAGAGTCATGAAGCGTCACTGGCGTTCAACGAATCGTTCACGCTGGAATTGAGCGGCGCGCTGAACGAAGCCGCTTTCGAGCGCGCCTTCGCGGCCACGGTCGCACGTCACGACGCCTTGCGCGCGCACTTCTCGCGCGTGGGCGACACGATGTTCGCGGACCCGGCTGCCCGCGTGCCGCTCGAACAGATCGACCTGTCCGCCGAAGCCGATGCGCACGCGCAACTCGCGGCGCTCGTCGACGCGGAGGCCCGCGAGGTCTTCGATCTCACGCGTGCTCCGCTGGCACGCGCGGCGCTCGTGCGCCTCGAAGCCAGCAAGTGGGCCTTCGTGTTCACCGCGCATCACATCATCTGCGACGGCTGGTCGATCAACATCATCCTGCGCGACCTGCAGGCGCTCTACGCCGCAGAAGTCTCGGGCCAGGCCGCCGAACTCGACGACGTGCAAAGCTTCCTCGCCTTCGCCAGCGCGCAGGACCAGGCGGGCGTGGACAAGGAAACGCGCGACTTCTGGATGAATCTGCATCGCGACAGCGCACCGCAACTCGATCTGCCGGGCGACCGCGTGCGCCCCGAAGTGAAGAGCTTCAACGGCACCTCGACGACGCGTCTGCTGGGCGCCGACCTGCTCAAGCAGGTCAAGACCGCCGCGTCGAAACAGGGCTGCTCGCTGTTCGCCGCGCTGTTCGGCGCAGCGCAAGTGCTGTTCGGCCGCCTCGCGGGCCGCGACGACGTGGTGATTGCCGCGCCGATGGCGGGCCAGTCGCAAGCCGGCGAAGCGCTGCTGGCCGGCCATTGCGTGAACTTCCTGCCGCTGCGCGTGAAGTTCGACCGCGAGCTGCCGTTCGCCACGCATATGAAGGCCGTGCGCGATCATCTCTACGATGCCGGCGATCGCCAGAACTACACCTACGGCGCGCTGGTGCGCGACCTCGGCATCAAGCGCGACTTCAGCCGCCTGCCGCTGACCGATCTGCAATTCAACCTCGAAAAGGTCGATTCGCAGCTCGATATGGCGGGCGTGAGCACGCGCTTCGCGCCGAACGCCAAGGCCTATTGCAACTTCGATCTGTTCCTCAACGTGATCGAATCGGCGCAAGGTCTGCGTCTTGACTGCGACTTCAACACCGACGTCTACGACGAAGCGACGATCCAGCGCTGGCTCGGCCACTACGAAACGCTGCTCGCCGCCATCGCCCGCGACGCCGACACGCCGGTCGCCGCCCTGCCGCTGCTCGGCGACGCCGAGATCCGCCATCTGCGCGACGAACTGAACGCGTCGCAACGCGCCTACGATCTCACGCAGACGGCACCGGCGCTGATCGCCGCGCAGGCACGCAAGACGCCCGCAGCAAACGCCGTCAGCGACGAACTGGCGAGCCTGAGCTACGACGAACTCGATGCACGCGCCAACCAGATCGCGCGCCGTCTCGTCGCGGCAGGCATCGCGCCGCGCGCACGCATCGCCATCGCGATGGAACGCACGGCGCTGACCGTGGCCGCCATGATCGGCGTGTGGCGCGCGGGCTGCGCCTACGTGCCGCTCGACATGACGATGCCGGCCGCCCGCCTGCGCCAGATTCTCGATGGCGCCGATATCGCCGCCGTGCTGGCCGATGCAGGCGGCCGCGCGGTGCTCGAACCGGGCGCGAATCGCGTGCTGGAACTGGGCGCGCTGCTCGCGCAACACGACGACCCAAGCGTGACGCTGCCGCGCGTGCAGGATGCCGATGCGGCCTACGTGATCTTCACGTCGGGCTCCACAGGCCAGCCGAAGGGCGTGGAAATCGCCCATCGCGCGCTGGGCAACTTCCTGCTCTCGATGGCGCAGGAACCGGGCTTCACGGCGCAAGACCGCATCGTCGCGGTGACGACCTTCTCGTTCGATATTTCGGGCCTCGAACTGTTCCTGCCGCTCGTGACTGGCGGCCAGGTGTTCGTCGCCGGACACGAGGAAGTGCGCACCGGCTTCGAACTCGTCGCACGGCTGCAAACGCAGGCATCCACGGCGCTGCAGGCCACGCCGTCGCTCTGGCGCATGCTGCTCGAAGCGGGCTTCAAGGCGCCGCAAGGCTTCAAGATCCTGTGCGGCGGCGAGCCGCTGCCGCGCGATCTCGCGGATGCGCTGCTGGCAACCGGCGCCGAAGTCTGGAACCTCTACGGCCCGACCGAAACGACGATCTGGTCCGCCGCTTCGCGCGTCGAAGCTTCCGGCCCGGTCGTGATCGGCGCGCCGCTCGCGAACACGCAACTGCACGTGCTCACCGACGACCTGCGCCTCGCACCGCTTGGCGTCAGCGGCGAACTGTGGATCGGCGGCGAAGGACTGGCCACCGGCTACTTCAAGCGCCCCGACCTCACCGAAGCGGCCTTCCGCACGGTGGCGATCGAAGGCGCCGCGCCGGTACGGCTCTATCGCACCGGCGATCTCGCGAAGCGCCTCGCCGATGGCTCGCTCCAGCATCTCGGCCGCCGCGACCAGCAGATCAAGCTGCGCGGTTTCCGTATCGAGATCGGCGACATCGAAGCGGCCCTGCGCAACGCGCCTGGCGTAGCCGCAGCGGCGGTCGCGCTGCATGAGGTGGCTGGCCACCCGCGCCTCACCGGCTACATCGTCGCGACGGCAGCAGGCAAGGCCGATACGGGCGAAGTGGCCGCGCACGTGGCGACGGCGCTGCCGGGCTATATGGTCCCGACGCTGTGGATGGTCCTCGACACGCTGCCGCAAACGCAAAACGGCAAGCTCGACCGCAAGGCGCTGCCGGTGCCGGGCGCCGATAGCGTGGCCACGCCCGCGCGCGCTGCACATCCGGTGCTCAAGGAAGTGCCGCACGTTGCCGCGCCGGTCGAAGCGCCTGTGGCTGCAGCCGAACCCGCAGCGCTGACGCCGACCCAGGCCACGCTGGTCTCGATCTGGGGCGACGTGCTCGGCCTGCAGCAGATCGGCATCGACCAGCCGTTCTTCAGCCTCGGCGCGGATAGCCTGCAACTGTTCCGCATCGTCGCGCGCATGAACGAACGCGGTCTGGGCGTGGATGCGCGCCAGTTGATGAAGAACGTGTCGATCGCGCAACTGGCGGCCAGCCTCGACGGCGCGCAAGTGGAAGAAGTCGCCGATGTGGCTGCAGCGGCGCGGCCCTCGATCCTCAACTTCAAGCGTAGAAGCGCAGGAGGCATGTGAGCGATGAACGGGATAGCGTTGAAAATCGCCCCGGCTCCGGCGGCGGAAACCGGCTACGTGCTGTTCCCGGCGACCGCCTGCCAGGTGCGGTTCTGGCATGAGCAGAAGGCGTCGCCGCAAGCCACGGCGCTGAATATCGCGTTCCGGCTGCAGTTGTCCGGTCCGCTCGATGCCGCGAGCCTCGAACAGGTGCTCGGCGAGCTGGTCGCGCGCCACGAAATCCTGCGCACCGGCTTTCTGATGACGGCCGCCGGGTTGCGTCAGCAGGTGTGGAGCGACACGCCCCTGTGTCTGGACGTAATCGACCTCACCGGCCGCGACGCGCAAGCCGCGCAAGCCGAGGCCGAACGCACGGGCGGCGAGCAGGCGCGCACCCCGTTCGATTTATCGTCGCGCTCGTTTTTCCGCGCCGTGTGGCTGCCGCGTTCGCTCACGCAAGGCGAGCTGCAGCTGACCTTCCACTCGCTCGTGATGGACGGCTGGTCGTTCGCCATTCTCGTGCGCGAGCTGGTGGAAGGCCTGGCCGCGCTGCACGCAGGCAAAGCCGTCGATTACGCCGATGTCGAACTGCATCACGGCGACTACGCGCTGTGGAAAGAGGAGTTTCTCGCCAGCGGCGCGCTGGATCGCGCACGCGCGCACTGGCGTCGCGAACTGCACGCGTTCAGCCGCTTCGAGGTGCCGGGCGACCGTGCGCGTCCGCAGGCGCGCCGCTTCCAGGGTGCGATCCGCTCGGTCCTGCTGCCGGTCGAACTCAGCGAGCATCTGATCGACGCCGCCAAGGCGCAAGGCGTCACGCTTTTTAGCGTGGCCGCCGCGAGTCTGGCGATGGCGCTGCAAAGCCAGGCGGGCGGGACACGTGTTGCGATCGGCACGCAGATGTCGGTGCGCGATCAGCAGGAACTCGAAGGCGTGATCGGGCCGCTCATCAACACGGTGATCCTGCGTCTCGACATCGCGCCAGGCAGCACACTGGCCAGCGTCATCGCGCAGTGCGGCGCCAAGCTCAGCGATGCGATCGAACATCTGCATGTGCCGTTCGAAGAGATGGTCGAGATGGCGGGCGAAACTTCCGGTGCGGATCGCCCGCCGCTGTGCCCGGTCAACTTCGCCTTGCAGCAGAGCTTCGTCGGCATCGGCGACGAGGTGCGTCGCGACGCTTTCGCCGCGACGACTTCGCCTTCGTTCAACGCGGGCGCGCTCTACGACCTCAACTTCTTCATGGTGCGCAGGCCGGAAGGCTGGCGCATTTCGTGCGAAGGCGATCTCGATCTCTACGACGTAGAGACCATCGACGGCTATCTGGCGAAGTGGCGTGCGATGCTGGAGGCCGTGCAGATTGCGGCGCAGCAGCCAGCGGCGCGCGACGCGAACGGCCAGCCCGCGCAAGCCCATGCCGACGTCGGCGTGAGCGGCTTCATGAGTCGCGCCGAGCTGGAAGCGAAAGCCCACAACATCGTCCGATTCAACGAGCAAGGGACGCAGACGCCCATCATCGTGCTCAACAACATCGCCGTGTTCTACGAACTCGCGCAGCAGCTTGGCGCGCAGCGGCCTGTCGTCGATATGCCGATGGTGCCGAAGACGCCGCAGCACATGCCGCCGCGCGCTTTCGAGGATCTCGCCGCCGACGCCGTGCGCCTCATCAAAACGATTCAACCCACGGGGCCTTATATCCTCATGGGTTACTGCGTGCTGGGCGCGATGGCGCTGGAGGCCGCTCACCAGTTGCGGCGCGAAGGCGAAACGGTGGAACTCGTCATTCTCAACGACTCGTGGTGCCCCGGCTATCGCGAACGCATGCCCTGGTACGACCGGCTGTTGCGCAAGGTGCAGGTGCGCATGGACGACATTCCGCGCGACTATCGCCTCGCGCGTCGCGGCGAGATGTCGATGATTCACTTTCTCCAGCAATTCCGCACCGTGCGCTTGTTGCGTCTGACCCAGCTTGCCGTCAAATTCGGATTCCTGAAGAAAGACGGCGCAAGCAACATGATCGACGAGAATCTCTGGTACGGCCGCAATATCGGCTATCTGCGCGAGCAGCAGGCGCGCTATCGTCCGGCGCCTTATGACGGCGATGTGCAGATTTTCCGCAGCGCGCAGGTGCTCAAGGGGCGGCTGTTCTCGCACGACATGGGTTGGGGCGAAGTCATCACCGGCAAGCTGGTCGTGACCGAAGTGCCTGGCCTGCATAACCAGATGTTTCGCACGGCGGGCTCGGCGGTGATCGGCGGGCAACTGCGCGAGCGGCTGGGCGCGTGATCGACATGGCGAGTCATGACAACCCGGCATCCCGCTTGCCGGGCGATGGGGTAAATGACTGATGTCCCGTTCTCGCAAAGCGTTGATGGTGGCCTTGTGCGGCGTGCTGGCCGTGACCGGGCTGTGCGCGAAGCTCGGTGCGACGGCGGGCCTCTTTCGCAAACCGCCGGCCGCCGTGGCGGTTGCGACGCGCGCCACGGCACCCGTGCGCTTCGCCGTGCTCGGCGATTCCGATAGCCAGTCCTATCACGACACGCTGATGCTCGGCGGCCCGGACATGCGCGGCGGTCCCTGGCGCGCGACCACGTGGCAATGGACCGAGGTGCTTGCGCGCCTGCGCGGGGACCAGGTCGATCTCGGCGCGTGGGGCGCGTGGGGAACCGGCAAATATCGCGCGTTCATCAACGAGGCGCTGGGCGCGCCCGCCCGCACGCCGCCCAAGGACGATTACCGCTACGATTTCGCCGTCAGCGGCGCGACCTGCCACCAGTTGCTGGGGCTGACGCAGCGCCAGGCGGTGCGTCTCGTCGACTTGATGGACACCGAACCGCTCGCCTGGCGCGGCGGCGTCGTGCTGATCCGCATCGGCATCAACGACATCGGCGGCCATGATGTCATGGACGAACTTGCGCACGATCGGCACGCGGCGCGCCCGACGGCGATGATCGACGCCTGCGTGAGTTCCATCGGCAAGGCGGTCGCGCTGATCCGCAAACGCCACCCCGATACCCATATCGTGCTGGTGGGCATACTCAGCAACGCGGACTGGTCGGTGGAGTTCGGCAGTTGGCAATCCGGCGCGGCAATCGCCAATATCGACGCTGGGCTCGATCGCTTCGACAATGGCTTGCGCAAGCTCGCATCGTCGGATCGGCATATTCTTTTTCTCGACGATCGCGCGTGGTTCCGAGGCCTGTGGGGCGAGCGCGACGAACACGGCTTGCCGACCTACAAAACCGTGCGCCTCGCGCCTGGTTGGGCCATCACGAATACGTCCGGCAACGATCCGCACAATGCCGTTCTGAGCGACAGCCACGCGGGCGTCGTGTGGAATACGCTGTGGACGCAGCACCTCGTCGCGTCGCTGAACACCGCCTTCGGCATGACGATCCAACCCATCAGCGATGACGAAGTCATTGCGTTTCTCAAGCCCGCCTTTGCGCCCCGGCATCCTTACGCGAACGCCGACGTCGTGCACAACCAGGCGCTTCCGCAACAATAAAAAACGCGCAGTCATCGCGCGCTGTACGGGCAGATCGCCAGCGGCGACTGCCCGTATTCGTTTTTCTCTACTCCGAAAAATCCCGACACGAATTTGAAAATACATTCATTCAATTTCGAATTCCGACATTGTCCATAACGTTATTTGCATTCCGTTTACTATTCTGACTATCTGCCAAATGTGCGCTTACGAACTGAATACACTCAATCCGATGATGTTTAATAAAGCGTGATAGACAGGGAAATTCCGGGTAAGCAACGGAAGGCTGGTGTTCGACAACGAACATGAGCGGCATAACCACGCTAGTAGCCTGTAGACAGGTCTTCCCCAACCTGTGAGGCTGCCATGTCGATAACTGGCGATGATGCTGCGTGGACAGAAGAATTACTCCAATGCTCCCCGGACGATAATGTTCTTAAAGCGTCGAAGAATGAGTTCAAAAGCAAATTCAATCTTCATTCTTTTAAATTCAACCATAACCTGCATCAAAGCGGTTTATTCGAAATTCCCAGAATCAGGCAGGTCGCGCAACGGATGATGGATCGCAACGGCAACTTTTGCGCGATCAATTTCAAACACGGCTCGCTGGATACCAAGTTCAGTGCGATGCCCCATAGCAATCAACTGGACGAGGCGTTTTCCCTGGTTGGCGAAAGCACGACATGGATCAAACTCACTCAAGCGCAACACTACGACCCGGAGTATGCGCAGGTGCTCGATCAGGTGACGGCCGAACTCGAGGACCTTGCCGATTTTCCGCTGCGCAGGGACATGACATGGCGAACGATGACGCTGATCATCGCCTCGCCCATGATTGCCACGCCTTTCCATATCGATCACGAAACCAATTTTCTCTTCCAGATACAAGGCTCGAAAGATGTCTGCCTGTTCCCGGCGACCGATCGCGAGCTGGTCCCGGATCAGGAAATAGAACGCTATTACGGCGGCAACTTCGAAGCCGCGCATTATCGTCAGCAGTTGCAGGATCGCGGCACGATCTTTCGCTTGTCGCCGGGAGAAGTCGTTCACCATCCGTCATTGGCGCCGCATTGGGTGAAGAACGACAACAATATTTCGGTGAGCATCAGCATCAGCTATTGCATGAAGTCGCTCGAACGCCGCGCAAGGGTTTATCAGGCCAACTATATTTTGCGCAAGATGGGGCTGCATCCCGTATCGCCCGGTGTATCGCCGCTGCGTGACAGAGTGAAAAGAAAGGTCATGTCGACGCTGGAACATCCGCATCCGCAGACCTTTTCGGAAGTCGTTCACGAACCGCTGAACCGGTTCAAATCACCGCTGAATGCAGTGAGACGGATCGTCAAACGCTGAGCGCGTAGCCTCGTGCAACGAGTGCGCCGGCACTGCGATTTCAGCGCCGGCGCAGCAGCTTCGGTCTTGTCGGCAGGTTGGGTTTTTAAGGCTGCGATTCTTTTACTTTCTGGAGAAAGATCCATGTTGCTCACAGACTTTCCCGCCCGGTCCCACACCGCCTGGCGCACGGTCGCTCCTCTTGCGCAATGTCGGCGCGAGCTGCACAACATGGCATTCGCGGCACACCACCCGCTTGCCGGTCATCCGCTCTTCACGATCGACGCGCTCGCGAAAGTGGCCGAGGAGGCCTGCAAACGCAAGGGCGATGTCTATGTCGATGCGGGCGATCTCACGCTGGCCGACAAATGGGGCAGCACGCCCCGGCCCAATATGACGATCCCCGAGATCATCGACCGTATCGAAACGGCCGGCGCGTGGCTCGTGATGAAACACGTCGAAGTCAATCCGGCCTATAAGGCGCTGCTCAACGAGTACGAGGCCTTCGTGCGCGACGTGGCTGGCCCGGAAGGATCGGCGCTGTTGAGCAATGCCGAAATGCTGGTGTTCATCACGTCACCGCGGCGCAAGACGCCGTTTCACTTCGACGCCGAAGTGAATTTTCTGGTGCAGATCCAGGGATCGAAAGATCTTTGGGTATGCGACCCGACGGATCGCACGGTGACCACCGAAGAAGAACTCGAACAGTATTATTCCGGCGCGATGAATGCCGGAACCTACAAGCCGCACGCCGAAAAGCTCGCCACGCAATTCACGCTTCATCCCGGCGATGCCGTGCATATCCCCACGCATGGCGCGCACTGGGTGCAAAACCACGACAACGTGTCGATCTCGCTCAGTCTGAATATGGAATTCCCGCGGCGATATGGCGATACGTATCGCGCCAACCACTACATGCGCAAGCTGGGGCTGAAACCCCGGCCACCGGGAAGTTCGGAATGGATCGACCGGTCCAAGGCTGTCGCCATTGACGGTCTGCGCCAGGTGAAGTCGCTGATCAAGCGATAAACGCGGGGGGATGCGCGGCCCGAACGCAAAACGTCCGGGCCGCATCGCCCTGGTTTTGCGCCAGGGCCAGGACCTTTGAACGAAACCCTAAGCCGCCCGGCGCGCAGCGTTCACCGCATCGAATAGATTGCGCGCCGCCTGTGTCCAGGTAAAACCGCCAGCCTGGCGGCGCCCCGCCGCAACCAGCGCCTCGCGCACGTCTGCGTTATCGAGCACGGTTAGAAGGCGCTCGCGCCACGCATCGGGATCGGAGGGATCGGCGTAGAGCGCGGCATCGCCGCACACTTCCGGCAGCGCGCCGCACGGCGCCGCGACCACCGGACAGCCCAATGTCATCGCCTCCAGCGGCGGCAGACCGAATCCTTCGGTCAGCGAAGGAAATGCCAGCACACCGGCGTTGATCATCAGACCGACCAGTTCCGCATCGCTGATGCGGCCGGTAAAGCGCACATTGGGCGGCACGACATGACCGAGGCTTTCGAATTCCGCCTGCGTCGCGCCGCCGAACAGCACGAGTTCGATGTCCTGCAGCGCGGCGCTCGCAAACGCCTTGAGCAGCACGCCGACATTCTTGTGCTTCTGGGTATTCGCGAGCGCCAGCACATAACGCCGCGGTTTCAGATCGAGTAGCGCGAGTTGGCGGTCATCGGGCGGGATCTGCTGAACGTGATCGCAACCGTTGTGGACGACGACGATCTTGTCGGCGCGGGCAATGCCATAGCGAACGAGTTCGCGTTTCGAGAATTCCGATACCGTGAAAATAAGCTTGTGCCGCTTGCCGATGAAAAAGAATTGCAGCCGATACCACAAGCGGAACGGCAGCGAATACGAATCGGGCGCGGAATAAACCTGGGCGTCGTGAATCAGCGTGGCGGAATTGCGATGTAAAACCGGCCCCAGATTGCAGAGGTTGAGAATGAAATCGTCTCGTCGCGCAAACGGCAGATAGCACTGCTCCCACGCAATCCTGTGCATCTTGCGGGCCCACGCGCTTTCGCGCACACAGGCGATATGGTGGAAAAGCGGCACATCGACACGATCTCTGACAACGAGCACGCAATCGCCACTCTGGCGGCTTTGTTCCGCCAGCAAGGCATCGGTAGCGGCCACCAGTTGCTCGGCGACGCGATGCACGCCGGTGGGCGCCGCGCCGAAGAATTTACCGTTGAACGCCAGGGTTTTCATCGCACACCCGCATCTCAGATCTGGTCTTTGTAGCGCGAACGGATTTTCATCTGGCCGTCGCCCCAGACGCGCAAGGTCTGGGCAAAGTAATAGCCGCCGCGAAACGGCGATTTCAGTTTATCCAGCCAGGCCGATCGCTCGTCGCTTTCGGAGCGCTCCAGTCCCACGGTGGAAACCATGCCCGTCTTGCCTTGTTTGCGCAGAAAATCCTGAATGCAAAGCGCGGGATGCAGCTGGAAGACCCGCATATCCTCCAGATCGCCATCGAACATCACCAGGTCGATGGCACGATCGGCGGTCGCGAGGCGCGCGATCATCTTGCGGCAGCCTTCGCGCGAAATGATGTAGGCGGCGGCGCCGCCGTGATTGCTACGCAGCCGGTGCAAACTGGTCTGATCGGCCAGAGGAACGCTTTCGCGATCGACGAATATGCCTGCGAGAAAGGTCTCGATCTTGATGATGTCGTAACGCAATCCGTGCGTGATTTTCTCGTTGATCGATTCGAGATGTTTCTTCGCGTCGTGGCAAAAATGAACGTCGTCTTCCAGCACCAGCGCATGCTCGATGCCTTCGTCGAGCATCATGGTCCAGATCGCGTAATGACTGAGCGCCACACCCTTTTCCGGCGTCGTGCACGCCCCGCGCAGCAGCGGCAAGGCCAGATCCTTCGCCGAGTCTTCGACCTGCGCCGGTCCGAAAGCCGGGAATCGCTCCCATGCGAAACCGAGCCGGTCCAACTGGCAAGTCATATGACGCAGCCGGTCCACGGATTTATCGAGGTTGATGACAAATATCTTCACTGGATTCCCCCTGGCTAGCCTTTTATATAAGTTATTCGAATCAAAGCGTCGTACCAACAGCATGAAACGGCGCGTCCCTCACAGCCGCTCGGCGCGCTCCGGCGTCAACCTTCCCCGCATGAAATCCCAGATGCCGATCACGTTGCCGCTCAGACGCCCGCGCCGGTCGATCCACGGCTCCGGTGCGAAGCTGCGCAACACATTGCTGGCGACATTGCGGGCCACGTGGCGCACCGCATCGCGCCAGGGCATGGTCCTTTTGTGCACCAGATAAAGCGGATTGATGACCTGCGAGTAGCCCAGCTTGCGCCCGGACACGCGCCCGCGCTTCACGCCCAGATGCACGCCGAGCGCCGTATTGATGCGCACGACCCGATCGCCCTGATTCCAGATCTGGCCGCCGAAATCACGATCCTCCTGCCAGCCGTAGAGCACGAGGCGCTCGTCGAAACGCAGGCCCGCAATGCTGCTGGCGCGAAACGCCATGTTGCAGCCGTAAGGACCGCCGGTTGGCGCCACGATGAAGCTTGGCGGCAGCTCGCCCACCTGCCCCACCATCGCGCGGGCTTCTTCGTAGGAGAAACCGGGGCCGTGAATGCCGTCCGCGATCACCGTGCCCGTCACGCAGGCAATCGACGCATCGCTCTCGAACGCCTTGAGCACTTCGGCGATCCACATGCGGTGCATCAGGAAATCGTCGTCCAGAATCACGACGACATCGATATCGGCGGGCACATGATCGAACGCGTGATTGCGCTGCGCCGAACTGCCGGGACGCCCTTTGATGACCATCAGGCCACGATGGGTCGCCAGATCGCCCACATCGTCGTCGCTCACGCACGAGACGATGATCAGGTCCGGCTTCACCGTCTGCCATTCGACGAAGGCGACCACCTGCTTGAGAATCTCCGCGCGGCCACGCGTCGGAAAGATCACGCAGACTTTGGGCGCCTCGCCGGCGCAACGCGGCTCCATTGGCTTGAACGTAACGCCCACGTCTGCCCGCGAACTGACGCTCGAATCCATCGCTTACCTCGTCGACCTTTGCAAGTTTTCCCCGAAGCCGGAGGATTGCCCGGCGCGCATTCGATAGCGCGTTCTCGCGGCGATCTCACCGCGCGGGCATCCAGCCTGTCCATGCGACGGCATGGTACGGACACGGCAGCGTTCACACTGCTACCTGGCGCACGCATGCACATCGCTCGCGCGCTTTCAGCCGCGCCAAAGCCGCACTGCAGCCGCAACGCAGCCGCATCACAGCCTCACCCGAGCCAGCGGCCCAGCCGGCTGAAGCGCGTCGGCAGTGAGACTTCGTTTTCGATACCGACGATCTCGCGCATGAGTCCCGCGCGCCAGATGCCGAACCCGAGGATCGTCAGCAGCGAGCACTCCGAGATCAGTCGCGCCAAAGCCATCCCGGAAGCGCCCCAATAGCTGGCCAGCGGAATCGCCACCGCCACGTTCACGAGCGCGCCGATCACGCCGCTCCAGGCCAGCAGTCGTTCGAGCTTGCGCGGAATCAGGAAATAGATGCCCACGACCCGCGTGCAGACGCCAACCGGCAGGACGAACACCATGATGTTCAGCACCTGAACCGCCGGGCGGAATTCCGCGCCCAGTACGAGCGGAATCAGCCACCCGGAGAACAGCGTCGTGATGATCACGCCCAGCACCGCACCGCCGAAGAAAACCGCAAAAATCCTGCGCGCGATCAGATTGGCCTGCGCCTTGTTGCGCGTCACCAGATACATGACCTTCGGCGCCAGAATCTGCGCGGCGGGCGCCATGATGCTCATGCCGGCGGCGACCAGGCGCTCCGAGACGCCAAAGGCGCTCACCTCGGCGGGCGAAGCCAGCAACGACAGCATGTAGGTGGAAACCGCCAGCAGCAGGACGGCCGTGCTGCTGTAGATGAAGATCACCGACGATCGCTTGATCAGATTGAGCGCCGCGCGCACCGGCGCGATGAAACCCGTGAACTCCTTGCGCACGAGCCAGTACGCAACGATCGTCTGGATCAGGCCTGAGAGGAAAGTCAGCGGGAATACCCGGTCGATATCCGAGGGCTTATGAATAAAGGAAATCAGCAGGGCCAGCGAAAGCAGCAGCCCGAACACTTCGATCGAAACACTCGTGCGTGCGCGTCCCGTGCTGGTGAAATACCAGCCGATATTGAAGGCCGCCAGAATCCCGCCTGCCACCACAAAGAGTCCCGCGCCGGGCACGCTGGCAATCGCCTCCGAGCGCCAGACCGCAATCGCGCCGATCAATATGCCGGGAATGCATAACAAAAGCCGGGCCGTAAATTGATCGCGAAAAATCGTATCGCGCTCGCCGGGCTGCTCCGTGTGAACGATATCGCGCGCGCCGACCGTGGAGAATCCAAAGTTCACCAGCAGCCACAGGGAACTCGACAGCGACATGCCGGCCAGCACCATGCCATAGCCGCTCGCGCCCAGCACGCGGCCGTAGTAAGGCACCAGAACGAGCGGATAGAGATAACGTACTGCGTACGAAAAATACACCGCCAGCAATTCGACCTTCGACAACTTCGCGTGAACCTTATTCATGAGCCCCCCTGACAACCCAAGGTCCGCTCACAGGCACACGCCGCGGCGCTCGCGCCGACAGTGCGCCCGCTGCGGCCGCAAATATATAGAAACACGAACCCAACTCGAACACGCCGGCCGAAGCCGACGCCACGATCAACGTCGCGATCATGGCGTGCCGCGACGCATAACTGACTGCACGCTCGGTAAAGGGATAGTGCCTGGGCACGGGCGAAAGTATCGACCGCGCGAGGAACGTGCCGTAGCACACCACGCCCACCATCCCGAGATTGGCCAGCACCACCACCAGAAAGCTCGACGCGCGAATGCTGCCCAGACCCACGCCGATCCCATAGGTATCGAGGAAGTTGGTGACGCCCTGCGCGTTCCAGCCCATGCGTTCGACGCCCGATGAACTCCCGGCCTTGTTCATGACCGCTTCGTTGACGAAGTCGCTGAGTATCGTGACGACTCGCGGCAGAAACAGCACGACGTACAGCGCGACCAGCACGCCGACGCACGCCCCGACGATCCACAAGCGCTGCTTGCGCACCGCGGCAACACGCGAAATGACGCCGGGCCGGCTGATCAGCAGCACGACCTGATACACGCCGAGGCCGACATAAGCCGTGCCGGAAGTCGACAGCAGCAATAGCATTCCCGACGCAAACGCAAGCGTGCCGGCCACTTTCGCGCGATAGCCGACAATCCAGAGATTCAGGCAAAAGACAAATAGCGGCAGCGTAAACGCCGAAAACGCCGAGGTTTCCGGGAACGTGCCGCTGATGCGAACCAGGCCGCCCATTTCCTCGCCGGTCAAATCGGCAAACTGCGCGGTCTTCAGGACCGATAGCGCATCGATCCCGGCGGCGTGCGACACGATATCGATCACACCGGCGAACACGTTGAGCAAGGTGAGCAGAAAAATCGCGTTGGCCAGCGTGCGATAGACACCGCGAAATCGCAGGAAGGCGTACATCGCGCAATAGACGACCACATCGCTCACGCAATAGACCGCCTGCGAGAGATTGCCGGAAACGGGCCCGAGCGGACGCAGCAGGATTTCCTGGCTGCTGCGATCGACGGGAAACACCAGCGTCGAGCCGCTCAGCAGGCGCGGCAACACGATGGCGCCCGCGACGCCCCACACGCAGGTGCACAGCAGCCAGAAGCCCGGCCTGTCGATCGTCACGGCGTCGGCGAGCCCTTTGCCGCCGGCGAGATTGAACGCGCGGATCACGAAGAACGCGAGAAATAGCTGGGCGGGCAACACACCGATGCTGCCCAGGCCGAGCGCGAGCGTCGCGCCGAACAGCGCGAACACCGCCATCGAATAGATCGCGCAGCGATACGACGCGTAGAGCGCCACCAGTCCGATGGCGAACACGATGAGTCCTGCAATGGTCATGCCTCACCCCCAATCCGTTCACCCTGCATTGCGCGGGAACGATGTCGTTGTCGTGCCGCTCGTGCCGCTTCAGACCGAATCTCAGGCCGAGTTTCAGCCCGAATTTCAGGCCGAATGCCAGCGCCGAGCCACCGGCGCCGCTTCCGCAATGCCTTTTTCCGCATCGATCGCCCGCTCGACGACCGCAAGAAATTCCTGTTTGAAGCGCTCTTCCGTGAAGCGCATCGCGTTGCGGCGGCAGACTTCCGGCTTGAGCGGCGCCTGGCGCTCGAAGCGCTCCACCGCATCGACGATCGCGGCCACGCTCTGCTCGGCGAAGAACAGCCCCGTCGCGCGTTCGGGATCGGGCGACTCCACCACGATCTCGCGCGAGCCGCCCCGCCCCAGCGCGATGACCGGCGCGCCGCAGGCCTGCGCTTCGACCACCGAAATGCCGAAGTCCTCTTCCGCCGCGACAACAAAGGCGCGCGCACGCTGCATGTAATCCACCAGCACATCGTCGGGCTGATAGCCGAGCACCGTCACGTTCGGCGTGGCGTGTGCCTTGACGCGTTCGAAGTCGACACCGTCGCCGATCACCACGAGACGCCGTGACGGCATCGCGGCAAACGCTTCGACAATCAGCGGAATGCGCTTGTACGGCACCATGCGCGAGGCGATCAGATAAAAGTCTTCGTGCTGCTCGCCGAGTTCGAAACGCTCGACGTTGACGGGCGGATAGATGACGGTCGCATCGCAACCGTAGGCCTTGCGAATACGCCGCGCGATAAACGCCGAATTGGCCACATACGCATCCACGCCATGCGCGGTGCGCTGGTCCCAGATGCGCATGTAATGCAGCAGCGCACGCGCGATCCAGCTTTTCGCGCCGCGTTGCAAACCGGCCTCGTTCAGGTATTGATGCTGCAGATCCCACGCGTAGCGAATCGGCGAATGAACGTAGCTCACATGCACCTGATTCGGCCCGGTCAGAATGCCCTTGGCCACCGCATGGCTCGACGAAATGACGAGGTCATAGGACGACAGATCGAACTGCTCGATCGCCAGCGGCATCAACGGCAGATAGCTGCGAAACGATTTGCGCGCGCGCGGCAGATGTTGAATGAACGAGGTCGTGGCGCGCCGGCCGCCCAGCACGCTACGCTGCGATTCCGGGAAAAAATCGACCACGCTGTACAGATCGGCTTGAGGAAAGAGCTGGAGAATCTGCTCCACGACTTTTTCCGATCCGGCATAGGTCACCAGCCACTCGTGCACGAGGGCGACACGGCCGAAACGACGCGGATCGTTAGCGAGGTTCGACGCAAGCGTTACATTAGCCACGGCGAAATCTCCTCGATCAGTTTGACTGCAGTCGCGCGCCAGGTCAGTTCAGCGGTGCGCGTCCGTCCCCGCTCGCGCAGCCTGGCGCGCAACACCGCGTCGCCGGTGACGCGCGTGAGCAGGTTGGCCAGATCGACGGGATCATCCGGCGAGGTGTAGAGCACCGCGTCGCCGCAAGCCTCCTGCACCGACGGCAGGCACGAAGCGATCACGGGACAGCCGAGCGCCAGCGCTTCGACCGGCGGCAGCCCGAAACCTTCATAACGCGACGGATAGACGAAGCACGCTGCACGCCGGTACAACGCCGCGAGTTCGCCATCGCTCACGTAACCGAGATGCCTGACGAAGGCGGGCAACGCATCCGGCCCGGCTCCGTACACGCGGGCATCGCCGCCGCCGACCACGACGATGTCGAACCTGGCGTCGCCGATCAGACGCGCGGCATCGGCGACGAGCTGGAAGTTCTTGTGTCGGTTCGTGCTGCCCACCGCGAGCACGAAGGGACGCTCGTTCAATGCGGCGGTCGCCGGGCTGTCATCCGGTTGCACGCGCAACATGTGCTCGCCGCTCTCCGGCACCACGCCGATCTTGGCGACCGGAATCCGGTACGCCTCGCACAACTCGCGGCGCGAAAATTCCGATACGGTAATCACGCGCTGCGACACGCGGCCGAGACTCGGCGCCATCAGCCGATACCAGGCGACAAAGGAGCGGCTGTAGCTTTCGGGCACACGCGTCGGTGCTGCGTCGTGCAGCACGGTGATCTGCCGGCGGTACAGCAACGGCCCCGAGTTGCAGAGATTGAGCAGCAGCCGGCCGCGCGCGGCCGTGGGCAAGCCAAGCTGTTCCCAACGCACGCCGCTGCCTTTGCCGCTCGCGCGCAGCGCGATATGCCGGAACGGATTCGCGATGCCGGCCAGCGCTTCGGGCACGACGATCTCGGTGCGCAGAGCGCCAACGAGCGGATCATCCAACTCGATCATCTGATCGAGCGCGCGCAGCGTTTCGAACGCGAAGCGGTCGACGCCTGTCGCGCGGCGGCCGAGAAAACGGCCATTGATCAGCAGGTTGGCAGCGGGTTTCATCGAATTGGTCCTAAGCGTCGCTCGTGACCGGGCTTTATCCGCATGCGAAGCGATCGCGACACGGCGCCGGTTTCTTCGAGCTACACCGCGCTATTTGCACAGTGCGATTCATTTAAAGCCCAGTGTGATCGAACTTCGTCTGACCGAATGTTCGCCGTCGCTCATGACTCGCGAGTTCGCGCAGACGCAAAAAAACAAAGCCCGCCGCGGCGTGCCGGGCGGGCTGGGTGACTCGCTGACGATCAAGCGTGACGACGATCCCGAGCGGCGTTGCCGCGAACGCTCAGTGTCCGGCTCCGTTCGCGTCCTTGGGGAAACCGTAGCTCGAATAGCCGTATGCGGCGTATTCGTTGCCGTAGCGCCCGGGCCGCGACGTCATATCGTTGAAGATCACGCCGCGAATCGGCACGCCAACCTGCTCGAAGCGGCGCACCGATTCGCGCAGATCGGCCACGCTCGTCGCGCCCTGACGCGCGATCACGAATACCGTGCCCGCCAGCTTGCCGATGATCCCGGCATCCGCGACCGGCAAAACGGGCGGCGCGTCGATCAGCACGATGTCATAGGCCGCATTGGCCCAATCGACGAAATGCTGGAACGAGCTGTCGCGCAGCAGTTCGCTGGCATTCGAGACATAGCCGCCTGTCGCGACGAAGTCGACGCCCGGCATCACGTTGTCGTGCACCAGCGCTTCGAAGCCGTCGCGAAGCTCCACGATGTCGGTCACGCCCGGCATGCTCGGCACCGACATATGGTGATTGAGCGAGCCGCGCCGCAGATCGGCGTCGACCAGCAGCACGCGCTTGCCCGACGCGCCGAACACCGCCGCAAGATTGATCGACACGAACGACTTGCCCACCATCGGCGTCGGCCCGGCCAGCAGCACGACGCGATTGGCGGCGGTCTGCATCGAGTGTTCGAGCGCGCTGCGGAAACTGCGCAGACTTTCGACCGCCGGATCGAACATGGCCGTGTGGGCCAGCACCGTATTCGCACCGGCCTGCCCATGCGGCAGACGGCGCGACATCCCATACTGGATGCGGCTGCGCGGCACGGCGGCATACACGGCCAGACCGGTGCCCACTTCGATTTCGTCGACCACCGACACGCCGCGATTGAGGCGATGACGCATCAGCACGATCGCCGCGCCGATGAACAGCCCCGTAAACATCGCCGCGATCATGAGAACCGCACGCTTCGGACGGATCGGCCCTTCGGCCGGCACGGCTTCGTCGATCATGCGGACATTCGAAACGCGGCCCGCCTTGAGCAGACGCAGTTGCTCGCGGCTATTCAGCAGGTTCGTGTAGATGTTCGTATCGACCGTCACCTCGCGCTGCAGGCGCACGAGTTGCTGCTCCACCGGCGGCAGCGCACGGGTCTGCCCAGCCAGTTGTTGCAGCGATTTCACGGCCTCGGCCAATTGACCGTCAACGGCGGCGAGTGCCGGGTTGTCGTCGGTGAAACGGGCCATCAGCTGCGCGCGTTGCTGGCGCAGATCGGCGATACGCTGCTGCGCCAGCGCCGAACTTTGCAGCAGTGCCGTGGCTTCGGCGCCAAGGTTCACGGCGCCATGCTCGGAGCGGAACGAGTTGTATTCGTTCTCGGCTTTTTCGAGCTGGATCTTGAGCAAAGGCAGTTGCTTGTCGAGGAAGGCAATCTGCTTTTCGGCTTCTTCCTGGGTGCGCTGCGCGTTCTGGCGAACGTATTCGTTGCCGATCGCATTCAGAATCGTGCTGGTCAGCACCGCATCTTCGCCGTCGAGCTGCACGCCAATGACGTCCGACTCCTTGCCCTTCTCCGAAATCGCCAGCGCAGTTTGCAGGTTCTGGATCGCGCTCAGTTCGGACTGCCGCTTGACGTTGAAAATCGTGCCCGGCTGCGCGTCGATGCGCGCAACGGCCAGGTCGATCGAGCCGCCCACGGTCGGCGCATGCAGGACTTCGCCCACGCGCCCTTCGAGTTTGATGCCGCCGTTTTCGAGCGTGTACGCGCCGTCGCCCTGATAGGTCAGCACAAAGGGCCGGTTCTGCAGACGCGCCGGAACGTCGAACTGCGTGACATCGATCGCTTCGTCGCCCCACGCGTAGCCGCCCCAGCCCGACCAGCTGCTCAGCACCAGATGCCGGGCCGCCCAGCGTCCGATAACCGGGAAATAGTGCGGCGTGGCCTGAATATAGAGCTTCGTCGCATTCACCGCCGACGACACCACCATGCGCGAGCGCAACACTTCCATTTCCGCCGAGGCGCCCGTCTTGATCGCGAACTGCGAGGACAGTTCGGCCAGCGCGGATTTCGCGGCGTTCGGGCTCTCTTCCACCTGAATGAGCATGTCCGACTCATAGACAGGCGTCGCCAGCAACGCATAGAGGCTGCCCGCGAGCGTGCAGACCGCCGTGGCGATCAGGATCGTCTTGCGGCCCGCATACAGCGTATCGAGCAGATTGCTCATGTGCCCGCCGTCGGGTGGCAGCGGCATGGCCGCTTCGGCAGGTCCGTCCAGCATATAGTCGCGCGGCTTCATCTTGTCCTCTCCGTAGCGAACGCGCCGGCTGGCGCGATACGCATTCATGCGGCCATCAGTAGCCCACCGCGCGCGTTGCCGCCGCAGCCTGGGTCGTTGGCAAAATCAGGCTGATGACACGGCTCCACTTCACGAGGGAAGACGTATCGACGAACACGACATCGTTGGGCTTGAGTTCGAATGAATCGGCGGTCGCCATCGAAGCCGCGCTGCTGGCGTCGAGATGGAACACGACCGGCTGGGTGGTATCGCGGCCACGCACGACGTAGACCTGCGAGGCGTCGCCCGACGACTGGTTGATGCCGCCCGCATTGCCCAGCGCCTCGTTGAGCGACATGCGGCCGTTGTTGAAGGTCACGCCGCCGGGACGCTCGACTTCGCCGACCACGAAAACCTTGCTGTCGGTTTGCGCGAAGATGCGCACGAGGTCGCCGTCACCGAGGATGATGCGGTCGGGATTGAAACCCTTGCGTATCATCGCGGGCATATCGACATCGACGGTGGTGTCGCCACGCGTCACGGCCACGTGCGAGCGATCGGCATTGCTCGTGAATCCGCCTGCGCGATTGATCGCCTCGGGCAGCGTCATGGGCCGGTCGTTGAGCACCTGCACGCCTGGCGTCTTGACCTCGCCGTCGAGATAGACGCGCTTGCTGCGATAGGTCTGGATACGCACCGTGATCTGCGGCTGCCGCACGTATTTCGCGAGCTTCTGCGCGAGCACTTCGCGCAAGCTCATCTCCGACTGGCCAGCCGCTTTCACCGGACCAATGTAGGCATACTGAATAAATCCGTTGGTATCGACCGTGTAGCCCGGCGCGACCGAACTCGCGCCCGTCGGGCCGTCGCCGCTGGCGCCACCGGTCGGCAGATTCAGCTCGGGGTGATCCCAGACAACAATGCTCAGAATGTCGCCCGGGCCAATTTCATAGGGCGCCGCCTTCGCAAAGAGCTTTTCCACGTCATGGGGAATGCCCTTGGGGCGCGCCGCAGCCTCTTTATCCACGAGTTCGCGCGTGATTTCCACGAGCTTGCCGGATGGCGCGCCCGCAAAGCCCTTCGCGACCACGCTGTCCGGCACGCCGGTGCCCGCAGTCGCGTTCGTCTGCGCTCCGCCGTTCTTCGGCGAATCGTATGACATGCCCGGCGCGAGCGCACAGCCGCTCAGCGCGGCTAGCGCCAGCCAGCCCGCAAGCACGGCGCCGCAGCGCAGGGCACGCGCCATACCGGCGCCTTTCGCAAGACGTCCGGGCGCAAGCTCGATCGAATTCATCGCGTTCAGTTCCATCACAACCCCCAATCACGTTCCTCGCGTTCCGGGTCATACCGTGTGGCCCGGATACGCGAAATGCCTGGCGAACTTCCTGCACGCTTCCCCACCGCTAACCTGCACCGCTCGCTGCTCGCTGCTCGCGAGTCCGCGAGTCCACGAGTCAATAGGCGCCTTTACCGCGAACCACCACGACAACCGTCTTGAGAAGAATCCCGATGTCCTTGCGGAAGGTCCAGTTCTCCACATAGGAAACGTCGAGCGCAACCCGTGTCGCGTAATCGATATCGTTGCGACCGCTCACTTGCCACAAGCCCGTAATACCCGGCGTCGCCATCAGGTAGTACTTGCTCGCGTCGCCGTAGCGCGCCAGTTCCTGATCGATGATCGGGCGCGGGCCGACAAAACTCATCTCGCCACGCAGGACATTCCAGACCTGCGGCAACTCGTCGAGGCTCGAGCGGCGCAGAAAGCGGCCAATCGTCGTCACGCGCACATCGTTCTTCAGCTTGAATTCGCGCTCCCATTCGGCGCGCGCCTGCGGGTCGCTCGCGAGCAGCTCCTTCAGCACCTGTTCCGAATTCACCACCATCGAACGGAACTTGAAACAACGGAACTTCCTGCCGTGACGGCCTACGCGCGTATGTCCAAAGAAGGCCGGTCCGCCATCGCGCTTGACCATCACCGTCAACACCGCAAACAGCGGCAAAAGCAGAATGAGCGCCGCGATGGCCGCCACGATGTCGAACACGCGCTTGAGCAGGCGTCCGGCCACTGCGGGGCGGACTGCGCCACGCGGTTCGAGCGCGATCGTCTCGCGATGCCACCACGCGTGCGTCATCCGCAATACGCTGAATTCCGAGAGAAACAGCGTGTGCGAAGCCATCAGCGAAATGCCCGTGGTCAGCGTCCAGTAGATGAACCACGGCAACTGCAGCAGATGATCGCGATGAATCGCGTAAAGCAGCACGAGACCGCAAAGCTGTACCGCGAGCCACGCCAGCGCAGTGCGGCCCGCGACGCTGAAAATCGAACGGCTGCCACGCGAACCATAGGTTCCGCACGCAGGAAATACCGACAATGCGAGTGCTGCGCAAAACGCCACCAGCGTCGGGTCGGGGTGATGCGCCGCTCCGAATAACGCGAAATTCAGGTTCAGGTGTACGGCGCAAATAGCACCCAGCACGATCAGCACGACATCGACCGCGCGCTGCGTCAACGGGATGCGCGGTGCCGCCTGAAACCCTTGTGTTAGATCTGACATGTCCCTGCCCCAAGTGCGTGTCGTGTTCGTCAGACTTTTGTGGTCCGACGAGATCGTCTGCCGGGAGCGACCGCACGATCCGTTTCTCAGGCGGACCTCTCGTTCAGACGGCCCTCCCTGACAGGCCACGACATCACATTAAGGTGCGAACGATCGCCAAACCGTGCGCAATCCCACCAATGGTCTGCATTCGTCACTGCGTTTTGCGTCGCTGCATCGGCACGCCTCGAAACACAGGGTTTTCCTTCTCCTGGGCTTCTTCTGTGTGTGCGCTCGCGCACATAGACCGGATCGCCCATCGCTAGAGAAACATCGCTCCGATATTTAATTAGGTATCCGTATGATCAATTGAAATTGATCATAATGATTGACAGACTGATCCTTGCGCGTGCTATCGATCTGTTCGCCTTCGCACACACATCCGCGCGGGTTTGAGATCACAATGCGCTGCAATTGCCGCATTTGCGGCGGCAGAACCGTCGAGATTCGGGCATCAGGCGCAGCAGGCCGACCGGCTATCTCGGCACGCAAGGAACGCGCAATGCATCCCCTCCGGTCTTCTCTTCAGGCCAGCCAGCACGGTTCGCAACGCCCGCGGCAGATCAAGCGGCCCAAGTCATTGAACTGGCCAAGCAGGCGCAGCGCCGCAAGCCTGTTTGTATTGCTTTGCGCTTTCGTCTGCGCATCGGCGGTGAATGCAGGAAGCGCTGGAAGCGCCGTTCGCGCGATGCCGGTCGACACGTTCATCCAGACGCTGGCCGTCGACACGCACGTCAATTACACCGACGGCGCCTACGCGAACGTGCACAACGTCGCCGACGATATGGCGTGGCTGGGCATTCATCACGTGCGCGATTTCACGCCGGTCGCTGCGGTGCCGTTTTCGAGTTATGTCTATCTCGCGCAGCGCGGCATCAAATTCAATTTCCTCACCGGCGCGAATTTCGAGGAGTCGATCGCGAACGCCGTGAAACTCAATAGCGCGGTGCCTGGCAGCATCGCGGCCATCGAAGGTTTCAATGAAATCGATAATTTCCCCGTGACCTATAAAGGCCTCACGGGTGCGGCCGCGGGGCTCGCCGCGCAGCGCGAACTCTATGCGCGCGTGCGCGCCACGCCGCAACTCGCGGGCGTGCCGGTCTACGATGTGACGGGCTACAACCCGAAGTCAGTCGAAACGCGCACGGATTCCGCCGATTTCGCCAACGCCCACTTCTATCCGCAAAACGGCGAGCAGCCGAGTTGGAACGCAAACGGCGACCACTGGATGGCGGCGGCTCTTCATGTCGGCGAGAAATTTCAGATGCCGCTCGTGATCACCGAGTTCGGCTATTTTTCGATGCCGCAATCGGGCTGGTACATGCTCGGCGTCGATGAACCGACGCAGGCCAAAGGCATTTTGAACGGCTATATGGATGCAGCGGCGGCGGGCGTCAAACGGCTTTACATCTACGAATTGCTCGACCAGAAGCCAGACCCGCAAAACAAGAACGCCGAAATGCACTACGGCCTGTTTCGCAACGACAACAGCCCGAAGCCGTCCGCCCAGGCGATCCGCAATCTCACGACGATTCTGAATGCCAGCAAGACGCAGCGCGCCAAAGCCGTGGCCGGCGACACGCTCGCCTATACGCTGCGGGATATGCCGGTATCGGCGAATAGTCTGCTGCTGCAGAAAAAGGATGGCCGCTTTGTGCTGGCGCTCTGGAACGAAACGCTGATCTGGGACCGCGCGACGGGCAAGCCGCTTACCGCTGCGCCGGCCCGCGTCGAACTCGAATTCGGTGCGCAGGCGCAGCGCGTCGACGTGTACGATCCGCTCGTCGCGGCATCGCCTGTCGCGAGTCATACGGGCGAGCACTCGCTCACCGTCGACGTCCCCGATCACGTGATACTGCTCGAAATCGCACCGGCCGATCAATCCGGCACCTAAGCGCCGATGACAGGGCGGTACGGCTAGCGCTTCACGCGCTCGCTTCTCACGCTCACTTCACACGATTGCGGAGCGCAAAAAACGGCCGATACACACACGGGCACGCGGCATAGAGAAACATGCGCAGTTTGAAGCCCAGCTTGACGCCCTTCGTGCGCATCAACAAACCGAGCTTCGCCCCCAACCCCGCCACCGCGAACACATCGCGCGCATAGTGTTCGCGCGCGAGTTTCGGCACCAGCAACGCGCGCATTTCATCGGCGACACCGGCGATTTCCGCATCGCGCTGGAATTGCGCCGATTCGGCCAGCCCAAACGCCGTCGTGAGCTTCACGCGCGCGACGAACTGCTCGACGCTGCGATAGCGTTTCTTGCCCGACAAACCGCCGCGCCGGTAGCGCACCAGCGGCTCGCGCAAGCTGTACGCGCCGCCCGTCATCACCGCACGGAACGTCATGATCTGGTCTTCGGCCATCGCGCCCGGCAGCATCGGCCCGAAACGCTCGAACAGGCGCCGCGACCACGCGTGCGAAGCGCCCACGACCCACGGACGCTCGCGCAGCCAGTCGTCGAAGTTGCGGTACTGGCCGAGATCGGTCGGCGCGATACGGCCCGCATCGGGCGATGCGCTGTCGATCTCCACCAGATCGGAAGCGATCAGATCCACCCGCCGCTCAAGCCCGTTCCAGCATTCGACCAGACGCGCGCAGCGATCGGGCGTGGAAATATCGTCGCCGGCCGTGACCACCAGCAACTCGCCCTTGCTCATCGCCGCCAGTTGCGAAAGATGCCCGGTGATGCCGGCATTGCGTTCGTTGCGGTTCAGGACGAGGCGGTGCGGGCCGCGATAGTCGCGCGTGGCGGCTTCGACGGCGGACCAGGTGTCGTCGCTCGAGCAGTCGTCGGAGATCAGGATTTCGAGCGGCGAATAGGTCTGCGCCAGCGCGCCCGCAATGGCATCGGCGACCACGCCGGCCTGGTTGTAGGTGATCAGCAGCATCGAAACAAGCGGCCGTGCAGCATCGTGCCCGGCGTGTCCTTCGCGTGCGACCTGGTCGCTGTGTTCGTTATCCTGAATCATGGACTCTGCGGTGCGCGCCCCATGCTCTGTGCAGCACATGGAACGCGAAGGTTAATGCATGATGAAGCGCCGCGCAGGCAGGCATCGCGGATGCTCGCGACGGCGCGGGCGGCCATACTATCATGCGGGCTTCGGGTGCCCCTTACCTCGTCCTGTCTAAACATTACGGGATTGCCGGCAGCAACGTCCCAGACGTGCCTCGCCGCCTTTGTATAATCCCGCATTCCCCTTTTGCGCCCTGCGTTTACCTTTCATGCTTAGTTTCGCACTTGGCTTCATCGTCTCACTGCTGGTCACACTGCTGATCGTGCGTTACGCGCATCTGCATGAAAGGTTTTCCGTCGATTCGGACCTCGCGGGCGTACAGAAATTCCACGCGCGTCCGGTGCCGCGTATCGGCGGTACGGGCATTCTCGCCGGGCTGATCGTCGCGGCGGCGCAGTTGCACGGCGCGTACCCGGCGGTGTCGGGCGGCATTCTGGGCATCGTGGCGTGCGGGCTGCCGGCGTTCGCCT
This sequence comes from Paraburkholderia sp. Ac-20340, assembly GCF_017104965.1. Taxonomy (GTDB): domain Bacteria; phylum Pseudomonadota; class Gammaproteobacteria; order Burkholderiales; family Burkholderiaceae; genus Paraburkholderia. The sequence continues at coordinate 292,160 of NZ_JAAGPR010000002.1, forward strand.
CGGGTCTCGTCGAAGATCTGACCAAGAAGGTCTCGCCGCTCGCGCGTCTGGTCTGCACGATGGCCGCCGCCGCGCTCGCGTATTTCCTGCTGGGCATCGCGGTCACACGCATCAGCGTGCCGCCGCTCGATTTCCTGCTGTCCTACGCGGCAATTTCCTGCGTGATTACCGTGCTCGCGGTCGCGGCGCTCGCCAACGCGGTCAATATCATCGACGGCTTCAACGGCCTCGCGTCGATGGTCGCGTTCATGATGTTCGCCTCGCTCGCCTACGTGGCCTTCCAGGTGCACGATCCGGTCGTGCTCTCGGCGTCGTTCATCATGATGGGCGCGGTGCTGGGCTTCTTCATGTGGAATTTCCCGGCCGGCCTGATTTTCCTCGGCGACGGCGGCGCGTATTTTATCGGCTTCATGCTGGCCGAACTGTCGATCCTGCTGGTGATGCGCAATCGCGATGTCTCGGCGTGGTATCCGGTGCTGCTGTTCATGTACCCGATCTTCGAGACCTGTTTTTCGATCTACCGGAAGAAGTTCGTGCGCGGCATGTCGCCGGGCATCCCCGATGGCGTGCATCTGCACATGCTCGTCTACAAGCGCCTGATGCGCTGGGCCGTCGGCGCACGCACCGCGCGCGAACTCACGCGCCGCAATTCGCTGACATCGCCGTATCTCTGGCTGCTGTGCCTCGTGGCCGTGATTCCGGCCACGCTGTTCTGGCGCCACACGCTGCATCTGTTCTGCTTCGTGGTGGTGTTTGCGCTCACTTACGTGTGGCTCTACGTGAGCATCGTGCGCTTTCGCTCGCCCAAATGGATGGTGGTGCGCAAGCAGCGCCGCAACGAGGCAAAGCCCTGAGCATGTGACCCCGGTTCGCGCGTACAATCGATTCGATGCGCGCACCGCAGTCGTCAGGGAGTGGCTTGCAGTAGGGTTGCGCCGCATCGCTTCTTTTATCGCGGGTTGCTGGGATTTCCATCAAAAGGAGAGCCGACATGAGCCACATGAAGCGTTATCTTGCGTTTGCCCTTGCCCTCTTCGCCGTCACGCTCGCTGCGTGCAACACCATTGCCGGTGCGGGCGAAGACATCTCCAAGGGCGGCAACGCCATCACCAATTCGGCGGACAAGGCGAAGTAAGTTCTTCAACACGCCTTGCCTGACGCAAACAGGGCCGCTCGCGCGACACGCGTGAGCGGCCCTGCTGCATTTCCGCCCCTTATTTACGCGATCCCTCCGGGCACGAACATCGCGCACGCTGACACCTTGTACCGGCGCGAAAGCGCTACCCTTGATGTTCGCGCCGCGCCGCGCGAATCCATTCATCGCAACGGCTACACGTTCGTCGACGTCTGGCCGATGCTCCGGCAGGGAGGCAAGCATGTCCAAATCGATCTGGGTTGTCGTTGCCAATCGCGTGACCGCGCGCATTTTCGTGACCGATAGTCCGCTGGGCGCCATCGAGGAAGTCGAAACGCTGCTCCATCCCGAAAGCCGCGTGCAGCAGCAGAGTCTGGTGAGCGACCGCTCCGGCCGCACCGAGCGCGCCACCGCCGGGCGCCAGGCGAGCGACCCCGACACCGCCCATCACGAGCACGAAACCACGGTGTTCGCCGCACAGGTTGCGGGCACGCTTTCCAAGGCGCGCAACGACGGCCGCTATGGCACGCTCGTGCTGGCCGCGCCGCCCGCCTTTCTGGGCGCGCTGCGCAAGGCGCTCGACGCGCAGACCAAAAGCCTCGTCACGCTGGAACTCGACAAGGATCTGGCGCTGCTCGACGCCCGCACGCTGCGCACGCATTTTCCCGAACGCCTCGTGCGCGCGCAGATCTGAGCGTATTTCAGCCCGCCAGATGCGTGATGCAGCTGCGCACGAAGCCGATGGCATGCTCCCCGGCGAGCATGCCCAGCAAGCCGATCAGCGCGATGGTGGGCGGCGCGGGCGACTTCACGTCGAGCACGCTGTACAGCAGGCCCGCGAGCGCACCCACGGCGAACGAAACCAGATAAGCCTTCATGGCCGACTCCTCGGTGTGCGCCGCAATCAGGCGATGTCGATCACGACGCGCCCGCGCGTGCCCGCCGCCACGGCCGCATAGGCGTCCTGCGCGCGTTCGAGCGGGAAACGTTCGGCCACCACGGGTGCGGCGAACTGCCCGGCGTCGAAGGCATCGGCCAGCGCGCGCATGATCGGCGCGGCATCCGTCACGCCGAGCTTCGCGCTATCCGCGCCCAGCAACTGCGTTTCGTTGTGATAGAAGTCGATCAGATCGAACTCCACGCGGCGCTTGCCCGTGGCGCTGATCTCGACCACGCGCCCGCGCCGCTTGACCAGCGAGAGCGCCAGTTCGAACGCCACGCCGCCAACCGCGTCGTAGACCACATCGGCGCCTGCACCGCCGGTGAGTTCGCGCACGGTCGCGGCGGTATCGCCATCCATCGGCACGAAGGCGTCGATCAGGCGCGCAGCCGGCGAATCCGCGTCCGGCGCTTCGCGGCCAATGCCGATCACGCGCGCGCCGCGCGCCTTCGCGATCTGCGTGACCGCCCCGCCCACGCCGCCCGACACGCCGATCACCGCGATCGTCTCGCCCGCGCTCAATTGCGCGTAATCGACCGTGCCCAGCCAGCCCACCACGAAATTCACGCCGATCGACGCAGCCTGCGCATGCGTGAGCGCCTTCGGCTTGCGCGCGAGCGCCGCGACCGGAATCTGGATGAATTCGGCGTGCGTGCCGTCGCGCGTGAAGCCGATATCGCCGCCCGTGCCCCAGACTTCGGCGCCGATCCATTCCTGCGGCCCCGCCACCACCACGCCGCTGAAATCGCGGCCCGGCACGCGCGGCAGAACGGTGTGATCGAAGTGACCCGAGACGTTTTTCACGTCGCTCGGGTTCACGGAGGCGGCCTTCACCTGCACGAGCGCCTGGCCTTCGGCGGGCGCGGGCGTGGGGAGATCGACGAGCGCGAGGACATCAGGCTTGCCGAAGGTCTTGAACTGGATGGCTTTCATGTTGGGCTCCGCAGAATCGGTAATTGGCTTGTGATTCAGTACGGAACCAGTCTAGATTGCCGCCAGACAGTCGAGTGGACAGATGCTTTCGAATTTCGGACAAAGCGGCGAGTGCCGCTTTCGATGATCCAGGTCAGAGCGCGTCGAGCGGAATCTTGAGATAACGCACGCCGTTGTCTTCCGGTTCGGGCAAGCGGCCTGCGCGGATATTCACCTGGATCGACGGCAGGATGAGGTTCGGCATGGCGAGCGTGCGGTCGCGCGCGCTGCGCATCTGCACGAAGTCGTCTTCGCTCACGCGATCGTTCAGATGGATGTTGTCGCTGCGCTGCGCGCTGACGGTGGTTTCGAAGCGCGGCCCGCGCGATGCAGGCGGATAGTCGTGACACATGAAAAGCCGCGTGTCGCCGGGCAGATCGAGCAGCTTGCGCACCGAGCGGTAGAGCGTGTGCGCGTCGCCGCCCGGGAAATCGCAGCGCGCCGATCCCACATCCGGCATGAACATCGTATCGCCGACAAACACCGCGTCGCCGATGCGGTAAGCGAGATCGGCGGGCGTGTGGCCGGGCACGTGCATCGCGTGCGCTTCGAGCGGGCCAACGTGGAAGGTTTCATCGTCGGTGAAGAGATGATCGAACTCGCTGCCATCGCCGGCCAGCGTGTCATTGACGTTGAAGACCTTGCCGAACACGCCCTGCACGCTGCGAATGTGCTCGCCGATGGCGATCTTGCCGCCCAGTTGCTGCTTGAGAAACGGTGCGGCCGAAAGATGATCGGCGTGCGCGTGGGTTTCCAGCAGCCACTCGACCGTGAGGCCGTATTCGCGCACGAAAGCAATCACGCGCTGCGCCGAATCCGTGGACGTGCGGCCCGACTTCGGATCGTAGTCGAGCACCGGATCGACGATGGCGCACGCCGAACCGCGCCCCGAGTGCACGACGTAAGTCACCGTGGCGGTGACCGGATCGAAGAAAGGATCGACGTGTGTCTGGGTTTCAGTCGCGGCGGCAACAAGTTCGGACATCGGGTAACTCCATACGGCTCATGTTCTATTGAAACACATATTATGAATCGATATAATGTTTGTCAACCAACTGTCGGCTTCCCCTTGATCTGATCTAGCGTGATCTACCCCATCGCTTCATGGATCGAACTCCGCCTATGAACTCTCCCATCACGCCCGAGGCGCTTTCCGCGCTGCGCGAATCCGCCGAAAAGTGCTGCGCGCTGCTCAAGGCGCTCGCGCACGAAGACCGTCTCCTGCTGCTGTGCCAGCTCACCGAAGGCGAGCGCAATGTCGGCGAGCTTGAAGCGCTCGTCGGCGTGCATCAGCCCAGTCTGTCGCAGCACCTGGGCGTGCTGCGCGAGGAAGGCCTCGTCGAGACGCGCCGCGAAGGCAAGTACATCTACTACCGCCTCGCGAGCACCGAAGTCATCCAGGTGATGCAGACGCTCTCCAGCCTCTATTGCGGCCGCCTGAAGGCGCAACCTTCGCGTCCCGCGCGCCCCGAATAAGCGCCAGGATAAACGCCCGCGCCGCCCCCTACTCAGTCCTACCAGGAGCCTTCGAGCCCATGCAAATCGTGCAACACGACGCGCGCTTCGCGAGCGCCGACCAGATCACGCCCGCCGATCTCGCGGCCATCGCCGCTGCCGGCTACCGGTCGATCATCTGCAACCGGCCCGATGGCGAAGGCGGTCCGTCGCAGCCCGCGTCGAGCGATATCCGCGAAGCCGCGCAGCAACTCGGCCTGAGCTTCGCGTTTCTGCCCGTCACGCCCGGCAAGATCGGTCCCGACGATGTCGCGCAATTCGCGCAACTGCTCGCCGATCTGCCCGCGCCCGTGCTGGCTTACTGCCGCACCGGCAATCGCGCGACCAATCTGTGGCAATTCGCGCAGGCCAGCGCCGTTGCCGCACCGCTCACCTCGCCGCAGGCTTCGGCCTCCGCGGCGAACAGCGCGCGGGCGAGCGAGCCGTGGGATGTGGTCGTGATCGGCGGCGGGCTCGCGGGTATCAGCGTGACGTCCAGCCTGCTCAAGCGTCAGCGCAATCTGCGCATCGCCATCGTCGAGCCCAACGATCACCACGACTATCAGCCCGCATGGACGCTGGTAGGCGGCGGCGCTTTCGACGTGAAGAAAACGCGCCGCACGATGGCCAGCGTGATGCCGCAAGGCGCGACGTGGATTCGCGCAGGCGCGCAGCGCGTCGAAGCCGCGCAGAACCGCGTGCAGCTCACCAACGGCGAAACCATCGCGTACAAACAGTTGATCGTCACGCCTGGTCTGCGCCTCGCGTGGGAGCGCATCGAAGGGCTCAAGGAAACGCTCGGCCAGAACGGCGTGACCTCGAATTACCGCTACGATCTCGCGCCTTACACGTGGGAACTCGTGCAGCAGATGCAAAGCGGCACGGCGCTGTTCACGCAACCGGCCATGCCGATCAAGTGCGCGGGCGCGCCGCAAAAAGCCATGTATCTCGCCTGCGATCACTGGATGAAGCGCGGCGTGCTCTCGAAGCTGAAGGTCGAATTCGATCTGGCCGGCGCGGTGTTGTTCGGTGTGCCGACTTTCGTGCCACCGCTCATGGAATACGTGAAGCGCTATAACGCGCAGCTCGAATTCAGCTCGAACCTCGTGGCCATCGACGGCCCGGCGCGCAAGGCCACCTTCGAAGTGAAGGACGCCGATGGCAACGTCACGCGCGTCGACAAGCGCTTTGACATGATTCACGTGGTGCCGCCGCAAGTGGCACCCGACTTCATCCGCGAAAGCGATCTCGCCGATGCCGCCGGCTGGTGCGAAGTCGATCACGCGACGCTGCAGCATCCGCGCTGGCCCAATGTGTTTTCGCTCGGCGACGTGTGTTCCGCGCCCAATGCCAAGACCGGCGCGGCGGCGCGCAAGCAGGCCGTGATCGTCGCGGAGAATCTGCTCGCCGCGCGCGCGAACACGGCAATGCACTATCGCTACGACGGCTATGGTTCGTGTCCGCTCACGGTCGAGAAAGGCAAGGTCGTGCTGGCCGAATTCGGCTACGGCGGCAAGCTGCTGCCGACCTTCCCGCTCGACCCGACGCGTCCGCGCCGCCTGATGTGGTTCCTCAAGGCCAGCGTGCTGCCGCGCTTCTACTGGAGCGGCATGCTCAAGGGCCGCGAGTGGTTCACGGGCGCGAAGCCCGGCGACGCACAAGGCTGAACGCAAGGCTAAACACCTGAAGGAGACGCCGCATCATGGACACCGCCCTCTTCGTTAGCGCCGCGCTTGGCTCGGTCGTTGGGCTGATTCTCGCGTTGACGGGCGCGGGCGGGGCCATCGTCGCGGTGCCTTTGCTGGTGTTTGGGCTTGGTTTAGGCGTGGCGCAGGCCGCGCCGATCGGGCTTTTCGCGGTCACGCTGGCGGCGGGCATCGGCGCGCTGCTCGCGCTGCGCGAAGGCCGCGTGCGCTACAAGGCTGCCGCGCTGATGGCGTCGGCGGGCGCAGTGATCTCGCCGGCCGGTCTCTGGGTCGCGCATCGCGTGCCGGATGCGCCGCTGATGCTGCTGTTCGCCCTCGTGCTCGCGCGAGTAGCGTGGCGCATGTTCCGCCAGCCGTCCGCGCAAGCCGGGCACGACCTTCACGGCGGCGCCGAACCCTGTCCCTCCGATCTGCCCTGCCGCCTCAATCTCGAACGCGGCAAGCTCGACTGGACCGCGCCCTGCGCGCGGGCGCTCGCGCTATCGGGGGCGATGGCGGGTTTTTTGTCGGGACTGCTCGGCGTGGGCGGCGGCTTTGTGATCGTGCCCGCGCTCAAGCGCGCATCCGATATTCCGATGCAGGGCATCGTCGCGACTTCGCTGGCCGTGATCGCGCTGGTATCGACGGCGGGCGTCGTGGCTTCGGCGGCCAGCGGGCATATGTTGTGGCTCAACGCGCTGCCGTTCGCGGCGGGCGCACTCGCGGGCATGCTGGTGGGGCGCGGCTTCGCCAGTCATGTGAGCGGCGTGCGCCTGCAACAATCGTTTGCAGTGTTCGCGGGCTGCGTGGCGGTGGGCATGGCGGTGAAGGCCGTTCACGCGCTCATGGCCACGGGCGTTTGAAAGTCTAAAAGTCCGAAGGTCCGCCCTCGAAATCCAGCCCGCCGATCAGGATCTCCGGCTCGCCCTGCGTGCGCGTGGCGAAATTGACCGGACGCGCCGTTTCCCACGACGCCATCTTGCGCACCGTCGCTTCCAGATAATGCGTGAAGCGCGCCTCGCCGCCGGGCTCCATGAGACGCTCGATTTCGTCGATATCCCAGGTCAGCGACAGATTCAGCGCATACGCATAGGGATGGCGCGCTTCGGCGGGCTCGCCGCGCAGACGCACGCGCGTCGGCCGGCCGTGGCCCGCGCTGGGCACGACATCGACCTGAACCGTGGGGCCGAACTGGCTCGCGAGCTTCGCGGCGATGCGCGGCGCGAACGTCTCCTCGAAGCGATGCAGCGCTTCATTGCTCATGCGCGGGTGTCTCCGTTTTTTACGTCTTGCCGATGGGCGATGCAGCGACGTGTTCAGCGCCACGGCATCGTCGGCCATCGTCGCATAGGCGCGCGAGGCTAACCAGCCCTGCCGCTATCGTCCGACGTCTGTGTGACGCTTTAACCCGCCGTGCGCGCCAGACGCGCAGCCCGCGCCGCCGCCAGCGTCCCGCGCAAGCCTTCGAACGAATAGAGCACCAGCGCCACCCAGATCGCGCCATAACCCACCGCCCGCACGGCGCCGAACGGCTCGCCGTAAATCAGCACGCCGGTGAGCAGTTGCAGCGTGGGCGTGACGTACTGGATCAGCCCGAGCATCGACAGCGGAATGCGCCGCGCCGCCGCCGCGAACATCAACAGCGGCACGGCGGTGACCGGCCCGGCCGCCGCCAGCAGCAACTGCACGCCCAGCGACGCGTGCCCGAAATGACTCGCCCCAGCGAGGCCAATGGCGCTCAGATACACCAGCGCGACCGGGAACAGCAGCACGGTTTCCAGCGTCAGCCCTTCGAGCGCGCCAAGCTGCGCGGTCTTGCGCAGCAGTCCATAACCGCCGAAGGTCACCGCCAGCGCGAGGCTGATCCACGGCGGCGTGCCGTTCTGCCAGGTCAGCCAGGCCACGCCCAGCGCCGCGAGCGCCACCGCGCACCATTGCAGCGGGCGCATGCGCTCGCGCAGGAACGCGTAGCCGAACACCACATTGATCAGCGGATTGATGAAGTAGCCCAGACTCGCCTCGACGATATGCCCGGCGTTCACGGCCCAGATATAAATGCCCCAGTTGGCCGACAGCAGCACGGCACTCGCCGCGAAGCGCGCCACGAGACGCCGGTCGCGCAGCGCGGGCCGCAGCCAGCTCCAGTGATGCCGCACCAGCAGCACGATCAGGATGAACGCGAGCGACCACGCCATGCGGTGCGCCAGCATTTCGAGCGCGGGAATCTGATGGAGCGTCTTGAAGTAGATCGGGAAGAGGCCCCAGATCACGAAAGCGGACAGGGCGTAGGCAATGCCGGAATTCATAGGCGTTCTGGTCAGGTGGGCGCGTGTGAATGGCAGGCGGAACAACCCCGGGGACAGAAAATTTCAGGAAGATTTCGTCCTGTCCCTGCGCCAGGTCGCCGGTTTTGCGACAATAGCGGATTTTCGCCGCCAGCCTTTGTCGCTGTCCAGCCTGTCGCGCCGCCCGATTGCATCGAGATCGCCTCTCCTTGCCGGCACGCGCAGCGAAGCAGCGTCATCCGCGAGGCATGTAGCCAGACCGCATTAATTACACGCGAGAAGCGCGCCCCGTGCGCGATCCGCGCCGCCGCGATGTCCCTACCTCATATCGAACCGCTGTATTCGCTGTCCGGCCTCGCGGTCGGTTTTCTGGTCGGCCTGACGGGCGTGGGTGGCGGCTCGCTGATGACGCCCATCCTCGTGCTGCTGTTCAACGTCCATCCGGCCACCGCCGTGGGCACCGACCTGCTCTACGCCGCCGCGACCAAATCCGCGGGCACGCTGGTGCACGGGCTCAAGGGATCGGTGGACTGGCGCGTGACCTTGCGCCTCGCGGCCGGCAGCGTGCCGGCGGCCACCATCACGCTGATCCTGCTCCATCGATACGGCATGGACACGCCGCGCGCCGGCCATCTGATCCAGGCCGTACTGGGCGCGGCGCTGCTGATCACCGCCGTGGCGCTGCTGTTCCGCCCGCAACTGGCGGCCTTCGCGGCGCGCCATCGGCATGGGCCGAGCGAAACGCGCACGCTGCTTTTCACGATCCTCACGGGAGCGATTCTGGGCGCGCTGGTGTCGCTGACTTCGGTGGGTGCGGGCGCGATCGGCGTGACGGTGTTGCTGCTGCTTTACCCGGCGCTGCCGACGGTGCGCATCGTCGGCTCCGATGTGGCCCATGCGGTACCGCTCACGCTGCTCGCGGGCGCGGGGCATTGGCTGCTGGGATCGATCGACTGGTCGATGCTGCTTTCGCTGCTGTGCGGATCGCTGCCGGGGATCGCCATCGGCAGCATGCTGTCGTCGCGCGCACCCGAGAAGCTGCTGCGCATGCTGCTGGCCGCCACGCTCACGCTCGTGGGCGCGCGGCTCGTGCTGGCTTGAGTCCGTTTGAATGGGTCTGATCCGGCTTGGGTTCCGCCCGAGCCGGGCAATAGCCGGAAAAACGCGATCGACGCGATCAAAGCGGCAAAAAACCCTCTCGCGCGGGCTTCTCCCCGCGCGTCTTTCCCCGTCCTGCCCTATCTCCCGCTCGCGCTCAGGCGTACGGCGCCCGGCTGAAAAAGCGGCCATTGAGATCGGTTTCGAACTGGCGCAGCCACTGCCCGCGCGCGTCGATGCGGTAGGCCTGCGCCCACGCGCCGCGCCGCACGATCAGCAGTTCGCTGTGCTCGGGATCGTCGGGATCGGCTTCCCCGCTCACGTCGAAGTGGATCGGAGCGAAGCCATGCCGTGCGCAGGCCAGCTCGAACGCCGCGCGATCGACGAGCGGCAAATCGGTGTAGGTGTGGATAGTCATGACAGTGTCCGGCAAGGAGCCACAAGAGCCTCGTGGGGTCTGCATACTCCACGGTATACCCCTAAACACGCGAAAGCTGTGTGTCAGTCCACATTTACGGCGCGCATCCGCCATGCCGTGTGCAAATAGTCCGAAAAAAACGGGCCCCGGCGCATGGCCGGGGCCCGTTTTCGCGGTCAATCGTGCCGGATCTCCATCCAGCCGATGCCGATCTTACTGCTGCATGACCGTCAGCTTGTTCGCGACCGACTTCACGCCTGCCACGCCTTGCGCGGCCTGGCCTGCCTGGTCGATCTGGCCCTGCGTCGGCACCGTGCCGCTCAGGGTGACGGCGCCCGAGCGCGAACGCACGGTGATGTTCGACACGTCGAGACCTTGCGTCTTCGACAGCGCCTTGCGCACGGTGTAGCCGAGCTTGCGGTCAACCTTCTTGGCCGACGGAGCCGGTGCCGCCGTCGTCGTAGCAGCCGCGCCGCTCGCAGCCGAATTGTCCTGGGCAAAGGCGCCGAATGCGACCGTCATGCAAGCCGCAGCGGCCAGGGTCTTCAGAAAAGCGACCGATTTCATGTTTTCTCCTTGTTGCTATCGCGTTGTTGCTTCACACGTTGCTTCGCTCATGGCCCGAGCCACGTGGCGAAAATGGACCGCCTTTTCCGGTGACGGGACGCGGGAACGCGCTCCGCCCGGACTGACGGCTTCGGTTACGACACCCACGGGCAGGCGAACGGGAGCAAGCAGGCGCAAGCGGTCACAAAGTGACACAAGCGCGTCGAGACACCGCGGCACTGCCATGGTCGGGACACGCTGATGCGAGAGGCAAGGATTCGGTTGAGCGCGCGAAAAGCCGCGCCGGTATCGGCGGCGCGATCCGCACGGACTTCGGCAATGCCGGTCGTGCTGGTGCGCCTGCTTCGATAGCCTTGTAGCTTGTAATGATGACGATCTGATGGCCGATGCCGCTCGATGTTCCGGCGATTCATCAGGCCAATTCCGCCGCCACGCGCCTGGGCGCGCCGCAGCGATCCACAATTTAGCCTGGGCCAAGCCCAAGCGCAAAGGATTTAGGGCACAACGCGGCGTGTACGCCACGCCGGTCCCCATGCCGTCACGGCGATGAATCTCATGTAACATCGGCGCTCAGAGACACTGCGGCGCACGAACGCCGCTTTAACCGCTTCAGCCGCTTCAACCTCCTGCGCCCGAGCGGGTCCGGCAATCACCCCAGCAGCACCGCACCAGAACCAGAACCTCCGAGGCCCGCCATTCCCCGATGAAGTCCCCCACCGGCCGCAAACCTCCTCCGCGTCTCGTTGCGCGCTTCGTGGCGATCTCGTGGCGCGATCTGGCCGTCTCGTTCGGCCCCATCCTGCTGGTGAGCGTGGCCGCCATCTGGCTGGCCGTGCGGCTGATCCAGCCCGCGCCGCCCAGCACGCTGACGATGAGCGCGGGCCCCAAGGGCAGCACCTACTGGAACGCGGCGCAGAAGTACAAGACCATCCTCGCGCGCAACAACATCACGCTGACCGTGCTCGAATCGGAAGGCTCGGCGCAGAATCTCGCGCGCCTGTCCGACCCGGCCTCGCATGTCGATGTCGCATTCGTGCAGGACGGCCTCTCCAGCAAAGTGCCCGAGGGGCTCGTGTCGCTCGGCAGCGTGGCCTATGTGCCGCTCGCGGTGTTCTATCACGGTCCGCCCGTCACGCGGCTGTCGCAGTTCGAAGGCGAGCGCCTTGCCATCGGCGCGGAAGGCAGCGGCACGCGCGAACTCGCGCTCACGCTGCTCAAGGCCAACGGCATCGAACCGGGCGGCAAGACCCAATTGCTGCCGCTATCCGGCGACGATGCCGCGCGCGCGCTCGTGGCGGGCAAGATCGACGTGGCGTTTCTGGCGGGCGACTCCGCCCAGCCGCCGGTCATGGGCCGGTTGATGCGCATGCCCGGCGTGCGCTTTTTCGACTTCGCCCAGGCCGACGCCTACGCGCGCCGCTTTCCCTACCTCACGGCGATCACGATTCCGATGGGCGCGTTCGACTTCGGCCGCAACCTGCCCGCCGCGCCGCTGCACTTCATCGCGCCGACGGCCGAACTGGTCGCGCGCGACTCGCTGCACCCCGCGCTCTCCGATCTGCTCGTCGACGCCGCCAAGGAAGTGCACGGCCGCTCGACCCTGCTGCAGCGCGCGGGCGAATTCCCGGCGCCGCGCGCCCAGGATTTCCCGATCAGCGACGATGCCGCGCGCTACTACAAGTCGGGCAAGAGCTTCCTCTACCGCGTGCTGCCGTTCTGGCTCGCGAGCCTCGCCGACCGGCTGCTGGTCGTGCTGGTGCCGATCATCGTCGTGCTGATTCCGGGCTTGCGGCTCGTGCCTGGGCTCTACGCCTGGCGGGTAAAATCGCGGATCTATCGCTGGTATGGTTCGCTGATCGCGCTGGAACGCGCCGCGCTCGCCGATAACTCGCCCGAGGAACGCCGCTCGCTCGTGCGTCAACTCGACAAGATCGAGGAATCGGTGAACGGCATGAAGATGCCGCTGGCGTATGCCGGGCAGTTCTACGTGCTGCGCGAGCACATCGGCTTCGTGCGCGAGCGGCTTTCGGCGGTGCGTGAACGGCTCGCCGCAACGCGCGAGGAGGCCGACGCCACCCGCGCTGCAGAAGGCGATGGCGATGGCAGCAGCGACACCCGTGCAGCGTCGCCGGGCGACGAACCTGCGAAACGTACGTAAAAAGCGCACGAAAATCAGCACCCTGCCTATGGAAAGTCCGCAGGCAAAAAGGCAGCACGCAGTATCGAATACGATCAATACTCGAACGACGGGCCGCTCGTGCGGTCCGCATGAAGCCCATTTCGGAGGAACAGCATGATCCGCGGCATCGACGCCACCCAGCCGGCCTGGTTCTACGACTTCGTGTCGCCGTTCTCGTACCTGCTGCTGGAGCAGTACGACAAGTGGCCGGGCTTCGACTTCGTGCCGACGCCGGTGCTGCTCAGCGACCTGTACCGCCATTGGGGAACGCCATACGGCGGCGCAATTCCCGCCAAGCGCATCTTCACTTATCGCCACGCGCTGTTTCGCGCGGAACAACTCGGCATTCCGCTGAAGATGCCGCCCGCGCATCCGTTCGACTCGGTCAAGCCGATGCTGCTGGCGATCGCCGCAGGCGGCGAATTTGCCTGCGTGCGCGAGATCTTCCGCTTCATCTGGCGCGAAGGCCGCGACCCGTCGAGCGAAGAAGGCTTCGAACAGTTGTGCGAACGCGTGGGCATCGCGCATGGCGAAGCGCTGATCGAAGAGGAAGCGGTACGCGCGCAACTGCGCCGCTACACCAACGACGCCATCGCCATGGGTGTGTTCGGCGTGCCGACTTTCTGGATGAACAAGCAATTGTTCTGGGGCGAAGACGCCTTGCCGATGGTGCTCTACTGCGCGCGCACGCCGAACTGGCTCGATTCGCGCGAGGTCAAGCGCATCAGCACGCTGCCTTCGGGGCTGCCGAAGCCGGAAACCGCGTGAACTCACGCGGACGATCGCGCTGAAGACCGCACCGAAGACCGCGCGGAAAAGCGCATTGAAAACGCCCGCGCCGCTGCACTGATGCCGGCCATACCGCGCGCCCTATGGCGGCCGGGCGCGCGGCGGCATAAGGTTATGCCTGAAGCCGTGCGTGCACAGCACGGCGCGCCCCCCACGCTTTTGCATTGCCATGGATGACACTGCCCTTTCCCTCGACATCTGGCTCGTGCGCGTGCTGCGCACGCTGCTGGTCGAGCGCAGCGTCACGCAGGCCGCGCTGCGGCTGAACCAGACCCAGCCGGCCATCAGCACGGCGCTGCGGCGGCTGCGCGAAATCCTCGGCGACCCGATCCTCGTGCGCGGCAAGGCCGGCATGGTGCCGACCGAATACGGCGAGTCGCTGCTCGCGCACGCCCAGCGCGTGCTGCGCGATGTCGATTTCGTCGCCACGCCGCACGGCGACTTCGACCCGGAGCGCTCCAAGCGCACCTTCCGCGTGGCCGCGCCCGATTACCTCAACGACTTCTTCATGCCGACGCTGATCGCCCGCTTTCGCGAGGCGGCGCCCGCGGCGCGGCTGGAGATCCTGTCGCTGTCGCCGACGCTCGATCATCATCGCGCGCTGGAAGCCGGCGAGATCGACATCGTGATCGGCAACTGGCCGAAGCCCGATGCGCGTTTCGAGCGCAGCGACCTGTTCACCGACCGCATCGTCTGCATGATGCGCGCCGATCATCCGCTCGCACGCGCGCCGCTCACGCGCGAGGCCTATCTGGCGGCCGCGCATCTCGCGCCTACGCCCTATACGGGCGCGAATGCGAGCCCGATCGACATCGGTTTTGCGAAGGCGCGCGCGGACCGGCGCATCGTGGCGACGCTGCCTTACTTCGGGCTGGTGCCGCAGGTGCTGCTGCAATCGGATCTGATCTTTACGACCACGCGCCGTTTTGCGACGCATTACGCGGGACTGCTGCCGATCGCGGTGGCCGAGCCGCCGTTCGCGTTTCCGCGAATTCGCTGTTATCAGATGTGGCATCCGCACCCGGACCGGCCAAGCGATGTGGGCTGGCTGCGCGAGTTGATCGACGGGGTGTCGCAGTCGTTGACGGTGCGGGGTGGGAAGCGGGTGAGTGGCACTGGCAAGCGTGCCGCGCCGCGTACACAGGCCGTTCCGGTACAAAGCGAAGAGGCGAATTAATCGACTCGCCGCGTTGATGCCCTGACGGCGGCCGAGCGCAACGCATCAACGACCTTCATCGGCGCGAGACTCAGGTGGCGGCGCATCAAACGCTTCGCGAACCGCATACACAATCGCATCGCCCAGTTTCGCTTCGTCGATAATCGGAAATTCCTTGCTCAGTTTGCCCGACACGCTCCAGTGATTGTCGCGCACAGAGCGGATGATCCGATCGATATCGGCATTCGGCCCATCGAGCACGTCCTTCACCAATAGCCTTGCCCGATCCCAATTGCGCATCAGTTCGGCTTCCTGTCGCATCTCGGTGCGGATCGTCCGATCGATGACGTCGGCCAGATACTCGACATGCGGCGTGAGATCGGGAAAACGCCACGTCAATGCTGCGTCGCTCCACGCATCGAAGGTGAAGTTGGACTTCACGCCATCGTCAAATTCGTGATGCGCGGCAAAATTCGCATTCGCTCCGTAACGTTGCATCAGCGGTCTGGACAGCACTTCAAGCACCTGATCGTACGCCGCCTGATATTGCGCCTTGCTGGTGATGGCAGCGGAAACAGGCAGGACGAATGGACGCGGCACAGCGTTGTCGCGCCTGAGCATGTCGTTGATGAGGAAACGATGGATGCGGCCGTTGCCGTCCGCCAGCGGATGGATATAAACGAACGCGAAGGCCACTGCCGCCGCGCGCAGGATCGGCGGCGCACCTGACGTGCTTTGCACAAACCGGTCGAGCCCGACCAGCATCGCGTCGAGATCTTGCCAGTGCGGCGCGATGTAGTGAATGACATCGCGGAAATGATCGGTCGCACCGACGAATACGGGCGACTGACGCAACCCGAAATGCTTCAGCGTCGTTCGTTCACCGATGATTTCCCGCTGCAACGCTGCGAGAGTGCCGACCGAAAGCGGATCGTCGTAAGCGCCGATGCGTGCTTCCATCACGGCCGCAAAACGCTTGATACGATCACTCTGATCTTGCTCGTGCTCGATCTGAAAACTGGCACGGCTTTCCTTGAGCGTCAACCAGACCGCGCTGCGTCGCAAGACGTCAGCGCCGTATTCGGCCTGCAAGGCATCGAGTTGTGCGGCGCAGTCATAGGCTTCGGCCTGGCGGACACGCTGCGTACGGCGAACAGTCAGGCAGAATGCCCGATTACCGGGCAGGTTATCGCGCACACGCCAGCGCGTATTGTTGACCGGCGCAGCGCTCGCGACATAGTCGTCGCCATCGATCGCATCGACGTAACCGCCGTTCGTCACGGCGGGAACCCCATCCAGTTCGTTTCCGGTCAGCCATTCATACAGAAAGCCCGCGCGACGCGCATATTGCCCGGTGCGCTCGCTCATGACCCAATCGCGGATCTCGGCCTGCGGAATCACATCAAAGAGACGCGCCAATTGCTCGAGGAATACACCCTCGTGCTTGAGCGCAAACGTGAAATGGGCCGCGAGCGTGTCGACTGGCCGCATGACGGCGGCGTAGGTTTCCTTGACGCTGGCGCCGTGATGCGTAGTACGCCGCTTCGCGCCGATTTCGCTCTCGACCGGAAGCGGCTGAACAGCCGGAGCGCCGTAGCGTTCAGCGAGCCAGCGATAGCCAACCCAATCCTGCTCCATCGATGCACTCCCGAAATTTCGTTAATTCAGGAATAATTTCGTTAAGAATAGCGCATCGATCGAAAAAAACGTTAAAAACGGGCGTCGATTCTCCAGAAAGTTCGTACCCGCGCAGGCAATCGTCAAACTCCGGCGAAAATCTCGCGGCTCATCGGCAACATCACCCGCATCTGCATCAACTGCGCCGCCACCGCCACGGCGATAGACGATGGCGCCTTATCGACGATCCCCGTCACGCCGATCGGGCACGTGATCTCGTCCATGCGCTCCGCTGCCACGCCGCGCTCGATCAAGCGGCGCTCGAACTTCACGCGCTTGGTCTTCGATCCAATCAGCCCGAACCACGCGAAATCGCGCCGCCGCATGATGCGTTCCGACAACTCGAAATCGAGCGCGTGGTTATGCGTCATCACAATAAAGTACGCACCCGCAGGCGCTTCATCCACAATCGCCGCGGGCGTGTCGGTTGCTTCGATCTGCACGTTGGCCGGCACTTCGTCGGGGAACAGTTCGTCGCGTTCGTCCACCCATTGCACGACGCAAGGCAGCATGCCGAGCAGCGTCACCAGCGCATGACCCACGTGCCCCGCGCCGAACAGCACCACGTGCATCGGCCCATACTGCGGCACCGGCGTGCTGCGCCGGCCGATCACGACACGGCCGCTGCTATCGAGATTCACGCAATGGTTTGGACGACTCATCATTTTTCGCTCCTCTCCCGCCAGTTCAACCGCGCGCCATCGTGCGCACCGCACGCACGCCCTTGAGGATTTCCTCGGCGGTCGCGGGCGCGTTCATCGGCGGATTGAAGCGGTAGTCGGCCACGCTCGCCACCGCGTCGCGGATCGCGAAGAACACCGAGAACGGCAGCAGCAGCGGCGGCTCGCCCACGGCCTTCGAGCGATGGATGCTGTCTTCGGCGTTGCGGTTGTTGAAGAGCTTCACGGTGAATTCCGGCGGCGTGTCGTTCACGGTCGGGATCTTGTAGGTGGACGGCGCGTGCGTCATCAGCTTGCCGTCCGGCTTCCACCAGAGTTCTTCCGTCGTGAGCCAGCCCATACCCTGGATGAAGCCGCCTTCCACCTGCCCCACGTCGAGCGCCGGGTTCAGCGAGGCGCCCACGTCGTGCAGTGCGTCGGCGCGCAGCACGCGCATTTCGCCCGTGAGCGTGTCGATCACGACTTCTGAAACCGCCGCGCCATACGAGTAGTAGTAGAACGGCCGGCCGCGCAGCGTCGCCTGATCCCAGTAGAGCTTGGGCGTGGCGTAGAAACCGTCGGACCACAACTGCACGCGCGCCAGATAGGCCTTTTGCACCAGCGTGCCGAACGGCACGACTTCGTCGCCGACAATCGCGCAGTCGTTGGCAAAACGCACATCCGCCGCGTTGACCTTGCCCTTGCCCCACAGGTTGGCGGCCAGCGAAGCCAGGCGTTCGCGCAACTGGCGCGCGGCGTCCTGCGCGGCCTTGCCGTTCAGGTCGCTGCCCGTCGATGCCGCCGTCGCCGAAGTATTCGCAACCTTGCTGGTA
Source organism: Paraburkholderia sp. Ac-20340 (assembly GCF_017104965.1). Classification (GTDB taxonomy): domain Bacteria; phylum Pseudomonadota; class Gammaproteobacteria; order Burkholderiales; family Burkholderiaceae; genus Paraburkholderia. The sequence continues at coordinate 310,047 of NZ_JAAGPR010000002.1, forward strand.
TCGGTCGCGGTCACGCGCACGCGGCCGAATTCGATACCCAGTTCGTGCGCGACGACCTGCGCGACCTTGGTGTTCAGGCCCTGGCCCATCTCCGTGCCGCCGTGGTTCACAAGCACCGAACCATCGGTATAGATGTGCACCAGCGCGCCGGCCTGGTTGAAGTGCGTCACGTTGAACGCGATGCCGAACTTGCACGGCGTAATCGCGATGCCCTTCTTCAGCACTTCGTTCTTCGCGTTGAATTCGCGGATCGCCGCGCGTCGCGCGCGATAGCCGCTCGTTTCCACGAGTTCGTCCATCAACTCGTGAATCACGTTGTCTTCGATGGTCTGGCCGTAGGGCGTCTCGTTGTTTTCGGTCTTGCCGTAGAGATTGCGCTTGCGCACATCGAGCGGATCGAGATCGAGCGAGCGCGCCACGTCGTCCATGATGTATTCGATCGCGAACGCGCCCTGCGGGCCGCCGAAGCCGCGAAACGCGGTATTCGACTGCGTGTTGGTCTTGCCGCAGAAGCCCGAGATCGAGACATCGGGCAACCAGTAGGCGTTGTCGAAGTGGCAGACGGCGCGCGTCATCACCGGGCCGGAAAGATCCGCCGAGAAGCCGCAGCGCGAGGTCATATCGACGCTCACGCCTTCGATGGTGCCCTGATCGTCGTAACCCACTTCATACGTGTAGTGGAAGTCGTGACGCTTGCCGGTGATCATCATGTCGTCGTCGCGGTCCGGGCGCAGCTTTACCGGGCACAGCAGCTTCCACGCCGCCAGCGCCGCGCAGCACGCGAAGATGCCCGACTGCGATTCCTTGCCGCCGAAGCCGCCGCCCATGCGCCGGCATTCCACCAGGACGTTGTGCGAGGCCACGCCCAGCACGTGCGCAACCAGATGCTGCATTTCGCTCGGGTGCTGCGTCGAGCACCAGACGTGCATGCCGTCGTCGTCCTTCGGCACCGCGTAGGCGATCTGCCCTTCCAGATAGAACTGTTCCTGGCCGCCCAGCAGCATCTCGCCTTCATGGCGATGCGCGGCACGCGCGGCGCGCGTGGAGGCTTCGCCGCGCGCGAGCTTCATCGGTGGCAACACCGATTGATTGGCGGCGCGCGCCTGCTGCGCCGTGAGAATCGGCGGCAGTTCTTCGTACTGCACGTCGGCGCGGCGCGCGGCAAGGCGCGCGATATCGTGCGAAGTCGCCACGACGATGAACATCGGCTGACCCACGAATTGCACGATGCCGTCGGCCAGCACGGGATCGTCGTGGATGATCGGGCCGCAGTCGTTCACGCCGGGAATATCTTCGGCGGTCAGCACGGCCACGACGCCGGGCGTCGCGCGCACTTTGGCGAGGTCCAACGAGACGATGCGCGCGTGCGGCTTTTGCGACAGGCCGAGCGCGGCGTGCAGCGTGCCCGCGACGGTCGGGATGTCGTCGGTGTAGGTGGCGCGTCCGCTTACATGCAGATGCGCGGATTCATGCGGGCGCGAGACGTGCACCTGTGCGAAAGGTTCGCGCGCCTTGGCTTCTTCCAGGAACGGTTCGGCTTGCTGGTTCATGGTTTCTTTCTCCGTATCTCTTCCGTTTCCTGATGACTTAAGCGGTTTCCGCCGCCACTGCGCGCACATTCACCGCCTGAGCCGCGAGCGGGTTATGCGGGCGCGTCTCCAGCCAGAAACGGTAAAGCGTGTTCTTTGCGGCTTCGAGTCGATAGTCGCTGGTCGCGCGCATGTCCGACAGCGGCGCGTAGTCGTTGCCGAGCGCGATCATCGCGGCCTGCGCGGTGGCTTCGTGCCATTGCGCGCCGGCCAGCACCGCTTCGGTGAGGGTTGCGCGCTTGGGCGTGGCGGCCATGCCGCCGAAAGCGATGCGCGGTTCGCGGACCGTATCGCCATCGGCGATAAAGGAGAACGCGGCGCATACCGCCGAAATATCCGAGTCGAAGCGCTTCGACACCTTGTAGGTGCGGAATTGCAGATTCGCGCGCGCGCCGGTGCGCGTGGGCACCTTCAGCGCCAGCACGAATTCGTGCTCGGCCATGTCCTTCTTCTGATACGCGAGGTAGAGATCTTCGAGCGGCATTTCGCGCTCGATCGCCCCGCCGCGCAGCACCACGCGCGCGCCCAGCGCGATCAGGCCGGGCATCGAATCGCCGATCGGCGAGCCGTTCGCCACATTGCCGCCGATGGTGCCGGCATTGCGGATCGGCAGCGAAGCAAAGCGCTGCCACATTTCTTCCAGTTCCGGGTACGGCTTCGCGAGTTCGGCATAGGCGCGCTCGACCGTCACGCCCGCGCCGATTTCGATAAAGCCGTCGCGCTCCGCGATTTCGCGCATCGCATCGACCTGGCCGACATACACGATGTCGCCGAGTTCGCGCATCTGCTTGGTGACCCACAGGCCGATATCGGTGCTGCCCGCGAGAATGCGCGTATCAGGGCGCGCTTCCTTGATGGCGGCGAGTGCGTCGACGGTGCGCGGCGCGTCGTATTGCTGGCCTTTGCTCTCGTAGTGGAAGGTGTCGCGGCGCTCGATCGAGGCGAGCGTTTGCGCGAGCGCCTTCACGTCGACGGGCGATGCCGGACCGTCGAGCTTGAACATCTGCTCGGCGGCGTCGAGGATCGGGCGATAGCCGGTGCAGCGGCACAGATTGCCGGTCAGCGCATTGGCGATTTCGTCGCGCGAAGGCGTGCTGCAGGCGCTTTTGCCTGCGCAACCGCCAGCCTCGCCCGGGGCACAGTGAGCGCCGCTATGTTCGTGCCCGTGTTTCTCATACAGCGCCCACATCGACATCACGAAGCCCGGCGTGCAGAAACCGCACTGCGAGCCGTGGCAATCGACCATGGCCTGTTGCACGGGATGCAGCGAGCCGTCGGGCTGGCGCAGGTCTTCGACAGTGAAGAGCGCCTTGCCGTCGAGTGTCGGCAGGAACTGGATGCAGGCGTTGACCGCCTTGAAGCTCACGCCGCCTTCGGCATTGCGCTCGCCGACCACGACCGTGCAGGCGCCGCAGTCGCCTTCTGCACAGCCCTCCTTGGTGCCGGTGCAGCGCGCGTCTTCGCGCAGGTACTGGAGAACGGAACGGGTGACGCCCGCGTCGCTGACTTCGCGAATCGCGTTGCGGTGATAGAAGCGGATCGGCTGACTCATGATGTCTGTCTCGTCGTGTTTCTGCGTGTTTCAGCGGCGCGCGGGGAGGTGATTGCGGGGGTTCCCGGTGCTGGCCGCACATTTCTTCAGTGGACGATTCGAAAACTATCACCGCCAATATTGAGATCCCATAGCAGCAAGTGCATGGGGGATATATCGTCGCGGCGATAAATCGGCGCTTCGTCGTGGTGCGGCGCTTATATGTCGGTGGCTTTATCGATCTAATTATTGAAAATTTGTCGCAAAACGGACAAAACCGCGCGCCGCTTCATGCACCATCAAGCAGCAACCATTCCATTAATCAGGGTAGTCCATGCGGCGCGCGCTTCAATTGCCACGAACCCGCGGCCAATTTCGTCCATTTCCGCTCATGCGGATGTCGCGTTGTTGACGCATCGGCAATAAGCGAATCGCGAGCGAACCGCAGGTCAACGACGTGCCATCTGTACACGATCTCCGCGAAAAAACCGTCGGATTCGCCCAACGGAGCGCTTTTTCAACGTCTGCATAAGAACCGGTTCCATGGGACAATCACGCCTTTCCCGCCGTCTACCATCCGCGTTTTCCCCATGTCCGCTGATTTAGCGCCCCCGCGCTCCGGGTTGTCGACGACCATGCAGATCATTCCGGTCGTCTTTTTCACCTTCCTCTGTTACCTGACGATCGGCATTCCGCTTGCCGTGCTGCCGGGCTACGTCCACAACGATCTGGGCTTCAGCACCGTCGTGGCGGGCGCCGCCATCAGCGTGCAGTACATCGCCACGCTTTGCTCGCGCGCGCTGGCCGGCCGCTCGGCCGACACGCTCGGGCCCAAGAGGACCGTCAGCATCGGCCTGACGATCTGCGGCGCGAGCGGCGTCATGCTGCTGCTCGCCACGCTCGTCGATCACTGGCCGGGGCTCTCGCTCACGCTGCTGATCGCCAGCCGTCTGTTGCTCGGCTGCGGCGAAAGCCTGTGCGGCACCGGCGCGATCCTCTGGGGCATCGGCCGCGTAGGCACCGCGCACAACGCCAAGGTGATCTCGTGGAACGGCATCGCCACGTATGGGGCACTCGCGATCGGCGCGCCGCTCGGCGTGGAAATGGCGCATTACCTCGGTTACTGGATGCTCGGCATTTCGGTGATCGCGCTGGCCGCGCTCGGCTTCTGGATGGCGCGCCCGATCGCGCCGGTGCCGCTCGTGCACGGCGAACGCATGTCGTATCGCAGCGTGTTCACGCGCGTGCTGCCGCACGGCATTGGCCTCGCGCTCGGCTCGGCGGGCTTTGGCTCGATCGCCACCTTCATCACGCTGTTCTATGCGGCGCGCCACTGGCCCAACGCGGCCTTCACGCTGACGGTGTTCGGTCTGATGTTTATCGGCGCGCGTCTGCTGTTCGCGAACACCATCAAGAAGTTCGGCGGCTTCCGCGTGGCCATCGCCTCGTTCTCGTTCGAGTGCGCGGGTCTGTTGCTGCTGTGGATTTCGCCGACGCCGCACGTCGCGCTGGTGGGCGCGGCGCTCACGGGTTTCGGCTTCGCGCTGGTGTTCCCGGCGCTGGGCGTGGAAGCGGTCGGTCTCGTGCCGGCGGCCAGCCGCGGCGCGGCGCTTTCCGCGTATTCCGTGTTCCTCGATCTGTCGCTGGGCATCACCGGCCCGCTGGCCGGTTATGTGGCGAATGTGTTCGGCTACGGTTCGGTGTTCCTGTTCGCGGCGATTGCGGCGGCATCCGCCGTGGCGCTGTCGGTCTCGCTGCATCGCAAGAGCGTGCGCGAAGCAGCCAACGCGCAGCCCGTCGCCACCGAAGCCCAGTAAATCCGCAATAAAAAACCGCAGCGGGCATCACGCCCGATGCGGTTCGTCAGTTCCGCGTGGCGCTCAGACAGCCGCCACGCCGCTCACATCCCTACCCTTACTTCTTCACCGCAGCCGGATCGATCTTCTTGCCGGTTTCCTCGTTGTATTGCTTCACGTATTCCGCGCTGAGTTTGCTCATCGCGCGGCCGATCTTGCGGTAATCCGATTCGTTCAGGTTCGCCAGCGACACGCGTCCCGACGGATGCGCCGTGCCGAAGCCCTTGCCCGGCAGCAGCACGACGCGCGCTTCCGCCGCCAGACGGAACAGCAGTTCGTTCGGCTGGACCTGCTTGAGCAGCCAGTCGACGAACTCGCGGCCATAGCGCTTCTCGCCCAGATACTCCAGATCGAGAATCGTGTAGTAATCGACCTGGTTCGGATCGGTTTCGTCGACGGCAATGCCCATTTCCTCGAACAGCGCGCGCTTGCGGCTGCGGATCAGGCGCTTGAGTGCGTTCTTGTAGGCGTCCGGCGTATCCATCAGCGAGAACAGCGAGAACAGCACCATCTGCACCTGCTGCGGCGTCGACAGACCGGCCGTGTGATTGAGCGCGACGGTGCGGCTGTCGGCCACCAGACGGTCGATGAACTTGAGCTTGTCCGGCTCGGTCGTGATCGACTCGTAGCGCTTGTGCAGGATCTTCTTCTCTTCCTTGGGCAGCTTCGCGAGCGTGGCGTCGAGCACATTGTCGCGATGCGTGGCGATCGCACCCAGACGCCAGCCGGTCGCGCCGAAGTACTTCGAATAGGAGTACACGAGAATCGTGTTCTTCGGCGCCAGCGCGAACAGCGAGACGAAGTTATCGGCGAAGGTGCCGTAGACGTCGTCGGTCAGCAGGATCAGGTCCGGGCGTTCCTTGATGATCTCGGCGATGTATTCGAGGCTTTCGTCGTCGATCTTCACCGAAGGCGGATTGCTCGGATTCACGAGGAAGAACGCCTTCACCTTCGGATCGCGCAGCTTGTCGAGTTCCTTCTTCGAGTACTGCCAGTTGTTCTCGACGGTCGCATCCAGATGCACGACGTTGAGCTGGTAGTCGTTGAGTTCGGGAATTTCGATGTAGGGCGTGAAGATCGGCATGCCTAGCGCGATGGTGTCGCCCGCCTTGATCAGGAAGTTCTCGCGCATCGTGTTGAAGATGTACGTCATGGCCGCCGTGCCGCCTTCCACCGCGAACACGTCGAACTCGCCCACGAACGGATGCTTGCCGATCATCTCGCGGCGCAGATACTGCCCGACGATGATTTCCGAGAGCTTGAGCATGCGGTCCGGCACCGGGTAGTTACAGGCCAGGATGCCTTCGCACATTTCGTAGAGGAAATCGCCGGCCGACAAACCCAGCTGATCGCGCACATACGACACCGCGCCGCCGATGAAGTCGATGCCCTGCTCGCCCTTCTTTTCGTGCAGGAACTGGTCGAAGCGCTCGACGATGCCCGCGCGCTGCGGGAAGCCGCCCACGCCTTCGGGCATGTACGAGAACGAGCGCTCCGATTCGCGCATCGCGAACAGGCCCAGTTGCCAGAAGCCGTGGCGCGGAATCGTCGCGAGGAAGTTGGGATTGCCGCGGCCGGCGTTGAGCATCGCGAGGTTGGCGGGGCGCTCGGTCGCGCCGCCGCCGGCGGCCTTGATCAGTTCGTCCTTGAGCTCGAACGGGCTCAGAGCGTCGATGCCAGCCTTTTCCTTCGATTCGTTGCCGTTGCCTTTACCTTTTGCCATGGTGCTCTCCAGTGGAAGACGTTAAGCGTGCCGCCCTTCCAGCGCGATGCGCTTCGATGTCGCTCGCTATCGCTCGCTACCGCTTGATACCGCACATCGCGCTGTGCACGCATTTCGACAGATTCGGGCGGACCTGCGCGCCTTGTATTCGCGCGCGGCCCGCTTTGACTTCATCTCAAGCAAGACCCACGACGAGCGGCCCGAGCAGCGTGAGCAGCACGTTGGCGATCGCGTAGGTGATGGCGAACGGCACCGTCGGCACGGCGCTCTCGGCCTTGTCGAGAATGCCGCCGAAGGCCGGGTTCGCACTGCGCGAGCCGGACAGCGCGCCCGCGAGAATCGCCGCGTTGTTGTACTTGAGCACGTAGCGGCCAAACAGCATCGTGAGGATCAGCGGCACGATGGTCACGACCACGCCCAGCAGGAAGATCGTGATACCGCTTTGCTTGACCGTCACCACGGCCTGCAGGCCCGAATTCAGCCCCACCACCGCGACGAAGGCGGCAAGACCGAAGTCCTTGAGCAGTTGCGAAGCCGCCGGCGGCATCACGCCATACATCGGATGCTTGCCGCGCATCCAGCCGAACACCAGCCCCGCGAGCAGACAGCCGCCGCCCGAGCCGAGCGTGAGCGGAATGCCCGCCACGTTCACCACGATCAGGCCCACCAGCAAGCCCAGCACGAGGCCGACGCCCATGTAGATAAAGTCGGTCTTGTTGCTGTAGGCAAGCTCGTAACCGGCTTGCTGCACGGCACGTTTGGTGTCGGTGGCCGTGCCGTAGACCGTGATGACGTCGCCGTGTTCGAGCTGCGTTTGCGGCAGCACCGGCACCGGCTGGCCCGCGCGTTCGATCTTCTCGATGTAGACGCCGTGGCGCATGTCGTGATCGACGTTCTTGCGGACTTCGGCGATCGTGGTGTGGTTCATGCCCTTCTTCGTGAAGACGAGCTGACGCGTCTGCATCACGAGGCTCATGCCGCCCGAATCCGGCACCTCCGGCCCGATCAGCGCGCCCACTTCGACCATCTGCTCGCGACGGCCCACGACCAGCACGATATCGTCGCGGCTCAGCACGAAGTCGGGCGTCGAATCGACCACCTTGCCCGCGCGCCGGATCTTCTCGATCGCCACGAGGTCGCTCTCCGCCGCTTCGAGCTGCTTGACGCTCTTGCCCGCGCCCGCCTCCACGCGGAACACGCGGCCGAACAGTTCGGGCAGCGCGGTGATCTGGCCAGGACCGCTCGAGGTCGCGCCGCCCGCCATTTCGCGCTCGGCGTCCTGCGAGGCGTCCTTGAGGCTGCGGCCCATGAACTTCGGCAGGATGTTCACGCAGACGATAATCGCGCCCAGCGAGCCGAACACATAGGTCACGGCATAGCCGATCGCGACATCGGCCTGCATCGCCTTGACCTGATCGGCCGGCAGACCCAGACGCGCGATCGCGTCGCCCGCCGTGCCGATAATCGCCGACTGCGTCATGCCGCCTGCCGCCAGACCGGCCGCGAGCCCCTTGTTCAGATGGAACAGCTTCGCGCACACCAGCACCGTGAAGAGACCGGCGAGCGCCATGAACACGGACATGGCGATTTCGCGCAGCGTCTTGCGATTGAGCGAGTTGAAGAAGCCCGGCCCGGAGTCGTAGCCCACGGCGTAGATGAACACCGCGAACATCACCGACTTCACGCCGTTATCGATCGTCACGCCCACCTGACTGACCACCACCGCGGCGAGCAGCGACCCGCCCACGCCGCCTAGCTGAAACTTGCCGAAGTTGATCTGGCCGACCCAGTAACCGACGGCCAGCGAGAGAAACAAGGCGATTTCCGGGGATTTGTGAAAGATGTCATGTAGCCATTCCATCGTGCCCTCGCATTGGTAGGAGTGACGCCTTGCTGCCGCCAGGGAAAGTCGGCAGTGCGAACTGGCGCCGTATCAGCCGAACTTCGTTGCGAGCCCAACCACTACGGGCCCCATAAGCGGCAACAAGATATTCGACAGTGCGTAAGTGATCGTGTAGCCGATCACCGGAGTCGAATTGCCGGTGACGCCAACGAGCGCACTGATCGCCGGCGTGCTGCACTGCTGACCTGCAATCGCGCCGAGCAGCATCGGCGCTTCGAGCTTGAGAAACATCCGCCCGATCCAGAGAGAAAGGAGGCCCGGAATCAGCACCATCAGGATGCCGGCGAGCGGCAGCGCAAGGCCGTATTCGCGCACGAGCTTGATGGCGTCGGGGCCGGCGGAAAGCCCCACGGCGGCGATGAAGGTGGCGAGGCCGAAGTCCTTGAGCACCTGCGCGGCCGCCGAGGGCAGCGAGCCCACCACCGGAAAATGCGAGCGCAGCCAGCCGAAGAACAGCCCCGAAAGCAGACAGCCGCCGCCCGTGCCGAGCACCAGCGCCACGCCGCCCACATTCACGCCGAAGCGCCCGATCATCATGCCGACCAGCACGCCCAGGCCCAGATAGACGAAGTCGGTTTTCTGGGTCTGCTGGATCACGTAGCCGAGGCGCTTGACGCCGCGCGACACGTCCGCGGGCGCGCCCACGAGCGTGAGCACATCGCCGCGATGCACGACGGCGCCGGGCAGCGCGGGCACCGTCGTATCGAGCCGCGTGATTGCGCTCACGTAGATGCCGCGCGCGTCTTCCGGCGCGGCGCGTTCGCGTAGCTGGGCGAGCGTGAGGCCATTGGCGTCGCGGCGCGTGAGCATCACGTCCACGCGATGCGCGAGCAGCTTCGTAAAGCCTTCGCCGGAGACTTCGCCGCCGAGCAGCGCCGAGGCATCGACCATCGCTTCGCGCCGGCCCGCGATCAGCACGACATCGCCGGGCTGCAGCACGAACTGCGCGTTCGTCTCGATCTGGCGCGACGCGCGCAGCACCTGCTCGATCGTGATGTTGTTGCCAAAGCGCGCCTCGAACGCCGACACCTGCATGCCCGCGGCCTGCCCCACATCGAACGCGCGGCCCACGAGCGGCGGCAGCGCGAGACGCTGGCCGTCGTCGAGCACGCCGTCGCCGCCGAGCTTGCGAAACAGGCGCGCGGCTTCATCGCGCAGATTCACGCGCATGATGATGGGCGCGATCTGGCTCGTGAACAGCACGATGGTGATGAGGCCGAAGAGGTAGCTCACGCTATAGGCCGTGACGATGTGCGCCTGCATCGTGCTGACCTGCGTGTCGCTCAGGCCCAGTTTGGCGATGGCCTCCGACGCCGTGCCGATCACCGCCGATTCCGTGGCCGCGCCCGCCAGCAGACCGGCCGCCGTGCCCGCGTCGAGTTTCATCAGGACGACTGCAATCATTACGAGCGTCATGACGGAGACGATTTCGACGATCGACAGCAGTCCATAGCGCCAGCCGCGCCCCACGTTCGCGAAGAACTGCGGGCCGCCCGTGAAACCGAGCGCGAAGATGAAAAGCGCGAACGCAACGTTCTTGAGGTCGGGCGCGATGCGCGCGCCGGTCTGACCCAGCACCAGTGCGACGATCAAGGTGCCGCATACACCGCCCAACGATATGGGCCCAAAACGAATAGAGCCAATCAGATAACCGAGTGCAAGACTGACGAACAGGGCAATCTCGGGTTGCGACTTCAGCAATTCGACGATCATGTCTGGTCTGCCGATTTACGTTCTGGTTTTACCAAAAGCGCTTAACAAAACATGCATAGGGCATGCAGGCCTTTATTTACGCGCCTCGTCGCATATTTGCGTCATATGCAATAAATGCCTGAACCGCCTTTAGTCTTCGTTTATGTTAAAAATGTGATGCCGCTCTTCAATGCTTCGCGGCATTACATTGAAAACAAACGTATGTAAGTCCGGAAAATATCAGGTTGAAGCAAACGCTGTCGCCACAGTGCGCAATACAGACAATGCGGGCAGCGAGTGACGGCCGCAAAGCCTTATTGCGCGGGCATGAGCGCCGGATTGAATGCGCTTTTTCCGTTTGAATCAAGGCGAGTTAGCACGTGCAGCAAAATGTCGCTTCTCGCCTCATCCAATTCCCATGCCAGCTTTACCGCCAATCTTTTACAGGCAAAGAAACAGCACTACCGTTTGAGATAGATATTGTAATTCTCAACGACTGTCAATATTATTTTCGTGCACGATCGCTGTTCGCTTAGAAGGAATCCGCGTTACTCTGGATACCCGGCGTTTGCCGTGAATGTCCGCGTAACGCCCATTCAACCGGCACATGCACCAGCATACGAGGCGAATTCGATGAATCAGATCCACGCCATGCGCGTCTTCGTCAGGGTTGCGGAGTCGCAGAGCTTTCGCCGCGCCGCGCAGCAACTCGATGTCTCGAATGCGCTCGTCACCCGCTCGGTCGCGATGCTCGAAGCGCATCTGCACACGCGCCTCATCAATCGCACGACGCGCAATCTTTCGCTCACCGAAGCAGGTCTGCGTTATCTCGAAGGCTGCAAGAGCGTGCTCGAAGAACTCGATCACCTCGAAGATTCGCTCGCGCATACCGAGCGCGAACCCAGCGGCACCCTACGCGTGATGGCAGCGGGCTCGCTCTCGTTCGCCACGCTCACACCGCTGATCGACGGGTTTCGCAGGCTTTATCCGCGTGTGAATGTGCGGCTCACGCTCGCAGAGAAACAGACGGAACTGCTCGAAGATGGCTTCGATGTGGGCATCGTCGCGGCGTCGGCGACACGCGGCGGCGAGTTCGTCGAACATGCGCTGGGCAGCACCGCGTTCGTGCCTTGCGCGTCGCCGGTGTGGATCGAGGAACATGGCGAGCCGCGCACACCCGAACAACTGGAGCAGCACGCTGCCGTGACCTTGCCGCCGGAAGAGCGCAGCGCCAGCTGGCTGTTCGCGCGGCGCGCAGATCCGCTGCAACAGACGCAGCAGGCGCAGCAAGTCACGCTGCAGCCCGGCTACGCGGTCAACAACATGCTGATGGTGCGGCTTGCCGCGCTTGCGGGCATGGGCGTGGCGATCGTGCCCGCACCGCTCGTGGCGGACGACATCGCGGCGGGCACGCTGGTGCGTCTGCTCCCCGAGTACGAGATCGAAGACGCGCAGGCGAATATGGCGATTGTTTATCCGCGCCGGCAATATCTGCCCGCGAAGACCTTGCGCTTCGTCGATTACACCGTCGAGCATTTCGCGCAGGCGTGCGATGAGCATCCGGCGTCGGCGAGCGCAGCGAAACCCGCCCCTCAGGTTGCCGCGTTGCGCACGATGAGCGGCAACGTCAGCGCGGGCTCTGCATGGCACGCGATGAACGGCGCGTAGCGAAGCAGCACATTCAACCTCGCATCGAGGGGCGCCTGGGCGCCCCTTCGCTTCTGTGCGCCGCCTGCTGCCAGATCTTTGCTACACGGCCTGTTGCACCGCGTCGCGCTGCGCATCGTCCTCGCCTGCCGCGCCGCAAAGCTCGCGCAGCAACGGCGCCTCGCGCTCGTGCACTTCCACCGGCAACCACATCGCACCGGCCCACGCGAGATAGCGCGCGCGATGCTGGCCGTTGCGAAACGCCACCACGCCCACGTGCGCGAGGCCCAGCCAGCCCGCAATGCCGATGCCGCGCCGCTTCGTGATCGTCACGTAGGGCATCTGCGGCACGCGTTCGTTGTCCGGATCGAGAAACTCGCGGATGCCGCGCACCTTGCCCACATGCCAGTCATCGACGGGCTTGAGCACGTAATCGGTATCGTCGCGATCGGCGCAAAGCAGCAGTTTGTGGAGATCGACCACCACCACTTCGTGGCGGGTGCCATCGGTCGTGAAGACGCGCTTGAGGCGCACGTGGTCGTACGCCTGATGCGCAGGCAGTGGCACGACCCAGACCGGGCCGCTTCCGCCTTGCAGCGGCGGGGAAGGAATCGAAGGCATCTCGGCAGACATGGACATGGACGTCTTCGGCATGCAGTTAGTGCGCCTCTCGCAGGGAGGAAAAGCGACCTAAGCTACGAGGGATTCGTGACTATTGTGTGACCTATGCGGCGTGAATGCGCGCAGTGTGGGCCCTTCAGGGAAGACGCCGATGGACACCGACAACGCAGCCCACCCGCAGCATCGCGACGACACGAGTATCGAAACCTTCGGCGCGCATGTGCACATCGAAGCGCGCGCGCAGGTCGCGACGATCGTGCTCGATCGCCCGGCGCAGCGCAATGCGATCGACCGCGTCGTCGCCGATGCGCTTGCGGCCGCGTTCACACGTTTCGAATCGAATCCGCAATGGCGCGCGGCGGTGCTTTACGGCGCGGGCGGCACCTTCTGCGCGGGCGCCGATCTGGGCGCGCTGAACGACGACACGCGTCGCAATACCGTGAACGCCGACGGCAGCGGCAACGGCCCGCTCGGCCCGACACGCATGCTGCTGAACAAGCCGGTCATTGCTGCCATTTCAGGATACGCCGTCGCCGGAGGACTGGAACTCGCGCTGCTCTGCGATCTGCGCGTCATCGAACAGAACAGCGTGCTTGGCGTGTTCTGCCGCCGCGTAGGCGTGCCGCTGATCGACGGCGCAACGGTGCGCCTGCCGCGACTGATCGGCCTTTCGCGCGCGCTCGATCTGATTCTCACGGGGCGCGCGGTGGATGCGCAGGAAGCCTTGTCGATGGGCCTGGCGAATCGCGTGGTCGCGCCCGGCACCGCGCTCGACGTTGCACAAACACTGGCCGCGCAACTCGCGGCGTTTCCGCAGGCCGCGCTGCTCGCCGACCGCAAATCGGCGTATGAAAACAGCCCGCTCGACGACCTCGCCGAAGCGCTGCGCCGCGAAGGCGCCGGCGGCTATCGCGCGGTGATGGACGAAGGTCTCGCAATGGCCGCGCGCTTCGCCGCCGGTGCGGGCCGTCACGGCGAGTCGTTTGATTGATCAAGCCTGATCGACGAAGCGAGAGGAGCAAGCGAGGCGAGCGCCCCCGCGTACCCCGACGAAATCGCCGGCACAACCATCGGCACACGCGCCCGGCGGACAGTGTTGCGTAAGAAGAACGCAAGAAAAGGGTGTCGCATGCGGCGCGGCGCATTTCAGTACAATCCCGGGTTGACTCGTGCCGCGCACGTCTGCGCGGGCGATTCGAGGCCTGCGTTCACGCGCAATTCCACGGCCCACGCCTTACCTCCATCACGCCAGCCATGCCACTGCCCCTGCTCGCCCTCGCCGTTGCCGCGTTTGGTATCGGTACCACCGAATTCGTCATCATGGGCCTGCTGCCCGACGTCGCGCGCGACCTGTCCGTGTCGATTCCGGCCGCGGGCATGCTCGTCTCGGCCTACGCACTGGGTGTGACGATCGGCGCGCCCATCGTCGCCATCGCGATCGCCAACGTGCCGCGCAAGGCGGCGCTGATGCGGCTGATCGGCATCTTTATCGTCGGCAATCTGCTGTGCGCGCTGGCGCCGAATTATTCGATCCTGATGGCCGCGCGCATCGTCACGGCGTTCTGCCATGGCGCGTTTTTCGGCATCGGCTCGGTGGTGGCGGCGGGACTCGTGGCGCCGAACCGGCGCGCCCAGGCGATCGCGCTGATGTTCACCGGCCTCACGCTCGCCAACGTGCTGGGCGTGCCGCTGGGCACCGCGCTCGGGCAACTGGCCGGCTGGCGCACGACCTTCTGGGCGGTGACCGGCATCGGCCTGCTGGCCGCGCTGGCGCTGCAGATCTGCCTGCCGAAGCACATCGAAATGCAGAAGGCGAGCCTCGTGCACGAATTCAGCGTGCTCAAGAACCCGCAGGTGCTGATGGTGCTGGGCATCAGCGTGCTGGCATCGGCGAGCCTGTTCTCGGTGTTCACCTACATCACGCCGATTCTCGAAGACGTTTCCGGTTTCTCGCCGCATGAAGTGACCTTCGTGCTGCTGCTGTTCGGCCTGGGCCTCACGGTGGGCAGCACGCTCGGCGGCAAGCTGGCCGACTGGAAACTGATGCGCTCGCTGCTGGTGTTCCTCGCGATGATCGGCGTGGTGCTCGCGGTGTTCGCCGCGACCATGCACGACCCGATCATGGCGAGCGCGACCATCTTCGTGTGGGGCATTCTGGCCTTCGCGATCGTGCCGCCGCTGCAGATGCTGATCGTCAATCGGGCGAGCGAAGCGCCCAACCTGGCGTCGACGCTCAATCAGGGCGCGTTCAACCTGGGCAATGCGGGCGGCGCGTGGATTGGCGGCGTGGCGATCGGCTCGGGCGCGGCGCTCACCACCCTGCCGTGGGTCGGCCTGCTGATGGCGCTTGCGGCGTTGGGGCTGACGTTTGTATCGGCGCAACTCGAGCGGCGCGCGCGCCGCCGCACGGCGGTGAGCGGACCGACATCGGCGATCTGATCCGCCGGGGCGCTTTTTCCTTACGGTTGTAAATGGGGCGGTGTAGGATTGCGCCCGATGAAAACCGTCCTCACCCGCGATTTCCTCGCGCTGATCCTGAGCGTGGCCGTGGTTGGCCTGGGCTCCGGCGCGACCTTGCCGCTGACTGCGCTTGCCCTCACCGATGCCGGCTATGGCACGGGCGTCGTCGGCCTGTTGACGGCCGCGCAGGCGCTCGGCGGCCTCGCGGTCGTGCCGTTCACGGCCTGGATTGCTGCGCGCATTGGCTCGCGGCAGGTGATCGTCGGGTCGGTGCTGGCGGTTGCGGTGGCCACCGCGTCGATGCAGTGTTGCGCCAATCTCTGGATCTGGGGCGCGCTGCGGATGATCTGCGGCGCGGCGTTGATGCTGCTTTTCACCATCGGCGAAGCGTGGGTCAACGAACTCGCCGACGATTCCAATCGCGGCCGCGTCGTCGGCATCTACGCGACGACCTTCACGCTTTTCCAGATGTCCGGGCCCGTGCTGGTGAGCCAGATCGCGGGCTACACGGCGTGGCGCTTTGCGATTTGCGGCGCCATCTTTCTGATCGCCTTGCCGATGCTGGCGGCGATCCGCTCCTCTCCGCACACGTCGGAATCCCACGAGCAGCATGGAAGCTGGCGGCATGTGCTGCCGAAGATGCCGGCTTTGATTATCGTCACCGGTTTTTTCGCGCTGTTCGATACGCTCGCGCTTTCCTTGCTGCCGCTGTTTGCTATCGGGCATGGGATCGATAGCGAGGTGGCGGTGCTGTTTGCGTCGGTTGTGCTGCTCGGCGATACGACGATGCAGTTTCCTATCGGCTGGCTGGCCGATCGCCTGGGGCGCGAGCGCGTGCACGCGCTGATGGGCGTGATCGTCGCTGTGCTGTTGCCGCTGGTGCCTTTTGTCGTCGATGTGCCGTGGTTGCGCTGGCCGCTCCTGTTTGTGATGGGGGCCGCGGCCGGGTCGATCTATACGCTCGCGATTGTGGCTTGCGGGGAGCGGTTCGAAGGCGTGGCGCTCGTTTCTGCGAGCGCTTTAGTGAGCGCTTCGTGGAGTGCTGCCAGTTTTGGCGGGCCTATTGTTACGGGGGCCTTGATGGAGCACGTCGGGCGCGATTCCATGCTTTGGGTGCTGTTTGCTTGCGCGCTGGTGTTTCTTGGCGCGTTGCGGTGGGAGCGGGCTCGCGGGATTGAGCGGGCTTAGGGTGGTGGGGTGCTGGCATTTCCCGAATTCAAGGAAATGCCAACGGTGCTCCCAGGAAAGCCCAAAAACTTACTTCACCGCAGGCATCACCACCCCGACACACGTCCCAAACCCTACCCGATACCCATCGCCCTGGCACCATCCAGCAAGCGTCAGCTCATCGCCATCCTCGATAAAGCCACGCGTGCCGCCATCTTTAAGCGCCACCGGATTTTTAGCGTTCCAGGTAATCTCCAGCAGACTCCCAAACGAATCCGCCGTCGGCCCCGAGATCGTCCCCGAGCCCAGCAAATCGCCCACGCGCATATTGCAGCCCGCAACCGTATGGTGCGCAAGCTGCTGCGCCATCGACCAGTACATATACCGGAAGTTGGTGCGCGAAATCGTCGTCGCTTCCGACGCGCCTTCAGGCCGCAACAGCACCTCCAGCGAGATATCGAACGCATGCTCGCCCGCATGCCGCAGATACTCGAGCGGCTTGGGCTCCTGCACAGGCTGCGCCACCCGGAACGGCTCCAGCGCATCCAGCGTCACAATCCACGGCGAGATCGTCGTCGCGAAGCCCTTCGCGTTAAACGGCCCCAGCGGCACATATTCCCACTGCTGGATATCGCGCGCGCTCCAGTCATTGAGCAGCACCATGCCGAAGATATGCGCCTCGGCATCCTCGCACGCCACCGGCTCGCCCAGCGCATTGCCGCGCCCGATAATAAAGCCCGTCTCCAGTTCGATGTCCAGCTTGCGGCACGCGCCAAACACCGGCCGTTCCTGATCCGGCAGCTTCAACTGGCCATTCGGACGCCGCACCGGCGTGCCGCTCACCACCACCGACGAAGCCCGCCCGTTATAGCCGATCGGCATTTCCGACCAGTTCGGCAGCAACGCATTCTTCGGATCCCGAAACATCGATCCAACATTCGTCGCATGCTCTTTCGACGAATAAAAATCCGTATAGCCCGGAATATCGACCGGCATATGCAGCTTCGCATCGGCGAGCTTGACGAACACACGCTGACGCAGCGCCGCATCGTCGCGCAACGTCGAGGTCTCTTTCGCCAGCAGCGCCGATAGCTGCACGCGCACACTGCGCCACGCATCGCGGCCCAGCGCGATGAAGTCGTTCAGCGCAGGCCGCGCGAAGACGTTCGACTCCGCGCCCACCCGCAGCAGCCCCGCTTCGAACAGCGCCGCCAGATCGGCCACCTGATCGCCGATCGCCACGCCCACGCGCGCCTGCGCTTGCTGCGCCGTGCTGAACACGCCGAACGGCAGGTTCTGGATCGGGAAATCGCAGGCCGCGTCGTTCGCGCTGTCGATCCAGCTCTTGCGCTGCGGGTCCAGCGTCGCCTGCAGTTCGCGGTTGATGGGATTGCTCATGCCTTCTCCGGATTGAAGTGTTTCTTGAGGCCTTGCCAGCACTCGTAGTAATGCGCCTGCAACTGGCTCGTTTCGAGCGCGTAGCGCGTCGGGCGGATCAGCGTGCGGGTCTCGAACATGAAGGCCATCGTGTCGCCGACCTTGTGCGGTTTGCTGGTGTCGGCGTTCGAGGCTTTCTCGAAGGTGTCGGCATCCGGGCCGTGGCCCGACATGCAGTTGTGCAGGCTCGCGCCGCCCGGCACGAAGCCTTCGGCCTTGGCGTCGTACACGCCATGCACGAGGCCCATGAATTCGCTCGCCACGTTGCGGTGATACCAGGGCGGACGGAAGGTGTTCTCGGCGGCCAGCCAGCGCGGCGGGAAGATCACGAAGTCGATCGAATCGACGCCCGGCGTGTCCGTCGGCGAATGCAGCACGAGGAAGATCGACGGATCCGGATGATCGAAGCTGATCGAGCCGATCGTGTTGTAGCGGCGCAGGTCGTACTTGTACGGCGCGTAGTTGCCGTGCCAGGCCACCACGTCGAGCGGCGAATGGCCGATATCGGCGCGCCACAGCTGGCCGTTGAGTTTGGTGACGAGTTCGAACTGGCCTTCGCGGTCTTCGTAGGCCGCGTGCGGCGTGAGGAAGTCGCGCGGATTCGCCAAACCATTCGAGCCGATCACGCCCAGATCCGGCAGACGCAGCAGCGCACCGAAGTTCTCGCAGATATAGCCGCGCGCTTCGCCATCGGGCAGATCGACGGTAAAGCGCACGCCGCGCGGAATCACGGCGATCTCGAACGGTTCGATGTCGAGCCGGCCCATTTCCGTGGCGATCGACAGACGCCCCTGCTGCGGCACGATCAGCAGTTCGCCGTCGGTGTTGTAGAAGAAGCGGTCCTGCATCGAGCGGTTGGCCGCGTACAGATGAATCGCGCAACCGCTCATCGCGGCCGCCGAGCCGTTGCCCGCCATCGTCACCCAGCCGTCGATGAAATCGGTCGGCGCGGCGGGCATGGACAGCGCGTCCCAGCGCAGCTGGTTGGGCGGTGTGGGCGGCACATCGCCGAAATCGGCGACGAGACGCGCGCCCTGCCCGTTCGTCTGCGATTCGAGCGGCGTGAACGGCTGATGCACCGCGCCCGGGCGGATGCGGTACAGCCACGTTCTGCGGTTATGCGAGCGCGGCGCGGTGAAGGCCGTGCCCGACAACTGTTCGGCGTACAGGCCGTACGCGCAGCGCTGCGGCGAGTTCTGGCCCGCGGGCAAGGCGCCGGGCAGCGCCTCGGTGGCGAATTCGTTGGCGAAGCCGCTCATGTAACCACTTGCGCCGCGCTCACCACCCGCTTCTTGACCCTGCAGGCCCTGAGCGCCCGCCTGGCCGGGCATCGGTGCGTTCATCACTGTCTCTCCACGTTTCTATACCGGATCGGCTACGCGACGCGCGCCGTTCTGCTCGGGCGCTTGCGTCACGCGATTTACGAATAGTAAAACGGATTATGATTAGTGAAATTGCACGTAAACCCTGGGCGCGGCTTTTTTTGCGGCGGCGCCAAGCCTGGCAAGCCTTGGCGCGTGGATATCGTTATCACCAATCAATGCATGCCAGGGCGCTGCGGGCTGCTACCATCAAGTCATGCGGCCCCGTAGCCGCGCTTGTTCCATGTATTCCCTTTCCAACTCCGTTTGCCTCGCCTCTTCATCGCGTCATGATCGCTCCGACTATTCCCGAGCTTGTTGCCCGCTCCGCCAGCCATCCTTTTCTCGGCGAGCATCTGGCGATGGGGACCGGCGCGCATCACGCCGAAGCCATCGCGCGGCGGCGCGGCGTGGAAATGCTCAGCGCCTACGAGCCGATCTACGACATCAGCGTGCATGGCGGCGTGCAGTCGCTGACGGCCGATCTCACGTCGGCGGCCCGTTTCGGCGATGAACTCGGCTTTCAGGCCGTCACGTTGCGCGACGAAAACGGCAAGATCGCGCCCTTCGATCCGTTCACCGATACGCTCGACGACCCGGAACTGGTCGCGCTCGACCGCTGCGTGCGCGCGCTGCACACGATCAACTTTCTGGGTTCGCAGCAGCACGGCCTGCTGTTTCTGCGCGTGCACGAGCGGCTGCTCAAGAGCGTGAAATACGATCATGGGCGCCATTTCTCGAACGTGCTGGTGTCGTTCGGGCTCAATCCCGGGCGCGTGGTGATCGAGCTGCCGGCGGCGGCAGTCGCGCATCGCACCTTCGTCGGCTATCTGACGAAGAGTTATCAGCGCTATGGATTCAAGGTGGCGGGCAATCTGCCCAATGCCGGGCAGATCCTGTCCGTGTCGGACATGGCGCGGCTCGATTTCGTGAAGATGGATGCGAGTTCGGCGCTGCGCGATTCGATGGTCAAGCCGCTGGTGAGCTACGCCGCGCGCCTGCGCATTCCGCTGATTTTCAACCGCGTGATGGACTCGTCGCAGTTCGAACAATTGCAGCAGTACGACGTGCGTTTCGTGCAAGGGCCCGTGTTTGCGGCGCAGAATAGCGCCGCGTAAAAACGCCTGAACGCAGGGTCTGAATGCAAAAACGCCGCGCATGACAGCGCGGCGTTTTTTGTTCGAGCGTGAAACAGCGCTTAAAGGCTGATCGGTTCCTGCTCCAGCTCCACGCCGAAACGCGCCTGCACGTCGTTGCGGATCGCTTTCGCGAGTTCGAGGATATCGGTGCCGCACGCGCCGCCGCGATTCACCAGCACGAGCGCCTGACGCTCATGCACGGCCGCCGCGCCCAGCGTGCGCCCCTTCCAGCCGCACTGGTCGATCAGCCAGCCCGCCGCGAGCTTCACGCGGCCGTCGGCCTGCGCGTAGGAAACGACTTGCGGCTCGCGCAGCACCAGCGCGTCGAACTGCTCGGCGTCGATCACCGGATTCTTGAAGAAGCTGCCCGCGTTGCCCAGCACCAGCGGATCGGGCAGTTTGGCGCGGCGCACGGCGACGACGGCATCGAACACGTCGCGTGCGTGGCGCGCTTGATCGAGACCGCGCTGCGCGAGTTCACGCGCGAGATCGGCGTAACCGGCGTTGGCGCGCCACTGCTTCGGCAAACGGAAGGTCACCGAAACGATCACGAAGCGGTCGCGCCCTTCGCGCTTGAAAAAACTGTCGCGATAACCGAAGGCGCAATCGGCGGCATCGAATTCGTACGGCGTGCCGGTTTCCAGTTCGATCGCGCGCACGCGAGCGCAGCGCTCGGCCATTTCCAGCCCGTAGGCGCCGATGTTCTGGATCGGCGCGGCGCCCACCGTGCCCGGAATCAGCGCGAGGTTTTCCAAACCGCCCATGCCCGCTTCGAGCGTCCACGCGACGAAATCGTGCCAGTTCTCGCCGGCAGCGGCTTCCACGTACCAGGCATCATCGTCTTCGTGGACGACGCGCTTGCCCGCCAGCGCGATCATCAGCACCAGACCGTCGAAGTCGCGCGTGAGCACGACGTTGCTGCCGCCGCCCAGCACGAGCGTCGGCAGACCGGCGGCGCGCGGGTCGCCGAGCGCCTTCATCAGATCGGCTTCGTGCTCGATGCGGCAGGCCAGACGCGCGCGCACGTCGAAGCCGAAGGTGTTATGCGCGCGCAGCGGGTAGCCGGCGGTGAACCACACGGGGGACGGATCGGCAGACGCGAAGGAGGCGGACATCGGAAAAATCGGGACGGAGAGAAAGCAGCAAAAAGACAGGAAAAGTAACGCCGTTGTGCCACGGCGGGACGCGGCACGCGCCGTGCAGCCTTGGGCAAACACGGCCGCGCCGGTAAAATGGCGCGGTCCGTGATTATAGCGAGTGCGCGGCGCGTCTCAGTAACCGCTACGGCGGCCGGGTTCCGCGGCGCTCGCACCTTTGGGAGAAAGCAATGCCATCGTTTGACGTCGTCAGCGAAGCCAACATGATCGAAGTGAAGAACGCGATCGAGCAATCCAACAAGGAGATCTCCACGCGCTTCGACTTCAAGGGTTCCGATGCGCGCGTCGAGCAGAAAGAACGCGAGCTGACCGCGTTCGCCGACGACGATTTCAAGCTCGGTCAGGTCAAGGACGTGCTGATTTCGAAAATGGCCAAGCGCAATGTGGATGTGCGCTTCCTCGACTACGGCAAGATCGAGAAGATCGGCGGCGACAAGGTCAAGCAGGTCATCACCGTGAAGAAGGGTGTGTCGGGCGACCTCGCGAAGAAGATCGTGCGCCTCGTGAAAGACAGCAAGATCAAGGTCCAGGCGAGCATCCAGGGCGACGCCGTGCGCGTGACGGGCACCAAGCGCGACGACCTGCAAAGCGTGATCGCCATGCTGCGCAAGGACGTGACCGACACGCCGCTCGACTTCAACAACTTCCGCGACTGATCTTGTCGCGCGCCGCCCGGTAGTTCGATAGCGGCGGGACTTAAGCGCCCGTCGCGACGAGCGGCATCAATACCTCGCCCGTTTCCAGCAGTGTCTTCAGATTCGACAGGATACGCGGCCAGCCGCCCGACACGGCTTCGATGAACTTCGAGCCCGGGCGCGCCACCCGATGCGTGACCGTGAGCTTCACCGCCTGCTCCACCGCCTCGATCTCGAGCGTGCAGAGGGAATCGCCCTCATCGGCCAGTTCCGGCCTGAACACATTGCGCCAGCGAATCACCAGCCGGTGCGGCGGGTCCGCTTCCACGATTTCGCCCGTATCCGCCACGCGGCCATCGGCGAAACGCAACTGCCACGGCGAACCCGCGCGAAAGTCGCTTTCCTGATGCATGCCGTACCAGTAGCGCTCGGTGAACGCGCGGCCGGTGAGCGCGGTCCAGAGTTCGGCGGGCGTCGTGCGGATGTAGGTGACGTAGACGAAGAGCGATTCGTTTGCCTGCACATCACGGCTCATGACGGTCTCCTTGCGCTTCGAGCGAGCGTCGCAGATCGACGAGCGCGTCCACGCGGTTGCGTTCGAACTTGCCGATCCAGCGCGCGGCCATCTCGCCAATCGGCACCGGATTGATGAAGTGCAGCTTCTCGCGGCCGTGGCGTTGAGCCACCACCAGATTCGCCGCTTCGAGTACGCCCAGATGCTTGGTCACCGCCTGGCGCGACATGGCCAGCCCGTCGCACAACTGCGTGAGCGTCTGGCCGTTTTTCTCGTGCAGCCGGTCCAGCAACTCGCGGCGGCTCGCATCCGCGAGCGCGCGAAATACGGCGTCGTCGTTCATGGGGCTCATTATGCAACCCTGTGGTTGCATGTCAAGATGAACACGACGCATCGAACAGGAACGCCTCTAGGCCCTGCGTTCAAGCTCGATCAGCAGCGGCGCAGCGGACCGCTGGCGCAAACGCCCCGTCTGGCGGCCCTTGGCGCGAATGATCTTCGTCCTCGCTCGGGCCCGGAGCGGCGCGGTGGCGCGCGTCACTTCCTCCATCCAGATCTTCGATCCATACGCGCCGATAAGCAGCCCCGGCGCCCACACCGCTTCGTCCAGCCGCGGAAAGTAGATCGACGATCCTGCGCCCCAGATTTCGATCAGCGCCAGTTGCGACGGCGTTGGCCACTTCGCCATGAAGTGGAACTCCTGAATCAGCACGATGGGCACCGCGATATCTACACCATGCGCGTACGAGATTTCGAGTTTGCGATTCGAGCGGTTGTAGTGCGCGGCAACCGCGACCGGAACTTTTTCTCCCGCCCGTCCGGCGGCTTCGTACTCTTCGCGGGTGAAGACGACCATGTTTGAGATCTCCTGAATTCGATTTTTTTCCAGTGCCAGCAAA
Source organism: Paraburkholderia sp. Ac-20340 (assembly GCF_017104965.1). GTDB lineage: Bacteria > Pseudomonadota > Gammaproteobacteria > Burkholderiales > Burkholderiaceae > Paraburkholderia. The sequence continues at coordinate 333,378 of NZ_JAAGPR010000002.1, forward strand.
GTTGCCCAACCTCTGGCTCCAGCACCTTCAAGAAACGCCTGACCACGCGCTGTGTAAGCGGCGTGCGATCACGCAACACAGGCGGCCCGTGCGGACAATTGAGGTTCAACACGCACTCGCCGTCCGAAGTCTCGACATGAATATGCGGAGGATCATGGTCGTTCGAATGGATTCGCACGCGAGCGCCTAAAACACGAAGAACGATCGGCATTGGGCTTCCGAAAATAACCGAATGTGAGCTTGCTGGAGCGCCGCACTTCGGCCTGGCCACAACGCTTTCTTGCGCTGGAACAAAGCCAAAGACGAACGCGATCGACGTCCAGCATAGGCGCTCGCCCATCGCCTGAAACCTCGGCCAGATGGCGTAATCCAGCGCCCGACAGCAGGCGAAAAAAAACGGCGCCGAAGCGCCGTTTTTCCAGTTTCGCTAGACCCAGCAACCCGCCAGCCGAATCAATCGAGCCTGAACTGCCCCACTGCCTCGGCGAGATTGATCGCCTGGCTGCGCAGCGCGGCCGCCGCAGCCGTCGATTGTTCGACCAGCGCCGCATTCTGCTGCACCATCTCGTCGAGTTGGCTCACTGCGCGGTTCACTTCCTGAATACCGCGCGTCTGTTCGCCGGCCGCATTCGTCACTTCCGAAATAATCGTCGTCACGTTCGAGACATTCGCGACGATCTCGTCCATCGTCTCGCCCGCGCGACGCACCAGTTGCGAGCCCGAATTCACGCTCGCCACCGTCGATTCGATCAGCGCCTTGATCTCGCGCGCCGCCTGCGCGCTGCGCTGCGCAAGGCTGCGCACTTCGCCCGCGACCACCGCGAAACCGCGCCCCTGCTCGCCCGCGCGCGCCGCTTCCACCGCCGCGTTGAGCGCCAGAATATTGGTCTGGAACGCGATCCCGTCGATCACGCCGATGATGTCCGCGATCTTCACCGAAGCGTGCTCGATCGCGCCCATCGTATCGACCACATCGCTGATCACCGCGCCACCGCGCGAAGCCACCATCGAGGCCGAATTCGCCGTGATATCGGCTTGCTGCGCGGCGTTGGCCGATTGCGCGACCGTCGCCGTGATTTCCTCCATCGAGGCCGCTGTCTGTTCGAGGCTGGCCGCCGCCGATTCGGTGCGGCCCGAAAGATCGACGTTGCCCGCGGCGATTTCGTCGCTCGCGGTGCGCACGGACTGGCTGGCGTCGCGGATATGGCGCATCACGTCGCGCAGCTTGTCCATGAAGGCGTTGAACGAGCGCGCGATCTGCGCGACTTCGTCGTTGCCGGTGGCCGGCAGGCGCTGCGTGAGATCGCCCTCGCCCGCGCTGATGGCGTCCATCGCGTCGCGCACGCTGGACAGGCGCTTGAACGACACCGACGTCATCGCGCCCACCACCAGCGCCGCGATCACCGAAATCACCACCAGCGTGATCAGCGACACCGTCAGCAGCGAGCGCATGCCCGCCAGCGCATCCGCGCGGTCGAACGCGACGATCACGCGCCAGTCCGTACCCGCGATGGCCTGCGCGCGCATCAGCTTGGCTTCGCCGTTCACGTCGATATGAACCGGGCGGGTCGCCGCGAACAGCGCCGCGAGTTTGTCGCCCGAGAGATCCGGCGCGACATCCGTGACGGGCTTGAGCGTGAGCTTGGCGTCGTCGTGCGCGACGATCGCACCGCTACTGTCCACCAGCATGCCGAAGCTCGCGGGCGTCGGATGGATCGAGCGCACGTTGGCGATCACGCTGTCCATCGCCACGTCGCCGGAAATCACGCCCTTGACCTGCCCGTCGCGAATCACGGGCGTGGCGAACGCCACCACCAGCTTGCCCGTGCCGACATCCACATAAGGCGGCGTCACCACGCCCTTGCCCGCCGCCACGGCCTGCTTGTACCAGGGGCGGCCGGTCGGGTCGTAATCGGGCGGAATGCCGGTGGCATCCGAGAATTTCGCGGTTTTATCGGCGTAACCGACGTAGACGTTGGTAAAGCCGCCGGCCGTGGCGATCTGCTTGAGCATCGGCACCGGATCAGGTTGCAGCACGGCGTCCTGCAGCGATTCGATCATCTGCGCATGCGTGGCAACCCAGTCGCCGATGCCTTCCGCATGGCTGTTCTCGACGGCGGTCAGCGTCGCGTCGATCGAATCCTTGTTGTGCGAGTTCGCAACGAAATAGTCGAGCGCGGTATTGGCCGCAAGCGCTACGACGACGATAACGACGCATAGCGCGACGATGCGCGCGCGAATGGTGGAGAACATGGTGGGGAAAGCGCCGTGTGGAGTAGTTTGAATCAGACTGCCGGACAGAGAGACGGACGACACAAAAGTGGACGACAGACGCAATTACGGCACACGGCGCAGGCGACTTGAGTAGGGTTTATCGGGGTATGAACGCGCGATTATTCCGGCATCTGAAAGCAATCACGGAGACCGATAAGTCGCTGATCTGGCGGCAATTAAATGGCGCGCCGATCGAGCGCAGCAATGCAAAACGGCCCGCGCGAATGGCGGGCCGTTCTGGGGAAAATCGGGTCTTGCCGGCGCGATGCCGCGCGGCGTTTATTTAGCCGCTGCCGCCGCCTTTTTCTTGTCGCCGATACGGCTTTCCGTGCCGTTCATCAGCTTGCCGATATTGGCGCGATGACGCCAGAACAGCAGCACGCTCATGGCGAGAATCGCCAGCGCCATCACATGCGCGCCGAACATGAAGACGTCGAAAATCGGCGCGAACACTGCAGCGGCCAGCGCCGCCAGCGACGAATAGCGCGTGAAGAACGCGACGATCAGCCAGGTCAGCAGCGTCAGAGCGCCGAGCACCGGGTTCACGGCGAGCAGCACGCCTGCGGCCGTTGCCACGCCCTTGCCGCCCTGAAAGCGGAAGAAAACCGGATACAGATGGCCGAGAAACACGGCGATGGCGGCCAGCGCCACGGCGGTTTCATCGAGACCGAATTGCGGCGCGAAGTGCCGTGCCAGCCAGACGGCGAGCCAGCCCTTGAAGGCGTCGCCGATCAGCGTGAGGATCGCGGCCTTCTTGTTGCCGCTGCGCAGCACGTTGGTCGCGCCCGGATTGCCGGAGCCGTAGGAACGCGGATCGTCGAGGCCCATGACGGCGCTCACGATCACGGCAAACGAAATCGAGCCGATCAGATAGGCGGCGACGGCGACTAACAGGTTGTACATGCACGAAACCCGAAGGAGTGAAAACAACGAAACGGTGCGCAGCGCGCGCGAAGGCGCCCATTCTACCTAAGCGGACGCGAGCTTTCGCCCTCAATCCCGGCCATACCGGGCAAACCCGGTGAAACCAGGGACCGAGCCTGGCGTCGAAGCGCGCGCTGCCAGCGTCAATCGGCCAATGCGCACTGCACGGGTTTCGCGGCCAGCAGCGTCGTCAGCACGTCGGGCGCGAGGCTCACGAGATAACCGCGCTTGCCGCCGTTGAGCCAGATCTGGTCGAGTTCGAGGATCGTCGATTCGACATAGACCGGCATCGCCTTCTTCGTGCCGAACGGCGACGTGCCGCCCACCAGATAGCCCGAATGGCGGTTCGCCACTTCCGGCTTGCACGGCTCGACGCTTTTCGCGCCGATCTGCCGCGCGAGATTCTTTGTCGACACCTTGCGGTCGCCGTGCATGAGGACGATCAGCGGCCTGGCGCGTTCGTCCTCCATCACGAGCGTCTTGACGACGCGATGCTCATCCACGCCAAGCTGGCGCGCGGATTCTTCCGTGCCGCCGTGATCGACGTACTCGTAGGGATGCTCGCCGAACGCGACGCCCGCGCGGCGCAGCATCTGCGTCGCGGGCGTTTCGGAGACGTGTTTCGATTTGCTCATGGCGCGCATTTTAATGCGCAACGGCGCGGCGTATGCCGGCCGCGCGCATCTGCGTCGACTTCGGCGGCCACTTCGGCGGCCGCTTCGGTGCCCGCATCGAGCACGCCCTCAACCGCGCGGATGATGCTTCGCATGCAGCAGACGCAGACGCTCGCGCGCGACGTGCGTGTAGATCTGCGTGGTCGAAATATCGCTATGGCCGAGCAGCAGTTGCACCACGCGCAGATCCGCGCCGTGATTGAGCAGGTGCGTGGCGAACGCGTGCCGCATCGTGTGCGGTGAAAGCGGCGCGTGCACGCCCGCATGCAGCGCGTGACGCTTGATGATGTGCCAGAACTGCTGGCGCGTCATGCCCTCGGCGCGCGCGGTGACGAACAGCGCATCGCTCGTGCGTGCGCCCAGCAGCGCCGGGCGCGATTCGCGCAGATAACGCTCAATCCACGCGGACGCCTCTTCGCCGAACGGAATCAGCCGCTCCTTCGAGCCCTTGCCGAGCACGCGCACGACGCCTTCGTTCAGGCCCACTTCGACGCTCTTGAGCGTGACCAGCTCCGTCACGCGCAGGCCGCTCGCGTACATCAATTCGAGCATCGTGCGATCGCGCAGCCCCAGCGGCGTGCTCACATCGGGCGCGCCGAGCAGCGCTTCGACCTGCGCTTCGGTGAGCGTCGTGGGAAAGCGCGGCGCCTGTTTGGCCGAGCGGATACGCACGGTCGGATCGGCGCTCACACGCTGTTCGCGCAGCGCCCAGCCGTAATAGCGCCGAAACACCGACAGCCGCCGGTTCGCGGAAGTCGATTTATCGTCCTTGCGGCGCGCGCTGTAGGCGATCAGATCGTCTTCCTGCACGACGTCGAGTCCGTGTTCGCGCGCCCGCGCGAGCCAGTCGGCGAACAGGCGCAGATCGCGGCGATACGCGTCGAGCGTGTTGCGCGAGAGATTGTGTTCGAGCCACATGGCGTCGCAGAACGTGTCGATGGCGAGCTGGCTCGCAGCAAGCGACTGCGCCGCAGCGGGCGTGAGTGCGCCTTCTTCGGCTTCGTCCGCGTCTTCCACGTGGAGTGGGTCTTCGTCGATGAAACCGTCATCGGCATCGTCGGCGTAGTCTTCGCCGGACGTGGGATCGTCGTCTTCGTGAATGTCGTGCTGATCGTTCATGTCGTTCAATGCTTGCGGCGTGTTCATCGCATCAGCGAATCTTGACGCCTTCGTGCGCGAGCAGCCAGCGCTTCACATCGCGGAAAAACCCGTCGCCGCCATGATGCGAGAAGCCGCCGATGCCATTCGCCCCCACCACGCGATGGCAGGGAATCACGATCGGAAAGTAGTTCGAACCGCACGCCTGCCCCACCGCGCGCGCGTTGATGGTGCCGACGCGTTTGGCCAGTTCGCCGTAAGTCAGCACGGTGCCGAGCCCGATCGAACAGATGCCGTCCCACACGCGGCGCTGGAAATCGGTGCCGAGCGGCGCGAGCGGCAAATCGAACGGCGCGGCCGCGTCGTGCAGATAGCGCTCGATCTGCGCGGCGGCGCGTTCCGCCAGTGCCGATGTGGGCGCGAGATCCGGCGTGTCGCCCGGCAGATAGACGATATCGCGCACGCCGTCCTCGCCCGTGACGATGCCCACCTTGCCGAACGGCGCGCCGATCACCGCGTGGTAGTCGCGCGGCGCGATCTTGCGGATCGCCTGGCGGCTGGGCGCGCGTTCGGGCGCTGCGGGCGCTGCCGGTGGAACCTGCGCGGCTTCGCGCATCGCCGCGTCTTGCGCGTCGTCCCACAGTGAATATGATGCCGATGCCTTCATCGTCGCTCTCCTTGAACCGCCTGCCTGAAGCCCGATCGAGCGGCTTCAGGCCGCTTCCAGCGCCCATTGCACATGTTCGCGCACGATCGCCGATTCGTCATTTTCGCGCGCCCGCAGCGCCGCGACCATCGCCGCGCGCCACGCCGGCGCATCGTGCGCGCCCGCCGCGCGCAGCGCATTGCCCATCGCCACCGCGATATTGCGCGACCAGCTTTCGAAACCGATGCGCCGGATCGCACTGCCCTGCATGCGCTCGTCGAACTGCGCGGCGCTCCAGCCGAACAACTCGACGAGACTCGCGCGATCGAGCCCGTGGCGCACATCGAAATCGGCAACGGGCGCCGCCTGCGCGAACTTGTTCCACGGACACACGAGCTGGCAATCGTCGCAACCATAAACGCGATTGCCGATCAGCTCGCGCATCTCCACCGGAATGCTGCCCTTGAGTTCGATCGTCAGATAGGAAATGCAGCGCCGCGCATCGACGCGATACGGCTCGGTGATCGCGCCCGTCGGGCATGCGGCGATGCAGCGCGTGCAACTGCCGCAGTGCGAGCCCGGCGTTTCGGGCGCGGCCGATTCGGGATCGTCGGCGTCGGGCGGCAGCGGCACATCCACATAAATCTCGCCGAGAAAGAACAGCGAACCCGCGTCGCGCTGCAACAGCAGCGTGTGCTTGCCGCGCCAGCCAATCCCGGCCTTCTGCGCGAGTTCCACTTCGAGCACCGGCGCCGAATCCGTGAAGACACGAAACCCAAACGCGCCGATTTCCGCTTCGATGCGTTCGGCCAGTTGCTGCAGGCGCGCGCGCATGACCTTGTGATAGTCGCGGCCGCGCGCGTAGATCGACACGACCGCCGCCTGCGGGTCGGCCAGGCGCGCGTGCTCGCGATGGCGCCAGTCTTGCGAAGCACTTTCGGGCATCTTTCCCGATCCCTGCGCGAGGGCGTCGGCATCGAGCGTTGCAGCCGGTAAATAGGCCATGCGGGCCGTGATAACGCGTCGCGTACCGGCCACAAGCTCGGCGGGCCTCGCGCGTTTCATGCCATGTTTGGCCATATAATCCATCTCGCCGTGGCAGCCCGCTTCGAGCCACGCGGCAAGGCCCGCCTCGGCATGAGACAGGTCGGTGTCGCTGATACCGATCGCACCGAACCCCAGCTCGCGCCCCCATGCGCGGATACGCGTCGCGAGTGCGGCCAGCGCCGCTTCGTCGAGCACAGCAGCCGGCTCCTGAGCCGCCGCGCCCATGCCTGGCATCACGTTCGACGCCGCGTTCGATTCTGTCGATTCGTTCGATGTGGCTGCTGCGTTCACTGCGCGCGCCTCGTTCGAGGGGGAAAGCAAGGGGTTCATCACGCCATTTTACGAGAATGCCCGACACGCCCGATCAGTCCGACCAGGACCACGCGAGCTTGCCCGCTGCCCCCGTTCAACTCGAACGCCGCTTCGAGCTCGCTGACGAAGCCGCCACCGATGCGTTCGGCGCACGCTTTGCGCACGCGCTCGACGCCCTGCGCACGCAGGATGCCGGCCAGCCGGCGCCTGCCGCGCCTGCATTCTCCGGCCTGCACGTGCAGTTGCTCGGCGACCTCGGCGCGGGAAAAACCTCGCTCGTGCGCGCCGCGCTGCGCGCGCTCGGCCATAACGGCCGCGTGCGCAGCCCCACCTACACGCTCGTCGAGCCCTACACCGTCGCGCGCCCCGACGATGCCGGCGGGGAACTCCAGCTTTACCACTTCGATCTGTATCGATTCAGCGATCCGGCCGAATGGGCCGACGCCGGCTTTCGCGAATATTTCGCGCAAGGTGCGGTCTGTCTCGTCGAATGGCCGCAACGCGCGGGTGGCCTGCTCGGCGTGCCCGACCTCGTATTCCAGCTCGAACCCGGCCCGCTTGGCGAAGGCCGCGTGCTCACCGCATACGCATACAGCGCATCAGGAAAGGCATGTCTAGAAAGATGTTAATCAAACCGTTCCGCTCGATCGAGTCGGCCGCCACCGCCACGCACAACTGGCGGCGCCGGCAGATCCTGAAAGCGGGCGCGTCCTCGCTGGTGCTCGGCCTGGCCGTTCCGCGCCTCGCGTGGGCCAATTCGGTGATGGGCGTGCGGGTCTGGCCCGCGCGCGATTACACGCGCGTCACCATCGAATCGGATCAGCCGCTCACGACCACGCAAACGCTGCTGCAAAATCCCGACCGGCTCGTGGTCGACCTGACCGGTCTCGATCTCGACGACGCGCTGAAGAACCTCGTCTCCAAGATCACGCCGAACGATCCGCAGATCCAGGCCGTGCGCGTCGGGCAATATCAGCCGCATGTCGTGCGCATGGTGTTCGACCTCAAGGGTTCGGTGAAGCCGCAGGTGTTCACGCTGCAGCCGGTCGGCTCGTACAAGTACCGGCTGGTGTTCGACCTCTATCCGGCGGTCGCGCCCGATCCGCTCATGGATCTGCTCGCGCAGACCGAGCGCAAGCAGCAGCAGCTCGACGCGCATCAGGCGCTGCGTGACAGCGCGCCTTCGACGCCCTCCACGCTCGCCGGTCCGAACACGCCGCCCGCGCACGACAACAGCGAAGCCTTTTTCCAGCGTTACGCGCAGAACGACGGCAGCGCCGCGCCCCGGCCCACGCCGCCGGTGCCGCCCGCTGTCATCGCGAAGCCGAAGCCCGCGCCCAAACCGCCCGTCGTGGCCCAGAACGACGACGACGCCAAGGACGACGACAACTACGGCTTCACCACGCCGAAGTCGAACAAGGGCGGCACCACGCGTCTCTTGACCGTGGCGATCGACCCCGGCCACGGCGGCGAGGACCCGGGCGCGATCGGCAGCGCCGGCACGTATGAAAAGCACGTGGCGCTCGATATCGCCAAGAAGCTGCGCGCGAAGATCGACGCCCAGCCCAATATGCGCGCGATGATGACGCGCGACGCCGACTTCTTCGTGCCGCTGAACGTGCGCGTGCAGAAGGCGCGCCGCGTGGGCGCAGATCTGTTCGTGTCGATTCACGCCGATGCGTTCACTACGCCTTCGGCGCGTGGCTCGTCGGTGTTCGCGCTCTCGGAGCACGGCGCGTCGAGCGCGGCCGCGCGCTGGATGGCGAACAAGGAAAACTCGTCGGACCAGATCGGCGGCATCAACGTGAAGACGTCCGATGCGGCCGTGAATCGCGCCCTCTTCGACATGTCCACCACGGCGCAGATTCGCGATTCGCTGCGCTACGGCGGCTTCGTGCTCAACGAAGTGGGCGAGATCAACCATCTGCACAAGGGTTCGGTCGAACAGGCCGGCTTCGCGGTGCTCAAGGCGCCCGATATTCCGTCGATCCTCGTGGAAACGGCCTTCATCAGCAATCCCGAAGAAGAAACGCGCCTGAACGACGACGCCTATCGCGAGAAGATGGCCAACGCGATTCTCAAGGGCATCAAGCGCTATTTCGCGGCCAATCCGCCGCTGGCGAAGAACCGCATGACCTGAGCGCACGCGTCAGTGCATCGCGCGAAAAAAACGCCGCGCATCCTTCGGGGTGCGCGGCGTTTTTCGTTGTGGCGTGTGCCCGGCTTGTCGGGCAGCGGCCTTATGTGCGCGCCGCCAGCCGCTGTCTCAGCCAGCCGCCGAACACGTTCACCATCAGCCCCGCCATCACCAGCGCCGCGCCGCCCACTTGTGCGGCGCTCAAGCGCTCGCCCAGCAGCAGCGCCGCCGAAGCCAGCCCGACGATCGGCACGAGCAGCGAAAACGGCGCCACCTGGCTGGCCGGATACTTCGACAGCAGACGGCTCCAGAGGCTGTAGCCGAGAATCGTCGCGATAAACGCCAGATAGACGATCGCCCCGATCGACGGCATGCCGATGCCCGCGAGCGCGCTTTCGATGCGCTGCGGCCCTTCGATGAAGTACGAGAGCACGAAGAACGGCAGCGGCGGAATCAGGCTCGCCCACACCACGAGGCCGACCAGATCGACCTTGCCCACCTTCTTCGTGACGATATTGCCGAGCGCCCACATGCAGGCCGCGCAGAGCGTGAGCACGAAACCGGCGACGGTCATGGTCTGCGCGCTCGCCCCGCCCGCCGTCGATTGCAGCCCGATCACCGCCAGCCCGCCCGCCGCGATCAACAGGCCGATGACGTTCTGCGCGCCAAACCGCTCGCCGAGGAAAAACGCCGCGAACACCAGCGTGAAAAACGCCTGCGCCTGCAGCACGACCGACGCGAGACCGGCGGGCATGCCCACGTACATCGCGGTGAACAGAAACGCGAACTGGCCGAACGAGATCGTCGCGCCGTAGGCGAGCAGCCAGCGCAGCGGCAGCTTCGGGCGCTTCACGAACAACACGGCCGGGAACGCGGCCAGCGTGAAGCGCAGCGCGCCCAGCAGCAAGGGCGGCACGCCATGCAGGCCCACCTTGATCACGACAAAATTCACGCCCCACGCGACCACCACGACCAGCGCGAGCAACAAGTCCTTCGGCGACATCCCCAGCTCCGGTTATTGTTCTGTCAAATGAATCTGTAAGTTTAACGGTTGCGTCGCTCATGCGTCGGGCGCGGTGGGGTGGTCTCGGGGCAAAGCCTTACACGGGCTTAGCGGCAGTCCGTCAGAGCGGGCGTTAGAATGGGCGCCTGTCAGCGCGGTGCCCGCACCGCCGCATCCAGCGTTCTCCATACCTCGCATTCGTACCGTCCGGTTCATCAAGGAAGCGTCATGTCCTCATCGATCAAAGCGGTCCTCAAGCCCCATCAGCGCGACATCGGCAATCTGTTCGTGCGCCGCGTGCTGCCCGCGATGGCCGCGCGTCTCGTCGGCCCGTTCATCTTTTTCGACCACATGGGCCCGGCCAAACTCGCCGACGGCGCCGGTGTCGATGTGCGCCCGCATCCGCATATCGGCCTCGCCACGGTCACGTATCTGTACGACGGCGCCCTGATGCACCGCGACTCCCTCGGCTCGAATCAGAAAATTCTGCCCGGCGACGTCAACTGGATGACGGCGGGACGCGGCATCGTCCATTCGGAGCGCACGCCCGACGAAGACCGCAACACCGGCCTGACGATGCACGGCATCCAGACCTGGGTGGCGCTGCCGCTCGAACACGAAGACACCGATCCCTCGTTCTTCCACCACGCAGCCGCCACGCTGCCGAAGGTCGAGCGCAACGGCGTGTCGATGTGCGTGATCGCGGGCACGGCGTTCGGCGCGACCGCGCCCGTCAAGACCTTCTCCGGCACGCTCTACGTGGCCGCCGATTTCGCGCCGGGCAGCGCCATCGCGCTCGATTCAGAGCATGAGGAACGCGGCGTCTATCTGGTCGAAGGCGACCTCGCGATCGACGGCACGCCGCTCGAACAGCACACCATGGCCGTGCTCACGCCGGGCGAAACCGTCACGCTCGCCAGCACCAATGGCGCACGCGTGATGTTGCTGGGCGGCGAAAAGCTCGACGGCGAACGCTTTATCGAATGGAATTTCGTCGCCAGTTCGCGCGAGAAGATCGAAGCCGCGAAGGCCGCGTGGACGCGCCAGGAAATGGGGCAGGTGCCGGGCGAAACGGAATGGATTCCGCTGCCCGAGAAAAAGCCGGCGCACTGAGCCAGCCAACACCATCGGAAGCCTGCGAACGCCCGATATTGAAGCGCGGTGTTTCGCCCCCATCTTCGCGAAAGACGGAATTTTCCCAACGAGGACGCAATGGATACCACTCTGGCCACTTTTGAAAAGGACGTGATCGAAGCGTCGGCGCTCGCGCCCGTGCTGGTCGACTTCTGGGCGCCGTGGTGCGGCCCATGCAAATCGCTCGGCCCGATGCTCGAAAAGCTCGAAGCCGAATACGCGGGCAAATGGAAGCTCGTGAAAGTGAACGTCGACGAAAACCAGGAGCTGGCGGCGCATTTTCAGGTGCGCAGCATTCCGCACGTCGTCGCTTTCGCGGATCGCCAGGCCGTGGACCAGTTTATCGGCGTGCTGCCGGAAGGCCAGTTGCGCGCCTTTCTCGACCGCCTGATCCCGAATTCGGCCGACGCCGCGCGCATCGCCGCTCAGGAAGCGCTCGCCGAAGGCCGCCGCGAGGACGCCTATGAAGCGCTGCAGGCGGCGCTGGCCTACGACCCGGGCTTCGACGAAGCGCGCATGGACCTGATCGAGCTGCTGCTCGCCGACAACCGCGCCGACGAAGCGCACAAGGAAGTCGACCTGCTCTCGCCCAAGACCACGCAGGGCATCGACGCGCGTTTCAATGCGCTCAAGACGCGTCTGGACGCGCTCGACGCCTCCGCCGATCTGCCGCCGACCGATGCGCTGGAAGCGCGCGTCGCCAGCCATCCGGAAGATCTGGAAGCGCGTTTCGATCTGGCGAGCGCGCTGATTGCGCGCCGCAAATACGCGGGCGCGCTGGAGCATCTGCTGGAAATCGTGAAGCGCGATCGCACCTTCCGCGAGGATATCGGCCGCAAAACGATGTTGTCGGTGTTCGATCTGGCCGACCATCAGCCGCAACTGGTCAGCGAATGGCGCCGCAAGCTGAGCGCGACGCTGAACTGAACCAGATGGAAGGAAAAAGCCCGCGAAATGCGGGCTTTTTTTGTGGAAGCGGGGAAAGCAGCGCCCGGCCGCGGCGTGTCTTGCGCTTGTGCCGCAAGCTGCCGACGCAGGCCGCCGATCCCCTCAACCGCTTCAGCGCTTGTTCGCCTGATGCGCGAGCGTGCGCAGCACATACGCCGCCGCCGCGAAACCAAAGCTCGCGGTCACGCACACGCTCGAACCGAAGCCCGCGCAGTTCAGCCCCACCGGCCCTTGATGCCCCGGCGAAGTCGCCACGTGTTCGGCTTCGCTATCGACATCGCACACCGCCGCTTCCGGGTAAATCAGCGGCTCGTCCGAATACACCGCGCTCACCTTGAAGCGCGCCTTCGGGCCGCGCGGGAAACCGTGCAGCTTGCGCAACTGCCCGCGCACCTTGGACAGCAGCGGGTCCTGAATCGTCAGCGCGAGATCGTCGATACGGATGCGCGTCGGGTCCAGCTGGCCGCCCGCGCCGCCCACGGCGATCAGCGGCACGCGATGCTCGACGCACCACGCGATCAGCGCCGTCTTGGTGCGCACGCTATCGATCGCGTCCACCACGTAGTCGAAACCGCCGCCCAGCAGCGCGTCGAAATTCGACGGCTCGACGAAATCCTCCACCAGCCGCACGTCGCATTCCGGGTTGATCAGCTTGATGCGCTCGGCCATCGCCTCGACCTTCGGCTTGCCGTAGTTACCGTCGAGCGCGTGAATCTGGCGATTGGTGTTGCTCTCGGCGACATTGTCGAGATCGATCAGCGTCAGCGTGCCGATCGCGCTGCGCGCGAGCGCCTCCGCGACCCACGAGCCCACGCCGCCGATGCCGATCACGGCAACGTGCGCGCGCTCGAACGCTTCGAGCGCGGGTGCGCCGTAAAGCCGCGCCACGCCGCCGAAGCGGCGCGCCCGGTCGGCAACATCGGCCGCGCCTGGCGCGGTAAGATCGGCGGAATCGGCCGCAGGTGGGAACGTGGTGGCCGAAGCGGAAAGCGGTGTACTGGACATGACGGTAGCAAATCGAAAGCGGACCGATCGCACGACTGTCACGGCCCTGGCAAGACCCGTATTTTGCCTGATCGCGCCTCATCGAGCTTGCCCTTGCCTCGCCGGTCTCCTGCCGGCCTGCGCGGCGGGCCGCTCGCGGCATCCGGCCCTGCATTCTGGTTATACTTGTCCGCATTGAAGCGTCTGCATAAAAAATGACCTCCCTCGCCGATCTCCGCAAGAACTACTCGCTCGGCTCGCTCGATGCCGCCGACGTCGATGCCGATCCGATCCGCCAGTTCCAGGCCTGGTTCGCCCAGGCGCTCGACGCGCAATTGCCCGAACCCAATGCGATGACCGTCGCGACCGTCGACGCCGAAGGCCGTCCGGCCGCGCGCATCCTGCTGATCAAGGGCGTGGACGAGCGCGGCTTCGTGTTCTTCACCAATTACGACAGCCGCAAGGGCCACGAACTCACGGCCAATCCGAACGCCGCGCTGCTGTTCCACTGGGTCGAACTCGAGCGTCAGGTGCGCATCGAAGGACGCGTCGAGAAAACCAGCGCAGCGGAAAGCGATGCTTACTACCAGTCGCGCCCGCTCGGTTCGCGCATTGGCGCGTGGGCCTCGGAGCAAAGCGCGGTGATTCAGGACCGGGCGCAACTCGAAGCGCGCGAGCGCGAAATCAGCGCACAGTACGGCGATGCGCCGCCGCGTCCGCCGCACTGGGGCGGCTATCGCCTCGTGCCTACGGCCATCGAATTCTGGCAAGGCCGGCCGTCGCGGCTGCATGACCGTATCCGCTACACGCGCGATAGCGCGCAGGCAGACGCCGCGTGGCGCATCGAACGGCTCGCGCCCTGAGTGCATCGGCAGGACAGCGGCGCGCGCCCATCCGTGCGCGTCGCTGAGTCTCGAGTTTCACCCGCAAGCGATCGCCTTAATGCCGTAATGCCGTAACGCCGCATCATCTGCAACACCCGCATCACCCGATACAAGCGCGCCATCGCCCACTGGACGCCGGCGCCGCGTCAGTCAGTTTTGCCTCGTAGCACGCATTGCCTACTGCTTTTGTCTTTCGGCTGGAAACGCGCGATCACGTCCGATCGCCCCTCACCGGCCGCAAACAACCCGCTTGGGACGACAGGAGAAAAACGCATGTTCTGGGAGAAAAAACTCGCACAGTGGGTCGACGATGTGCGCACCAAGGCCAATCTGCCCGCACGGCTCGTGCTCTGGAGCGGCCAGCAATACGACTTCGGCCACTTCGCCGCGCCGCAGGTCACGCTGAAGGTCAACACGATATCGGCGCTGCCGCTGCTGCTCGAACCGAGCCTCGACAATCTCGGCGAGGCCTACGTGAAGGGCAAGATCGATATCGAAGGCAAGGTCGCCGATATCATCAACATCGGCTATTCGCTTGCCCGCAATACGGTCACGAGCGCCAGCAAGCTCGCGCGCATGCGCCGCTACTTCACGCACTCGAAGAGCACCGATAAAAAAGCCATCCAGTATCACTACGACGTCTCGAACGAGTTCTACAAGCTCTGGCTCGACGAGAACATGGTCTATTCGTGCGCGTATTTCGAGAACGGCGATGAAGATCTCGCTACCGCGCAGATCAAGAAGATCGACCACATCCTCACCAAGATCCAGCTGCAGGAAGGTCAGACGCTGCTCGATATCGGCTGCGGCTGGGGCGCGCTGGTGCTGCGCGCAGCGCAGAAGTTCGGCGCGCGCTGCGTGGGCGTGACGCTCTCGCAGAACCAGTTCGATCTCGCCACCGAACGCGTGAAGGCGGCCGGGCTCGGCGATCGCATCGAGATCCGTCTGCAGGATTATCGCGACATTCAGGGCCAGTTCGACCGCATCACCAGCGTGGGCATGTTCGAGCACGTCGGGCGCAAGAATCTGCCGGGCTACTTCACGAAAGTGCGCGAACTGCTCGCCGACGATGGCATCGCCATGAATCACGGCATCACCTCGAGCGACGCGGAAAGCGGCGAGACGGCGCTCGGCGGCGGCGAGTTCATCGACCGTTACGTGTTCCCGGACGGCGAGCTGCCGCATATCAGCCTCGCGCTCGAAGCGGCGCAGCGCGGCGGGCTGGAAGCGGTTGACGTGGAGAGCCTGCGCCGTCACTATGCGCACACGCTCGACCTGTGGGCCGATAACTTCGAGGCGCGCGCCGAGGAAGCGAAACAACTCGTCGATGACGAGAAATTCCGCATCTGGCGCGTGTATCTGGCGGGCTGCGCCTACGCGTTCGAGCACGACGACGTGTCGATCTATCAGATCGTCTGCCGCAAGGCCGGCCGCAGCGCGGCGACGCTGCCGTGGTCGCGCCGCTATATCTACGAGAAGCCGCTCTGATGCGCCGGTGCGAGTGAGGCGGGCGGCTTTTTTCACCGACCGCCCTCGCTCGCCACCTTGAAACCTGCATGAACGAACGCGACGACGGCCTTTTTGGGGCGCTGGATCAGGATGGACCGACATCGGCGCCTCAAGGCGGCGGTGATGCGCGCGGCTCGCGTGGCGCGCCTCGCACGCGGCGCAGCGCCAGCGCCGAACGCCCTGCCGAAACCCAGACCGATCTGTTCGGCTTCGTGCCGCCCGAGCCGCCACCAAAGCGTGCGGCGCGCGTTTCGTCGGTCGATGCCGATGCCGAAGCAAAGCCGCCCCGCCCCACCGACGCCCCCGAAAAACCCAAACGCCGCGCGCGCGGCGTGCTGCCCGCCGAGCCCACGCCGGACGTGCTGGACGTGGCCGCCGCTCTGCCCGCGAGCGTGCGTCTGGGCACATCGTCGTGGTCGTTTCCGGGCTGGAACGGCATCGTCTACGGCGACGATTACAGCAACTCGAAGCTCGCGCGCGACGGCCTCGCGGCCTACGGCGCGCATCCGCTGCTGCGCTCGGTGAGCATCGACCGCTCGTTCTACGCGCCGCTCACCGTCACCGACTACCTGCGTTACGCGCAGCAGGTGCCGGATCACTTCCGCTTTATCGTCAAGGCGCCCGCGCTCGTCACCGATGCGAGCGTGCGCGGCGATCGCGGCGAGCCGGTCGCGGCGAACCCGTGCTTTCTGAGCGCCGAAATCGCCGCGCGCGATTTCATCGAGCCTTGCCTCGCCGGTCTGGGCGCGAAAGCGGGTGCGCTGGTGTTCCAGTTCCCGCCGCTGCCCGATCAACTGCTCGCCGATCCCACCGTGTTCGTCGAGCGTCTGGGCGCCTTTCTCGCCGCGCTGCCGCCTTTGCCCGCACCCGCCGAAGACGCCGCGCCGGGCGACGCGACCTGCTACGCCGTCGAGATCCGCGACGGCATTCTGCTGACGCCGCGTTTCGTGCGCATGCTGCGCGCGGCGGGCGTGCGCTACTGCGTCGGGCTGCACGCGCGCATGCCGGACCCGCTGCGCCAGGCGGCCGCGCTCGCGCTGATGGACGGCGAAGCGCCCGCCGGGCCGCTGATCGTGCGCTGGAGCCTGCATAGCGGCTTCAAGTACGAACAGGCGAAAGCGCGCTACGAACCGTTCGACAAGCTCGTCGACGAAGATCCGCACACGCGCGACGCGCTCGCCGAACTGGCCGCGCGCTATGCGATCGCGGGCCAGCCGGTGCTGATCACGACCAACAACAAGGCGGAAGGATCGGCGCCGCTGACGTGCCAGAAGCTCGGCCAGGCGATCGGCGAGGAAATGGCGCGATTGCGTTCAGAATCCGGCGAATCGGCGCCATAAAAAGCGGCGGGCGCGGTCCGAAACCTCGAACCGCGCCCGCCGCCGCGAACTACCCGAATTGATCGACGCGTTTGCTCAACGTGTCTTAGCTACGCGCGCTCAAGCCTTGAGCCGATGCGCGAACTTCTGCCGGAACTTCGCCACCTTCGGCGCCACCACGAACGCGCAATAACCCTGATCCGGATGCTGCGCGAAGTAGTTCTGGTGATACGCCTCGGCCGGGAAGTAGTTGCCGTCGAGCGGCAGCACCTGCGTGACGATCTTGCCGTCGTAGATGCCTTCGGCCGCCAGTTCGCGGATTGCCTGCCCGGCGATCTCCGCCTGTTGCGGCGAGTGCGTGAAGATCGCCGAGCGATACTGCGTGCCGACGTCGTTGCCCTGGCGGTTCAACTGGGTCGGATCGTGGATCGCAAAGAAAATGTCGAGAATCTCGCGATAGCTGATCTTCGCGGGATCGAAATCGACCTTCACGACTTCCGCGTGGCCCGTGGCGCCGTCGCAGACCTGCTCGTAGGTCGGATTGACGGTCTGGCCGCCCGCATAGCCCGATTCCACCGCTTCCACGCCGTCCACGCGCAGATAGACCGCTTCGAGACACCAGAAACATCCGCCGCCCAGGGTGGCCGTTTCGATCGTCTGACTCATGCTCAACTCTCCTTTGATGAGGGCGGGCGCGCCACGCGCAATACGCGGTAACCGCTGCGCGAGTGGGTCTATACACCCAGTCGCCCGCTGCTTTTGGCTAAAATTGGGGCAATTCGCCGAAATTCCACATGACGTTCATTCCGACTTCCGCTCCGCGCGCCGGCTTCGTGCCCGCTGCGCCCGTCCTGCCCCAAGGCGCGCCGCGATGACCCGCCGCGCCAGCCCGCCCAACTTCGACGTCGCTGCGTTTCGCCGCGCGCTCGGCCAGTTCGCGACCGGCGTAACGGTCATTACGACCCGTGCGCCCGACGGCCAGCTCATCGGCATTACCGCGAGTTCGTTCAACTCGGTGTCGCTCGATCCGCCGCTGGTGCTCTGGAGCCTGGCGACGCGTTCGGCGTCGATGCCCGTGTTCCGCAGCAACAGCCATTATGTGGTGAATGTGCTCGCGGCGTCGCAGCTCGACCTCTGCAAGCGCTTCGCCACCGTGAAGGGCGACCGTTTCGAAGGCGTCTCGCACGCGGCCGGCGACTCGGGCATGCCGGTGCTGGACGGTGCAATCGCGTGGTTCGAGTGCCATAACCGCAGCCGCTACGACGAAGGCGATCACGTCATCTTCGTCGGCGAAGTGGAGCGCTGCGGCGTGCGCGAGGATCTCGATCAGGCCTCGCCGCTGGTATTCCACGGCGGCGGCTTTCATCAGATCGAGCCGCTCTAGGCCGAAGACAGCAGCACCGAAAGCCCGGCCCATGCGCCGGGCTTTGCGTTTTTGCGCGTCGGCTCAGCACACATCAGAACCCATTCAAGGCGCTTTCGGCTCGCCGCGCTGCGCGATCAGCTCGACGGGCACGCCCGCGTCCAGCTTGAGCGTCGTGAGCACGATGTTCGAGCGGATATCCATCACGCCCGGCGCCTTGTAGAGCTTGTTGAGCACGAAATCCGAGTAGTGCTTGAGGTTGTGCGCCAGCACGCGCAGCAGATAGTGCGTTTCCCCCGTCACCACGTAGGCGCCCACCACCTCGGGCCAGTCGCGCAGCGCCGTGACAAAGCGCTCGTGCCAGCTTTCCTGGTCGTTGCGCATCGACACCTGGACGAAGGCTTCCATCTCGAAACCGAGAATCTCCCGGTTCAGACTGGCGCGGTAGCGCTCGACCACGCCCTGCTCTTCCAGCAGGCGCAGCCGCCGCAGACACGCGGACGGCGACAGTGAAATACGTTCGGCCAGATCGAGGTTACTGATACGGCCCTCGTTCTGCAGCACGGAAAGAATCCGGCAATCGGTGGCGTCGAGCGAGATAGCGTTCATATTTGGTCCCCTTTCCCGTCTTGTAACAAATTATGTGCCAAGAACTGTAGCGTAAGACGTTTTTTTCGCAAGCACATTTCGCAAGCGGTTGCCTATCATTCGAACAACACGCGGACAACCCTGTCATCAAGATGAAAAACCTTTGGGATATCTCCCCGCCGATCCACCCCGCCACGCCCGTCTGGCCGGGCGACACGACCGTCAACGTCGAGCGCGTCTGGCGCATAGAAGCCGGCTCGCCGGTCAATGTGGCGCGCGTGACGCTCTCGCCGCACACCGGCGCGCACACCGACGCGCCGCTGCACTACGACGCCGAAGGCGCACCGATCGGCGAAGTGCCGCTCGACGTGTATATCGGCGCGTGCCGTGTCATTCATTGCATGGGCGCCGCGCCGCTCGTGCTGCCCGAACACGTGGAAGGCGCGCTCGATAACCTGCCGCCGCGCGTGTTGCTGCGCACGTACGCAAAGGCGCCGCAGGACCGCTGGGACAGCGCGTTCTGTGCCGTCGCGCCCGAAACCGTCGATCTGCTGGCGGCGCGCGGTGCGCGTCTGATCGGTATCGATACGCCTTCGCTCGACCCGCAGGAATCGAAGACGATGGACTCGCATCACCGCATCCGCGCGCATCGCATGGCGATTCTCGAAGGCATCGTGCTCGATGACATCGAGGCCGGCGACTACGAGCTGATCGCGCTGCCGCTGAAGTTCGCGACGCTCGACGCCAGCCCCGTGCGCGCCGTGTTGCGCGCGTTGCCCGCATAAAACGCACTGAAAGAAAACCGGTTGCCCCGCAATCGCCCACAGACACCTACACGATTCGCCATCGATATGAACGACCGTAACGAAGCCCTGGCCGCCGACAGCGCCGACCCGCTCGCGGCTCTGCGCGAGCAATTCACGCTCGCCCCCGAAACCATCTACCTCGACGGCAACTCGCTGGGCGTGCCGCCGAGCGCCAGCGCCGCGCGCGCCCAGGCCGTGATCGGCGGCGAATGGGGCGAAGGCCTGATCCGCAGCTGGAACACCGCCGACTGGTTCGCGCTGCCGCGTCGTCTGGGCAACAAGCTCGCCCCGCTGATCGGCGCGGCCGAAAACGAAGTGGTGGTCACCGACACCATTTCGATCAACCTCTTCAAGGCGCTGTCCGCCGCGCTGCGCGTGCAGAACGAGCGCGACCCGAAGCGCCGCGTGATCGTCTCCGAGCGCTCGAACTTTCCGAGCGATCTGTACATCGCGCAAGGGCTGATCGAGCAGCTCGATCGCGGCTACGAGCTGCGTCTCGTGGACGATCCGTCCGAGCTGCCCGCCGCGATCCGCGACGACGTGGCCGTGGCGATGATCACGCACGTGAACTATCGCACCGGCGAGATGCACGACATGCGCGCGCTCACCGAACACATCCACGCACAAGGCGCGCTGGCGCTGTGGGATCTCGCGCATTCGGCGGGCGCGGTGCCGGTCGACCTGAACGGCGTGAACGCCGACTACGCCGTGGGTTGCACGTACAAATACCTGAACGGCGGCCCCGGTTCGCCGGGCTTCGTGTGGGTGCCCAAGCGCAACCAGAACAGCTTTTCGCAGCCGCTGTCGGGCTGGTGGGGCCACAAGTCGCCGTTCGAAATGAACCCGACCTATCGCCCGGACGACGGCATCGGCCGCTATCTGTGCGGCACCCAGCCGATCGTGTCGATGGCGCTCATCGAATGCGGTCTCGACGTGTTCCTGCAAACCGATATGCAGGCGATCCGCGCCAAGTCGCTCGCGCTCACCGATCTCTTCATCGAACTGGTGGAAACGCGTTGCGCCGGCCTCGATCTGACGCTCGTCACGCCGCGCGAACACGCGCAGCGCGGCTCGCATGTGAGCTTCGAGCATCCGCACGGTTACGAGGTGATGCAGGCGCTGATCGCGCGCGGCGTGATCGGCGATTATCGCGAGCCGCGCGTGCTGCGCTTTGGCTTCACGCCGCTCTATGTGCGTTACGTCGATGTCTGGGACGCCGTCGAAACGCTGCGCGATGTGCTCGCGACCGAATACTGGCGCAAGCCCGAATTCGCTGCGCGCGGCGCGGTGACCTGAGGAGCGCGCGATGAACGACCATATGCAGATTCCGGGCGTGCCCGAGGACGCGAACACGCCGAACGAAGCGCCGCGCGGCGGTTGTCCGTTCGGCCATGGTGCTGCGCCGGTGCAAAGCGCCACGCAGCCCTCGGCCGCCGCCGCAGAGGCAGAACAGGGCGAAGGCTGGCACGACGCGCAGCTCGACTTTTCGAAGTCGATGAGCTACGGCGATTACCTTGGGCTGGATTCAGTGCTCAGTGCGCAGCATCCGCTTTCGCCCGATCACAACGAGATGCTGTTCATCGTCCAGCATCAGACCAGCGAACTCTGGATGAAGCTCGCGCTGTACGAACTGCGCGCGGCGCTCGCCAACGTGCATCGCGACGCGTTGCCGCCGGCGTTCAAGCAGCTTGCGCGCGTCTCGCGCATCCTCGAACAACTGGTGCAGGCGTGGAGCGTGCTCTCGACGCTCACGCCTTCGGAATACACGGCGATGCGGCCGTATCTGGGCGCTTCGTCGGGCTTCCAGTCGTACCAGTACCGGATGATCGAGTTTCTGCTCGGCAACAAGAACGCGCAGATGCTCAAGCCGCACGAGCATCGGCCCGAGATTCATGCGCAGGTGAAGGCGACGCTCGAAGCGCCGTCGTTCTACGACGAAGTGATCCGCCTGCTCGCGCGGCGCGGTTTTGCGATCGCGCCGGAACGCCTGACGCGCGACTGGAGCGAGGCGACGGAGCACGACAAGAGCGTCGAGGCCGCGTGGCTGGAGATTTATCGCAATCCCTCGAAGCACTGGGATCTGTACGAGATGGCCGAAGAACTCGTCGATCTGGAGGACGCGTTCCGTCAGTGGCGCTTCCGCCACGTGACGACGGTGGAGCGCATCATCGGCTTCAAGCAGGGCACGGGCGGCACCAATGGCGCGCCGTATCTGCGCAAGATGCTCGATGTGGTGCTGTTCCCGGAGTTGTGGCACGTGCGCACGGTGTTGTGACGCTTTACCGCGCACCATGAAAAAAGCCCGCCAGATTGGCGGGCTTTTTTGCGCCAGGACCGGGTCGGCTCGGACGGGGTCGGCTCAGACGGGGTCGCCTTAGACCACCACGGTCTGCGCTTCGCCTTCGCGGCTTTCGCGCACGAAGCCGATCTTCCAGACCTGCTCGCCCGCTGCTGCCAGCTGTGCAGCGGCTGCGTCGGCCTGATCGGCCGCCACGACCACGGCCATGCCGATGCCGCAGTTGAACACGCGATGCATTTCCGCATCGGCGACACCGCCTTCCTTCTGCAGCCACGAGAACAGCGGCGGCAGCGGCCATGCGGCGTGATCGAGCTCAGCCGTGAGGCCCTCGCGCAGCACGCGCGGAATGTTTTCGACCAGACCACCGCCGGTGATGTGCGCCATGCCCTTCACGGTGATGGTTTCCATCAGCTTGAGCAGCGGCTTCACGTAGATGCGCGTGGGCGCCATCAGCGCGTCGCCCAGCGTGCGGCCGTCGAAGTCGGCGTTCAGGTCCGGGTTCGCGCGCTCGATGATCTTGCGCACCAGCGAGAAACCGTTCGAGTGGATGCCGCTCGAAGCCAGACCCAGCACCACGTCGCCCGGGGTGATGGTGCTGCCGTCGATGATCTTGCTCTTTTCGACCGCGCCAACCGCGAAACCGGCCAGATCGTATTCGCCGTCCGGGTACATGCCCGGCATTTCGGCCGTTTCACCGCCGATCAGCGCGCAGCCCGACAGTTCGCAACCTTGCGCGATGCCCTGCACGACCGTGGCCGCCGTATCGACGTCCAGCTTGCCGCAGGCGAAGTAGTCGAGGAAGAACAGCGGCTCGGCGCCCTGCACGAGGATGTCGTTGACGCTCATCGCGACGAGATCCTGGCCGACCGTGTCGTGTTTGTTCAGATGAAACGCGAGGCGCAGCTTGGTGCCCACGCCGTCGGTGCCCGAAACCAGCACCGGTTCCTTGTAACGCTTCGGCACTTCGAACAGCGCGCCGAATCCGCCGATGCCGCCCATCACGCCTTCGCGCAGGGTCTTCTTCGCAAACGGCTTGATGCGGTCGACGAGCGCGTCGCCCGCGACCATGTCGACGCCAGCGTCGGCGTAGGAGAGGCCTTGTTCCTGATTAGCGGGGCCGGATTTCGGTTGATTCATGGGGAAGCGCCAGAAGGTCGGTAAAATGCGATTTTAACCGATTGACGGCGCCCCGCCCCCGCGCCCAGGGTGAGTATTTTGGGACGAGGGTAAGACGCGCGGCACGAGTGCGGCAAAAGCAGCCGCGCTGCGGCGCGCCAGAACGGGCAGGAGACAAGGCGAAACACCGGCAAAAAAATGTCCGGCTACGACTTCGCCAGCCCGCACACCAACCGGAAAACTACGCGGAAAACCACGTTTTGTCGCAGAACACACCGATTTTCACGCCGTACCAGCGTCAGGCCTTTATCTGGGCTGCGCTCGCGCTCGCCTTCGGCATCGTGCTGTGGCTGCTGCGCCCGGTGCTCACGCCCTTCCTGCTCGGCGGCCTGCTGGCTTACGTGCTGCAGCCCGGCGTAGCCTGGCTGGTGCGCCGGCGCGTGCCGCGCGGACTCGCCGCGCTCACCATGATGCTGTTTTTCGCGCTGGTCGTGACGATGCTGGTCGTGCTGCTGCTCGCCGTGATCCAGAAGGAAGGGCCGCAGCTCAAGCAGCAGGTGCCCGCGATGATCACGCATCTGCACGACTGGCTCACGCCCAAGCTCGCGTTTCTCGGCGTAAGCGACGACATGCTCGATTTCCAGAGCCTGCGCGACATGATCACGAGCCGCGTCGAAGGCAGCGCGCAGACCATCGCGCTCTACGCGTGGACCTCGATCCGCACCAGCAGCAACGTGGCGCTCGAAGTGGTCTCGAACGCCGTGCTGGTGCCGCTCGTGCTGTTCTATCTGCTGTACGACTGGAACGCGATGCTCGCGCGCGTGCAGACCTTCATCCCGCGCCGCTGGTTCGCGCGCACCATGGAACTGGCGGGCGAAATGGATCGCATGCTCGCGCAATATCTGCGCGGCCAGTTGCTGGTGATGGCGATTCTCGCGGCCTTCTACGCGATCACGCTGTCGATTGCGGGCTTCGAAGTGGCGTTGCCGGTGGGCGTATTCACGGGCCTCGCGGTGCTGATCCCGTATCTCGGATACGCGACGGGCCTCGTGCTCGCGCTCGTTGCCGCACTTTTGCAATTCGGTAGCTGGTATGGTTTTGGCGCAGTCGCCTTGATCTACGGCGTGGGCCAGGTCCTCGAAGGCTTTTTCCTCACGCCGCGGCTGGTGGGCGAACGTATCGGCCTGCATCCGCTGGCGGTGATTTTCGCCTTGCTCGCCTTCGGGCAACTGTTCGGTTTCTTCGGCGTGCTGCTCGCGCTGCCGGCCAGCGCGATCCTGTCGATCGCCCTGCGCGAACTGCGCCGCAGCTATCTCGCCAGCGCGCTCTACCGTAACTGAGCCGCAAGCACACACGACGAGCAGACACAGAGAGACCCGGGACTTCGGCCACACATACCGTGCAGCGACAGCTAACGCTCGATCTCGGCACTCCGCCGCCATCGACCTTCGACAACTTCCACACCGGCGCCAACGCGGAGCTGGTCGCGCGCCTGCGCGGGCTCGATGCCGCGCTCGCCGCGGGCGTCGATCCGAAGGCCGACCGCACGTTCTACGTCTGGGGCGAGCCGGGTAACGGCCGCTCGCATCTGCTGCGCTCGCTGGCCTATGAAGCGCCGCCGGGCCACGTGCGCTATCTCGGGCCGCAAAGCGGTCTCGCCGCCTTCACCTTCGACGCGCGCGTGACGATCTACGCCGTGGACGACTGCGACTCGCTCACGGGCGCGCAGCAGATCGCCCTCTTCAACCTCTTCAACGAGGTGCGCTCGAACCCCGGCACGGCGCTGGTCGCCACCGGCAATGCGCCGCCGATGGGGCTCGCGGTGCGCGAAGATCTGCGCACACGTCTGGGCTGGGGGCTGGTGTTCCATCTCGCGCCGCTCTCGGATGCGGGCAAGGCCGCCGTGCTCAAGCAGGCTGCGCGCGAGCGCGGCATCAATCTCGCCGACGATGTGCCCGCCTATCTGCTCACGCACTTCCGCCGCGACATGCCGAGCCTGATGCGCCTGCTCGACGCGCTCGACCGCTTCTCGCTGGAGCAAAAGCGCGCGGTGACGCTGCCGCTGTTGCGCACGATGCTGGCAAGCGGCGAAGGTCCGCTGAGCCCCGCGGCGCTCGCGGGCAACGACGGCGTAGCGCTGGCGACGCAAGCCGAGGTGGACGCCGCGCTCGATCTCGCCGATCCCGCCGATCCCAGCGCGGAACTGGACGATGCAGCAGAAGCGTCCGCCCGCGCCCCGGCCGGCGTCGAACTCGAACTGTTCCCGCCCCAGGAAGGGCTGGAACACGCATCGTCCGATCCCGACTACGAAGCGCCCAAACCGCCGGCCCAGCAGGCGCGCGAGTCGCTCGAATCGCTCGGCGAAAAGCCGTTCCAGCCGCCCACCGATAACGTCGATGGCGAACTGGGGGTCAAATTCCGCGACGTCGTGCATCGCGAACTGGGCACCGACCTGCAAGGCGAAGTCAACGCCGATGTCAGCAACGAAATGAGCGGCGAACTGAACGGCGATCTCGATCCGCCCGCAGCGGAAGATCAAGCCGATCAACCGTCCGCCGCTAATCCGCACGGCCCGAACCCGCCGTCCGCCGCCGATGCCGATGCCGATGCCGCACCCGCCGCCGATGCTGCCGCCGCTGGCGAATCCAGCGAATCCGCCGATTCCAGCGCCCCAGGCACGCGCGCCGCGCCCGCGCAGGCCTCGCCCAGCGCCGCCGACGGCCAGACCGACACCTCAACCGATCAGCAGCCCGCCGCGCCGGCCCAAGCCGGTACGGGCAACGGCTTCACCCGCTTCAAGTAAAATGAGCGCCCATGGCTAATCTCGCACTTTTCGATCTCGATCACACGCTGATCCCCACCGACAGCGACCACGAATGGGGCCGCTTCATGGTGAAGCTCGGTCTCGTGGACGCCGAGCGCTTCACCGAGCAGAACGACTTCTTCTACGGCCAGTACAAGGCCGGCACGCTCGATATCAACGCGTACCTCGTCGCCGCCCTCACGCCGCTCGCGAAGCATACGCGCGCGGAACTCAAGGCCTGGCACGACCAGTACATGCACGAAGTCATCAAACCGGCCATCCTGCCGGTGGCGATCGAACTCGTGCGCGAGCACAAGGACGCCGGCGACCTCGTCTGCATGGTCACCGCGACGAACGAATTCGTCACGGCGCCCATCGGCGAAGCCTTTGGCGTGGACAAGCTGATCGCGTGCGAAGTCGAAACCGTGGACGGACACCCCGCCTCGGCATTCACCGGCCGCCCGACGGGCACGCCGAGCTTCCGCGAAGGCAAGATCACCCGCGTCGAAGCCTGGCTTGCCTCGATGGGCAAGAGCTGGGCCGATTTCGAGCGCAGCTACTTCTACAGCGACTCGCACAACGACATTCCGTTGCTCGAGAAAGTCACCGACCCGATCGCGACCAACCCCGACGACACCCTGCGCGCCCACGCGCAAAAAGCAGGCTGGCGCATCCTCGATTTGTTCCAGGCATCGTGATCAAGAAATTCATCCGCAAGCTGTTCGGCCAGGACGACGCCGCCCTCGAAGGCCAACAGGGCGAACATGGCGACCATGCCGACGACACCCGCGCCGCCTCGCATGACGGCGACACCGCCGTCGGCACCGCCACCCGCACGCGTCGCAAGACCGTCACGGTCAAGAAGGAAACGAAGCCGCGCGCCGGTAAGGCCGCGCGCGATCCGGCCGCGCCCGTGATCCTGTCGTCCGACGTGCATGGCATCAACCCGTCGCTGATTTCGCGTAACGCCGTGCGCGTGACCGAAGGTCTGCAACAGGCGGGCTTCCGCGCGTTCATCGTCGGCGGCGCGGTGCGCGACCTGCTGCTGGGCGTCGCGCCCAAGGACTTCGACGTCGCCACCGACGCCACGCCCGAACAGGTGCAGAAGCTGTTCCGCCGCGCGCGCATCATCGGCCGCCGCTTCCAGATCGTGCACGTGCAGTTCGGCCAGGAAATCATCGAAGTCTCGACCTTCCGCGCGCTGGTGGATGCACCGCCTGCTGCGGCACCGGCCGCGCCGCAAAAGCGTATGCGCCGCGACGAACTCGACCGCAAGACCCATCACGTCGACGCCAGCGGCCGCGTGCTGCGCGACAACGTCTGGGGCGAGCAGCACGAAGACGCCACGCGCCGCGACTTCACGATCAACGCGATGTACTACGATCCGGCCTCGCAAACGGTGCTGGACTACCACAACGGCATGGCCGACATGCGCGCGCGTCTGCTGCGCATGATCGGCGACCCGGCCACGCGTTATCGCGAAGACCCGGTGCGCATGATGCGTGTGGTGCGTTTCGCGGCCAAGCTCGGCTTCGAGATCGAAGATCACACGCGCGCGCCGATCAAGGAAATGGCCGATCTCATCAACAACGTGCCGGCGGCGCGTCTGTTCGACGAGATGCTCAAGCTGCTGCTTTCGGGCCACGCGCTCGAATGCCTGAAGTGGCTGCGCAAGGAAGGCCTGCATCACGGCCTGCTGCCGCTGCTCGACGTGGTGCTCGAACAGCCGCAAGGCGAGCGCTTCATCACGCTCGCGCTGTCGAACACCGACGCGCGCGTGCGCGCAGGCAAGCCGGTTTCGCCGGGCTTCCTGTTCGCCACGCTGCTCTGGCACGACGTCCAGCAACGTCTTCAGCAATACACGGCCGAGGGCGAATTCCCGGTGCCGGCGCTGCATCGCGCGATGGACGACGTGATCGACGTGCAGACCGAAAAGCTGGCGATCCATCGCCGCTTCTCGTCGGATATGCGCGAGATCTGGGGCCTGCAACTGCGCCTCGAAAAACGCGGCCGCAGTGCGATCAAGCTGCTGGAACACCCGCGCTTCAGAGCGGGGTATGATTTCCTCCTGCTGCGCTGCGAGTCGGGCGAGCTCGAGATGGAAACCGGTCAATGGTGGACCGACTTCATCAGCGGCGATCCGGCCGCGCGTGAAACGCTGCTCAACGCTGGTGGCAGCCGTGAACGTTCGCCGCGCAAGCGCCGCCGTCGTGGTGGCGCGAAGGGCCGCAAAACGGGCGAAGCCGGGACCGGCGCCGAAGGCACGGAAACGGATTCGGCGCACCACCATGACGACGACGGCCCGTACGAAGACTGACGCCATGCCGGCGCAGCACCGTGCGGGCGCCGCAGCAGCGCCTTTGCAACGATAGCCGCAGGAAGTGAAGCCATGACGGTTGCCTGGCTGGGAATTGGCGCAAATCTGGGGGATGCGCGCCAGACCCTCAAAGACGCGGTGGTGTGTCTCGCGCAACAGCACACCATCACCGTGGTCGCCAAATCGAGTCTGTACCGCACCGCGCCGATCGACGCGGGCGGCGACGACTATTTCAATTGCGTCGTGAAGCTCGAAACGTGCCTCACGGCGCACGATCTGCTCGCCCTGTGCCAGCGCATCGAGCATCATTTCGGCCGCGAACGCCCCTTTCGCAACGCGCCGCGCACGCTCGACATCGACATCCTGCTGTTCGGCGATGCCATGATCGACGAAGCCGACCTGATCGTGCCGCATCCGCGCATGACGGCTCGCGCCTTCGTGCTCGCGCCGCTCGCCGAAATCGACGATGCGCTCGTGATTCCCGGCCAGGGCGTGGTGAGCACGTTCCTGCCGGGCGTCGCCGATCAACGCATCGAGAAGCTGCGGCCGCTGTGCCAGTGCCTGGGCATCGCGCCCGAAGGCGCTGAAGCCGCCACGGCTGCCCATGCCGACAAAGACGCCAATAAAGACGCCGGCAAAAAATCCGGTACTTGCCGATGAGCACACCGCTGCCGATCGTCACCGCGCGCGCCATCCGGCCCGCGCTCGACTACATTGCGATCGAAGGGCCGATCGGCGCGGGCAAGACCGCGCTGGCCACGCGTCTGGCCGAACGCTGGCAGATGCAGACGCTGATCGAATCGCACATCGACAATCCCTTTCTCGAGCGCTTCTATCGCGATCCGTCGCGCCATGCGCTGGCCGCGCAGCTGGCGGTCGCGTTGCAGCGCGAGCGTCTGTCGCATGAAGTGAGCGCGCGCCGCACGTCCGGCGCGCCGCTCGTGACCAACTTCCTCGCCGAGCGCAACGACGTGTTCGCGCGTCTCACGCTGCCCGAGGAAGAACTGCCGCTCTACCACGCGCTCGCCGCGCGTCTGCCCGTGCAGGCGCCGCCGCCCGATCTCGTGGTGTATCTCCAGGCAAGCCCCGAAGCCCTGTTCGCGCGCATCCAGAAGCGCGCGGTGCCGGTGGAGCAGCACATCTCCGACGCCTTCCTGCGTGGGTTGTGCGACAGCTACAACGAATTTTTCTATCATTACGACCGCGCGCCGGTGCTGACGGTCGGCGTCGAGAATCTGAACCCGCTCGACTCCGACGAAGACCTTGCGCTGATCGCCGAACGTATCGAAACGATGCGCGGACGCAAGGAATCGTTCGTCAAGGGCACGTCGCTCTGAAACTCGTCAGACCGACGCCCGACCGGTTTCTCCATCCTTAACGGATCTCACAAGGATCACCCCAGGATTTCCCATGACTTACCTGCAGGAAACGAGCCGCAGCGCGATCACCGTGCCGAAGCTCCAGACCATGCGCGACGCGGGCGAAAAGATCGCCATGCTCACGTGCTACGACGCCAGCTTCTCCGCGCTGTGCGACCGCGCGGGCGTCGATACCGTGCTGATCGGCGACTCGCTCGGCAATGTGCTCCAGGGCCACACGACGACCCTGCCCGTCACGCTCGACGACATCGCCTATCACACGGCTTCGGTGGCGCGTGCGCAGACCAAGGCGCTGATCATCGCCGATCTGCCGTTCGGCACCTTCGGCACGCCGGAAGACGCCTTCGCCAGCTCGGTCAAGCTGATGCGCGCGGGCGCGCAGATGGTGAAGATCGAAGGCGGCGAATGGCTCGCGCCAACCGTGAAGATGCTGGTCGAGCGTGCGGTGCCGGTGTGCGCGCATATCGGCCTCACGCCGCAGTCGGTGCATGCGTTCGGCGGTTTCAAGGTGCAGGGCAAGACCGATGCGGCCGCGGCGCAGCTCGTGCGCGACGCCATCGCGCTGCAGGACGCGGGCGCGCAACTCGTGGTGATCGAGGCGGTGCCCTCGGCGCTGGGCGCGGAAGTCACGAAGCAGTTGCGCATTCCGACCATCGGCATTGGCGCGGGTCTGGATTGCTCGGGTCAGGTGCTGGTGTTGCACGACATGCTGGGCATTTTCCCCGGCAAACGTCCGCGCTTCGTGAAGGATTTCATGGAAGGCCAGCCGAATATCGAAGCGGCCGTGCGCGCCTATGTGCAGGCCGTGAAGGAAGGCACGTTCCCCGGGCCCGAGCACGTATTCTGAAGCACGCTCATTGAAGCATCGGGCACGCACCCCGCGGTCATCGCGACCGCATTCAGGGGTGCGCCGCCTCCTGTGCGCGTAGCTGCAACGCCTGCCTGACACGCTCGATCACCTCGCCCCACTCTGCCGGGCGACGCTGGCGAAACAGCCGCGCGGAGGGATACCACGGCGAATCGTCGCGATCGGCGAGCCAGCGCCAGCAGCCGTCGAATCGCGACAATATCCACACCGGACGATTCAGCGCACCCGCAAGGTGCGCCATCGACGTATCGACGGTAATCACGAGATCGAGACAGGCGACGATGGCGGCCGTATCGGCGAAATCCGTGACGCCGCCCATCGGGTCCACGGGACGCCAGTGCGCGTCGATCTCATCGAGTTGCGCCCGCGTCGCCGCGCCAAACTGCAAACTCACGAAACTCACGCCGGGCGTATCCAGCAACGGCTCGAACGCACGCGCATGGAGCGAGCGGCGCGCGTCCGTCGCCTGCAGATCGGGCAGATGGGGACGTGAATCGCCGGCCCAGACCAGCCCGACCTTGAAGCCCGACGACGGCAATCGAGCCTGCCATTGCGCGATCAACGGCGCGGGTGCGCGCAGATAAGGCACCGCGGCGGGAATCGTGGCCAGCGTGGTGCCGAAGCGCAGCGGCAAGCTCATCATGAGACACCAGAAGTCGTGCCGGGGTATCGCATCGATTGCGTCTGACTGCGCCCTGACGTCGATGCCCTCGATACCGTCGAACAGGCGCTTCAAAGGCGGCTGGCAAAGGACCGTGAGCCGCGCCGGCCCGTAAGCCTTCAACATCGGCAAATAGCGGATGAACTGCAGACTGTCGCCCAGCCCCTGTTCGCACAACACCAGAAGCGACTTGCCGCGTAACGGCTCGCCTTGCCATTGCGGCCATTGCGATGTCAACGGCGGCAGATGGGCGGTTTCCTTGAAGACCGCTGTACGCGTTTCGAATCCGCGCCATCCTTCTTCGTAGCGACCGTCCTTGAGCTCGATATGGCTGAGATTGAATTGCGCGCGCAGATTGCCGGGATCGAGTTCGAGCGCGCGGCGCAATGCGGCTTCCGCCTCGTCGCGCCGTTCGGCGCGCAGCAGCATGGTGCCGTGATTGACGTGCAGATCGGCGCATTGCGGATCGAGCGCCAGGCCGTGGGCGCAGGCTGACTCGGCTTCGTCGAAACGCGCCTGGCCAGTGAGCGTCGAAGCGAGGCCGGAATACAGCATTGCGGAGCCGGGCAACAGTTCGATCGCCCGGCGATAACACGCCTCGGCTTCACGATAGCGCTGGGCTTTCACCAGCAACCAGCCGAGGTTCTGGTGCAGGCGAGCGTTGGCAGGTTCGATCGCGAGCGCGTGGCGCAGGCTGACCTGGGCTTCGTCGAACCAGCCGCGCTCACCCATCAGAATGCCGAGATTCAGGTGCGCATCGACGTGGCGCGGGTCCAGTTCAATCGCCCGGCGCAGCGCGGCCTCCGCCGCTTCGACATAGCCTTGCCCCATCCATAGGGTGCCGAGTTTGTAGTACGAAGACGTAAAGCTCGAATCGAGTTCGATGGCCTGCAACCACGCCGCTTCGGCGGCGGCCAGATCGTTCTCGCTCGAGAGCACGCTGCCGAGATTGTCTTGAAACAGGGGCGTGTCGCTGATCGCAATCGCCTTGCGGATCAGCGCGATCGCCTTGCCGTTGGCGCCTTGCGCATACTCGATCAACCCGAGCAGATGCCAGGCCTGCGCGTGATCCGGCTGACTTTCCAGCACACGCAGATAACCGTCGCGCGCCTCGTCGAGACGGCCGGCCTCGTGAGCCTGCAGCGCTTGTTCAAAGGCATGTTCAAAGGCTTCCATCGTCCATCGCCTGATTTCGTGACCGGTGCGGCCAGCAGTATCGATTGCAGACGTTTGTCTGCGCCATCAATGCAGACGGGGCGGCAACGGAATCACCGTTGCCGCCCCGTCCACTCTAAACCGATTCTGCCTTCGTCTCGAAATCAGCGGTTCAAGCGCGCTAGATCGCTCGCCGGACCAGGACTGCCGGCACCGCGCCACGCAGCGCATTCGTGAGCATCAGCGCTTCGGCTTCGAGCACATCGTTGCGTGTGAGCACGCGTTCCTGTGCGCCGAAGGTTTCGTCGTCGAGCAGCACGCCGCGCATCACGCCCGGCAGCACGCCCGAGGCGAGCGGCGGCGTCCACCATTGACCGCCGATCTTCACGAACACGTTCGAGCGCCCGCCTTCGGTCAGCTCGCCGCGTTCGTTGAAGAACAGCATGTCGAAGCCGCCTTGCGCTTCGGCCTCGCGCCATGCGCGGTCGAAGTCGGCGCGGCGCGTGGATTTGCGCAGCAACAGCGCATCGGCCGATTCCACCGGCGCGAAACCATGATCAGGCGCGAGCAGCACGCCAACGGTGTCGTGCGCCAAAGGCGCGAGCGGCGCATGCGTCAGCGCGATCTCGCCGCTTTTGGCGAGCGCGACCCGCACGCGATGCGGCGCATCGTCGTCCGTCCATTCGGCGCAGGCTTGCGCGAGGCGCGCGCGCAAGCCATCGACATCGCACGGAAAACCGAACCACGCCGCGCTCGACGCGAGACGCACCAGATGACGTTCGAGGTGACGCACGCCCTGCGCGCGCGTGGCGTACATCGTTTCGAACAGTTCGATGCCGGGATCGGCTTCGGTCAGGAAACGGGCTTTCAAACGCATCTCCTCGTATTCGTCGGCGGCCACGCTGTCGAGCACGATGCCCGCGCCCACGCCCATTTCGCCGCGGCGCAAACCTGCATTCGCCGCATTCGTCACATTCCCGGCTTCGAGCGTCAACGTGCGGATCACCACCGAGAGGCAAAAATCGCCGCACGCCTCGCCGTCGCGCGCCGCATCGAGCCAGCCGATCGTGCCCGTGTACAGCCCGCGCGGACCATGCTCGAGCGCATCGATCAACTCCATCGTCCGATGCTTGGGCGCGCCCGTGATCGAACCGCAGGGGAACAGCGCGCGCATCGCTTCGGCGAACGTCGTGCCTTCGCGCAGCTTCGCTTCGACCGTCGAGGTCATCTGCCACACCGACGCATACGGCTCGACGCTGAACAGTGCCGGCACGCGCACCGAGCCCGTCTGCGCCACGCGCGACACGTCGTTGCGCAGCAGATCGACGATCATCACGTTTTCGGCGCGATTCTTGGGATCGTTGGCGAGAAAGCGCGCGGCCGCTGCATCTTCGAGCGGATCGGCCGAGCGCGCGGCGGTGCCCTTCATCGGCCTGGCGCGCAGCGTTTCGCCCTGCTTCTCGACGAACAGCTCGGGCGAGCACGACAGCACCCAGCGATCGCCCGGCAGCGCGATGAGCGCGCCGTAACGCACGCGCTGACGCTCGCGCAAACGCCGATAAAGCGCCACCGGCGTGCCAAACGCCTCGAACTCGAGCCGGTAGGTGTAGTTGACCTGATACGAATCGCCGATGCGCAGCGCGTCCTGCACCGCGCCGATATCGTGCTCGAAGCGCTCGCGATCGACGCCCATCGTCACGCCTGCGATACCGGCGGGCTGCGGCGTCTCGCTGTTTTCCTGCGCGGCGAGCCAGGCATCGGCTTCGTCGCGCGAGAGTTTTTCGCAGCGTTCGAACAATAAAAAACGCAGCGCGGCGTGGCCGTGCTGCGTTCCGGTCGTTTCAACAGAGGGGGTTGCCTGCGTCAGGGCGGCCCGCGTCAGGGCGGTGCGCTGCTTGTCGAACACGAGCGCGCGCCCGAAGTCGTAGTCGCCGAGCACGAGGCTGTGCAGCCCCGCGTCCTGCGCCGCGCGCACCTGCGCGCACACCGCGTCGAGATCCGCCGGGCGTTCGCACGCAAGTTCGCGCGCGAACCCCGTATAGAGACGGCTCGAACGGCTTGCGGCCGTCGAGTCGCCATCGTCGAGCAGCGCGAATACCGCGCCGCCTGAGTTACCTGCCATTGTGTGACTACCTGTACTGCCTGCGGTCCCGCAAAGCCGGGAAACCGCGCATCAATCGAAGAAGCTCTTCACGCGATCGAACCAGCTCTTGCTCTGCGGGCTGTGACGCGAACCGCCTTCCACGAGCGACTTCTCGAACTGCTGGAGCAGTTCGCGCTGGTGGTCGGTGAGCTTGACCGGCGTTTCCACCTGCACGTGCACGTAGAGGTCGCCGGCAATGCTCGAACGCAGGCCCTTGATGCCCTTGCCGCGCAGACGGAAGGTCTTGCCCGATTGCGTGCCTTCCGGGACCGGGAACGTCGCGCGACCGGCCAGCGTCGGCACTTCGATCTCGCCGCCCAGCGCTGCCGTGGAGAACGGAATCGGCATCTGGCAATGCAGATCGTCGCCGTCGCGCTCGAAGACCGCGTGCTGCTTGATGTGGATTTCGACGTACAGATCGCCCGACGGACCGCCGTTGATGCCCGGCTCGCCGTTGCCGGCCGAACGGATACGCATGCCGTCGTCGATACCGGCCGGAATCTTCACTTCCAGCGTCTTGGTTTCCTTTACCTTGCCCGCGCCGTGGCAGGCCGTGCAGGGCTCAGGAATGTACGAACCGGTGCCGTGGCACTTCGGGCAGGTCTGCTGGATGCTGAAGAAGCCCTGCGACATGCGCACCGAACCCGAACCGTGACAGGTCGGGCAGGTTTCCGGCTTGGTGCCGGGCTTCGCGCCCGAACCGTGACAGACTTCGCAGCCGCTCCAGCCCGGCACGCGGATCTGCGTTTCGTAGCCGTGTGCTGCCTGCTCCAGCGTGATTTCCATGCTGTAGCGCAGGTCTGCGCCGCGATACACCTGCGGGCCGCTGCGCTGGCCGCCGCGACCGCCAGCCGCCTGACCGAAGATATCGCCGAAGATGTCGCCGAAAGCGTCCGCGAAACCGCCGAAGCCCTGCGCGCCCGCGCCGCCCATATTGGGATCGACGCCCGCGTGGCCGTACTGGTCATAGGCGCCGCGCTTTTGCGAGTCCGACAGCATTTCATAGGCCTCTTTGACCTCCTTGAAATGCTCTTCCGCATCCTTGTTGTCCGGATTGCGGTCGGGGTGGTACTTCATCGCCAGCTTGCGATACGCCTTCTTGATTTCGTCGTCGCTCGCGTTCTTCGCGACGCCCAGAACCTCGTAGTAATCCCGTTTCGCCATATCGGTTCAACGCCGGCCGCACGCTGCGCGCACGCCGGCTCCTCTTGAATGCTGGATCTCGTGACCCGTTAGCCGCTCTTTTTGAACCCCGCGCACGCGTTTTTCACGCGCATGCGGCCCCTGAAAAAGAACGGCCTCCATAAAACAAATGTGCCCGGAGAGCCGTAAAGGCCCGCCAGGCGCTGCAATGCAGTGCGCATCGTAACCGATGCGGCCGCTGCCGTCCTCGTTGCGTTGGCCACAACCGGAAACGGTTGCGGCCTCGGCATGCGGACGCTTAGTCCTTCTTGACTTCCTTGAACTCGGCGTCGACGACGTCGTCGGCCTGGTTCTGCGCGCCTTGTTCGGCACCGGCTGCACCTGCAGCGCCGGCCGCGCCAGCAGCACCTGCCTGCTGTGCCTGCATGTCGGCGTACATCTTTTCGCCGAGCTTCTGCGAAGCCGTGGACAGCGTTTCGACCTTCGCGTCGATCGTCGCCTTGTCAGCCGACGAATCCTTCAGCGTGTCTTCGAGGTCCTTCAGCGCGGCTTCGATCTTGTCCTTTTCGGACGCGTCGATCTTGTCGCCGTACTCGGCCACGGCCTTCTTCGTGCTGTGAACCAGCGCGTCGCCCTGGTTGCGCGCGTCGGCCAGCTCACGCAGACGGTGATCTTCTTCCGCGTTCGCTTCGGCGTCCTTCACCATCTTCTCGATTTCGGCTTCGGACAGACCCGAGTTCGCCTTGATCGTGATGCGGTTTTCCTTGCCGGTCGCCTTGTCCTTCGCGCCGACGTGCAGAATGCCGTTCGCGTCGATGTCGAAGCTCACTTCGATCTGCGGCACGCCGCGCGGTGCGGGCGGGATGCCTTCGAGGTTGAACTCGCCCAGCAGCTTGTTGCCCGCTGCCATTTCGCGTTCGCCCTGGAACACCTTGATCGTCACGGCCGACTGGCTGTCGTCAGCCGTCGAGTAGACCTGAGCGTGCTTGGTCGGGATCGTGGTGTTCTTGTTGATCATCTTCGTCATCACGCCGCCGAGCGTCTCGATACCGAGCGAGAGCGGGGTGACGTCGAGCAGCAGCACGTCCTTGCGGTCGCCCGACAGAACCTGGCCTTGAATCGCGGCGCCAACGGCGACGGCTTCGTCCGGGTTCACGTCACGGCGCGGGTCCTTGCCGAAGAATTCCTTGACCTTCTCCTGCACCTTCGGCATACGCGTCTGGCCGCCGACGAGAATCACGTCGTCGATGTCGCTCACCTTCACGCCTGCGTCCTTGATCGCGACGCGAGCCGGCTCGATGGTGCGCTCGATCAGGTCTTCGACCAGCGCTTCCAGCTTGGCGCGCGTGATCTTCAGGTTCAAGTGCTTCGGACCCGATGCGTCTGCCGTGATGTACGGCAGGTTGATTTCGGTCTGCTGGCCCGACGACAGTTCGATCTTGGCCTTTTCAGCGGCTTCCTTCAGGCGTTGCAGCGCGAGCACGTCCTTCGAGAGGTCGACGCCCTGCTCTTTCTTGAATTCGCCGATGATGTAATCGATGATGCGCTGGTCGAAGTCTTCGCCGCCGAGGAACGTGTCGCCGTTCGTCGAGAGCACTTCGAACTGCATTTCGCCGTCCACATCTGCGATCTCGATGATCGAGATGTCGAACGTGCCGCCGCCGAGGTCGAACACGGCGATCTTGCGGTCGCCCTTTTCAGCCTTGTCCAGACCGAATGCCAGTGCGGCTGCGGTCGGCTCGTTGATGATGCGCTTGACTTCCAGACCGGCGATGCGGCCTGCGTCCTTGGTAGCTTGACGCTGGCTGTCGTTGAAGTACGCGGGAACCGTGATCACGGCTTCCGTGACCGGCTCGCCGAGGTAGTCTTCAGCGGTCTTCTTCATCTTGCGCAGAACTTCAGCCGACACCTGCGACGGTGCGAGGTTCTGGCCGTGTGCTGCAACCCATGCGTCGCCGTTGTCGTGCTTGACGATCTGGTACGGCATCAGGTTGATGTCCTTCTGCACTTCCTTTTCGTCGAAGCGGCGGCCGATCAGGCGCTTGACGGCGTACAGCGTGTTGCGCGGGTTCGTGACCGATTGACGCTTGGCCGGCGCGCCGACCAGCACTTCGTTGTCGTCCATGTAGGCGATGATCGACGGCGTCGTGCGAGCGCCTTCCGAGTTCTCGATCACCTTGACCTGATTGCCTTCCATCAGCGCCACGCACGAGTTCGTGGTGCCGAGGTCGATACCGATGATTTTGCCCATTTTTCTCAATTCTCCAATTTTGATCCGCTGTTGCGTACCGCCGCTCATCTTGTGGCTGGCGTGAACGCCTCAATAAATTCAGAACTGCTGCCCAAATAAGTGCCGAGACGGCGTTTTCAAGAGCTTTGGGCTATGCGTTCGTTATTTTTTTTCAATCGGGGAGGCATTTTCGCGATGTTCGGGAAAATGCGCCACCCTTCGCTTTCGAATGCCTTTCATAAAGGCCGTTGGCAGCGACTTTTCAGGCGAAATTCGAAGCGCTGGTCGGGCGACCGGTTACGGCAGTTATCGACCGAACCGGGCCCTTTATTGAGGGTGCTGCGCGTTTCTGCTTATCTGCCTGCTTACTTCGGCTGGGAAACCGTGACCAGCGCCGGACGCAGCACGCGCTCGGCGATCACGTAGCCCTTTTGCAGGACCGAAACGACCGTGTTGGCGTCCTGTTCCGACGGCACCATCGAAATCGCCTGATGGCGATGCGGATCGAACTTCTCGCCAACCGGGTTGATCGCGACGACCTTGCCCTTCTCCAGCGCGCCGCTCAGTTGCTTGAGCGTGAGTTCGACGCCTTCGTTGACCTTGGCGAGGTCATCCGAGCCGTGCGCGAGCGCGGCTTCGAGGCTGTCGACCACCGGCAGCAGGTGTTCCGCGAAGCTTTCGATCGCGAACTTGTGCGCCTTGCTGACGTCTTCCTGGGCGCGGCGGCGGACGTTTTCCGTCTCGGCCTTGGCGCGCATGAACGCGTCCTGCAGCTCGGCGATCTTTGCCTGCGCTTCGGCCAGCGCGGCGTCCGCGCCTTCGGCTGCCGGCGCTGCGCCTTCCTGCTGGGCGGCGGCAGCGGCTTGCGACGCCTCGTCCGCGGGCGTGGGGTTCTGGCTCGTCGGGTTCTCTTGCGTGTTTTCCATGTCGCTGAACGTCGTTGAATAGTAAAAAAGGGAACGAAGCGCGGACCATCTGGACCTGCTGCCCGCGGCACGTTGCGCCAGCGCGACAGATGCTTCGTACATTGCGACAGCACATGGGTGCCGGATCGCCTGTTTCAAGGGCTTCCCGGCGCTTTTTTAGACAAACATCAAAGCGCCGAAACTGCCCGTTACAACCATTACTGCAGCGCGGAAAAAATCGGATTGAGTGCGCCGCGCGGCTGACCTACACTCAGGAACAGGTGCTGCTCCAAGGGTGTTTACCCGGAGCTTTCAGCACCCCACCGAACCGGTCCGCACGCACCACAACGGGCCATCTGACTGGCCGTTTTGCAGCGATCCCTTGGGGAGTACCGTGAAACTGACCTTTGCCATCTCGGTGGTCGCTCTGGTACTCATCGCCGGAACCACCACCATCTGCATGTCCGGCGCCGTGAACGACAACACCACGGAATACGGGAGCGCGCACGCAACCATGGAAGCGCTCTTCAATCCTCACGCGAAAGTTTGTCGATAGTGCGCCGGTCGCGCTTGGTCGGCCTGCCGTGCAACGCGGAGGCCGGCTCGCGAAAGATCCTGCGCCTCTCCTGTTCGGCCGCGCGCCTCGTGCGGCCTTCCTCTGTTTCCGCATAAAGCGACTGCGCGATGCTCGCCGGGCCGCGGACGTCGCAGATTCCCAGCACATCCACTTCCCAACGCACGTGATCGATCTCGATTTCGACACGATCGCCCACGCGCACGTCCTTCGACGCCTTCACGGCTTCGCCGCCAATTCGCACATGGCCCTTGCCGACGGCATCCGTCGCCAGCGAGCGCGTCTTGAAAAAGCGCGCCGCCCACAGCCATTTGTCGATGCGCAGACGCGCGCCGGGTTCGGTGGAAATCTTGTAGTTCATACGTGACGCTCTGCTGACAATCCTCGTGCTGGACCCGGTGTCTTGCGACTCGATCAGGCCGCCGCGCCCGCATGCGCCGGCGCTTGAACCGGCCAGCCTTGCAGGTTCTGCGCAACGATCTCTCCCAGCGCGGAAATCCACGCGGGCGAGTTGTTCAGGCACGGAATCCGATGGAATTCCTTGCCGCCGCCGTGCAAGAATTCGTCGCGCACTTCCATGCCGATTTCCTCGATGGTTTCGAGGCAATCGGCCGTAAAACCGGGACAAAACACGTCGGCGCGACGCACGCCGCCCTGCCCCAATTCCTTGAGCGTGGGCGCCGTGTAGGGCTGCAGCCATTGCGCCTTGCCGAAGCGCGACTGGAACGTCACGCGGCACTCGACCGTCGAGAGACCCAGCGCATGCATGAGCAGCGAAGCGGTCTGCTGGCATTGGTCGTGATACGGATCGCCGAGATCGAGCGTGCGGCTCGGCACGCCATGAAAGCTCAGCACGAGGCGGTCGCCGGACGCGAAATCGGGCCGGCCATGCGCCTGCCAGTACTGCTGCACCTGAGCCGCCAGCGCGCCGATATAGGCCGGATGGTCGTGATACGCGCGCACCGTGCGGATTTCCGGCTGGTTGCGCATACGCCGCAGTGCAGCAAAAGCAGCGTCGAAAGCGGTGGCCGTGGTCGACGCCGAATACTGCGGATACATCGGCACGAGCAGGATGCGCTCGGCGCCCGCGAGCTTGAGCTGATTGAGCATCGCGGGGATGTCGGGCGTGCCGTAGCGCATCGCGTAATCGACGAGCACGGTGTAATCGTTGATGTGCAACAGATGGCGCAGGCCGTCGGTCTGCTTTTGCGTGTGCACGCGCAGCGGCGAGCCTTCGGGCGTCCAGACCGCCGCATATTTCTTCGCCGACGAACGGCCGCGCAGCGGCAGAATCAGCGCGCGCAGGATCACCTGCCAGATGGGCGCAGGAATCTCGACCACGCGCGGATCGGACAGAAACTGCGCGAGATAGCGGCGCACGGCGCGCGGCGTGGGCGCGTCAGGCGTGCCCAGATTGATCAGCAGCACCGCGACACGATGCGCAACAGCGGACTGCAGGGGCCGCTCCAGGTCGAAACGCATAGGCGATCAGAGACGCCACGCGCGGGGCGCGGCAACGGTTGCACAAGTGCGCATTATAGCGGGCACGCCGATGGCCAACTGAGCGCGCTTCCAGCGCTAACCCGCACGCTGGCCATTCGGCCAATGGCGCGGCGCGCCGCTTCGGGCGATCATGCTGGCAGGCGATGATGAAAAACGCGACGGCAAACCGGGAAGCGACAGGAGCGCGGGTATGTCAGTTCTGGCTAAGCGTGAGCGAAAGCAGCCGCGCGGTGATATCCACAATCGGAATCACGCGGTTGTAGGCCATGCGCGTCGGCCCGATCACGCCCAGCGTGCCGACGATCTTGCCGTTGACTTCGTAAGGCGCGGTCACCACGCTCATTTCCTCGATCGGCACGAGTTGGGATTCGCCGCCGATGAAGATCTGCACGCCTTGCGCGTGGCTGGACACGTCCAGCAGTTGCAGCAGGCTGGTTTTCTGGTCGAACACGTCGAACAGCTTGCGCAGGCGCGCCATGTCCGACGAAAGATCGGCCACTTCGAGCAGGTTGCGCTCGCCGGAGATCAGCACGGTCTCGCCGGTATCGGTGTCCTCGGTGCTGGCGGTCACGGCCGCGTGCATGAGGGTGGTCATGTCGCCGCGCAGGGCGTCGATTTCCTCGCGCAGGCGGCGGCGCACATCGTCGAAGGAGAGGCCCGCGAAATGCGCGTTGATGTAATTCGAAGCTTCGATCAGCTCGGAAGGCGTGAAGTCGCGCTGCGTCGCCATGATGCGGTTCTGCACGTCGCCTTCGGGCGTGACGATGATCAGCAGGATGCGCTTGTCCGACAGGCGCATGAACTCGATCTGCTTGAACACGTGGCTGCGGCGCGGCGTGAGCACCACGCCCGCGAACTGCGAAAGGTTCGACAGCACGCTGGCCGCCGCCGCCACCACCTTCTGCGGCTCGCCGGGGCGCAGCGTGGTCTTGACCGCGCGCGTGAGGGCGTCTTCGTCGGCCGAGGGCTCGACGGTGAGCATGGTGTCGACGAACAGACGATAGCCGCGCGGCGTAGGCACGCGCCCGGCCGAGGTGTGCGGGCTGGAAACGAGTCCCAGCTCCTCCAGGTCCGACATCACGTTGCGGATCGTCGCCGGGCTCAGTTCGAGGCCGGAGAATCGCGACAGCGTGCGCGAGCCAACCGGCTGACCTTCGGCGATATATCGCTCGATCAGCGTTTTGAGGAGGGTTTGTGCGCGGGGATCTAGCATGACTGAAAATTCTAGCCTAATGCCGGGTTGGCGGCGAGTCGGGGGTGCACGCCCTCACGTGCAAGACGGCGCCGGATGGGGCGCGCGCAGGCTTTTGCAGGAGCGATGCGGTGCGCTTCGCCGTCATCCGCGGGTCATGCGGATGTCAACGCCGTGTCACCGCGTTATGCGCAGCGCGCCTGAAAATCAGCCGCCGGCCCGCCCCGGTTGGGCGGGAGCGCGGTTCCCAGGTTCTTTTCATGCACTGACTATGGTGTAATGCCGGCATGCAGATCCAGAAGATCCAGAGCCAGTTCAAAACGGTTGCGCTCGTTGGGCGCAGCAATACGCAAGGCATCGGCGAGCCGCTGACGGCGCTCGCCCAGACCATCTCGCAGCGCGGCTTCGAAGTTGTGTTCGAAGCGCAGACCGCCCAGGAGATCGGCGTCGCAGGCTATCCCGCGTTGCAGATCGCCGAAATCGGCGCGCGCGCGGATGTCGCCGTGGTGCTCGGCGGCGACGGCACGATGCTCGGCATCGGCCGCCAGCTCGCGCCCTACCGCACGCCGCTGATCGGCATCAACCACGGGCGGCTGGGCTTTATCACCGACATCCCGTTCTCCGACATGCAGGAAGTCGTGCCGCAACTGCTCGCGGGCAGCTTCGAGCGCGAGGAGCGTTCGCTGCTCGAATCGCGCATCATGCGTGACGGCGACCCGATCTACCACGCGCTCGCCTTCAACGACGTGGTCGTGAACCGCAGCGGCTTTTCGGGCATGGCGGAACTGCGCGTGCATGTGGACGGCCGTTTCATGTACAACCAGCGCTCGGACGGCCTGATCGTCGCCACGCCCACGGGCTCGACGGCCTATGCGCTGTCGTCGCAGGGGCCGATCCTGCATCCGCAACTGCAAGGCATCGTGCTCGTGCCGATCGCGCCGCATGCGCTCTCGAACCGCCCGATCGTGCTGCCCGACGACTGCAAGGTGAGCATCCAGATCGTCGCGGGCCGCGACGTCAACGTGAACTTCGACATGCAGTCGTTCACGGCCGTCGAACTCAACGACGTGATCGAAGTGCGCCGCTCGCGCCATACCGTGCCCTTCCTGCATCCGGTCGGCTACAGCTATTACCGGACGCTGCGTCAGAAACTGCACTGGAACGAGCCGCCCGCACTGCAGAATCTGTCGAGCGAGCCGCAGGACTGACGCACTCCCCGATTCGCGGATCGCGCGCCGGGCCGTAGTGCGTATGACGGCGAACCGTGCGCGCAGCCGCGATCAACCAGAACATCGAAC
This sequence comes from Paraburkholderia sp. Ac-20340, assembly GCF_017104965.1. Classification (GTDB taxonomy): domain Bacteria; phylum Pseudomonadota; class Gammaproteobacteria; order Burkholderiales; family Burkholderiaceae; genus Paraburkholderia. The sequence continues at coordinate 376,614 of NZ_JAAGPR010000002.1, forward strand.
CGGCGCCATCGCCATCCGCCAGATTCAAGACGCCATGCTCCGTCATCTCTCGATTCGCGACTTCGTGATCGTCGCCGCGCTCGACCTCGAATTCGACAGCGGCTTCACCGTGTTTTCCGGCGAAACCGGCGCGGGCAAGTCGATTCTTATCGACGCCCTGGCGCTCGCGCTCGGTGCGCGCGCCGATGCTGGCGTCGTGCGCACGGGCGAGAGCCGCGCCGACATCACCGCCGAATTCGACGCGCCGCCGCACGTGGCGGCCTGGCTCGACGAGCAGGCGCTCGCCAACAGCGATGGCGAAAACGGCGTGATCCTGCGCCGCGTGGTCGACAGCAACGGCCGCTCGCGCGCTTTCATCAACGGCACGCCGGCCACGCTCGCGCAACTGCGCGACATCGGCGAACGGCTGGTCGATATTCACGGCCAGCACGCGCACCAGTTGTTGATGCGCCCGGACTCGCAGCGCGAACTGTTCGACACGCACGCGGGCCTGACCGAACTGGCTGCGCGCGTGACGCGCGTCTGGCGCGATGCCCGCGACGCGCGCTACGCGGTGCAAACTGCCCAGTCGCGCGACCGCGAGCTGCAACTCGAACGCGAACGCCTCGCCTGGCAACTGGCCGAGCTGGACAAACTTTCGCCGCAGCCCGGCGAATGGGAAGAAGTGAGCGCGGAGCACACGCGCCTGTCGAATTCGGCGAATCTGATCGAGGGCGTGCAAGGCGCGCTGGTGGCGTTGTCGGAATCGGACGAAGCGATGATTTCGCAGTTGAATTCGATCGTCTCGAAGCTGCGCGATCTGGCCGAAGTCGATGGCGCGCTCGGCGACGCGCTCGCCGCACTCGAACCGGCCACGATCCAGCTTCAGGAAGCGGCCTACTCGCTCTCGCATTACGCGCAGCGGCTCGAACTCGATCCGAACCGGCTCGCACAAGTCGAAAAGCGCCTCGACGCGCTGCATTCGGCATCGCGCAAATTCCGTTTGCAGCCGGAAGCGCTGCCCACCGAACATGCCTCGCGCCGCCAGCAACTGGCGCTGCTCGACGCCGCATCGGATCTCGACGCCTTGCGCGCAGCCGCCGATAAGGCCAACGAAGCCTATCTCGTCGAAGCACGCAAGCTGTCCAAGGCGCGTGCCGGCGCCGCACAGGCGCTCGGCGCGGCGGTCACGCAAGGCATGCAGGAATTGTCGATGGCGGGCGGCAGCTTCGAAGTCGCGCTGGTGCCGCTCGGCGGCAATAGCGGCAACGGCGAACCGGTCGGCGGCGCGCACGGTCTGGAGCAGATCGAGTTCCGCGTCGCGGGCCACGCGGGCGTGCCGCTGCGCCCGCTCGCGAAGATCGCCTCGGGCGGCGAACTCGCGCGGATCAGCCTTGCGCTCGCCGTGATCGCGAGCGCCGCGAGCCCCACGCCCACGCTGATCTTCGACGAAGTGGATACGGGCATTGGCGGCGGCGTCGCCGAAGTGGTCGGGCGTCTGCTGCATCAACTCGGGCAGGCGCGCCAGGTGCTGTGCGTCACGCACTTGCCGCAGGTGGCCGCGCGCGGCGATCAGCACTTCCAGGTGGCGAAAGCCGGCGACGGCAATGGCGGCACGGTGTCGGCGGTCACGCCGCTCGATAAAACCGGCCGCGTCGAGGAAGTCGCCCGCATGCTCGGCGGGCTGGAAATCACCGCCACCACGCGGCGGCATGCGAAGGAGATGCTGGCGGCTTGAGGTTCAGCGTCCGCCAACGCCCTCACTCCCCGCCCCGCTCCCCGAACACCCGCTTCCACAGCGCCAGCACGACTTCGCGCTCGCGCTCCACGCGCGCCGGGTCGACGCGCGCGGTCTCCATGCCGTCGAGCCGCAGTTGATGCTGCAGCTTCCGGTACAGCCGGTACGCCGCGCCGATCGTATCGGCTTCTTCCTCGCTCATCAGCCCGAAGCGCGACACTTCGCGCACCAGCGCGATATTGCCGGTGTTGCGGATCAGCTCCGGGTCCTGCGCCGCGTGCAGCAGCACCCAATACTGCACCGTGAACTCGATATCGACCATGCCGCCGCGATCGTGCTTGAGATCGAATAGCGCCGTGCGATTCGGATGCCCCTCCTGCACGCGCTGACGCATCTCGACGATCTCCTGCGCAAGCGGCGCCGCATCGCGCGGCGTCGTCAGCACCTGCACGCGAATCGCCTCGAAGGCATTGCCGATGGCCGCATCGCCCGCCGAAAAGCGCGCGCGCGTCAGCGCCTGATGCTCCCAGACCCACGCCGTATTGGCCGCATCGCCTTCGCGCAACTGATAGCGGCGGAACGAGCCGAGATCGGTCACGAGCAGGCCCGATTCGCCATTGGGCCGCAGCCGCAGATCGATGTCGAACAGCGTGCCCGCGCCCGTCGCCGTGGTCAGCCAGGTGATCAGGCGGCGCGCGAAGGCCGCGTAGATTTCGGCGGCGCGATCGTCCTCGTCGTCGTAGAGGAAGATGATGTCGAGGTCCGACGCGTAGCCCAGTTCCTTGCCGCCCAGCTTGCCGTAGGCGATCGCCGCAAAGCGCGGCACGTCGCGATGGCGCTTCGAGAACTGCTTCCAGACGGTTTCGATGGTGACGTCGAGCACCGCATCGGCGAGTTCGGAAAGCCGGTCGCTCACGTGTTCGACCGACAGCCGCCCGGCCAGGTCGTTGAGCAGAATGCGGAACACTTCGGCCTGGTGCGCGTGACGCAGCAGGTCCATCTGCTGCTCGACATCGGCGGCGGCACTCATGCGCGCACGCAGCAGACGCGAGAACTCGGGCCAGTCGAACGGCGAGGAAATCGCTTCGTCGTCGAGCAGTTCGTCGAGCAGTTGCGGATGGCGGATCAGATAGCCCGCCGCCCAGCGCGACGCGCCCAGCACCTTGAGCACGCGGTTGAGCGCGTCCGGGTATTCGGTCAGCAGCGCGAGATAGGCGCCGCGCCGGATCACCGCTTCGAGCAGGTCGAACATGCGCGCGAGCGTGTCGCCGCGCCGCTCGCGCGGCTCCAGCGTGCGCGCGGCTTCGAGCGCGCGTTTGGCGACGCTGTCGAAGCGCTCGCGGCTCTTTTCCGGCAAACCGGTGTAACGCGACGATTGCCACAAGCCGCGCAAACGCGCGAGCAGCGGCGCCGGATCGTCGATGCCGAGTTCGGCGAGGCGCGCGAGCAGGTCGCCGTCCGCGCTTTCTTCGGCCAGCGCGCCGCTCCAGACCCACGCGGCCGCGCCGTCGTCGGGCGCGCCGCAGCCGCTTTCGCCGCCCACCTTGTCGGAAAAGATCTGGTCGAACTGCTGCTCGACCTTCTCGCGATGCGCTTCGAGCGCCACCATCAGCGCGGCGTAATCGGCGTAACCCATGGTCTGCGCGAGCGCCGCACGCTCGGTTTCGTCGACGGGCATGGCGTGCGTCTGCGCGTCGTCGCGATATTGCAGACGGTGTTCGAGTTCGCGCAGGAAGTTGTAGGCAAGCGTCAGGTCGTGGCAGACCTCGGGCGCAATCAGGCCGCGCGCGGCCGCGTAGCCAAGCACGGCGAGCGTCGGGCGCACCCGGAAGCCCGCGTCCTGGCCGCCGCGAATCAGCTGGAACACCTGGGCGCTGAATTCGATTTCGCGGATGCCGCCGCGCCCGAGCTTGATGTCGTCGGCTTTATCGGGGCGCATCATGGCGCGGCGCTGCGCTTCCTGACGAATCTGCAGATGCAGCGAGCGGATCGCGCTGATCACGCCAAAATCCAGATAACGCCGATAAACGAAGGGCTTCACCAGCGAATCGAGTTGCGTGGCGAGGCGCAGGGCGCTCTCGCTCTCGCGCTCGGAAACGAGGCGGCCCTTGATCCACGCGTAGCGCTCCCACTCGCGGCCCTGCACGTAGAAATATTCTTCGAGCATGCCGAGGCTGCACACGAGCGGCCCGGAATCGCCGTTCGGCCGCAGGCGCATATCCACGCGGAACACGAAGCCGTCCGCCGTCACATCCGAAAGCGCGCCGATCAGCCGCTTGCCCACGCGCGTGAAAAAATCCTGGGTGGCGATGGGCGAACGCTGGCCGCCGGTGGTTTCGCCATCGTCTTCGTAGACGAAGATCAGGTCGATATCCGAGGACACATTGAGCTCGCGCCCGCCGAGCTTGCCCATGCCGACCACGCCCAGCGTCAGGCGCTCGCCGTTGGGGCCGTGCGGTTCGCCGAACAGCGTTTCGAGGTCGGCGCTCACGACTGCCAGCGCACGCTGGATCGCCACTTCGGCCAGGTCGGTCATGGTGCCGGTGACTTCGGCGACATCGGCGTTGCGGGCGAGATCGCGCTCCATCACCGCGCAGATGACTTCGGCGCGCAACTGGCGCAGCGCTTTTTTCAGTTGCTCGTCGGTCAGCGGGGGAACCGTGGCGGGAACAGCGGCGGCACCGGCGGGCGTGCCGCTTGCTTGCAGACACAAGGCGTCGAGCCGCGCGACGATGCGCTCGCGCGTGATGGGCGATGTGGCCAGCGCGGCGACTTCGTGCGCGAGGTCGGCACGGGCGGCGTAGACGCGCGCTGCATAGCGCGAATAACTGGAACTCAGGAGAGGAATGTCAGTCATGAAGGCTCTGGCTCGGCTGATTCGACTAATAATGTTGCGTGTAGCGCGGAGAGTGGATGACGAGGAAGGGCGATGGCGGGCAAGTCACGCGACGGCGGCCTGCGCTGATGGATTCGACGCGCCGGGCTAAATATCGCCGGTCGCAACGCAAAATTTCCGTGCCCGAAATGCCGCTCGCCGCTCTGCCGCTTACCATTCCGGCTTCCCCGGATGGCCGGTCCCACGGCCCTGTGTGATACATTTCGTCGTCAGAACGCAACGCTACCATACCCCACCCGCCGCAGCATGTCCGAGCGTAACGATCCCGCCGGCTCGCCTCAAACCGGACAAGTCAGCCGGGAAAGCGCAGACGCGGGCCCGCAACATCATCACCCGGTCTTGCGCCACACGCTACGCGTGCTGGCGTGCATCGCGCTCGTCTTTTACTTTATCGTCGCCACGCTGCTGCTTGGCCTGCGCTACATCGTGCTGCCGCACGTGGACGATTTCCGTCCGCGCATCGAAAAGCTCGTCTCCGACAAGATTCACGCCGACTTCCGCATCGGCAAGCTTTCGCCGCACTGGTCGGGCTTCCAGCCGGGCATCGACGTCGCCAATCTGACGATCCGCGACCGTCACGGCAAGCTCGCGCTCAATGTTCCGCACGCCACCGCCTCGGTCGCCTGGCGCTCGCTCGTGACGTTCGAGCCGCTGCTCTCCAGCGTGATCGTCGAGAACCCGGACGTGGCAATCGCCCGCGAAGACGACGGCACGCTCACCGTCGCCGGCGTGCCCGTGCCGACCGCCCACACCGGCAACGCCACCTTCACGACCTGGCTGATGCGCCAGCAGGCCATCGTGCTGCGCGGCGGCACGCTGCGCTGGCGCGACGCCACGCGCGACGCGCCCGAACTCAAGCTCAGCAACATCCGTCTGGCGATTCTTAACGACGGTTACGACCATCACCTCGCCCTGCAGGCGCCCGCCGAGGGCACGGTGCTGCACGGCCCGCTCGACTTCCGCGCCCAGTTCAAGCACGCGCGCTTCGCCCAGGCCGGCAAGCCGAACGCCTGGAGCGGCAGCGCCTATGTCTCGGCCGGCCCCGTCGATCTGCCCACGCTCGCGCGCTATATCAACCTGCCGATCACCACGTATGCAGGCCGCATCGACAACGCAATCTGGGCGAATTTCGAAGCCGGCCGCATCGTTTCCGCCGATGGCGTGCTCAACGGCAACGATGTCGCGCTGCGCGTGAAGCCCACCCAGCCGCGTCTCGATCTACCGATCGCGAAATTCAACTGGCGCATGGGTCTCGCGCCCGGCGACTACACGCTGCAACTGCGCGACTTCCGCGCCGAACTCGGCCAGCCGCCGCTCGACGACGGCACGCCGCTCACGCGCTCGCTCGCCTTCACCACGCTCGACGCGCGTTTTCGCCAGCAGACGTTGCAGAACGGCCAGCTGATTTCGGTGAAGGGCGACCGCATCGATCTGGGCATCCTCGCCGAATTCATGCGCGGCCTGCCGCTGCCGAGCCGCGTGCAGACCGCGCTCGTGCGCTTCAATCCGCGCGGGCTGGTCGCCAACTACGATCTGGCGATGGAGCGCAGCAAACCCGATTCGGGCGAAGCCGCCGCCGAGCAGCGCAGCACCAGCGCCGAGCCGTTGCTCCACTACCGTTTCAAGGGCGATCTGCAGGGCTTCAGCGTCGCGGCCCAGGAACCGGGGCCGGGCCTCACGCCGCGCAACCATCCGCGCGCGGGCCTGCCGGGCGTCGAAAACCTCTGGGGGCGCATCGACGCCGACGAATCGCACGGCACGATCGACTTCGATACCGCCGACGCCGCCATCACGCTGCCGGGCGTATTCGACGATCCGCGTCTGCACTTCGACCGCCTGTGGGGCGCGGCGAAGTGGACGGTGGCCGCGCAGCGCCAGCCTGGCGACAAGATCAAGGGCTTCGACGTCAACGTGACCGAACTCGGCGTGCAGAACGCCGACGCGCGCGCCAAGATGACCGCGCACTACCGCAACCCTGGCCACGGGCGCGGCGCGCTCGATCTCGTCGCGCATTTCGATCAGGCGCAGGTGAAGGCGATTCCGCGCTATCTGCCCACCAGCATCAGCGAAAAGACCCGCACGTATCTGGGCCACGGTTTGCAGGCCGGTCTTTCGAAGGGCGCGACGATCGAGATTCACGGCGATCTCGCCCAGTTCCCCTACTCGCGCGACCCGAGCGCGGGCCAGTTCCGCATCGTCGCGCCGTTCGCGAACGGGCGCTTCGACCCGTCGCCGTTCCCGCCGAAGAAGATGCGCAACGGCGCGCCCAATGTCTGGCCGGCGTTCGACGGCATCGACGGCGTGTTCAAGCTGTCCGAAAACAAGCTGCGTTTCGATGTGGCGCACGGTCATTACCGCCGCTTCGTGCTGCATGACGTAAGCGGTCGTATCGACGAACTCGGCGTGAAGGGTTCCGATCTGGTGATCGAAGGCGCGGGTCGCGGGCCGCTCGCCGATCTGCTCGATTACGCCGATAACAGCGCGCTCGGCGCGATGTCGAAGCACGCGGCCGCGAAGGTCGAGGCGCAAGGGCCGGCCACGCTCGCGCTCAAGCTCACGATCCCGCGCAAGCCGATGCCGAAGGTGGCCGTGGCGGGCGCGGTCGGTTTCGAGAACAACACGCTTTCGGCGCACAACGTACCGCCGCTGTCGAACCTGAACGGCCGCGTGCGCTTCACCAACCGCAGCGCCCAGGTCGAGCGGCTCACGGGCCGTTTCCTCGGCGGCGATCTGCGCGCCAACGGCGGCATGCGCGAGGACGGACACTATGACGTCAACGTCGCGGGCAATGTGGCCGTCGATGCGGCGCGCGGGCTCAATTTGCATGGCACGGCGGCAGCGGTGCTCGGCCGCTTCTCGGGCGCGGCGCCCTACTCGCTTTCGGTGACGGGCACGCGCGGCCATCTGCCCGACGTGAAGGCCAGTTCCGACCTGACCGATCTGGCCATCGACCTGCCCGCGCCTTTCGGCAAGACGGCGGGCACGCAGATGCCGCTGCGCTTCGCCTTGCAGCCCGGTCCCGGCGACGATCCCAACGCGCAGGCCGCCCCGCTTTCGGCCAGCGACGCCGCCGCGTTCCAGCACGCCGAGCTCACGCTCGGGCCGCTGGCGGCGCGTTACGTGCTGCGGCGCAATCCCGGTCATGTGCCGCAAGTCGTGCGCGGCGCGATCGGCATGAACAAGCCCGCCGATCTGCCGTCGGACGGCGTGACCGCAGCCGTCGACCTGCCCTCGTTCGATGCCGATGCGTGGCGTCGTGTGGTGCAGGAACTGCGTGGGACGGCGGCGGCCAATCCTGCCGTTGCTGCAGTCGCTGCGGGTGCGACGCCGGCCAGCGCTGCGGCGTCCGCGCAGACAGGCCCGACCGCGAGCGCTCCTCAAGCTGCCTCGCAAACGATAACGTCCACCGCGACATCGACCGCCACGCCGCCTGCGTCATCGCTCGCGCCGGGCGGCGCATTCGCGTCTTATGTGCCCTCGCGTTTCGCGGTCCACGTCGGCACGCTCACGCTGCTCAAGCGCCACTGGGAAAACGTGATCGTCGGCGCGTCGCGCGACGCCAACCAGTGGCAGGCCAACGTCGCCTCCAATCAGGTCTCCGGCCACGTCTCGTGGAAACCGGGCGCGGTGCCGGGATCGCCCGGCACGCTCGAAGCGCGCCTCGCGCGCCTCGTCGTGCCCGCCGCAACCGAAAACGATCTGCTCGGCCAGGCGGTCTCGCAGCCCGCGCAGAACATGCCGTCGATCGACCTCGTCGTGAACCAGCTGATCGTGCGCGGACGCGACTTCGGCCGTCTGCAGATCAACGCGCACAACTTCGACGAAAACGGCGTGCCGGTCTGGCAGCTCGACACGCTCGACATCGTCAATCCGGCTGGTCATTTCACGGCGACGGAGAACTGGCGCGCCATCGGCGACGAAACCGCTCCGGCCGATACCGCAGGCGGCGCCGCGCAGACGCCGCGCCGCACCGCGCTCGACTTCCATCTCGACATCAAGGATGCAGGCGACCTGCTCGAGCGCGCGGGCGTCGCGCACGCGATCAAGGGCGGTTCGGGCACGCTCAGCGGCAACCTCGTGTGGCGCGGCGGCCCCAGCAAACTCGACTATCCGACGCTCAACGGCAGCCTCGCGCTCGACCTGCGCCACGGCGAAATCCTGAAGATCCATCAAGGCGTGGCGACGCTGCTCGGCGTGCTGAGCCTGCAAAGTCTCGCGCGCTACGCGAGCATGGATTTCCGCGATGTGATCGGCGAAGGTCTGCCGTTCACGAGCGTCACGGGCAGCGCGCAGATTCAGAACGGCATCGGCCGCACCAGCGACTTCAAGCTCGTCACCGCACCGGGCCGCGCGCAGATGATGGGCAGCGTCGATCTCGCGCATGAAACCCAGGACCTGCGCGTGCACGTGGTCCCGACGGTGAGCGCGGGCGCGGGCGTGATCGTCGCGGCGGTGATCAATCCGCTGCTCGGCCTGGGCGCGCTGCTCGGCGACATCGCGCTCTCGCACACGGTCGAAACCACCTTCGCGCGCAACTACGCCATCACCGGTTCCTGGGCCAAACCGCACGTTGAGCGACTGCTGGGCGATCAGGGTAAGATGGACGCGCAGGTTCCGGCGGCGGCGCATTGAGTTCCACATCGTCTGCCGATGATCGCTGCGAGGCACGCGCCGTGCGCGCCTCGCAGCGATCCAGCAACGCGCAATCGCACAACATGCAGCGCTCCGGGCCCGACCACTGTCCAAACAAGAGCCGTCGATGAGCGAATCTTCCTCCCGCGCAACATCCAGCGCCCCGGTTACGCCGTTCCGCGTGGCCGCCTTGCAGATGGTCAGCACGCCCGAGCCCGCCCGCAATCTCGCCGAAGCCGAACGCCTGATCGCCGCTGCCGTCGCGAAGGGCGCACAACTCGTGCTGCTGCCCGAATACTTCTGCTTCATGGGTCACAAGGACATCGACAAACTAGGCGTGCGCGAGCCCTACGGCGACGGCCCGATCCAGCGCTTTCTCGCCGATGCCGCGCAACGTCATAAGGTGTGGATCATCGGCGGCACGCTGCCTTTGAAAGCCGAGGAAGAAAACCGCGTGCTCAACACCACGCTCGTGTTCGATCCGAGCGGCACCGAGCGCGCGCGTTACGACAAGATCCATCTGTTCAGCTTCGAAAAAGGCGCCGAATCGTTCGACGAAGCGCGCACGATCCGCCCCGGCACGCAGGTGCGCACCTTCGACGCGCCGTTCGGCCGGGTGGGCCTGTCGGTCTGCTACGATCTGCGCTTTCCCGAGCTGTACCGGCGCATGGGCGACTGCGCGCTGATGGTCGTGCCATCGGCGTTCACCTACACCACGGGCCGCGCGCACTGGCGAACCTTGCTGAGCGCGCGCGCCGTCGAAAACCAGTGCTACGTGCTCGCCGCAGCGCAAGGCGGCACGCACGAAAACGGCCGCCGCACGTGGGGCCACAGCATGCTGATCGATCCGTGGGGCGAAATCGTCGATGTGCTCGACGAGAATCCCGGCGTGGTGATCGGCGATATCGACCTCGAACGCATCGCGGCCGTGCGCGCCAGCCTGCCCGCGTGGCGGCATCGCGTGCTCGACTGCAACTGACACGCTTCCCGAGCCAACCATCGACCAGGGCGTCTTGATTTCGCCGTACCGCGCCCGAATCTGCCATCTGAAACTTTCCATATTGAGCGCATGAACATCATCGAACCCGGCATCCGCAATCTGGCGACCGCGAAGGAAGTGCTCCTCGCGCCCTATGGCCTCGACGAGGCGCTGCTCACGCGCACGCTCGGCGAGATCTTCACGCACCGCGTCGACTACGCCGATCTCTACTTCCAGGCCACGCGCAGCGAGGCATGGAGCCTGGAGGAAGGCATCGTCAAGTCGGGCAGCTTCAGCATCGATCAAGGTGTGGGCGTGCGCGCGGTATCCGGCGAGCGCACCGCGTTCGCCTATTCCGACGACCTCTCGCCCGAAGCGATCCGCCAGGCGGCCATCGCCACGCGTTCGATCGCCAAGGCTGGCGGCGGCAAGCAGAAAATCCAGGTGGCCACCTCGCTCAAGGGCGTCGCGGGCCGCGATCTGTATCTGCCTTCCGATCCGCTGACTTCGCTCGACGCCACCGAAAAGGTCAAGCTGCTCGAACGCATCGAGCAGATGGCGCGTGGCCGCGATCCGCGCGTCACCCAGGTGATGGCGGCGCTCGCGGGCGAGTACGACGTGGTGCTGGTCGCGCGCAGCGACGGCGCGCTCGCCGCCGACATCCGCCCGCTCGTGCGCGTGTCCGTCACCGTGATCGCCGAACAGAACGGCCGTCGCGAAGTGGGCAACGGCGGCGGCGGCGGTCGCTACGACTACAGCTATTTCACCGACGACGTGCTGTCGAAATACGTCGACGACGCCGTGCATGCGGCGCTCGTGAACCTCGAAGCGCGTCCGGCGCCGGCTGGCGCGATGACCGTCGTGCTCGGCCCGGGCTGGCCTGGCGTGCTGCTGCACGAAGCGATCGGCCACGGGCTGGAAGGCGACTTCAACCGCAAGGGTTCGTCGGCGTTCGCGGGTCAGATCGGCCAGCGCGTGGCGGCCAAGGGCGTCACCGTGGTGGACGACGGCACGCTGCCGAACCGCCGCGGCTCGCTCAATATCGACGACGAAGGCAACCCGACGCAGTGCACCACGCTGATCGAGGACGGCATTCTCAAGGGCTATATCCAGGATTCGCTCAACGCGCGCCTGATGAAGATGCCCGTGACCGGCAACGCGCGCCGCGAATCCTACGCCGCCCTGCCGATGCCGCGCATGACCAACACCTACATGCTCAACGGCGACAAGGACCCGCAGGAAATTCTCGCTTCGGTGAAGAACGGCCTGTATGCGGTGAACTTCGGCGGCGGTCAGGTGGACATCACCAACGGCAAGTTCGTGTTCTCGGCCTCCGAGGCCTACATGATCGAAGACGGCAAGATCACCTACCCGGTGAAGGGCGCGACGCTGATCGGCAGCGGCCCGGAATCGCTCAAGTACGTGAGCATGATCGGCAACGACATGCGCCTGGATTCGGGCGTGGGCGTGTGCGGCAAGGAGGGCCAGAGCGTGCCCGTGGGCGTGGGCCAGCCGACGCTGCGCATCGACCGCATGACGGTCGGCGGCACGGTCTGACGACCCTGTTGACCTGAAGCCGCTACGCAGGCTTCATGCATGGCGATGCGGAAATTCCGCATCGCCATGCGGATTTCCCGCACTGAAGCGAGAATTTCCGCGGAACATCCGCTTTTTCGCCGCGACCCGCTTGCCAGCCTGAAGAAGGCCGGGTTATAAAGGCAATCACCCTTTTCGACGCAACGAACCGAATCCGCCATGTTCGCCACGAAGTTTTATTTTTACTTCTTTTGGTATCTCAGACCGCTGGCGGATCGAGAGGGTTGATAGTACGCGCAGGACCCCGAACAAACGAAAACCGCCAGCCTAGCCTGGCGGTTTTTTTTCGCCCGGCTTCTTTGGCCCCCCACTCATACGAGCCTCACTTTCATCTAGCAGATTGCCGACGTTTCGCATCGCGAAGCACGCTACACAGGATCAGGAGAAAACAACATGCCCCCGCACAACACCGACGATGTCCGCATCCGCGAACTCAAGGAACTCACGCCGCCCGCACACCTGATCCGCGAATTCCCGTGCTCGGAAGCCGCTTCCACGCTGATCTACGAATCGCGCCGCGCGATGCACCGCATCCTGCACGGCATGGATGATCGTCTGATCGTGATCGTCGGGCCGTGCTCGATTCACGACACCAAGGCCGCGGTCGACTACGCGAAGAAGCTCGTGGAGCAACGCTCACGCTTCAAGAACGAGCTGGAAATCGTCATGCGCGTGTACTTCGAAAAGCCGCGCACGACGGTGGGCTGGAAGGGTCTCATCAACGACCCGTTCATGGACAACAGCTTCAAGATCAACGACGGCCTGCGCACCGCGCGCGAACTGCTCGTGTCGATCAACGAACTCGGCCTGCCGGCGGGCACCGAATACCTCGACATGATCAGCCCGCAGTACATCGCCGATCTGATTTCGTGGGGCGCGATCGGCGCGCGTACGACCGAATCGCAGGTGCACCGCGAACTGGCTTCGGGTCTCTCCTGCCCGGTCGGCTTCAAGAACGGCACGGACGGCAACGTGAAGATCGCCGTCGATGCGATCAAGGCCGCGTCGCAGCCGCACCATTTCCTCTCGGTGACGAAGGGCGGCCATTCGGCCATCGTCTCGACGGCGGGCAATGAGGACTGCCACGTGATCCTGCGCGGCGGCAAGACGCCGAACTACGACGCGGAAAGCGTCAACGCGGCCTGCAACGACATCGGCAAGGCGGGTCTCGCCGCGCGTCTGATGATCGACGCGAGCCACGCGAACAGCTCGAAAAAGCATGAGAACCAGATTCCGGTCTGCGCCGATATCGGCCGCCAGATTGCCGGCGGCGACGAGCGCATCGTCGGCGTGATGGTGGAATCGCACCTCGTGGCGGGCCGCCAGGATCTGAAGGAGGGCTGCGAGCTGACCTACGGCCAGAGCATCACCGACGCGTGCATCGGCTGGGACGAAAGCGTGGGCGTGCTCGAAGGGCTCGCCGAAGCGGTCAAGCAGCGCCGTATCGCGCGCGGCAGCGGCAACTGATGGTTCGCTGACGCTCGATGATGTGGACAGCCCGGCCAGTTCTGTCGATCACTGGCCGGGCTTTTTTACGTCGATCGCTTCGGGTTCGCTCAGTCGAGCATGCCCGAGCCGAAGATTTCCGTGTGGATGCGCGCCGCGTCCACGCCGCGCGCCAACAGCGCTTCGCGCTGCGCGCGCATGAAGGCGACCGGGCCGCAGATGTAGTAATCGGCATCCGGCAGCATGACGTCGGCTTCGATGCGCGCGATGTCCATGCGGCCTTCGAAGTCATAGTCCTTGCCGGGCTGATCGTCCGCGCTCACGGCCTCATAGAACACCGCGCGCTTGAGGTTCGGATGCTCGGCGGCGCTGCGGCGCAGCCAGTCGCTGAACGCATGCACGCGAGCGTTGCGGCAGGCATGCGCGAAGGTGATCTGGCGCTCGCTGCGTGCGGCCAGCAGCGTGGCGAGCATCGACGCCATCGGCGTAATGCCGACGCCGCCGCTCATCAGCACGACCGGCGTGCTCTTGTTGCGATCGAGCGTGAATTCGCCCATCGGCGCGCTCACGTGGACAATCGCGCCCTGCTCGACGCCGTCGTGCATCAGGTTCGAGACGAGGCCCGGCTGCACGTCTGCGGCGGCGCTGTTGCCCGCTTCGCGCTTCACCGAAATGCGCAGCCAGCGGCCGTGCGGCGCATCCGAAAGACTGTATTGACGCGGCTGATCGACGCCGAGTTGATCGACGAAGCGCGTCACGCTCACGTACTGACCCGGCTCGAAACCGCCAGCCGGCGCGCCGTCCGCGGGTGCGAGATAGAACGAGGTGATTTCGTCGCTTTCCACCTGCTTGCGCACGACCTTGAACGGACGGAAGCCGCTCCACGGCGCCGCTTCATAGAGCTTCGATTCCGCGCCGATCATGATCTGCGCGAGCTGCGCGTAGGCCACGGCCCAGGCGTCGAGCGTGGCTTGATCGACGGCGTCGCCGAGTACATCGACCACGGCGCCCAGCAGATGGCGCCCGACGATCGGATAGTGTTCCGGGCGAATGTTCAGGCTCGCGTGCTTGTGCGCGATATGCGTGACCGCGCCGCTCAGCGCGCCCAGATTGTCGATGTTCGCCGCGTACGCATAGACCGCGCGCGCCAGCGTTTCGGGCTGGCTGCCGCTCTTCTGATGCGTCTGGTTGAAGAGGTTCTTCAACTCAGGATGCGCATTGAACATGCGCTGATAGAAATGCTTCGTGATGGTCGTGCCATGTTCGGCAAACACGGGCGCGGTGGCCTTGACGCGGGCGATCTGGTCGGCGGTGAGCGCGGTCATTGCGGCTTCTCCTCGTTAAAGATGTACACAAGATACATCTTTAACGGCACGGACTGTCTGGTCATTTTGTCGCACCCCAGCAAAAGGTCGGGGTGCGCATCGTGCCCTTTATTCGATATCCGCGGCAACGTCAGATTGGCCGCGATCATGGCGCCAGAGCACGTCACTGCCGCCCGCCGCGCGATTGAGCACGCGCGCAAGCACGAACAACAGATCGGATAGCCGGTTCACGTAGCGGCGCGGCGTCTGCGCGAGTTGCGCTTCTGCGTCCTGCACATCGCCCAGCGTGACGATCGAGCGTTCCGCGCGCCGACAGACCGTGCGGCAGACATGCGCGAGCGACGCTGCGCGCGAACCGGCCGGCAAAATGAACTCCTTGAGCGGCGGCAGCGTGGCGTTGTAATCGGCGAGCCAGGCGTCGAGGCGCGCAAGATGCGCATCGGTGACGATCGTGTGCCCCGGCATGCACAGCTCGCCGCCCAGGTCGAACAGATCGTGCTGGATCGCGATGAGCGCGGCACGCACGTCGTCGGGCAGCGGCTCGCAAAGCAGCACGCCGATGTTCGAATTGAGTTCGTCGACGTCGCCGATAGCGGCGATACGCGCATCGTCCTTGCGCACGCGGCTGCCGTCGCCGAGTCCGGTCGTGCCGTCGTCGCCGGTGCGCGTGGCGATCTTGCTCAGGCGGTTGCCCATGATGTGTCTCTCCAGAAACGTGAACGTGCTTGAAGCTGTTGCTCGAAGCCGGGATTGTCGCTTGCCCGCGCCCAGCGTGGATCATGCAGTGCAGCATGGCGCATGAACTCCGGGCTGCCCCGCCTTTGCGCCCGGAACGTTGAGCGTAGAATGATTTCCGACGAGCATCGCACCAAAGATCAAGCCCAACAAGGAGACACCCCGCGTGAATCATCCCGCGCCGCCGGCCGTTGCCCAACCCGCACGCCGCCCGTTCCCCGCCGATCTCCTTAACAGCCTGCGCGCCGCCTTCAACGAGCGCGTTTCCACTTCCGAAGCCGTGCGCGCCCATCATGGCCGCGACGAATCGCGCTTCGATCCGCAACTGCCCGACGCCGTTGTCTACGCGCAGAGCACCGAAGAGGTCCAGGCGATCGTGAAGCTGTGCGCGCAATACGGCGTGCCGATCATTCCCTACGGCAACGGTTCCTCGCTCGAAGGCCATCTGCTGGCCGTGCAGGGCGGCGTGTCGATCGATCTCTCGCAGATGAACCGCGTGCTTTCGATCAACGCCGAAGACCTGACCGTCACCGTCGAGCCCGGCATCTCGCGCAAGCAGCTCAACGAAGCGCTGCGCGACACGGGCCTGTTCTTCCCGATCGATCCGGGCGCGGACGCGAGCATCGGCGGCATGTCGGCGACGCGCGCCTCGGGCACCAACGCCGTGCGCTACGGCACGATGCGCGAGAACGTGCTGGGCCTGAGCGCCGTGCTGGCGGACGGCCGCGTCATCAAGACCGGCACGCGCGCGCGCAAATCGTCGGCGGGCTACGACCTCACGCGTCTGTTCGTGGGCTCCGAAGGCACGCTCGGCGTCATCACCGAAATCACCGTGAAGCTGTATCCGCAGCCTGAAGCGGTGTCGGCGGCCATCTGTGCGTTTCCGTCGATGGCCGAAGCCGTGCGCAGCGTGATCGAGACGATCCAGATTGGCGTGCCGATCGCCCGCGTGGAATTTATCGACGCGCTTGCGGTGCGCGCCATCAACAAGCATTCGAACCTGACGCTGCGCGAAAAGCACACGCTGTTCTTCGAGTTTCACGGCACCGAAGCGGGCGTGGCCGAGCAGGCGCAACTGGTGCAGGAAATCGCCGCGCAAAACGGCGGCGAAGGCTTCGAATGGGCCACGCGCCCGGAAGATCGCAGCCGCCTGTGGAACGCGCGCCACAGCGCCTACTTCGCGATGCTGCAACTCAAGCCCGGCTGCCGCGCCGTGACCACCGACGTCTGCGTGCCGATTTCGCGCCTCGCCGAATGCGTGGTGGAAACCGAAGCCGATCTCAAGGCTTCGCCGCTGCCCTGCCCGATCGTCGGCCATGTGGGCGACGGCAACTTCCACGTGGCGATCCTGATCGACCCGGACAAGCCCGAGGAAATCGATGAAGCCGAACGCCTGAATCACCGCATCGTGCAGCGCGCGATCCGCATGGACGGCACCTGCACGGGCGAGCACGGCGTGGGCCTGCACAAGATGGATTTCCTGATCGAGGAACACGGCGCGGATACCATCGACACCATGCGCGCGATCAAACACGCGCTCGATCCGCAGAACCTGATGAACCCGGGCAAGATCTTTAGCTGGGCCGCCTGATCCGGGCGCACTGAACCTGGAGGAGACATGAACGGACCGGACGCCAAGCTGGTTGAGCCGAACAATGCGCCCACGAACGCGCAAAAACATGCGGACGCCCTCGAACTCACACCCGAAGTGCTCGCGCAGCGCCAGCGCGAAGTCGTACAGGCGCTGATGGCTGTGCTGCCCGCGCATTGCCTGCTGCATCGCGAGGAAGACACGGTCGCCTACGAATGCGACGGGCTGGCCGCCTATCGCCGCCTGCCGCTCGCGGTGGCGCTGCCGGAAACCGAATCGCAGGTGCAGCGCATCGTGCAGATCTGCCGGCGTCTGGATGTGCCCGTCGTGCCGCGTGGCGCGGGCACCGGCCTTTCCGGCGGCGCGATGCCGATCCGCCATGGCATCGTGCTGTCGCTCGCGCGCTTTCGGCGCATTCTCGAAGTCGATCCGTACGCGCGCACGGCCACGGTCCAGCCCGGCGTGCGCAATCTGGCCGTTTCCGAAGCGGCGGCGCCCTACGGCCTTTACTACGCGCCCGATCCGTCCTCGCAGATCGCCTGCACGATCGGCGGCAACGTTTCCGAGAATTCGGGCGGCGTGCACTGCCTCAAGTACGGCTTGACGCTGCATAACGTGCTGCGCGTGCGCGCCGTGACGATGGACGGCGAGATTGTCGAATTCGGCTCGCTCGCGCCCGATGCGCCCGGCCTCGACCTGCTCGCCGTGATGATCGGCAGCGAAGGCATGTTCGCGATCGTGACCGAAGTCACCGTCAAGCTGATCCCGCGGCCGCAGACCGCGCAGGTGATCATGGCGAGCTTCGACGATGTCGTGAAAGGCGGCGACGCCGTGGCCGCGATCATCGCCTCCGGCATCATTCCGGCCGGTCTGGAAATGATGGACAAGCCGGCGACGCGCGCGGTCGAAGAGTTCGTCAACGCGGGCTACGACCTCGACGCCGCGGCCATCCTGCTGTGCGAGTCCGACGGCACGCCCGAGGAAGTCGCCGACGAAATCGCCCGCACGACCGTCGTGCTGCGCGAGCACGGCGCAACACGCATCCAGATTTCGCGCACCGAAGAAGAGCGTCTGCGCTTCTGGTCGGGCCGCAAGAATGCGTTCCCGGCGGCGGGCCGCATATCTCCCGACTATTACTGCATGGACGGCACCGTGCCGCGCCGCGCGATCGGGCCGCTGCTCGCGCGCATCCACGAGATGGAGCAGCAGTACCGGCTGCGCTGCATCAACGTGTTCCACGCGGGCGACGGCAATATGCATCCGCTGATTCTCTTCAACGGCAGCGATCAGGACGAATGGCATCGCGCCGAGGCCTTCGGTTCGGACATCCTCGAAACCTGCGTCGAACTGGGCGGCACGGTCACGGGCGAACATGGCGTGGGCATCGAAAAGATCAATTCGATGTGCGTACAGTTCTCGCCCGAAGAGCGCGACGCCTTTCATGCGGTGAAGCACGCCTTCGACCCCGCCAATCTGCTCAATCCCGACAAGGGCATTCCCACGCGCGCGCGCTGCGCCGAGTACGGGCGCATGCACGTGCGCGGCAATCTGCTGCCGCATCCCGACCTGCCACGGTTCTGATCCAGGCGTTCCCGCCACGCGCGTTGCGTTTTGCATGATTTTTTGCAGGACGCGAGGCGCGCCGGGCGGTGTGCTGCAAAGCCTGCTGCGAATCGCGCTCCGCTGCGGCCCACCGCCGGGTTTCGGCGCGCACCGCCATGCGGGCCTGCCCCGGGTTGTCAGCACGAAACGCGTCAGTACAATCAGGCGAACCACAACGACAACCGCGCCAGCAAACGCGCCAAGACACGCGCTATGGGAAGCATGCAAGAGGACGACATCGTCGCTGACTGGTCGGAGCGCATCCGCGCCGCGAGCGCGGACGGCAAGCCGCTGCGCATCCGTGGTGGCGGCACCAAGGACTGGTATGGCCAGGCGCTCGAAGGCGAGGTGCTGGATACCCGCGCGCATCGCGGCATCATTGCGTATGACCCCGCCGAACTGGTGATCACGGCGCGCGCCGGCACACCGCTTCTCGAAATCGAACACGCTCTGGCGGCGCACGGCCAGATGCTGGCGTTCGAGCCGCCTCACTTCGGCCCGCAGGCGACCTTCGGCGGCTGCATCGCAGCAGGTCTTGCCGGACCGCGCCGCGCGAGCGCAGGCGCGGCGCGCGACTTCGTGCTGGGCGCCGTGATCATGAACGGTCGCGGCGAGGTGCTGCACTTCGGCGGTCAGGTCGTGAAAAATGTGGCGGGCTACGACGTCTCGCGCCTGCTGGCGGGTTCGCTCGGCACGCTTGGGCTGATGCTGGAACTGTCCGTGAAAGTGCTGCCGGTCGCGCAGGCGGAAGCCACGCTGCGCTTCGACATGAACGGCACCGACGCCGTGCGCAAGCTCAACGAATGGGGCGGCCGCCCCTTGCCGATGACCGCCAGCGCCTGGCGCAACGGCACGCTCGCCGTGCGGCTGGCTGGCGCCGAAGCAGGCGTGAAAGCTGCGCGCACATCGCTGGGCGGCGAAGTCGTGGATGCCGTGGAAGCCGAGCGCTTCTGGGCCGGGTTGCGCGAGCAGACCGATCCGTTCTTCGCCTCGATCGCCCCCGACGCCGCGCTCTGGCGCCTCGCACTCCCCTCGATCGCCGAGCCGCTGCAATTGCCCGGCACGCAACTGATGGAATGGGGCGGCGCGCAGCGCTGGTGGATCACCGAAACCGATGCGCAGACCGTGCGCATCACCGCCAAGCAGGCCGGCGGCCACGCCACCCTGTTCCGCAACGGTCACGCTTACGACCGCAGCGCGGGCGTGTTCACACCGTTGCCCACGCCACTCATGAAGATCCATCGCGGCCTGAAAGCCGCGTTCGACCCGGCCCGCATTTTCAATCGCGGCCGCCTGTATTCCGACTTCTGACGAGAACCCCACGCGGCGATGCAGACGAACCTCGCGGACTTCATTCGCAACACTCCCGACGGCGACGAAGCCGACGCGATCCTGCGCAAATGCGTGCATTGCGGCTTCTGCACCGCGACCTGCCCGACCTACCAGTTGCTCGGCGACGAACTGGACGGCCCGCGCGGTCGCATCTATCTGATGAAGCAGATGGTGGAAGGCGCGCCGGTCACGAAAAGCACGCTCACGCATCTGGACCGCTGCCTCACCTGCCGCAGTTGCGAGACCACCTGCCCGTCCGGCGTGCAATACGGGCGGCTCGTGGAAGTGGGCCGCAAGCTGGCGGAGGAACGCGTGTCGCGACCGTTGCGCCAGCGCCTGATTCGCCGCTTTCTCGCGGGTTTCCTGCCGCGCCGCATGCTGTTCTCGCCGGCCATGCGCACGGCGCAGCAGATGCGCGCCTTGCTGCCGCGCCGCCTGCGCGACAAGGTGCCGGTGCGACAGCGCCCGCTCGCCTGGCCGACGGCGAAGCATCCGCGCAAGATGCTGATGCTCGCGGGCTGCGTGCAGCCTTCGATGATGCCCAACATCAACACGGCGACGGCGCGCGTGCTCGACGCAATCGGCATCGAAACCATCGTGGCGCCGCAGGCGGGTTGCTGCGGCGCGATCCGTCTGCACATGGGCTATACCGACGATGCGCTCGAAGACGTGCGCGCGAATATCGACGCCTGGTGGCCCTACGTCGAGCAAGGCGCCGAAGCCATCGTGATGAATGCCTCGGGCTGCGGCGCGACGGTCAAGGAATACGCGCACTTGCTGCGCAATGATCCGGTCTATGCGGAAAAAGCGCGGCGCATCGCCAGTCTCACGCGCGATCTGTCCGAAATCCTGCCCGCGTTCGAAGAAGCGCTGACCGCCGCCACGCGCAGGCGCGGCATCCATACCGTGGCGTACCACCCGCCCTGCACGCTGCAGCACGGCCAGCAACTGCGCGGCGGCGTGGAAAAGGTGCTGGGCGCGCTGGGACTGGACGTGCGTCTGCCTGCCGACAGCCACCTGTGCTGCGGTTCCGCCGGCACCTACTCCATCACGCAGCCGCGCCTGTCGTACACGCTGCGCAACCAGAAGGTCGATCGGCTCAAGGCGCTGGAGCCGCAACTGATCGTATCGGCGAATATCGGCTGCATTGCCCATCTGCAAAGCGGCACGAAGATTCCGGTCACGCACTGGATCGAGCTGGTCGAGCATATGCTGGCGGCCAATTAACGGAGAGAAACGGAGCGAAAACCAGGGTTGCACCTCGGTGGAACCATGGTTGCACTTTCACCTCGCGCAGGTAACACTCGCAGGTGACGCTTCCAGCCTACAGACTCGCCGTGCGCCGCAACAGTCGGCCATTCGGCCTATGACTTTTGGCGGGTGTCTGGCGCCCCACGCAGTCCGTATAATTGCCCTCGTTCGTTTCAAGTGCGCCTAACCCAGTGCGCGGCCGCGGGCAGCGCGACGCGGCCGGCCAGAATTCTCATGACCGATCTCGCTCATCACCTCGAAGCCGTTCATCAGCGCATCGCCGCTGCCGCCCGCAATGCGGACCGCGCGCCGGAATCCGTCGCGCTGCTCGCGGTATCGAAAACCTTCCCGGCCGCAGACGTCCGCGCCGCCCACGCGGCCGGCCAGCGCGCGTTCGGCGAGAACTACGTGCAGGAATCGGTGGACAAGATCGAGACACTGGCAGACCTGCGCGCGAGCCTCGAATGGCATTTCATCGGGCCGCTGCAATCGAACAAGACGCGCCCCGTGGCGGAGCGTTTCGACTGGGTGCATTCGGTCGACCGCCTGAAGATCGCGCAACGCCTGTCGGAACAGCGCCCGGCCGACATGGCGCCGCTCAACGTCTGCCTGCAAGTGAACGTGAGCGGCGAAGACTCCAAGAGCGGCGTGGCGCCCGCAGAAGCCGTGCAGATCGCCCACGCGATCGCCGCGCTCCCGAACCTGCGCCTGCGCGGGCTGATGTCGATTCCCGAACCCGCGCAAACGCTCGACGCGCAACGCGCGCCCCATCGCCGCCTGCGCGAGCTGTTCGACGCGCTGCGCGCCGACGGCCTCGCACTCGATACGCTCTCCATGGGCATGTCGGCGGATCTCGAAGCGGCCGTGCTCGAAGGCGCCACCATCGTGCGCATCGGCACCGCGATCTTCGGCGCCCGCGATTACTCTCACTGATTCACTGACGCACTCCAACACCATGAAAATTGCCTTCATCGGCGGCGGCAACATGGCCGCTGCACTCATCGGCGGCCTGATTCGCAAGGGCGTCCCGGCCGGGAATCTGTACGCAATCGATCCGAACGAAGACGCCCGCAAGCGCACCGCCGACCAGTTCGGCGTGAACACGGGCGCAGCGGCGGATGGCGCACTCGCCGGCTACGACGCCGTGCTGATCGCCGTCAAACCGCAGATCGCCAAAGCCGTCGCCGAAGGTCTCGCGCCGCATCTGGGCGCGCATCAGGTCGTCATCAGCATCATGGCCGGCATCCGTATCGAAGATCTGTCGCGCTGGCTCGGCGGTCATGCGCGCGTGGTGCGCACGATGCCGAACACGCCCGCGCTGATCGGCATGGGCGCAACGGGTCTGGTCGCAAGCAGCGGCGTGGACGCGGCGGGCCGCGAACTGGCGTCGAACGTGCTGGGCGCGGTTGGCCAGTCGGTGTGGTTCGACGATGAAAGCAAGATCGACGCAGTCACCGCGATTTCGGGCAGCGGCCCGGCCTACGTGTTCTATTTCATCGAGGCGCTGGAAGAAGCCGCGCGTCAGCTCGGCATGGACGAGCAGCAAGGCCGCGCGCTGGCCATCGCCACCTTCACCGGCGCGGCGCAACTGGCGCTGCAATCGGACGAAACACCCGCCGTGCTGCGCGAGCGCGTGACCTCCAAGGGCGGCACGACGGCGGCGGCGCTCGCTTCGTTCGACGCTTCGGGCATCAAGGACGCCATCGTGCGCGGCGCGCTCGCGGCCGACGCGCGTGCGACGGAAATGGGCAAGGAATTCGGCGCGCAGTAAGGCGCTCGATAAACCGCTCAGAAAGCGTCATGCTCAAGTAAAAAAGCGCCCAATGGGCGCTTTTTTTACGTCTGAAACCGGAGCGGTTCGCTCACATCCCCGCCGCGACGTAATGCGCCGCGATGCCCACGAACAGCGCGCCGCCGAGCCAGTTGTTGTGACGGAACGCCGCGAAGCACGGCATGCGCTCGCGGTTCTTGATCAGCGTGTAGTGATAGATCGCGCATCCCACCGCTGCCGCCCAGCCGAGCCAGTAAAGCACGCCGAACTGCTGCGTGATGCCCACCCAGACGTAGATGCCCAGCGTGAACGCGTAGCAGAGCATGATCGCAAGCACATCGAAGCGGCCGAACGTCAGCGCCGAAGTGCGAATGCCGATCTTGATATCGTCGTCGCGATCGACCATCGCGTATTCGGTGTCGTAGGCGACCGACCAGAACACGTTGGCGATCAGCATGATCCACGCGAGCATCGGCACGTGATCCTGAATCGCTGCGAAGGCCATCGGAATGCCAAAGCCGAACGCGATGCCCAGATACGCCTGCGGAATCGCGAAAAAGCGCTTGGTGAACGGATACGACGCCGCCACGAACAGGGCCACCACCGAAAGCTGCTTGGTGAGCGCGTTGAGCGGCAGGATCAGCAGGAACGAGACGATCGCGAGCGCTGCGGCAATCGCCACCGCTTCCCAGGCGCGGATGCGCCCCGAAGTGATCGGCCGCTCGGCTGTGCGCTTGACGTGACGGTCGAAATCGCGGTCCGCGTAATCGTTGATCGCGCAGCCCGCCGAGCGCATCAGCACCGTGCCGACCGTGAAGATCACCAGCAGCGAAAGCGACGGATGGCCGTTCGAGGCGATCCACAGCGCGTTGAGCGTCGGCCACAGCAGCAGCAGGCTGCCGATCGGCTTGTCCATGCGGACGAGCCGCAGATAGAGCGGAAGTCGGGCGAACATGTTCGGGGCGGGAATGACGATGAATGCGGGAAAGACGATGCGCTATTGTAGGCCACGCATGCGGCAGCTCGCCGCCATCCTTGCCAGCGCGACGCGCGGGAAATCGGGCGCTATCGTCAGCAGATCCGCGCGTAACCAACAAACAAGCGCACAAATAAGCGCACAAAAACAAAAACCCGCCGGACCAGCCAGCGGGTTTTTCTATTTCGGACCACCGTCTTCGAACGGCGATCAGGCGAGCATCGAACGCAGCATCCACGCCGTCTTTTCATGCGTCTGCATGCGCTGCGTGAGCAGGTCGGCGGTCGGCTCGTCGTGGGCGGCTTCCGTGGCCGGGAAGATCGCGCGCGCGGTACGCACCACGGCTTCCTGACCTTCCACCAGCTGACGGATCATGTCTTCGGCAGCCGGCACGCCGTCCGCTTCGGGGATCGACGAGAGCTTCGCGAATTCCTTGTAGCTGCCCGGCGCATGCACGCCCAGCGCGCGGATACGTTCGGCAATGGCGTCCACAGCCAGCGCCAGTTCGTTGTACTGCGTTTCGAACATCAGATGGAGCGTGTTGAACATCGGCCCCGTGACGTTCCAGTGGAAGTTGTGCGTCTTGAGGTACAGCGTGTACGTGTCCGCGAGCAGGTGCGAGAGACCGTCCGCGATCTTCTTGCGATCCTTGTCGGTGATGCCGATATTCACGTGCTGCACAGCAGATTTTTTGGCCATGACGACTCCTTTTGTAGCAGTGAGACTAC
This sequence comes from Paraburkholderia sp. Ac-20340, assembly GCF_017104965.1. GTDB lineage: Bacteria > Pseudomonadota > Gammaproteobacteria > Burkholderiales > Burkholderiaceae > Paraburkholderia. The sequence continues at coordinate 401,191 of NZ_JAAGPR010000002.1, forward strand.
CCATCCGAGACGCTGTAAATCTTCGCTTGCGCACCGATGCCCAGTGCTGGCTCGCGAACGCTCGATCGGGCCTCAGTTTATCTTATTAACGCCGGAAAACAGGGTCATCCGGCCCCACAGTTCAACAGAGGTCAAGCAGCGAGCGTGCCTGCTGTGACATATCGCGTCATGAAGCCGATGGCGGTGCCGATGCGCTCAATTCACGCGCAATCCACGCTCAATGCGCGGGCAACTGCGTGAACGCGTGCGACGCAATCGCCACGAACACGCTGGCGATGATCGCGAAACCCACGACACGCCGCACCATCTGGGTACCGTCGGCGCGCGAACGCGCCATTTCTGCACCGCGGCCCGCGCCCATCGCCTTGCGTGTCATCGTCATCGTTCTGGTCATGATCGTGCTCCTAACTGTTCCTGCGCTTTGGCGTTACCTGCGAATCTGGTGCGACGAGGCGCGATATGCGCCCCGCCGCGGCTCCCTGCTTTTTTGCCTGCTTTGTTATTTCAATTGCGCTCAACCGCGTTCCAGCGATCCAAGCAATTCACGCGGCCAGCGCGCGATCCACGAGCAGCGAAAACGCGACGGTGCGCAGGCTCGACGCCAACGTCGATGGCGTTGCTGCGGTGGTTGTTGCAGTCGTGTTTTGCATCGCGTCCTCTCGTTGATTCGTTGTCTGGCGGGTTGAGAGAGACTTTATCAATAACTATCGATATTTATAATTTGATTTATTTTATATATCGAATAGCCGCGATTTATCGACGATGCAAAGCAGCGGCGCAAACTCAGAAGGGAGTTGAAAACGCGAGCGAGCGACGCGTCAGGTCAGGCAAAGCGCCGCGCGGGGAGTGCCGCGCGGGGAGCGCGGCGCGTCAAACAGTCAGCGTATCAAGCCGCTTCGACCGGCGCCTCGATCTTCTTCACGCCCGGCAGTTCGCAGGCATGGATCGCTTCGACGATCGCTTCGATCGCCGGCATGCGCGTAAAGCTTTTGCGCCACGCCAGCACGACACGGCGGTCGGGCACCGGTTCGTCGAACGGCACATAGGACAGCAGGCCGGAATCGATACCGCCCGCATGCGGCTTCACCTCGGTTACCGACATGCGCGGCAGCACCGTGATGCCGACACCGCTCGCCACCATATGGCGAATGGTTTCCAGCGACGAACCTTCGAACGTCTTCTGGATGCCGTCCGCGTTCTGCGAGAAGCGCATCAGTTCCGGGCACACGCCCAGCACGTGATCGCGGAAGCAATGGCCGCTGCCGAGCAACAGCATGGTTTCCTGCTTGAGATCGTCCGGGTCGATCTTCGGGCGCTTTTCCCACGCGTGCCCCGAAGGCAGCGCCACGACGAACGGCTCGTCATAGAGCGGGCGCAGCGTGAGGCCGGTTTCGGGGAACGGCAGCGCCATGATGGCCACGTCGATTTCGCCCTGCTTGAGCAATTCGATCAGCTTGAGCGTGTAGTTTTCCTGCAGCATCAGCGGCATCTGCGGGACGCGCTTGATCATCTGCTTGACCAGCGTGGGCAGCAGGTACGGCCCGATCGTGTAGATCACGCCCAGACGCAGCGGCCCGATCAGCGGGTCCTTGCCCTGCTTGGCGATTTCCTTGATGGCGAGCGTCTGCTCGAGCACGCGCTGCGCCTGCGTGACGATCTGCTCGCCGATGGGCGTCACGCTCACTTCGCTCGTGCCGCGCTCGAAAATCTGCACGTTCAGTTCGTCTTCGAGTTTCTTGATGGCCACCGACAGCGTCGGCTGGCTCACGAAGCAGGCTTCGGCGGCCCGTCCGAAGTGGCGCTCGCGGGCAACCGCGACGATGTATTTCAATTCAGTGAGCGTCATTTCATTGGGGACCAATCAAAAAGGGTGAATCAATAGCTTGTACTTATACACCTATGGCGGCGATTCGCCAATAATCAACGCCCCTATCCGGGGCGCGATCATGAACAGGGTCAGACGAAATTGCGGCGCACAGGTTCCGCAACGCGTGCACGAAGCCGCGCAATGGACTATTCAGGCTTTGAGATACTGTTCGCGCGCGCCGAGCCAGCGGTTCAGATGCTGGGTGACCACGTGCGGATATTCGTGCAGCAGACGCTCGGCGGCTTCGCGGGCGGGCTCGATCAGCCAGGCATCGTTTTCGAGATCGGCGAAGCGCAGCATCGCCGCCCCCGACTGACGCGCGCCGAGGAATTCGCCCGGACCGCGAATTTCCAGATCCTTGCGGGCGATTTCGAAACCGTCGGTGGTTTCGCGCATCGTCTGCAAACGCTGACGGCCGGTGAGCGAAAGCGGCCCCGTGTAGAGCAGCAGGCACACCGACGCCGCGCTGCCGCGCCCGACCCGCCCGCGCAACTGGTGCAGCTGCGCAAGGCCGAAGCGCTCGGCGTGCTCGATCACCATCAGCGAGGCGTTCGGCACGTCCACGCCCACTTCGATCACCGTGGTCGCCACCAGCAACTGCACTTCGTTGCGCGTGAACGCGTCCATGACGGCGGCTTTGTCCGCCGAAGCCAGCCGCCCGTGCACGAGCCCGACCGCCAGTTCCGGCAGTGCCGCCACCAGCGTTTCCCAGGTTTCCACCGCGGTCTGCAACTGCAGCGTCTCGCTTTCCTCGATCAGCGGACACACCCAGTAGACCTGCCGCCCCGTGAGCGCGGCCGCGCGCACCCGCGCGATCACTTCTTCGCGGCGCGCATCGGAAACGAGCTTGGTGACAATCGGCGTGCGGCCTGGCGGCAGTTCGTCGATGGTGGACACTTCGAGGTCCGCGTAATAGGTCATCGCCAGCGTGCGCGGGATCGGCGTAGCGGTCATCATCAGTTGATGCGGCTGGAACTCGCGCGCGGTTTCGTCGGGCGACTTCGCGTTTTGCGCCTTGGCGCGCAGCGCCAGCCGCTGCTCGACACCGAAGCGATGCTGTTCGTCGACGATCACAAGGCCCAGGCGCGCGAATTCCACGGCGTCCTGAATGATCGCGTGCGTGCCGATCACGAGCCGCGCCGTGCCCAGCGCCGCCGCTTCCAGCGCGGCGCGCTTTTCCTTCGCCTTGAGGCTGCCCGAAAGCCACGCCACCTGCACGCCGAGCGGTTCGAGCCAGCCGCGCAGCTTGCGCGCGTGCTGCTCCGCGAGAATTTCGGTGGGCGCCATCAGCGCGGCCTGATAACCGGCGTCGATGGCCTGCGCCGCCGCGAGCGCCGCCACCACGGTCTTGCCGCTGCCGACGTCGCCTTGCAGCAGACGCTGCATCGGATGCGGCGCTTCCAGATCCTGCGCGATCTCGCCGACCACGCGTTCCTGCGCATTCGTGAGCTTGAACGGCAAGGCTTCGCGCAGACGGGCGAGCAAGGTTTCCTCGCTCTTGCGGCCCGCGATATGACGCGCCATCGCCGGCGCGGCGCGTGTGCGGCGCTCTTCATGCGCGCGTTTGAGCGAGAGTTGCTGCGCGAGCAGTTCGTCGAACTTGATGCGCGTCCACGCGGGATGCGTGCCGTCGATCAGTTCGTTCTGATCGGCGTTGATGGGCGGATGGTGCAGCGTTTTCACCGCATCCATGAGGCCAGGCACGTTCAGCGGCGCGAGAAACTCCTGCTCGATCGGCTCCGGCAGCAGTTCGGGCAGATGCGCGCGTTCGAGTGCGTTGTCGATGGCCTTGCGCAAATACGCCTGACTCACGCCCGCCGTGGACGGATAAACCGGCGTGAGCGCCTGCGGCAGCGGCGCATCGCCTTCGACCACCTTCACGGCCGGATGCACCATTTCCAGCCCGAAAAAGCCGCCGCGCACGTCGCCGCGCACGCGCAGGCGTTTGCCCACCGCCATCTGCGTGACCTGCGAGCCGTAGAAGTTCAGGAAACGCAGATGCAGTTCGTCGCCGTTGTGGTCGCGCAGTTTCACGACCAGCTGGCGGCGCGGGCGATAGGCGACTTCGTTGTCGAACACCACGCCTTCGGTCTGCTCGATGCCGCCCGGCAGCAGTTCGCCGATGGGCGTGAGCGTGGTTTCGTCCTCGTAGCGCATCGGCAGATGCAGCACGAGGTCGATGGCGCTTTTCAGGCCCAGTTTGGCGAGGCGATCGGCGGTTTTGGTGAGCTTGGGCTTGTCTTTGTCGGCGGATTTATCTGCAGACTTCGCAGCAGACTGCGCGGCGGTTTTCTTCGCCGCGGCACGCTTGCGCGGCGAGGCAGCGTCGGGCGCTGCGTCCTGTACGTCCGCGCGCGTGTCCGGCTGCGTGCCCGGCTGCGAGTCGTCATCAGGGACGCTCGCGGGATCGGATTCGGCAATCATTCGGCTAACGGACGAGGGCATGGGCTGCTTCACAAGTACAATATCGGCTTTCCGGCATGGCGCGGCACGTCCGCGCATCGGCCTGCTGCGGGCAATGCTGCTGTCGACGCTCCGTTCAGGCCGGTTCCGCAATCATATCTGTTCGCTCCGTAAGGGCGGGCATCAAGGCCGTTTTTAGGGTACAAGCGCTGCGCGTTGCAACACGCGCAAGCCGCCCGCTGGCCGCCGCGCCGCATTGTCGGCGCCTTACCGCTTACCGTGTTTTCAGGCCGTATGTTCAAGCTTTCCGATTTCGATTTCGATCTTCCCGAAGCACTGATCGCGCAGACCGCCCTGCCCGAGCGCAGCGCGAGCCGCCTGCTGGAAGTCGACAATGCCGCGCTCCCGGCGCGATTGACCGACCGCACTTTCGCCGATCTGCCCGCGTGCATCGCGCCCGGCGATCTGCTCGTGTTCAACGATACCAAGGTGCTGAAGGCGCGCTTCTTCGGCCAGAAGGCCAGCGGCGGCAAAATCGAAGTGCTGGTCGAGCGTCTGACCGGCGCGCGCACGGCGCTCGCGCAGATCCGCGCGAGCAAGAGCCCCGGCCCCGGCACGGTGCTGCGTCTGGCCGATGCCTTCGACGTCACCGTGGGCGAGCGCGTCGAGCCGTTCTACACGCTGCACTTCCCCGAAGACTGCCTGACGCTGATCGAGCAGTTCGGCCGTCTGCCGCTGCCGCCCTACATCACGCACGACGCCGATGCCGGCGACGAAACGCGCTATCAGACCGTGTTCGCGCAGAATCCGGGCGCCGTGGCCGCGCCCACCGCCGGCCTGCACTTCGACGACGCACTGCTGGCGAAGCTCGATGCCATGGGCGTCGAGCGCGCCACGCTCACGCTGCACGTGGGCGCGGGCACGTTCCAGCCGGTGCGCGTGGAAAACATCGCCGAACACAAGATGCACAGCGAGTGGTATCAACTGCCGCAATCGCTCGTCGATAAAATCGCCGCCACGCGCGCACGCGGCGGCCGCGTGATCGCCGTGGGCACGACCTCGATGCGCGCGCTCGAAGCCGCCGCGCGCGACGCCGCGAACGAAAACCGCGAACTCGCGGCCACGCAGGCGGAAACCGATATTTTCATCACGCCGGGCTATCAGTTCCGCGTGGTCGACCGGCTCGTGACCAACTTCCATTTGCCGAAATCGACGCTGCTGATGCTGGTTTCCGCGTTCGCGGGCATCGAGACGATTCGTGCTGCGTACAAACACGCCATCGAAGCGCGCTATCGCTTTTTCAGCTATGGCGACGCCATGTTGCTGACGAAAACCGCAGACGCACTGAAGGCTTGAAACAAGCCTGAACGTTTCCCGGCCGCCACGCCTCGCACGAGCGCGCGGCGGCGTTTCACTATCTGCGCCGGACTGTTTTCCGGTTGCACAGGAGTCCACCGCATGACCGACGGTCAGCAAAACAACGCACGCGCCGAACACGGCGCATACCTGGGCGAACGCCCGCAAAACGGCCTCAAATTCGAACTGCTCGGCACCGACGGCCTCGCCCGCCGCGGCCGCGTCACGCTCAATCATGGCGTGGTCGAAACGCCGATCTTCATGCCCGTGGGCACCTACGGCACCGTCAAGGCCACCCAGCCGCGCGAGCTGGAGGAAATGAAGGCGCAGATCATCCTCGGCAATACCTTCCACCTCTGGCTGCGCCCGGGTCTGGAAACCATCGAGGCGCACGGCGGCCTGCATCGCTTCATGGGCTGGAACCGGCCGATCCTCACCGATTCGGGCGGCTTCCAGGTGTTCTCGCTCGGCGATCTGCGCAAGATCTCGGAAGACGGCGTGCGCTTCGCCTCGCCCGTGAACGGCGACAAGCTGTTCCTCTCGCCCGAAGTGTCGATGCAGATCCAGAAGGTGCTGAACTCGGACATCGTCATGCAGTTCGACGAATGCACGCCCTACGCGACCAACGGCGTGACGACCACGCATCAGGAAGCGGCCGATTCCATGCGCATGTCGATGCGCTGGGCGCAGCGCTCGATCGACGAATTCAACCGCCTCGGCAACCCGAACGCCTTGTTCGGCATCGTGCAGGGCGGCATGTTCGAGGATCTGCGCGACGAGTCGCTCGAAGGTCTTTCGCAGATGCCGTTCCACGGCTACGCGATTGGCGGGCTGTCGGTGGGCGAACCGAAGGAAGACATGATGCGCGTGCTCCAGCACATCGCGCCGAAGCTTCCCGCCGACAAGCCGCACTACCTGATGGGTGTGGGCACGCCGGAAGATCTGGTGGCAGGCGTGGCGGCAGGCGTCGACATGTTCGACTGCGTGATGCCCACGCGTAACGCGCGCAACGGCTGGATCTTCACGCGTTTCGGCGACATCAAGATCCGCAACGCCACGCACAAGAATTCGCTGCGCCCGCTCGACGAGCAATGCGGCTGCTACACCTGCCGCAACTTCACGCGCGGCTATCTGCATCACCTGCATCGCGTCGGTGAAATTCTCGGCGCGCAGCTCAACACGATCCACAACCTCCATTACTACCTGGAGTTGATGAGCGAAATCCGCTCGGCGATCGAGACGAAGACCTTCACGGCCTTCCGTCAGCGTTTCGCCGAAAACCGCGCGCGCGGCGTGGATTGAGTGGCGCGACGGTCGAACAAGGTGCGCGCCAGCAAGCTTTAGAAGGTTTTTGATGGCGCGTCACTGCGAAACCGGCGACACTTTACAATTACCTTTCGCGACGACTGCGCCCGGGCCACACCCGATGTGCGGCTGACCTTCCAGACCTGTGCCGCCCACCCCGCCCAGCCGGGCAAAGCGGCTAACAGCTTGATCGGAAAGCCCATTTGGCGCCATCGTCGCGTTAGTTGCCGGTGGTAGAATAACCGGCTCGCTTTTGATCGTATCTTTGATCGTACTGATCGTATAAACGGAGAGACCAACGTGTCGTTTATTTCCAATGCCTTCGCCCAAGGCTCCGCAGCTGGCGGCGCAGAATCCAGCCTGATGAGCTTCCTGCCGCTGATTCTGATGTTCGCCGTGCTGTACTTCATCATGATTCGTCCGCAGATGAAGCGCCAGAAGGAACACCGCAACATGCTCGCCGCCATGGCCAAGGGCGACGAAGTCATCATCAGCGGCGGTATCGTCGGCAAGGTCACGAAGGTCAGCGAAGCCTACGTTGGCGTCGAAATCAGCGACAGCACGGAAGTGACCGTGCAGAAGTCGTCGGTGACGACCATCCTGCCGAAGGGCACGATCAAGTCGCTGTAAGCGCGAGACGATCGATCACTTCCGGCCGCACTCATTCTGCGGTCCAGCGCGTCCGGCCCGGCCCTGATTGCACCCAGACCGGGCGGCACGAAGGCCTCGCCGGACGCGCGCGCATCGAGATGGCAATTCCTCTCCCCCGTTGGGCCAACCAATGAACCGTTATCCCCTCTGGAAATATGTCGTGATGGTCGTGGCGCTTGCCATCGGCCTCGTGTACACATTGCCCAATTTCTTCGGCGAAGCGCCCGCGGTCCAGGTGTCGAGCGGTAAAGCGACCGTCAAGCTCGGCTCCGACACGCTCGCCCAGGTCGAATCGGCCGTCGCCGCCGCCAACATCAAGGCCGACGACGTCACCTTCGACAACTCGTCGATGAACGCGAATATCCGCGTGCGTGTGGCCGACACCGACACCCAGCTGCGTCTGAAGGACGCACTGAACCACGCGCTGAACGCCGATCCGAGCGATCCGCAGTACATCGTCGCGCTGAATCTGCAAAGCGCCTCGCCGCGCTGGCTGACGGCGCTGCACGCGCTGCCGATGTACCTCGGTCTGGACCTGCGCGGCGGCGTGCACTTCCTGCTCCAGGTGGACATGAACGGCGCGCTCAACAAGAAGCTCGATTCCGACGCTTCGGACGCCCGCTCGATCCTGCGCGACAAGACCATCCGTGACGGCGGCGTGAACCGCGTCGGTCAGACGGTGGTGATCAATTTCGCCGATCCGGCCGTGGCCGATCAGGCCAGCAAGGTGCTCTCGGGCACGGGCGGCGTGAGCGAACTGTCGTGGTCCACGCAGAACAATCCTGAAGGCGGCGTGCAGCTGGTCGGCACGTTCACGCCGGCGGTCAAGAAGGCCGTGCAGGATGCCGCGCTCAAGCAGAACATCCAGACGCTGCATAACCGCGTGAACGAACTGGGCGTGTCCGAGCCCGTGATCCAGCAGCAAGGCGACGACCGCATCGTGGTCGAACTGCCGGGCGTGCAGGACACCGCGAAGGCGAAGGACATCATCGGCCGTACGGCGACGCTCGAAGCGCGCCTCGCCGACCCGAACGGCCTGCACCCGAACCCGACCGATCCGGTCCCGCCGGGCGACGAGCTGTTCACGCAAGGCAACGCCGCACCGGTGCTGCTGCGCAAGCAGGTGATCTTCACCGGCGACCGCATCATCGACGCATCGGCTGGCTTTGACGAACATCAGCGTCCGTCCGTGAACATCCGCCTCGACTCGGCCGGCGGCCGCGCCGTGGGTCAGGTGTCGCGCGACAACATCGGCAAGCCGATGGCGATGGTGCTGTTCGAAAAGGGCAAGGGCGAAGTGCTGACGGTGGCGACCATCCAGTCGGAACTGGGCGACCGCTTCCAGATCACGGGCCAGCCCACGGCACAAGCCGCAACCGATCTCGCGCTGCTGCTGCGCGCCGGTTCGCTCGCCGCGCCGATGGACATCATCGAAGAACGTACGGTCGGTCCGAGCCTCGGTGCGGACAACATCCGCAAGGGCTTCGATTCGGTGGTCTACGGCTTTGCCGCGATCGCCGTGTTCATGCTCTGCTACTACCTGCTGTTCGGTCTGATCTCGATGATCGGCCTGTCGGTGAACCTGCTGCTGCTGGTGGCCGTGCTCTCGATGATGCAGGCCACGCTGACGCTGCCGGGTATTGCCGCTATCGCGCTCGCGCTCGGTATGGCGATTGACGCGAACGTGCTGATCAACGAGCGCGTGCGTGAAGAACTGCGCAACGGCGCGCCGCCGCAACTGGCGATCCAGAATGGTTACGCGCACGCCTGGGCGACGATTCTCGACTCGAACGTGACCACGCTGATCGCCGGTCTCGCCCTGCTGGCCTTCGGTTCGGGCCCGGTGCGCGGTTTCGCGATCGTGCACTGTATCGGCATTCTGACCTCGATGTTCTCGGCCGTGTTCTTCTCGCGCGGTCTCGTGAACCTCTGGTACGGCGGCAAGAAGAAGCTCAAGACGCTGGCAGTCGGTCAGGTGTGGCGTCCGGAACCGGAAGCGGCGGGTGCACCCGCACTGAGCGCCGAAGACACGGACACCGACACGGGCCGCGCGCTCGCCTCGAACGCCGCAAAGCGTCAAGCCGCTCAGCCTGCGAAGGCCGGCGCCAAGGGTGGCGCACGCGCGAAGCCGACGGTTCGCCGCCGGAACGACCCCAGCAGCCCCGACAACACCGGTTCGTCCCGCTGATACGGAGACTAGAAAATGGAATTTTTCCGCATCCGCAAAGACATCCCGTTCATGAAGCACGCGTTGATCTTCAACGCGATCTCCTTCATTACGTTTATCGCGGCGGTGTTCTTCCTGTTCCACCGCGGCCTGCATCTGTCGATCGAGTTCACCGGCGGTACGGTCGTCGAAGTGCAGTATCCGCAGGCGGTGCCGCTCGAACCGGTGCGCGATTCGCTCGCGAAGATCGGTTACGGCGACGCCCAGGTGCAGAACTTCGGCACCTCGCGTGACGTGCTGATCCGCCTGCCGATCAAGCAGGGCCTTTCCTCGGCCCAGCAGAGCGACCAGGTGATGACCACGCTGAAAGCCGCCGAACCGCAGGTTCAGCTGCAGCGCGTGGAGTTCGTCGGCCCGCAGGTCGGCAAGGAACTCGCCACCGACGGCCTGCTCGCGCTCGCCTGCGTGGTGGCCGGCATCATCATCTATCTGTCGTTCCGCTTCGAGTGGAAATACGCCGTCGCCGGCGTGATCGCCAACCTGCACGACGTGGTGATCATTCTGGGCTTCTTCGCGTTCTTCCAGTGGGAGTTCTCGCTCTCCGTGCTGGCCGCGGTGCTCGCTGTGCTCGGTTATTCGGTGAACGAATCGGTCGTTATCTTCGACCGGATTCGCGAAACCTTCCGCCGCGAACGCAAGATGAGCGTGACCGAGGTGATCAACCACGCGATCACGAGCACGATGTCGCGAACCATCATCACCCACGGCTGTACGGAAATGATGGTGCTGTCGATGTTCTTCTTCGGCGGCCCGACGCTGCACTACTTCGCACTGGCGCTGACGGTGGGTATTCTGTTCGGTATCTACTCGTCGGTGTTCGTGGCGGCATCGCTGTCGATGTGGCTCGGCGTGAAGCGCGAAGACCTCATCAAGGACAAGAAGGACAAGTTCGATCCGAACGATCCGAACGCAGGCGCACAGGTTTAAGCACCTGTCCTTCGTCGAATAAAAAGCCCCGCGAATCTCGCGGGGCTTTTTCGTTTCCGGGCGGCCGATTTTGGGCTTAAGCGTTGGCCTCAAGCGTCGGACCTACTGCTTGATGCCCTCGGCCTGAATATGCAGCTTCGTCTTCATGCTGAAGCCGTACTTCTTGCCCATATCCATGCCGAAGTCGTCGCGATCGAATTCGGCTTCGGCTTCCACGCCGCAGACCTCGCGCTTGAGCATCGGATGCGGCATGCACTTGAACGAGTCGATTTCCAGCTTCACGGGCTTCGTCACGCCATGAAGCGTGAGCGTGCCGATCACTTCCTTCGGCTTGTCGCCGTCGAATACGATCTGCGTGCCCTTGTAAGTGGCGGCCGGATACTTCGCGACGTCGAAGAACTCTGTGCCGCGCAAATGCTTGTCGAGCTCCGTATTGCCGGTCTGCACCGAAGCGGGATCGATGCTGACGTCGACCGTGCCGGTTTTCGCCGCGCGGTCGAGCGTGACCGTGCCCGTGGTCTTCGTGAACTTGCCGCGCCACACCGATAAACCGGCGAAGTGATCGGCTTCGAAGCTCGGGTAAGTGTGATTGGGATCGAGCTGATAGGTGTCGGCGGCCTGCGCCATCGACGGGGCGAGCGACGCGGCAATCGACAGCGCGGCAGCCCCGGCGGTCATGACGCTTTTCAACACGAAATTATTCAAGTACGCCTCCTTTCTTCGCTACGTGGTGGTGATACCGGAACCGCATCGCCGCACTGGCGGTGAAGCGAAACAGCACTAACGCCGTGCGACGACGATGTGAAACTTGATCAGCACTTCGTCGGCGACGCGCGACGTATCCTTCCACTGCCCCATGCCGATGCCGAACGCCAGGCGGTGAACCGGCAAGGTGCCGTCGTAGGTCTGCGTCGCACCCTGCTGCGTGAGCACGACGGGCACGGCGACACGCTCCGTATGTCCCTTGATCGTCAGATCGCCGCTCACGCTGTACTGGTTCGGCCCGGTCGTGGCGATCGAGGTGGAAACGAAAGTCGCCTGCGGCCAGGCCGCCGCATCGAACCACTCGGGCCCGCGCACCGACTCGTTATAGGTCGAATCGCCCAGATCGTAGCTGGCCGTGTCCACCGTCAGCCGCGCGCTGCCCGCCGCGGGCTTCGCCGGATCGAAGTCGATCCGCGCGTCGAACTTCGTGAAGCTGCCCGCCACCCGCACGCCCAACTGGCGCGAGATGGCCTCGACCGTGCTGCTGTCCGCGTCGAGTTGTGCGCCTGCGTAGCCCGCGTCGAGCGCCAGCGCGCCCGCCAGCAAGGCGTACGCCACGACGCGTGCCCGTCTTGTCGATCTATCCATGGCCCACCCCGAGCCGGGCGCTCCCGCAGCTCCGCGCACCCGACGCCCGCGCGGATGCACTGGAGGCGCAGCCGGCCAAACCGGCCGCCCAACTGCAAAGATAGCCCAACGGCTGCAAACAAGCAGAAGCGGCCTGAGCAGATCGCCCCCTGCCGCGCTCGCGCGCACCGACGCGGCAAACATGGCACACTCCTGCGCCCGCCGAGCTGCCTCGGCAAACCAGATGCGCGGCGCAAGCCGCCTTTGGTAACATGAACAACGAGGGCTCTACCGGCAATGCAGACTCGATCGACAGCCGCGCCCGCGCTGCTCGTCCCCGTTCACGTCGTTTTGCGTCATCTATCCGCATGGCCCAGGACAATCTGATCGCGTGTCACGAATGCGACGCGCTCTACCGCAAGCCTCGCCTGCTGGGGCGACAGTCCGCGCGCTGCTCGCGTTGCGGCGCCGCGCTCTATCAAAGCAGCTCGGCGCAACTCGACCGCATCTGTGCGATCACCGTCGCCGCGCTCGTCACCTTCATCATCGCGCAGTCGTTTCCAATCATCGAACTCGACGCCAACGGCATCACCTCGGAGTCGAGCCTGTTCGGCGCACTCGTGGTGCTATGGAACGAGGACATGGAGATCGTCGCGGTGATGGTCTTCTGCGCAACCATCCTCTTTCCGCTCACCGAGATGGTCGCGCTGCTCTACGTGCTGCTGCCGATCCGGCGCGGCTTCATTCCACCAGGTTTTAACCAGGTACTGCGTGCGATCCAGTTCGTGCGGCCGTGGGGCATGCTCGAAGTCTTCATGCTGGGCGTGCTCATCACCATCGTCAAAATGGTGAGCCTCGCGCGCGTGATCCCGGAAACGGCGCTGTTCGCCTTCGGCGTGCTCACGCTGATGTTCACCGTGGTGGTGACGTTCGATTCGCGCACGCTCTGGGATATCGCCGACGCGCTGCGCGCGGGTGCGCGCCAGGCCCGTCGTCCGGCTGGCAGCGCTGGGCTGGGCGGCCACGAGATCGATCCCGACGGGCTGAGCGACCCCGGCGTGCCGCCCACGCTGGGCGGGCCCGAGGCGGGAAGCGCAGTGAATCCCGCCCCTGCCGCGGAGCATCCTGTCGGCGAACCCGAGATCCGCGATCCTTCCGCGCCGAAGCCCGGCGGCCCGACCACGCCCGGATGGAAGCCGCGATGAAACCGACACTGAAGCGTCCGCAGAAAACCGCGCGCACCGAGGCACGCCGATGAAATACCTCACCGCCACCGACGCCGGCCTGATCTCCTGCCACGCCTGCGGCCATCTGCAGCCGCGTGCCCGCACGCGCGCCGGCCACGCCCATCAGCGCTGCCAGCGCTGCAACTCGCCGCTGCATCTGCGCCATCCCGACAGCCTCGCGCGCACCTGGGCGCTGCTGATCGCGGCCGCGCTGCTCTACATTCCGGCGAACCTGCTGCCGGTCATGCACACGGCCTCGCTCGTCGGCGACGAAGACGACACGATCATGAGCGGCGTCGTGTACTTCTGGACCTCCGGCGACGCGCCGCTCGCGGTGATCGTCTTCATCGCCAGTATTCTGGTGCCGATGCTCAAGCTCAGCGTCATCGCACTGCTTTGTTTCACCTCGCAGCGCCGCTCCACCTGGCGCCCGGTCGAGCGCACCAAGCTCTACCGGCTGGTCGAATTCATCGGCCGCTGGTCGATGCTGGACATCTTCGTGGTCACCCTGACCGTGGCGCTGGTACGCTTCCAGTCGCTTGCGGTGATCACGGCGGGGCCCGGCGCAATCGCATTCGGCTCGGTCGTGATCCTGACGATGATGGCGTCGATGCAGTTCGACCCGCGCCTGATCTGGGACCCGGTGGACGAAGACAAACAGCAACCCACGCAACACTCTCAGGATCACCCACATGAATAGTCCGAAAGGACCGAATCCGCCGCCGGGCGGGGGCTCGCTGCCGCCCGACCTGCCCGAGCCGGACATCGTCAAGCCCAAACGCTGGCTGCCCTCGCTCGTCTGGATCGTGCCGCTCGTGGCGGCGCTGATCGGCGTGGCGCTCGTGGTGAAGTCGGTCGCCATGCGCGGGCCGACCATCACGATCAGCTTCATGACCGCCGAGGGCCTGGAGCCCGGCAAGACCAAGGTCAAGTACAAGGACGTCGAGATCGGCTCGGTGCGGGCCATCAAGCTTTCGCCGAATCTCTCGCGCGTGCTGGTGACGGTCGAACTCACCAAGGACGCCGAAAACTTCGCCAAGAAGGACAGCCACTACTGGGTGGTGCGTCCGCGCGTGGGCGCGAGCGGCGTTTCGGGTCTCGGCACGCTGCTTTCGGGCTCCTATATCGGCGCCGATGCCGGCCGTTCGGACGAAACCGCCAGCGAATTCACCGGGCTGGAAACCCCGCCCGCCGTGACCATCGACGAAAAAGGCCATCGCTACACGCTGCATAGCGAAACGCTCGGCTCGCTCGATATCGGCACGCCGATCTTCTATCGCCGCATCCAGGTGGGCCAGGTCACGGGCTATTCGCTCGACAAGGACGGCACGGGCGTGACGGTGCAGGTGTTCGTCAGCGCGCCTTACGACCAGTACGTGGGCACCAACACGCGCTGGTGGCATGCCAGCGGCGTGAACGTGCAACTGGATTCGAGCGGCATCAAGGTCAACACGCAGTCGCTCGCGACCGTCGTGGTGGGCGGCCTCGCCTTCCAGTCGCCGGCCGGCCAGACGATGGGCCCGCAGGCGCCCGACAACGCCACCTTCACGCTCGCCTCGGACGAAAGCGAAGGGATGCGCGAACCGGACGGCGCGCCGGTGCGCGTGGTGATGTACTTCAACCAGTCGCTGCGCGGGCTTTCGGTGGGCGCGACGGTGGACTTCCGCGGCATCGCGCTCGGCCAGGTGACGGATATCGGCATCGAATACGATCCGAAGGCGCATAACTTCACCATGCCGGTGACGATGGATCTTTACCCGCTGCGGCTGTCGCGCCGCACGCGTGGCGAAGCGCCCACGCCGCACACGCCGCAAAGCCGCGAGCTGGTCAAGCGACTCGTCGCGCGCGGGCTGCGCGGCCAGTTGCGCACGGGCAACCTGATCACCGGCCAGTTGTATATCGCGCTCGACGTGTTCCCGAAGGCCGGTCCCGCGAAGGCGGATCTCGACCGCGACCCGATGGAGCTGCCGACGGTACCGAACTCGCTGGAAGAACTGCAACAGCAGGTCGCCGACATCACGAAGAAGCTCAATCAGATTCCGTTCGACAAGATCGGCAACAACCTGAACGAGTCGCTGAAGAACGCGAACCAGTTGTTCGGCAAGGTCAACGACGAACTGCTGCCGCAGATGAAGGGCACGCTCGACGAAGCGCAAAAGACCTTCAGCGCCGCGCAATCCACACTGCAGCAGGATTCGCCGCTGCAATCGGACGTGCATCAGGCGCTGCAGGAACTCACGCGCACGCTGCAATCGCTCAACTCGCTCTCGGATTATCTGGAGCGCCATCCCGAATCGCTGCTGCGCGGCAAATCAGGAGACAAGCCATGACGTTTCGCCTGCCTCCCCTGCGGCGTCCCGCCGCCCTTTCGACGCTCGCCCCAGCGCTGGCGATCGCCGTGACACTCGCGGCGGCGCTCGCGGGCTGCGCCTCGCCAGGCAGCCGTTTCTACACGCTGAGCCCAAGCGACGACACGGCGCGCACGGCCCCGGCCGCCACCGCCGGCAATCCGGCGTGGCTGATCGAACTGGCGCCTGTCGATGTGCCGCCGCAGGTCTCCAAGGCCCAGTTGGTCGTGCAGACCGACGCCACGCAGGTGAAGGTGCTGGAACAGGAGCGCTGGGCGTCGATGCCCGGCGACGAAATCCGCCGCGCGCTGTCGGGCGATCTCACCCAGCAGCTCGATACCATCGACGTCTATGGCTCGCCGCGTCCTGACGGCGTGCCGGTGTATCGCGTCAGCGTGAACGTGCAGCGCTTCGAATCGTGGCCCGGCTCGCACGCGCTCATCGACGCGGTGTGGAGCGTGCGCGCGCTCGATTCGCAGACCGTCATGACCTGCCGCAGCGTGCTCAACGAACCGGTGGGCGACGGTTACGACGCGCTGGTGATCGGTCATCGCCGCGCGGTATCCGATCTGTCGATGGCGATTTCGAGCGGCGTGCGCTCGCTCGCCGCCATGCCGCAGGTGAGCGTGCCTGCGGCGACGAAGAAAGGCGCGAAATCCGCCATGCCGACAAAGCCCGTAACCAGCGTGGCCTGCCCGACGCTCGTTCCGGCGGCATCGGCAAGCTGACGCGTTCGGGTTTCCGACCCGCTTCACAACGAGGGATGACGCGGCGCGATGCGCTGCCTCATCCCTCGTTGCATTTCTGCGCCCGCGCGCAGCCGGTCCGGCAAAGTCGGCCCAACAAAACCGGCTCGAAGCACGCGGCCCGCGATAATGGCGGTTTGCCTCGCTGCCCGACTCTTCTGTATGTTTCGTTCGATCACCACGCTCTGGAAAAAATGGCGCGCCTCGCGCAGCGCCGGACAGCAACTCGACGCGCTGCTGGCGAGCGCCGACGCCGACGCCCCTTACGCCGAACGCAGCGACTGGCTGATCGAGCTTGCGCACTGGCTCCACCGCCGTGGCAAGCTCGACACCGACGCTGCGCTCAACACCGTTCCCGCCGACGACGCCCCGCAGCGCACGCCGCCCGAGCATGTGCGCGTGCGCTATCTGCTGCACGTGCTCGAGCGCAATCCGGCCTGGAAAGCGAACGTCGGCGCCATGGTGCGCAAGCTGCTGCGCGATAGCGACAGCATTTCGCTGCTCTGCGATGCCGGCATGCCGGTGCATTCGGGCCTGGTCGGCGCGCTGGTCGAGCGTGTGCAGGCTCAATTGATCCCGCCCGCGCCCAATCGCCGCGACCTCGCCGCGCTCGTCACGCTGATGTTTCCGGCCGCTTACGATCCCGAGTGGATCTCGACGCTGCCCGCCGATCTGCTCAAGCGCCTGCAGGCGCTGATCGCCGAACCCGCGCCCGTGCTGGCAAGCGACCCGCCCGCCGAAGCCGCGACGGTGAAACTGCCGGGCGATTTTTCGCTCGACCTGCTTACGGCGCTGCACAACCTGACCTGCCAGATCAGCTCGACGGGCCTTTCGCCGACGGTGCGCAGCCGCCTGTCCAGCGACGAAGCGCGCGTCGCCGTCGAAAAGCTGCCGTTCTTCCGCCTCACGCGCGCGATGCTCGCGGTGGAAAACGCCCGCGACGCGGGCGAACCCGCGCGGCTGCTGCAGGAAGTGAGCTGGCTGCGTCTGCTGCTCGACGACTGCCGCAAGGCCACCGACGATGTCTTCGCGCATCTCTATCGCCATGGCGTGCGCGTGGACACGGTGTTTCAGGTGCAGCGCATGCGCATGCGCATCGTGCGCGCCGAGCGCCTGCTCGACGCCTGGATGGCCGCCGACGATGCCCCGACGCAAGCGCGCCTCATCGCCGATCTGGTGCGCGCGAACCAGCGCAGCCAGAGCGTCTCGCATCTCGTGCGCAGCAACTTCGCGCTGCTTTCGCGCAAGGTCGTGGAGTTGTCCGCCGACACCGGCGAGCACTACATCGCACGCGATCGCGCCGAATATCTGACGATGCTGCGCATGGCAGCCGGCGGCGGCCTGGTCACCGCGGTGACGGTGTATGTGAAGTTCGGCGTGACGGGCGCGCATCTGCCATCGATGATCGAAGGGGTGTTCGCCGGTCTCAACTACGCGGTGAGCTTTCTGGTGATGCACTTCTGCCACTTCTCGCTGGCGACCAAGCAGCCCGCCATGACCGCGCCCACGCTCGCACGCGAACTCGACGGCACGCATGTGGCGGCGGGACGTGCGCGCTTTGTCTCGTCGGTGGTGGCGCTGATCCGCACCCAGGCTGCGGCGGTGCTCGGCAACGTGCTGCTGGTGTTCCCGGCGTGTCTGGCGATCCAACTGGTGTGCGGCTGGCTGTTCCACGCGAACCTGATCTCGCCGCAGAAAGCGCACGCGACGCTGCAATCGTTCTCGCTGCTCGGGCCTACGCCGTTCTACGCCGCGCTCACGGGCGTGCTGCTGTGGGCGTCGAGCCTGTTCGCCGGTTGGGCCGACAACTGGTTCGTACTCCATCGCGTCGAAGATGCGCTTGCGTGGAACCGGCGTCTGCGCATGACGCTGGGCGTTTCGGGCGCGGCGCGTCTGGCGCACTTTTGCCGAATCAACGCGGCGGGCGTGTGGGGCAATGTCGTGCTCGGCATGATGCTGGGCGTGGTGCCGGCGATCGTGTCGGCGGTGGCGTTCCACTTCGAGGTGCGGCACGTGACGCTGTCGGCGGGCTCGATCGGCGTGGCGATGGGCGTGCTGGGCACCAGCACGCTGAAAAGCGGCGAACTCTGGTGGGCCGTGGCCGGCGTCGCCAGCATGGCGGTGCTCAACGTGTCGGTGAGTTTTGCGCTCGCGCTGCAAATGGCGCTGCGCTCGCGTGACCTTGGCCGCCGCGACGTGCGCCCGCTGATGCGCGCATTCTGGCGCCGCGTCACGCGCCATCCGATCGATCTGGTCTGGCCGATCCGGCGCGCACAGTTGCGCGAGGACAACGAATGAGCGTGCGGTTTTGTATGCCGGATGGCCAGTGATGCGGGTCGCCCTGATGCGGCCCAAACTGTCCGGCCAGCCTTGATGCCACGCTGAGGAACGCTCGCGCTCCGTGTTTCCAGGGAGCGTTCCTCAACTTTCTGCACGATGGCGTGGCATCGCAAGGCGCTTGCCTCGTGTAGTCACATAGGCTACAGTCGCATGATCAAAACCTTTCGGCACAAAGGTCTTGCATCGTTTTTTCTGGACGGCAACAAGGCAGGTATTCAGGCGCATCACGCTCCGCGATTGCGCGTTTTGCTGGGCGCGCTCGAGTTGGCGTGCGGCCCGCAGGACATGAACTCGCCGCCCTGGCGCCTGCATGCGCTACGCGGCAATCTACGCGATCATTGGGCCGTCTGGGTAAATGGCAACTGGCGTCTCACCTTCACGTTCGAAGGCGAGGACGCCATTCTCCTCGATTATCAGGACTACCATTAAAGGACAGGCATGAGCAGCAGAATGCACAACCCGCCGCACCCCGGCGAGGTACTGCGCGACTGGATTCCGCAGGACATGACCGTGACCGAAGCCGCAAATGCGCTCCAGATCAACCGCGTGACGCTGTCGAATCTGCTGAACGGCAAGGCCAACGTGACGGCGAATATCGCGCTGCGCCTGTCCGCGTGGCTCGGCACGTCGACCGATCTGTGGCTCGGCATGCAGAACCAGTGGGATTTGTGGCAGGCCAGCCAGCAGCCCCGGCCGAAGATCAAACCTTTGGTTCGGGATACGCTGTGAGGTCTGTCCGGACGGCGAACATGTGGCGAACATGCTGCAAACATGTTGCGAACACCACGCCCACCGGCCCCGCCGCCTAACCCGCGTACAATAGCGCCTTCCCCGCAGCGTCACCTCTCTCCTCATGTCTTTCGATTTCTTTGCTCCCTGCCCGCGTGGCCTTGAAGCCGCGCTCGCCGCCGAACTGGCCGAAACCGCGCAACGGCGTCTGCCGCCCGGCGCGCTCCAGGTCGGCGCCGAAGTCCCCGGCGGCGTGCATTTCCGCGGCAACTGGGCCGGCGGCATGGCCGCGAACCTGCATTCGCGCATCGCGAGCCGCGTGCTCCTGAAGCTCGCCCAGCGTCCCTATCGCGGCGAGCAGGACATCTACGCGCTCGCCCGCGAGCAGCAGTGGGAGAAATGGTTCTCGCCGAACGAGACGATCCGCATCGACATCACCGCGATCAAGTCGCCGCTGCGCAGCCTCGAATTCGCCACGCTGCGCGTGAAGGACGCGATCTGCGACCGCATGCGCGACAAGGCCGGCTCGCGTCCGAGCGTCGATACCGCGTACCCTGATGTGCGCATCTTCGCCTTCCTGACCGCGACCGATTGCACGCTTTACCTCGACACGTCCGGCGAGCCGCTCTTCAAGCGCGGCTGGCGTCTGGACAAGGGCGCGGCGCCGCTGCGCGAAAACCTCGCCGCCGGCATCCTGCGTCTGACCAACTGGTCGCCCGAACAGCCGCTGTATGACCCGATGTGCGGCTCCGGCACCTTCCTCGCCGAAGCCTGCCAGGTCGCGCTGGATATCGCGCCGGGCCTGTCGCGCAGCTTCGGTTTCGAGCGTCTGAAGCAGTCCGATTCGGCCGCCTGGCGCCATCTGAAGAGCGAAGCCAATACGGCGCGCAACACGGCCATGAGCCGCGCAAAAGATCTGAAGATTTTCGGCAGCGACATTTCCGACGTCATGCTGGAGAAGGCCCGCGCCAACTTCGCACGCGCCGGTCTGGGCAATGTGCCGCTCAAGCAGATCGACGCGCGCAACATGACGCCGCCCGCCGAGGGCGACGGCATCCTCGTGGCAAACCCGCCGTATGGCGAGCGTATCGAAGTGCGCGGCCGCAACGCGCGCGGCGAACTGCGCGAGCGCAATCCGCGTGACGACGACGGCTACGACGCACCCGAATCGTTCCGCCGCGTCCACACCGACGCACCGGACGCCGAGTTCTTCCACGCGCTCGGCGACGCGCTCAAGCAGCGTTTCACCGGCTGGCGCGCGTTCTTCCTCACCTCGGATCGCAAGCTGCCGGGCCAGTTGCGTCTGCGCGAAGCCGCCAAGACGCCGCTCTTCAACGGCGCGCTCGAATGCCGTCTGTTCCGCTTCGACCTGATCGCGGGCAGCGTCCGCCAGCGTCCGGCGAAGGATGCATCGAGCGAAAACAGCGAAGGCTAATAGCCTCGCATCGGGCCGCCGCGCGCTTCAGACGCGCGCGGGCCCGATCTGCGCGCCGCCCGGCGCGACCGGCAGCGGATAGCCTGCGTAGTCGGGAAACAATCTCGGCAGCAGAAACATCGGCAAGGCGTACCGCGAGAAACAGCGCGACGTCGAAGCCGGATGAATCAGATGCAGGCAGCTCGCCTGCGTATCGTCCGCCGCCAGCACCTTTTCTCCCGCCGCCACCACGCGGCGGATGAAACTCTCGTCCTCGCCCAGATTCACATCGTCGTAATGCGCGATGTCGAACAGCGATTTGCGATACACATACGCGAAGCCATAAAACAGGATGAAATCGGCGCCGATTTTCATCTTGTCGTGAAACGTCACCGTGTTGACCGTTTGCCCGCTCAGTTCGTAGTGCAGACCAACGCGTGCATTCAGATCCATATAGCCGAGAAACTGCGTGTGCGGCGCGAACATCCAGAACGTCGATAACTTCATGAGCGCCGCGTCGTTCTCGCGCATCAAGCGCGTCATCTGTTCGAGATAGTGGGCGGCGTAGTGATCGTCATCGTCGAAATGGGCGATGGTGTCGGCGCGCGATTCGGCGACCAGCAGATTGCGCTTCGCGCCGATCGACATCGGCTCCTTCGACCAGTGATAGCGCACGCGCGCGTCGTTGCGCGCGAGTTGCTGCATGAAGGCGCTGGGCTGCGGGCTGTCGTCGAGCACCAGCCACTCCCAGTCGACGCGCTGACGCGCGACACAGCGCGCAATCGCCGGCAGAAACGCCTCGCGATTCGCGGTCGGCGTGATGATGGAGACGTTTGGAGACATGAGATGAAAGCGAGGCAATGGAGATGCGATGCGTCGATTACAACAAATCCGCGCGCGAGGCTCTCTCGAAAAAGTTCGAAACGCCGCGCGGCGGGTCATACCGCTAGCTACTGACAGCACGCTGTCAGCAGGGGGTCTGCACACTGCCTCTACCCCACGCCGCACGCCACAAGCGGCCAGGGACGGCGCCCCGGCATCCCGCCAGCCGCCGCCATCGAACCGCATCCGCCGTCGCCACTCAAGGAGTGCATCATGTCCACCGAAATGCTCGAAGTGCCCCAGCTGTCCCAAGCTGCCCGCGTCATCTCGTGGTTCGAAATCCCCGCTCACGATCTCGATCGTGCGGCCCGCTTCTACGAATCCGCGCTCGATACTTCGCTGCAGCGCGAAGTCGTCGGCGGCGTGCCGATGGCGATCTTCGGTCACGCCGATAACGCCACCGGCGGCTGCATCGTTTTCAATCCGCAGGACGCCAAGCCGGACCCGAAAGGCGTGCTCGTGTATCTGAACGCGCAGCCCTCGGTCACGGCCGTGCTCGATCGCGTCGAGAAGGCCGGCGGCAAGAAGCAGGGCCCGGCGCTGGAGTTGCCGAACAACTACGGCTATATCGGCTTCTTCATCGATACGGAAGGCAACCGCGTCGGGCTGCATGCCGCGAAGCTGGGCTAAGCCGGGCGCTCACGCCGCCACGCAGCGCGGGCCGTGCTGCGGGCGGCGCTATCATCTGCACAGCCTCACCCGCGGGCGCGCCCTCATGCGCTCCCTCAAGCGCGCCCTTCCTTCTTCTCCAGCGGCCCCACCATGACCCGTCGCGCCGACCGCCTGTTCCAGATCGCCGAACTGCTGCGCGGGCGCCGTCTCACCACGGCGCAGCAGCTTGCGGAATGGCTCGCCGTGTCGCCGCGCACGGTTTATCGCGATGTGCGCGATCTACAGCTTTCGGGCGTGCCGATCGAAGGCGAAGCGGGCATCGGTTACCGGCTCGCGCGCACGGCCAGCCTGCCGCCGCTCACCTTCACCGCCGACGAACTCACCGCGCTCGCCGTCGGCGCCCGCATGGCCGAATCCTGGGGCGGCGCGGCACTCGCGGGCGGCGCGCGCGGGGCGCTGGCGAAAATCGCCGCTGCGATGCCGGCGGAAAAACGCGCCGTGCTCGAACGCATCGCCGTGTTCGCGCCGTCGTATCACGTCGATCCGGCGTACTCGGAAAAAGTGGACGCGCTGCATCGCGCCGTCGATTCGCGGCTCGTGGTGCGCTTCGCGTATTGCGACCGTATCGGCGCGCAAACGGAACGGCGCGTGTGGCCGCTCGGGCTCGTGTATTGGGGCGCGCAATGGACCGTGGGCGCGTGGTGCGAGATGCGCGAGGGCTTTCGCAATTTCAATATCGAGCGCATGAATAGCGTGGAAGTGCTCGAACCGTTTCCCGATGTCAGCGGACGGCGGCTCGCCGATTATCTGCGCCATGTGAATGCGCCATCGCGATGACGTGCAAACGAAAAAGCCCGCCAGTTAGCGGGCTTTTTCACGACCATCGAGCATGACAGCCAGAGGCGCTTACTCCACCGCCTTCACCATATCCTCGATCACTTTCTTCGCATCGCCGAACACCATCATGGTTTTATCCATGTAGAAGAGTTCGTTGTCGAGACCCGCGTAACCCGCCGCCATCGAACGCTTATTGACGATGATGGTGCGCGCCTTGTACGCCTCGATGATCGGCATGCCCGCGATCGGCGACTTCGGATCGTTCTTCGCGGCCGGATTCACCACGTCGTTCGCGCCGAGCACCAGCACCACATCGGTCTGGCCGAACTCGTTGTTGATGTCTTCCATCTCGTACACGAGGTCGTAAGGCACTTCGGCTTCGGCGAGCAGCACGTTCATGTGACCCGGCATGCGGCCCGCGACCGGGTGAATCGCGTAACGCACATCCACGCCTTTTTCGACGAGCTTGTCGGTGAGTTCCTTCAGCGCATGCTGCGCGCGCGCCACGGCCAGACCATAACCCGGCACGATCACCACGCTTTCCGCGTTGCCGAGCATGAACGAGGCATCGTCGGCGGAACCGGACTTCACCGGACGCTGCTCCTGCGCGCCGCCCGTGGCCGCCGCGCCCGCTTCCGCGCCGAAACCGCCCAGCAGCACGTTGAAGAACGAGCGGTTCATCGCGTGGCACATGATGTACGACAGAATCGCGCCCGACGAACCCACCAGCGACCCGGCGATGATCAGCATCGCGTTGTTCAGCGAGAAGCCGATGCCCGCCGCCGCCCAGCCCGAGTACGAGTTCAGCATCGACACCACGACGGGCATATCCGCGCCGCCGATCGGAATGATGATGAGCACGCCCAGCGCGAACGCGATCGCCGTCATGATGATGAACGGCAGCCACGATTGCGTGATGAAGAACAGCACGCCAAAGCCGATCATGCCGATCGCCAGCATCAGGTTGATCAGATGCTGGCCCGGGTAGACCACGGGCGCGCCCTGAAACAGCCGGAACTTGTACTTGCCCGAGAGCTTGCCGAAGGCGATCACCGACCCGCTGAAGGTAATCGCACCCACGAAGGTGCCGATAAACAGTTCGATGCGGTTACCGTACGGCAGGAAGCCCGGATACGGCGCGTCTTCCGCGACGAGTCCGAACGCAGCCGGCTCCGACACCACCGCATACGCGATGCACACCGCCGCGAGACCGATCAGCGAGTGCATGGCCGCAACGAGTTCGGGCATCTTCGTCATCTCGACGCGTGCCGCCACGAACGCACCCAGCCCGCCGCCGATAATCAGCGCGCCAAACAGCAGCCCAAGCCCCAACCCGAGATTCGAGCCGAACTGTGCGGACTCCTTCACGATCAGCGCAAGCGTGGTGAGAATGGCGATGGCCATGCCCACCATGCCGAACATATTGCCGGCGCGCGCGCTGCGCGGATTCGACAAGCCCTTGAGCGCCTGAATAAAGCAAACCGACGCCACCAGATAGAGCAGCGTAACGACGTTCATGCTCATTTACGCGCCCTCCTTGCCAGCCGCGGGGAGCTTTTTGGGCTCTTTCTTGCGGAACATCTCCAGCATTCGCCGTGTGACCAGAAAGCCGCCGAACACGTTCACGGCCGCCAGCAGCACGGCAAACGTGCCGAAGAACTTGCCCGCGCCGCCCACGGTCAAGCCGGTCGCCAGCATCGCGCCGACGATCACGATCGCCGAAATCGCATTGGTCACGGCCATCAGCGGCGTATGCAGCGCGGGCGTGACATTCCAGACCACGTGATAGCCCACATACACGGCCAGCACGAAGATGATCAGGTTGATGACGGTATGGTTGATCAGTTCCATTGCCGGTCTCCTCTCAGGTCTTGCGCGTGACGGCGCCGTCGCGGGCCAGCAGCGTGGCCGCGACGATATCGTCCGCGAGATCGATGTTGAGCGTGGCTTCCTTCGTGATGATGAGCTTGAGGAAGTCGAGCAGATTGCGCGCGTAGAGCGCCGAGGCATCGGCGGCCACCATCGACGCGAGATTCGTGTAGCCGCAGATCTGTACGCCGTGCTGCGTGATCACCTGATCGGCGACGGTCAGCGGGCAGTTGCCGCCGCGCCGTCCCGTAGCCTGATCGGCGATGGGACCGCGTCCCGCCGCGAGGTCGATGACCACCGAACCCGGCTTCATCGCCTGCACCGTTTCCGATGGCAGCAGCGTGGGCGCGTCGCGGCCCGGAATCAGCGCGGTCGAAATGACGATGTCGGCCTGACGCGCGCGCTCGTGCACCAGGGCAGATTGCCGCGCCAGCCACGAAGGCGGCATCGGTCGCGCATAACCGCCTACGCCCACCGCTGCTTCGCGCTCCTCATCGGTTTCGTACGGCACGTCGAGGAATTTGGCGCCGAGCGATTCGATCTGCTCCTTCACCGCCGGACGCACATCCGATGCTTCGATCACCGCGCCAAGGCGCTTGGCCGTCGCAATCGCCTGCAGGCCCGCCACGCCCGCGCCCAGGATCAGCACGCGCGCGGCCTTGACCGTGCCGGCGGCCGTCATCAGCATCGGCATGAAGCGCGGATACAGATTCGCCGCCACCAGCACCGCCTTGTAGCCGGCGATATTGGCCTGCGAGGACAGCACGTCGAGGCTTTGCGCGCGCGTGGTGCGCGGCGCGGCTTCGAGCGCGAACGCCGTCAGGCCCGCATCGGCGAGCTTCTGGGCGTTATCCGCATTGAATGGATCGAGCATGCCGGCCAGCACCGCGCCGCGTTTCATGAACGCGAGTTCGCTGACGCTGGGCGATTGCACCTTGAGTACGAGGTCGGCGCCGAAGGCGGCCGCCGCGTCGGCAATCTGCGCCCCGACCGCCGCATAGGCTTCGTCGGGAAAGCTGGCGCCGGTGCCGGCACCGGACTGGATCGTGACCGTATGGCCCTGCGCGACGTACTTCTTGACTGTCTCCGGCGTCGCGGCCACGCGGCCTTCGTTCGCCCGGGTTTCCGCGGGCACTCCGATATGCATCGTTGTTTCCTCCTCGGCCTGCTTCTCTTTTTGATATGGCTCGTGTCAAAGGACAGAGCGGAGTAAGGCCGACGAGGCTCGCCGGCTCTTATTGCAACGTTCTGGTACGGCTGAAACGGGCAATGCAACGGCAAACGACGCACCACTTTAACCGAAAGCAGCGACGGCTTTGAAGCGGGATTTATCCCTTTTTGTGCACTGCACACAACACTGCATGTCGTCCGACCGGACGGTCGGGGCCTGATCCGGCCCCGGGCAGCCTTGGGCGCGTGCCGGTAAAATACCGGCCCATGAACGATGAAACCTGGGCACCCCACGTCACCGTGGCCGCCGTGATCGAGCGCGACGGGCGTTTTCTGCTGGTCGAGGAACACACGCCTGCGGGCTTGCGCCTGAATCAGCCGGCCGGCCATCTGGAAGCCGGCGAGACGCTGTTTGAAGCCGTCGTGCGCGAGACGCTCGAGGAGAGCGCCTACTCGTTCGCGCCGCAAGCGCTGGTCGGCATGTATATGACTCACTTCGGCAAGCCGGGCGAGTCCGGCACGACCTATCTGCGCTTCACGTATTGCGGCAGCGTGGCGAGCGAGCCGGAAGATCGCGCGCTCGATCCCGATATCGTCCGCACGCTCTGGATGAGCGTCGATGAGCTGCGCGCCGCGAGCGAGCGCCATCGCACGCCGCTCGTCATGCAGTGCGTGGACGATTACCTCGCGGGCAAGCGCGTACCGCTCGATTTCGTGCAGACGCACGCGGTCGGACCCAGGTTAGCGAACCAGACAGGCAGCAAGGGCTAGTCGCCCACTAGATGCAGCACAAAAAGGCAGCAGAGATGAGTAAAAAACGAGTGGTGGTAGGCATGTCGGGCGGCGTGGATTCGTCGGTGACCGCGTGGCTGCTCAAGGAGCAGGGTTACGACGTCGTCGGCCTCTTCATGAAGAACTGGGAAGACGACGACGACGGCGAATACTGCTCGACGCGCCAGGACTGGATCGATGTGGTGTCGGTCGCGGATCTGATCGGCATCGACGTCGAAGCCGTGAACTTCGCCGCCGAATACAAGGACCGCGTGTTCGCGGAGTTCCTGCGCGAGTATTCCGCGGGCCGCACGCCGAACCCGGACGTGCTCTGCAACGCCGAGATCAAGTTCAAGGCCTTCCTCGACCACGCGATGTCGCTGGGCGCGGAAACCATCGCCACGGGCCATTACGCGCGCGTGCGCCAGAACCCGGACAACGG
Source organism: Paraburkholderia sp. Ac-20340 (assembly GCF_017104965.1). Classification (GTDB taxonomy): domain Bacteria; phylum Pseudomonadota; class Gammaproteobacteria; order Burkholderiales; family Burkholderiaceae; genus Paraburkholderia. The sequence continues at coordinate 428,645 of NZ_JAAGPR010000002.1, forward strand.
ACGTTTCGAACTGCTGAAGGCGCTCGATCATACGAAGGACCAGTCGTACTTCCTGCATCGGCTGAACCAGGCGCAGTTGTCGAAGACGATGTTCCCGCTCGGCGAAATTCCGAAGACGAAGGTGCGCGAGATCGCCGAACAGATCGGTCTGCCGAACGCGAAGAAGAAGGATTCGACCGGCATCTGCTTTATCGGCGAACGGCCGTTCCGCGACTTTCTGAACCGCTATCTGCCAACCCAACCCGGCCCGATGATGACGCCCGACGGCAAGACCGTGGGCGAGCACATCGGCCTCGCGTTCTATACGTTCGGGCAGCGCAAGGGCATCGGTCTGGGCGGCAGCAAGGACGGCAGCGGCGATCCGTGGTTCGTCGCCGGCAAGAACATCGAAACCAATACGCTCTACGTCGTGCAGGGTCACGATCATCCGTGGCTGCTCGCGCATGACCTGCGCGCCGGCAACGTGAGCTGGGTCGCGGGCGAGCCGCCAGCCGAAGGCCATGCGTGCGGCGCGAAAACGCGCTATCGCCAGGCCGATGCGCCCTGCTCGTTCGCGGGCGCGGCCGAGTTCGGCGAAGGCCAGTTCTCGCTGCATTTCCCGGATGCGCAATGGGCCGTCACGCCGGGCCAGTCGGCCGTGTTGTACGACGGCGAAGTCTGCCTGGGCGGCGGCATCATCGAAGCCGTGACGACGCTCGAACCGCACGTGCCCGCCGTGCTGCCGCCGGTTGCGCCGAAGAAAAAGCGCTCGCCGCGCAAGAAGTCGCCGCAGTTCGCGGCCAAGGCTTCGTCCACCACGGAAAGCCAGGCGTAAGCTGATTCGCGCGGCGCGTTCTGCGCCGCGCTCCCTCCTCGTTCGTTCTCTCGCGTTATTGCACGCGGCTTTGCGCGGCGTCGACTCCGGCCCCGCCAAACCCTGCCCGCTTGCCGGCCAGTTTCACAAACTTGCGGCATTATGCGGGCACGCCAGCGCCGTACCCCAGCGCGGCGGGTTCGCGCGGACCTGACCGGATTTCGCGCGGCAAATCAAGAGATCGAGGAGTCCCCCCATGTTTTCCCGACGTTACCTCGCCATGTGGTGCGCGGTGCTGCTACTCGCGGCCTGTGTCATCGCAGCGGCGTTCCATCACCTGTCGTGGTTCTGCGCCATCGTGCCCGCGCTGCTCGTCGCGCTCGGCCTCTACGACATGACCCAGTTGCGCCACGCCATCCTGCGCAATTATCCGCTCTGGGGCCATCTGCGTTTCCTGTTCGAGTTCGTGCGGCCTGAAATCCGCCAGTACTTCGTCGAAGACGACACCGACGAAAAACCCTTCTCGCTCGTGCAGCGCAGCGTGGTGTACCAGCGCTCGAAGAATGTCGTCGACAGCCGCCCTTACGGCACCGAACTCGACGTCAAGGCCGTCGGCCACGAATGGATCAGCCATTCGCTCGCGCCCACCAAACTCGATGGCAGCGACTTCCGCGTGCTGGTGGGCGCAAACCGCCCGCAGCCGTATTCGATGTCGATCTTCAACATCTCGGCGATGAGCTTCGGCGCGCTGTCGGCCAACGCGATCCGCGCGCTCAATCTGGGCGCGAAAAAAGGCGGCTTCGCGCACGACACCGGCGAAGGCTCGATGTCGAAATATCACCGCGAACACGGCGGCGACATCATCTGGGAAATCGCCTCGGGCTACTTCGGCTGCCGCAATGATGACGGCACCTTCAGCGCCGATAAATTCCAGCGTCTCGCCAACGAGCCGCAAGTGAAGATGATCGAGGTGAAGCTTTCGCAAGGCGCGAAGCCGGGTCACGGCGGCATGCTGCTCGCGGCCAAGGTCACGCCGGAAATCGCCGAAACGCGCGGCATTCCGATGGGCCAGGACTGCGTGTCGCCCGCGCGTCATTCGGAGTTTTCGACGCCGCGCGGCCTGCTCGAATTCGTCGATCGGCTGCGCAAGCTGTCGGGCGGCAAGCCCACGGGATTCAAGCTGTGTATCGGCCATCCGTGGGAGTTCTTCGGCATCGCCAAGGCCATGCTCGAAACCGGCATCCTGCCCGATTTCATCGTCGTGGACGGTGCGGAAGGCGGCACGGGCGCCGCGCCCATCGAGTTCACCGATCACATCGGCACGCCGTTGCAGGAAGGCCTGCTGCTGGTGCACAACACGCTCGTGGGCATCGGCCTGCGCGACAGGATCAAGATTGGCGCGAGCGGCAAGATCATCACGGCATTCGACGTGGCGAAGACGCTGGCGATTGGCGCGGACTGGGTGAATTCGGCGCGCGGCTTCATGTTCGCGGTGGGCTGCATCCAGGCGCAGAAGTGCCATTCGGACCGCTGCCCGACGGGCGTGGCGACGCAAGATCCGGTGCGCCAGCGCGCGCTCGACGTGCCCGACAAGGGCGAGCGCGTCTACAACTTCCATCGCAACACGCTGCACGCGCTGCAGGAAATCATTCAGGCCGCCGGCCTCGCAAGTCCCGCCGATCTGCGCGCGCATCACATCGTCCGGCGCGTTTCTTCATACGAAGTGAAGCTGATGTCGGAACTGCTCAAGTATCTGAAGCCCGGCGATCTGCTGGAAGCGCGCTATCGCTATCAGTTGTACGAGAAGTGGTGGCCGGTGGCGCGCAGCGATTCGTTCGCGCCAGCCGAAGAAAAAATCGTCTGATGTTTCTATGAGTTTGCGTGATGGTTGCGCTCGCAACCATCATCGAAAATTCGATGACGAAAAAAAAGCGCGCATTCTGAATGCGCGCTTTTTTCATGCTTCGATGATGCTGCTTGTCGGGCTTAAGGCTCAGGGCTTAAGGCTTAGGCCTGCGGCACCGTATCCGCGAACGACGGACGCTGCATGAGCTTCTCGAAGTGCTTCTCGAGATTCGGATGCAGCTCGCGCCAGTTCAGTTCCGGCTGACGGAAGTCGAGATAGCCGAGCGCGCAACCCACTGCGATATCGGCGAGCGTGTAACGGTTGCCCGCGCACCACGCATTGCCTGCGAGGCCCTTGGCCATCGCTTTCAGGCCTTCGTGAATCTTGCGATTCTGGCGCTCGATCCATGCGGCCGATTGCTGTTCGGGCGTGCGCTGCGTGCCTTCCGCGCGGATCAGCACGGCGGCGTCGAGCATGCCGTCGGCGAGCGCTTCCCAGCACCGCACTTCCACGCGCTCGCGTCCGCCCTGCGGAATCAGCTTGCCGACCGGCGAGAGCATATCCACGTATTCGCAGATCACGCGCGAGTCGAACACCGCTTCGCCGTCCTCCATCACGAGACACGGCACCTTGCCGAGCGGGTTGAAATCGTGGATCGCCGTTTCGGCGGCCCACACGTTTTCAAGCACCAGCTTGTAGTCGATTTTCTTTTCGGCGAGCATGATCCGCGCCTTGCGGACATACGGGCTGCCGAGCGAACCGATAAGTTTCATCGCACCTGCCTTTTCTGGAATCCGGCCGAAGTATACGTGGTAATCGACAAATTCTGACGGGTTGTCCGCTGGATAGCGCATATTCGGCGGGCGTCGATGTCGTGCTTTGTCGACAGGATGCAACACCGCGCGCGGCGCGGCGGGCCTTGCGCCCTGCATAAAACCGGCGATAACGCGGTGTCCAGGCACCGTGTTCCGGCGGACGTCGCCAACCTTCAGGCGCTACAATCGCACGATGGACACGACCCTTACGGAAAACGCTGCGGCGCCCGGCGCTGCAGCCGCTGCAGCCGACGCACCGCGCGGCCCCGATGGCGGCGCATCGCTCTATCGCGCGCGCCGCGAGCGCGTGCTGGCTGCCCTGCGAGCGCAAGGCGGCGGCGTGGCGCTGGTGCCCACGGCGCCCGAAGTCATGCGCAATCGCGACGCCGACTATCCCTATCGGCACGACAGCTATTTCTACTACCTCACCGGCTTTACCGAGCCCGAGGCGCTGCTCGTGCTGGACGCGAATGCCGGCGAAAACGAACCCGCCGAAATCCTGTTTTGCCGCGCGAAAAACGTCGAGCGCGAAACATGGGAAGGCTTGCGTTTCGGCCCCGATGGCGCACGCGAAGCATTTGGCTTCGACGCGGCGTTTCCCATCGACGATATCGATACGCAGATGCCGCGTCTGATCGCCAATCGCCCGGCGCTGCATTACGCGCTGGCCGCATCTGAGCAATTCGACGCGCAGGTGCGCGGCTGGATCGATGCCGTGCGCGCGCAGGGACGCAGCGGCGTCACCGCGCCCGCAGCCGCCTATGACGTGCTGCCCTTGCTCGACGAGATGCGCCTCGTCAAGGACACGCACGAACTCGACACGATGCGCCGCGCCGCGGAGATTTCCGCGCTCGCGCACGTGCGCGCAATGCAGACATGCCGCCCCGGCATGCGCGAATACGAGATCGAAGCCGAATTGCTTTATACGTTCCGCAAGCATGGCGCACAGGCGCCGGCCTACGGTTCGATCGTCGCCGCGGGCGCGAATGCCTGCGTGCTGCACTATCCGGCCGGCAACGCCGTCGCACGCGAAGGCGACCTGATCCTGATCGACGCGGCCTGCGAACTGAACGGCTACGCCTCGGACATCACGCGCACGTTTCCCGCGAGCGGGCGCTTCACGAGCGCGCAACGCGAACTCTACGACATCGTGCTGGCCGCGCAGCAAGCGGCCGTCGACGCCACACGCGCCGGTGTGAATTTCGAAGCGCCGCACGAAGCGGCCGTGCGCGTGCTCGCGCAAGGTCTGCTCGATACGGGCATTCTCGATCGCCAGCGCTACGCGAGCGTCGACGAAGTGATCGCCGATCGCGCCTACGCGCGCTTTTATATGCATCGCACGGGCCATTGGCTCGGCATGGATGTGCACGATGTGGGCGATTATCGCGAGCGCGGCACGCCAGATACGTCGGGTGATACGCCGCCGTGGCGCACGCTGCGCGCGGGCATGACGCTCACCATCGAGCCGGGGCTTTATATCCGCGCGGCCGAAGACGTGCCGGAGCGCTATTGGGACATCGGCATTCGCATCGAGGACGACGCCATCGTCACCGAGACCGGCTGCGAACTCATTACGCGCGGCGTGCCCGTGAACGCCGACGAAATCGAAGCGCTGATGCAGAACGCGCAACGCGGCGCATAAGCGTGAGTGCCGCGTAAATTCCGCGTGATTTCCATCACAACCGCCAATCAACCGATACCAACGCAGCGACATGAGTGCAGTGAACGCAGCCAGCCAGCCAACGACGCCCGCCCCTTTCGACCATGACGTCACCATCGTCGGCGCCGGGCCGGTTGGGCTCGCGCTCGCGGGCTGGCTCGCGCAGCGCAGCGCGACGTCGTCGTTGTCGGTTGCGCTGATCGATGCGCGCGAGCCGGAAGACAGCGCGGGCGATCCGCGCGCGATCGCCGTGTCACAAGGCAGCCGCACCTTGCTGCAGGCGCTCGCGTGGCCGCAGGATGCAACGTCGATCGAACGTATTCATGTCTCACAGCGTGGCCGCTTTGGCCGCACGTTGATCGACCGGCACGACTACGATCTGCCGGCGCTCGGTTATGTCGCGCGTTATGGCTCGATCGTGCAATCGCTTGCGCAGGCGGTGCGCGGGACTGACGTGCACTGGCTGCATCACACGCATGCGCAGGAACCGGTGGTCGAGCACGATGGCGTGACGTTGCGCGTGGAAAGCGCGGGAGTGGCGCGCACGTTGCGCACGCGCGTGCTCGTGAATGCGGAAGGCGGTTTGTATCGCGTGCAGGCTGCCGCGAACGCCGATGCGGATGCGGCTGCGGCTGCGGCTGCGGCTGAACCCGGCGCAGTGCAACGTCCGCAAAAGCGCACGCGGGATTATGGGCAGACGGCGCTGGTTGGCGTGGTGAGCGTGTCCGCACCGCAAGCGCATGTCGCGTGGGAGCGTTTCACCGACGAAGGCCCGATCGCGCTGTTGCCGATGGGTGGTGCGCGCGACGCCGATTTCGCGCTGGTGTGGTGTTCGGAGCCGGTGGAAGCGGCGCGGCGTGCTGCGTTGTCCGATGCCGAATTTCTCGCCGCACTGGGCGAGGCGTTTGGGTCGCGCATGGGGCGCTTCACGCAGATTCAGGGGCGCGCGGCGTTTCCGCTGGGGTTGAATGCGCTCGATACGCTGGTGTCGGGGCATGGGCGAATTGCAGCGGTGGGCAATGCGGCGCAGACGCTGCATCCGGTTGCCGGGCAAGGGCTGAATCTGGGTTTGCGCGATGCGCACGCGCTCGCGGATTCGCTGGCGCAGCATGGCGCGACGCCGGTTGCGCTGGCTGAGTTCGCGGGGCGGCGCGCGTTTGATCGGCGTATGACGATTGGCGCGACCGATACGCTTGCGCGGCTCTTTACCGTGGATTTTCCGGCGCTTGGAACGCTGCGCGGGCTTGCGCTTACTGCGCTTGAATTCGTGCCGCCGGTTAAAACCGCGCTGGCGAGGCAGATGATGTTTGGGCAGCGCAGTTGATCTGGGGTCGGGCGGGGTCGTACAACAACTAAAGGGTCGCATCGCAATACAACGCGACATCCAACGCACCCCAAACCACACCAGGGTCCACAACCCAAACCCTCCCATCCCGTTAACGCTAAAATACGCGTTTCCCCATTTCGAGCAGCACCGCGCCACCGCCCCCGGCCCTGCCGGAGCGCAGCCAGGCGCGCTACCGCTTTTGTCCGCGCATCATGTTCACAATTGGCCGCCACACCCTGCGCAACAACCTGTTCGTCGCCCCTATGGCGGGTGTCACGGACCGGCCGTTCCGTCAGCTGTGCAAGCGCCTCGGCGCGGGCTATGCAGTGTCGGAAATGGTTGCCTCCAACGCCCAGCTCTGGAAAAGCGAAAAGACCATGCGCCGCGCCAATCACGCGGGCGAGGTCGAACCCATTTCCGTCCAGATCGCGGGCGCCGACCCCGAAATGATGGCCGAAGCGGCGCGGTATAACGTCGCAAACGGCGCGCAGATCATCGACATCAACATGGGCTGCCCGGCCAAAAAGGTCTGCAACGTGGCCGCCGGGTCCGCGCTGCTGCAAAACGAGCCGCTCGTCGCGCGCATCGTCAAGGCCGTGGTCGATGCCGTCGGTGTGGGGCCAGATGCCGTGCCCGTCACGCTGAAGATCCGCACCGGCTGGGACCGCGATCACCGCAATGCGCTCACCATCGCGCGCATTGCAGAAGAGAGCGGCATTTCGATGCTGACCGTCCACGGCCGCACGCGCGCCGACCTCTATCACGGCGACGCCGAATACGAAACCATCGCCGCCGTGAAGGCCGCGGCGCGCATTCCGGTGGTTGCCAACGGCGATATCACGAAGCCGCAGAAGGCCAGACACGTGCTCGAAGTGACGGGGGCGGATGCCATCATGATCGGCCGCGCGGCGCAGGGGCGCCCGTGGCTGTTCCGCGAAATCGAGCATTTTCTCGCCACCGGCGAGCTGTTGCCGTCGCCGCGCGTGGACGAAATCCAGATGATCATGAACGAGCATCTGGAGGACCACTACGCGTTTTATGGCGAGTTTACGGGCGTGCGTACTGCGCGCAAGCATATCGGCTGGTACACTCGCGGCCTTTGCGGCGCCAACGCGTTCCGGCATCGCATGAACACGCTGGACACCACACGCGAACAACTCGCCGCCGTCAATCAGTTCTTCGACGAGCAGAAGGCCGTTTCCGAGCGCCTCGTCTACGAAGACGATGAAAACGGCGCACAAGGCGAGCGCGAACCAACCGATCGACTGGCAGCATGAGCAAGCACAATATCGAACAATCCGTCCGCGATAGCCTGGGAGTCTATTTCCAGGATCTCGACGGCAGCAATCCGCACGACGTCTATGAAATGGTGATGGCGTGCGTCGAAAAACCGATGCTCGAGGTGGTGCTCGAGCAGGCCGGCGGCAATCAGTCGCTGGCCGCCGAGTACCTCGGCATCAACCGCAATACGCTGCGCAAGAAGCTCCAGCAGCACGGCCTGCTGTAAGCGCCGTCGCGGTCCGCCGCATATCTGGACTTCCAGCGCTCCCTCCTCGATCTCCCGGCAACTCTCCCCCATCATGATCAAGCAAGCGCTCATCTCCGTTTCCGACAAGTCAGGCATCGTCGACTTCGCGAAATCGCTGTCGGACCTCGGCGTCAAGATCCTTTCGACCGGCGGCACCGCGAAACTGCTCGCGGACGCGGGCCTTCCCGTTACCGAAGTGGCCGACTACACCGGCTTCCCGGAAATGCTCGATGGGCGCGTGAAGACGCTGCACCCGAAGGTTCACGGCGGCATCCTCGCTCGCCGCGACCTGCCGGAACACATGGCAGCGCTCGAAAAGCACGACATCCCGACGATCGATCTGCTGGTCGTGAACCTCTACCCGTTCGTCCAGACGATCTCGAAGGAAGAGTGTTCGCTGGAAGACGCGATCGAGAACATCGACATCGGCGGCCCGACGATGCTGCGCTCGGCGGCAAAGAACCATCGTGACGTGACGGTCGTGGTCGACCCGACCGACTACGCGAAGGTGCTCGAAGAGATGCGCGCGAACGGCAACAACGTCGGCTACGCAACGAACTTCCGCCTGGCCACCAAGGTGTTCGCGCACACCGCGCAGTACGACGGCGCGATCACGAACTACCTGACGAGCCTGACCGAAGCGCTGGAGCACAAGTCGCGCAACGCCTTCCCGGCCACGCTGAACCTCGCGTTCGACAAGGTTCAGGATCTGCGTTACGGCGAAAACCCGCACCAGAGCGCCGCGTTCTATCGCGATCTGGCTTCGCCGGCCGGCGCGCTCGCGAACTACTCGCAGCTCCAGGGCAAGGAACTCTCGTACAACAACATCGCTGACTCCGACGCAGCGTGGGAATGCGTCAAGACCTTCGACGTGCCGGCCTGCGTGATCGTCAAGCATGCGAACCCGTGCGGCGTGGCAGTCGGCGCAGACGCGCTCGAAGCATATTCGAAGGCGTTCCAGACCGATCCGACCTCGGCGTTCGGCGGCATCATCGCGTTCAACCGCGAAGTCGACGAAGCAGCGGCACAAGCCGTGTCGAAGCAGTTCGTCGAAGTGCTGATCGCCCCGTCGTTCTCGGACGCAGCCAAGGCCGTGTTCGCCGCGAAGCAGAACGTGCGTCTGCTCGAAATCGCGCTGGGCGAAGGCCACAACGCGTTCGACCTGAAGCGCGTGGGCGGCGGTCTGCTGGTGCAATCGCTCGATTCGAAGAACGTGCAGCCGCACGAACTGCGCGTCGTCACCAAGCGTCACCCCACCCCGAAGGAAATGGACGATCTGCTGTTCGCATGGCGCGTCGCGAAGTTCGTGAAGTCGAACGCCATCGTGTTCTGCGCAAACGGCATGACGATGGGCGTGGGCGCGGGCCAGATGAGCCGCGTGGACTCGGCGCGCATCGCCAGCATCAAGGCGGAAAACGCGGGTCTGAAGCTCGCGAGTTCGGCGGTGGCGTCGGATGCGTTCTTCCCGTTCCGTGACGGCCTCGACGTGGTGGTCAACGCAGGCGCAACCTGCGTGATCCAGCCGGGCGGCTCGATGCGCGACGACGAAGTGATCGCCGCCGCCGACGAGCACAACATCGCCATGGTGATGACGGGCATCCGCCACTTCCGTCACTGATCGATAGCCGATCGGCACGCTGTAGCGCTGTCAAAGCCCGCTGGACTTCACGGTCCAGCGGGCTTTTTCTTGGTGCTTGCGCGGCGCGTCATGGCTCGCGAGATCGTCATCGTTCGTTGTACCATCCCAAACACACTCGTTTTTCCCCGTATTTCATGAGAATTCTCGGCATCGACCCCGGCTTGCGCGTGACCGGCTTCGGCGTGATCGAACGTCACGGCCATCAGCTCACGTATGTCGCAAGCGGCGTCATCCGTACCGCCGATGCCGATCTGCCCACGCGTCTGGGCACCATCTTCGAAGGCATCAGCACGCTGGTCCGCCAGCACGCGCCCGATCAGGCCGCGATCGAAAAGGTCTTCGTCAACGTCAATCCGCAATCGACGCTGCTGCTCGGCCAGGCGCGCGGCGCGGCCATCTGCGGGCTGGTATCCGGCGGCGTGCCGGTCGCCGAATACACGGCACTGCAACTGAAGCAGGCGGTGGTGGGCTACGGCCGCGCGACCAAAGAGCAGATGCAGCAGATGGTCGTGCGCCTGTTGTGCCTCACCGGCATGCCCGGCACCGACGCCGCCGACGCGCTCGGCATGGCGATCTGTCACGCGCACAGCGGCGACACGCTCGCGACGCTCGGCGGCATTGCACCCACGCTCGCGAAAAAGGGCGTACGCGTGCGGCGCGGGCGCCTGATCGGCTGATTACGCCTTTCGGCCGATTAGCCGTTCGGCAGCTTTGCGGCCCGGCATGCTGCGCTACACTCTCCGCTTTCTCCTATCGTTGAATCCGCCATGATCGGTCGCATTGCCGGCGTATTGCTGGAAAAGAACCCGCCGCACCTGCTTATCGACTGCAACGGCGTCGGCTACGAAGTCGATGTGCCGATGAGCACGTTCTACAACCTGCCCGGCTGCGGCGAACGCGTCGTGCTGCTCACGCAGATGATCGTGCGCGAAGATGCGCATCTGCTGTTCGGCTTCGCCACCATCGAGGAACGCGCGACGTTCCGCGAACTGCTCAAGATCACCGGCATCGGCGCGCGCATGGCGCTGGCGATTCTTTCGGGCATGAGCGTGAACGATCTTGCCCAGGCGATTTCCATGCAGGATTCGGCGCGGCTCACGCGCGTGCCGGGTATCGGCAAGAAGACGGCCGAGCGCCTGCTGCTCGAACTCAAGGGCAAGCTGGGCGCCGATCTGGGCGCGATGGCGGCGGCGGCTTCGCCTTCTGATCACGCGAACGACATTCTCAACGCGCTGCTCGCACTCGGTTATTCGGAAAAAGAAGCGCTGGCCGCGATCAAGAACGTGCCGGCCGGCACCGGTGTTTCCGACGGCATCAAGGCCGCGTTGAAGGCGCTTTCGAAGGGTTGATCGCAAGACGGCGGCGGTCAGGCGAGCGGCACGCGCGAAGTAATCGCGCGACGTGACCACGGGCGATGCGCGCGGCGCGTAAAACCGCCGCCCAACACCGCGCGCACGGTCCTTCCGCCCACATCTGGCTGTTAGTTGCGAAGCGGCGGAAACGCCCGGAGATCCCGCTGCCACGCCTCAAACGCGGCGTTCCGCTCGCCAGGCGCGCGGTACAATCGCTGCATGATCGAAACCGACAAACTCGCCGCGAATCGCGCATCGGGCGCTGGCGCCGACCGCGTGATTGCGCCCACGCCCGTCTCCTCCGGCGAAGAAGCGTTCGAGCGCGCGCTGCGGCCGCGCCAGCTCGACGAATACGTCGGCCAGGAAAAAGTCCGCGGCCAGCTCGAGATTTTTATCGAAGCCGCCAAGCGCCGCTCCGAACCGCTCGACCACGTGCTGCTGTTCGGGCCGCCGGGTCTGGGCAAGACCACGCTCGCGCACATCATCGCGCGCGAAATGGGGGTCAGTCTGCGCCAGACCTCCGGTCCCGTGCTCGAACGCGCGGGCGACCTTGCCGCGCTACTCACCAATCTCGAAGCCAACGACGTGCTGTTCATCGACGAAATCCACCGGCTCTCGCCGGTCGTCGAGGAAATTTTGTACCCGGCGCTCGAGGATTATCAGATCGACATCATGATTGGCGAAGGGCCGGCCGCGCGCAGCGTGAAGCTCGACCTGCAGCCGTTCACGCTGGTTGGCGCGACCACGCGCGCGGGCATGCTGACGAACCCGCTGCGCGACCGTTTCGGCATCGTGTCGCGACTGGAGTTTTATAACGCGGGCGAACTTTCGCGCATCGTGCAGCGCTCCGCCGCGCTGCTGGGTGCGCAGATCGACCCGCAGGGCGCGCTCGAAATCGCGCGCCGTTCGCGCGGCACGCCGCGTATCGCCAACCGTCTGCTGCGCCGCGTGCGCGATTACGCCGAGGTGAAAGCCGACGGCAATATCACCGCCCAGGTTGCCGATGCGGCGCTGCGCATGCTCGACGTCGATCCGGTCGGCTTCGACCTGATGGACCGCAAGCTGCTCGAAGCGATCCTGTACAAGTTCGACGGCGGCCCGGTGGGCGTCGATAACCTTGCCGCCGCAATCGGCGAAGAACGCGACACCATCGAAGACGTGCTGGAGCCGTATCTGATCCAGCAAGGCTTCCTGCAGCGCACGCCGCGCGGCCGCGTGGCCACGCAGATGACCTACCGCCACTTCGGCCTCACCGTTCCCGACGACGCCTCCAAAGGCGGCGACTGGGACCCGAACGAAGCGTAAGCCGCCGGGCTGCTTCCATGTCCGATCACGCCGGCCGCCGCCACGATGCTCCCGAGCCGAAAGGTTTCGCCGGCCAGCTCGCGCAGCGCCTGCGCATGGCGCTCGCCGAGAGCATCACGCACCTGACCACGGGCAGCGGCCCGAAGCTCGACTACTCGAATCCGCCGGGCGACCCCGGCCTGTTCGGCCCCGATTCGATCTGCTGGAAGGTCCACGCCGATTTCGCCGGGATGATGGCGGGCGGTATCAGCGCGCTGCTGCTTCAGGCGCTGCATCCGCTGGCACTGGCGGGCGTGTGGGATCACTCCACGTTTCGCACCGACATTCTCGGACGCCTGCGCCGCACGGCCACCTTCATCGCGGGCACGACCTACGGCAGCCGCGCCGACGCGCTCAAGCTGATCGAGCGCGTAAAAACCATCCATGACAGCGTGACAGGCACCGCGCCCGATGGCCGGCCTTATCGCGCAAGCGATCCGGCGCTGCTCACCTGGGTTCATGTCGCCGAGGTATCGAGCTTTCTTGCGGCGTATCTGCGCTACGTGAATCCGGCGCTGCCGGGCGCGTTGCAGGATCAGTATTACGCCGAAGTCGCGACCATCGCCGAATTGCTCGGCGCCACCCAGGTGCCGCATTCGCGTGCGGAAATTGCCGCGTACCTCGAAGCGATGCAAGCCGAACTGGTCGCCAGCGAGCGCACGCGCGAAGTCGTGCGCGTGCTGATGGAAGCGCCCGCGCCGCGCCCGGCCATGCGGCCCGCAGGCGCGCTGATGCGCCAGGCGGGCATCGACCTGCTGCCGCCGTTCGCGCAGACGCTGCTCGGCTTCGACCGTTATGCGCTCGCGCGTCGCACGGTCGTGCAGCCGGGCATGCGTGCGGTCGCGCCCGTGCTGCGCTGGGCGCTCGTGAACGGCGTATCGAAACGCGCGCGCCGCCGCGCCGCCATGCCGCCCGCCTCCTGAACGCCGTGCAATAAAAAACGGCCAGCCCGCTCACGCGGACTGACCGTTGTGTGCGCAACGTTCGTGCGCTTTTACATCTTCACCACGTCGAGCAGCGTCTTCTTGCCTGCCTGGTAGTTGTAGAGCGAGATCACGCCGTGCTTGAGATCGCCCTTCGAATCGAACACGGTTTCGCCGATCACGCCCTTGTAGTCGGTGCTCGGGATTTCCGCGAGGATCTTCGCGTGGTCGGTCGAGTTCGCGCGCTTCATCGCATCGACGACGATATACACCGCGTCATACGTGAACGGCGCATCGAATTCGATCGCGTGGCCAAAGCGCTTCTGATATTTCGCCGAGAACGCCGCGCCGCCGTCCATGCGCTCGAGCGCCATGCCGGCCTGCGAACAGACGATGTTGTCCGCCGCTGCGCCCGCGAGTTGCGCGAGGCTTTCCGTGCAGACGCCGTCGCCCGACAGCACCTTCGCGCGCAGGCCGAGCTGCTTGGCCTGCTTCGCGAACGGGCCGCCCGTGGCGTCCATGCCGCCGTACATGATCGCGTCCGGATTCTCGCCCTTGATCTTGGTGAGAATCGCGCGGAAATCGACGGCCTTGTCGTTGGTCGCATCGTGCGAAACCACGTTCAGACCGAGCGATTTCGCGGTCTTCTCGAACTCGTTCGCGAGACCCTGGCCGTAGGCCGTCGAATCGTCGACCACGGCCACCCGCTTCACTTTCAGGTTCGTTGCCGCATAGTTCGCGAGCGCCGGACCTTGCTGCGCATCGGTCGCGACGACGCGGAACGTGGTCTTGAAGTTCTGTTGCGTGTACGACGGATTCGTCGACGACGGCGAAATCTGCACGATGCCCGCATCGCTATAAATCTTCGAAGCCGGAATCGAGGCGCCCGAGTTCAGATGGCCGATCACCGCCACGACCTTATCGTCGACGAGCTTTTGCGCGACCTGGGTGGCCTGGCGCGGGTCGGCGGCGTCGTCCTGGGCGTCGAGCACGAGCGTGACCTTCTGCCCGCCGATGGTCAGGCCTTTGGCGTTGATCTCTTCGACCGCGAGGCGCGCGCCGTTTTCGTTGTCCTTGCCGAGGTGGGCCGAACCGCCCGTGAGCGGACCGACGTGACCGATCTTGACGACCTGGTCGGCGGACGCATTGGCGCACATCGCGCCGAACGCCAGCACAGCGGCGCTCACCGGCAACAGCTTGTGAAGCTTGAACGTCATTGCAAATCTCCTGCGTTTTTCTGGAACCCGTTCTGGGAACTGCGTTTCGTATGCAACCCAAGGCTTCGCCGCACCGCAAGCGCGTGGTGCGCGCGCGTCCCTCTTCAACGCACGGCCGGCGCACGCAGACGTCGAGAATCGCTGCGAGGCCCCACCGGCGCGGCAAAGCGCAAAGGTCCGATGAATGGTAGCAGGCACATGCGCGTTACGGTTGGCGGTCGTTGCGCACGCAACGCTCTGGAAAAACAGCAGGAAGGAGACTTGACGCGCGCGACGCTTCCGGTTGGGAACGCGACGCGCGGAAATAGACGGTGTGGGAATTACAGCGGGCTGCGACGCTTGATGCTGTCGTCGTCGCTTTTGGCGGGCAGATGCGAAACATCGCCCCACGCAACGACACGCGCTTTCAGGCCCGCACTGTCGCGCTCGAAATCGACCACGTTCACGCTCGTGTTGAGCAACGGCCATGCGCGCGGCGCTTCGAGTTCGATCCCATTGGCGAATCGATAAATACAGTCGAGCACGCCGCCGTGCGCCACGCATGCAATGCGCCCTTCAGGATGCTTCGCCAGAATGGGCTCCAGCGCGTGCAGCACGCGATGATACAACTCGCGCTGCGACTCGCCCTCGGGCGGCGCAAAGCCAGGATCGCGCGTTTGCCAGTGCGCGTATTCATCGGGGAAACGCTCGGCGATCTGATCGCTGTCATGCCCCTGGAATGCGCCGTAGTTGCGCTCGCGCAGGCCTTCGGTGAGTTGCACCGTGAGGCCGAACGCCTGCGCAACGGGCTGTGCAGTTTGTTGCGCGCGCATCAGATCGCTCGACCAGACTGCATCGAGCCGCGCACCTTCCTGCGCTTCGCGCGCGAACCGTGCGCCCAGCAATACGGCCTGATCGACGCCGCTCGTGGCGAGCGGAATGTCGATGTGCCCCTGGATGCGCTTGATGCGATTCCAGTCGGTTTCGCCGTGGCGGATAAAGAGAATCTGCGTAGTCATGGATTCGCGCCCGGTTAATTCCGCACTTGCAGCCAGAACGTGACCGGCCCGTCGTTGACGAGCGACACCTGCATATCCGCGCCGAACTCGCCGGTTTCGACCGTGGGATGCTTTGCGCGCGCAGCAGCGACGAAGTAGTCGAACAGACGCCGCCCTTCATCGGGCGGCGCGGCCGGCGTGAAGCTCGGGCGCAGACCGCTGTTGGTGTCCGCCGCCAGCGTGAACTGCGACACCAGCAGCAGACCGCCCGCCGTGCCGTGGCCGTCGATGTTCTGCACCGGCAGATTCATCTTGCCGGCCGCATCGCTGAACACGCGATAACCGAGCAGCTTCGCGAGCAGTTTGTCCGCGTTTGCCTCGGTATCGCCACGTTCTGCGCAGACGAGTGCGAGCAACCCCTGGCCGATCGCGCCCGTCACACGTTCGTCCACGCGCACATCGGCGCGCAGTACACGCTGGATCAGCGCGATCATGCGGTGAGCGTGACGCGCGCGAAGCGGCGCTTGCCAACCTGCACGGTGAACTCGCCGGCTTCGACCTTCAGGCCCTTGTCGGACACGGTCGCACCGTCGATCTTCACACCGCCCTGCTCGATATTGCGCAGCGCTTCGCTGGTCGACGGCACGAGGCCCGCCTGCTTGAGCAACTGGCCGATGGCGAGCGGCGCGCCCGCGAGCGTCACCGACGGGATATCGTCCGGCACGCCGCCCTTGGCGCGATGGTTGAAGTCTTCGAGCGCGCGCTCGGCGTCGTTCTGCGAGTGGAAACGC
Source organism: Paraburkholderia sp. Ac-20340 (assembly GCF_017104965.1). Classification (GTDB taxonomy): domain Bacteria; phylum Pseudomonadota; class Gammaproteobacteria; order Burkholderiales; family Burkholderiaceae; genus Paraburkholderia. Next base: position 444,857 of record NZ_JAAGPR010000002.1, read on the forward strand.
GCGACGATTTCCTGCGCCAGCAGCACCTTGAAATCGCGCGGATTACGGCCCGCTTCGATCTCACGCTTGAAGCCTTCGATCTCGTCCAGCGGACGGAACGACAGCAGCGTGAAGTAACGCCACATCAGCGTGTCCGAAATCGACATCAGCTTGCCGAACATGTCGTTGGGCTTTTCGCTGATACCGATGTAATTGTTCTTCGACTTCGACATCTTTTCGACGCCGTCGAGGCCTTCGAGCAGCGGCATCGTCAAGATGCACTGCTGTTCCTGGCCGTACTGCTTCTGCAGTTCGCGCCCCACCAGCAGGTTGAACTTCTGGTCCGTGCCGCCGAGCTCCAGATCCGAGTTGAGCGCGACCGAATCGTAGCCCTGCATCAGCGGATAGAGGAATTCGTGGATCGAAATCGGCACGCCGCCCTGGAAGCGCTTGGTGAAATCTTCGCGCTCCAGAATACGCGCGACGGTGTAGCGCGACGCGAGCTTGATCATGCCGTCGGCGCCGAGCGGCATCGACCATTCGCTGTTGTAGCGGATCTCGGTCTTTTCGCGGTCGAGCACGAGCGCGGCCTGCTCGAAATAGGTCTTCGCGTTCGACTCGATCTGCTCGCGCGTGAGCGGCGGGCGCGTGGCGTTGCGGCCCGACGGATCGCCGATCAGCGAGGTGAAGTCGCCGATCAGGAAGATGACGTTGTGGCCGAGATCCTGCAACTGGCGCATCTTGTTGAGCACGACCGTGTGACCGATGTGAATATCGGGCGCGGTCGGATCGAGGCCGAGCTTGATGCGCAGCGGCTTGCCGGTGGCGGCGCTGCGCGCGAGCTTTTGCTGGAATTCTTCTTCGATCAGCAGTTCGTCGACGCCGCGCTTCGTGACGGCGAGCGCGTGACGGACTTCGTCGGTGACCGGAAAGGCGTCTTTGGCGCCGCTGTTGGGAGTGGAGTCGCTCATGCTTCGATCGGTTCGATGTCGTTAAGTCTGGGTCTAGAGCGGGATTTTACGTGATTCGACACACAGGGCCGAGGTTTGGGCGAGTTTGAGCGCGGCCACGCTCATGCACGCACGGCCGGCGCCACCTGCGGCAACGCTTTCGAGCGCACCTGCCAGAGGTCGTAAGCCGCCTGCATCGCGAGCCAGAGATCGGCGCGGCCGCCGTTTTCCACGCCGAGCCACTGCTCGAGCCGCAGCGCCATTTCCGGCGAGATACCGGCGCGCCCATTGAGCACGCGCGAGAGCGCAACGCGCGTGACGCCCAGTTGGGCCGCGGCTTCGGTCACCGTTAGGCCAAGTTCGGGAAGGATGTCTTCGCGCAGCGTTTCACCGGGATGCGGCGGATTGTGCATGCGGATCGTACCCCGCGTTTCCTTCGAGTCATTCATCGTTGCCGCCTCTTTTCAATGGTAGTCGTGGTAATCGACGAGCAGTGCATGCCCGCGCTCGAACAGGAACGTCAGCCGCCAGTTGGCGCTCACGCTGACCGCGTGATGGCCGTCCAGACTGCCCTCCAGCGCGTGGCAACGCCAGCCCACGACGTTCATGTCCTGCGGCGTCTGCGCTTCGTCGAGACGCGCCAGTTGACGCCGCAGACGCGGTACGTGATCGGGCCGAACACCCGCCTTGTTGCCTGAGAAGAAAAAATCCCGCAGACCTTTGTGTTTCCACGACTTGATCATGATTCCCCGGACGATGCGAATTGAAGAAAGCTCGCGGAGCGTTCGGAGTTGTGTAGCGTATAGCCTCACTATACGAATCGACGCGTTCAAGGTCAATCTGCTGCATGCCATCGATTGATCCTGCTCAAGCGCCGCGTCATCCCCAGCCCGCGAATCCTGCCCACCAGCGTCCTATTTTCCCCATCGCGCCACAACTAGCTTTCCGGCTTACGCCGAACGGCTATTGCCCCGATAATCATCGTCGGAATCTTCCTCGCACTCACGAAAGGAGCACAACGTGGCGGCACGCGACGCACAGAAAGATGACAGCGCCCACCCGGGCGACGGCGTGTATTTCGGCCTGATGTCCGGCACCAGCATGGACGGCGTGGACGGCATCGCCGTGCGTTTCGAGCATGGCCAGCGGCCGGTGGTGCTGGCCGAGGCCTTTGTCGGCTTCGCACAAGGCCTGCGCGAGGCGCTCTTTTCGCTGCAGCAACCGGGCGAAAACGAGATCGAGCGCGCCTCGCTCGCAGGCAATGCGCTCGCCGCGCGCTACGCGGTCTGCTGCCACGAGTTGCTGCGCGCGGGCAATCTGACGTCCGCCGAGGTGCGTGCGATCGGCGCGCATGGCCAGACCATCCGCCATCGGCCCGAAAAGGGCTTCACGGTGCAGATCCAGAATCCCGCCCTGCTCGCCGAACTCGCGCACATCGACGTGATCGCCGATTTCCGTAGCCGCGATGTGGCTTCCGGCGGCCAGGGCGCGCCGCTCGTGCCGGCGTTTCACGCGACGCTGTTCGGCTCGCAGGAAGAGACGCGCGTGGTCTGCAATCTTGGCGGCATCAGCAATATCACGGTGCTGAGCGCGACGGGCGCGGTGCGCGGTTTCGACTGCGGCCCGGCCAATGCGCTGCTCGACCTCTGGGCCGAGCGCCATCTGGGCAAGCCTTACGACGAAAACGGCCAGTTCGCGGCGAGCGGCAATCTGCATCAGCCGCTGCTGAACGCGCTGCTCGACGAACCGTTCTTCGAACAGCAGCCGCCCAAGAGCACCGGTCGCGATCTGTTCAATGCGCAGTGGCTCGACGAAAAGCTCAAAGGCTTCGAATCGCTGACGCCCGCCGATGTGCAGGCCACGCTCGTTGCGCTGACGGCGGTGAGCGTCGCGCGCGAGATCGAGCGTCATGCCGGCGATTGCCGTGCGGTGTACGTCTGCGGTGGCGGCGCGCGCAATCCGGCGCTGATGGCAGCGCTGCAGAAAGCGCTGGAGACGGGCGGCGTGGCGGGTGTGCCGGTCATGACGACCGAAGCGCTGGGCGTGCCGCCGCAACAGGTGGAACCGCTCGCCTTCGCGTGGCTGGCGATGCGCTGCGTGGCGCGCGAGCCGGGCAATCTGCCGGCGGTGACGGGCGCGGCGGGCGAACGCGTGCTGGGCGCGATCTATCCGCGCTAAACGCCTGCACGACGCTCAATAAAAAACGGGGCCGAAGCCCCGTTTTTCAATGCGACAGACCGGTTCGATCAGACCGAGAACGACGAGCCGCAACCACAGGTGGTCGAGGCATTCGGGTTCTTGATGACGAACTGCGCGCCATTCAGATCGTCCTTGTAGTCGATCTCAGCGCCGACCAGATACTGGTAGCTCATCGAATCGATCAGCAGATCGACGCCGTTCTTGGTCATCACGGTGTCGTCTTCGTTGACGGTCTCGTCAAACGTGAATCCGTACTGGAAGCCCGAGCAGCCGCCGCCTTGCACGAACACGCGCAGCTTCAGCTCCGGGTTGCCTTCCTCGTCGATCAGTTGCTTGACCTTGTCAGCCGCTGCGTCGGTAAAAACGAAGGGACCGGGCATTTCAGTCACGGGGGTCTCAGTGACAGCGTTCATTCGAACTCTCCAAAAAAGCTTCTAGCCGCTATTGTAGGGCTGTTCCTGAGATCGTGCTTAAGCCCAGGAAATCAAGGGTTTCTCGCCACTTGTTTGATTCACATTCGTGACTCACATCTTGAATATGAGTCAAGCAAGTGGCGCGTGGTCATGCTTCTCATAAACGAAAAAACCGCCCGGCGCATTCCTGCGCGAGGCGGTTTTTTGCAGCAGCCATGCGCCTCCGCGAGGAGCGCATGGACCACGAAGCGGATTAACGCTTCGAGAACTGCTTGCGGCGACGTGCCTTGTGGAAACCGACCTTCTTACGTTCCACTTCACGTGCGTCACGCGTAACGTAGCCAGCCTTCGACAGTTCCGGCTTCAGCGTTGCGTCGTAGTCCATCAGAGCGCGCGTGATGCCGTGGCGAACTGCGCCGGCCTGGCCGGTTTCGCCGCCGCCCGTCACGTTCACCTTGATGTCGAACGTCGCGCCGTGGTTCGTGAGTTCCAGCGGTTGACGCACGATCATCAGCGACGTTTCGCGCGAGAAGTAGTCAGCGATAGGCTTGCCGTTGACGATGATGTCGCCCTTGCCAGCCTTGATGAAGACACGTGCGACTGCGCTCTTGCGGCGGCCCGTACCGTAGTTCCAGTTACCGATCATATGGGCTCCCTTAGATCTCGAGCGCCTTCGGCTGTTGAGCCGAGTGCGGATGCGTTGCGTCTGCGTAGACCTTGAGCTTCTTGATCATCGCGTAGCCCAGCGGGCCCTTCGGCAGCATGCCCTTGACCGCCTTCTCGAGCGCGCGGCCCGGGAAGCGTTCTTGCATCTTGCCAAACGTCGTTTCGTAGATACCGCCCGGGTAGCCCGAGTGACGGTAGTACTTCTTGTCGGTCGTCTTGTTGCCCGTGACCTTCAGCTTGCCGGCGTTGATGATGACGATGAAATCGCCAGTGTCGACGTGCGGGGTGAACTCAGGCTTGTGTTTGCCGCGAAGACGGCGCGCCACTTCGCTGGCGACACGGCCGAGAACCTTATCCGTCGCGTCAATCACGTACCATTCGCGCTGCACTTCATGTGCCTTGGCGGAAAAAGTCTTCATGATCGATCCAAAAAATAACTTGTGCCCTGATTCGGTCCTGCTTGTGTGATGGCACTCGTTGGCGCCGGCGCAGGCTCTCCCTGGTCCGGGCTTTCCGCAGTGATCCACGAAAAACCCAGTTTCCCCGCGGGCATGATGCGGGAAACCTTGGATTATAAAGGGAAATTTGAAGCGCCGTCAAAATATCTGCGGCGAGGCTGCCGGGAAGCGGCCGACGGGGCAAAAAACGCGGACGAAAAAAAGCCCAAGCGCGTTAGCTCGGGCTTAATCCACTCTTTGGAGGAGGGTGGAGGAGACATGCTGAGGTGTCGTGAAGCACGACAACCAATGAGATGAACTATACAGATCGACCTTGTGCGACGCAAGAGAATTTGCATTGTGAAAGTACAATTCATAATGTGAAACGATGAAATTTAGCGGTCGCGCTGATATTTTCCATATAAATCAGTCCATTACGAAAGACCCGCGAAAGCAGCCGTCCGTTTAGCTAGAGCGAAACCCCTAATTCCGACAGGGAAATCCTCTTGAGACGCCGCTTTCGCGCCGCAACATTCAAGCGAAGCGCATGATCGGCATGCGCCATGTCCCCCCGGACATACCAGTATGACGCGGGCTACAATGCCGGCTGAATCGAGATAATTTGCGCAGGGGCAAAGCATGGAAGTCAAAGTAAGCTGGATGGGTCAGGATGGCATGGCATTCGCAGCCGAAACGGGCAGCGGCCATCTGGTCAACATGGACGGCGCCCCGGAAGGCGGCGGTCACAACCTCGCGCCGCGTCCGATGGAAATGGTGCTGCTGGGCACCGGCGGCTGCACGGCCTATGACGTCGTGCTGATCCTGAAGAAGAGCCGTCAGGAAGTGAGCGGCTGCAACGTGACGCTCAAGGCCGAACGCGCGAGCGAAGATCCCAAGGTCTTCACGAAGATCCACTTCCACTTCACGGTGACGGGCAAGAATCTGAACCCGGCGACGGTCGAGCGCGCGATCAACCTGTCGCACGACAAGTACTGTTCGGCGTCGATCATGATCGGCAAGACTGCCGAGATCACGCATTCGTTCGAGATCGTCGCGGTCTAAAAACGCTGCGGGAAAAGAAAAAGCCGGCGCGGTTCTGATGAACCGCGCCGGCTTTTTGCATGAATGAGGCTGCAAAGCAGGCCGATAAGCCGGATTCTGTGCACACGCCGCGTCCGAAGACGCGCCGCGCGTGGCAGCCATTCCTCTAGGCGCGCCATTGCTGACGCGCTCAAGCTTCCTACCCGCAGACGAAATGGGGGCCCCATCCTGCATCCCGAAGATGCGCGCCTGCCTACTTGGAATTGCTCCGGGTGGAGGTTACCGTGCCGTCTACGTCACCGCAGACGCGGTGCGCTCTTACCGCACCGTTTCACCCTTACCTGATCCCGACCGAAATCGGGCCATCGGCGGTCTGTTCTCTGTTGCCCTGTTCCGCGTGTCGCCACGGATGGCCGTTAGCCATCACCCTGCCCTGTGGAGTCCGGACTTTCCTCGCCCCCTCGACCGAAATCTCGGGGCCGCGACTGCCTGGCCTGCTTTGCGAGGCGCGATCTTAGCACGCCTTCAACGTGGGCGCTGACGCCGGCCAGCACGAAACACCGAGGTGTCGTCGTAGAAAGACGGCGCTTCGTTCGCGCCCCACCAGCCCGGAATGCCCAGCACCGGCAGCGGCGCGAAGCTGCGGCCGTTCAGGTCGGCATTGGCGGCGAGCGTCGCGCTCACCGTTGCGTCGAGATGGGCGTTGCGCTCGGCGCGCGACCACGTGAAATACGTTTCGGGCACGTCGATCACCCACGCGTGCGCCGTGCACGCCGCATAGGGCGTGATCAACTTTTCGAGCAGCGCATGGCCGAACACGCGAACTTCGCAGGCCGATTCCCACTTCGCGCGCCCCTCGACAAACAGCGCACGCCAGTCGAAGCCGCGCAGCGCCTGCGTGAGCGCGGGATCGGCGCTCGCGAACAGCACGGCGTTTTCGTCGAACAGCGTGAGGGCGTCGCGGACATTGCCGCGCGTGGCGCCTACGCCCAGCACGTCGATCGCATCGGCCTGTCGTGCGTTGAGCGCCGCCTTGATGCGCGGGAATGCGAACCAGTGCAGCGCGTTGAAGAAGTCGTGCAGGTTATGGCGCGTGGGCACGCCGCCCGTCGCGGCGATGTGCCCTTCGTAGGACGCGCCTTCCGGCAGATCGTCCTGCGCGATGAAGTGCAGCGTCTGCCCGCGCCCCGTGCGATAGCCGGTTGCGCGCGCATCGGCATTCAGCTCTTCCAGATAGCACGCGTAGCCCACCAGCGCTGCCTGCTGCCAGCGGCGTCCGCGCGCTTCGTGCTGGGCGAACCACGGGTGCGCCCAGTCGATGTCGGCGAAACTGCCTTCGGGCAGGCTGCGGCGCGGCGGCTTCGGCGGCAATGCCGGGCGCATCGATGCGCCCGCATCGACCACGTCCGGCACCGCGTCACCGGGCGCCGCGGCAGGCACCGCGTCACCGGGCGCCGCGGCAGGCATGGCAATGCTCAAGCCAGCTTCCAGCCGATCGTTTCGCCGCCGCGCAGCGGCACGACAGGCACGCCGCCCGCTTCGATTTCCGTCGGCAGTTGCCAGTCTTCGCGGCGCAGCGTGACCGTTTCGGTCGCACGCGGCAGGCCGTAGAAGTCCGCGCCGAAGAAGCTCGCGAAGCCTTCGAGCTTGTCGAGCGCGCCGGCGTTGTCGAACGCTTCGGCGTACAGCTCGAGCGCGTGCAGCGCCGTGTAGCAACCCGCGCAGCCGCAGGCGTGCTCTTTCAGGCCCTTCGCGTGCGGCGCGCTATCGGTGCCGAGGAAGAAGCGCGCGTCGCCCGAGGTTGCCGCTTCGACCAGCGCGACGCGGTGCGTTTCGCGCTTCAGGACCGGCAGGCAGTAGTAATGCGGACGAATGCCGCCGAGGAAGATCGCGTTGCGGTTGTACAGCAGGTGATGCGCGGTGATGGTCGCGCCCAGCAGGCCGGGAGCCGCGGTATCGGCGCGGATGTAATCGACGGCATCCTTGGTCGTGATGTGCTCGAACACCACCTTGAGGCCCGGGAAATCGCGGCGCAGCGGCGTCATCACGCGGTCGATAAAGACTTTTTCGCGATCGAACAGGTCGATGTCGGCGCTCGTGACTTCACCGTGCACCAGCAGCGGCATGCCCACTTCCTGCATCGCTTCCAGCGTCTTCGCGCACTTGCGGATGTCGGTCACGCCGGCGTCCGAATTGGTGGTCGCGCCTGCCGGATACAGCTTCACGCCGTGCACGAAGCCGCTTGCCTTGGCGCGGCGGATTTCGTCGGCGGGCGTGTTGTCGGTCAGATAGAGCGTCATCAGCGGTTCGAACTTCATGCCGGCCGGCAGCGCCGCGAGAATGCGCTCGCGATAGGCGGCGGCCATTTCGGTCGTGGTGACCGGCGGCTTGAGGTTCGGCATGATGATCGCGCGGCCGAACTGGCGGGCGGTGTGCGGCAGGACCGCGGCGAGCATCTCGCCGTCGCGCACGTGCAGGTGCCAGTCGTCGGGGCGGGCGAGCGTGAGAGTCGTGGGGGTGGTGGCGTTCATGGCTACTCTGATCTGATACGTGATGCGCGGAAGGGACAGCAAACGACAGCTACAAGCGTTTCCAGGCATGACACGCGAAGGCGGCGACCATCAGCGACCATCAGCGACCATTAGCGACCGTCAGCGGCCACGAACTGCCACAAGCGGCCGCGAGGCGTCGCGCGCACACGACAGCCGGCTGGCCGCGCAATCCGGCGCACACGCTCTGGCGGCGGGCTTTCGCGCGAGGCGGGAAAGCATCCGACAAATTTCGTATTGGCGCGCCGCAGCCCGGTGATATGCTTGGAAAATCATCATTGTACCGGGTCACGAGGCCAGACCCGGGCCCGACCCGGACCGGCTTTGGCCCAGCTTCACAGCATCAGATACGCGCCATGTGCCAACTTCTCGGAATGAACTGCGCCGCGCCGACGGACGTCACGTTCTCCTTCACAGGATTCGCGGCGCGCGGCGGCGCCACCGATCACCACGCCGACGGCTGGGGCATCGCATTCTTCGAAGACAAGGCCTGCCGCCTGTTCATCGACAACGAAGCATCGGCCCGCTCGCCCATCGCCGAGATGGTCAAGCACTATCCGATCAAATCCCGCAACACCATCGCGCATATCCGCAAGGCCACCCAGGGCAGTTGCTCGCTGGAAAATAGCCACCCGTTCCAGCGCGAACTCTGGGGCCGCCACTGGATCTTCGCCCACAATGGCGACCTGCAGGACTTCAATCCGGTCTTGACGGGCCAGTATCAGCCCGTGGGCACGACCGATAGCGAGCGCGCGTTCTGCGTGCTGCTGCAAGGGTTGCGCAAGGCATTTCCGGGTTCGCAGCCGCCGCTCGACGAACTGTTCGCCGCGCTCGAAACGCTCACGCGCGAAATCACGCAGTTCGGCGTATTCAATTTCCTGATGTCGAATGGCCAGGCGCTGTTCGCGCACTGCTCGACGCATCTGCACTATCTGGTGCGGCGCTGGCCGTTCTCCACCGCGCATCTGGTGGACGCCGACGTGTCCATCGACTTCGCGAAATACACCACGCCGGAAGACCGCGTGGCCGTGATCGCCACCGCCCCGCTCACCGACAACGAAGTCTGGACCCGCTTCGCGCCCGGCGACCTGCTGATGTTCCAGCACGGCGAGGTAATCGCGCAGACCAGCGTGCCGGTGCCGCAAAAGGTGCTCGACAAGCTCAAGAACCCGTCGCTGGATGCCTCCGCGAGCGCGTCGCGCGTGTCGCCTTGCTCGAAGCAGCCGGGCGAAGTCGACCCGGAAGCGGTCGCCGCGTTGCAAAGCTGGGGCGAATAAGCGCTTTCCTGCATCGAATCCGCCGAATGAAAAAAGCCGCGCAAGCTCCACAGCTTACGCGGCTTTTTCGTTGCGTGCGCCGCGGTTTGCAACCCACGGCGCGCCACAGCATCGGTCAGTGCAGGATCTTGGCGAGGAAATCCTTCGCGCGATCCGACTTCGGATTGGCGAAGAAGTCTTCCTTGCGGTCGTCTTCGACGATGGCGCCCTTGTCCATGAAGATCACGCGATGCGCGACCTTCTTCGCGAAGCCCATTTCGTGCGTCACGCACATCATGGTCATGCCTTCCTGGGCCAGTTCCACCATCACGTCGAGCACTTCGTTGATCATCTCGGGATCGAGCGCCGAAGTGGGTTCGTCGAACAGCATCGCCACCGGGTCCATCGACAGCGCACGCGCGATCGCCACGCGCTGCTGCTGACCGCCCGAAAGCTGGCCGGGGAATTTATCGGCGTGCGCGCGCAGACCCACGCGGTCGAGCAGCTTGAGGCCCTTCTGCGTGGCTTCGTCCTTGCCGCGGCCGAGCACCTTGATCTGCGCGAGCGTCAGATTCTGGGTGATCGACAGATGCGGAAACAGCTCGAAGTGCTGGAACACCATGCCCACCTTCGCGCGCAGCTTCGAAAGATTGGTGCGCTTGTCGCCCACCGACTGGCCGTTCACGAGGATCTCGCCCTGCTGGAACGGCTCGAGTCCGTTGACGGTCTTGATGAGCGTGGACTTGCCCGAGCCCGACGGCCCGCACACCACCACCACCTCGCCCTTCTTCACTTCCGTCGTGCAGTCGGTCAGCACCTGGAACTGGCCGTACCACTTCGAAACGTTCTTAATTGAAATCATCTTGCGACCTTTTTCTGAAGTCCTTTCACAAGGCTCGACGCGATCACGCAGATCACGAAATAGCATGCGCCCGCGAACAGTACCATCTCGACCATCGTTCCGTCACGATCGCCGATATTGGTGGCCGTGCGGAAGAAGTCGGCGAGACTGATGACATACACGAGCGACGTGTCCTGAAAGAGCACGATGGCCTGCGTGAGCAGCAGCGGCACCATCGCGCGAAACGCCTGCGGCAGCACCACATGCTGCATCGCCTGGCCATAACGCATGCCGAGCGCAAACGACGCGTTGACCTGCCCGCGCGGCACCGCCTGAATGCCCGCGCGAATGATCTCCGAATAATACGCGGCCTCGAACAGCGAGAACGCGATCATCGCGGACGCAAGGCGAATGTCGATATCCGGCGACAGACCCAGCAGATTCTGCAGCACCTGCGGCACGATCAGAAAGAACCACAGCAGCACCATCACCAGCGGGATCGAACGGAACACCGTCACGTAGCCCTTGGAGAACCATTCGAGCGGCTTCACGCCCGACAGGCGCATCAGCGCGAGCAGCGTGCCCCACAGAATCCCGACGACGATCGCGCAAACCGTGATCTTGAAGGTAACGATGGCGCCGGTCCACAACGTCGGCAGCGCGCCCGGAATACCGCTCCAGTCGAAATGATGCATCACTTGCCTCCGATATAGCCGGGCAGCCGGCTCTTCGCTTCGACCCAGCGCATCAGCGTCATGACGACCAGGTTGATCAGCACATAGGCGAGCGTGACCGAGATGAACGACTCATAGGTTTGCGCCGTGTAATCGACGAGCTGGCGCGCCTGCGCGGACAGATCGAGCAGACCGATAGTCGACGCGACCGCCGAGTTCTTGAAGATGTTCAGGAATTCGGAGGTGAGCGGCGGCACGATGATGCGGTACGCAACCGGCAGGAGTACGTAGCGATACGTCTGCCATTGCGTAAAACCCATCGCCAGACCGGCAGCGCGCTGGCCGCGCGGCAAGGCGTTGATGCCCGAGCGCACCTGCTCGCACACGCGCGCAGCCGTGAAGAGGCCCAGACAGATCACCGACGCGGTGAAGAACTGCACACCCGGCGGCAACTGCTTGAACGCGTTGCCGAGCGACGGCGGCACGAGTTCCGGCAGCACGAAATACCAGATGAAAAACTGCGCGATCAGCGGGATATTGCGGAAGATCGCCACGTAGACCGTGCCGACAGCCGCGAGAAAACGATTCGGCACCGTGCGCAGCACGCCGAAGAACGAACCGACGATGAGCGCGATGACCCACGCGCACAGCGACACCGATACCGTCACCCAGAGGCCCGAAATGAGCCAGCCGAGGTAGGTGGTGGGTTCGCCCGTCGAGACCGGGCTGAGCAGAATGCCCCAGTTCCAGTGATAGGACATGAAGAGACTCCAACAAAAAGAACGGAAGAAGCGTGGCTTCTTCCGTTCTGTTTTATACGCTGATCAGGTTTTTAACCGGAATCAGTCGATAGCCTTGTCGTTCGGGCTCTTGTAGAGCGCCTTCATGTCGTCGCTTTCCGGGAAGTTCAGGTTGAGACCCTTCGGCGGAATCGGCGATTCGAACCACTTCTTGTAGATCGCGTTGGCGTCGCCCGAGGTTTCGACCTTGGCGATGGCGTCGTCGGCGACCTTCTTGAATTCGGGGTCGTTCTTGCGCAGCATGCAGCCGTACGCTTCACGCGATTGCGCCGTGCCGACGATCACGAAATCGCCCGGATTGTTCGACTTCGCGCGCTCGCCTGCGAGCAGTGCGTCGTCCATCATGAACGCCACGGCGCGGCCGGTGGAGAGCGTCATGAACGATTCGCCGTGGTCCTTCGCGCTGATGATGTTCATGCCCAGGTTCTTGTCCTGGTTCATCTTGCGCAGCAGACGCTCCGACGTCGTGCCAGCCGTCGTCACGACGGTCCTGCCCTTGAGGTCGGCGAAATCCTTGATGCCCGAATCCTTCTTCGTCATCAGGCGCGTACCGATCACGAAAATCGTGTTCGTGAAGGCGGCCTGTTGCTGACGTTCGGCGTTGTTGGTCGTCGAGCCGCATTCGATGTCGATCGTGCCGTTCTGCACGAGCGGAATGCGGTTCTGCGAGGTGATCGGCACCATCTTGACCTTGAGGTTCGGCATGTTCAGCTTCTGCTTCACCGCCTCGACGATCTTGAGCGCGAAGTCCTGCGAGTAGCCGATCACATTCTGCTTGTCGTCATAGTACGAAAACGGAATCGACGATTCGCGGTGACCCAGCGAGATCACGCCGGTGTCCTTGATTTTTTTGAGCGTCCCCGAGTCCTGCGCGTGAGCACCGACGGCGACCAGTCCGAGGGTGGCGAGAACGAGCGCGGCCTTTTTGAATTTCATCTGTGATCTCCTTCTTGGCATGGATCGGGGGCAGTGTAGCAAAGTAATTTTATTGAAAGAATAAAGGCGATCCCTGGCGTTGCAAGCACGCACAACCGCCGTCGAATCGCGCTTGCGCGCTGCATCAACAGCGCCCCCGCGCCGGCTTTTTTCACATGTTTTTCACAGTACAAATGCAAAAACGGGCGGCCCCTTGTGGGGACCGCCCGCCAGTTGCCGGAGATAGCCGGCAACGCAATTTTTACCGCTTCGATCCGAAAGCCTTCCGAAGCGGCAAACCGTTATCGATCAGGGATACAGGCCGCGCATTTCGCGCGCCATCAGGATGCGCTTGCAGGCCACGATAAACGCTGCCGTACGCATCGACACGCCCTGCTCGCTCGACACTTGCCAGACCGCCGTGAACGCTTCGCGCATCACGCGTTCCAGACGCTCGTTGATCTCGCCTTCGGTCCAGAAGAAGCTCGAGAAGTCCTGCACCCACTCGAAGTACGAAACGGTCACGCCACCCGCGTTCGCAACGACGTCCGGGATCACGAGGATGCCCTTGTCGTGCAGGATGTCGTCGGCTGCCGTCGTGGTCGGGCCGTTTGCGCCTTCGACGATGATCTTCGTGCGGATCTTGCCGGCGTTCGCTTCCGTGATCTGGTTTTCCAGCGCGGCCGGAATCAGGATGTCGGTTTCGATGGTCCAGAATTCGTCGTTGCCGAGCATGTCGGCGCCGGCGAAACCTGCCACGCCGCCCGTCTTCGCCACGTGCTCGAGCAGCGCGTCGGCGTCGATACCGGTCGACTTGTAGATCGAACCCGTGTGGTCCTGCACCGTGACGAGCTTCGAGCCCGCTTCCTGGAACAGACGCGCAGCGATACCGCCGACGTTACCAAAACCCTGCACGGCAATACGTGCGCCTTCGATCGACAGACCCTTGCGGCGAGCCGCTTCGCAACCGACCACGAACACGCCACGGCCGGTCGCTTCGCGACGGCCGAGCGAGCCGCCCAGCGAGATCGGCTTGCCGGTCACGACGCCCGTGGACGTCTGGCCCTGGTTCATGGAGTACGTGTCCATCATCCACGCCATGATCTGCTCGTTCGTGTTGACGTCCGGCGCAGGAATGTCGGTGTTCGGTCCGATGATGATGCCGATTTCGCTGGTGTAGCGGCGCGTCAGGCGCTCGAGCTCACCACGCGACAGCGTACGCGGATCGACGCGGATACCGCCCTTCGCGCCGCCGTAAGGAACGTTCACAGCCGCGTTCTTCACCGACATCCACGCCGACAGCGCCATCACTTCGGACAACGTAACGTCCTGGTGATAACGCACGCCGCCCTTGCCGGGACCGCGCGAAACGTTGTGCTGGACACGGTAGCCTTCGAAGTGCGCGACGGTACCGTTATCGAGTTCGATCGGGCAATCGACGATCAGAATGCGCTTCGGACGCTTGAGCGTTTCGAGCCAGCGCGACAGCGAACCGAGGTACGGCGCGACGCGATCCACCTGACGGAGATAGTTGCCCCACGGACCGAGCGACTCGGCGTTAAGGTAGGAAGGAACCGAAGACACAGCAGACTGCGATTGGGAAGACATGAACGCTCCAAGCGATCGAACAAGTGCTGCCATTGTCAGAAAAGCCCTTCGCCAGCGCCAATGCCGTTTGCTCATCACGTTATGCTTTTCGTGCATAACGTTGAAAAAGTCGAAAGAACGTGTCGCCGATGTCCCGCAACGGCGGGCGTTTGCGGGAATCGCGTTGGCGCGTCAACATGACGCAACGATTGTTTCGGAGCGCGCAAAACAGCAATGCGAAAGCGGGCACGGTGGCTTGCGCTACCGTGCCCGCTTTCGCATCGACCTTGATTCTTTGGTGAAATTTGCCGGCAGTCGCTGACTGCGCTGCCCGCGACCAGGCGCTACTACCCGCGCGCGATTTCCTGGCTGACCGCATCCCACAGCGCCCGCACGAGCGCTTCGCGGGCGTCGTCGCCTTGAGCGGCGAGCTTGTCGCGATAGAGGCGGATTTCCATATCGAGCGTGAACTGGCCCTCAGGCGCGCCACGCGTGCCGCGATCGAGACGAATCAGCTTGCCCTGCGCGACCGCTTCCTCCACCGCGCTGTGCGGCAGAAAAGCGATGCCGTGACCGGCCTGCGTCATCGCCTTGAGGCCTTCGGCCATATCGGTTTCGTAGACGCGGTCGAGATAAAGCCGCGTCGGCGCATTGGCGACGATCACCTCGGTCATGCGGCCAAGGTAGGCGTTCGGCGTGTAGGAGAGATACGGCGTGGGCGCGTCGGGCGTGCCCGGCAGCGTGTAGCGCGCGCGGCCCGCGCGTTGCGGCGCCGAGTACGGGCTGATCGATTCGATACCGAGCGTGAGCGTGTCGTAGCGCGCCGGATCGAGCGTCACGGGATGGCTCGGATGGTGATAACCCATCACCAGATCGCAACCGCCTTCGACCAGCGAGAGCACCGCGTCGTGCACGTTGAGTGCGCGCAGACGCGTGTGAATGCGGCCGAGTTTCGCCTCGATACGCTCGAGCCAGCGCGGAAAATACGTGAGCGAGAGCGTGTGCGGCACCGCAAATTCGATCGTCGCGGCAGGCGTGGCCGTGTGACCGCGCAGCACCGTGCGCGCCTCGTGAAACTGCGACAGCATGGCGAGCGCCTGCTCGTAGAACACCTGGCCCGCGGAAGTCAGACGCGTCGGATAAACCGAACGATCGATCAGTTCGGTGCCCAGCCACGCTTCGAGTGCCTGAATCCGGCGCGAGAACGCCGGCTGCGTGACGTGGCGCAGCTCGGCGGAGCGGCTGAAACTATGCGTTTCCGCGAGCGAAACGAAGTCTTCGAGCCATTTGAGTTCCATGCGGGACCGGGGAGCGAATGAGAAGTCCGCATTCTAGGCCCGCGCGCGCCGCTCTGGGGCGGCCATCGGGGAATTCCCAAGGCGCCGCCTTACGGCGCGGTTTCGCTCAACGCGCCCTGCAATGCCGCCAGCACATCGCTCCAGTCGCCCAGCTTGCTCTGCCGGAACACGCGCGCCGACGGATACCAGATGGAATCGTCGCGATTCTTGCCCCAGCGCCAGTCGGGCTGCGCCGCCAGCAGCACCCAGACCGGCTTGCCGAGCGCGCCCGCCAGATGCGCGACCGAAGTATCGACGGTAATGACCAGGTCCAGATTCTCGATCAGCGCGGCCGTGGCGGCGAAGTCCGACAGTTCGTCGCCGATTGCGTGCAGCGGCCAGCGCCCTGCCACATCGGCGAGCTGGGTCGCGCCCGGTCCCTTCTGGATGGCGAACCAGGCGTTGCCTTCGCGTTGCGCGAGCGGCAGCAAGGTCGTGAGCGGCACGGAGCGGAACGCATCGAAGTGATGACGCGGATTTCCGGCCCAGACCAGACCGATGCGGCGCTGCGCATGCGGCGCGAGCCTCTGCACGCGCTCGCGCCACGCCGCCGCCTGCGCCGGTTGCGCGTGCAAGTAAGGCACCTGGGCGTAGATCGGCTCGCCGGGCAGACGCCCCGGCAGGCTCATCACGTCGCACCAGTAGTCGTAATCGCGCGCGACGGTTTCGTCGTCCGGTTTGTCGCTCAGGACGCGGGAAACGCCCGGCACGGACGCCACGAGCGAAGCCAGTTCCGGCGCCACCCATACATTGACCTGCGCACCGCGCGCGGCCAGCACGCTGGCGTAGCGCACGAACTGGATCTGGTCGCCCACGCCCTGTTCGCGCGAGATCAAAAAGCGCTTGCCCGCGACCGGTTCGCCCTGCCATTCGGCACAGGACAGCTTGCGGTAGTTGGGTTTGCCGATGCGCGTGGTCTTGCGGCATTCGAACAGCGGCCAGCCTTCGGTGTAGTCGTCGCGACGCAGCAGCAGCATGCCGAGCTGGAACAGCGACTCCGGCAAGCCGGGGTCCAGTTGCAGCGCTCGCCGGTATCCGGCTTCGGCCTCGTCGTAGCGCGCAAGCGCGGTGTAGGCGAAAGCGAGATTGTTCACCGGGCCCACGGCATCGGGCCTGAGCAGCGCCGCACGCTCATACAGCGGGATCGCGTCGTCGTAACGGTGCAGGGAATCGCAGGCCAGCCCGAGTTCGAAGTACGCGGTGGCATTGTCAGGCTCGCGCGCAACGATCGCTTCGAAGCAGTCCAGCGCCTCGGCATGCTCTTCGGACGCATTCAGCAGCTTGCCGAGGTGCATCAGCGTGGCCGTGTCGTTCGCGCCCAATGCGCGCGCCGCGCGCAGTTCGGCGATGGCTTCGTCCTTGCGATCCGCCTTGTCCAGCGCGCGCCCCAGATTGAAGGCGAAATGCGCCGATTGCGGGTCGAGCGCACGCGCGCAGCGATAGTGTTGCTCGGCCGCGGCAGCGTCGCCCAGTTCCATCAGCGCGTTGCCCAGGTTGTTGTGCGCGTTGGCGAACGCGGGCGCGTGTTCGATGGCCTTGCGCTGGAACGCCACCGCGCCGGCGTGATCGTTCATGCGCGCGGCCGCCACGCCGCGGTTGCTCAGGCATTCGCTGTCGTGCGGCGCCAGGGCGAGCGCCTGGTCCATCAGCGTGACGGCGCCAGCCAGTTCGTTGCGCCCCATGGCGAGCACGCCCAGATAGTGCAGCGCGCCGGCACAACCGGCATCGCGCGCGAGGGCGCATTCGTAGAGCGCTTGCGCGGCGGGAAGCCGGCCCGCCCGATGTTCGGCAAGACCGGCTGCGACGAATTGAGCGGATTCGGCGGCGGGGGAAAGCGCGGAAGAAGCAAGGTCGTGGTTCATGCGGATCGGGGAGCTTGAAGCAGCCAGTGCTGCCGACCCTTCAAAGGTATCGCCCGCGCTTCCCGAAGTCTGTCAGATGAGTCCGAAAACCGTGCCGGACGCCGCGCCGACACCCGGCTTTGCCCAGGTCCGCATTGCCGCCCGGCCCCTGTCAGCGTGGTGATAAAATATGCGGCTCCCCCCGGTTCCTTTCTGATCGTAACGTCAGCCGTTACGTCCCCATCATGTCCGACACTCGTCCCGATACCCTCTTCGCGCTCAACGCGCTCTCCCCGCTCGACGGCCGTTACGCCTCGAAAACCGAAGCCCTGCGCGAATGGCTCTCGGAAGCCGCCTTCATGCGCAACCGCGTGACCGTGGAAATCCACTGGCTGATCGCCCTGTCGCAAGCCGGCTTCGCGGAAGTGCCGCGCTTCTCGGAAGCGTCGGAGCAGTTCCTGCTCAAGCTCGCCGAGAACTTCACGGCGCACGACGCCGCGCGCATCAAGGACATCGAGCGCGTGACGAACCACGACGTCAAGGCCGTCGAATACTGGCTCAAGGAATCGGTGAAGGGTCAGCCGGAACTGGAGCGCGCAAGCGAATTCATCCACTTCGCCTGCACCTCGGAAGACATCAACAACACCTCGCACGGCCTGATGATCGCCGGCGCGCGCGAACACGTGATCCTGCCGGCGCTGCGCTCGGTGTACGAGCGTCTCGTCAAGCTCGCGCACACGCACGCCGATCAGCCGATGCTCTCGCGCACGCACGGTCAGCCCGCCAGCCCGACCACGCTGGGCAAGGAAATCGCCAACGTCGCGGCGCGTCTCGCGCGTGCGATCCAGCGTATCGAGAAGGTCGAACTGCTCGGCAAGATGAACGGCGCGGTCGGCAACTTCAATGCGCACCTGTCGGCGTACCCGGAATTCGACTGGGAAGCGTTCTCGAAGGACGTCGTCGAACAGCGTCTGAAGCTCGTGTTCAACCCGTACACGATCCAGATCGAACCGCACGACTACATGGCCGAACTGTTCGACGCCATCGCGCGCGCGAACACGATCCTGCTCGACCTCGACCGCGACGTCTGGGGCTACATCTCGCTCGGCTACTTCAAGCAGAAGCTGAAGGCCGGCGAAATCGGTTCGTCGACCATGCCGCACAAGGTCAACCCGATCGACTTCGAAAACTCGGAAGGCAACCTCGGCCTCGCCAACGCGACGCTGCGCCACCTCGCCGACAAGCTGCCGGTTTCGCGCTGGCAGCGCGACCTGACCGACTCGACGGTGCTGCGCAATATCGGCGTCGCGCTCGGTTACTCGCTGCTCGCCTATGACGCGCTGATCCGCGGTCTGGACAAGCTCGAAATCAACCCGCAGCGCCTGGACGAAGACCTCGACGCAACGTGGGAAGTGCTGGCCGAGCCGGTGCAGACCGTCATGCGCCGTTATGGCATCGAGAACCCGTACGAGCAGCTCAAGGAACTCACGCGCGGCAAGGGCATCACGCGCGAAGCGCTGCAGACCTTCGTGGCGGGCCTGGCGATTCCGGAAGATGCGAAGCAGCGTCTGATGGAGATGACGCCCGCCTCCTACATCGGCAAGGCAGCGGAACTGGCGAAGCGCATCGCGTAAGCCTGTTCACCGCAGCGGAAAACAAAAAGCCCCGGTATCGAACCGGGGCTTTTTTTCGTCTGCGAACAGCGAAGCAGGGAAACGATGACGAACGCGGATCAACCCGCGCGGCGCGTTTCCAGCTGCTTGAGCACGTCGTCGACGATCTGCTCGGGCGAGAGCTCGATGCTCACGACGATGGCTTCGTCGCTGCCCGGCTCTTCGAGCGTGTCGAGCTGGCTTTGCAGCAGCGACGGATCGAAGAAGTGACCCGTGCGCGTCGCCAGACGCTCGTGCAGCACTTCGAACGAACCCTTCAGGTAGACGAAGCAGACGTCGTGGTCGCCGCCGCGCAGGATGTCGCGGTACGAACGCTTGAGCGACGAGCACGTGAACACGGCCGTTTCATGCGCCTGCTGCTTTTCCTCGATGGCGACGCGAATCGTGCGCAGCCAGGGCCAGCGGTCGTCATCGGTCAGCGGAACGCCGTCGTGCATCTTCTTCTTGTTGGCTTCGCTGTGGAACGCGTCGCCGTCGGTGAAGGTGCACTTGAGGCGCTCGGCCAGCATTTCGCCGATGCGCGACTTGCCGGCGCCCGACACGCCCATTGCAATCAGAATCATTACTGCTCCTTGTCGGCAGAAGTTAGCGCTGTAGCACCGACTCCCGCCCCATCCATAAATTGCCCGTTACACCACTGCCGAAAGCGCGAACGTGAGTCCGAGGCCCAGCAGCGAAATAATGGTTTCCAGCAGCGACCAGGTCTTGAACGTCTGACCCACGGTCATGCCGAAATATTCCTTGATCAGCCAGAAGCCGCCGTCGTTGACGTGCGAGAAGATCAGCGAGCCCGCACCCGTGGCCAGCACGAGCAGTTCCGGCTGCACAGTCACGCCCGCCGCCTGGGCGATCGGCGCAACGATGCCGCAGGCCGTGGTCATGGCCACCGTGGCCGAACCCGTCGCGAGACGGATCAGTGCGGCCACCAGCCAGCCCAGCAGCAGCGGCGACATATGCGCCGACTGCGCGAGTTCGACGATCTGCTTCGACACGCCGCTATCCATCAGCACGCGGCCGAAACCGCCGCCCGCACCCACGATCAGCGTGATGCCTGCGATCGGCGCCAGACAGTCGCCGCAGAACTTCTGGATCTGCTCGCGGTTGAAGCCGCGCGATGCGCCGAAGGTCCAGAAGCTTACCAGCACGGCGATCAGCAGCGCGACATCGGACGTGCCGATGAAGTGCAACAGATTGTTCGGCAGCGTCTTGGGCGTGAAGACCAGATCGGCCCACGAGCCCACCAGCATCAGGATCACCGGCAGCAGGATCGTGAACAGCGTGATGCCGAAGCTCGGCAGTTCGCTATCCGGCTTCGGATCGGCCTTGCTCACGAACTGCGCGGAAAGCGGATTGTTCTCCGGCAGCTTGATGTGGCGGTGAATAAAGAGCGCGAACAGCGGACCGGCGACGATCGCCGTCGGAATGCCAACGATCAGACCATAGGCAATGGTCTTGCCGATATCGGCGTGATACGCCTGCACGGCCAGCAGCGCGGCCGGGTGCGGCGGAATCAGGCCGTGCACGACCGACAGACCCGCGACCATCGGCAGGCCGATCAGCAGCAGCGACTTGCCGGTACGCTTGGCGACGTTGAACGCGATCGGAATCAGCAGCACGAAGCCCACTTCGAAGAACACCGGCAAGCCGACGATCACGGCGACGCACATCATCGCCCAGTGAATGTTCTTCTCGCCGAACCAGCGGATCAGCGTGGTGGCGATGCGCTCGGCGCCGCCCGACTCGGCCATCATCTTGCCGAGCATCGTGCCCAGACCCACCACGATCGCGATGTGGCCGAGCGTGTTGCCGTTACCGGTCTCGAAAGACTTGACGATCTGATCCATCGGCATGCCGACGGCGAGGCCGAGCAGCAGCGAAACAATGATCAGAACGAGAAACGGAAAAACCTTCAAACGCGTGATCATGAAGATCAGCGCAGCAATCGCGACGAGCGCGTAAATCAGCAGCGAACTGCCGTGGGCCACTCCCATGAGGCTCCTCTCCAGGTAGTTGTTCATTCCCTTCCGTGACCACGAAACGATGCACTGACGGTGCGTGAATCGGGTCTGCTGGCAGGGGGTCGGCCGTCGCCGGGCCGAGATTGTAGTGGTTATAACGGCTTTCGGCGTTGTTTGCTCGAAAGACGAGCGAGCCGCGCAGGCCTCACGCCCAGTGGGCGCGGCCTGCGCGGCTCGTGGATGCCTGCGGCAAAAACGCTCTGACGGCCCGCGGTGCGCGGGGTACTGCTCGCCCCATCGCACCCGGAATTGCCGGTCCGTTAGTTGCCTTTAGCATCGTGTTCGATCGATATCGAGACGAATACGCCCAGCATCAAAATTAGGGGTACTAACACCCTATTTATCCGATGCTGTTTGCAACACTCAATTCACCGGGCGCGCCAGTTCGCTCGCGGCGCGCGCGAGGCGCGTCACTTCGGCCCAATCCTGATTGGCGAGCGCAGCCTTCGGCGTGAGCCACGAACCGCCGACGCACACCACATTGGGCAGCGCGAGGAAGTTCGGCGCGGTTTCGGCGCTGATGCCGCCCGTCGGGCAGAACTTGAGCGTCGGGAACGGACCGTGGAACGCCTGCAGCATGTTCAGGCCGCCCGCCGGCACCGCCGGGAAGAACTTGACGATCTCGTAGCCCAGTTCCATCGCGACGATGATGTCGGTCGGCGTCATCACGCCCGGCAGCAGCGGCAAACCGGCGTCGAGCGAAGCCTGATGGATTTCACGCGTCAAGCCCGGCGACACGCCAAAGGTCGCGCCGGCCTTCTTCGCCAGTGCGCAATGCTCGGGCTTCGTGATCGTGCCCACGCCAACGGCGATATCCGGCGCGATCTGCGCGGCGCGCTCGATCGCTTCCAGACCCGCCTTGGTGCGCAGCGTGATTTCCAGCACCTTGACGCCGCCCGCGTGCAGCGCGCGCGAGACGTGCTCGCCCTGCTCGGCCGTGTCGAATGCCAGCACCGGGATCACCGGACCGAGTCGGACGATGTCGGCTACCGTGTTTGTTGCCATGTTCAGGCTCCTTGATGATGAATTCAGTTCGTCGCGTGGGAAGCTGCGGACGTCGAGGAAGCAAGCGAAGCCGCATGCTCGGGCGTCTCGCCAACGAGCGGGCCGAACACCGTCGCGCCCAGTTCCGCCGGCGCGGCCGCAGCGCGGAACACGCCGAACAGCTCGCGGCCGAAGCCCACTTCATTGCTTTCCTGATGCGTGGGCAGCGCGACCGGGCGCGCGTCCCATTCGGCGTCGTCCATATCGACATCGAGCACGCCTGCCACGGCATCGATCACGATCGTATCGCCATCGCGCACCTTGCCGATCGGGCCGCGCAGCAGCGTTTCCGGCGACACGTGGATCACAGCGGGCACCTTGCCCGACGCGCCCGACATCCGGCCATCGGTCACGAGCGCCACGTGGAAGCCCTTGTCCTGCAACACGCCGAGCAGCGGCGTGAGGCGGTGCAGCTCCGGCATGCCGTTGGCGCGCGCGCCCTGGAAGCGCACGACGGCCACGAAATCACGCTCGAGCTCGCCGCGATCGAAAGCTTCCTGCACGGCTTCCTGCGAATCGAACACGATTGCCGGCGCACGCACCGTGCGATGGTCAGGCGCGACCGCCGAAATCTTGATGACGCCACGGCCCAGACGGCCTTGCATCAAACGCAGCCCGCCGTCCGGCTGGAACGGCTCGGGCAGCGGACGCAATACGGCCGGATCGGCGCTCTTTTCCACCGCCGGCACCCACGTGAGTTTGCCGTCGAGCAGCTTCGGCTCCTGCGCGTAATGACGCAGCCCCTCGCCCGCCACCGTCTTGACGTCTTCGTGCAGCAGACCGCCGTCGAGCAGTTCGCGCACGAGGAAAGCGATGCCGCCTGCCGCGTGGAAATGGTTCACGTCGGCCTTGCCGTTCGGATAGACACGCGCAAGCAGCGGCACCGCCGCCGACAGCTCGTCGAAGTCGTTCCAGTCGATCAGGATGCCGGCCGCGCGGGCCATCGCCACGAGATGCAGCGTGTGATTGGTCGAGCCGCCCGTCGCCATCAGCGCGACGATGCCGTTGATCACCGCCTTTTCGTCGACCACATGGCCGATCGGCGTGTAATTGCCGCGCTCGACGGTCAATTCGAGCACGCGGCGCGCGGCGGCTGCCGTGAGTTCGTCGCGCAGCGGCGTGTGCGGGTGGATGAACGCCGAACCCGGCAGATGCAGGCCCATCACTTCCATCAGCATCTGGTTGCTGTTGGCCGTGCCGTAGAACGTGCAGGTGCCGTGACCGTGATAAGCCGCGGCTTCGGATTCGAGCAGCGCCTCGCGGCCGCACTGGCCGGTCGCGAACTGCTGGCGCACCTTGGCCTTGTCGTCGTTCGAGATGCCCGTGGTCATCGGGCCCGCGGGCACGAAGATGGTCGGCAGATGGCCGAACTGAAGCGCGCCGATCAACAGGCCCGGCACGATCTTGTCGCACACGCCGAGACACAGCGCCGCGTCGAACATATTGTGCGTGAGCGCAACGGCCGTGCTCATCGCGATCACTTCGCGCGAGAACAGCGACAGTTCCATGCCGGCATTACCCTGCGTGACGCCGTCGCACATCGCCGGCACGCCGCCCGCGAATTGCGCGACGCCGCCGCCTTCGCGGGCCGCCTTCTTGATGATTTCGGGGAAATCCTTGTACGGCGCGTGCGCCGAGAGCATCTCGTTATAGGACGAGACGATGCCGATGTTCGGTTCGCGGATCGACTTGATAGCGATCTTGTCGCGCCCTTCGAGACCGGCGAAACCGTGAGCGAGGTTCGCGCACGAGAGCGCGCCGCGTGCCGGGAAACGGTCCTGCGCCGCGACGATACGCGCGAGATAGGCCTCACGCGTCGGCTTGCTGCGCTCGATCACGCGCCGCGTGACCTTCATCAACTGAGAATGCGGGGAAACCATCGAATCTCCTTCCTTTTTATCTCGCGGGGACGCTCGGGGACACATCACGCGGTCCGGTCAGCGATGGCGCGATGTTAGTAGAAAAACTACATGCTCGCAATCCCGGTTTTGCCCTGGATTCGAATCCTGCAAACGCTGAAAAATTTCCTATAAACGTTGTCTATCAACGATTCGGCGAAAACGAGCATTGCATTGCGCAATCCATTCTTGTAGTTTTTGTACATCGTCAACGATCCGCTATAGTCCACGGATCTTTCAGCATAGTGCGAGTTTCCTGATGCTGCTGTCCCAGGTGAAAGCCATTCGCGAGCAATTGCGCCCATCCGAGCGCAAACTCGCCGATTACATCGTCGAAGCGCCGCGCGAACTGCTCGACCTTTCGATGACCGAAGTCGCGCACCGTGCCGGCGTAAGCCAGCCGACGATTGCGCGCTTCTGCCATGCGCTCGGGTTCTCGGGCTTCCGCGAATTCAAGATCCGGCTCGCGCAAGCCGTGGCGGGCGATCTGCCGACCGAACTGCCCGCCGTCTACCGCGACGTGCGCCCCGACGAACCCGTGCCCGGCGTTGCCGCCAAGGTGCTCGACCGCACCATCGGCGCGCTCGTGCAGGTGCGTAACAACCTGTCCACCGATGCGCTCGGCGCAGCGATCGCGCTGCTCGCGAACGCTTCGCGTATCGAGTTCTACGGTGCGGGCGGCTCCGGCATCGCCGCGCAGGACATGCAGCACAAGTTCTTCCGGCTGGGCATGCCGAGCGTGGCGTATGCCGATCCGCACACCTTCCTGATGTCTGCAGCACTACTCGGGCCCGGCGACGTCGTCGTCGCGATCTCGAATACGGGGCGCACGCGCGACGTGGTGGACGCGGCGCGCACGGCGCTCGATCGCGGCGCCAAGGTGATCGCCATCACGCACGGCACCTCGCCGCTTGCGCGCCTCGCGAGCGTGGGCCTGCACGCGAACGTCGACGAAGACACCGACGTCTTCTCGCCGATGACATCGCGCACCTCGCATCTGGCGATCGGCGACATTCTTGCGGTCGGTGTGGCGCTGCAGCGCGGCCCCGAACTGGCCGAAAAGCTCGCCGATGCCAAAGAGATCATCGCGAAGCGTCGGCTTGATCCGCATGGTTGAGATGGCGGCGCAGACTGACGCTTGGTGCGCACGCAAATAAAAAAAAGCGGACTCCCTGAGGAGTCCGCTTTGCATTTCGGCCTGAACTACGTGGCCGACTATCGAGTTGAGGCATGGCTCACCGGAAGCGGCCGCCCTGCGCCGCTACCGGTTGCCATCAGACGCTTACCACTGGTACGACATACCGCCGCCGACCGTAGCACCGCCACCCGACGCGTAACCACCGCCCACCTTCACCTTGATGTTCTGGGTGATGCGAGCCGATGCGCCGAGTGCGACTGCCTGGTAGCCCTGGAAGTTGGCCGTACCCACGCCCACCGCGATGTTCTTGCCCTGATCGACGTCCGGGATCATCGTCAACGCGGTTGCTGCCGCAATGCCGCCGTAGGCGTTGCGCGCCACCGAGTTCACGCTGCTCTGAACCGCATTCAAGCCGCTCTGGAGCTGACCCACGTTCGCCGCGTCGGTTGCATTGACACCGTTGGCGACGTTGGTGATACGACGCTCGTTGCCTTCCGAGCCAACGGACACGGTGTTGTCCTGGTCAGCAACCGAGTTGGCACCCAGCGCGACCGAGTTGTTGCCCGTGGCCTTCGCCGCATCGCCCATAGCCGTCGAACTCGTACCCGAGGCAACCGCGCCACCGCCCACCGCAACCGAGTTCGCACCCGTGGCCGAAGCTGCGCCATTCGAGGTGTTGGTTGCGATGTACTGCGAACCGGTGGTGCTAATGTTCTGGATCGCCTGGTTCAGGTTCTCGACAGTCACGTTGGTCGCGTACAACTGCGAGCCGTTGACGGCATCGAGGCTCGAAGCGCTGAGGACGCCGTTTGCCACGTTGGTCAACGCTACCGCCGTCGTGGCGGTCGTGCCGCCCAGCGTGAGCTTGTCATGGGCTGACGAGTCGTACTGGACTGCATTGGCCACTGCACCCGAGATCTGGGTCGTGATGCTCGTTACGCGAGCGTCGATGTTGGAGATCGCACCACCCACGTTGTTGAAGGTGCTGGCACCGATTTTGTACGTCGGTGCCGAGATCTTGCCATCTGCGCCAACCGTCGAACCACCGCCAAGTGCGCTGATCGTCGACGAAGCCACGTTATACAGCTGCGTGCCATTGACTGCGTCAGTGCTGCTCGACGAGAGGATGCCAGCAGCAACGTTCTGCAGCTTGACCGGAGCATGACCCACGCCACCGAACGTCACCGAACTCTTAGTCGAGTCATCGTATGCCACGAACGCGTTGGTCACGTTGCCCGATGAGCCGATGAGCGCACCCATCGCCTGGAGCTGTGCGACGTTGACCGCATCGTTCTGCGTAACGCCGTTGGCGACGTTATGCAGCGCCACCGGCGTCTTCGAGCCCACGCCACCGAGCGTGATCGACGTCTTCGACGCGTCGTCGTACGAAACGAATGCGTTCAGCACATTGCCCGACGTGCCGATGTTCAAGCCAGCCGCCTTCAACTGCGCAACGTTGACTGCGTCCAGATCCTGCGCGCCGGCTGCCACGTTGGTGAGCGTGACTGGCGCGTGGGACTTGCCATAACCACCCAGCGTCACCGAATCATGCGCCGACGAGTCGTACGACACGCCGTCTACACTGCCAGTCTTCGCCGCATCCATGACTGCGTCGAGCGCAGCGCCAACGTTCGAGTAGGTTCCACCGCCCAGCACATAGCTCGGCGCCGAAATTGCGCCATTGCTGGTGACCGACGTGCTACCGCCCAGCGCCTTGGCCGTGCTATCCGCCAGGCCAAAGAGCTGACCGCCGTTCACTGCATCAACGCTGCTGGCACCGACCTTACCCGGAGCAACATTGGTCAGCGTCACAAGCTTGCTGGTACCGACACCACCCAGCGAGATCTTGTCATGCGCCGACGAGTCGTACTGCACTGCGTCAGCCAGACCGCTGATGTTGGTGATGTCGCCATAGAGCGCCGTGAACGTGTCGCCAGCGTTGCTATACGTCTTGCCGCCGATGTTGTACGTCGGTGCAGAGATCGAACCGTCGCCGTTGACCGTCGAGCCGCCGCCAATCGCGCCAGCCGCCGAGCTCGCGAGGTTGTAGAGCTGCGCACCGTTCACCGCGTCGACGCTCGACGGGTTCACATCGCCCGCCGCAACGTTCGTCAGCTTGACCGGATCGTGGCCCGTGCCGCCCAGCGTCACCGAGGCCATCGACGTATCGTCGTAGGTCACGAACGCGTTCGTCACATTGCCATCGGTATCGGTTCGCAGACCCGCCGCATAGAGTTGCGCGCCATTCACCGCATCGGAACTCGCTTCACTCAGCGCACCGTTGGCCACGTTATGCAGCGCCACCGGCGTGGTGGAATCTGCACCGCCCAGCGTCACCGAGTCATGCGCCGACGAGTCGTACTGCACCGCGTCAGCCAGACCGCTGATATTGGTGATGTCGCCATAGAGCGCCGTGAACGTGTCGCCAGCGTTGCTATACGTCTTGCCGCCGATGTTGTACGTCGGTGCAGAGATCGAACCGTCGCCGTTGACCGTCGAGCCGCCACCAATCGCGTTAGCCGCCGAGTTTGCCAGGTTGTAGAGCTGTGCACCATTCACTGCGTCGACGCTCGCTGCATTTACGCTGCCTGCTGCGAGATTCGTCAACAACACCGGCGTAGCCGAGCCCTCACCGAGCGACACCGTCGACTTCGAGTTATCGGTGTAGTGGACCGCCAGCGGATCAGTGCCCGTGCCGCCGCCACCGCCGTTGTCATTCAGTGCGGCAATTGCTTCGCCCACGTTGCTAAAGGTCTTGCTGCCGACCTTATACGTCGGGCTCACAATCGAGCCGTCCGCACCAACCGACGCGCTGCCACCAAACGCCGACACTGCGCTCGCCAGTTGGCTGACGTTCACCGCATCGGTCGAGGCCGTACCTGCCGCGACGTAAATGATCTGACGCTGCTGGACTGTCGAACCTACCGAGATCGAATTCATGCGATCAGCAATCGAACTCGAACCCAGCGCAACAGAGTCCTTGGCATTGGCCAGCACGTTGGACGCGCGACCGATCGCGATCGAGTTGGGCGACGCAGCACTCACCTGCGCAAGCGTGCCAAAGGCCATCGAATCCGGCCCATTTGCAATTGCGGTGTTGCCGAAGGCGATCGAGTTCAGGCCGTACGCCTTTGTGTTGCTACCCACTGCGACGCCCTGGTTGCCCGTTGCAACAGTGCCGTTACCCAGTGCGACGCCATTAGTACTCGATGCGAACGCATCGCCAAGCGCGAGCGAGCCTTGGCCCGTTGCCGTCGCACCATTGCCGATTGCCGTAGTACCCGACACCGTTGCGAGGGACTGCGCGCCAATAGCAACAGCCGTATCGCCGGATGCCGTTGCCCGTGCGCCGACGGCCACGCTGTACGTGCCCGTTCGAACATACGCACCATCCGTACCATCCGGGTCACCACTACCATCGGCCT
Organism: Paraburkholderia sp. Ac-20340; assembly: GCF_017104965.1. GTDB lineage: Bacteria > Pseudomonadota > Gammaproteobacteria > Burkholderiales > Burkholderiaceae > Paraburkholderia. The sequence goes on from NZ_JAAGPR010000002.1 coordinate 473,538, forward strand.
GGAAATACAGACTATTGTCGGCCGTTGCCCCCACCGCCTGGAGCTGGCTGTCGACCTTCTGGATAGCTGCCAGCATCTGACTGTTTGACTGCTTGAGCGCAGCCTGCGTGTCAGTGGTGACCACCCCCAGCAGATCGTTCACCTGACCGAGGTTCACTGCGTCGCCATCGTCCTTGGCGTTCGCCACGTTGGTAATCCGACGCTGCAAACCTTCTGCACTGTTACCCACCGAGACTGTACGACTTTGATCCGCAACCGAACCCAGACCCAGCGCAATCGAGTTCAGACCCGTTGCCTGCGCGGGCGTACTCGAAGGACCAGCGCCAACACCACCAATGTACGGATTTCCGGTCACCACGGCGTTGGTCATCTGCTGCACGTTGACCGCATCGGTCGATGCCACACCATTTGCGACGTTCGACAACACGACCGGCGTATGCGATGCACCCACGCCACCCAGCGTCACCTTGTTCATCGACGTGTCGTCATACGCGACAAATGCGTTAGCCGCATTGCCCGACGAATCCGTTCTGAACCCTGCTGCATAAAGCTGCGCGCCGTTAATTGCATCAGCGCTCGATGCATTCACCGCGCCGCTCGCGACGTTATGCAGTGCGACCGCTACGCTCGAACCCACACCACCCAGCGTCACCGAACCCTTCGACGTGTCGTCGTACGCAACAAACGCGTTCGTCACGTTGCCCGAGCTGTCGAACGAGCCGCCCATTGCCTGGAGCTGCGCCACATTCACCGCGTCATTCGACGTTGCGCCGTTTGCCACGTTATGCAGTGCAACCGCTACGCTCGAATCCACGCCACCCAGCGTCACCGAGCCCTTCGACGTGTCGTCGTACGCAACAAACGCATTCGTCACGTTACCCGAGCTGTCAAACGAGCCGCCCATTGCCTGGAGCTGTGCCACATTCACCGCGTCATTCGACGTTGCGCCGTTTGCCACGTTATGCAGTGCAACTGCGACGCTCGAACCCGCACCGCCCAGCGTCACCGAACCCTTCGACGTGTCGTCGTACGCAACAAAAGCATTCGTCACGTTGCCCGAGCTGTCGAACGAGCCGCCCATTGCCTGGAGCTGCGCCACGTTCACCGCGTCATTCGACGTCGCGCCGTTTGCCACGTTATGCAGTGCAACTGCGACGCTCGAACCCACACCACCCAGCGTCACCGAGCCCTTCGACGTATCGTCGTACGCAACAAACGCATTCGTCACGTTACCCGAGCTGTCGAACGAGCCACCCATCGCCTGGAGCTGCGCCACGTTCACCGCGTCATTCGACGTCGCGCCGTTTGCCACGTTATGCAGTGCAACCGCTACGCTCGAATCCACGCCACCCAGCGTCACCGAGCCCTTCGACGTGTCGTCGTACGCAACAAACGCATTCGTCACGTTACCCGAGCTGTCAAACGAGCCGCCCATTGCCTGGAGCTGTGCCACATTCACCGCGTCATTCGACGTTGCGCCGTTTGCCACGTTATGCAGTGCAACTGCGACGCTCGAACCCGCACCGCCCAGCGTCACCGAACCCTTCGACGTGTCGTCGTACGCAACAAAAGCATTCGTCACGTTGCCCGAGCTGTCGAACGAGCCGCCCATTGCCTGGAGCTGCGCCACGTTCACCGCGTCATTCGACGTCGCGCCGTTTGCCACGTTATGCAGTGCAACTGCGACGCTCGAACCCACACCACCCAGCGTCACCGAGCCCTTCGACGTATCGTCGTACGCAACAAACGCATTCGTCACGTTACCCGAGCTGTCGAACGAGCCACCCATTGCCTGGAGCTGCGCCACGTTCACCGCGTCACTCGACGTCGCGCCGTTTGCCACGTTATGCAGTGCAACTGCGACGCTCGAACCCACACCACCCAGCGTCACCGAACCCTTCGACGTATCGTCGTACGCAACAAACGCATTCGTCACGTTGCCCGAGCTGTCGAACGAGCCGCCCATTGCCTGGAGCTGCGCCACATTCACCGCGTCATTCGACGTTGCGCCGTTTGCCACGTTATGCAGTGCGACCGCTACGCTAGAACCCACACCACCCAGCGTCACCGAACCCTTCGACGTGTCGTCGTACGCAACAAACGCATTCGTCACGTTGCCCGAACTGTCGAACGAGCCGCCCATTGCCTGGAGCTGCGCCACGTTCACCGCGTCATTCGACGTTGCGCCGTTCGCCACGTTATGCAGTGCGACCGCTACGCTCGAACCCACACCACCCAGCGTCACCGAGCCCTTCGACGTATCGTCGTACACAACAAACGCATTCGTCACGTTGCCCGAGCTGTCGAACGAGCCGCCCATCGCCTGGAGCTGCGCCACGTTCACCGCGTCATTCGACTTTGCGCCGTTTGCCACGTTGTGCAGGGCGACCGGCTTGCTCGAACCCACACCACCCAGCGTCACACTGGCCTTCGCCGAACTGTCGTAGCTCACAGCATCAGAATCGCCGGCTTTCTGGATTGCAACGAGCGCATCACCCACGTTGTTATACGTCGTGTCACCAACGACGTAGCTCGGCTTCACGATTGAACCGTCCGCACCGACCGATGCACTCGCGCCAAACGCCGACACTGCGTCCGTCAATTGACTGACATTCACCGCGTCGGTCGAGGCCGTACCTGCTGCTAGATAAGTAATCTGACGCTGCTGGACGGTCGAACCTACCGAGATCGAGTTCATACGGTCAGCAACCGAACTCGAACCCAGTGCAACCGAGTCCTTGGCATTGGCGGTCACCTTGGACGAGCGGCCAATCGCGATCGAGTTGGGCGACGCAGCACTTACCTGCGAGAGCGTGCCAAAGGAGATCGATTCCGGAGCGTTTGCCATCGCGGTATAGCCGAAGGCCATCGCGTTCAGGCCTTGCGCCTTCGTGTTGTTGCCCAACGCAATGCTCTGGTTGCCCGTTGCAACCGTGCCAGCTCCCAGCGCAATCGCATTGGGACCCGATGAAAACGCATCGCCGATCGCGATCGCACTTTGTCCAGTCGCCGTGGCGCCGTTGCCGAGGGCAGTAGTACCAGACACAGTTGCGAGCGTCTGCGCACCAAGCGCGACAGCGGTATCGCCGGTCGCCGTAGCTCGCGCACCAACTGCCACGCTGTACGTGCCGGATCGAACATATGCGCCATCAGTACCGTCAGGGTCACCACTGCCGTCGGCCTGGAAGTACAAACTATTGCCGGTCGTTGAACCGACAGTCTGGCTGACCGACTGGAGTTGATTATTGACCTGCTGGATAGCCGCCAGCATCTGACTGTTGGACTGCTTGAGCGCGGCCTGCGTATCCGACGTTACGTTACCCATCAGATCGTTTACCTGACCAAGGTTCACCGCATCGGTCGCGTCCCGGCCGCTTGCCACGTTAGTAATGCGGCGTTGCAGATTGGTTGCGCTGTTACCCACCGAAACGGTACGGCTTTGGTCCGCAACCGAGCCCAGACCCAGTGCAATTGAATTCACCCCAGTCGCCTGCGCGGGCGTACTTGCGGCGTTTGCGCCAACGCCACCGATATACGGATTTCCCGTCGCCACGGCGTTGGTCATCTGCTGTACGTTGACCGCATCGGTCGGTGCCACGCCGTTAGCGACGTTCGAGACCACGACCGGCGTATGCGACGCGCCACCCAAGGTCACCTTGTTCATCGACGTGTCGTCGTACGTGACAAAAGCATTGACTGCATTGCCGGACGGATCGGTGCGATAGCCCGCTGCATACAACTGCGCGCCGTTAACTGCATCGACGCTTGCTGCGTTTACGGCGCCGTTTGCCACGTTCGTGAGCGAGACCGGCGCGTGCGACGTGCCCACACCACCCAGCGTTACCGAGTTGTGTGCCGACGAGTCATATGCCACCGAATTGACCGAGCCGCCGATCGTCGACATCTGGCTGTAGATGTTCGAGATATCGCCGGTGTTCTGCGTAACCTTCTGGTTCGTCGCGAAAAGCTGCGAACCGTTCACCGCGTCCGTGCTTGCAGCCGAGACCTGGCCTGCCGCGACGTTCTGGATCTGACGCGTTGCGCCTGCCGAACCCACGCTCACGACGCCCGTCGGGTTCGTGCCGGCGTAGTTGTACGTCGTGCCGCCGATCACACCGCTTGCCGTAGCAACCGCTGCCGTCGTGGTCGAGCCGTTACCCAGCGCAACCGAGTTCGCCACCGATGCGTTCGCACCCGTACCCAGCGCAACGCTGCGGTCGCCCGCTGCGTTGGCCAGCGTACCCAGTGCCGTCGAGTAGCTGCCGCCTGCGTTCGCACTCGCGCCCATTGCAACGCTGCGGTCGCCCACTGCCGATGCTGCATTGCCGATGGCCGTCGTGTAGTCCGTGCCAGCGTAAGAGCTATTGCCGATCGAGACCGCAGAAGCACCCACAGCCTTCGCGTTCACGCCCATTGCCACTGCTGCCACACCGACCGAAGTCGCTGCCGAACCCAGCGCAATGCCGCTGCCGCCAAACGAAGTCGCTGCACCACCGATCGCCACGCTGTTCTGGCCAACTGCAGCCGAATCCGCCTGCGTCGAGTTCACGTGGAAGTACTTGATCCCGGCACCGTTGTTCGTGATGTTGTTCACGGTGTTCGAGAGGTTCGTCACGTTGTTCGAAACGTTCGTCACGTTGTTCGCAACGGTCGTCACGGCCGTGTTCGTCGCGTACAGCTGCGAACCGTTGATCGCGTCCGTGCTTGCAGCCGAGACCTGGCCTGCCGCAACGTTCTGGATCTGGCGCGTCACGCCTGCCGAACCCACGCTCACCACGCCCGTCGGGTTCGTGCCGGCGTAGTTGTACGTCGTGCCGCCGATCACACCGCTTGCCGTAGCAACCGCTGCCGTCGTGGTCGTGTTGTTGCCCAGCGCAACCGAGTTCGCCACGGACGCGTTCGCCGACGTACCGATTGCCGTCGAGTTCACGCCCGAAGCCGCGGCAGACGTGCCCAGCGCCGTCGAATAGCTGCCGCTCGCATTCGCGCTCGCGCCCATCGCCACACCACGGTCGCCGCTAGCCGATGCGAAATTGCCGATGGCCGTCGTGTAATCCGCACCCGCGAATGCGCTATTGCCAATCGCAACCGAGCCTGAGCCCGTCGATTTGGACGTGCTGCCCAGAGCCACGGCCTGGCTACCCGTCGCCGTCGATGAGCTACCCAGCGCCACCGCCTGCGCGCCCGTCACCGTGGCGCGTGCGCCCAGTGCCAGGCCTTGCGCTGCCGAGGAGCCCGCTGCCGACAGCACGCCGATAGCCGTGGCCTCGAGCCCCGCTGCCTGAGCCTGGTACCCCATTGCGGTCGCGTAGTTGCCGCTCGCGGACGAAATCTGGCCGATTGCCATCGCGCCAGAACCCGATGCAACCGAATCGGCCTGCGTCGAGTTCACGTGGAAGTACTTGATCCCCGTCGAACCGTTCGTGATGTTGTTCACGGTATTCGAAACGTTCGTCACGTTGTTCGCAACGGTCGTCACGGCCGTGTTCGTCGCGAAAAGCTGCGAACCGTTGATCGCGTCCGTGCTGGTGGCCGCAACCTGGCCTGCCGCAACGTTCTGGATCTGGCGCGTCACGCCTGCCGAACCTACGCTCACCACACCCGTCGGGTTCGTGCCTGCGTAGTTGTACGTCGTGCCGCCGATCACGCCGCTTGCCGTAGCAACTGCTGCCGTCGTGGTCGTGTTGTTGCCCAGGGCCACCGAATTGGTTACGGAGGCATTCGCGTTACCGCCAAGCGCGACCGAATTCACCTGCACTGCTTTCGAGCCAACGCCAAGCGCAATGGCGCTAGTACCGCTGGCATTCGCCGAGTTGCCGATTGCGACGCCGTAACTACTGTTCGCAAGCGCCGAGACGCCAACCGCAACACTGCCAACCCTGGTTGCAGTTGCCGCAGCGCCCAACGCGGTCGAACTCGTACCATATGCCGACGCGTAGGCGCCAAGCGCGGTGTCAACCCAGTTGGCCGCATTCGCCTTATAGCCAACTCCCGTAGCGCCTGCTCCCGTGGCCCGTGCGGAATTCCCAAACGCCGACGCCCCCCAGTTGGTGCCGTGGGAGTCCGTAACGATGCCGCCATTTGTGACAGCGCCATCGCCAACAGCTGTATCCAGGGAGGCATATCCAGCCGATGCCCCAGACCCTGCGACATAGGCATGGGCTTGCGACGCTGCGCCCAGTGCAGCAAGCGCAATAACTGCCGTTTTAGTCCCGCCCTTCCGGCGCCCCGTGGTGTTCTCTGATGCAGCAACCCACGTCCCCGTGGATTCGTTCCAGACTGATTTGTATGTCTTGTTCATACCTTGCCCTGACTAGACTAATTTGGGAAAACCAACCGAGCGACGCCGACATGAAACACACGACTGTCGCAACCAAGCGCATGGCAATCTGGCGGAGATTCTCTTAAAAAAGAAAATCCATTTATCTTTCAAATTCGGCGATCAAGATCGATTTATAAAAATCAATTAAATTGCCATTAACTCAGATAGTTCCGACAGAATTAAATCCGCCAATATGCGATGACACCCGCGACTTTATGGGCGTGGTTTTCCAAACAACATAAGAGAAGTCTTAAAGGAAAATGCATGGCATGGAGCTTAAAAATCAACCGATGAGCGTTGAAATCACGGCAAAAGGATATCGCCCTAGAAATTAATCTCAAAATTCTTAATTTGATTATAAAAACCAAGAATCATTTAATCTATTTCCATTTAATTACCACCACCGAGGAATTTTCCGAGTAGAAAACTATTTTCAACTACATAAAAAATCCGATTCACCTATACGTGATTAGAAAAATTCCTACAAAATAAATCGCTACGAAAGACGAATGCAATATTTAGACAATAAATATCGGATACCTAATTTCCATCAATGAGTGGCGTCGACAGAGCAGAGGGCGACGTGACTGCCCGGCGGGCAAACACAGCTGCGGTACTGTGGTGAATTGTTGTGCGGCCGCAACGCCCGGTTGGGCCAGCAGATTTGAGACTTGTCTTATTCCTTATCTCGCGTCAGGAAAATAGACTTCTTACGTCGGGAAACACTGATATCGGGCCTCCGCCCGTGTGGGCCATCACCGCGTCGCAACCACTTCACCAAGCACTGACTGCCGGACAATCGGCTTCACGCCGTACGCGCCCCATCCGTTTCCCAGGCTGAGCGAACTTTCACCCGCTCTCATCAACCAGGAAACGCAATGAAACGCTTCATCGTCCTCGCCGCTATCGGCGCACTGGCTTCACTTGCCGTCGCTACGCCAAGACCCGTCGACAACGGCCCCATTTCCGATGCCCTGCAAGTCGAATGGCTCGAGCATCAATGGACGCAGGCCGCGTCCGCAGGCGATCGTTCAATGCTCAACGATCTGCTTGACGATAAGTTCTTCGAAGTATTTCCCGGCGAAATCCGCCGCGACAAACGTGACATGCTTGCGGCCACGGCCATGCCGTCGGGCGGCACGCAGCAACTGGAAGACGTGCGCGTGCAGGTGCTCGACAACGTCGCGGTCGCGACCGGCATCAATCACTACACGCCCGCTTTGGGCTACAAGGCAATCGAATATCGCTTCACCGATGTGTTCGTGAAGCGTGAGGATGGCTGGCGCGTCGCGGCATCGCGCATGCGCAGGAAGGAAACGGGCAGCATCTGAGCGGCCCGCAGAGAACGGGAAGCGGCGGGAACGAACCGCCAGAAAAGCTTGGAAGGGCTTAAAAGAACTTAAAAGGGCTTGATCACCGCCAGCGCCACGGCGGCCAGCATGCCCAGAACCGGCAGTTCGTTGAACATGCGATACCACTTGTCCGAGCGGCGGTTTTCGCCGCGTTCGAAGGTCTTCAGCAGGCGGCCGCAGTACGCGTGATAACCGATCAGCAGCACCACCACGCCGACTTTCGCGTGAATCCAGCCCTGTCCGCGCCCGATCCCCACCACGAGCCACAACCACAGCCCGCACAGCAGCGCGGGCACGGCGATCATGGTCATGAAGCGATAGAGCTTGCGCGCCATGATGAGCAGGCGCTTGACTGCCGCAGGCTCGGTTTCCATCGCCAGATTCACGAAGATCCGCGGCAGGTAGAACAGGCCCGCGAACCACGAAGCGATCAGTACGATGTGAAACGTCTTGACCCAGAGCATCGACATATTTTTCTTCTTGGAAGATTAAGCGCAGCGGCAGCGAGCGATTCGCCGCCGCTGTGGCCAGGTTAGCCGCGAACGCTTATTCGCGGCCTTCGCCGTGACCGAGCACCACGTACTTCAGCGAGGTCAGTCCTTCCAGACCAACCGGGCCGCGTGCGTGCAGCTTGTCGTTCGAGATGCCGATTTCCGCGCCCAGACCGAACTCGAAGCCATCGGCGAAACGCGTCGAGGCGTTCACCATCACGCTCGCCGAATCCACTTCGCGCAGGAAGCGCATCGCGCGGTCGTGGTCTTCGGTCACGATCGCATCCGTGTGGTGCGAGCCGTAGGTGTTGATGTGCTCGACCGCAGCGTCGAGGCTGTCGACGATCTTCACCGCCAGCACGGGCGCGAGGTATTCGGTGCGCCAGTCTTCTTCGGTGGCGTCGACGAGCGGGCTCACGCCGGCGTCGGCGAGAATCGAACGTGCGGCGGGGTCCACGCGCAGTTCCACGTCTTTATCGCGATAGAGGCGGCCAAGCGGCGGCAGCACTTCGTGCGCAATGCCGCGCGCAACCAGCAGCGTTTCCATCGTGTTGCAGGTGCCGTAGCGGTGCGTCTTGGCGTTGTCGCACACCGTCAGCGCCTTGGCGATATCGGCGCGATCGTCCACGTAGACGTGGCAGATGCCGTCGAGGTGCTTGATCATCGGCACGCGCGCTTCGGCCATCAGACGCTCGATCAGGCTCTTGCCGCCGCGCGGCACGATCACGTCGACGAATTCCGTCATGGTGATGAGCTTGCCCACCGCTGCGCGGTCGGCCGTTTCGACCACCTGCACCGCATCCTGCGGCAGACCCGCCGCCGCCAGCCCTTCGCCGATCAGCTTCGCCAGCGCCGTGTTGCATTCGAGCGCCTCGGAGCCGCCGCGCAGAATCGTGGCGTTGCCCGACTTCAGGCACAGCGCCGCGGCGTCGATCGTCACGTTCGGGCGCGATTCGTAGATGATGCCGATCACGCCGAGCGGCACGCGCATCTGGCCCACCTGAATACCGCTCGGGCGGAACTTCAGGTTGCTGATTTCACCGATCGGATCGGCCAGCCCCGCGACCTGGCGCAGACCTTCCACCATGGTCTTAAGCGCCTTGTCCGAAAGCGTGAGACGGTCGATGAACGCGGCGTCGTGGCCCTTCTCCTTCGCGCGCGCGAGGTCGCGGGCGTTGGCGTCCTTGAGCTGCTGCGTCTCGCGCTCGATGGCTTGCGCCACCGCTTCGAGCGCAGCGTTCTTCGCGGCCGTCGAGGCCCGGGCCATCGCGCGCGAAGCCTTGCGGGCGCGGCGGCCGAGGTCGGTCATGTACTGGTCGATATCCATGGTCTCTATCGTGATGCGATGCGGTGATGCGATGCGGCGTGCCCGACGCGCGGCTGGCGATCCTGCTGCCAGCCCGGCGAGGCGGCTCGGTTCAGATTAGGTCGATTTTAAGGCCAGCGGCGCGGCTTTGCTGGGCGCGCTCTGACAGATCGGGCGTGGCACATGCCGTAAAAGGCACCGCGCACGCAAGCGGAAGCAGGTGCCGGGAAGTGGCTCCGGCCAACCTGGACGGTCAGCCTGGCCTGCGCCCCGGCCCTGCGGTGCGCGGTCGTGCCGCAGCAGCGGCAGCCGCGGCGGCGGCAGCCGGGCTTGCCCCCGGCCCGCCCGGCTGGGCACGCCCTGGAGCCGATGCAGCACCAGCGCGAGCGCCCGCAGCGGGACGCACAGCCGCACCGGCATCGCGCGGCGAAGCCACGGTCATCGCCAGTTCGAACAGGCCGTCCCAGGCATCGGGCGGCAGCGCATTGCGCCAATCGCCGCGCGCTTGCCCCGACAGGCCCTTGACCTGCCGATCCAGACGCGCCGCCAGCGCAAGCCCACGTTCCAGCGTCGCCTCGCTCAGACGCGAAAGCGCCGGTCCGATCAGGCGCTCGCGCGGCCCCCAGACCCGGTTTTCGCGCAGCAGCACGGCCAGCGGCTTGCCCGCCGCCACGCCGCGCTTGATGCGCAGCAGCGTGCGGACTTCTTCGACGACCGCCCACAACACCAGCACCGCGGCCTCGCCCTCGCCCTCCAGCCCGTCGAGCATGCGCGTGAGACGGCCGACATCGCCGGTCAGCATGGCTTCGTTGAGCTTGAAAACGTCATAGCGCGCCACGTTGAGCACGGCGTCGTGAATCTGTTCGAAGCTCAGCACCCCTTGCGGATACAACAGACCGAGCTTCTGGATTTCCTGATGCGCGGCGAGCAGATTGCCCTCCACGCGTTCGGCGACGAACTGCAGCGCGCGCCGGCCATCTTCGCCCGGCGCCACGCGCTGGCCTTGCTGACCAAGCCGCTGGCCGATCCAGTTCGGCAGCGCGGTGCGCTCGACCGGATCGATCTTGATCGCCACGCCGCCATCGGCGAGTGCCGTGAACCACGCGGATTTTTGCGTGGCGGCGTCGAGGCGCGGCAGCGTAACGAGCGTCAGCACATCAGGATTCGCCGATGCCTTAGCCGACGCAGCGAGCGTCTTCAACGCATCCGCGCCTTCCTTGCCTGGCTTGCCCGACGGAATGCGCAACTCCACCAGTTGGCGGTCGCCGAACAGCGACATCGACTGGCTCGCGCCCAACAGCGCGCTCCAGTCGAAACCGCGCTCGACGGTGAACACCGAACGGTCGGTGAAGCCGGCCGCCCGCGCGCTCGCGCGAATGCGGTCGCACGCTTCCTGGGCGAGCAGATGCTCGTCGCCGTAGACGACGTACAGGCCGGCCATCCCTCTGGCGAGATGCTGCTCGAGTCCGTCCAGTCGCAATTGCATGGCGTGTGCTTCAGATAAAAGTCGAGCCGCGCATTACAGCGGCGGCGGCGGCAGCGGCGCGCCCGGCGAGACGCCCGGCACCACCTGATCCGGCGTGGGATTCAGCGTCTTGAGCACGGCCAGACGGCGCGTGAGCTGGTCCACCGCATCGTTCTGCATATCTGCGAACAACAGGGCGGATTCGCTCACCTTCGCGGTCGAGTACTGGTCGCTATAAGTCATCGCGCGGTTCAGCGCGATCGTGCTCGGCTGGATCAGCGGCGATCCATCCTTCGCGGTGAGCGCGTAGTTCAGCGAATAGTTGACCTGATATTCCTCGACCACGCCGAGCGAACTCAGCGTGAGCGTGCTGAAGCTGCGCGACTCGCTCACGTGCAGGACGGCGTCGGCATTGGCGGCGGATTCGACCACCACCGAATCGCTGCCGCCTTCGATCATGCGCGTAAGGCGTGCGTTCACGGGCGGCGGCGCACCGACGATGGCGAGCCGTTTGAACGCGTAGTTCTGCTCCCCACGCAGCTGGAAGCCGCACGCCGAAAGCATCAGCGCGCTGCTGGCCAGTAACAGAAACGATCTGCGAATCACATGGACTCCCTGGTTCGCGACAGATTCGGAACGACGGTGCTGCGCGATCTTTCAGACCTCGCAGCACCGCCCATACATCACATCTTCAAGCTCAGACCACCACGTTCACGAGGCGGCCCGGCACGACGATGATCTTCTTCGGCGCGCGGCCTTCCGCGAACTTGACGGTCATTTCGTGCGCCATTGCCGCGGCTTCGATCACGTCCTTCGCGGCGTCCTTCGCGACCGTCACGGCGCCACGCACCTTGCCGTTCACCTGCAGCACGAGTTCGATCTCGGCCTGTTCGAGCGCCTTTTCGTCGACCTTCGGCCACGGTGCGTCGAGCAGCGTGCCGTATTCGTCGGCGTAACCGAGTTCCTTCCACAGTTCGAACGTCAAATGCGGCACGACCGGATACAGCACGCGCAGCAGCACGCCGAAGGTTTCGCGCTGCACGCCTGCGCCCGCTTCCTTCGCGCTGTCGATGGCGTTGAGCATCTTCATCGCCGCCGACACAACCGTGTTGTACTGCAGACGCTGATAGTCGAAATCGGCCTGCTTGAGCACGTTATAGACTTCGCGGCGCAGGGTCTTTTCGGCTTCCGTGACCGTGGCGGCGTCGAACGTTGCGCGCGACTTGATCGCTTCGGCGTTCGTCACGCCGAACGACCAGACGCGGCGCAGGAAGCGGCTCGCGCCTTCCACGCCCGCGCCCGACCATTCGAGCTGCTGCTCGGGCGGCGCGGCGAACATCGTGAACAGACGCGCGGTATCGGCGCCGTACTGGTCGATCAGCACCTGCGGATCGACGCCGTTGTTCTTCGACTTCGACATCTTTTCGACGCCGCCGAGCACCACCGGCTGGCCGTCGCTATTGAGCGTCGCGCCGACCGGGCGGCCCTTGTCGTCGTGCGTCACGGTCACGTCGGCCGGGTTGTACCAGCTCTTCTTGCCCGACGGATCTTCGCGGTAGAAGGTTTCGTTGAGCACCATGCCCTGCGTGAGCAGGTTCTTGGCCGGTTCGCCGAACTTCACGATGCCGAGGTCGCGCGAGACCTTCGCCCAGAAACGCGAATACAGCAGGTGAAGAATCGCGTGTTCGATACCGCCGATGTACTGGTCCATCGGCATCCAGTAGTCGGTGCGCTCGTCGACCATCGCCTGTGCGTCCGGCGCGGCGTAGCGGTAGAAGTACCACGACGAGTCCACGAAGGTGTCCATCGTGTCGGTTTCGCGCTTTGCATCGGCGCCGCAGGTCGGGCACTTGCAGTTCAGGAACGCTTCCGACTTCGCCAGCGGGTTGCCCGTGCCGTCCGGCACGAGGTCTTCCGGCAGCACGACCGGCAGGTCTTTCTCCGGCACCGGCACGTCGCCGCAGCTCGGGCAGTGGATGATCGGGATCGGCGTGCCCCAGTAGCGCTGGCGCGAGATACCCCAGTCGCGCAGACGCCACGTGACCTGCTTGTCGCCGAAGCCTTGCGCCTTGAGGTCGGCCGCGACGGCGTCGACCGCCGCCATGTAGCCCAGACCGTCGTACTTGCCGCTGTTCACGGTGACGGCGCGTTCCTTGTCGCCGTACCACTCCTGCCAGCCGTCGAGCGAGTAGGTTTCGCCTTCGACCGCGATCACCTGCTTGATCGGCAGATCGTATTTCTTCGCGAACGCGAAATCGCGCTCGTCATGGCCCGGCACGCCCATCACGGCGCCTTCGCCATAGCTCATCAGCACGTAGTTGCCGATCCACACCGGCACCTGCTCGCCCGTGACCGGATGCGTGACGGTGAAGCCCGTGGGCATGCCCTTCTTTTCCATCGTCGCGACGTCGGCTTCGGCGACGCTGCCGCTCTTGCATTCTTCGATGAACGCCTGCAGTTCCGGCTTGTCCTGAGCGATGCGCGTAGCGAGCGGGTGCTCGGCGGCGACCGCGCAGAAGGTCACGCCCATGATGGTGTCGGCGCGCGTGGTGAACACGCGCAGCAGCTTCTTCTCGCCGTCGAGTTCGTACGGGAAACCGAAGTTCACGCCGAAGCTCTTGCCGATCCAGTTCTGCTGCATGATCTTGACGCGCTCGGGCCAGCCGAGGCCGTCGAGGTCGTTCAGCAGTTCATCGGCGTACTGGGTGATGCGCAGGTAGTACATCGGGATTTCGCGCTTTTCCACCAGCGCGCCCGAGCGCCAGCCGCGCCCGTCGATCACCTGCTCGTTGGCGAGCACGGTCTGGTCGACCGGGTCCCAGTTCACCGTGCCGGTCTTCTTGTAGGCGATGCCCTTTTCGAGCATCTTCAGGAAGAACCACTGGTTCCACTTGTAGTAATCGGGCTTGCAGGTGGCGATTTCGCGCGACCAGTCGATGGCGAGACCCATCGCCTTCATCTGGCCCTTCATGTACTCGATGTTGTCGTACGTCCACTGCGCCGGCGGCACGCCGTTGGCCATCGCCGCGTTTTCGGCGGGCATGCCGAACGCGTCCCAGCCCATCGGCATGAGCGTGTTGTAGCCGTTCATGCGCAGATAGCGGTACATCACGTCATTGATCGTGTAGTTCCGCACGTGGCCCATGTGCAGCTTGCCCGACGGGTACGGCAGCATCGAGACGCAATAGAACTTGGGCTTGTCGGCCTTTTCGGCCGTCCGGTAAGCGTCGCTGGCACGCCATTCGCCTTGCGCGGCGGATTCGACGTCGGAGGGAACGTATTTTTCGAGCATGGTGTGGATGGGAAAACGCAGATTCGGCTGAAACGGGCCTGCGGCGGCATGCGAATGCGCCTGAAGGCGTCTGGCGCACCGCACCGGCCGGCGCGATCGTCTGACGATGGTCGGGCGCGACGTGGGCAGGGCCCCGTTTTTACAGGGAAACGCTGATTATACCGTTGACTTGGCCGCGCTCTCCGCTGGCTTTTCGAATGGCGCGAATTGGGGAAATGCGGCGGCTGGAAAGGCGCAGGCGACGATCAGTGCCCGCTCGGTGCCCACTCAATGCTGAGCGGCGGGCGGCGGCGGTTCGGTCACGAAGCCGATGCGCGCAAGACCGGCCTGCTGCGCCGCGCCCATCACCTGGGCGATGACGTCGTAGCGCGTGTCGCGCGCGGCGCGCAGTTGTAGTTCGGGCTGCTGCGCCTCGGGCTGCTTGCCGGCCTCGGTAAAGCGCTGGCGCATCTCGTCGAGGGACACCGGCTGGGCATTCCAGAACACCTTGCCGGCGGCGTCGATCGACAGCGTGACGGTTTGCGGCGTCTGCTGCACGGCTTCGGCGGCGACCTTCGGCAGATCGAGCCGGATCGCATGCGTGAAAAGCGGCGCGGTAATGATGAAGATGACGAGCAGCACGAGCATGACGTCGATCAGCGGCGTCATGTTGATCTCGGCCATCGGTGCCGAATCGCGCTTCTTTTCGAGTCCGCCGAATGCCATTGCGTCGCTCCTCGCGGCTTTTGCGCGTTCAGTACGAACCGGCGCGCGCAGGATCGCGCGGTGCAGCCTCGCGCCGCGGCGTGCCGCTGTCGGGTGCGCAGGCGTAGGCGTGCAGATCGTGTGCGAAGCCGTCGAGATCGTCGCCGATCTGGCGCGCAAGACGGCCGAGGATGTTATAGGCCAGCACCGCCGGAATCGCGACGACCAGACCGAACGCGGTCATGATGAGCGCCTCGCCCACCGGCCCGGCGACGTTTTCGATCATCGCCTGGCCGCTCGCGGCGATACTGCCGAGCGCGTGATAGATCCCCCAGACCGTGCCGAGCAGGCCGACGAACGGCGCCGTGCTGCCCACCGAAGCCAGCAGCACCTGGCCGAATTCGAGCCGCCGCTGCGAAGCCTGGAGCGCGCCGCGCAAGGCGCGCAGCACGCGCTCGCTGCGATCGACGCGGGCCAGCAAGGCGCCCGCCGGATCGGTTTCCGTCACGGCCAGCGCGGCCTGCGCGAGCGGCAGAAAAACACGCTCGCGATCGAGCGCGCGCATCGCGCTCACGCCGTCCGTGAGCGAATGCGCCTGCCAGAACTGCGCCACGGCGCGCGGCCCCTGACGCTTCGTGCGCACGAGCACCCAGCTTTTCACGATCAGGAAGCACCAGCTCGCGATCGACATCGCCAGCAGCACCCACGCCACGGCATGCGTGACGGCGTCGCTGGTCTGCAGATAGTGGATGACTCCGTTGCTCGCTGCCATCGGACCTCGCGTGTGATGTCGCGGCCTGCGCCGCACGGCTGGCCCGGCGCGACTGGCCGGGCCCGAATACGACTAAAGCGGCTACTGAAGCGCTTGCAAATACGCTTGCCGAAGCGCCGCCTGACGCTTTTAGCGCAGGCTGAGCACGTCCTGCATATCGTACAGGCCGCTCGCCTTGTCCTGCAGGAACAGCGCCGCACGCACGCTACCTTGCGCATAGGACAGACGGCTCGACGACTTGTGCGTGATCTCGATACGCTCGCCGATACCCGCGAACAGCACCGTATGGTCGCCCACGATATCGCCGCCACGGATCGCCGCAAAACCGATCGTCGACGGATCGCGCTCGCCCGTCACGCCTTCGCGGCCATAGACAGCGCATTCGTCGAGGTTGCGGCCGAGCGCCTTCGCCACCGCTTCGCCCATCGCCAGCGCCGTGCCCGAAGGCGCGTCGACCTTGTGGCGATGGTGCGCTTCGATGATCTCGATGTCGTAACCCTTGTCGAAAAACTGCGCGGCGTATTCCAGCAGCTTGAGCGTGACGTTCACGCCCACGCTCATATTGGCCGCAAACACGACGCCCACCTTCTGCGCGGCGGCGCCAAGCTGCGCCTTCTGCTGCGCGTCGAAGCCGGTCGTGCCGATCACCATCTTCACGCCATGGCGCTGGGCGGCTTCGAGATGCACGAGCGTGCCTTCCGGACGCGTAAAGTCGATCAGGCAGTCGCTTTGCGCGAAAACCTGCTCGATGTCGTCGGTGATGCGCACGCCGGTGTCTTTGCCGAGGAACGCGCCCGCGTCCTGGCCCACAGCGGCCGAACCCTTGCGCACGAGCGCGCCCGAAAGCGTGGCGTCAGGCGTATTCAGAACGGTTTCGATCAGCATCCGGCCCATGCGGCCCGACGCTCCGGCGATTGCGATTTTCATGACTGTTCCTGCGATGGTGTGACCGGCAGCCCGGCTCGTGCCCGATTCGTGGCGGTTTCGTGCCCGATTCGTGCTCAATGACCGCGCCCCGCTGACGGTTCGCCGGACATTTTTCGAGATAGTTGCTGCCAAGGATAGCCGCTCTGGACGGCTAAAAGCGAAACGGCGGCCCGAGAGCCGCCGATGGAACGGGCCCGGCGGGCAGCGCCAGGCCTGAAGCGAGTAAAGCTCACCCATTTCGCCGATCCGGTTCGATCCGCCCGAAGCCCAACTGACGCTTCATCGCGGATCAAGCCGGCCGGGCGCCGATCAGTTGCCCGTCGTGCCCGAAGCCGGCACCTGCGGCGGCGCGGTCAACGGCGAGTTGTGCGACGGCGGCAGCACGGCGGCGTTGGAGTCGCCGGTACCCTGCGCACCCGTGGTCGGGCCCACCGGATTCGGCTGCGGCACGCCCTGGATCTGCGGCGGCGGCGAGCGGTGCAGCTGGACCTGCGCGGGCATGGTGCCCACGTTCGGCGGCAGCGCCGACGAGGTAGGCGTCCCTGCGCGCACCGAAGGCGTCAGACCCGACGGCGTCTGCACGGCATCCGTTGCGCGGTTCGCGGCGGCGGCGGCCTGAGCGTTCGCGTCCTGCGGCAGTTGCGAGGTCGCCGTGCCCAGTTCCGACGAAGGCGTGCGCGCCGTATCCGGCACGGTCGGGCCGCCGGCGCTTGCGCCGCTGGCCTGAGCCGCCGAAGCCGCCGACGCGCCGGAAGCACCCGCAGCCAACGCCGCCTTGTACTTCTTGCCCATCTTGTCGCCGTCGATTTCGGCGAGCAGCTCGAGGTTGGACGGCAGATCTTCGCCGCCCGACCAGCTCGACACGCGATCGCCGTCGAACATCACGACGAAGTCGCGCTGCTGGACCACGGCGGTCGAGCCGCGCTTGAAGTAGAAGACGTAGTCCCAACGATTCGAGTGGAACATGTCGGTCAGGAGCGGCGTGCCAAGCAGTTGCTTGACGTCCGCGCGCGACATGCCCACCTTCATCTGCGCCGCGGCTTCCGCCGAAACGAAGTTACCCTGAACGATCGTGATGCGGTACGGCGTGATGCTCTGGGCGACGCGTTGCGTCAGGCTGTCATAAGTGGAACAACCGGCGAGCGCCGCGAACGCGGCCGCAGCCAGCAGGGTGCACGCCAGGCGGCCGCCATTCAGACGTCGGCCGATCATAGTGAATTCTGGAATCATTTCCCTCACCGTGCGGGCTTTTCGCGAAGCCGCGCGTGTTCTGTAGAAGTTCGTTCGAAGTTCTGCCGAAGATGCCCGTAACGGCAAAAACGCATTAACATAAGAACCCAGCATTGTACTCCAGGGACTTATCGTCATGACCAATCCAACCGATCTCAAGAACATCGGCCTCAAGGCGACCTTACCGCGCCTCAAGATCCTGGAGATTTTTCAGCACAGCCCGGTGCGTCACCTCACCGCCGAAGACGTCTATCGGAACCTGCTGAACGAGGAGCTGGACATCGGCCTCGCCACGGTTTACCGGGTTCTCACGCAGTTCGAGCAGGCTGGCCTGCTCACCCGCAGCAACTTCGAATCGGGCAAAGCCGTCTTCGAACTCAACGAAGGCAGCCACCACGATCACCTGGTATGCCTCGATTGCGGACTGGTCGAAGAATTCTTCGACCCCGAAATCGAAAAGCGCCAGCAGATAATCGCCAACGAGCGCGGCTTCAAGCTTCAGGAGCACGCGCTCGCGCTGTACGGTGCGTGCACCAAGGAAAACTGCCCGCACCGCAAGCATTGAAGCATGCACGGCGGCAGCGGGAAAATGCCTTTCCTGTAAGTTGCAGCAAGAAAAAACCGCCCCTCGGGGCGGTTTTTTTGTACTTCGAGCCAGGCGATACCGGCTTACTTCGCGTTTGCGAGTGCCACAGCCGTGTCCAGCATGCGGTTCGAGAAACCCCACTCGTTGTCGTACCAGCTCGACACCTTGACCAGACGGCCCGAGACCTTGGTCAGCGTGGCGTCGAACGTCGACGATGCCGGGTTGTGGTTGAAGTCGATCGAAACCAGCGGTGCGGTGTTGTAGCCCAAGATGCCCTTGAGCGCGCCTTCCGAAGCTTCCTTCATGATCGCGTTGACTTCTTCGACCGTCGTGTCGCGCTTGGCGATGAACGACAGGTCGACGATCGACACGTTGATCGTCGGGACGCGGATCGCGTAACCGTCCAGCTTGCCGTTCAGTTCCGGCAGCACGAGGCCGACCGCCGATGCCGCACCCGTCTTCGCCGGGATCTGGCTGTGCGTGGCCGAGCGCGCGCGGCGCAGGTCTTCGTGGTACACGTCCGTCAGAACCTGGTCGTTCGTGTAAGCGTGGATCGTGGTCATCAGACCCGTTTCCAGACCGATCTTGTCGTTCAGCGGCTTGACGAGCGGTGCCAGGCAGTTGGTCGTGCACGATGCGTTCGAGATGACCGTGTCCGTCGCCTTCAGCACTTCGTGGTTCACGCCGTAGACGATCGTCGCGTCGACGTCCTTACCGCCCGGCGCCGAGATGATGACCTTCTTCGCGCCGCCCTTCAGGTGGGCGCTGGCCTTTTCCTTGGTCGTGAAGAAGCCCGTGCATTCGAACACGATGTCGACGCCCAGCTCGCCCCACGGCAGTTCTGCCGGGTTGCGGTTGGCCAGCACGCGGATACGGTCGCCGTTGACGACGAGGTAATCGCCGTCCACCGACACTTCGCCCGGGAACTTGCCGTGTGCCGTGTCGTACTGCGTCAGGTGCGCGTTGGTCTTCGCGTCACCCAGGTCGTTGATCGCGACGATCTGGATGTCGTGCTTCTTGCCGTTCTCGTAGAAGGCGCGAAGCGTGTTGCGGCCGATGCGGCCGTAGCCGTTGATTGCGACGCGAATCGTCATGGTTTATCTCCTGATGGTAAAAAATTCTGTTACTGCGCCGTGTGCCGGGCTCTCTGGCGGCTCGTGGCAGCCTGCGCCGGGAGCACACAGCAAACGGGCCCGCCAGAAGGCGAGCCCGTTTGAAGCGATGCTTAGTTGTCCAGCGCGGCCTTGGCCGTCGCCACGACGTTTTCGACCGTGAAGCCGAAGTGCTTGAACAGCACGCCAGCCGGGGCCGATTCGCCGAACGTGTCGATGCTGACCACGCCGCCTTCCAGGCCTACGTACTTGCGCCAGAAGTCGCCTTGCGCAGCTTCGATCGCCACGCGGCGCACGCCCTTGGGCAGCACGCGTTCCTTGTATTCCGCGTCCTGACGGTCGTACACGTTGGTCGACGGCATGGACACCACGCGGGCGCCGATGCCTTCGCGCTGCAGCGCTTCGACGGCCTTCATCGCCAGTTCGACTTCCGAACCCGTGGCGATCAGGATGATCTTGCGGCTCGGGATGTCGTCGTTCCAGTCCTTCAGAACGTAGCCGCCCTTGGCGATGTTGGCGATCTGCGCGTCGGTACGCTCGTTGAACGCGAGGTTCTGACGGCTGAAGATCAGCGACGACGGGCCTTGATGCGCGATCGACTCGGTCCAGGCCACGGCCGTTTCAACCGTGTCGGCCGGACGCCAGAGCGTCATGTTCGGGATCAGGCGCAGGCTCGGCACCTGTTCGATCGACTGGTGGGTCGGACCGTCTTCGCCCAGACCGATCGAGTCGTGCGTGAACACGAAGATTGACGGGCACTTCATCAGCGCGGCCACGCGCAGGGCGTTGCGGCTGTAGTCCGAGAACGTCAGGAAGGTGCCGCCGAAGGCCTTGTAGCCGCCGTGCAGCACGATGCCGTTGAGCGCCGCGCTCATGCCGAATTCGCGCACGCCGTAGTTGATGTGGTTGCCCCACTCGATGCCTGCCTCGCCAGCCTTGGCCGCACGGACGGGCTTAGAAGCCTTCCAGTTGGTCAGGTTCGAGCCGGTCAGGTCGGCCGAGCCGCCCAGCAGTTCCGGCAGCGCTGCCGCCAGACCTTCGATGGCCAGTTGCGATGCCTTGCGGGTCGCGACGGTTTCCTTGCGCGAATCAGCGCCGGCGATGATTTCAGCGGCCTTCTGCGCCCAGTCGGCGGGCAGCTTGCCGGCCATGCGGCGCTCGAACTGCTCGGCTTCGGCCGGGTACTTCGATTTGTAGGCTGCGAACGTTTCGTTCCATTCGCCTTCGAGCTTCGCGCCCGCGGCCTTCGAATCCCAGTCTGCGTAGACTTCCTGCGGCACGACGAACGGCTCCCACTTCCAGCCCGCTGCTTCGCGCCACTTGGCGATTTCTTCCGCGCCCAGCGGCGAGCCGTGGACGTCGTGGCCGCCGGCCTTGGTCGGCGAGCCGTGACCGATCTGCGTCTTGCAGCAGATCAGCGTGGGCTTGTCCGAGGCCTTGGCCTTGGCGATGGCTGCGTCGATAGCGTCGACGTCATGGCCGTTCACGCCCGGGATCACGTTCCAGCCGTAGGCTTCGAAACGCTTCGGGGTGTCGTCGTGGAACCAGTTCACGACGTCGCCGTCGATCGAGATGCCGTTGTCGTCGTACAGCGCGATCAGCTTGTTCAGCTTGAGCGTGCCGGCCAGCGAGCAGGCTTCGTGCGAGATGCCTTCCATCAGGCAGCCGTCGCCGACGAACACGTAGGTGTGGTGATCGACGATCTGTGCGTCGGCCTTGTTGAACTCGGCGGCGAGCAGCGCTTCAGCCAGCGCCATGCCGACCGCGTTCGCCAGACCCTGGCCGAGCGGGCCCGTGGTGGTCTCGACGCCCGGCGTGATGCCGAATTCCGGGTGACCCGGCGTCTTCGAGTGCATCTGGCGGAAGTTCTTCAGCTCGCCGATCGGTAGGTCGTAGCCGGTCAGGTGCAGCAGCGAGTACAGCAGCATCGAGCCGTGGCCGTTCGACAGCACGAAGCGATCGCGGTCGCTCCAGTGCGGGTTCGTCGGGTTATGGCGCAGATGGCGCGCCCACAGCGCAACAGCAATTTCAGCCATGCCCATGGGCATGCCGGGGTGACCGGAATTGGCTTGCTGAACGGCGTCCATGGACAGCGCGCGGATCGCGTTGGCCATCAACGTGGTGGTTGCGGGGGAGGCGGAAGACGAAGTCGTCATGTCGAGTCCGGAGGAACGAGTGCAAAAAGCGGCGTGGGCGGGCGGCATTGATCTGACCAGAAACGCAGATCAAGACGGCGCGCGCACAGCAGCGAACGGTTCCGGAAGCTCGGCAAACACGTGCTCCGGCGCGCGATGCGGCGCCAAGGAAGACGCGAAACGGCCAGAGCAAACGGACAGGGCTGCAAAGGGCGACATTCTAACAGAATGTGCGGCTTTTCCCTGGCTTGGAGGCAGGTCCCGCGCAGGAAAAGGCGCGTGGCGGGCTGCTGACGGGCCGTCGGCGGCGGCGCACGGAAAGCCGTCCGTATAATGCCGCTATTGCCCCGTTTTTCGCGCCGATCTGCCTCCATTTTGCATCAAGGCATGGGAACGCGAACACCATGACGCGGCCGCGCCGGCCGCTCCCGCTCCCTCAACCCATCGAACTACCGTGACCGCCCCGCTTCTCTTTCAGCCTTGCGCCGACGCCCTCTACGGCTTTCCTGGCGCACGCCTGCTGGCCGCTGTCGATTCGGCGTGGCAGCGCATCGAAGTCTGGGACACGCCGCAGCTCGGCTGTCTGTTCACGCTGGACGGCCGCCCGATGACCTCGGCCGGCGACGAATTCGTCTATCACGAGTGCATGACGCATGTGGCCGCGCTGTCGCATCCCGCGCCGCGCGCGGCGCTCGTGCTGGGCGGCGGCGATGGCGGCGCAGCGCGCCAGTTGCTGCGCCATCCCGGCATCGAGCGCATCGTGGTCGCCGAACTGGACCCCGACGTGGTGCGCCTGACCGGCGACTATCTGCCCGAAGTGCGCGGCGGCGCGTTCGACGATCCGCGCGTGGAAGTGGTGATCGGCGATGCCGCGGATTTCGTTGCCCGGGCGGCGCAGGACAACGATGCGCCGCCCTTCGATCTGGTCGTGTTCGATCTCACGCCGCCCGATTCGCCCGCCGCCGGCCTTTACACGCCGCAGTTCTACCGCGCGCTCAAAGACATCATGAGCGAGGACGCGCTGATCTCGCTGCATCTTGGCTCGCCCGAACACCACACGGCGCGCATCGGCACGCTGCTCGACGGCCTGCGCACGACATTTGCGATCGTCCGGCCGATGGCGGCATGGGTGCCGCTTTACGGTTCGCCCTGGCTGATGGCGGTAGCGAGCGACCAGCTCGACCCCGCCGCGCAATCCGAACTCATGTTGACGGTCCGCATGGGCGAGCGCCAGCTGGAGGGTCTGCGCTTTTACGACGCGCGGCTGCATGCGACACTCCTCGCTGCGCCGCGAATGTTCCGCGATAAATTAGGTCAATTCCTACAGCTTTAGGAAGCGCAACATTGCAAAATCGTCGGGTTCGTTACATTTGTTTGCGTACCCGCCGCTTCAGAGCTGGCTAACAGCCATCCTGCCCGTAACCGAATCTGGAGAGCCTGATGACCCCACCCCGCCCCGCAGGCGTGCCGTGGCTGACGCCGTATCTCACGGTGCGCGATGCGCGCGCCGCGATCGCCTTCTTCGAGGCAGCCTTTGGCTTTGCGGTGCGTGATTGCGTGGAGGACGACGGCGCGGTGATGCATGTGGAGATGACCTATCACGATCAGCTGATCGTAATGTTCGCGCCGGAGGGCGCATTCGGTTCGACGGCCCGCACGCCGAAGAGCTCGGACGCGATCGCCCCCCAGTCCTTTTATCTTTACGTCGACAATGTCGACTCGGTATATGCGCGGGCGCTTGACGCCGGCGCAAAATCGTTGAGCGAGCCGCAGGACCAGTTCTGGGGTGACCGTTTCGCTCAGGTCGAAGACCTCGACGGTTACCGCTGGGCGCTTGCTCGCCATCTGTCATGAAGCAATGAGAACCTGTCTTATGCCCCGCTTTTTCGTCGGCAACTCCCTACAGTCCGGCGACGTCATCACCCTCCCCGACGAAGTCTCGCGACACGTTCAGGTGCTGCGCCTGCAGCCCGGCGACACGGTCGTGCTGTTCAACGGCGTGGGCGGTGAATTCAGCGCCGAAATCATTTCGATGGAACGCCGCGATACGCAGGTGCGCGTCGGCCCGTTCCGCGACATCGAAACCGAACCGCCGTACCGTCTCACGCTCGCGCAAGGCATCGCCGGCAGCGACAAGATGGACTGGCTGATCGAAAAGGCTGTCGAGCTTGGCGCGACCAATTTCGTGCCGCTCACCACGTCGCGCAGCGTCGTGCGGCTGTCGGGCGATCGGGCGATCCGTCGCCAGGCGCACTGGCAGCGCATCGTGCAGGCGTCGTGCGAACAGTGCGGACGCAACCGTATGCCCGAAGTCGCGGCTACGCGCGAAATCGGCACCTGGCTGGGCTCGCTGCCCAAGACGCCGGGCGACGGCGAATTGCGCGTGCTGCTCTCGCCGCGCGCGAATGTGTCGTTCGCTACGTTGCCGAACAACCCGCCGCTTGGCGAAATCACCGTGCTGGTCGGCCCGGAAGGCGGTTTTTCGTCGCCGGAAGAAGCGGCCGCGCTCGATCACGGCTTTATCGCCGTGGGTCTCGGGCCGCGCGTGCTGCGTACCGAAACCGCCGGCATCGCCGTGCTCGCGGCGCTGGCCGCGCGCTGGGGCGGCTGGTAAGTCGCTGGTCGGGCTGCTGCGCACACACCGCGCAGCGAGCCTCGCAGGTAAAAATGACAAGGCCCGCCGGTCGTCGCGACCGGCGGGCCTGTGCATTTTTGTCGCACGAATGCGACGCTATACGGATTTTTCCGACCTTTGCCGACTACGGCGCGATTCAGGCGCTTGCCGCAACCGTTCAGGCGAACGAATAAAAGACGCGGAACGGCACCTTGCGCTCGGCCCAGTATTCCGTTGCTTCGCGGAACACGTCGAGCAGCGTCTCGCGGCCATCCTTGTCGAACTTCTGCGCGATCGGCAGACCTTCGAGCACGATCACGAAACCGGGCTGTTCGCCGGCCTTCTGCACGAGATCGGTCAGGCAGTCGTACAAACCGTCGTAGTTCTTGCCGAAATGCTTCGGAAACAGAAATGATGTGGCGATCGTTTCCAGCACTTCCTGCTTGGTCTGCGCATTGGCGCAGAACGCGTAGAGGAAATGCTCCTGCAGACGCTGCGCTTCGTCGGCCAGATCCTGCACGCGGAACGCGCGGATCGACTGGACGATATTCGGCCTGACGGTCGAAAAAAGGCTCATGGCCTCCTCGTTCGATGAATGCGCGTCGTCCCCATGCGCAGCGTCGCGCTGCTGGTCGTCATGCTTCATCTGCATGACGCGCTGGAACAGGTTGCCCTCGCCGGACGCGAACAGATCGCTCGCGACCCGAGGGTCGTGCGCGTAAGTGTTATCGCTCATGCCGCTCTTCCCGGTGTCATTCAACAATTCGCCTGAAACTGGCGTAGTGGTCGTCGGTGTAATAGCAATTGTCGGTACGCCTGAGCGAACCGCCGCAGACAATGCGCCGTGCGCCCCGATTGCGCGCCGCGGGCGTCGGCACCGTGTATTCGTGATAGTAGCCGCGCCGATGTCTGGGCAACTGACGTTCATAGTTGCCGAACACCACGCCATCTTTCTCGAACGGGTAAGGACCGCCCACACTGATCAGGCCCAGCGTATCGACCGCTTCGCGCGGCATTTCCGCCCGGCTCACCGTACCCAGCGATGCGCCGCCGTCGTCCGGCGCCTGCGTGCGCGCCATGGAAAACGGCGAAACCGCTAACGCCGCCGCAAGAATAAAACCCGACGCGACACGCTTCAGGCGTTTCGCCCGATGGCCAAAAAGATTGCTGGAACAAGGACTTGCGCGTCTCGCGCCGCAGGTTGGGTGCCCTGTCTGCGCGGCTGTCTCCCCAGTCGTTTCGTCAGGCAGTCCTATCTGTACCATCTACGGATTCCCGGTTCCCGGATCACGCGTTCGACGACCATGAAAGGTGTAAGGGTATCGCTAATAGCCCCCGGAAGCAATCACGGCCCGGCGGCGGCGCAGTGTGCTTGAGCATGCGCAAGTCGCGATCGGGTAATTTTTACAACCGACGAAAAGCACAAAAGCAGAACAAAAGCAGGAGAGAAGCAGGAGAGAAGCGGGAGAAAACCGGCGGCAGCGCGATGGCCGCCGGTCTGGGTGAAACGAGGTACTTAACGCGTGGCGTTCACATCGGCGACCAGCAGCGCCGTCATGTTGACGATGCGGCGCACCGTTGCCGAAGCGGTCAGCACGTGCACCGGCTTAGCCGCGCCCAGCAGGATCGGCCCGATGGCGATGTTATTGCCCGCCGCCGTCTTCAGCAGGTTGTACGAGATGTTGGCGGCATCGATATTCGGCATCACCAGCAGGTTCGCTTCGCCTTCGAGCGTCGATTCCGGCAGGATTTCGCGGCGCAGATTGGCGTCGAGCGCGACGTCGCCGTGCATTTCGCCGTCCACATGCAGGTCCGGCGCGCGCTCCTGCAGGATCACCAGCAGATCGCGCATCTTCTGCGCCGAAGGCGCGTTGCTCGAACCGAAGTTCGAGTGCGAGCACAGCGCAACCTTCGGCTCGATGCCGAAGCGGCGCACTTCTTCGGCCGCCATGATGGTGATTTCGGCGAGCTGCTCGGGCGTCGGATCGACGTTCACGTGGGTATCGACCACGAAAATCTGGCGATTCGGCAGCACCAGCGCGTTCATCGCGCCGTACACATTGCAGCCTTCCTTCTTGCCGATCACCTGATCGATAAAGTGCAGATGGCGATGCGTCGTGCTGACCGTGCCGCAGATCATGCCGTCAGCGAGGCCCTTTTCCACCAGCATCGCGCCGATCAGCGTGGTGCGGCGGCGCATTTCGAGCTTGGCCATCTGCGGCGTGATGCCCTTGCGCGCCATCAGCTTGGCGTAGGTCTGCCAGAAGTCGCGATAGCGCTCGTCATGGTCGGTGTTGACGACCGAGTAGTCCTGGCCCGCGACCAGACGCAGGCCGTAGCGCGCGATGCGCTGCTCGATCACCGCCGGACGGCCGATAAGAATAGGCTTGGCGAGCTTTTCGTCGACCACGATCTGCACCGCGCGCAGGATGCGCTCTTCTTCGCCCTCCGCGAACACGATGCGCTTCTTCTCCGGCTCCACGGCGCGCGCGAGCTGGAAGATCGGCTTCATGGTGGTGCCGCTGTGGTAGACGAACTGCTGCAGATGCTGCTCGTAGGCGTCCATGTCCTCGATCGGACGGGTCGCGACGCCCGAGTCCATTGCCGCCTTGGCCACTGCCGGCGCGATCTTGACGATCAGGCGCGGGTCGAAGGGCTTCGGAATCAGATACTCGGGCCCGAACTGCAGATCCTGAATGCCGTAGGCCGTGGCCACGACATCGCTTTGCTCCTGGCGCGCCAGTTCCGCAATCGCGTTCACCGCGGCGATTTCCATTTCGCGCGTGATGGTGGTCGCACCCGCGTCGAGCGCGCCGCGGAAGATGAACGGGAAGCACAGAACGTTGTTGACCTGATTCGGATAGTCCGTGCGGCCGGTGGCGAGCACGGCGTCCGGGCGCACTTCCAGCGCGAGTTCCGGCAGGATTTCCGGCGTCGGATTCGCGAGCGCCAGAATCAGCGGCTTCGGCGCCATCACCTTGACCATGTCCTGCTTGAGCACGCCGCCGGCAGAGAGGCCGAGGAAAATATCGGCGCCTTCGATCACTTCGGCGAGCGTGCGCGCCTCGGTTTCGCGGGCGAAACGCTCCTTGTCCGGGTCCATCAGCTCGGTGCGGCCCTTATAGACCACGCCCGCGAGGTCGGTCACGTAGATGTTTTCGAGCGGCAGGCCCAGATCCACCAGCAGATCCAGACAGGCCAGCGCCGCCGCGCCCGCGCCCGATGCGACCAGCTTCACTTCCTTGATGTCCTTGCCGACCACCTTCAAACCGTTGGTGAAGGCCGCGGCCACCACGATGGCCGTACCGTGCTGATCGTCGTGGAAGACCGGAATCTTCATGCGCTTGCGCGCTTCGCGTTCGACGATAAAGCACTCGGGCGCCTTGATGTCTTCCAGATTGATACCGCCGAAGGTGGGTTCGAGCGCGGCGATCACGTCGACCAGCTTGTGCGGGTCCGACTCGTTCAGCTCGATATCGAACACGTCGATGCCGGCGAACTTCTTGAACAGCACCGCCTTGCCTTCCATCACCGGCTTCGAGGCCAGCGGCCCGATATTGCCCAGACCCAGCACGGCCGTGCCGTTCGTCACGACGCCCACCAGGTTGCTACGCGCCGTGAAGCGCGCGGCGTTGAGCGGGTTCTCGACGATGGCCTCGCACGCGAACGCCACGCCCGGCGAGTAGGCCAGCGACAGATCGCGCTGGTTGATCATCTGCTTGGTCGGCGCGATGGCGATCTTCCCGGGCGTCGGGAACTCGTGGTAATCGAGGGCGGCTTCGCGCAGCTTGTTCGTAGCGGAATTCGACATGGGAGGCGGGAGATGGGAGGTGAGTGCGGATTAGAATGACAACTCGAACGCGGACCGAACCGATTGTAGCGCCAATACTCACAGGCATTCCTTTCAGTTCGGGTGCAACAGCCGCGACCGGATTGCGGGGAACACCGCACACGAATTCATCGCCACCGCATTGCCATCGTCACCTTTCGTCATGCTTTCCGAGTTTTCCCTGATCGATCGTTACTTCGCGCAACGCGCGCGCACCAACACGCGGCGCGCGGCGCTCGGCATCGGCGACGACTGCGCGCTGATCGCGCCCGCCGCCGGCGAGATGCTGGCCGTCTCGACCGACATGCTGGTCGAAGGCCGTCACTTTTTCCCCGATGTCGATCCGCACGCGCTGGGTCATAAGACGCTGGCCGTGAACCTGTCGGATCTGGCCGCGATGGGCGCGCGGCCGATTGGCTTCACGCTGGCGTTCGCGCTGCCCAGGCCGCAGGAAGACTGGCTGGCCGCCTTCAGCGCAGGCCTGTTCGAACTGGCCGACCGCTTCGACTGCGAGCTGATCGGCGGCGACACCACGGCCGGGCCGCTCAATCTGTGCGTCACCGTGTTCGGTTCGGTCCGGCAGGACGTCGCGCTTCGGCGCGATACCGCCCAGCCGGGCGACGACATCTGGGTCTCCGGCACGCCCGGCGACGCACGCGCGGGTCTGGGCGTGTTGCGCAACGAATGGCAGGTCAGCGACGCCGATGCCGCCGTGTTCCGCCGCGCGCTCGAATACCCGCAGCCGCGCGTCGAGCTGGGCCTTGCGCTGCGTGGCGTGGCGAGCGCGGCGCTCGACATTTCGGACGGCGTGGCCGGCGATCTGCGCCACATTCTGGAGCGCTCGAAGCTTGCCGCGACCATCGACGTGGACAGCCTGCCGGTCTCGCCCGCGCTCGCGCGTCTGCCGCGCGACACCCAGTTGCAGTGCGCGCTCGCGGGCGGCGACGATTACGAACTCTGTTTCACGGCGGCGCCCGCGCAGCGCGCAGCCGTCGAGGCGGCCGCGCAACAGGCCGGTATTCGTGTCACACGCATCGGTACAATGAGTGCCCCGACTTCGCCTCGCGCCGCACCCACGATCGCCTGGCGCGATGCAGCGGGCACGGCACTCAACCTGACGTTGCAGGGTTTCGACCACTTCCATGCAGACTGACCCCACGCCCTCGCCCGCCAACGAACTCGCGACGACCGGCGCACCGGCCCAGAGCAACGGCCCGCGCCAGGGCGGCCCGCGTCGCGCCGATGCGTCCTTCATGCTTTCGCATCCGTTTCACATCATTTCGCTGGGCTTCGGCGCGGGGCTCTCGCGGCTTGCGCCCGGCACGGCCGGCACGCTGTTCGCGTGGGCCGCGTTCGAAGTGCTCAACCGCTACATCACGGTGACCGACTGGGGTCTGCTGATCATCGTGGGTTTTTTTGCGGGCATCGGCATCACGGGGTTCACGGCGAAGAAGATGGGCGTGAGCGACCCGTCCGCCATCGTCTGGGACGAGATCGTCGCGTTCTGGCTCGTGCTGCTGATGATCACGCCCGTGGGCATCGAAGGCAGATTGTGGGCCTTCATCGTCTTCCGCTTCTTCGACATGGTGAAGCCGCCGCCGATCCGCTACTTCGACCGGCGCTTCAAGAGCGGCCTCGGCATCATGCTCGACGATATGGTCGCCGCTTTCTTTACGCTGCTCGTCATCGCGCTCTGGCGCATGTCGGTTTAACGCCATCTGCGCACTTCACCGCGCTACCCACCGGATTGCCCGCAATGCCTACCGATTCCGTCGTTCATCAACTCGCTATCCGCGTCGGCAACAAGCTGCGCGACGGGCGTCTCATGCTCGCGACCGCCGAATCCTGCACGGGCGGCATGGTCGCCACCGCCGTCACCGATATCTCGGGCAGCAGCGGCTGGTTCGAGCGCGGTTTCGTCACCTATTCGAATCAGGCCAAGACCGAGATGATCGGCGTGCCGGCCGAACTGATCGAGAAACACGGCGCAGTGAGCGAGCCGGTCGCGCGCGCGATGGCCGAAGGCGCGCTGCGCAACAGCCGGGCACAAGTTTCGCTCGCCATCACCGGCATCGCCGGTCCGGGTGGCGGCACGCCGGAAAAACCGGTCGGCATGGTGTCGTTCGGCTGGAGCAACCGGCTGCATACGAGCGTCGAAACGCTGGTCTTCAAGGGCGACCGCGAACAGATCCGCGTGCAGGCTGCCGCGCACGCACTGCGCGGGCTGCTTGCGCTGATCGACGAACAGGAACGTTGAGCGCCCGGCCAGGCCGGGCTCATTGAGGAGACGCGCGCTATGGCCGTGGCACACAACGAGGTCGAAGAACTGATCCGCCGCTTCGGGCTCGAACCGCACCCCGAAGGCGGCTACTACAGCGAAACTTATCGCGCCGACACCTTCGTGCAACGCGAAGGCGCGACGCCCGGCGAAGGCACGCGCGCGGCCTCGACGGCCATCTACTTCCTGCTCGCGCAAGGCGCGTATTCGGCGTGGCACCGCATCCGCTCCGACGAACTCTGGCACTTCTACGCGGGCTCGCCCATCGAGATTCATTCGATCGACGAACGCGGCGTGCTCTCCACGCGCAAGCTCGGCCACGCGCTCGATCATCCGGGGACGGTGTTTCAGGCGGTCGTGCCGGCGGGACACTGGTTCGCGGCGCGCTGCTGCGATCCGTCGACTTACGCGCTGGTGGGCTGCACCGTCGCGCCCGGCTTCGAGTTCAGCGAGTTCGAGATCGCCGACGTGGACGCGCTCATCGAGCAATTTCCGCTGCATCGCGCGCTGATCGAACTGCTCGGCAAACGCGCGACGGTTGCCGCGAAAAAAGACTAAGGCCTGCGCACCCGCCTAGCGCTGCGGCGTGCCTTGCGACGAAACGGCTTGCCAGCCCATCGGGCCGCCACGGACGAATACATCGGTGAAGGTCGAGTGCTGAAGCGGCGCTTTGGGCGAGAGCTGATACTCGCACACGCCATTGACGATCGCCGTATCGCCATAAATGCGGATCGCCATCGACGTGAATCGTTGCTGCATGCTCTGCCCAGGCTTGTGGCCCATGACCACGTCGCTCTTTTCCTGGATGCTGCCCGTGTCCGTCACCAGCAGGAAATCGGGATGCAGGATTGCATCGACTATACGCGGGTCGTTCGACATGCCCGAAGCCAGCCAGGTTTGCTCGATGCGTTCAACCTGAGCCCGATCCGACGCCACATCCGCGTGAGCGGTCGATACCAGCGCCGCGCCGCAGAACAGGCAAGCGGCGATGAGTTTTGAAAACCGGTGTTTCATTTTTCTACCTTAAACATTCAAAGTATCGTTGCGGGCAAACCTGCTGCGGCCCGCACTGCAAGAGTCACGAATCATACTGGCCCACGTATCGCAAATTACATCGGCATCCTGAATTTCGAAGAAGTTCGATCGGCGCTTTCAATGGCTGCCGCTCGCCTCCATGTCCCAGCCGGACTCGCGCAGTTCGCGCATCGCCGCGCGGGCGCGTTCGAGGAAGCGCAGCGACGCATCGCGGGGCGCCGCAATGGCCTCGTCGGTCACCGCCTGCATGCCCATCGATATGCGAAAAAATCGTTCGGCGTGAATCGACCGGTGATAGTGCATGCGCACGCGCTTGCAATCGCTTAGTCGCGGATTGCCAAACAGGCGCAACAGGGCAAGCGCCAGCGCACCGTCCTCGCCGCCGACGCGCCGGAACAGGTCATCGAGCGGAAAGCCGCCGAGCGCCGCGAACACGGCGCGGCGAATCACAAGGCAGCTCGGCACCGTGTTGCTCAGCGCCGCGGCCAGCTCCGGGAATTGCGGATGAGAAACGATCTCGGCGGGAAAACCATCGAAGTCCATGTCGAGCCGGATCGATTTCTGGCGCGGATGCTCGACAAGATAGGCGGCCGCCGCGCCGAGCGCCCCAGGCAGATATTCATCGTCGGCATCGAGGAAAGCCAGCACGGGATGCGCCGCGTGCATGGCACCCCAATTCCGCGCGCGAGCGGCGCCGCCATTCAGCGGCATGGGCAACAGTTCGATCTGCGGGGACTGGTGTGCATAACGGCGCACGAGTTCGGCTGAACCATCGCACGAGCCGTCATCCACCACGATGATCTGCGCGGCCTCGGGCTGCCTGACGCAACTGTCGAGGGCGCGCGCGAGTGTGTGCTCGGCATTGAAACACGGGATGACGACGGACATCGGCAGCACGGCGGCCGATGAAACGGCTGATGTCAGTGAACGCATGGCGGACCCTTCATTGGACGATGACTAGCACCCGGCCAATTATGAGGAGAAGAAACGTCCGCTTCATTCGTCATAGTTCGAATGTGTCGATGAGCGTGACCGCTATCGACGCAAACATCGTTAAAAAAAAAGGCGTGTCCGAAGACACGCCATCAAACGCCCTACTACTTCATGCGATCTCCGTTGGCATTGAACAACGCCAGGAGATCGCATCCGGGCCCGCGCTCCCTACAGGCTGGCCCGTTTTTCTCTACTGCTTCTATGCTTATTTCCCTACTTATTGCGCAGAGATCTTGACGCGCCGGTTAGGCGCGAGACACGCCACCACGGCAGGCGTGGCCTTCGCACCCGGACAGACCTTCACCGCCTCGACCGCACCGCGGCCGTAGGTTTCGAAACGTTCCGGCGCAATGCCCTCTTCCTGGAACGCCTTCTCGACCGCTTGCGCACGTTGCAGCGACAGCTTGCTGTTGTGCGCGACCGAGCCGAAGCGGTCCGTGTAGCCGTCGATGCGCAGCACCTTCAGCTTCACACCGGAATCGCGGATCTGCTGGGCCAGTGCGCCCACCATGCGCTGGCCTTCCGGCTTGAGCACGGCGCTGTCGAAATCAAACAGCGCATCGGCGGATAGCGAAACCGGCTTCGCGAGCGGCGAGACCTTCACCACAGGCGCCGGCACCGGAACGGGCGGCGGCGGCACGCACTGATCGAGCTGCTTGCTGACCGTCTGCGCGAGCTTCTGTGCGCGTTCGATCGACTCCCAGCCGTGCACCCAATGCGTGCCGTGCGTTTCGTCCTGCTCCTTCCAGGCTTCGTCGGTGAGTGCGGACAGACGTCCCGCATCTTCACCACGGCACGGCGACTGCGAAGCGCGCTGGTTGGTGCGCTCGATTTCCTGCAGCGCCTTCACCCACTTGTCACGCGTTTCGGCCGGCGGCCAGTTCTTCTGGCCGTAGATCGGCTGGAAGGGCACGCTACCGTCGATGAAATGACGACCGTTGTTCAGCGCACGTGCCGCCGCGTCGTTGTACACCTTCGACACGAGTACGTGGCTGTCCTGACGATCGGCGATCTCGAGCCAGCCTTCGGCCAGTCCGCGCTGATACGGATTGGCAATTTTTTGTGCGACAGGCATCAGCGCCTGCGCATCGCCGCCCACGCTGGCGAACGCGTGAGCGCTGGCCAGCGCGGCGAACAATGCACCGCATATCAAGGTTTTTTTCATGGGATTCTCCGTGCCCGCCACGGTTTCCCGTGGCGGGCCTGGTTCACGGACGATCAGAAGCCGATCGTCGCGCCAACCGATGCACCGGTACCGGCACCGTTACCCGTTGCGCGGGCAACGTGGGCGTTCAGCAGCACGCGATCGCTCACGTACCAGTTCGCACCCAGCGCCAGGGCGCTTTCGCCACCGTACGTACCCGCCGCGACGGTCATCTGGAAGTTGCCTTCCGCCCGTGCGTTCGGGATCAGCGACGTTGCTGCCATCGCCGCAGCACCCAGCGAGTTCATCTGACGACGAACCACGCTGATCTGCTGGTTGGTGTACGCGTTGGCTTGCTGCACGCCTTGCTGCACCTGGGTCGCAGTGTTGGACTGCTGCATTGCGATCGCGTCGTTCAACTGGTCAAGGTTGACCGCGTCGGTGCCTTGCGTGCCAGCCTTGACGTTGGTGACCTGGCGTTCGTTACCCGCCGAGCCCACCGACACCGTGTTGTCACGATCCGCCACCGAACCTGCGCCCAGCGCAACTGCGCCTTCCGCGGTTGCCGAAGCACCCGAACCGATCGCCGTCGACTTGCTGCCGCTTGCGTTCGAACCCGCGCCAAACGCCGACGAATTGTCGCCGCTTGCCACCGAGTTCGCGCCGCCTGCGGTCGCATGCGTACCCGATGCGTTTGCCGCTTCGGTGCTGCGATCGCCGTTGGCGGTGAACATCGGATCGCTACCGCCGGCGATGTTGGTGATGTTCGCGATTGCCGCGTTCATCTGGCCAACGTTCACCGCATCCGAGTCCGCCGTACCGGCTGCCACGTTGTGGATCGCGACCGCACCGGTCGAACCCGTACCGCCCAGCGTGACCGAATCATGCGCCGACGAGTCATACGTCACCGCGTTGATCTGGCCAGCAACCTGCGTGGCGATATCCTGGCTCAGGTTGTACAGCTGCGAGCCGTTCACTGCGTCGGTGCTCGTGGCCGAGAGTGCACCGTTCGACAGACCCGTCAGAACACGCGTGCCTGCCGTGCCCGTGAAGTCCACCGTTGCACCACCCGTAGCTGCTGCGACCGTCACCGTGCTCGTCGGCGTGGCTTGCTGCACCAGGCCGATCTCACCGTTGTTGATCTGGTTGGTGATGTTGGTGATCGAGCCATCGATGTTCGTGATCGCGCTACCCACGTTGTTGAAGGTCTTGCCACCCACAACATACGTCGGAGCCGAAATCGAACCGTTGCTGTTCACCGTCGATCCACCGCCCAGCGCATCGGCCATCGAGCTTGCCGTGCCGTACAGCTGCGAACCGTTCACCGCGTCGAAGCTCGATGCGTTGACCAGACCGTTTGCCACGTTGTGCAGTGCGACCGGAGCCGTTGCACCCGTGCCACCCAGCGTCACCGAATCATGCGCCGACGTGTCGTACACAACCGAATCCGCGAGCTGACCGGTGATATTGGTGATATCGCCTTGCAGGTTCGTGATGTCGTTCGTGTTCTGCGTCACGCGGCCATCGATGTTGGTGATCGCACCGGCAATGCTGGTGACCGTCGAGCTGCCGCCGTTGATGACGTAGGTCGGGTTCGAGATCGAACCGTCGCCGCTCACCGTCGAGCCGCCGCCGATCACGTTAGCGATCGAGCTTGCCGTGTTGTACAGCTGCGAACCGTTCACCGCGTCGAAGCTCGATGCGTTGACCAGACCGTTTGCCACGTTATGCAGCGCGACCGGAGCCGTTGCACCCTTACCGCCCAGCGTCACCGAATCATGCGCCGACGTGTCATACACCACGGCATCCGCGAGCTGACCGGTGATATTGGTGATATCGCCTTGCAGGTTCGTGATGTCGCTCGTGTTCTGCGTCACACGGCCATCGATGTTGGTGATCGCACCGGCAATGCTGGTGACCGTCGTATTGCCGCCGTTGATGACGTAGGTCGGGTTCGAGATCGAACCGTCGCCATTCACCGTCGAGCCGCCGCCGATCACGTTAGCGATCGAGCTTGCCGTGTTGTACAGCTGCGAACCGTTCACTGCATCCACGCTCGATGCGTTGACCGCACCGTTCGACACACCCGTCAGAACACGCGTGCCTGCCGTGCCCGTGAAGTCCACGATCGTGCCATCCGTGTCCTTCGCGACGGTGATGTTGCGCGTCGTCTGG
This sequence comes from Paraburkholderia sp. Ac-20340, assembly GCF_017104965.1. GTDB lineage: Bacteria > Pseudomonadota > Gammaproteobacteria > Burkholderiales > Burkholderiaceae > Paraburkholderia. The sequence continues at coordinate 509,280 of NZ_JAAGPR010000002.1, forward strand.
TCTTGCTGCACCAGGCCGATCTCACCGTTGTTGATCTGGTTGGTGATGTTGGTGATCGAGCCATCGATGTTCGTGATCGCGCTGCCCACGTTGTTGAAGGTCTTGCCACCCACAACATACGTCGGAGCCGAAATCGAACCGTTGCTGTTCACCGTCGAACCGCCGCCCAGCGCATCGGCCATCGAGCCTGCCGTGTTGTACAACTGCGAACCGTTCACCGCGTCGAAGCTCGATGCGTTGACCAGACCGTTTGCCACGTTGTGCAGTGCGACCGGAGCCGTTGCACCCTTACCGCCCAGCGTCACCGAATCATGCGCCGACGTGTCATACGCCACGGCATCGGCCAGTTGGCCATTGATGTTCGTGATGTTGCCAGCGATGTTCGAAACATCACCTGCCAGGGTCGTTACCGAACCTGCGATGTTCGACACGTTCACGTTGGTCGCGTTGAGCTGCGAACCGTTCACTGCATCGAGGCTCGTTGCGCTCAGCACGCCGTTTGCCACGTTATGCAGTGCGACCGGCATCGACGAACCCACACCACCCAGCGTCACCGAGTTGTGTGCCGACGTGTCGTACACAACCGCATCGGCGACCTTGCCGGCGATGTTGGTGATCTGACCGTTGATCGACGTGATGTCGCCAGCGATGTTCGTCACCGTGCCCGAGAGCGTCGAGACGTTCGCATTGGTCGCGTTGAGTTGCGAACCATTCACTGCGTCGAGGCTCGTGGCGCTCAGCACGCCGTTTGCCACGTTATGCAGGGCAACCGGCATCGACGAACCCACACCACCCAGCGTCACCGAGTTATGTGCCGACGTGTCGTACAGAACTGCATCGGCGATCTTGCCGCTGATGTTGGTGATCTGACCGTTGATCGTCGTGATGTTGCCCGCGATGTTCGAAACATCACCTGCCAGGGTCGTTACCGAACCTGCGACGTTCGAGACGTTCACGTTGGTCGCGTTGAGCTGCGAACCGTTCACCGCGTCGAGGCTAGTTGCGCTCAGCGCGCCGTTTGCCACGTTATGCAGTGCGACCGGCATCGACGAACCCACACCACCCAGCGTCACCGAGTTATGTGCCGACGTGTCGTACACAACCGCATCGGCGATCTTGCCGGCGATGTTGGTGATCTGACCGTTGATCGACGTGATGTTGCCAGCGATGTTCGTGACGTCACCTGCCAGGGTCGTTACCGAACCTGCGATGTTCGACACGTTCGTGTTGGTCGCGTTGAGCTGCGAACCGTTCACTGCGTCGAGGCTCGTGGCGCTCAGCACGCCGTTTGCCACGTTATGCAGTGCGACCGGCATCGACGAACCCACACCACCCAGCGTCACCGAGTTATGTGCCGACGTGTCGTACAGAACCGCGTCAACGATCTTGCCGTTGATGTTGGTGATGTTGCCAGCGATGTTCGAAACATCACCTGCCAGGGTCGTTACCGAACCTGCGATGTTCGAGACGTTCACGTTGGTCGCGTTGAGCTGCGAACCGTTCACTGCGTCGAGGCTCGTGGCGCTCAGCACGCCGTTTGCCACGTTATGCAGTGCGACCGGAATCGACGAACCCACACCGCCCAGCGTCACCGAGTTATGCGCCGACGTGTCGTACAGAACTGCATCAGCGATCTTGCCGTTGATGTTGGTGATCTGACCGTTGATCGACGTGATGTTGCCCGCGATGTTCGTCACCGTGCCCGACAGCGTCGAGACGTTCGCGTTGGTCGCGTTCAGCTGCGAACCGTTCACCGCGTCGAGGCTCGTGGCGCTCAGCACGCCATTTGCCACGTTATGCAGCGCAACAGCAACCGAAGCACCCACACCACCCAGCGTCACCGAGTTATGTGCCGACGTGTCGTACAGAACCGCATCGGCGATCTTGCCGCTGATGTTGGTGATCTGACCGTTGATCGACGTGATGTTGCCAGCGATGTTCGTGACGTCACCTGCCAGGGTCGTTACCGAACCTGCGATGTTCGACACGTTCGTGTTGGTCGCGTTGAGCTGCGAACCG
>NZ_JAAGPR010000032.1 GCF_017104965.1 Paraburkholderia sp. Ac-20340
CGATCTGCTTGATACCGCCCGACGAGCCGATGCCTTGGTAGTTCACCTTGCCGCCGCCCGACTTTTGATAGGCATCCGCCCATTTCGTGTAGATCGGTGCTGCAAAGGTGCTGCCCGCGCCAGTGATATCGGCAGCGTGGGCGAGCGAAGCGAACAGTGCACAGGCGGCAACAACAAGAATCCGGTTTTTCATGACGACTCCATTCTTTTCGTGACAATTACAGCGTCGGCACGATAGGCGCGGAATATTTCAAAACCGTGAAACATGGGTAATTCGCTTCAAAGAATAATCCTCGACGCAGAGCCAGCATATTTAACTCATGAACTTGCTTAGGCGAACCTTAAGAAAGCGCCATGAATCCATGGTTTTTTGAATATTTTCTATCGCGCAAATCATTACAGATTGAACTGAAGATCACGTCGAGCGATCAGAAACGGCGAACTGAATGTTGTCGAATTATTAGGCTATTTTTACAATTATAAATTCACTTTTATGTGCCATGTAACTAAGTTTCTCTTAATAGTTGCGTTGTTATCGTGATGTCCGCTTACACAGTGCGTGCTGCTTCGATCATGAGACGCCGCTATCCAATACATCGCTCGTCCATTCGTTTGTCACCCAACTCCCTGCACATGGCCATCATTCAACGCAGTCTTGTTGCAACAGTCTGTTTGCTCATCGGCATTTCGGCTCAAGCAACAACTCCTCAGCCTGAGAAAACGCTGGCCATTCCCGGCGCCCCGCTTGCGAGCTTCGATATTGGCTTTGCCAGCCACGGTCTCTATGCGCTCGCGGATCGCTCGAATGCGTCCGTCGATCTGTTCGATACTCACACGCTTCGCTTCGAAGGGCGGCTGACGGGCTTTACCGGTGAGAAGGCGACCGATATGTCCGGGCCGAATGGCATCGTCATCGTCGGCAAGAAGATTTGGGCAGGAGACGGAAATAGCGATATCAAGGTCATCGATATTGCGTCGAAGAAGACGCTCGCGACGGTCTCGACCGGCGGCAGCAAGCGTGTTGACGAGCTGGCTTACGATCCTCAGGAGCAGTTGATTGCCGCCGCCAACAACGCTGACGATCCCCCTTTCGTCACGCTGATTTCAGCGCGAGCGCCCTACGATGTGAGGGCTAGACTCTTGCTGCCCCAAGCCACGGACGGCATCGAGCAGCCCGTCTGGGAACCGGCGACCAGGAAGCTGTTGCTTGCGGTGCCCGTACTCGACGGACACAAGGATGACGGCGGCATCGCCGTGATCGATCCGCGCAGCGCGAAGCTGGAGCGCATGATTCACGTCGCGCGCTGCATGCCCGCAGGACTGGCAGCGGGTCCGGATGGCCAAATCCTGGTCGGGTGCAGTAACGATGCTGTCGAAGCCGGATTTCCGGCCAAGTCGCTGCTGATCGATTCGCGTACTGGCACCGTCACTGCTTCACTCGACCAGGTCGGCGGTTCCGATGAAGTCTGGTATGACGCCAGCTCCGGGCGCTATGGTCTGGCCGCCGTCGCCAACCCCGGCGGCCCAGTGATGGGATTCGTCGACGCACACAGCAAGCGCTGGCTGGGCAATATCCCGACGGGCAAAGCGGCGCATTCGATTGCCGCCGACGACCACAAGTTTTTTGTGCCTGTTGCGGCAGGCGACACGACCTGCACGAGCGGTTGCGTCAGGGTATATCGTTAGTCCGTTGATACCGGGCAGGCTACGCGTATCGAGGCAGCGCCTCGATACGCTTTTCAGCAACGCGGCAACTCATTGCGATTTATGTGCAATTGGCCTGGGCTACCCGCTTGTGCCGGGCTGACTACTTGCAACGCTCGTCACCTGGTTCGCGAATCGCCCAATTCACGGCTGCGTCGAAAAGCGCGTTGCCATTGGCGCTGAGCTTTTCAAACGAGCGATTACCGAGAAACAGCGCGACACGACGCGCGGGCGCGACGAAATCGTAGTCCATAGTCGCCCCCTTCTCGTAAGCGAAAACCACCGCATGGGTCGGTTCGCCAGCGATGGTCGCAATGATTGTCGCGCCCGGCCCAGGCTTGCCCCATCCGATTTCGTCGTCTCGCGGATAGACCCAGCGCTTTCCGGCCGGCACGCCGCCCGCGAGCGGGCTCGGTGCATTCACAACGTTCACGTAGTGCTCTTTCACGACCTCGCCGAAGTCCTCGCCCTTTTTCTGACCGGTGAAGCGCAGCGAATCGAACAGATCCGATTCCCACGTCAAGAGTGGGACAGGGACGTCGCGAAACGGCGTCCCGACCATATCGCGCGCGCTGACTACCGACGAGATGATGACCAGGTCTTCGCCTTTCGCAGCCGAAACCGGCGCATCCTCGTCGACGAGTTTGACGACCATTCCGCGTTGCTCCAGATGCGCGACCACCTTGTCGTCTTCTTCCCGGTCGCGATGATTGAGTCGGGTAACGTACAGCACGTTCTTGCCGGTCGTGACTGCATCGGCGCCCGGCCCCGCTTCGCGAGGCGCCGCCGCGGCAGCCGTGCCTGCACCACCCAACGCGAGCAACGCAGCGAGCAACGAGGCCACCCGCAGTAGCGTGCCTCGCGACCCGCGCGACGCTGTGACGCGCGAACGCAATGACAGATTCATATTCATGGTTGTTCTCCTATCAGAAATCGATTGTCGAGGTCAACGAGATGGTCCGTTCGAGCCCAATACCCAATTGACTCGATCCCGCCGACGCCCAGTAGTGTTTGTTGAACGCATTCTCGACATTCAACTGAAACGTGGCGTTGCGTCCAAACAGACTCGTCTCGTAGCGAGCGCCAGCGGAGAACAGCGTGTAGCCGGGGATATAGGCCTGATTCGCGTCGTTGATCGGACGCTGGCCTACGAAATACGCACCGCCGTTGATCGAAAAGCCATAAAGATGCGGCACTCGATAATTCAGAAATACGCTGCCGGTGTAACGCGGTGTGTTTTCCGGGCGCTTGCCGAGCGTGGTGGAATCGGTGCTGTCGACGAGCGTCGCATCGAGCCACATTCCGGTCGTGACGATCGAGAGATCGCGCGTGATGTCGCCCTGATACGAAAACTCGATACCTCGATAGCGGCCCACACCGTTCAGGGCGTAGACGCCGTCAGCATCCGTGCTTGCAGACGGTTGCCGAATCTGGAACGCAGCGATCGACGCCAGGGCGCCGTTATTGAAGCGATGCCTCAGGCCGACTTCCACTTGTTTGCTCACCGCCGCGGGCAGAATCTGATACGCGTTTGTGGCCGTCGCGGGCGCAGTGCCAGCAGACTCAAGCCCTTCGATATAGCTCGCGTAGACGCTCGTTCTCGGCGTGAGCTTGTACACGATGCTCGCCGACGGCGACGTGTGGTTCACATCCTGCGTGACCGTTTTCGCTTGCGTAGCGTGATAGGACGAATACCGCACGCCCGCCGTGAAGTCGAGATGCTTCGTCAAGCCGATGCGGTCGAAAAGGTAGGCGCCCTGGTTACTGATGTGCTGCGCGTAAAAGGCCTTCGACGAACCTGGCGTCAAACTCGTGATACTGATCGGCTCATACAGATTCTGCGTCGCCGTGTAATAGTAAGTCGTGAAATCAGGCTGGAATAGCCAGTTTTCGTTGACGCCGAACGTGACGTCGTGCGTGACAGGCCCCGTGTCGAACAGGCCATTGATTTCCGCGCGCACATTCTTGTTCTCGTAGAACTGGCCATTCTGCTGGCTGCCCTGAACCTGGCCGGTTCCCGTATCGACGTTGTACTTCTGGAAAATCCAGAGCCATCGATTGCGTTGCGTGATCGATTGACCAATCGACACATTGGCGCTCCAGTTGTCGTTGATCAGATAGTCGGCGCGCAGAATCTGTGCAATTGCGGTGGATGTGGTGGGCTTGTCGTTCGGCACCAGCAATTTCGACGCGTCTGGCAGCGAGGGCAACGTGATGACGCCGTTGACGGCAGTGAGCGGCGTAATACCGGCCTGCTCGACCACACGCTGATCGATGTGCTCGAGGTCGTATTTGAGCGTCAATCGATTCGTCGGCTTCCAGTCGAGCGCGACGCTCTCGAACATGCGATAGCCGCGGTCGCCACTGATAGGCGTCTCGACATGTTCGGCCATCGCATTGACGCGAATACCGAACTGCTTGTCCGCACCGAAGCGCCGCGCAATATCGACGTGCGCGCCGACCGAACCATGCGAATCGACCAGCGTCGACACCGACGTCACCGGCGTGTCGCCCGCGCGCTTCATCACCATGTTGACGATCCCGGCCGGCGCCGCGAAGCCGTAGTACAACGCCGAAGCCCCCTTCAGCACTTCGACCCGCTCCTTATCCTCCATCGGCATCCAGATGTTGTTGTCGATGGGCAGTACGCCGTCGAGGTAATAGCTTTGACGGTTGTCCAGTGCAATGCCGCGAATGGAAAGCTGGTCATACGAAATACCGCTCAGCTGCTGGCGCGTGACGCCCGCTACATTGCGCAACGCGTCGTACAAACCCGTTGCGGCTTGCGCTTTCAGCACATCGCTCGTGACGACGCTCACGGTGGCAGGAACATCGAGCGCGTCGAGTCCGCGGTATTGACCCGTCTGAACGGTTTTCGGCGCGTAAGGGCTGACTGCCGACTCCTTCGCGGTCTTGACCACAATGGGCGCCAGCGTGGCCCCCTCTGCCGTCGCATTCGTCACGGTGGACGCCGACGCGGACGTGCTGGGAGCGGCAACCAGTTCGTCTCCGAAAGCGCGACCATCGGCGAACCCGCCATAGACGACCACAGACAGCGCAACGGCGATAGACCGGCGTCGTTTCAAGGTGGAGCGTTGCCGCGCCGAAGAGGCGCGACGGACCTGGCGAGAAGATCGATTCATGGCGGAGAAGGAGAAAATAACGAGCAAAGCTGCGCCATCGAACGTCTTGCGTTCGAATTGGCCGACACAGAGAAAATTGAAACAGGCAAGCCGTGGAAACGTCGTTCCACGCTTGCACCAAGGCGAAAATCGCCAAACGGCTAGCGGTTCAGCCTGAAGCGTGCACGACTGAACGTGCCACTGTCCGGTCGATTCCCTGCAATTGAGGCCCACGCATAGAAAGTAGGATTACTAATCGTCCTATCTGACAACATGAGCACACGTGCACGAGAACGCACCACACCACTCTGGCTGGTTTTCAGCAGTGAACAGCTCCGCTGACTGTCACGGAGGTCTGCTCGCTGCTAAAATGAGAATGGTTCGTATTTATACTTTAAAAATTCAGATTTGGCAATTCCCTCGCAAAATCAATGAGATGAACCGCGTTTAATGAACTTTATTTAATGTTCGGGGGACGTTTTGAGGGCTGTCCTGCCGATTTTTTGACGAGATTTCGCCATGCCAACAATACTTGTCGTCGAAGACGACGCGAAAACACTCCGCGAAATCAAGGCCGCGCTGGAGGATCACGGATATCTGGTCGAAACCGCGACGACGGGCGCGGAAGGACTCGCGTGCGCAACTTCGCGCAGCCTTGACGCGATCATTCTCGACCGGATGCTGCCAGGCGGGATGGATGGCCTCGAGGTGTTGGGCGCACTTCGCGACGCGGCATCAACAACGCCTGTGTTGATTCTCAGCGCACTATCGACCGTTGACGAGCGCGTGAAGGGATTGCGCACGGGCGGTGACGATTACCTCGTCAAGCCATTCGAATATATCGAGCTGACTGCCCGGCTCGATTCTTTGGTTCGTCGCGCGCAGACCTCTATCCAGGAACCAACGTATCGCATCGGCCAACTGCATGTCGACCTGGTCAGCCGCACTGTGCGATATGCAGGAAAGGAAGTCGAACTACTACCGCGCGAGTACCGGATTCTCGAGTATATGATCCGTCGCGAAGGGCAAGTGGTCAGCCGCACGATGCTGTTTGAAGCGGTCTGGAATTACCGCGTAGGCGAGCGCACCAATGTTATCGATGTACATATCAGTCGCCTGAGAAAGAAACTCGACCCGACGGCAACGGCGCCCATCATTCATACCGTTCGCGGATCTGGTTATGTCCTTCGTGCGCCTGATTGACCTTCGACGCACCACAAGCTTTCGGCTTTCGGTGCTATTCCTCGGCATCTTTGGCGGCATCTCGGTGCCTCTGTTCGCCTATCTGTATTTTTCGATTACCGGTTTCGAAACGAAGCGGGTGGATGACTGGCTAGGTCGCGAATACGTTGCCATGCAGCGCAGTTCACCAGCGAGACTGTCCGCTCTTTTCAATGTACTGGCTCAAAGCGACCCGGACCAGCAGCGCCCAAACGGTCTCTTCAAGAACGACGGTCAATATATCGCTGGCTCCTTGACCAGGCTGCCTCATGATATTGCCTCCGTGGGAGAGCCATTCACCATCCGTTTGCAGCAGGGACCCATCAATCAGACCGCGCGCTGTATTGCTGCGAATCTTCCGGGTAACCATATCGCGATGCGATGCCAGAACGCGCGCGAGCTGAACAGTTTCAACAGCGGCCTCGTCAAAGTGCTGTTGATAGGCGCGGCTATCGCCCTCGCAATTGGCCTGGTCGGTGCGGCGTTAATCGGACTGGGTTCACTTCGTCGCCTGGATGCCGTCACAGCGACAATCAGGCAAATCGTTGACGGAGACCTCTCGCAGCGTTTGCCGACGCATCGACGCCACGACGACCTCGAAAGCCTGGTACGAGTGGTCAACGGAATGCTCGACGAAATCGAGAGACTGATGAACGAAGTAAAAGGCGTCTGCGATGCGATCGCACACGACCTGCGTACGCCGCTAACGACGATGATTGCCGGGCTCGAGCGGGTGCAGCGGCGTGACCGGACGGTTGACGACTATCGTCAGGCGCTGAACGAAACCCTCATCGACGCCACGGACATGCTTCACACTTTCAACGCGCTGCTTCGAATATCGGAAATCGAAAGCGGTGTGCGCCGCGAATCGTTCGTGGAGGTCGATATGGCCGCGATCGTCAGTGACGTGTATGAATACTATGAGGCATCTGCGGAAGAAAAGCGCCTTACATACCGATGCGAAATCGAAGGCAATTGTGATTTTCACCTGAAAGGCGACCCGAATCTATTGTTCGAAGCGCTGGCCAATCTCATCGAGAATGCCATCAAATTTACGCCAACAGGAGGGCGGATCGTGGTCAGCCTGGTCCGCCTTGAAGGCCGCATTCAATTTTCTGTTCACGACAATGGCCCCGGCATCCCCGAAAACGAGCATCAAGCTGTGTTGCAGCGCTTTTATCGCGGCGAGACCAGCAGACATACTCCCGGAAACGGACTTGGGCTAAGCCTGTCGAATGCAGTCGCCGCAATGCACGGCATGACGCTGATATTCGATCGCGTCGCAAAAGGCTGCCGCGTTATGTTGATTGAAGCAGACGGAGCCGTCGACGTTCATGAGACCCGCATTCAAGGCAAGCGCACTGCAACACAATCCACCCAGAAAGCAACCTGGCAGTGAAACTTGCATGCGCCAATATCGGGCGCATCGGCCTCCTTCCGTGTGTTCGCTCAACTTCCTTAAGAAACGCTTAAGGAAATGCTCATTCGAAAAAAAACAACGGAGTAGTCGACGGCACCATTGAAATCGATGCCGCGAGCATCTTTTTCCTCATATGTATTGCGAACAGTTCTCATTCGCGCTATCGTTAACAAATTGAAAGGCACCGTCATCGCAAGAATTCATTAACAAAAACATAGACTTACGATCATGTCACTTCGGGTTCGTCAATCTCGTCAATCGCCACCGTCTTCCCGCAACGCCGCGCAATCACAGCACGCCTGGGCATACAAGCCGCTGGTTTCGGCCCTCCAGATTGCCCTCGCAACTGCTTGTAGTTTTTCGTTTAGTACCACTACGTATGCGCAGCTATCGGGGCAAACTGATTCGTCCAGCCCCGACCAGTCGAAAGCATTGCCAGCGGTGAAAGTGAACGCGAAGGCGACAGCCGACGAACTCCCCACCGCTTACGCGGGCGGCCAGGTTGCCACCGGTGGCCGTGTGGGCTTACTCGGTAACAAGAACGTGATGGACACGCCATTCAGCGTGAGCAGCTACACATCGAAGCGCATGCAGGACCAGCAGGCACAGACGCTGGCCGACGTGCTCAACAAAGATCCGTCGATTCGTTTCACCGGGCAGACCGGCGGCGTGACGGATTCGTTTTATATCCGAGGCTTTCCGATTAACGAAGGCAATGTCAGCGAATTTGCGTTCGATGGCGTGTATGGTGTCGTGCCGAATTATCACGTCTTCCCCGAGTACGTGGAGCGCGTGGAAGTTGTGAAGGGACCGGCCGCCCTGCTCTACGGCATGTCGCCCAATAGCGGCGTTGGCGGTGTGGTCAACGTGGTGCCGAAACGGCCGTTGGCGCAAGATCTCACACGCGTGGGCGTTGATTACACGTCGGATGCGCAGTTCGGCGAACATGTCGATCTGAGTCGGCGTTTCGGTAATGATCGCCAATTTGGTATTCGCTTCAACGGGCTGCATCGTCAAGGCAGCACGCCGCTCGACAATCAGCATTCGCGCTCGGAAGTGGGAGCGCTCTCGCTCGACTATCAGGGCGAGCGCCTTCGCGCGACGCTCGATTTCATCACGCAGTACCAATGGGTGGACGCACCGACGCGCCCCTTCCTGCTGACCTCCGGGCTGGCTGTGCCGTCCGCGCCCGATGGCGCGCGCAATGTCACGCAGTCGTGGGGCTGGTGGAAATCGCTAGATCAGTCGGTACTGCTGCACACCGAATACGACGCCAGCCGCAATGTCACGATCTTCGCCGATGCGGGCACCGCAAAGACGGACGTCTCGCGTCTGTCCGACCAGACGCCGACCATCCTCAACGCGGCCGGCGACACCCGCTCCACGCCGCAGAACTGGAAGTTCCAGGTCAATCGCTGGAGCGCCGATACGGGTGCCCGCGCCCACTTCGACACCGGGCCGGTTTCGCATCAGGTGACGTTGATGGCCAGCATCTACCGCGATCGCATTGCCAATGGCAGCAATTCCGGCTCGGCGATTCTCTCGAATATCTATTCGCCGATTGCAAGCCCGGAGCAGGACATCGCCTCGCCGTCGCGCGTGCCGAAAGTATCTTCGTCGCAACTTTATGGCGTGGCGCTGGCCGATACGCTCAGCGTCCTGAACGACCGCGTGCAATTGACCGCCGGTCTGCGCCAGCAGCAGATTGAATCGGACAACTTCAACACCAGCACGGGCGCGAAGTCGTCCTCATACGATAAGGGCGCGGTGACGCCACTGGTTGGCATCGTGTTCAAGCCTGTTCAATATGTGTCGCTTTACGCCAATTACGTCGAAGGCCTGAGCCGCGGCGATATCGCACCGACAACGGCGTCGAATGCGGGCCAGGTGTTCGCCCCTTACAAGGCGAAGCAGGAAGAATTCGGCGTCAAGCTGGACTATCACAGCGTCATGGCCACGTTGGCCGCGTTCCGTATCACGAAGCCGAGCGGCCAACTGTATGGCACCGTCTACGCAGTCGATAGCGAGCAGCGCAATCAGGGCCTCGAATTGACGTTCGCAGGTGAGCCGCTGAAGGGCGTCCGTCTGCTTGGCGGCGTGACCTATATCGATGCCGAACTTACGAAAACGAACAGCGCTTCGACCGTGGGCAATCGCCCCGTTGGCGTGCCGCGCTGGATGGCCAACCTGGGCACCGAGTGGGATCTGCCATGGGTGCATGGTCTGACGCTCACCGGTGGCATTAATTTCACTGGCCAGGAATACTTCGACCAGGCCAACAAGCAGTCTGTGCCCTCATGGACGACCGTCGATATCGGCGCACGCTACACCACGCCGATTTACGGAAAATCGACTACGTTCCGCGCTGGCCTGCTCAACGTCTTCAATCGCAATTACTGGTCGGGCGTAGCCTCGTACGGAACGATCTCGCTCGGCGCGCCGCGTACGGTGTTCGCATCGGCGAGCGTGGACTTCTGATTTTGAACCTCTGGCGGAGATGAGAATGCAAAGTGATGTGCTGCTCGAATTGAACAACCCCAACGATGCCTGCCTGTCGCCGCCCTTAACGCTTGCGCCTTTACTCGGCGAGGAACTGCGCCATTTGCTGCAGGATCCGCAGACCTCGCTGGCTGCCTTGACGCAGCAATATGGCTCGCCGCTCAACGTGGTCGTGCCTCAGGCGCTCGCCGGCAACGTCGAGCGTCTTCGGACGGTCTTCCGCCGTCATGGCGTGACGCACGAAATCTTCTATGGCGCCAAGGTCAACAAATCGCCGGCCCTTGTTCGGGCCGCGGTCGATGCGGGTGTCGGCGTGGACGTGTCGAGCATCTACGAGATGCGCGACGCGCTGCATGCCGGTATCGAACCACGCAATCTTTGCGCAACCGGACCGGCAAAAACCCGCGTCTTTCACATGGCGCTCGTGGCCAATCGAGCGCTGATTTCCGTCGATTCCGTCGAGGAACTGGACGATATCGAAGCTATTGCTCGCGAAGTACAACCGGAACAACCTGTACGTGTTCTGCTACGGTATAAACCGGCCGATTCGCAGGCAAGCCGGTTTGGTCTTGAGCAGGCCCAGCTTTTTTATTTACTCAAACGTTTGGCATACCTAAAAAATATCATTTCGTTTGAAGGTTTCCACTTTCATCTCGCCGGCTATCGTCACGAACCTCGGGTGGCGGCGCTCACACAACTCGTATCGTTAGTCGAAGCCGCACGTGAAATGGGATTGAATCCAGCCATGATCGATATCGGCGGCGGCCTGCCTGTTCGCTATGTCGATCAGGAGCGCTATCGCGCTTACCTCGAAGGGCAGAACCCGACGCACTATCGCAATGCGTCGGTCCCCCGCTCCTTTTATCCCTATGGCGGCGCAATAGATGCAGCCACATGGCTCGATCGACTGCTTGCCTCGCCCTGTATCAAAGGCTTATCGGTTGCGGGTTATCTGAAGTCCCAGCAACTCACGCTGGCCATCGAACCAGGGCGCAGTCTCGCCGACCAGGCTGCGCTTTCCGTGTTTCGCATCACGCGTGTCAAATCGCTTGCGGACAATGAAGCTGTGATTTTCGCCGAGGGCAGCAGCTTCAGCGCCTGCGAAACCTGGTTCGGTTCCGAATTCCTGATCGATCCGCAGCATGTGCCGCTTTCCGATGCGCCCGGACGCCAATCCGGGCCGGTGCGCGCCTGGGTTGCCGGTCATAGCTGCCTGGACGAAGACGTCATTTCCAATCGCCTGATTGATTTTTCCGTGTATCCGCATGCGGGCGATCTGCTGGTCTATGCCAACACGGCTGGCTACCAGATGGATCTGCTCGAAAACGAGTTTCATCGTCATCCCATGCCACGTCGCATCGCGGCGACGTTCGACGCGCGCGGCCAGATGACTTTCTCACCCGACGATCGAATGGAGGAACGCCATGATTTTGAATAAAGTCACTGACCTGATTGGCAACACGCCGATTCTTTGTCTCGATGTCCCCGGTAAGCACGCACGCCTGCTCTTGAAAGTCGAAAAGAACAATCCTGGCGGCAGTATCAAGGATCGCATGGCCCGCAACATGATCGTGGCTGCGCTGAAATCCGGTCGATTGAGTCCGGGCGGCGTGGTGGTCGAATCGTCGTCGGGCAATACGGGCATTGGGCTGGCGATAGCTGCGGTCGAATTCGGCCTGCGGTTTATCGCGGTGGTCGATCACCATGCGGCGCCCGACAAAATCGCTGTCATGCAGGCGCTGGGCGCGGAAATCCGCTATGTGGAAGGCCACTATCGCGAGGACGAGGTCGCCGTGGTCGAGCGGCAACGCATGGCTGCGGCACTGGCCAGCGAGATCCCGGGCGCGGTGTTCATGAACCAGTCGGACAATGCAGCCAATGCAGGCGGCTATTCGGAATTCGTGCGGGAAGTCGTCAGCGAAATCGGCGGTATCGATGCCTACGTGGGATGCGTCGGCACGGGAGGTTCGATGACCGGCATCGCGCGCGGACTCAAAGTCCACAATCCGCAAACGAAAACGATAGCTGTCGAACCGGAGGGCTCGATCGTATTCGGACAACCTGGTCATCCTTACTATCAATCCGGAACTGGCACACCGGCCGGCGACACGGTCGGACTGGTGCTGGATTACAGCTGCATCGACATGGGTGTGCAGGTATCCGATTCCCACGCGTTCGAAACCGCTCGCTATATCGCGCGACGCACCGGCCTGCTCGTGGGTGGATCGACGGGCGGCGTGATCTACAAGGCGCTGGAATTCATTCATAGCGGTGTGATTCGCGGCAATGTCGTGGCGGCTGTGGCAGATGGCGGCGAAAAATATCTGCATACCGTCTTCAGCGAAAACTGGCTCGAGGAGCGCAGTCTTCTCGATCCGCGCGTCTGGGAACGCCTCGACGGCTGGCTCGGCCAGGCAGACGCCGAAGAAGCGCCGCGCGAAGTGCCACGCCTGCACGCGGTCCACGCCGCATGAGCGCCGCTGCAACGGTTGACCCGCTCAACGTGGTGGTGTGCGGCGGCGGTCGCACAGGGCACCTCGCAGCGGTGCTGTTCGCTCGCCTGCCAGGCGTGCACGTCACCCTCTACACCAACAATCCCGCCGTGGTGGAAAACTACCAGCACGACGAAGGCGTGACTGCCATCCTGCCCGACGGAACCCGTTGTTCGGCGCAGCTCGACGCGGTGACAAGCGATCCCGGAGCAGCGTGCCGCGAGGCAGACATCGTCATCGTCACTGTTCCGGCCCACGTGCGGCCACAACTGCTGGAGCAGATCGCGTCCGGCCTGCCCTCGCACAAGCCGGTCTATGTGGGCGCGATTCCGGGATTTTGCGGCTTCGACTGGCTTGCCGAGAAAACGTTTGCCGATCGCGATAACGTGGTCATCTGGGGCATGAAGGACGTCCCGCATATTGCGTCCGATCTGTGTCCAGGCGTGTCGGTCAGAATGGGCGGCGCGAAAAGCGCCCTCTACGCCGCGACGCATTCGCGCGAAAGCAAGCACGCGCGCGAGGCGTTGCTCAGGCATCTTTCCCGGCTCTATGAAGCGAGCGTCGAATTGCTGGGCGACTACCTTGAAATCACGCTGACGCCCGGCAATCCGATCATGCACAGTTCGGTTCTTTACGGACTGATCGGACCCTACGGGCAATGGCACGAAACAACGTTCGCCCAATCGCTTTGCTGGTGGTCCGATTGCCCCGAACTCGGCGCGTATTTTCTCGAACGCAGCGACGAAGAGAATCAACGGCTCTGCAAGGCACTCGAACAGCGCCTCGATATCGACCTGTCATCGGTCAAGCCGTTGAAACAGGAAATTGTCGAGGCGTACGAGGAGCAGATTGCCGATCCGCGCACCATGCTCTCGGTGCTACGCACGAACCAGGCATACGACGCCATCGCGTTGCCGCTCGTGCACGAAGCACATCGCGACGGTTATGTCATCGATCGCGAACACCGCGCTTTTCACGAGGACGTAGCGTTTGGCCTTTCATTGCTCGTGGAAATGGGCCGCCGTCTCAACGTGCGTCTGCCGCATATCGAAGAAGTCTTTCAATGGAATGTGTCGTATATGCAGGGCCTGCGCAGGTCCGCACTCGACTACTTTCCTGAATCCTGGCCAGCCTGAAGGCGGAGTTTCATGAAATCCAATCTCTCCATTTTGCAGTCCAATCACGCGTTTTACGCCGAACACCGGCAAGACGCGGAAGATGCAGCGCGACGCAACGCGGTGCGACGTCTCGTGCGCTGCCTCTTTGCCGAAGGCATCCTCGATGCCCGGGCTCTCGAATTCTCAGCCGATGGACGCGGTGCGTCGCTTGCGTTAGCGAATCGCAATGCCCGGCTGCTTTTCACCGATCTCGAAGCGGCCCCTGCGAACACGTTCATCAATAACGGCGAACTGGTTCTTGCCGATGCCGACGGTACTCGCACCACCCTCAATCAGCCGGACCGGTTGATCGATGCGTTGTGCCCTTCTTTCGACTTCAAACCGGGCGACGACGGCGTCGCGGGTCTCAAAGCGGATATCGCCAATAGCGTCGCCAACGACGCGCTCGCACGTATCTATCGCGATGCCTGGAACGCGGATCTGCGCGAGCGCATCCGCGTGGCAGGATCAGGCGGCTTGCTGGGCTACATGCGCAAACATCTGAGCGTGCGTCAGGCCGCGGTGGAACTCGACCAATGGGGCTCGCTCGAAGGTCATCCGTTCTATCCCACGTGGAAGAGCAAGCCCGATCTCGATGCGGAGGAAGTCGCCGCGCTGTCGCCGGAATTCAACGCCCTTGTCAATGTGCGCGTTGCCGCGTTGCGCCGCGATATGGCCTACATCGAGCGAATGCCGCATGTAGAGAGCGTGCAGACCTGGTTCGCCGCCAACTTTCCCAACGTGTGGACGCGCTGGCGAGACGGCCTGAACGAACAGGGACTCGACGAGCACGACTGGCTGCCGCTGCCCATTCATAGCTGGCATCTCGAACACTTCGTTCGCCATGAATATGCCGCTGAACTGGAGGAAGGCATTCTGCTGCTCGATGGCCCGGATATCGAAACCTGGCCCACCATGTCGTTCCGCACGATGATGCCGCGTCTGCCCGGTCCGGTGCCGTTCATCAAATTGCCGGTTGCTCTCTGGCTCACAAGCGAGCAGCGCACACTGCAGGCAAAGTCGATTCATATGGGGCCGCGAATCAGCTGGCTCATGAAACGCATCCTCGCCGATGAGCGAGGTTTTGACGGCACGCTCGAAGCCTTTCCTGAAGAAGCCGCGTTCCATTACAGGCACGCTGTGCGTCAGGAGGACCGGCCCGGACGCCATCTATCCGTGGCATTCCGCGCGAGCGCCGAAGCACTGGACCGTACGGACGCGCTGCTGCCTGTCACAGTGGCGGCACTGTTCACGGCCTCGCCGGTGGACGGCCGTCCGCTCGTGACCGAACTCGTTGAAATGCAGTCGGGCACGCCCGCCGCTACATCGACCGTCGAAACCTGGTTCCGCAACTATGTTCGAGCTGTCGTGCATCCCGTCGTCGGCATCTATCTGCTCTATGGCATCGCGCTGGAAGCACACCAGCAAAATACCTCAGTGCTATTCGACGAAATCGGCATGCCGCGTAAAATGCTGATCCGCGATTTTGGCGACGGACGCACCTACGCGCCGCTGCTCAACGCCCGCGGCTATGAATTGAAGCCATACGTGCACCCGGGCATTCTGCCAACCGTATTTGATCAGGATATCGAACCTGTTCGCGCTTTCGTACTCGACGCCTGCTTCGTGTGTCATCTGCACGAACTCGCGCTGGCGTTGACGCGCGAATACGCACTGACGTCGGATCAACTCTGGCGTGTCATTCGCGAAGAAACCGCGCGTGCATTCGATGCGTTCTCATCTCGCGTGGAGCCTACGTTGTGGGCGCGCGAACTCGACGCGTTCCTCGAACAGCCCTGGCCAACGCGTTCGGTTCTGCGTATGCACCTCCTCAAGTATGCAGATTATCGTCTTCAGCACGATTTGCCGAATCCGCTGCCTGAGTTGGTCGAGGAGCAATAACTCATGATGAATGTCTCTGTCGCGCCCGAGCGCGCGGCACGCCTCATACACGTGCTGTTCGCGATTCAACTCGTATCGATGGGCGCGATGGAAATGAGCGGGCCCTTCTGGCCGCTGCATCTCAAGGAACTCAGCCACTCGGCGTTCGAATCGGGCTTTGCGGGCGTCGCGGTCTACGTCGGGCCGATGCTCGGTATCATGCTGACTAGCGCTTTCTGGGGCCGCATAGGCGATCGCACCGGACATAAGCTGATGATGATCCGCGCGCTCATCGGCCTTTCGCTCACCCAGTTTGCGCTGGCGTGGGCAAGCGATGTCTGGTCGATACTCGCGCTGCGCTTTCTGCAAGGCGCATGCGCGGGTTATATCGCACCCGCGCAGACTTACGGTGTTGGCATTATCGATCCATTGCGTCGTGGACGGCTCTTCGCGTATCTGCAGGTCTCGACGAATCTCGGCTCCCTGGTGGGCGCTGTCTTCGGTGGCGTCATCCTCGACCATTCGACTTTCGTCTGGATCAATATTGTTGCTGGCGTGTTGTGCCTGGCCAGTGCGCTTGCCGTCGCAACGATCCTGCCTGATGTCCGCTCTTCGCGTCCAAACGCGAGCGTGCAACCAGAAAAACAAGCCCTCGAACGCGGCGCCTCGCCGTGGCGCGGGACACCGATCGCCGGGCTTCTTGGCGTAATCGGCCTGCTGTTGATCAGCCGGATGTTCACGCAAACGCCGTTCTCGCTCTACGTCCGCACGACATTCAACGTCGACAACTGGGTAGTCGGTTTCTGCTACGGCATGCTGGCGTTCGGCTTTGTTGTTTCGGCCGCGCTGTGGGCACGTTTCTTTGAACAGCGTAGCCTTGCCGAAACATTGCGGCGCATGACCGGCATCGCGTTGGGCTGCTGTGCGCTGACGCTTGGCGCGGCACTCACACGAAGCGTCGAAGTGTTCGTCGCAATCCATTTTCTGTGGGGGATGTTGCTGGGCGCCACCACGCCTGTGCTGATGTCGCTGATTTCGCGGGCAGCCAGCGGTTCGCAGCAAGGCTATGTGCTCGGCGTGGCGCAGAGTACGACGCAACTGGCATCCATTCTGGGTATCGCCCTGGGCGGGTGGTTGACGGATGCGGCCGGGCTTCGCTACACGTACGTATTCGTCGGTGTCGCCTACGCCATGGCAACCGCCCTCATTTTGACGCTTGTGCGTGAGCGGCCCGCATCGATTCGTGCGCCAACAGAAGCGAGGGACACACCATGCTGAACGTAGAACAGTTGCGAGCAGACACTCCCGGGACCGCCGACGTCGTTCATTTGAACAACGCTGGCGCGAGCTTGATGCCGAATGTCGTGATCGATACCGTCATGGCGCACCTGCAATGCGAAACCCGTATTGGCGGCTATGAGGCAGCCGCCGCTGCTGATGCACGGCTTGAAGACGTCTATGCGTCGATTGCGCGACTCATCGGCGCGATGCCAGACGAAATCGCCGTTGTCGAAAATGCCACGCGCGCATGGGACATGGTGTTCTATTCGCTGCCGCTCAAGTTAGGCGACATCGTTTTGACGTCCACAACGGAATATGCTGGCAACTTTATTCCGTACCTGCAACTGAAGCGGCGCCTGGGCATTGAGATCGTCGTCGTGGAGAACGATCCGGGCGGCCAGATCTGCATGGATGATCTGCGACGCAAGCTTCAGCATCCGCGCGCGAAACTCGTCACGTTGCCTGTCATCGGCACGAATGGCGGCCCGGTTCAACCTGTCGAGGCGATCGGTAAGGAAGCCCGGCAGGCAGGCGCATGGTTCCTGCTCGATGCCTGCCAGGGCATCGGACAACTACCGCTCGACGTGCAGAAGATCGGCTGTCATGCACTCACGGCAACCAGCCGGAAATACCTGCGCGGACCGCGCGGCATGGGTTTCCTGTACGTCGAGCGCGACCTGTGCTCGCAACTGGAGCCAGCATTCCTCGACTTGCACGCCGCGCATCTACGCGGCCCCGATTCGTTTGAGCTCCGCAACGGTGCGCGACGGTTCGAGAACTGGGAATGCAACATCGCGGCCAAACTCGGCATGGGCGCGGCGGTCGAGTACGCGCTATCGATCGGCATGGATGCGATCTGGACGAGGATTCAAATGCTCGCGCACGCACTTCGTGCCCAGTTGCGCGACGTCGACGGCGTGCGGTTGCAGGACGTCGGCGCGATTCAATCCGGCATCGTCACGTTCACTTGCGACGGTATCGATCCCGACGACATCAAGCGCAAGCTCGCAAGCCTGCCAGAGAGAATCAACGTTTCCTGTTCGACCGACACATCGACGATGCTGGACATGCGCGCACGCGGCCTGAAATCGGTCGTACGAGCTTCCGTGCACGCCTATAACGTGCAGGATGAAATCGACGCACTCGTTTATGCCATCAATGAAATCTCTCTCCGGAGATAAGATGCCGAAGCAGAATCCCTATTGCGTCGCAGTGAAGCCGATCGAGTTTCTCGTCCAATCCGAAGCGGTCGACCACACCAATGTCGACAAACTGGTGTGTGAGATTCGCACATCAGGAAAATGGACAACCCCTATTCCCGTGAGTCGCGAAACCGGCATTGTCATGGACGGTAATCATCGCCTGACTGCTGCAGCCATTCTCGGACTTCGTCACCTGCCATGCGTGCTGCTCGATTATCTTGACCCCAGAGTGTCGGTAACCGAATGGAAGACCGGCATACCGTTCCAGGTAGACGCCATTCTTCAGCGCCTTCTGTGTGAAAAGGCCTTGTTCCCCTATAAGACCACACGGCATGCGTTCGCGCCTTCGCTGCCCGTGACCGATATACCGCTCGACATTCTGCAATGACGAGTCGATCGATTGCGCGTGCATGCATGCATGCCTGCCGTGCTGCTTCCCGACAGCACCGATATACTCGTCGCTCGTTGATTCGCGATATCGGCCCTTTCTGTAGTGCTCCCTAACCGCTCCATGACTTCGATCCGCCGCCGCCTGCTCACCTGGCTCGTATGCGGCTTCGCCATTGCTTCGTTGATTGCCGCCTACGGAATTTTTCGCACCGCCCGTCATGAGGCGGCCGAGTTGTTCGATTACGAATTGCGTGCAGTCGCGCTCTCCATCCCCGCCAATCTGGGTGTCGCCCAGCGTATCGAAGACGCGGAACGCGGCGGCAAAGGCTATAGCGGAATCGACGACGACGAAATTCTCATTCAGATCTGGGACGATCAAGGCCGCGAAGCCTATCACTCGCAACACGTCGTTTCACTGCCGCGCGGCGGCGCAGGTTTCAATGTATTACGGCACAACGGCGAAACCTGGCGCGTGTTCGGCCTCCAGCGGCCGGACGCTTTCGTTCAGGTAGCGCAGCCTTACGGCATTCGCGACAGCCTCGGTCGCCAGCTGGCGTTACACACAATCTGGCCGTTGGCACTGCTGGTACCCATGTCGATCGCTCTCGTTCTGTTTGTCGTCGCGCGCGGCCTGCTGCCGATACGCGAGCTTTCCACCCACCTCACGACGCGCAGTCTTTCCGCGCTTCATCCGCTGGTTCTCGACGCGGACACGCCTCTCGAGCTCGTCCCGCTCGTCCACGCACTCAACGATCTGCTTGCGAGACTCCGTCTCGCATCCCAGGCACAGCAGAATTTCATCGCCGACGCGGCCCACGAACTGCGCTCGCCACTCGCGGCACTCAGCCTGCAAGTACAGAGTACGATTCGCTCGGGCGAATTGCGTGGTGAAACGCATATTCTCGATCGAATCAGCGTGCGCCTTAGCCGTCTCGTTCGCCTCGTGCACCAACTGTTGAGTCTTGCCCACGAAGACTCTGATACGCCGGCGAAACTCAAACCTGCGAGTCTGCGAAAAATCGCGGAGACGATCATTGGCGAGTTTTCTCTGCTCGCAGAGGAAAAATCGATCGACCTTGGACTCGTCGTGCATTCCGATCGCCCGGGTCGTGATACGTTCGAGGCACGCGTTGACCCGCACGGCTTGCATACGCTCATCGGCAACCTGGTAGACAATGCAATCCGCTATGTGCCGTGTGGCGGCCAGGTCGATCTGGTGTTAGTCCACAACGGTGACGACACGTCTATTCAGGTAGTCGATAACGGACCCGGCATTCCCGAAGAACACATCGATCGGGCATTTGACAGGTTTTACCGGGCGAATGCGCCGCAAGGAACCGGAAGTGGGCTTGGCCTATCCATCGCCGCGCGTATCGCCGCACGCCACGGCGCGCAACTGACCCTCGCTAACAACGCTGACGGCGTCGGGCTCACAGCTTCGCTCACGCGACTCAAACCTCTGTGATCAGATCTGTCGCAGACGGATTTCGCGACGTCACCTTTGCACAATACAAGCGCGCCGTACTTGGCGCGTTAGTTCGAGACGTTAAGCTAACTGCCATTCGATTAAGACGCGGCGGTGAACGCCATGACAGACGGCAAGCTGTTCGACGGCGAGTGGGGTAATACGGATTATCCGGCGCGGTCGCAAGAGGCGGTCGAGGCGTGAAATGTGTGGGGCCGCGTATTTGCTACGAATAAAGCGGCCCCACAGCCCCTCTACTCCACCACGCGAAAATATTCACTCGGCGGCACGCCCAGCTGCTTGCGAAACATCGCGGAAAATGCGCTGGGGCTGTCGTAGCCCATATCGAGCGCAACATCGACGATACGCGCGCCCGACGCCAGGCGCTCCAGCGCCATCAAAAGCCGGGCCTGCTGCCGCCACTGACCAAACGTCAAACCAGTTTCCCGCATGAACAGACGCTGAATCGTCTTGACGTCGACGCCAATGACTCCCGCCCAATGAGCCAGGGTCCGGTTGTCGTCGGGCGCTTCCGCGATCGCGTTGCAGATCGTGCGCAGATACGGATGGTGGGGATTGGGCAGATGTAAAGGCAGAACGGGCAGAACCCGCAACTCGTCGAGTATCAGCCCCATCAAGCGGCCATCGCGCGAATCGGTCAGATAATCGCCGTCAATCTCAATCGCACTGACAATAAGCTGCTTGAGCAGATCGGAAATCGCCACGGTCGCGCAGGCTGCGGGCAATCCGCTAGCGGCCTCCGGCTGGATATAGAGCGAACGCATCGACACCGCGCTCACCATGCGGATCGTGTGCGACGTGAAGGCCGGCATCCAGATCGCGCGTGTGGGCGGCACGATCCACTGGCCCGCCTCGCTGCTCACGACCATCACGCCTTCGACCGCATAGATCAGCTGCGCCACGCCGTGATGGTGCGCGGGACGGACTTCGCCCGCGGGAAAATCGACCGAACGACTGCTTACCGCGGCAAGACGATGATGATGGTCGCGTCGCGGGGAATGCTGGGAATCTTGCGAAAGCGGGCTGAGCCTGGGCATGTCCTTTTTCCGACGATCGATTGGCTATTCGCGGGAGACGGATCGGTAGTGTAGCCCTAGACTGGATTTCCCATCCAGCGCATGCAGCGGGCTCCAGACCATGAAAAACGCAGCCACCCTGACCTCGAACGCGGCATCGTCGCGACCTGCGCCCTCCGGGCGACAGACGGCGTTCGGCATACTCGGCGTCATGAGCGCTTCGCACCTGCTCAACGACATGATCCAGTCCCTGATGATTGCGGTTTATCCGCTTTTCAAAGGCGGACTGCATCTGTCGTTTGGCGAACTGGGAGTGGTGACGCTGGCGTATCAATTGACCGCCAGTTTGCTGCAGCCGTTTATCGGCCACTACACGGATCGCACGCCCAGGCCCGGATCGCTGCCCGTATCGATGATCTTCAGCCTGTGCGGGCTGCTGTTGCTATCGCGTGTCGGCAGCTTTCCCGGCTTGATTTGCGCGGCAATGCTGGTGGGCACCGGCTCTTCGATGTTTCATCCCGAATCGTCGCGCGTGGCGCGCCTGGCTTCGGGCGGGCGGCATGGCCTCGCACAATCGATTTTCCAGGTGGGCGGCAATACGGGTAGCGCAATTGGACCACTGCTCGCGGCGCTGTTCATCGCGCCTCGCGGTCAACACGGCATTGCGTGGTTCGCGCTTGCCGCCGTGCTGGCCATGTTGCTGCTTTCGCTCGCGAGCCGCTGGTATCGGCGGGACATGGCGCAGCACGGCGCGCGCAAACGCAGCGCGACCGGCAAGGCAGCGCTCGACCTGCGCACGGTGGTGCCGGTTATCGCGATCCTGATGTTGCTGATGTTCTCCAAATACTTCTACACCGTGAGCATCAGCAACTATCTGATCTTTTATCTGCAAGGGAAATTCGGGCTGGGCGTGCAAGCGGCGCAACTGCATCTCTTCATATTCCTGGCTGCCGTGGCGGCGGGAACGCTGGTCGGCGGCCCGCTGGCCGACCGGATCGGCCGCAAGACCGTGATCTGGTTTTCGATCATGGGCGCCGCGCCCTTCACACTCGCACTGCCTTACGCGAGCCTGCCCGTCACGACGATCCTGCTGATTGCGATTGGCTTCATCGTGTCGTCCGCGTTTTCCGCGATTCTGGTCTATGCGCAGGAATTGATGCCGGGACGAATTGGTATGGTGTCCGGATTATTTTTTGGTTTTGCATTCGGACTGGGCGGCATTGGCGCGGCGGTGCTCGGTCGCGCCGCCGATCGCCATGGGATTCCCGCCGTCTACGCTGTGTGTGCCTGGCTCCCCTTGCTGGGTATCGCTGCGGCCTGGCTGCCCAGGCAACCGGGCGAGCGTGCTGACGCCGGTTCCGGCTCAGAGCAGCGTGGATGATGCGGGACGCCCTTTATCCGATGGGAGCCGTGCTGCTGTTTGCGCTCATATCGCATGCCAGCCTGAGCTTGCATATTCGCGCCATGAAAGCCGAAATCGACCGGCACCCATTCCGTCTATCAGGCGTGACACGGCATGAAGCGCAGCAACGGCTGCTTGAATGGCGTGCGCAAAGAAAGAGACTTTGGCCGACTGCTGTGTTGTTGATCGTGGTGATTGGCGTGGCAATGCATGGCTTTTGAAGTGAGGTAATGCGCTATTGACTGCAGAGCCAGTTCACTGCGGGCTGCACGTTCGACGGCGGATAGACAATCCTATAACGCCAGCCGGAATCCCGCGCCATAGACCGACTGGATCACATCCTCGTCCGGTGCGATCGATTCGAATTTGCGGCGAATCTTTTTGACGTGGCTGTCGATGGTGCGGTCCTCGACGATGCGGCCATCGGGATACAGCTGGTCCATCAGCGCATCGCGCGAAAACACGCGGCCTGGCCGCGCTGCGAGCGTCTTGAGCAAGCGGAATTCGATCGGCGTGAACTCGATCGTCACGCCGCGAAAGGTCGCCTGAAAACATTCTTCGTCCAGACTGAGCGGCACGCTTTCGGGCGCGCGCTCGAAGCGCGAGCGGCGCAAGATCGCCTTCACGCGCGCCACCAGCTCCAGCAGGCTGAAGGGCTTGCAGATGTAATCGTCCGCACCCAGTTCGAGGCCAATCAGCCGATCCACTTCCTCCACCTGCGCCGTCACCATGATGACCGGCACGTCGCTGTACGTGCGTAGATCGCGGCAGATATCGCGGCCGTCGCGGCCCGGCAGCATCAGGTCGAGCACGATCAGGCCCGGCATCTGGCGCTTCACTTCGCCCGCCACGGCCAGACCGTCGCCCACGCAGCGCGTTGCAAAACCCGCTGCCTGCAAAAAATCCGCCATCAGGCTAGCGAGTTTAGGTTCGTCTTCGACGATCAGAATATCGATCGGTGTTTCGTTAATCGCGCTCACTTCGGTTCCTGGCTGCTGTCCTGATCAATAACGGCGTAGGGCTGTCCTTCTCGGCGCCGTCTTTCCAACGCGGTAATTCGATGGCGATGCGCAAGCCGCCTTGCGGCGCGCGCGCCGCATCGATGTGCCCGCCATGCGCTTCGACAATGCCGCGACAGATCGGCAGGCCAAGTCCCGCGCCGCCGGTCGCGCGGCTGCGCGACGCCTCCACGCGATAAAAGCGCTCGAATAGCGATGGCAGATACGCATCGGCCACGCCCGCACCGTTGTCGTCGAATTCGATGCGCACCGTACTCGCATCCTCACGCGCGCTCACGAATACCGCACCGCCGCAATCGACGTAGCGCAGCGCGTTTTCAAGGATATTCGTGAAGACCTGCTGCAGCCGCCGCTCGTCGCCGCGCACCCAGAGCGGCGCATCGGGCAGACTGGCGTGCAGCGTCAGCCCCGCATCGCTCAGGCGGCGCGCGCCGCGGCGCAGCGCCGCTCGCAAGGTCTCGCACACATCGGTCTGTTCATGGTGGTAACGCAGCGCGCCCACGTCGGCGAGCGAAAGATCGTAGAGGTCGTCGACCAGCCGGCTCAGGCGTTTCACCTCGCCGCCCAGCGAGCGCACCGCCTCGACGCTCACAGGCCGCACGCCCACTTCGATCGCCTCGATTTCGCCGCTCATCACCGCAAGCGGCGTGCGCAGTTCGTGCGAAATATCGGCGACCAGCGCGGAGCGCATGCGTTCGGTGCTTTCCAGCGTCTGCGCAAGGTGGTTGAAATCGCGTTCGAGCTGGCCAATGTCGCCGCTCGATACCGTCGGCACACGCGCGCTCAGATCGCCGCCCGCGAGCGTGTGCGTGGCGCTGGCGATGCGCCGCAACGGCGAGGCCAGCGCGCGCGCCATCCACAAGGTCGTGAGAATCGCCAGCAGCGTGGCGGCAATCGCGATGATCCAGCTCGATTCGCGCTGGGTCTTCTGGAAGCGCAGATCGCCCGCTTCGGTGGCGCGCTCGAACGGCACCATCAGCAACCAGCCTACGGTCTTGCCGCTCACCACAATGGGACGGCGCGGCGAGCTATCGGCAAACGATGGATTGCCGAACACGTAACGGCCCTGGGCGTCGAGCAGCGTAAAGCGCGTATTGGTGCCGATCAGCGACGACACCGGCAGGCGCGGCAGCGGCGCGTGGCTCGACACCGGATACGAGGCGGGCGCGTAAGGCCGCATGATTTCGTGCCAGAGGCTGCGATTCTCCAGCAGAAAATCCCAGCTGCCGTGATCGCGATACGCCATGCCCAGCGGCCCGACGCTCGATTCGAGCCGCTTGATTTCCTGATGCTCCAGGTAGCCGAGAAAGCCGCGCTCGAAGCTGATCTGCGCGCCCACGGCCATCGCGCCGATCACCAGCACATTGACGACGAGCATCGCGGCAAACAGCTTGCCGGTGAGGCTCGAGCGTCGGATCGCGTGTATCGCGCGGGTCAGCACTGCTGGCATGTTGTTGCCTGGCGTCCTTGAGTCGGGAATCGTGCGGTCATGATACCCGTCGCGGCGGCGCTCAGCGGCTGGCCGCGGCGGCGTGGCTGGCGGCATGCGCGTCGTCCGCTTCCACGCCGCCGCCCAACGCCGCATAGAGCGTGATCAGGCTCGTTTGCGCCGAGAGTTGCGTGGCCACCAGCGATTGCTGCGCGCTATACAGCAGGCGCTGCTCGGTCAAGGCGTCGATCAGGCTGTCGCTGCCCTGCTGGTAGAGCGCCATCGTCAGGTCGTAAGCGTGCTGATCGGCCTGCACGGTGCGGGTCTGGGCGTCGAGCTGCGCGTCGATGGTCGCGCGCGTCGCCAGCGCGTTCGCGACTTCCTCGAAGGCGGTCTGGAGGGTCTTCTCGTAGGTTGCCACGTCGATCTTGAGCGTGACCTTGGCGGCGTCGAGCGTCGCGCGGTTTTCTCCCGCATTGAAGATCGGGATCACCGCGGACGGCTCGACCGACCAGCTGCGGTTGCCACCCGTGAACAGCTGCGCGAGCGCGGGACTTTCGAAACCCAGCGCCGCGGTCAGGCTGATGGTCGGGAAGAAGTTCGCGCGCGCCGCGCCAATATCGGCGTTATCGGCTTTCAGCGTGTGTTCGGCGGCCAGCACGTCGGGGCGGCGTTGCAGCACGGTCGACGGAATGCCCGCCGGAATCGTCGTGATGCTGGCGACGGGATCGACCTGCGCATCGGGCAGATCGGCCAGCGGCACCGGTGCGCCCACCACGAGGTCGAGGGCATTGCGCGCCTGTTCCACCGTCGTCTGCGCCTGGGCCACGGCATTGCGCGCGGACTGCAGGCTTGCCTGCGCCTGTTCGACATCGAGCGCGCTCGCCGCGCCCAGCCCATGCTCGCGATCGACCAGATCGAAGGTGCGCTGCTGGCTTGCTTCGGTTTCCTGATCGATCACCAGCAGGCGCTTGTCGGACGCAAGCGTGAGCCAGTCGCTCGCCACATCGGAAACCAGGCTGATCTGCGTGCTGCGGCGCGTTTCGATGCTCGAAAGATAGGTTTCCAGCGCCGCCTGGCTCAAGTTACGCACGCGCCCGAACAGATCGAGTTCGTAAGAGGTAAAGCCCAGATTGGCGCTGTAGATATGCGTGGTCGTGCCGCTCGCGGCGGTCGTGCCAGCGGATGAACCGGAGTCCGCGCTACGCACGGACGCGGGCGTGCGCTCGGCTTCTTCGGAGCCGCCCAGATCGATCTCGGGGAACAGCGCCGAGCGCTCGATGCGGTATTCCGCCCGTTCTTTCTCGATGTCGAGAATCGCAATGCGCAGATCGCGGCTGTTCGACAACGCGAGCGCAATCGTGCGTTGCAGACGCGCATCCACAAAGAACGTGCGCCAGCCGATATCGGCGGCCAGCGTCTGTCCGGTCTGCCCGGTCTGCGAAGCCGCTTGTTCCGTTGACGACGCCGCATCGGGCCACGCCGCCGGCACCGGCGCAGCGGGCCGCCGGTACTGCGGCGAGAGGTCGATACACGCGCTCAGCGCCACGACTGCCGCGCCAGCTACCATCCAGTTGAGTACGCGCCTCATGCTGCACCTCCATTCGCGGACAACGAGTACGCCTCGTTCTCCTTTGCCTCCTGCGAAGCGTGTTCGTTTTCGTGTTCGTGCTCGCTCACCTGCGCGCCGGTCGAGCCGGAATCGTCGGCGGGCGCATCGGCGCCGCCCGGACCGCGCGGCCCGCCTGGCGCGGCACCCTTGCCGCTCAACTTGCGCACCATGAAATACGAGAGCGGCGTGAAAAAGATCGCCAGCAGCGTACCCACCAGCGTGCCGCCGAACACACCCGTGCCGATCGACTGGCGCGCCGCCGCGCCCGCGCCGCTTGCCACCACCAGCGGCGCGACGCCCAGCAGAAACGCCAGCGAAGTCATCACGATCGGCCGAATGCGCAGCGCCACGGCCTGTTCGATGGCCTTGAGCGTGCTCGCGCCCTGCTTCTCCAGCATGGTTGCGAACTCAACGATCAGGATCGCGTTTTTCGACGACAGCCCCACCGTCACCAGCAGCCCCACCTGGAAATACACATCGTTCGACAGCCCGCGCAGGCTCGTGCCGAGTGCCGCGCCAAACACGCCCAGCGGCACGATCAGCAGCACCGCCAGCGGCACCGACCAGCTTTCATAGAGCGCGGCAAGACACAGGAACACGAACAGCACGGACACGGCGTAGAGATACGGCGCCTGGCCGCCCGACAACTGCTCCTGATACGACAGCCCCGTCCACGCGTAGCTGATGCCCTTGGGCAGCTTCGCAACCAGTTGCGCCATGGTCTGCATCGCCTGGCCGGAGCTCACGCCGGGCGCGGGATCGCCAACGATCTCGAACGACGATTGCGCGTTATAGCGGTCCAGTTCGGGCGGCCCGAAGGTCCAGTGCGAAGTCGCGAACGCGGAGAACGGCACCATCGTCCCGGCGGTATTGCGCACGTACCAGTTTTCCAGCGCTTCCGGCGACATGCGAAACGGCGCATCGCCCTGCACGTAGACCTTTTTGATGCGCTGATTGTCGAGGAATTCGTCGACGTATTCGCCGCCCAGCGCGTCTTCCACGGTCGTGTTGATATCCGCGGGCGCAAGGCCCATCGCGCTCGCCTTGCGGTCGTCGATATCGAGCGAGAGCTGCGGCGTATCGGCCAGCCCGTTAAAGCGCACCTGCCGCACGATGCCGCTGGCGTTGGCCATCTTGATCAGCTTGTCGCGCGCGGCGGCCAGTGCCGTGTGGCCCAGATTGCCTTCGTCGACCAGTTCCATGTCGAAGCCCGAACTGATGCCCAGCCCGCGCACGGTAGGCGGCTGCAGCACGAACACCTTGGCGTCGCGAATCTGCTGCGAGAGATCGCGCGAAGCCTTGGCGACAAAACCCTGCGCCGTGTCGTTCACCGCCGTGCGCTGGCTCCAGTCCTTGAGCTTCACCCACATCATGCCGACGTTCTGGCCGTTACTGCCCACCGCATAACCGGCGACGTTGAACACTTCGGAGACGGCCGGTTGCTTGAGCAGATAGTCTTCGACTTTCGCCATGGTCGCTTCGGTGCGCTCGCGCGTCGCGCCCACGGGCGCGGTCACGGTGACCATCAGCACGCCCTGATCCTCGGTAGGCAGGAACGAAGTGGGCAGGCGCACGAACAACAGCCCCGCGCCCAGGACCAGCAGCGCGTAGACGATGATCGCCGGCTTGCGGCGATGCAGCATCCTGTCAACGACGCGGCGATATTTGCCGGTCGAGGTGTCGAAACCGCGATTGAAGCTGCTGAAGAAGCGTCCCTTGGGTTTCTCGTGGCCGTCCTTGAGGAGGGTCGCGCACAGCGCGGGCGTGAAGGTCAGCGCCACCACCACGGAAAGCGCCATCGCCGAGACGACCGACACCGAAAACTGCCGGTAAATGATGCCGGTCGAGCCGCCGAAAAATGCCATCGGCAACAGCACTGTGGAGAGCACCATCGCAATCGCCACCAGCGCGCTGCTGATTTCCGTCATTGACTTTTTGGTGGCGTCGCGCGGCGAAAGATGCTCTTCCGTCATCAATCGCTCGACGTTTTCCACCACTACGATCGCATCGTCCACCAGCAGTCCGATCGCCAGCACCACGCCGAACATCGTCAGCATGTTGATCGAATAGCCGAACACGTCGAGGATGCCGAAGGTGCCCAGCAGCACCACCGGCACCGCAATCGCCGGAATCAGCGTGGTGCGCAGGTTCTGCAGGAACAGAAACATGATCGCGACAACCAGCACGATGGCTTCCGCGAGCGTCTTCACCACTTCCTCGATGGAGGTCGTGATGAACGGCACCATTTCGTAGGGGTATTCGACCTTCAACCCCGCCGGAAAACTCGCCGCGTGCTTGTTGAGGAAGTCGTGCACCTCCTTGTCGACCTGCACTTCGTTCGCGCCCGGCGCGAGTTGCAGCCCCAGACCCGAAGCGGGCTTGTTGTTGAAGTTGGTTTCGACCGTATAGGCCTGCGGGCCGAGCGAGACGCGCGCCACGTCGCCAAGCAGCACCTGCGAGCCGTTGGTTTCGGTCTTGAGCACGATGTCGCGGAACTGCTGTGCGGTGGTCAGGCGGCTGCGCGCCGTGATGGTCGCGTCGAGCTCCTGGCCCTTGACCGCAGGCGTATTGCCGACTTCGCCGGCCGCTACGTCGTTGTTCTGCGCGTCGATGGCGGTCACGACATCGGACGGCATCAGCGCGTACTTCTGCAGCTTGTTCGGATCGAGCCAGATCCGCATGGCGTATTCGTAGCCGAACTGCTGCGCCTGACCCACGCCGGGCAGTCGTTCGATTTGTTCTTCCAGATTGCTGTAGAGATAATCGGCAATGGCCGACTTGCTCATCTTGCCGTCTTCGGACACGAGGTTGAAAACGAGGAAAGTATCGGGCGACGCCTTGCGCACAGTCACGCCGCTTTCCTGCACTTCGGTCGGCAAGAGCGCGTTGGCCGATTGCAACTGGTCTTGCACCTGCACCTGGGCGGTATCGGGATTGGTGCCCGCCGAGAAGGTCAGCTTGATCGAAATATTGCCCTCGGAATTCGCCGAGGACGACATGTACATCAGATTGTCGAGACCGACCATCTGCTGCTCGATCACCTGCACCACCGCGTCCTGGTTGGTCTGCGCAGACGCGCCGTTATAGGTGGCCGTGATCTGGATCGTGGGCGGCGCGATGTCGGGATACTGGTCGAGCGGCAACTGGGTAATCGCGAACGCGCCGGCCAGCGACACGAGAATCGCGAGCACCCAGGCGAACACCGGGCGGTCGATAAAGAAATGAGCGATACGCATGCACTCGCCCCTTAGTTCGCCGCGGGCGCCGGCGACGCGGCCGACGAAGCGGCGGCGCTATCCGTATCGGCAGCGGCTTCCTGCTCCGCTGCAGGCGCTTCGACCGCCTTCACGGTGTCGCCGATACTGACGAACTGCGATCCGGCCACGACGATGCGCTCGCCCGTGGCGAGGCCGCCCGTCACCACCCATTCGTTGTTGTTCGCCGTACCGGCCAGCATCAGCGTGCGCTGCTCGATCTTGTCCTGCGCGTCGACCACCAGCGCCGTCGCGTTGCCGCGCTGATCGTGCGCCACCGCCTGCTGCGGGACCAGAATCGCGTTCTGGTTGACGCCCTGATCGATCACCGCATGCAGATATTCGCCGGGCAGCAGCAGCTTGTCCGGGTTCGGCACGATCACGCGCAAGGTGATGGTGCCCGTGGTCTGATCGACGCCCACGCCCGTGAATTGCAGCCTGCCTTCGTGCGCGTAGGTCGTGCCGTCTTCCAGCGTGATCTTGACCTTGGCGTTGCCGTTCGCGTCGGTCTTGTACGCGCCGCTCGCGAACTTCTTGCGCAGCGCGAGCACGTCCGTACTCGATTCGGTCACGTCCAGGTACATCGGATCGTAGGCGTAGATGGTGGCGAGCGCCGTGGTCTGATCGGCCGTCACCAGCGCACCCGGCGTATAGGCCGACGCGCTGATCGTGCCCGTGACCGGCGCGATCACGCGTGTGTAGCCCAGATTGATGCGCGCGCTTTCGAGCGCGGCCTTATCCGCGTCAATGGTGGCTTCGTCCTGCTTGAGCGTGGCTTCGGCCTCTTCGAGCGCTTCCTTGCTGATCGCGTCGATGGCGGCGAGCGAGCGGTCGCGCTCGGCAATCGGCTGGGCGGAAAGCAGCGCGGCCTGGGCTTTTTCGAGCTCGGCTTTATCGGCGTCGTAGGTCGCCTGATAAGGCGCGGGGTCGATCTGGTAGAGCACCTGCCCTTCGTGCACCACGCTGCCTTCGGTAAACAAACGCTTCTGGATCACGCCGGTCACCTGGGGCGTCACCGGCGAGGTCAGGAACGACGTGGCGCGCCCCGGCATCGACGACGACTGCGCGAACGCGACGGTCTTGACCGTTTCCACGGTCACCGTCTGCACTTTTTTCTGCACGCTTTTTTGCTGCTGCGAACACGCCGCCAATGCACAGGTCAGTAACAGAACGCCCGTGCGCCGACGCGCGGAAAGCCGGATTTGCATCATGTTGGCCTCAATACTGTGAGCGCGGTCCACGCCCGATTGCGGCATTATGCAAATCAAATTCGCAAGAAATTAGGATGGCCGGGAAAGCGCATCTTTTGCATGGACGACCGGTTTCCTATGACGCGAGAGCAGGCCAGTACTAACCAGTCTGTCAGGTCGAGCGCGTGATGAAATGATCAGCTGCGCCTTTTGGAAGACGAACAGCATCGAAGATGCTTGCGAACGCAACCAGCCCGATCAGTACGAACGCCAGCCGATACTCGATTCCACTGCCATGCCAGTCGGCCCGAAGCGCAACAAAGTGACCAAGCCGCACGCTTAGCGCGCCAAGCGTAATGCCAGCCGCCATCGCGATTTGCGAAGCCGTGTTGAAGAGACTATTGGCATCGGACATGCGCTCTTTCGCGACATCCGCGTAAGCAATCGTGCCGAGAACGGTGAATTGCATCGAGCGCGTCATGCCGCTGAGGAACAGCAGCAGCACCGTGATCGGCACGGGGGTATCGTGTTGCAGGAACGCGCATGCGGCAAGGAAGATCGCGCAGAACACGCCGTTCCAGAGCATGACCGGCCGATATCCGAAGCGCTGCAGTATAGGCGTGGTGAGCGACTTCATCGTGAGATTGCCCGCGAACACGGCGAGCAAAAGCAAACCGGAATGAAACGCGTCGTAGCCAAAGCCCACCTGGAACATCAAAGGCAGCAGAAACGGCGCGCTGCCGATCGCCATGCGCGCCAGCGAACCGCCCCGAAGCGCTGCGCGAAAAGTTGGAATCGAGCACGCAGAGAGATCGACAAGCGGAGCACGCGAACGCAATAAGTGGCGAACTGCTAACGCAAGGATTGCAACGCCGCTGGTCAGCATGCCGAGCGTGATGGCGTCGATTCGCGCGTCGGCGCGTTCGAGACCGGTCAGTAAAATGAATGTGCCGAAGCCACTAAGCAGGAATCCTGACCAATCGAAGCGACGCTCGCGCGCTTCCTGCGCATCCGGAATGATGAAGTAAGCAATCGCCAGTGCCACCAGACCGATCGGCACATTCAGATAAAAGATCCAGCGCCAGCCAAAGTGTGTCGTGATAAAGCCGCCAACCGGCGGCCCGAGCACCGGCGCGATCAGCGCGGGCCAGACCAGCGACTGCATCGCCGCCATCAGCCGCTCCTTTGGCGTGGAGCGCATGACGACGAGTCGGCCCACCGGCACCATCAACGCGCCCGCCACACCCTGCACCACGCGCAGGATAACGAAGCTCACGAGTCCATTCGACAGCCCGCATAACGCTGATGTCAGCGTGAACAAGGCGATCGCGAACGCAAACACGCGCCGTGCGCCAAAGCGGTCGACCACCCAGCCACTCGCGGGTACGAACACGCCAAGCGCGAGCAGATAAGCACTCACGCCGATATTGAGCGCGACCGCCGTGGTGCCGAACGAGCGCGCCATCGCGGGCAGCGCAGTGGCAATCACGGTGCCATCGAGAATCTCCATGAAGAGCGCCCCGGTGACGAGAATCATGATCGCCCGCAAGCGGGCGGGCGTGGGCGCGTGGGTATCGGCGGGGAACGGACGGTTCATGCGGTGAATGAGCATGCGCGAGCGCGAATCCTGCAGGAGCGCCGGCGCATCGATTCTGGATGTCGAAAAACATATCTTACGATAGTTTTGAAAATGGCATTAGCGGGACGCACGCTGCGTCTTAAGTCATGCCTGGGGCATACCCTGGCATTGACCACGCTCCATGATGAAGATCAAAATCAACCATATCGTGGACTGTATGTCCATATTATGGACGAATAACAAGGAGCCCTACATGCCAGACCAGGACTTTTCGCCGATGACGCCCTATCAACTGCCGTTTCCCAAAGACGCGCAGCAGGAGATCGTCGTGCCCTCCGCCATTCCCACGGACGAACGCGTCTGGGTGCCACAAGCCGAAAACGTATGGTTTCGCCCGCTCTGTCTGAACCGTTCGCAGGGTTACTGGATGAACCTGCTGCGCGTGCGCAAATCGGGCGTGCTGAGCCGGCATCGCCATCCGCAGGCCGTTCACGGCATGGTGCTCAAGGGCCGCTGGCGCTATCTGGAACACGACTGGGAAGCGACCGAAGGCAGCTATGTGTTCGAGCCGCCGGGCGAAACGCACACGCTCTACGTGCCCGACGACGTCGAGGAAATGATCACCTACTTCCAGGTGAACGGCGTGATGTTCTATTGCGATCCCTACGGCAACTACACGGGCTACGAAGACGTCTTCACGAAGATCGACATGTGCCGCAAGCACTATGCGTCGGTGGGTCTGGGCGAAGACTACGTGGACCAGTTCATCCGATGAGCGCCGCCCGCTACGATTTCGCCGGACGTGTGGCCGTCGTGACGGGCGCGGCCGGCGGCATCGGCCGCGCAATCTGCGACGCCTTCGCGGCATCCGGCGCACGCACGGTCAACTGGGACCGCGTGTCCGGCGAGACGGCTTCGCCTCGCGCTCCGCGCCACGTCGCCGTGGACGTCACGCGCCCGGAAACGGTCGAAGCCGCATTGGCCGCCACGCTCGAGGCATTCGGCCGGATCGACTTCCTCGTCAACAACGCGGGCTTCGCGGGTTCGACCGTGCCGCTCGACGCCTATTCGCCCGCCGAATGGCAGCGCATCGTCGAGGTGAATCTCCTCGGCACTTATCACGTCTGCCGGCATGTCGTGCCCGTGATGCGCGAGACCGGCGCGGGCCGCATCGTCAACGTGGCCTCGCTCGCGGGCAAGGAAGGCACGCCGAATGCCTCGGCCTACAGCGCGGCCAAAGCCGGTGTGATTGCGCTGACTAAATCGCTCGGCAAGGAACTCGCGCAGGCGGGCGTACTGGTCAACGCGATTGCGCCCGCGGCCGTGGACACGCCGTTGCTCGCACAGATGTCGCCCGCCCATGTGCAGACCATGATCGACAAGAGCCCGATGGGCCGTCTGGGCACGGTTGAGGAAGTCGCCGGGCTTGCACTTTGGCTCTGCTCGGATTCCTGCTCATTCAGCACGGGCGCGACTTTCGATCTTTCGGGCGGCCGCGCGACGTATTAGGTGCGCTGACCTTCGACACCGACAACAAACTACAGGAGACGAGCCATGCCGACCAAATCGCCCCGGCTCAAACGCATTCAGACGGTCGCCGTCGTGTTTCTCACGGTGGCCGGCATCGTCAATTATCTCGACCGCAGCACGCTGTCGATCGCCAATCATTCGGTCGCGCAGGAATTGCATCTGAATGCCGCTGAAATGGGCCTGCTGCTGTCGGCATTCTCGCTCGCGTATGCGTTCGCGCAGTTGCCGGTGGGCGCGCTACTCGACCGTTTCGGCTCGCGTGTGATGCTTGGGCTTGGCATGCTGGTCTGGTCAGTCGCGCAGGTAGCGGGCGGCTTTATCCAGACGCTCAACCACTTTCTGGCCGCGCGCATCGTGCTAGGCGTGGCCGAAGCACCGCTCTTTCCTGCAGGCGCGAAAGTGATCCACGAATGGTTTGCCGTGCGCGAGCGCGGCGGCCCCACCGGCACCTTTATCTCTTCATCG
This sequence comes from Paraburkholderia sp. Ac-20340, assembly GCF_017104965.1. Classification (GTDB taxonomy): domain Bacteria; phylum Pseudomonadota; class Gammaproteobacteria; order Burkholderiales; family Burkholderiaceae; genus Paraburkholderia. The sequence continues at coordinate 34,352 of NZ_JAAGPR010000032.1, forward strand.
ACGATCGCACCGATGCTCGCCCCGCCGCTGCTCACCGTGCTGATGCTCTCGTTCGGATGGCGGCCGATGTTCATCATCATGGGCGTGCTCGGCGTGCTGGTGTCGATCGGCTGGTATGCGGTCTATCGCAACCGCGATCAGATCGCACTGAACGCCGATGAAACCGCATGGCTCGAAGAAGGCGCAACGGAACCGCCGCGCGCAAAAGGCATCAGCTTCGCCGAATGGGGCATGCTGCTCAAGCTGCGCAACACCTGGGGCATGATTTTCGGCTTCATGGGCGTGATTTATATGGTGTGGCTCTACCTCACCTGGCTGCCCGGCTATCTGGAGAAAGAGCGCCACCTGAGCATCGCGCACACCGGCTGGCTCGTGGCGATTCCCTATGTGTTCGGCACGATCGGCATGGCGGGCAGCGGTTTTATCGCCGATTACCTGCTCAAACGCGGCGTCGCTCCGATCCGCAGCCGCAAGTGGCCCGTGTGCGTGGGGTTGATCGGCGCCGCAGCGTTCACCGTGCCCGCCGCGTACACGCCCAGCACCGCGCTCGCCATCACCTATGTGTCGCTCGCCATGTTCTTCGTGAACCTCGCCAGCGGCAGCGCATGGGCGCTTGTGAGCATCGCCGCGCCGCGCTATCTGGTGGCCTCGCTCGGCAGCATGCAGAACTTCGGCGGTTATCTGGGCGGCTCGTTCGCGCCGGTCATCACCGGCATCGTGGTCGACCAGACACATTCGTTCGTCAATGCGCTGCTGATCAGCGCGGCCATCGCGTTCGCCGCGGCCTTCGTCTATCTCTTCGTCGTGAAGGAAGTCAGGCCCGAGGACGCAACGCACGCCACCGCGCCGCAAACCACCTGAATTACGCCACTTTTATTCGAACTCACCTGTAACTATCACCATGACATTCCAGGCCAATCTTCTCGAAGGTAAAGTCGCGCTCGTCACTGGCGGCTTCTCCGGCATCGGCGCGGCGATCGCTAACCGGCTCGCGCAACTCGGCGCGCGTACGCACGCCGCCGGTTTGCCGCCGCCCGCCGCAACGCCATCGGCGCCCGACGCACTCGACGCCAATGTTCAGCGCGCCACGCTCGACGTGCGCTCTTCCGAAGATGTCGCCGCGCTGATCGGTCAACTCGACCGGCTCGATATCGTGATCAATTGCGCGGGCGTGATCAGCCGCGTGGAAGAACACGAAATCGAGGTATTCGAGCGCGTACTCGACATCAATCTCAACGGCACGATGCGGGTGTGTTCGAGCGCACGCGATCTGCTGCGTGCTTCGTCGGGCTGCATCGTCAATACGGCTTCGATGCTGAGCTTCTTCGGCGGCGGACTCGTGCCCGCCTATAGCGCGAGCAAGGGCGGCGTGGCGCAGCTCACGCGCTCGCTCGCCATCGCCTATGCCGCCGATCACATTCGCGTGAATGCCATCGCGCCGGGCTGGATCGCGACGCCGCTCACCCAGGCTTTGCAGGACGATAGCGGGCGCTCGCAAGGCATCCTCGATCGCACGCCGATGAAGCGCTGGGGTCTGCCCGAGGAAGTCGCCAACGTCGCCGCATTCCTGTGCTCGCCCGCCGCTTCGTTCATGACGGGCGCGATCGTGCCAATCGACGGCGGCTATCTCTGCGCCTGATATCGGCAAGCCGCAGACACGGACGGCACGAAATTTCGGCCGTCCGCTTTGGGGCATAATGGCGCGACCTGATGCCCGCGCCTGATAAGCCCGTTCGCCCGCCCGCTTCCGATGTCGATTTCCACCAAGCCCAATTCGCCCGCTCCCACCGCCGCCTCGGGCAGCACCGCCACCACGGCGGTGGCAGGCGCCGCCGCGTTCTCGAAGTTCATCGCCGTCCTGCAACTGATCGCCGACGCTGAAACGCCACCCAATATCGCGAAGCTCGCAACGGCCAGCGGTTATCCGCGCCCGACCGTGCATCGCATCGTCGCGGCCTTGCAGGCCGAAGGTCTCGTCGTGGCGCAAGGCGGCGGCAATACCTTCGCGTTGGGAGCGCGCCTCGTCAATCTCGCCAGCCGTAGCTGGGAGCGCTCCGATCTGCGCATCGCCGCCGTGGATGCGCTCATGGAGCTGCGCAACGTCACGTCCGAAACCGTGCATCTCGCGGTGCCGAGCGACGGCGCGATGGTCTACATCGAGAAGCTGGAAAGCCCGCATGCGGTGCGAATGGCGTCGCGCATCGGCACACGCGTCTCGCTGACGTCGAGTTCGGTCGGCAAGGCGTGGCTCGCGACGCTCACGCCCGACGAGCGCGAACCGCTACTCGAACGTGCGCCGCGCACGCGCTTCACGGAACACACGATGACCGATCTCGATGCGATTCGCAGCGAAATCGAGCTCACGGCCGAACGCGGCTATGCGGAAGACCGCGAGGAAAACGAGCAGTCGATCTGGTGCTACGGCGCGGCGATTCGCGGCGCGGACGGGCGCGCGGCGGGCTGCATCAGCATCAGCATGCCGATGTTCCGCCGCGAAGCCGACGCGCAACGCCACTACATCGAGCCGCTGCTCGCGGCCTGCCGCACGATCGCCGCCAGGCTCGGTCCTGTCGCGGGGCGTTGAGCGCGCGAAGCCTGGACAATAACGCCACCGCACGTGAGGTGCGTGGCGTGTGCGGTTTCATCGATGACCGCCCGGCGTGCGTTGCGTCCGCGCATCAAGCGGGCTATCGAAAGCCTCTGCATCCTCCGTGCTGACCGGGCCGCGCGCGCACAGTCCGATCAGCCCCGCGAGCAGCGCGGCAATGGCGAGAATCGCGAGGCCATGGCCGTAGCCGGAAGTCGTCGCGCGCACATAGCCGATCACATAAGGCCCCGCAAAACCACCGAGATTGCCGATCGAGTTAGCCAGCGCGATACCGGCCGCCGCTGCCGTGCCGGACAGAAAGGTTGTCGGCAACGCCCAGAATGCGGGCAACGCGCCATAGCCGCCGACTGCCGCCAGCACAAGTCCCGCGATCACCACGAGCGGTTGCGCAGATGACGCTGCGAGCGCCAGACCCGCCGCAGCAACCGTACAGGCGCAAGCCAGATCGATGCGATATTTGCCGCGCCGGTCGGCCAGACGCCCCCACACCAGCATCGTGATCGCACCCACCACGAACGGAATCGCATTCACAGGTCCGACCCAATGTTCGGCCAGCCCCAGTGCTTTCATGATCTGCGGCTGCCAGAGCACGAGACCGTTATTGGCCGTCACGATCAGGAAATAGACCGCGCCCAGCAGCAGTACATGCGGATTCGCGAGCGTTTGCCCGAGCGAAAGCTTGTGCTTGCGGGCGCGCTCGGCGGCTTCGCTGCGAATCTGCGTGTCGAGCCAGTTGCGTTCGCTATCGTCGAGCCAGCGCGCCTTCGCAGGCGCATCGCAAAGATAGCGCAGCGTCACGACCCCCATCACCACCGATGGCAGTCCTTCGAGGATGAAAAGCCACTGCCAGCCCGCCACGCCAAGCAGGCCGTCCATGCGCAGAATGAAACCCGAAACAATCGAACCCAGCGCAGTCGATACCGGATTGGCGAGCATGAATAGCCCGATAATCTGTGCACGATAACGCGACGGAAACCAGAACGTGAGATAGAGAATCACGCCAGGAAAGAAGCCCGCTTCAGCCGCGCCCAGAATGAAGCGCAGCGTCATGAAACTCGCCGGTCCTTTCACAAACGCGCCGCATGCCGAGACAATGCCCCACGTGATCATGATGCGCGCGAGCCAGATACGCGCTCCTGTTTTCGCAAGCGCCAGATTGCTTGGCACTTCGAACAGAAAATAGCCGATAAAGAAAATTCCGGCGCCCCAACCGAACAACGAAGCGCTCAAGCCCAGATCGCGATTCATGGTGAGCGCGGCAAAGCCAACGTTCACGCGATCGAGAAACGCGAAGAAATACAGCAGGATCAGAAACGGCATCAGCCTGCGTGTGACCTTGCTCATGGTGCGCTTTTCGAGCTCGGCATCGGTCTTCATGGCGGTGTTCATGGGTGTCTCCTCACCTCTGTCCAGCTTGTGTTGCTGTTTTTTCGTTGACGATATGAGGACCGCAGCGCACCAGCAGCGCGCTACGGTCCTTGCTGCTGCTCAGGTTCGAAGCCGTGCGGCTACGGCGTCGGGGCGCGGAATCGGCGCAACCGCACCGAAGCCTTGCGTCGACAGTGCCGCTGCGGCGTTGGCGTAACGTGCTGCCACTTCGGGCGCATCGCCTGCCGCGAGACGCGCGACGAACGCGCCATCGAAACAGTCGCCCGCGCCCGTGGCATCGACGACGCTGACTGCATGGCCTGCAATGCGCGTGCGCTGCCCCCCACGCGCGACCAGCACGCCGTCGCCGCCCATCTTCAGGCAGACGGTGCGCACACCGAGCGCGAGATAATGCGCGACGATCGCCTCCGCATCGACGAGACCCGTGAGCGTTTGTGCGTCTTCGAGACTCGGCAGAAGGTAATCGACCTCACGCGCGGTGGCTTCGATCACGGCACGCGCGCGCGCCAGCGGCCAGAGCTTCAGGCGTACATTCGGGTCGTAGCAGATCGTCGCGCCGGCACGCCGCGCATGCGCGATCGCCTCGAACACGGCATCGCAGGCGCTCGCGCTGATGGCCTGCGAAATGCCCGAAACGTGCAAAAAGCGCGCACGCGCGAGCAGATCGAGTGGCAGCGCCTGCGGTGACATCTGGCTTGCCGCCGAGTCCTTGCGCAGATAGCTGAACGCGTGGCCACGCGCATCGTGCGTCACGAAATAGACGCCGGTATGCGCCTGGGCATCAACGGCCACGCCCTGCACATCCACACCCTCTTCTCGCCACAGACCGAGAAACAAGCTGCCGAACGCATCGCCACCCACGCGCGTCACATAGCCGACGCTTGCGCCTTGTCGCGCGGCGGCCACGCAGAAGTTCGACGTGTCGCCGCCAAAACCCTGCAGGAACTGGCGCGCATCGTTGCCGGCCGACTGATTGAATTCGATCATCGGCTCGCCGAGCGCAAGGATCGCGGGCGAAATCTTGTTGACCTCAGATGCGGCCATATTTCGCCAGCCCCTTGCGCAGCGATTTTTCGCCGATGATCAGACGCGCCTGCTCCAGTTCGCGTGCATCGATCTCTTCCGACATCTTGAGCACGGCTTCGGCATGCTCGCGCGGCACCACCACGACACCGTCGATATCCGCAACGATGATGTCGCCGGGATTGACCTTCACGCCACCGCATTCGACTTCGATATTTGCGGCAAGCGTCGTGAAGCGACCCACGGTCGTGCCCGGCGAAACCGAACGCGAATAGACCGGGAAATCATAATCACGGCGGATTTCGGTGATATCGCGCACGCCGCCGTCGAGAATCGCGCCTGCATGACGATTGGCCACCGCGCCCGCCGTCATCAGACCGCCCCACACCGCCACATTCTGCTCGCCGTAAATGCCGATCACGATCACGCTGCCTTCGGCCGATTCGTCGATGGCGTCGAGCGCGTGCTGCGGCGGCACCTTCTCGTGCGTCGGGGCTTCGAGAATCGTCACGGCCGGACCGACGATCTTGCGTTCATTGATGCGCGGCTTGATTGTCTGATCCATATAGCCGCGGCGTCCCGCGATCAGATCCACGGCGTCGGCCACCGAGGCCGTCGCCACTTTTTCGAATCCGCTGATAAGGGCTTGCAGTTCCATCTATTCCACTCCTTTTTCAATACTTTCAGTAGCATGACTAAATGATTCGAACACAACGCCCACGTGAACAATGTCGGCGCTGCCCTCTTGCCTCGTGAATGCGCCCGCTTTACGCGACGCTCCACGGATTGACCCAATGCTTCGGTTGCTCGCCGCCGAGCACGCGCGCCACTTCCTGCGCCGCCTTGGTCTGCAACTCGGCGACCGAATCTTCCGAATACCAACCGGTGTGATCGGACAGCACGGCGTTTTCACACGCGAATAGCGGATGATCGGCGCGCGGCGGTTCGCTTTCGAATACGTCGAGACCCGCGCCGAAAATCGCACCACGCTGCAACGCATCGATCAGCGCGCTTTCGTCGATCAGACCGCCGCGTGCGGTATTCACGAGGATCGTCGTCGGCTTCATGCGCGCTAGACGCGGCGCGTTGATGAGCTTGCGCGTATCGGGCGTCAGCGGCGAATGCAGCGAGATGTAATCGCTTTGCGCGCAAAGCGTATCCAGATCGACGCATTCGACACCGTGCGCCTGCGCCGGATCGAGAAAAGGATCGTGCACCAGCACGCGCGCGACGCCCATGCCGCGCATCTTGCGCTCGAACGCACGCGCAATGCGCCCATAACCGACCAGACCCAGCGTGCGCCCGGCGATGCGATACATCTTCTGCTCGCGCGAAACATTCCACGCGCCGTTGCGCACTGCGCGGTCGCGGCGCACGGTATGGCGCGCGACGGCCATCAGGAGCACGAGTGCCTGATCGCTGACCTCTTCCACGCCGTAATCGGGCACGTTCGCCACATAGATGCGCTTCTCGCGCGCCGCGGCGAGATCGACGTTATCGACGCCGATGCCATAACGCACAATCGCGCGGCAGCGCTGCATCGCCGCCATTGCCATCGCGTCGACGGGCGATTCGCGCACCAGCAGCGCATCGGCGTCGATCGCCGCTTCGCGCACGCGGACCGCGTCGCCACGGCACGGCAGCACCACGACATCGGCGCCGACCTCCGCGAGAATCCGCTGCTCCGTTGCATACGATCCGTAACCATCGTCGATCACGACCACGCGCTTGCGACGCGCCTCGTGATCCGCTTCCAGACTTCTGCTTTCCACCCTTGCCTCCACGACTGCACGCGAATTCACCACGAACGCGCGCGAGTTTGCCTGGGCGCGCGCGACCGGTCTCCGGCCGCACGCCCCGCTTCACTGACGATTGATTCGCTTGCAAATAAAGGGCTGGCGCATCATTGCGCGCTATAGCTGCGCCCGTGTGCCTGCACCTTCCAGATGCGGAAATTCGGCACTGCCGGATGATCGAAATCCATAGCGTTGTCGACCCACAGATTCAGATGGCCCGCGACCACATAGAGATTGCCATCCGGGCCCCAGCTCAGCGTGTCGGGCCAGACCATCTCGGGATGAATCACGTAGGTCGAAATCTTGCCGGTCTTTGCATCGCGATACATGAGGCCGTTCATTTCCAGCGCCGTCATGTAGAGATTGCCCGCGCGGTCGGCGATCATGCCGTCGGTGTTCGACGGCAAGGTGGCGACGCGTTTGACTGCAGTGCGCAGCGCCGATTCGCTCGTATCGAAGTCGCGCAGCAAGGCCGTGTCGAGCGAATACAGCGTGTGGCCGGACAGATTGGTCCAGTAGAGCGTTTTCTTGTCGCCGGAAAGCGCAATGCCATCGGCACCGGTGCGCATCGGCGTCTTGCTCAGCACGTTCTGGTTATCGATGCGGAATTGAAAGCCCGCTTCGTCCGTGGTGAAAACGCTCTGGTCGAGCACGCGGCGCGCGCGATTGTGCTTGCGGTCGTAGACGATCAGGCCGCCGTGCAGGTGGTCGCAGAAAATCCCCGAATCGGTGATGTAGGCGAAGTCGCGATCGTTATCGACAACCACATCGTTGAGGAACGAGCACTTCTTGTCCGAATCGGCGTCGCTAAAGGTATAGCTCTGCAGTTCGCGATTCGTCTTGAGGTCCCATAGCACGAGCTTTTCCGCGCCGGGCGCAGAAGGCTGGCCGGCTATATGGCCCTGGTCGAGAATCCACATGACGTCGTTGCGATCGATCTCGAAGCCGAGCACAGATTGCAACGCCTGTGGATCGCCCACCTTGTTCATCGCGAGGCTCGGGAACGGCTGCAGCACCCATTGACCGTCTTTCTTCACCAGCTTCGACAGCGTCGCTGGCACTTCAGGGCCGCCCCAGCGCGCCGTGCTCACGTACATGTTGCCCTTCGAATCGAGCTTCACACCTTGCAGCAGCACTTTCTTGTAGGTGGCGTTGGCGTCGTAAGCCTGCTCGGCTTTCGGATCGCCGAGGTCATACGGCAAGCGGTTCCATTGCGCCACGACCTCGAGTTTCGGCACGGCGGGCGTTTGCTGTGCGCTCTGGACTGGCTGTTTATCCTGTGCAGCATGGGCGCCACCTGCCGCCAGCAACGCGGCGCCCGCGAGCAGCGCACCGATCCAGCCACGCGTCAGCGTCGTTTTGATCTCCTGCATTACCCATCTCCTCCGATCTGTCTTTCTCGTTTGACTTCTTCGTTTGACTTCTTCGGTGCCGTGCGCCGATTCACATGGAATCCGCGGTCGACAACTGATATCTTAGATGGCAGATCTCAATGCCACAAGGGGGCATGGTATATTTCGGCTCAATACGGACGACGTAACCAGCGGTTTGCCGCGTTGCAGGTCGCCCGAGTCCCCAACACGGCATCGCCTTCGTCGCCTGCCGATTACCCCGCCCACTGCCACTGGCTGACCATGAGTATCGAAAAACTGGGGGAACGCCCGAAGTCCCTCACGGCTATTGCGAAAGAAAGCATCCGGCGCGCGATCGTCGATGGCCATCTTGCGTTCGGCAGCCAGCTATCGGAGAGCGTGCTGGCCGGTCAACTCGGCGTGAGCAAGACGCCAGTTCGCGAAGCGCTGCTGCAGTTGAAGCTGGAAGGGCTGGTGGAAGTGCAGCCGCAATCGGGCACCTACGTGTTTCAGCCGACCGAGGAACAGGTTCGCGAGATCTGCCGCTTTCGCGAGATTATCGAATCGTCAGCGCTGGAACTGGCGATGAAAGGCGATACCGCCACGCTCACGCTGGCGTTGGCGCGCGCCCTGGCCGATACGCATGACGCAAGCGCCGAAAACGCGAAGGACGCAGATGACGGACGTGCACGCGATCACGACGCAGCGTTCCACGGCGCCATCGTCGCGGCGTGCGGCAACGGCTATTTGCAGCAGGCGTATCAACTGGTCGCCGACAAGATCCATGCGCTGCGCGCGCGCCTCTCGATCGCCGACGCGTCCGTCGACTCCTGCCAGGACACGCACGCGCACATCATGCAGTTGATCCGCGAGGGCAACGCGAAGAAAGCCTGCACGGAATTACGCGCCCATATTCGCAGCACGGAGCATTCGTATATTCGCGCCAGTCAGATGCAGACCGCCGACGAGAAAGCCTGAAGCAACACGCGCTGCAAGCTCATGCAGCCAACGGCAAGCTTGTTCTTTATCGGCTGGCGCGTCCAATCCGCATTCGCGATTTGTGATATCACGCGGCGTGATAATAGAAACGGCCCTGCGCGCTTATTCAGGCCTTCACTCAGGTCTGCAATGCGGGGCTCAGCGTTTCGACGAGAAAATCGATAAACACGCGCACGCGCGCCGTCATATGACGCTGGTTGCTGAAGATCACGTGAATATCTTCGATATCGCCGGGATTGTAGGCCGCCAGCAATTCGACAAGCCTCCCCGAAGCAAGATCGTCCTTGATGTGAAAGAGGCCCAACCGGCTGATGCCGAGGCCCGCCAGCGTGAGCTGGCGCATCGTCGCGCCGTTGTTGGTGAGGACGTCGCCGCGCACGGGAAAGTGAAACGTGCGTCCATCGATGCGAAACGGCCATTCATCCATCGACCGTCTGAAATTGAAGTTGAAACAGCGGTGGCCCGCGAGATCCTCCGGCGCCTGCGGAATTCCGTGCGCTTCCAGATAGCTGGGTGCCGCCACGACCGCGCGCCCCGTCGATCCCAGTTTGCGCGCGTGGAAATTAGCATCCGACAACGGGCCGGTGCGCACCGCCACATCCACACGTTCGCGCTGCAGATCGACCACGGCGTCTGTCAACGACAGATCCACCCGGATGCCCGGATAACGCGCAGTAAAGAGCGGGATCAGCGGCACGATGTAATGCGTGCCCATCGGAATCGACACGTTGATGCGTAGCACGCCATGCGGCGCCGTGATGCCTTCGGCGATACCCTGCTCGGCTTCGTCGATATCGTCGAGGATACGCACGCAGTTGTCGTAAAAGATCCGACCTTCCGTCGTCACTGCGAGATGTCGCGTGGAGCGCTGAAAAAGCAGCACGCCAAGCCGTTCTTCGAGCCGGCTGATCACCTTGCTGACCGCCGAAGGCGTTAACCCCAAAGTCTTGCCTGCCGACGAAAAGCTCCCGGTTTCGACAACTCGCGAGAACACCCGCATTTCTCCGCTTCGACTGTCCATACTGTCTCTGATTGCAGAAATTAATTCACAAATGATATTCCATTGCACTAGCTAGGAAAAGGAATCCGGCAGCGTCACAATTTATGTCTCGGAAGCGTGCACGCTCGATAACGCGCTCACGCCGCTGCATACCGCTGAACATGAAGGACGCACCATGACGACACTTTTCGACGCCTACGATCTCTGTGGCCGACCGCTGCGCAACCGCGTGGTGATGGCGCCGATGACGCGTGCGCGCGCACCGGGCCATCTGCCCAACGAGGAAACCGTCCGCTATTACGCGCAGCGCGCGAGCGCCGGGCTGATCGTTACGGAAGGCACACCGATCAGCCCCGAAGGCAACGGCTTCGTCGATTGCCCCGGACTCTGGAACGATGCGCAGGTCGCCGCCTGGCGCCACGTCACCGATGCCGTTCACGACCTCGGCGGCACGATCTTCACGCAGATCTGGCACGTTGGCCGCATGAGCCACGTGTCGCTGCAGCCGGGCGGCGCGCAGCCGGTCAGTTCGACCTCGGTGCAGGCAGCGAAAAGCTCGGCGTTCGGCTACGACGAAGCGGGCAAGCCCGCCTTCGTGACTGCGAGCAAGCCGCATGCGCTCACGCTCGAAGAAATCCCGCGCGTGATCGAAGACTTCGCCACTGCGGCGCACAACGCCGTGGCCGCAGGCTTCGACGGCGTGGAAATCCACGGCGCGAACGGCTATCTGGTCGAGCAATTCATCAACGGCGCTGTGAACGACCGCACCGATGCGTATGGCGGCAATAGCGTGGAAAACCGCGCGCGCTTTGCGCTCGAAGTCGTGGACGCGTGCATCGCGCGAATCGGCCGCGAACGCGTTGGCATCCGGCTCTCGCCGTTTGGCCGCCTTCACGAACTCGGCGACTTCGAAGGCGAAGCCGAAACGTTTCTCTATCTCGCCCGCGAACTGGACGCGCGGGGCATCGCTTACGTCCACATCATGGATCAGGCCAGCCGCGGTGCACCTGCGATGCCAGAGGGTTTTCTCGAACGCTTCCGCGAGACGTATCGCGGCACGCTGATCCTGGCGGGCGGCCTCGACTACCGCAAAGCCAGCGCGATGGTCAGCAATGGCACCATCGATCTCGCGGCATTCGGCGCACCCTATATCGCGAATCCGGATCTCGTCGAACGCCTGCGGCACGGCTGGGCGATCGCGAAGGTCGATCAGAGCACGTACTACGGCGGCAACGCGCGCGGTTATACCGATTATCCGCATTACACGGGCGAAGGTGCACGCTAATACCGTGCAGTCCAAAGTCATTTCTCTCTTATCGGCAGCACGATGAAACCTGTACTTTTTGTAATGACCAGTCACGGCAGCAAAGGCGAAGGCGGCGATCCGACGGGCTTTTACCTGTCGGAAGTGACGCATCCGCTCGCAGTGCTCGAAGCCGCCGGTATCCCGGTCGCATTTGCGTCGATCAAGGGCGGCGAGCCGCCCGTAGACGGCCTCGATCTCGACGATCCGATCAACGCCCGTTACTGGAAGGACGCGCAGTTTCGCGCGGCCATAGCCCAGTCGAAGGCGCTTGCCGATGTCGATGCAGGCATCTATTCCGGAATTTTCTTCGCAGGCGGCCACGGCGCGATGTGGGACTTTCCGACGAGCGCGGCCGTCAACGAAAAGACCCGCCAGATCTGGGAAGCGGGTGGCGTCGTAGGCGCGGTCTGCCATGGCCCGGCGGCGCTCGTGAATGTCACGTTAAGCGACGGCAGCTACCTCGTCGCAGGACGCAAGGTCGCCGCATTCACCGACGCGGAAGAAGAAGCCGTCGGCCTGACGCAGGTCGTACCGTTCCTCTTGTCCAGCACGCTCGCACAGCGCGGCGCTGAGATGCAGGCTGGCGCCGAATGGACGCGCACTGTCGCGGTCGACGGCATGCTCGTCACGGGGCAAAACCCGCAGTCGGCGACAGGCGTGGGCGAAGCCATCCGCGACCTGCTCCTGTAACGGCGCGAACCTGGTGGGCGGGCAAACATCACCCGCCACGAAGCGCATCGAGCGCCTGACTCAAGTGCTTGTCGCTCTCGCCGCGATAGCCGACATTGAAACGACACCACGGCGACGTCCCCAGCAGATTCGGTGAAACACGGCTCCGGGCGCGAGAATCAAGTCCTGCTAGAAAATGGCCGTGGCGAGTTTGATCGAAGCGCTCCAACCGGGCAGCGCCGCCTACAAATGCAGGCTATGCTCGTTCTCCCCGTAGATCGTAGCGCCGACACTATCCGGCATGTGAATCGTCACTTCGGCGGTGCACCGCGATTCCCCTGCAGATGATTGGTGTCGCACAGAAAATGCCCGTAGCTGACGATGGCGTCGAGTGTGAGTTCGAAGCACTCCGAACTACTGACGTGCGCGAGCAATTTGATGCAGGCACGATTGCTGGCCGGGTTTCGGCAGTCACCCGGCGAGCCGTGCGCTCGACCTGCCACTGAAGATCCGCCGCAACGTCCACCAGAACATGACACACCGGCCATCGCCGACGCGTTGCCGAAGTTTGGGCCGCTGACCCGCGCCCTGCAGAGCTAGCAGAGCTGCCGCGAAATTACGGTTATAGTCCGGCCACCGTTTCAGCGAAAGGCAGCGCGCCGTCGGGCGCGCGTTGCGCTTAATCACCGAAGCGCTCGGTGCGCTCCTCGGCACCATCCGCGCTCCAATATCGCCAAAGCCCGGATTGCTCGCCACCGACATAGGCGCCTTCGGCAGCCAACTGGCCGTTTTCGTGAAAATCCCGCCAAACGCCCTCTTCCTTGCCGTGGGCATAGTGCCCTTCCGAGGCCAGCGTGCCATTCTCGTGAAAGGCGGAGAAGAGGCCGTGCCGGATCCAGCGGGTCTTATCGGCGGACATCATCCGTGAGTAACGGAATTTGATGCCACCGGATTCGTGGGGAATTTCGACGATATGCAGATCGGCTTCGATGGACATGTTGTTCCCTATTATCTTCCGTACGCCGGCACATGGCGGCGCTATTGGTATTACTGCCAGATTATTTACGGACCTAGCAGCGCTGCAAACTTGTCGGCTAACGTTGGTCTGGATCGATGCGGCCAGATTGCACTCAGCTCGAAGCGTGGCAGTACATTCTCCTCACGAACCTCGCACACGCGCACGCCTTCGAACTGGATCGCCTTGACGGATTCCGGCAACAGCGAAGCACCACAGCCGGCAGCAACGCACGCAAGCACCGTCAGCGATCGATTTGCGTCCTGAACAATGTTGGCTTCGCAACCAAACTTGCGGAACGCACTGAGGATACCGGCTCGCACCACGGGAAGTTGTCCGTGGGGAAACCACACCAGACCGATACGCGCGAGGTCCTCAAGGCCAAGTTTGCCATCTGCGCCCAGAGGATGCGACGCCTGCACGACGGCCAGCAACTTCTCGCGCACGATTAGCTTCTCGCGCATCTGGCCACGCACCGCAACCGGCGTATGCAGCAAACCAATGTCGATTTCGCCGGATTCGAGAGCGCTGGCCTGCTCTGCATTGCTCATTTCGCGTAACGTTAGTTCGACATTCGGGACCGCTGCACGCAATGCAGCGATGGCCTTGGGCATGACCTGAAAAAGCGCCGCAGACGCAAAGCCGATGATCAGCCTGCCGCCACGCTGGGCGCCAATATCGCGCGCTCTCTTTTCCGCCGCATCGAGCCGTGAAACGCTCACGCGAATATCTTCGGCGATAGCTTCACCGGCGGGCGTGAGCGCAGCGCCACGACGTGTGCGGGCTAGCAGCTTTACCCCCAAATCCGCTTCGAGTCGCGTGATCGCCTGGCTGAGTGCGGGCTGCGCCATGCCGAGTTGGGCGGCCGCGCCTGTGACGCTTCCCGCATCCACGATGGCCAGGAAGTATTTCAGAACACGTATCGACTCCATGATCCGCTTTCCATATCAAAATGTTATGAAAGAACAACATTTCCATAGTATGCACGCGATCCTGGCTTTCCTAGAATGGCTGCAAATCGATTAACAGCGACCGCCCATCGACCTTCGCGCGCGGCACGCACCAGGAGACGACAACCATGCGCTGGTATCACGAAATCACGCCCGTCGAAAAGCGAACATTGTGGAGCTGCTTTGGCGGATGGGCGCTCGACGCGGTCGACACGCAAGTGTTCTCCCTCGTCATTCCGTCACTGCTCGCCACATGGAGCATCAGCAAAGGCCAGGCGGGACTGATTGGCGGGGCCACGCTCGTGGCTGGCGCTCTCGGCGGATTACTCGCTGGCATCCTGTCCGATCGCGTCGGCCGGGTGCGCGCTTTGCAGATCACCGTGATCTGGTTCTCGCTCTTCACGTTTCTGAGTGCGTTCGCCCAAAGCTTCGAGCAACTTCTCGCATTGAAGGCGCTGCAAGGTATTGGCTTTGGCGGTGAGTGGACGGCTGGCGCGGTTCTGCTCAGCGAAACGATGAATCCCAGGCATCGTGGCAAAGCGATGGGCATCGTGCAGAGCGCATGGGGATTCGGCTGGGGCGCCGCCGTGCTGCTCTATATGGCGGTCTTCTCCTTCGTGTCGCCGCAATGGGCCTGGCGTGTTCTGTTTGCGATCGGTCTTGTGCCTGCCCTGCTTGTGCTCTACATGCGACGCAATGTGGTCGAGCCGCCGCGCGAACCCCAGATGGGGCGCGACGACATCGCCCGGCGCAGCACATTCAGCATCGCTGCGGGCATTTTCGATCCCGCCGTGATCCGTACCACCCTTGTCGGCGGCCTGATCGGACTGGGTGCGCATGGTGGCTACCACGCGATCACCACCTGGCTGCCGACATACCTCAAAACCGAGCGCCATCTTTCGGTGCTGGGCACTGGCGGTTATCTCGCGGTCGTCATCGTGGCATTCATCGTCGGTTGTTTCGTGAGCGCCTGGTTGCAGGACCGCATCGGGCGACGCTGGAACGTGATTCTCTTTGCCATCTGCTGCGCGGTGATGGTCAATATCTACACGCTCCTGCCGATCAGCGACACCACCATGCTGATCCTGAGCTTTCCGCTCGGCCTGTTTTCGGCGGGCATTCCCGCAACGCTCGGCGCGCTGTTCAACGAACTGTATCCTCAAGGCGTGCGCGGCACGGGTGTTGGCTTTTGCTACAACTTTGGACGCATCGTATCGGCCGGATTCCCGGTGCTCATCGGCCACATGAGTGGCTCGATGTCGCTGGGCGCCGCCCTCGGCATCGACGCGGGACTCGCCTATGGCCTTGTCGTTGTCGCCGCCCTGATGCTGCCCAATACACGCGGCCGGGTCGTTACCTCGCCCCAACATAGCGGCGCGTGCAACGATGCGCCGGCCGTGTCACGCAATTGAGCGCACTGCGCGTTTGTCCGTCTATTCACCGTCGCATCGCTCAGCGTCAACCGAACTCAGGCACTCCCAACGATGGACCGCTTCCAGCCCGCAATCCCAGCCGATGCCTTCGCTGGTCTTTCGCCGACGTCCATCGCATGGCTCGACGAAGACACGACACGCACGACGGGAATCGATTCGCACGCGCACATCTTTGTGCAAGGTCTTCCGCTCGCTGCACAGCGCCGTCACGCACCCGACTACGACGCGACGCTCGATCAATACATCACGCAACTCGCAGCGCACGGTATGTCGCACGGCGTACTGGTGCAGCCGAGCTTTCTCGGAACCGATAATTCGTTCCTCAGTGCGGTGTGCGCGCGCTTTGCTAGTCGCTTTCGCGGTGTGGCCGTTGTCGAGCCGGATATCGCGGACGCCGATCTCGAAGCGCTTGACGCCGCGAACATTGTCGGTGCGCGTCTGAATCTGATCGGGTTGCCGTTGCCGGACTTCCGGGAACGCCGATGGTCCTTTCTCCTCTCGCGCTTGAACGCTCTGCGCTGGCATGTCGAAGTACAGGCGAATTCCGCCGAGCTGCCATTGGTTCTTGATCCGCTGCTCAAGCACGGATGCACGGTGGTCGTCGATCATTTCGGACGACCAGACGCACGCCACGGCGCGAATGACTCAGGCTTTCGATATCTGAAATCCAGCGCATCCTGTGGAAAGGTGTGGGTCAAGCTTTCTGCGGCATATCGGAGCGCCGGGAACTCGGGCGGCACGGAAAGTGGCGGTGCTCTCTGCTCCGCGTTGCTCGAATCATTCGGACCTGAACGGCTTGTATGGGGCAGCGATTGGCCTCACACGCAGCATCGTCACGTGATCGACTATGAAGGGACAGTGAAAGCACTGGAACAGTGGATTCCAGACGAGACAGTGAGAGCCAAAGTACTGACGACGTCCGCCACAGAACTGTTCCGTTTCTTCTCTACCAGCAGCTCCATGCATTGCAACAGAGGCGCGGGGACGGTACCAATCGCACAAAATGATGCCCGATCATTGTCTTGACCGCATGATCCTGGTTTCTCTCTAGTCCGTCCTATGTTGCTGCATGGCGATGCGACAAGTTGGTTCCTGAAGCGGGTTCCGGAAGATGTATGAAGCGATCTGGCTCTCGAAGCACTCGGAAAGACCACGGCGTTGTCCGTCACTTCGTTGCTGATCTATCCAGGCGATCCCGCCTATCGCCAGGCAGACGGAGAAACCTTCGACGCGACACTCGACCTCAGGACCATTCGAGCGATGAAGTCCGTATGGCTGCAGTTGATGACCTCTTCCAAAGCAGGCGTCGCGTTGAGCGGCAAGACTGCGCCGCATAGCTTTGCACGATATCGTGCAAGGGAGGCTCCCTGTCTTTCTGGCCTTGTTTGCGTAACCCAGCTCCTCGAGTCGGCGCGTTATCATTCGCTTCGAGCGCGCCTGCAACGGACGCTGCAATGCTTCCCTGCATTCGCCGTTTTGCATGTAGGGGCTAACCGAACTGACTCGAAGAGGTTGATATATGAGTGTGAAATGTCCGCAGCGCTATTCTGTCTGGGAAAACGACAAGGGCGTAAAGATCTTCATTGAGGAAGCCGACTACGTGGAGGACGAGGACGAGGACGAAGGTGAGGAACCGTTTTTCACCGTTAGCGTGGTCGCGTATGGCGATCGGGACGACATGAACGCGATGGGCGATCAAATGGACCCTGAAGAATGGGCAGACTTCATCGAAACAAACGGATTCCGACAAACCGGAATCGAGCCGCCCAGCTCCGATTGATGCGATCTTTTTGGAATGACACGGCATGGCGGCCTCTTCTATCTCCCCGGACGAATTGATTGATTGCCGCCGAATGCACGTAGTGCGTCACGCTTAATCGGCGCGACTTCGTGCCGTGCCTCGCGCCGGTCCATTTTCCAGAATTGCTGCGCGGAACTGACACCTGCTACAACCGCAGATGTCGCCGCAGCAGCCGACCGCGCCTTCCGTTCCATCAGCATATTGGCGCGCGGTGTCGGCCGGAATTTCGGCCGACACCGAATCGACAGGCAGTCTTGGCACTGGCTTTTCGCGGCGAAGGGGGAAATTACACGGCCATTAGGATAATCCTTAATTCTCACAACCAGCCTGCGGACGCAAACCCGGATTCCTTCAGCCCGCCATCGGATTGCTACCAGCAACTTCAGCTTTCAAGCGCCTCCGCGAGAAAATCGATCAACGCCGTCACGCGCCGGCCAGGCGATTCTGCGGGATAGACGGCGTACAGATCGACGTGATCCGCTACAAAGTTATCGAGCACGGTTTCGAGCGTGCCTACGGCCAGCTCGGCGCGGATGTCCCAGCGGTTTTTGATGATGACCCCCAGCCCTGCCACGGCCCACTCGCGCAATACTCCACCGTCGCTCGCCTGACGGTCGCCCGACACTTTCACGTTGTGCGGTTTGCCATCCACGACGAATGGCCAGCTTGCCAATGGCGCGCCTGGGCGTGCAAGAATGAGGCAATTGTGTCCGCCAAGGTCGTCGGGCGTGACCGGCTTGGTGCGCTCTCGCCAATAAGCCGGCGACGCACACACGAGCCGCTCGCCGCGCACAAGAAGTCGGGCAAATAGGCCGGAATCCGCGAGCGGGCCATTGCGCAGCGCAAGGTCGATATTTTCATCGATAAGATTGGCGGTACTGTCGCTCAACACCAGGCTCATATGAATCCCTGGGTGAAGCGCCTGGAACTGATCCAGCAGTGGGCGCAACTGGGTGCGACCGAAATCGTTCGTGGCGGTTACACGAATCGGCCCACTTAGCGGCCCCTCGTCGTTGAGTCCCGCAACGGCCGCATCCCATTGCGCAACGATGCGTCGCGCGGTTTCGAGCAACTGCAAACCTTCGTGCGTGAACACCAGGCGACGTGTCGAGCGCGTAATCAGCGTGGCCCCGAATTCTTCCTCCAATTGCTTGACCGCCAACGTGACCGATGACGGCGCGATGGCTCGCTGCCGGGCAACGGCAGAAAAATTTCCGACCTCCGCGACCTCGATCAGCATCCTCAATGCGTCGATCCTGTCCATCTTTTGAATTACTCGTAAAGTGAATTGGATTCCGGCTGATTATCAGATGTCGGCCGGCTCAGTATAGTTGCGACAGCTTCCCCCCATTTTTCACGCTGTTTGCGCTCCCTTTTCCATGAAAACGCTAGTCATCATTGCTCACCCCGACATCGAACATTCGCGCGGCAACAGGGCCCTGCGCGACGCCATCGCGCACGATCCGAACGTGACCGTGCGCGAACTCTACAAGCTCTATCCCGACTTCAGGATTGACGCCGCGCTGGAGCAACAACTGATCCGCGAGCATGGCAACATCGTGCTCCAGTTTCCAATGTACTGGTACAACTGCCCGCCTCTTCTGAAGAAATGGCTCGATGATGTCATTAATGACACGTTGTTCGGCAGCGCGCCAGAAAAGTCGCTGGTTCTGAAGGGGCGCACGCTTCAGCTCGCCGTCACGATTGGCCGCGTCAGCGAGCGCTATTTCCCACCCACGCGTGATTACGTCTGGGCGGACGACGTGGCGCGCCCCTATCTCAAGCCCGAACTACTCGACCGTCACGGAACGGACATCGTCGAAGTCCTGCTAACGCCATTCGAGCAGACCGCACACCTCGCGGGCATGGAATATGGCCACCCGTTCGTTACGTATAACGTGGGACCACTCGCGCGGATGGGGTCGATCAACGATCAGGACATGCTCGCACGTGCACAGGAATACCTGCAACTATTGCAACGCCTTGATCCGGTCACACAGGAAGCCTGATCGTTCGTCACATTTGAAAGAGCACGGCTTATCGTCAAGATGCCACCATTTTTCACAGTAATCCTTATCGATTGCCTTTAGCACCCAATTCTGAAAATGTCATTTTCCGAATACCCCATCGATAGGTCCCCCCTCGACGTTTAGTCTGGCAACCAAGGTCCCTTCCAAACACAGGAATGCTTGAATGACAACGCGCGTTCCCTTCAAGGTCGCGGTGCTCGACGACTATCAGCAGGTCAGCCATAGCATGGCCGACTGGTCCCCGCTCAAGGGTTACGTCGACATCACGGTATTCGACGATCATCTTGCAGACCCGGATGCAGTAGCCGCCCGCCTGTTCCCCTTTGACGTCGTCTGCGTGATGCGTGAACGCACACCATTACCGCGTCACATCCTCGCCCGTCTACCCAATCTGAAACTGATCGTCTCAACGGGCGCGGGCAACGCCTCGATTGATGAAGCTGCGGCGGCAGCGTTCGGCATCGAGGTCTGCCATACGCGTTACTGGTCCACGCCGACGATCGAATTCACGTGGGCCCTGATTCTTTCCATGGCCCGCAATCTTCCACGCGAACATCAATCGCTGCGCGATGGCGGCTGGCAGGTTTCGGTCGGCGATGAAATTGCCGGCAAGACACTCGGACTGCTTGGACTTGGCCGCGTAGGCTCCGCCGTTGCCCGGATCGGCCAGGCATTTGGCATGAACGTGATGGCCTGGAGCCAGAATCTGACCGTGCAAACCGCAGCGGAACACGATGTGAAGTATGTGACGAGAGACGCACTGTTCGAGCACTCGGACTTTCTCTCGATCCATGTGCGCCTGAGCCCTCGCACACAACATCTCGTCGGGGTGCCGGAACTGGCGCGGATGAAATCGACAAGTCGGCTGATCAACACGTCTCGCGGCCCCATCGTCGATGCCACCGCGCTGGTCCATGCGCTCGAATCGGGCGCCATCGCCGGCGCCGCGCTGGATGTCTACGATATCGAGCCACCGCCCGCACAACATCCGTTGCGCACGCTGCCAAATGTACTCGCGACGCCACACATCGGCTACGTATCGAACGAACTGTACCGGACGTTCTATAGCGATACCGTACAACACATCGGGAACTGGCTCGAACGCAGTCGACCGTGAATTCATGGGCAAACCTCGACGTCGCATCCAGGTCTGCGACGCCCGTTTAACGTTGAAGAAGGACTCAATCATGACTGAAGCAAGCACCCGAAAGCCGGACGAACAGGCCATTGCCTATCAGCACGCGCAACCGGCCGACATGGTCGCCGACATCGTGCATCCCGGCGTGCTCGATACGTGGCTCGAAGACGATCACCTGTGGGTTCCCACGACGAAAACCGTTTCGTTCAAACCGCTGCTGTTGAGCGCCAGCCAGGGGTACTACGTCAACCTGCTGCGCGTGCGTCAGTCCGGCATTCTCTCGCGCCATTGCCATACGGGCCCGGTGCATGCCATGGTCCTGCGTGGACGCTGGTACTACCTAGAACACGACTGGGTCGCCGAGCAAGGCTCCTACGCTCATGAACCCGCGGGCGAAACGCATACGCTCTACGTGCCCGAGGAAGTCGATGAAATGATTACGTGGTTCCATGTCACTGGCGGCTACACCTACGTCGATCCTCAAGGTGTCGCGCTGGGTTACGAAGATGTATTCACGAAGATCGATGCTGCCCGTAGGCACTACGAATCGATTGGTTTGGGTGCGGACTATGTCAAACGGTTCATCCGCTGAATGATGCCGGCACCACCACAGTGCCCTGAACAGAGTTCTTGATCATGCAAAGAAAGACTATAAACGTAGACGGCGTCGCCGCGAGCTATCTCACTGCAGGCGATGCCGGCCCCGTCGTGCTGATGCTTCACGGCACGTACTGGAGCCGCGTATGGCAACCCGTTATCGACGATATGGCTGCTGCGGGCTTGCGCCCCATCGCCGTGGATCTGCCTGGATTCGGCCGCTCGGCGGGCGAACTGAGCGTCGCCGACGCCTCGATTCCCGCACTCGCGGACTGGGTGGTGCGCTTCGCCCACGCGCTCGGCATCAGCGGACCTGTCGGCGTGGCGGGACATGACATCGGTGGCGGTATCGCACAGCATCTGCTGGTTGACGGCAAGCTCGAGGTAAGCCGCCTCGCGCTCATGAACGCCGTCATGTTCGACTCGTGGCCGGTGCCCGGCGTCGCGCGTTTTCGCGATCCCGCAGTCGCCGCCGCCACGACGCCGGCTGACATCCTTGCGGCGCGACGCAAGTCGGTCATCACAGCGCTCGCGCGCCCCGCATCGGAAGCGGAGATCGTCGAATACCTGGATCCATGGACCGAACCGCGCGTCGCCCGTTCATGGCTGGCGTTGGCCGGCGCGGCATACAGCCACTTTACGATGGACCTGGTGCCCGCGCTGCGCACCTCCAGCGTGCCCAAACTGCTGATCTGGGGCGAAGACGACAGCTTCCAGCTCGTCGAGCATGCGCAGCGCTTCGTGAATGAAATGCCTCACAGCCGGCTCCTGCGGATTCCCGCCGCCGGTCACATCCCGACCGAGAACGACCCCAGGACGATTGCAAACGCGCTGGTCGACTCCTTCCGTTGAGCACGAACAGGCCGCTCCGGAATTGGGGCGGCCGCCGCCCTGCCCGCGGTTCACCGCACGTCGCGCTTTGCCGTGGCGCCGCTCTCTGCGCGCTCATTTTGCTCGATGATTTTCACGATTTCAGCGTCGGCCTGCGCGCCAACCCTGGCGAAGACATCCGTCTGATAGTTCGTGTTCACCGCGGCTCCCAACTGCGTGCCCGAGTCGTCATGAGCGTCCACTTCGACCTGCATGGAAAGGCCGATACGCAGCGGATGCGCTTCGAGTTCGCGCGGATCGAGTTGCACACGCACCGGCAGGCGCTGCACGATCTTGATCCAGTTCCCGGTGGCGTTCTGCGCGGGCAACACTGAGAATGCACTGCCCGTCCCCGCTGAAAAGCCCAGCACGTGGCCGTGATACTTCACACTGGAACCGTAGACATCAGCGCTCAGCGTAACGGGCTGCCCCACACGCATATGACGCAACTGAACCTCCTTGAAGTTCGCATCGACCCACACGCCGTCGAGCGGTACGATAGCCATGAGCGGCGTGCCCGCTGCAACGCGCTGGCCGACCTGCACAGAGCGGCGCGCGACGTAGCCCGTGACCGGCGCTGGCAAGGTGTCGCGCGCATAGGCGAGGTACGCGTCGCGTACTTTCGCTGCTGCGGCCTGCACATCGGGATGCTGTTCGATTGTGGTGCGATCCGTGAGCGCGCGATTGGCCGCTTCCTGTTGACGCGCCGCATCCAGCGCGGCCTGCGCGCCATGGACCGCGTCACGGGCGTGCGCGATATCCTCGTCCGATACGGCTCCGGTGCCTGCAACCGCCTGGCGGCGCTTGAGGTCGTCGACGGCGCGCGCAAGATCGGACTCGCGCTGCGCGACCGTCGCCGCATAAAAGTCGTTGTTGGCATAGAGGCCGCTCACCTGGCGCACCGTCTTGCCGAGCGTGGCCTGCGCGTTCTGCAGCGCGATGGCCGCGTCGGCGGGATCGAGCTTCACCACCGGGTCACCGGTCTTCACGATCTGTGTGTCGTCGGCGTTGACGGCAACCACGGTGCCCGTTACCAGCGGCGTGATCTGGACGAGATTCCCGCTCACGTAGGCGTCATCAGTCGACTCGTAAAAGCGCCCAACGCTGTAGTAGTAAGCGCTCCACGCCGCGCCGGCGGCGACCACCGCGCCCACCAGCAATGCAAGCAGGCGCTTGCGCGTTGACCGGTTCGCGCCAGCCGGCGGCACCTCGTTGTCCAGCGCAACTGGCGCACCGGTTGCTTTAACTTGCTCTGCCTGCACGGCCCCGGTGTTCGTCGACGTGCGCTCTGCCTGGATGGTATCGATCATTTCCGTACTCCTAAGTGTGACTGGATCAATCGTGCCGCTTAGCGCGCAGCAACGACAGGATTCGATTGCAGGGTTGCGTCATTCGACGTATCCACATAACCGCCGCCCAGCGAGGCCGCCAGCGCGATCTGCGCGTCGCGGCGGCCCATCTGCAGGTTGGCCACTGTGTCGTCCGCATCGAGCACATTCATGTCGGCGTTGAGCACGGTGAGCTGGTTCGTCAGGCCCGCCTGGTACTGTTTGAGCGCAAGTCCATCGGCTTGCCGCGCGGCCTGTTGTGCGGTCTGTGCGTCGACTAGCTGTGCATCGCTCGAACGGATCTGCGCCATCTGCGTCGCCACCTGACTCAGCGCCGAAACCAGCGTCTGGTCATAGCCCGCCACGGCAGCGTCGAATTCGGCATAGCGGCCCTTCAACTGCGCGCGCAGCGCTCCACCGTCCAGGATAGGCAGATGGACCGCCGGGCCGGCAGAAGCCGTACGACTCGCCGCCGTAAGCAGGCGCCCAAAGCCGAATGCGTCCAGACCGATGGCGGCGCTCAGGTTGATGTCCGGATAGAACTCTGCTTTCGCTTCCTTTACTTCATGCGTAAGCGCATCGACGCGCCAGCGCGCGGCGACGATGTCGGGGCGGCGGCTCACCAGATCGGCCGGCAGGTTATCCGGCAAGCGCACTTCGTCGCCCGCACCCAGTGCGGGCCGCCCGATCGCCAGCCCGCGGTCCGGACCTTCACCCATCAGCGCCGCCAGTTGATAGCGTGTGACGACAATGCTGCCTTCGAGCGCCGCAAGCCGCGCTTTTCTCGTCGCGAGATTCGCCTGTGCGGTCTTGCGTTCGACCTCGGTATCGAGGCCCGTCGCGATGCGCCCCGCAGTAATGCTGTCGATCTGCTCGCGCCGCGCGACTTCCTGTTGCGCGATATCACGCAGCGCATATTGCAGCGCAAGCTGGTTATACGTGCGGGCGATCGATTCGCTCAACGTGATACGCACCATCTCGGCGTCCGCGCGGCTCGCCTGGGTCTGCGATACCGCCGCCTTGAGCGCTTCGCGGTTCTTGCCCCACAGATCGAGATCGTAAGAGGCCGAGAGCAGCCCCTTGCTCTCGGTCTGCCACGAACCGGCGTATGGTGGCGGCACCAGCGCCGTGCCGCTGTACTGCTGGCGCGTGAGCGAGTAGCTCGCATCCACTTGCGGCAACGTGCTTGCCTTTGCCGTTTCGCTGTAGGCCTCGGCGGCCGCGACACGGGCGCGTGCCTGGTCGATCGTCGGGCTGTTCTTGAGCGCCTCGGCAATGAGTGCCTTCAGCTGCGCGTCGCCAAACTGGTCGGTCCAATCCGCCGACGGCCAGCGGCCACTCGCAGCGGGCAGGCTCTGCTGCGTCTCGTACTGCTGTGGTGTCGCGAGTTGCCGGTCATCGTGAATGCCGGCGTAGTTGGCACAGGCGGAAACGACGGCGGCACAGAGAACCGATAGCGTGAGCTTGATCGCGCGGATCCCGTGGTTCGACATGGAATTCTGCTTTTTCATTTTCTGACTCGTCAGATATTTAATCAAAAAAAAGCGAGATCCGTGTCCCGCCGTCGATACGTCAACGATCACTCGCCGATAAACTTGCGCAGCAGGCGACCGAGTTCCTCGAATTCACTGCGGCTGAAATTGCGCAGTCGTGCATTGAGCACCGGCGGCACGATTTCCGGAATCTGCGTGGCCATGGCCTCCCCTTGCTTCGTCAGGCTCAGGTTGACCACGCGGCGATCCTCGACACTGCGCGAGCGCACCAGCAAACCCTTCGCTTCGAGCTTGTCGAGCATACGCGTCATCAGTCCTGTGTCGATTCCGAGCAGCTTCGAAAGCTCGAACGGCGTGGAGGCAATGCCGCGTTGCAGCGAAAGCACAATACCCATCTGCTGGCTGGAGATGTCGAGATCCTTGAGTGCTGTATCCAACTCCGATGCGATCAGATTGCGGGCCTTTGTGAGCGAGAATCCGATGCTCTGGGTCAGCTTGAAGTTGGATGAGGTGTAGTGATCCATGACATGCTCCGTGTTGTTGTTAAAAACAATAGCTGCATAGTCAGATAATGTCAAGAAAGAATCTGCCCGCTTAGTCCGACGCTCAATGGCCGCCGGGCGCGCCTGCGCTTGCACCTTTCGTGGGTCGGGTCACCCAGATCAGAGGAATGATGAGGATAAAGATCACCGCTGAAAGCCAGAAAATATCGTTCAAGCCGAGCATCGTCGCCTGAGCGGTCACCGACCTCTCGAAGAAAGCGAGCGCACTGGGCTGACTCGCTCCGAGCGTCGTCTGGAGATTGCCGATAGCGTCAGCAAAAGTCGGGTTGTTGACACTCGCCTGCTCCGCCAGCCGCGCGTGATGCAGGATCGTGCGATTGTTCCAACCGGTGCTGACAAGCGACGTGCCCACCGCCCCCGCGAATATCCGTACGAAGTTTGACAGACCCGCTGCGGCCGGAATTTTTTCCGGCGGCAGGCCCGAGAGAATTATCGCGGTGAGCGGCGTAAAAAACAGTGCGGTCGGAATACCCTGCAACAAGGTCGGCAGCACGAGCGTGAAGCGATCGACATCGGTGTTGTAGTGGGAGCGCATGAAGAACACCGCAGCGAACCCGACGAATGCGAGCGTGGCCAGCACACGCGCGTCCGAGCGCGGCATGATCTTGCCCAGCACAGGCGCGAGGATCACCGCGAAGATGCCAAGCGGCGCTGTGGCCAGCCCTGCGTCCACGGCGCGATAGCCAAGGAAGCCCTGAATCCATTGGGGCAGTATCACCAGATTGGCGAAAAACACGGCATACGCTACGGATATCGCAAGAGTGCCACCAAGAAAATTGCGCCCCTGGAAGAGCCGCAGATTGACGATCGGCCGCGCGTCGGTCAACTCCCAGATCAGGAAGAAGACGAACGCAATCGCGGCAACGATGCCAAGCGCCCAGATCACCGGGGAGCTGAACCAGTCCAGGTCCTTGCCCTTGTCCAGCATGACCTGCAACGATCCGACCCAGACGATCAGCGAGATCAGGCCCACCTTGTCGATCGGCAGTTTGCGCGCCGGCGTCTCCCGGTCGCGGTAGATCGCCCAGATCGCGGCTGCCGCGAACAGGCCCACTGGTACGTTGATGTAAAAAATCCACGACCAGCTATAACTGTCGGTGATCCAGCCACCCAGTGCCGGTCCGGCGATCGGGCCGACCGTGGCGGTCATCGCCCAAAGCGAGAGCGCGCTCGAACTCTTTTCCTTCGGGAACGAGGCGAGTAGCAAGGCCTGCGAAAGCGGCACGAGCGGCCCCGCCACGGCGCCCTGCACCACGCGCGCCGCGAGCAGTACGAACAGGTTCGGCGCGAGTCCGCACGCCGCCGAGGAGAGCACGAATAGCAGAATGGCCCAGACGAACAGGCGCACCTGCCCGACACGCTGCGTCAGCCAACCGGTGAGTGGGATCGCCACGGCGTTGGCAGCTGAAAAAAGTGTGATGACCCACGTCCCTTCATCTACCGACACGCCAAGGTTGCCCGAGAGCGTCGGGATCGCAACGTTTGCAATCGAAGAATCGAGCACGTTCATGAAGGTGGCAAGCGCGACGGCGAATGTGCCGATAGCGAATCGCGCCCCCGTAAGTGGCGCGGGCGAACCGGCCGGCTGGGAAGAGTTCATCTTCTGTCTCGCGTCAGGTTACTGAATCGCATATATCTGACTTATCAGATATATGCGCAAAAAAATTGGGCCTGTCCCATCCCCCGGTTTTCTCAGCGGCTTGTCCGGATCAATGCCCTCCGCCAACTCGTGCGGCGACGCACGCGTCACCTCACAAATCTCTGACCCGCACTATATTTGACTTTGCAGTTATTTTCAAGATTTTATCGATGTACACGACTTCGGGTCGAGGCCATGTACATCGCCACGTCAGTTGCAAACAACAGGACTGAAATCAGACAGACGCCTTGCCGATCGACGCACCGCCATCGACGAAGAGCGTCTGGCCAGTGATGAACCCCGCGTCCTCGCCCAGCAGGAAGGCCACCGATGCGGCCAGTTCCTCCGGGCGGCCGAACCGTTTCATCGGCACCAGCGAGAGAAATCGCTGCTCCGCCTCGCTGCCTGCGGGCGTGTTCGCGCGGAACATTTCGGTTTCGGTCGGGCCAGGCGCGACCGCATTGACCGTGATGCCGGACTCCGCCAGTTCAAGCGCCCACGTACGCGTGAAACTGATCATGGCCGCCTTCGCGGCGGCATACGTCGAGCGCCTGGCCACGCCCAGTACCACCAGGCTCGACAGATTCACGATGCGCCCCCAGCCGCGCTCGCGCATGCCCGGCAGCAATGCCTGAACGGTCTGCACGGCAGGCGCCAGATTATTGCCCATCGCCCGGTCAAGACCGTCGAGATCGATCGAGCCAAGCGGCGAAAGCTCGATGAAACCAACGTTGTTCACCACGCCGTCGAATGCGAAGCGCTCGGCAAGATCCGTCAGGACTGCTTGCGTAGCCGCCCGATCGGTCATGTCGACCGGCACGAGCGTGCCAGGAAATCCCGGATCGTCAGCGCGACGCGCAAGGCCAATCACCTGATGGCCCTCGCGGGCAAGACGCTCACTCAACGCCCGCCCAATGCCCTTGCTGGCGCCTGTAATCAGAAAAGTTCGTTTCATTGCTCATCTCGTTTTGTATCAGTCGATACACTATATCCCGATTCTATATCGAATGAAACAAAATTCTGCGCGCGCGTCCGCCAGACCGCTATATCGACGAACACTAGCGCCGCTTCGCGCGGCGCGTACCTCGGGCTTCTTTGACGCGCACGGCCCCCTTCTCCACTGGCATATCTTCTGCCGCGCCTTTGTCGGCGTAGCGCTCGACAACCTCGACTGCGCTTGCCAGCGACGGCGAGAGCGTCGCGCGCAAATGCTCCAGCAGCGTTCGCACCTTTGCGTCCAGATAGCGTCGCGACGGATAGACGGCAAACACGGTGAACGGGCGCAGATGGTACTGCGGCAGCACGCGCACGAGCCGGCCGGTTACGAGGTCGTCAGCCACTGAATACGTTGCAAGCGTGCCTATTCCCGCGCCGGCGAGGATCGCGGCGCGCAACGCTTCGGGAGAGTTGGCACGGAACGGCGTACGGGTGATGGTCCATACCTGGGTGTCAGCGCCCTTTTGCATATGCCATTCGTCCGGCGCAGACACAGGGCTCTCAAGCTGCAGCAACAGGTGATCGGCAAGATCGGTCAGCGTGCGCGGGTGACCACGGCGCGCGAGATATTGCGCCGACGCCACCGGCACGGCGTACGCCGCCCCCATCGCCTGCGAAATGTAGACGGAGTCTGGCAACTGCGTGGCCGAAATGATCGACAGATCGTAACCATCCTCCACCAGGCTGGGCATGCTCTGCTCGATCTTGAGCTCGACCGAGACATCGGGAAACTTCGCCTGATAGCCGGCCAGGACGCTCGCCACGCTGCTGTAGGCAAGGCCTGGCGCCGCATGTACGCGTATACGTCCCGAAGGTGTCTGGGTCGCATTGCGCGCCTCGTCGGTCGCGTTGTCGAGGTCCGCGAGAATCGCTTTCGCGCGTTCGTAGAACCGTGCGCCTACTTCGGTCACGGACAGATGGCGGGTCGTGCGATGCAGCACCACGGTCTGCATCTCCTCTTCGAGCATGGAGATCGCGCGCGAGATCTGCGCGGCTGTGGTGTCTTTTTCCTTCGCGACGGCTGTGAACGTGCCCGCCTCGACCACGCGCACAAAGGTACGAAGATTGTGGAGAAAGTCAGGCATGGAGGATTATCCGACGAAAGATGCGGGTGGAATTCGACGCCGCGCCCATTGTGGGCCGCAGCCACTTGGCGGGTCGTGCCGCCGCCTCTCAATACCTGGCGGTCTCCCAAATCGGGTTGGGCAATGTCCGCTCTTGCCCGATCAACATGTTCGACTCCATCGAACGTCTTCAACGTCAAAATCGTACGGCAAACGCGCGCTGCACGGCCAAGATGTGACCTACCGCTTAGTCGGACACTCACTAGCAACGGAGCTTGATAATGGGACTTCTGGTCAACGGCCAATGGACGGATCGCTGGTACGACACGAAATCGACCGGTGGTCGCTTCGTGCGCAAGGACGCGGCGTTTCGTAACTGGATCACCCCCGACGGCGCACCGGGTCCGCGCGGGCGTGGCGGATTCAAGGCCGAAGCGGGCCGTTATCACCTCTACGTCAGCCTCGCCTGCCCGTGGGCGCACCGAACGTTGATCCTGCGAGCGCTGAAGGGCCTCGAATCGATGATCAACGTATCGACCGTGCATTGGTTGATGCTGGAAAACGGCTGGACTTTCATGTCTGGTCCCGATGTTACGCCCGACCCGATCCACGACGCCCGGTTCCTGCACCAGATCTACACCGCCGCCGACACCGACTACACCGGCCGAGTGACCGTGCCCGTACTGTGGGACAGGCAGTCGAATACGATCGTCAGCAACGAATCGTCGGAGATCATCCGTATGTTTAATTCGGCGTTCAATCATATCGGCGCGACGCCGGGCGACTTCTATCCAGAAGCACGGCGCGGTGAAATCGACGCCATCAATGCGCGCGTGTACGACACCATCAACAACGGCGTCTACAAGGCCGGCTTCGCGACCATGCAGCAAGCGTATCAGGAAGCCGTCATACCGCTCTTCGAGACGCTCGACTGGCTCGAAGATCGCCTCGCCACCCAGCGCTTTCTGAGCGGCGATTCGCTCACCGAGGCGGATATCCGCTTGTTCACGACGCTGATCCGCTTCGATGCCGTGTACCACGGACACTTCAAGTGCAACATCCGGCGCATCGCGGACTACCCGAATCTGCTCGCTTACACGCGCGAACTCTATCAGTGGCCAGGCATCGCCGCGACGGTCAATTTCGAACATATCAAACGGCACTACTACGAGAGCCACCGGAGCATCAACCCGTTCGGGATCGTACCGAGTGGTCCGGACACCGGCTTCCTGATGCCTGTCCAACGATCCGGACTCGCGAATACGCGATCGTAACGTCGTTGCGCGCCACAGTAAGAACACCGTACATTTTCATACTATGCACTGCCAGGCAGTTTTTTAAACACACAAGAGAATCGTCATGATCCAGTTCTACTTCCATCCGTCGCCGAATCCGCTGAAGGCCGCCCTCCTGCTCGAAGAGCTGGAGGTGCCCTACGACCTGATCGCCGTCGACACCTTCAAGGGCGAGCAGCATCTGCCGACGTTCGTGAAGGTCAACCCGAACGCGAAGGTGCCCGCCCTCGTCGAGGACGGCGTCACGGTATTCGACTCGCACGCCATCCTGCTGCACCTCGCCGAAAAGCACGCCAGATTCCTTCCTGGCGCGCCAGCCGCGCGTGCCGAAATGTTGTCGTGGCTGATGTTCGTTGCAACCGGCCTCTCGCCCTTTTCGGGCCAGGCCGTGCACTTCCAGCATCATGCGCCTGAACCGCTACCCTACGCACGCAACCGCTACCTGAAGGAAGTCGAGCGCCATTACCGCATACTGGACGCGCGACTGGCACAGACGAAGTATCTGGCTGGCGACGAGTATTCGATCGCCGACATGGCGCTGTGGGGCTGGGCAAACTTCGCCGGCTACATCCTTGGCGAAAAGGGGCTGAGCGACTATCCGAACGTCAAGCGTGTGGTCGAGGAAGTCGGTGCGCGTCCGGCTGCGGCACGGGCCATGGCGCTGAAAGAGAAACTCACGCTGAAGGCGGACTTCGACGAGGAAACGCGTCGCGCGCTGTTCCCCCAGAACATCTGATGACGCGGTAATGCGCCGCGAGTCCGCCAATGGCGGACTCGCCACACCTAAAAAGGGAATCGGGAAATGAATAACGCTCAGTCTTCACGACCGGCCACACCCGGCCTTCGTTTGAACAATATTGCGCTGGCAGTCGAGAACCTCGATGCGATGATCGACTGGTACAGAACGGTGCTGGATTTGAACGTCGCCGAACGTGGCCGCTTCGACGCTGTCGGCGCGGACTATGCAATGCTCGACGGCGCGGGCTTCCGGCTTGAACTCGTCTCGCGCACCGGCACGGTCAAGAGAAGCGCCGACCGCACGGTGCCTCCTGGCCACCTCGACCTGCTCGGCTGGAAGGCGCTCGTACTCGAATCCGACGATCTCGCTGCCACAACGGCGGAGCTGATCGAGCATCGCGCAGAAATCGTTTGGGCCGACGTGCAACTATCGCCCTCCCTGCGATCGACCATGATTCGCGATCCTGAGGGCAATCTGATCAATATTGTGGGGCAAACCGCGTCCGCTTGAAGCCACTTCGCGTAAAACGCCCATCCGTGTTGGCTCAACGGTGCACGCCCGGCGTCTCGACCCTCATAGCCAGGGCACTACGTCAGGAAACGTGCGAGGCGAAAGTGGTTACCTGAAAACGGCTTCAAATGGCCATTTCCATCGCATCTGATCGAGCCTACCCTTCTTTCTATCGCTTCGCGCGATTTTCTCAATCGACCATTACTGGAGCAAACAAATGGAACAGCGTCTGGACTTCTACAAGGCAAATCCGCATGCAATCAAGGCCATGCTGGCGCTCGAAGAGCGCATTGGCAAGTCGTCGATCGAAAAATCGCTGACCGAACTCGTTCGCCTGCGCGCCTCGCAGATCAACGGTTGTGCGTTCTGCGTCGACACGCATACCGCCGATGCCCGCAAGAACGGCGAGACCGATCGCCGTCTGGCCACCGTCGTCGTGTGGCGCGAGACGCCGTTCTTCACCGCGCGCGAGCGCGCTGCGCTCGAATGGACCGAAGCCGTCACGCTCATCTCGCAGAACCACGTGCCCGACGCTGTATGGCAAGCCGTCAAGCCGCATTTCAGCGACGAGGAACTCGTCGATCTGACGTTGCTGGTCTCGGCGATTAACAGCTGGAATCGCTTTGCGATCGCGTTCCGCAAGACGCCGGCCTGAGGCGGGAAGCGCCTGGCGCGCATCATCTAGTCTCACGCAGCGCCAGCGGCTCCCTTGAAACTGCAGTTGCCGAATTGGCGCAACATGCGCGACCGCCCCCTCACGAGCGGTGGTTGCGGCTCCCCCTTATCTCTTCCTGCCGACCCGGTGACGTCGTGAATCGCTCTTCTGCGCTACCTGCCTCGCTGTTCAGCGCCGTGCTCGGGCTTTCGGGCCTCGGTCAATCCTGGCGCGTCGCGCACCGGCTCTGGCACACGCCTTCCATCATCGGCGAAAGCATCCTGCTCCTCGCTGCACTCGTCTGGCTCGGTCTGCTGATCGGCTATGTTGCTCAGGCGATGCGCGATCCGGCCAGGACAATCGATGAGTTCAACCACCCGATCAGCGGCGGCACACCGGCGCTGATCGGTATCGCGACGCTCCTCATGTGCCTCGCCGTTTTACCGTGGTCGCGAGCGCTCGCATGGACGCTGACAGTTACGGGCCTCGCGTGGCATCTCGCGTTTTCCGTGTGGCACACCGCCGGGCTATGGCAAGGTGGTCGCCAACCACGCGATGCAGCACCGACACTCTATCTGCCAACCGTAGCCGGCAATTTAGCAGGGGCCGCGGCGCTTGGTTCGCTCGGCCAGCCCTCGTGGGCATGGCTGTTCTTTGGTGCCGGCCTGTTCTCGTGGCTCGCGCTGGAACCCCTCGTCGTCCGTCGCCTGTGGCACGGTGAACCATTGCCCGCCGCCCAGCGCACGCTGTTGGGCATCCAGTTTGCACCTCCCGTTGTGTGCGCAACGGCGCTTCTCATCATTGCGCCAGACACGCCGTCGCCATGGCTCCTGATGTTACTCGGCTATAGCTTCTTTCAGATGCTGGTTGGCCTGCGATTGCGCGCTTGGGTCACGTCGCATCCGTTCACTCACGCGTGGTGGGCCTTCAGTTTCGGCGTCGTGTCAGCGACACTGACGTGCGTCAAGCTTGCCGCCGGAGGCACGCCAGCGGCCCAAACACTTGCGCTCCCGGTTTTCGGCGGAGCCAATCTGCTTATTGGCTATCTGTGCGTGCGCTCACTGGTCACGGACAAACATAAGTTAAGGATGTTATTTTGATAAGTATTATTATCATAAGTCACATAGTTATCGAGTAAACTCGGATGTATGAAAACGCGTCACACCCCGCTGCCCGCTCCGTCCAGACGATCACGATTCGTCCGGCTTTCCCGATGCCGCCGAACTCGCCGTGTTGCGCGCCTGGTATGCGGGCGCTGCCGTGCGGCCCGCGGTCGAGCGCAACCTGCCCTCAGCGCTGGGTGACAGAAAATCGGCGCGCGGTATGCTCGGCCGCATCCGACGCACGCTGATGGCGCTCGTGCGTGCCCCGCAACGCAGCGCACCTACCGCAAGGAAGCCGAGCGGTTGATCCTCTGGGCCGTCGTCGAGCGCGGCCGCGTGCTGTCATCGCTTACGACGGAAGATGCCATCGCCTGGTCGACTGTGAAGCCAGTGTTGCGATGGCAGAGTCAGTGAGATTGTTGAAATCGCCGCCGGCCTGAATCGCAACGCTCTCGTGTTCGACAGCATGCGGGCATTACTCGCGCCGGCAATAACACGCGTGAGCGCTGTGCCGGACGAAAACGTGGTGGTATCGCGCAAGCCAAATACGGGCAATTTCGCTTCACGCTCGATGCAATGTTCTTGCTTGTCCGCAAGCCGCTTCTCGCGAGTTGGCAACGGCACCTTTGGCTCGCGATTCTGACGCTTGTACAGTGATCAATATGTTTTGATGCCCCCCTTGCGCACAATCGGCATATCGAACGCCAGACCGCTGCGTACCGCCTGAATACGTGAGTGCACATTGAGCTTTTCAAAAATATTCTTGAGATGCCACTTAATGGTTTCCGGAGCAACGCGCAACGCACGGGCAATTTCCTTGTTCGAAAGACCGCGCGCCACATAATCGAGAATCTCAACTTCGCGCGCGCTCAAACTGCTTGCAGCGAGACTGTGGGCGGTCGGCCCAGACACTTTCGCCACGCCACCAGGCGCGCTCCCGGCAGTACCGGTGAATGCCGAGTTGATCTCGTCGAGATACCACGGGCTCACGTCAGGAAAACGCTTCAGATTCCCGCTAATCGCCGACAACAGCGGAACGAGGCCGTCGCCTTCGTCGACCAGCGTGCGCACGAGGCCATGACGCTGCCCATAGGCCAGCGCCTGCGCGAGCAGCACCCATGCGGCCTCCTCGTTGCCGGCGGCGTGCCAGGCCAGCGCGCCTGGCACCGCTGCCTGCGCCGCGAACCACGGCATGCCGCGCGCGCCAAGCTCCCGATGCAACGCCTCGAACACCGCAGCGGCTTCGGCGGCATGGCCGTCACTCGCGAGCAGGCGCGCGCGGGCCAACTGCGCGAACGACCACGT
Organism: Paraburkholderia sp. Ac-20340; assembly: GCF_017104965.1. Classification (GTDB taxonomy): domain Bacteria; phylum Pseudomonadota; class Gammaproteobacteria; order Burkholderiales; family Burkholderiaceae; genus Paraburkholderia. Next base: position 69,018 of record NZ_JAAGPR010000032.1, read on the forward strand.
TTCGATACCGCTGCCCGCGGCGGACGGCGCATTGCCCTGAACGTCCACGAGCGTGCGTAACGCTTCGCCATGACGATGCGCTTGCGTGAGATTGCCGTCGATCAGGCTTACGCGCACCTGCGCGCTCACGCACGCCGCCTGCAATCGCAGCCATCGCCGCCCGGCCGCGACGCGCTCGACATCCTGCAACAACGCCTGCGCGCCGCCGAAGTCGTGTGCCTGCACGAGATCCATGGCCGCCGTGAGCGCGAAGCGCAGCATCGGCCCGAGCGAGCACGATTGCAGCGCAATCGGCAGGCGCTCGCGCTGCAATTCGCGCACGCGCGCGAGGTCGCCCCACTCGTACCAGATCGCACCCAGATAGCCGGCCGGCAACGCCGCCGCCGCGCACAACCGCCCCGCGCGCTCCTCGGCCATACGCAGCGCGCTCTCGAATGTGCGCGCCGCATCGTGCAGTCGTCCCGCGACGAATTCACCGAGCCCGCTCATGCTGCGCCGGTAGACATTCGAATAGAGCAGCGCGTCATCGGCAGCTTCGTCGCGGGCGCGCAGGCGCAGCACTTCGTCCAGGCCGCCTGCGTAGCTCAAACCAAAAATCAGCGTGGTCTGGCCGATCTGTTCGACCCACGTGCCCACAGACGGTCGCGCCTCGAGCACCTCGCGGCCGAGGCGCAGCGATTCGGCGCTTTCATCGGCGAGTCCTGCGACCAGCGAGCGCACGGCGAGCACTTCCAGCGCGGCCACGTCGTCGATAGCGAGCTTGCCGCTGCCGATATCCGCTTCGATGCGCTCCAGCGCACGGCGCGCCGCGACGATCTGCAACGACAGGGCCAGCGCCCACGCGTGCGCGAGGCGCAAGCGCACGCGGCCTTCGAATGCAGCATCGGGCAGGCGCGCGATCCAGTTGAGCACGGTGCGCACGTCGCTCGCCGCGATCAGATCCATCGCGCAGGATTCGACCCAGTCGGCGGCCTGTCCCACTTCGCCCGCCGCCAGCGCGTGGCGCACCGCCTCCGGCCACAAGCCCGCCGCGCCCAGCCAGCGCGCCGCCGCGCGATGCAAAGCGGGCACGGTCTCGGGCTTGCGCACCTGCAACTCGTCGCGCAGGTACTGCGAGAACAGCGCGTGATAACGGAACCATTGCACCTCGCCGTCGAGCGCCTTCACGAAGAGATTGCGCGCGCTGAGCCATTCCAGCATGGCGTGGGCGTCGTCGCGGCCCGTGAGCGCATTGCACAACGCAGGCGTCATGCGTTCGAGCACAGCACTCGCGAGCAGGAATTCGCGCACGGGCTGCGGCAGGACGTGCATGACGTTTTCGTTCATATAAGCGGCGATACCGCCGCGCGCCTGGGCGATGCGGCGCACGACCTGCGACGCGTCCACGTCGTCGTGCAAGCCGAGCGCGGCCAGTTGCAGGCCGGACACCCAACCTTCGGTCGCGCCGACCAGCGCGTCGAGATCGGCGCCCGCGAGTTCCTTTCCCGCCACGCGCCGCACGAACTCGGCGGCTTCGCTGCGCGTGAAGCGCAAGGTATCCGCGTCGAGCCAGACGAGTTGATCGCGCGAGGCAAAGTAGCTAAGCGGCAGCGCGGGCGTCGACCGGCAGCCCAGCACGACATGCAGATGCCCGGGTGCGTGGCGCAGCAGGCTGAACAGCGCCTCGTGAATCGCGGGCGCTTCGAGGCGGTCCACATCGTCGAGAAAAAGATAGAGCGGCGTATCGACGGCGGCGAGTTCGTTGAGCAGTTCCGCGAAGGCCACATGGATCGGCAGCACGGCGCGCTCGCGCAATTGCTGCTGGGCGTGCGCGCCCACGCCGCCGCTGGCCTCTACCACCGCCGCGATCAGGTAGGCCGCGAAGGTGGACGGTTCGTCGTCCTCGTCGTCGAAACTCACCCACGCCGCCTGCGCGCCCTGTGCAAGCAGCGCCGCGCGCCATTCGGCCAGCACGGTGGACTTGCCATAGCCGGCTGGCGCGCAGACCACCGTGAGCCTGCGCTCGCGGCCCGCGCGCAGGCGCTCGAGCGGCACGGTGCGCGCGATCTGCTCGCGCGCCTGTGCGGGCGAAAGCTTGGTGCGGATGAGCGCTGCGGCGTCCGCGGGCGCATCGCGGCGGGACCTGTCGGGGCGTGGGTTCATCGGCGTGGCTGGCTCCTCGGCGGCAGCACGCTCACGCTGGGCGTGGCGCGCACGAGCCGCTCGATCTCCTGTTCTTCGGTAGACAACGCGGGCGCGAGTGTCGCGCGCAAATGCCCGACGAACGTGCGGATGCGCGCATCGACATAGACGCGCGACACGTAGACAGCGTAGACGTTGAGCGTTTGCAGGCGGTATTCCGGCAGTACGCGCACGAGCGTGCCTGCCCGCAGATCGTCGATCACCGAGTATATGGCGAGCGATCCAATGCCGCTGCCCGCGCGCAAGGCGACGGCGAGCGCCTCCGGCTCGTTGATCTGCAGCGCGGGTTCGCCGAGCGCGTGCACCGATTCACCGTCGGGGCCGTGCAGGCGCCACTCGTGCGCGGGCGCAGCGGGCGTGTCCAGGCCGATGCAGGCGTGCCGCGCGAGATCCGCGGGCGTGCGCGGCACGCCATGGCGCGCGAGCCACGCGGGCGAGGCCACCAGAACGCTATGGCTCACGCCGATCTGCTGCGCGATATAGCCCGAGTCCGGCAAGGCCGAGGCGCTCAGCACGGAGACGTCGTAACCCTCCTCGACCAGATTGGGCAAGCGCTGCGAGAGCGTGAGTTCGACGCCGACATCGGCGTAAAGCTCGCGGTAGGCCACGACCGACGCCGTCACGTGACGCTGGCCGAGGCCCGGCATCGCATGGACCCGCAGCCGCCCATACGGCCGCACGAGCGCATTGCGCGCTTCGGCGTTGGCCTCGTCGACATCGCCGAGGATCGGCCGCACGCGCTCGAAATAGCGTCGCCCGCTTTCGGTGAGCGCGAGGTGACGCGTCGTGCGTTGCAGCAGCCGCGTCTCCAGATAGCCTTCGAGCTGGGAAACCGCGCGGGACACCATGCCCGTCGAAGTATCCATACGCTTCGCGGCCGCCGTGAAACTGCCGGCCTCCACGACGCGCACGAAAGTACGCATGTTTTCGAGCATGTCCATCGTCATCTGCGGGTTGTGCAAGGCGGCGCGCCGCCATCTAATCAGGCATTATCGGCGCCGCGCGGCAACCGATCAGCCCCCCACCCGGGGGGGAACGCGCTTTGTCGCGGCGTCCTGATAGCGTTCGCGCAACGCGCGCTTGTTGATCTTGCCGACGCTGGTGCGCTCCAGACTTCCCACGATCAGGAGCCGCTCCGGGACCGCATAGCGCGAGATCAGGCCGCGCTCGGCCACACGCTTGAGGTGCGCCTGCAACTGCGCGGGCGTGACGCTTTCGTGGCCCTCGGCGAGCACGACCAGCGCCAGCGGCCGCTCGCCCCAGCGCGCGTCCTGCACGCCGACCACTGCCGCCTCGCGCACGCCCGGATGAGTCGAAAGCAGATTCTCCAGTTCCAGCGACGACACCCATTCGCCGCCCGTCTTGATCACGTCCTTGATGCGGTCGGTGATCTGCAGATAGCCATCGGCATCGATCACGCCGATGTCGTTCGTATGCAGATAGCCGCCCGCCCAGAGCGCGGCGCTCGCCTGCGCGTCGCCCAGATAGCCCTGCGTGGCCCAGGGCGCGCGCACGACCACCTCACCCGCCGATTTACCGTCGCGAGGCACGTCGCGCATATGCCCGTCGACAATGCGCAGGTCCACCAGCGGCAAGGGCATGCCCGCGCGCGTGCGCACACCGACATCGCCCCGCTGCCCCGCTTCGCCGCGCGCCTGGGCGAGCGTGAGCAGCGGACACGTCTCCGACATGCCATAGCCCGTGTACACGTCGATACCACGCGCGCGCGCGGCCCGTGTCAGCCCCTCCGAAAGCGGTGAGCCGCCCACGATCACCTTCCAGCGCGAAAGATCGAGCCCCGCGGCCGCCGGACAGGCGAGCAGCATGTCGAGCAGCGTCGGCACGCAATGCGAGAACGTGACGGCCTCGCGCCCGATCAGGCGCAGCAGGTTCTCCGGCGTGTAGCGTCCCGGATACACCTGTTTGAGCCCCATCGCCGTGGCGATAAAAGGCATGCCCCAGGCGTGCACATGAAACATCGGCGTGATCGGCATATAGACGTCTTCCCGATGCACGCGGCCCTGCTCGCGCGCACTGCCGAGCGCAGCCATACCCGCGAGCGTGTGCAGCACGAGCTGGCGATGGCTGAACGACACGCCCTTGGGCAGCCCGGTCGTGCCCGTGGTGTAAAACGTGGTCGCGCGCGTGTTTTCGTCGAAGTCGGGGAACGCGTAGTCGGGACTACTCGCGCTCATCAGCGCTTCGTATTCGCCGTGAAAATCAGCGGGATGGATTGCGTCTTCGACGTTATCGCCAATCAGAACGAACGTACGCACTGTCGTGAGCCGGGGGCGCAGGCTGACCAGCATCGGCAGGAAGTCCCTATGCACGATCAACACCTTCGCCGCCGAATGATTGAGCGTATAGAGCACCTGATCGGGCGAGAGCCGCACATTCACGGTCATCAGCACCGCGCCCATCATCGGCACGGCGAAATAGCATTCGAGGTAGCGATGGCTGTCCCAATCCATCACCGCCACGGTGTCGCCAGCGTTCGCACCCGCACTCGCCAGCGCACTTGCCAGTTGCCCGAGCCGGTGCCTGAAATCCCAATAGGTGTAGCGCACATCGTCGCCATAGACGATCTGCTGCTCGGGGCAGGTCGCGAGCGTCGTATGCAGCAATTGCTTGATGAGAAGCGGATAGGCATACGCCGCGTCATCGTGGTCCGTCGTGCTCTCTACTTTTTCTTTAGTCATGCCAATCTCTTCGATAGACGTTCGCGAATCGGATGCAACAGGCTAGCGAAGCGGGCTCGCGAGTTCAGCCCCCTGATCGGGGGGTATCGCGCCAGCGTGTGTTCACGCGCATTCGCACGCCGCCTGCAACGATGATTTCCTTGCCGCGAGGTATTCGGCGCAACTCGCCGCCCTACAATCCGCCTGCCTCGACGCCAGCGGGTTGCACGTTGTTCCCGCGCCTCGCGTCGCAACCTTTATGAGGATGTTCCGATGTCGCAATCGTCGACCATCAATCGGCGCGTCGTGCTGCATTCGCGTCCGCTGGGCGCGCCCACGCACGACAATTTCCGTCTCCACGAAAGCGCCGTGCCCACACCAGGCGACGGCGAAGTGCTATTGCGCACGCTCTGGCTATCGCTCGATCCCTACATGCGTACGCGCATGAACCATATCGGATCCTACGCACCGCCCATTGCGCTGGGCGATCCGATGGTGGGCGCGACCGTGAGCCGCGTAATCGATTCGAAACATGCGCAGTTCAAGCCCGGCGATCTCGTGCTCGCTCACTCGGGCTGGCAGGACTACGCGCTGGCGCACGGGGGATCGCTCACGGCGCTCGACGCTGTCGCCAGGCCTTCGCATGCGCTGAGCGTCCTCGGCATGACCGGCTTCACGGCATACTGGGGCCTGCTGAAAATCGGCGAACCGCAACCGGGCGAAACCGTCGTGGTGGCCTCCGCGAGCGGCGCGGTTGGCGCGGTCGTCGGGCAGATCGCGAAGCTCAAGGGCGCGCGCGTGGTAGGCATTGCAGGCGACGGCGGCAAATGCCGCTACGTCACGGAACAACTGGGTTTCGATGTGTGCCTCGATCGCCGTGCGCGTGATTTTGCAGAGCAACTGTCACTCGCCTGCCCTGCAGGCATCGATGTCTACTTCGAAAACGTGGGCGGCGCGGTGTTGGACGCGGTGCAACCTCTGCTCAATGTGGGCGCGCGCATTCCGCTGTGCGGTCTGATCTCGCAATACAGCGCCGATAGCGCGCCGCCGACGCCGGATATGCTGCCTGGTTTCCTGCAGATGCTGCTGTTCAAGCGCATCCGTATGCAGGGATTTATCATCGGCGACCACTACGCGAGCGGCTTCGACGAATTCCTGCGCGACATGAACGCGTGGATTGCGCAGGGCAAGGTCAAGCTCCAGGAAGATATCGTCGATGGGCTCGAGCATGCGCCTGAAGCATTTCTCGGGCTGCTCGCCGGGCGCAATTTCGGCAAGGTGGTCGTGCGCGTCGCTTACGATTAAGCGGCCTATTTCTCCGATGTTTTGGCCCCCCGTTCGGGGGGCTTTGTGCGCGGCCCGCTATTTCCTACCATGTTCTCTGTGGATCGCGCCGCGCTTCGGTTCTGGCCTTGATGCTCGCGCTGGGCGCAAGCCGCCACGTCGCCGATTTCGAATTTTCCCTGCATTCCCCACGCCTTCGACATTGCGCTCAAGGAGATCTCATGACCGCCGCCCAACAAGCGTCCGATCGCGCGCCTTCGCCCGATCACGCCGAACACAACGCATTCTTTCCCTCCCCGTATTCGCTCACGCAGTACACCGCGTCGAAAACCGATTTCGATGGCACGACCTATCCGAACCCTTATAAAGAGGGCAAATGGAAGGTGCTGATGATCGCGACCGACGAGCGCTACCTCCTCACAACCAACGGCAAGTTTTTCTCGACGGGCAATCACCCGGTCGAAATGCTGCTACCGATCCATCACATGGATCAGGCCGGTTTCGAAGTCGATATCGCCACGCTTTCGGGCAATCCCGCCAAGCTCGAACTTTGGGCCATGCCGAACGAAGACGAAGCCGTCCTGAGCACGTATCGCAAGTATTTGCCGAAGCTCAAGCAACCGCTCAAACTCGCGGACGTACTGGAAAAGAGCCTTGGCACGAACTCGCCTTATATCGCCGTGTTCGTGCCGGGCGGCCACGGCGTGCTCGCGGGCATTCCGTACAGCACAGAGGTCAAGCAGCTACTCAAATGGGCGATGGACCACGACAAGTACATCGTCACGCTTTGCCACGGTCCCGCGTGTCTGCTCGCCGCCGCTGTGGACGAAGATCCGGTGGATTATCCGTTCAAAGGCTACGAGATCTGCGTGTTTCCCGATTCGCTCGATACGGGTGCGAATCAGGAGATCGGTTATATGCCTGGACTGCTGCCGTGGCTCGTGGGTGAGCGCCTCGAAAAGCTCGGCGTAAAGGTACTGAATCGCGGCATCGATGGCCGCTGCCATACCGACCGCAAACTCATTACCGGCGATAGTCCGCTGGCCTCGCACAACCTCGGCAAGCTGGCCGCGGCTGCGCTGTTGAAGGAAGTAGGTCTGTAAAAGCGGCATCACGCGATGCGCGCCCGCTGGTCTGGCGGGCGCGCTCGTTTTGCGCTTACTGCGGTGCTGCCGCGCGCGTAGTCAACACGATCTTGCCGATGTGCGTGCCCGAATCCATTAACGTGTGCGCATCGCGTGCGTGCTCCAGCGCGAACTGGCGATAGATCATCGGCTTCACGCTGCCGCTGCGAATATGCGGCCAGATGTGCGTTTCGAGTTCGTGGATGATCGCCGCTTTCTCCTCATGCGTGCGCGAACGCAGCGTCGAGCCGATATGCGTGAGCCGCTTCGTAAGCATCGGAAACAGATCGACCTGCGTGGCCGGCCCCTTGATGACGCCGATCTGCACGATGCGTCCGTTCACCGCCGCCGCCGCGAAATTGCGCGCCACGTAATCGCCCGCGATGATATCGACGATCACGTCGGCGCCTTTGCCTTCGGTAAAGGCGAGCGTCTGGGCAACGAAGTCTTCGTGGCGATAGTCAATTGCGAGATCGGCGCCCAATGCAAGGCTCGCCGCGCGCTGCTCATCCGAGCCGACCGTCGTGATGATGCGGCCCGCACCCAGGGCCTTTGCGAACATCGTGGCCGTGGTGCCGATACCAGACGCGCCGCCGTGAATCAGCACGGTTTCGCCTTTCGCGAGTTTGCCCCGCTGGAACATGTTGAGCCAGACTGTCATGAAGGTCTCTGGCATCGCGGCGGCTTCCACAAGACTCAAACCCTGCGGAATGAAAAGCGTGTTCGATTCGTGCGCTGTCGCGTACTCGGCATAACCGCCGCCTGGAATCAGCGCGCAGACGCGGTCGCCCATCATGAAACGCGAGACGCCCGTGCCGAGCGCAACCACTTCACCCGCTATTTCAAGGCCCGGCAGATCGGATGCGCCCGGCGGCGGATCGTAGAGCCCCTTGCGCTGGAACACGTCCGGGCCATTGACGCCCGCCGCGTGGATGCGAATCAGGACCTCGCCGGGGCCCGGATTCGGCACGGCGCGCACCGTGGGCGCCAACACATCCGGCCCGCCCGGCTGCGTAATCTCGACCGCCGACATGTCCGGCGGAATCTTCTGTGCTGCATTTGACATCGATTCATCCTCGTAAGCTCGATCGACGAGCGTGGAAACCGGAAGGTTTCGTTGAACTGCACGCCCCGGATCTGCAAACGAGTATAGTTTTCGGGGTCTCGCGCGCCACGCAGCAATTTACAGACGCAGTGATGCAGATTTGCATCAGCATCGATTGGAGTATTCATGAACTGGGACGACGCCCGCATCTTTCTTGCGATCCGCCGCGAAGGCACCTTGCGTGCCGCTGCGCGTGCACTCAATCTCGATCAGGCAACGGTGGGTCGGCGGCTCGCAACGCTCGAACACAGCTTGGCCGCGACGCTATTCTTACGGACTTCGAAGGGTTATGCGCTCACGCAGGCCGGTCAGATCGCCGTGAAGCACGCAGAAAATATGGAACGCGCGGCCCACGATCTGACACGGCAGACGCAAGGTCTCGACAAGCGGCTCGCGGGCGACGTCAAGGTCACGACGACCGATGCGCTTGCGCTCGAATTTGTGATTCCCGCGATCGAGCGCCTGAACGCGAAGCATCCGGACGTGTGCGTGCATCTGAGCACGTCGACGAAACTGCTTAACCTCGCCAAACGGGAAGCGGATATCGCGGTCAGAACGGTGCGCCCGCGCAATCCCGGGCTTGTTGCCCGGCAGCTTGTCAGTTGGGAAATGGGCTTGTTTGCCTCGCAAGCCTATCTGGATCGATACGGCGAGCCTGAACAAGGACAAGCCTTCGCGGGCCACGAGCTCGTGGTGTATCAGCCTTACATCGACGCGGCCCGCGTGCCTGCGCTGGCGGGAGAACCGCTGCACGGCGGACGCATCGTCGCCCGCTTCGATTCGAACCTCAGCGTGCGCGCGGCCATCAAGGCGGGTATCGGCATCGGCGAGATACCCGCAAGCATGGGCGCGAGCGACGGCCTTATCCGCATCTGGCCGTCATGCAGGCGCGAAACGCCGTATGAAGTGTGGCTCGTCACGCATGAGGATTTACGCCGTACGGCACGCATTCGCGCGACTATCGACGAGATTGGCGAGCGATTCCGGATCGATAGGTGAGCGCAGAGTGCTCGCGAAAGCCATGAGAAGCATGATCGGAAAAGGCGCAACAGCGCACCGCTTAGGGCACCGTACCCGATCCTGGACAGAGCCTTACGCGCTACTTCGATGGACTGGCTGGTGGCGAATCTTCGCGAAAGAGGCCGCTGAGCTGCGCACGTAACTCGGGAGAATCTGTGTGATGATGCACGCTCACCGCGTGCTGCACTGCGGCTTCCATGAGTTCCGTCTCTGTATCTGCCGAGATGGCGACCGAGCAGTTCATCTCGCTCGGAAACTCCCTGCAATCAATGTACTTTCGCGTCATGACGATACTCCTCGCTGGCGGTAGAAAATGTGTCCGCAGCAATCATCCATATGCGTAAAGATTATAGAACCCGCACGCACTGATTGCTAAAATTGCCAATGTAGCGTCAGTGTGCACAGGGTTATAGATCCGGCATAGATACGGATTTATCATATTATTTAAATTAGGTTTTCTAACTTTTATAATCTAATCTAACTTCGTTCTTGACTATATCAACGACAAAGATTGAGCACGGGTCACGACCAGATACGGCCTGGCTACGATCGCGCCAAAGTGAGACAACCCGCTTACGTGCAAACATGACGAATCACAACGCTTGCGTTACTCCACTCGCCTTCCACTTGCAGCATCGGGCCATCGTCTCTGGAGACTGAATAACGCTGCAAAAATGCCGTCGCCGTCTTAGATCCCTGCACCCGTGGACAATCAGCCGCCCGTCAGTTTTCCGACTCGCGTGCATGCGTATTGAGCGCATCGACAGCGGCCTTGTATAACTTATCGTCAGCAACGTACACAATCAGCGCGTCGCCATGTTTGAGTTTTCCGAACGACGCACAAAGCTGTTCCGCCGCACTCCTGACCGGGGAAAGAACGACGACTTCAATTTCCCCCTCGGATCGTAAATCGTCCAGGTCGCTCAGCCTGGTCACGCCCTCCCCGTAACGAATCTCAACCAGCACCTGACCTCGCGCCAGGCTATAGGATCGCGTGCACTCGCCGCCGGCGTGCGCAACAGCCTTTTCTGTCATTTTTGGGCTCTCAGGTTCCAGCTAACCGGCACTCATACGTGGCACCGTAAGACAAGAGTAAGCGAATGTAATCTTCCGGGCAACAAAGCTAAAACGTGACAGCCAACAATTATCGTCAGGCAGTTCGCAGAGGGCCGAGAAGACGAAGTTGAAATTCCCCCCCCCTGCACTCACCGGGCTATCCGTATCGGCACGCTTTCTGCTCACGAGGCAAACTCGTCGTCGATGAATGATCGGCAGGGTGATCGGTACGCGGTCATCCGACACCTTGGCATCACGCCGCTCGATCCTGTTCCGGTTAGCGGCATGCAAGAACGCACTGAAACCGTCCGGTACTCAAAGGAGCCACAAAATGAAGGTCCTTTGGCGTTGCTTTACGATCGTCCATGGGCTAATGGCGGCTCTCTTCACCTGTGCAGCGCTCATGTTGATTGCGATTGCCGCACGCACCGGATGGACGGCGTTCACAGGTCAGTGGAACGAGGCGAGCGCGCAGTCCATTATTGAGGCGCTGGGGCTACTGGCCGGTGCTGTTGTCGCGATTCAGATCGCCGAGACCATTGTAGAAGAGGAGGTGATTCGCGAAGCCGACGTGAGCGGACCGACGCGAGTGCGACGCTTCATGTCCCGGTTTCTGGTGGTGGTGGTCGTGGCGCTTGCCATTGAAGGTCTCGTCGCAACGTTCAAGGCGCTGCACCAGGACCCATCGCAGCTATGGTTTGCGGCGGGGCTGATTGCTTCCACGGCCATGCTTCTTGCGGCCTGGGGGGTGTTCGTTCACCTCAACCGGTCCGCGGAAGAGCTGGAGCCCGAGGCAATGGAGAAAGCGAAGCGGGAGGACGCGAAAATCCAATAGCTCACATTCCCCGCGATGGAAAATGGGGGCGTTGCTGGAATCGCAGAATTTTTTGTGCGCCTGCCGGGAATGTCTTGGTCGATAGCCGCCGCAATTTGAATACGGCGGCAAGGGTCTAGCACGCGGCGCGCGAATCCGGATGCAATCCAGCCGCCTTCTCCTTGCCCACTGCCATCGTGGCATCGCGCGCCAGGCTGAAATCTGGCGCGTTGGGACACATGCCTTCAAAGATCGGCACGCCATGCGGATCATCGCAGCGGGCGACCGCGTATCGACCGTACCAGCTACCATCTGGCTTTCGCCTGACGAGTGTCGTGACCCGGAAGATGCCTACGATCTCGGTAGCCATGCCACCTTCCCCATCACACGTTGCAGGTCCGGCATGCTAGCACGAGGAAAAAGCACGCAGATTTTTCGAGACGGGGTGTGCCCCGCTTGCGACGCTCGCCGGAGGTGGCGAGCGGGTCCAGGTGCTCTTGCGTGAAGCCTGCTACTCGTAAGCCGAAAAGCACACGGAACAGTGTGCCTGCTCTACGGCATTAGAAGCTTTGCCAGTCATGTGGGCCGTTTGGCGCTGCGGCACTCGTCGCTTTGCGTGCAGCAACGACGTCTCGCCGACCACGAGCAGACGCACCTGCCGCGAAACCAGAACCATTCGCCACGCCCTCCGGATGCCCTGCCTCGCCCACTTTGAAAACCGACACCGCCGCGCGCAGCGTTTCGGCCTGATCGGCCATGGCCTGCGCGGCCGCACTCGCCTGCTCGACGAGCGCGGCGTTCTGCTGCGTGACCTCGTCCATCTGCGTCACCGCCACGTTGACCTGTTCGATGCCGGTGTTCTGTTCGACCGATGCGGACGCAATCTCCCCCATGATGTCCGTCACGCGCTGCACCGAGCGCACAACTTCGCTCATCGTCTGTCCGGCCTGCTGCACGAGCGCCGAACCGTCATGAACATGCGCAACCGACGTTTCGATCAAGTCCTTGATCTCTTTGGCCGCTGTGGCACTGCGCTGCGCAAGCGTGCGCACTTCGCCGGCGACGACCGCGAAACCCCGGCCCTGTTCGCCCGCGCGCGCCGCTTCGACCGCCGCATTCAGCGCGAGGATGTTGGTCTGGAACGCGATGCCTTCGATCACCGAAATGATTTCCGCGACCTTCGACGAACTCGACGAGATGTCCGCCATCGTGCTGACGACGCGCTGTACGACTTCCCCGCCGGCCGCCGCTGTTTGCGACGCGGTCGTGGCGACCGTGCTGCCCTGACGCGCGTTATCGGTATTCGCCTTGACCGTCGACGTCAGTTCTTCCATGCTGGCCGCGGTCTCTTCGAGCGATGCCGCCTGCTCCTCCGTGCGCTGCGATAGATCGAGATTGCCCTGCGCGATCTCGCCCGCCGCCACCGAAATCGATTCGGCCGAATGTTTGATGCCAGAGACGATGGTAGTCAGACGCGCACGCATCGCTTCGAGGGACGCCATCAGGCTGCGCTCGTCGTCATGCGCGAGCGCAATGGACACCTGCAGATTGCCTGCGGCGATTTCGCCGGCAATCCGTTGCGCGTCGTTCGGCTCGCCGCCCAGTTGACGCAGCACGCTACGTGTAATGAGCACGGCGGTGACGATGGCAACGCCAATAGCGAGCGCTACCAGCGAGCCGACCAGCATGCGGATGCTGGCGTAAGTGGCTACCGCCTCTTTCTGGGCATCGGCGTTTTCCTCGTCCTCGCGATCGGCGAGCGCGACGGCTTTTGCGAGCCAGACGCGCTGCGGCGGACGGGCCTCGTGCATGATCGTCCGGGTCGTCGTGGCGATATCGCCTGCGACCGCCTGTTCAATCGCTTTCTTCATCGGAGGAACCGCCACCAGCTCCTGCTGATCGACCTCGGCTAGCAGCCTGCGCTCGCCATCTGTCGTGCCAGGCTCCTGCGCGAACATGTCGCGCAACGCTTTGGCCGCATCGGCATACACCTTATCCTGTTCCTTGATACGGTCGACTTCGGCTAACAGTTCATCATGATTATCCAGAAGCGCGAGATTGCGAACCGCGATGGCGCGATCCTGAATCGATGATTTCAAAACGTTGGCAAGTCGGGCCTCGGCATTATTGACTCGCGCAATATCATCGAGCCGGCTATTCAGTTGCGATAGACCGTAAAAAGCAATTCCAGCCACCACAATCAGCAGCACAGTCAGCAGGGAAAAACCTGCAATCAGGCGGGTCGATAATCTTGTATTCTTCATATGAATTCCGGGCAAAAACGCATCGCTGGGATAAGGGTTTCACCTATCTAGTTACGACATTGCCGCGGCATTCTGAAGGCCTATTGAAGGGCTTTCGTTATTTTGTTTATTACATGCCATTATTTATAGAGAAACGAAATTACGAACGTTCGTATATATTGAAACTATATTGCCGTAGGTACTGTGGATTTACGCTTGAAAACGATCGACCGTATTTTTGCTGCGAAGCTTGCGTCGAACCATGCAAAGCGCGCTGTATTTCATTGCGCAAGAGGGACGTTCAAAGCCCGTGCCAAAATCGCAGAGATTTAAAGATCGCAAGTGAGTTCGCTTTAAACGAGTCGAGGTTCGCCCCCTTGTAGCCAGGTTCGCGTGCGCGCGCTAGTGCGCTCCGACAGGCCGACACAATGCGGAAAGATACGTTTCCCGAGGGCACCTCAATGCCGCTTCACATTGACGCACGAACGACGAGTTATCAACCCGGCGAGACACAGCAATCTGAGCCGCTCAATCGCACGCTACCGGGAGAAGTTGGGGCAGCACGGCCACAAGGCTCACATGAACTGTCGGGCCTTACCGCAGCACCCAGTCGTAAACCATCTCTGCCGCAGTCCGCCGACCCGCCCGCGATAAAGCGTTCGGCTGATGACATTAACGAAGCGATGGAGCAACCGGCGAAGCGAATGAGACTGAACGCCGCGCTGCCGCCCCGCGCCGAGCACCCGGCATCGGCCATGCCGGCACATGCATCGCAAATCGGCGCAATCTCGTCGCATGCCGCCGGAGCCCCCCAACTCGGCGGAAAGGTGATCGACATTCCCGATCTTCCGGTGCACTCGAAGGTTCCAACCACGGAGCAGGCCAGGCAGATCGAATCGAAGATCAAGAACGCGTTGAAGGACCAGCACGGGCCTGTCGAAGTGTTCGGCTATCACGTCACCACTCAGGAAAATGCCGACGCGATCAGGAATCAAGGCTTTTCTGCCAATGCGAATACCGGCCAGGGGGGCGGCATTGCCGGAATGAACATTCACGGATCCGGGCTCTACACGTCCAGGCGTCCCGCCGACGACTACCTCAAGCCCAACAAGACCAATGTCATGTATGCCGTGGTGGTACCGCAAAGCGCCGGGTTCAAGCAAGGAACGGGCAAAACAGGAAAATCGTGGGACGCCGCGAGCAACGCTGCCACTGCCCACGATGGGGATTTTGTGAATAGCATGAGTGGCGACCGCAAGGTCAACCCAGGCGCCATTTCCAAGGTGGGTCTGGTCCCAGTCGCGACGATTCCCCCCTCGATGTCGCCGGAACTTCTCGCCATGCAGCCTGGAGCGTCGAATAAGCGGGTGCCGCCGAAGACAGTCTCTCCCGAACTCCATAACTGGATTTCCGGTGCAGTCGAGAAACATTCGGATGCAGTGCAGGCCATCAGCGACGAGCCGGATCCCGATAAAAAGCTCGACCTGATAAACGACCTCAGGAGCAAAATTGTGGCGGACGGTGGCATGCACGAAGACGCCGACAACCGGCTCCTGATGATGGATCTCAAGTCACGCTATCAATAACCGCTGCGCGTGCGACCCGTATTTCCCAAGACTTTTGATCGGTGCATAACCATCCATTAAGCCATTTAGCGCATCGAGCTGTATGTATTGCATCAAGTGCTGCATAGCAGCGGTATCGCATGCGTTGACATTGATTGCGCCCTTCGGCAACTGGGACATGCGAGCCCAGTGTCCCCAGTCAAGCCCGTTTCGTTTCGTTTCGCGTTGCCCGGCTTCGCAGGCCAGCCTTCCTTCGCCGCTCCGGTGACTACGATGCGATATGGCGCCTACGTGCGCCTCACGTTCAACCTCACGCGGAGTACACATATGAGTGCAATCGGAAAAGCGATCGAAGGGCTGGCGCATGACGTCGGTCAGGCGGTCGAAGGCGTCGCCAAGGGTATCGGCGGCGTGGTCAAAGGGGGCATGGAGCTCGTCGAGGGCGCGCTGACGCTTAACCCGAAAAAGATGGGTGAAGGTCTCGGCGATGCCGTGGGCGGCGCGCTGAAAACGGGCACCAATCTGCTGCAACTCACGCCTGAAGGCCTCGAAGCGAGCGCGGCCAATCATTTGCTGGACGGCGCGCTCGGCGCGTTGGGCGGCACCGGCATGAACAGCGGCCTCGCGATGACCGGCGTGCTCGCTGCGCAAAGCCTCGTGCGCGGCGCGGGTGCGGGTCTTCCCATTTGAACGGAGGCACGACATGGACACGCTCACCCAGACGCCTGCACCGGCGGCATCTTCTTCATCGATTCAGTTGCACGCGCAACCGTTGGCCGACTACAGCACGCCTGAGGCGCTAGGCGCGGATCTCGTCGCGAGCATCCGCGACAACGCGCTGGATCGCGCGCAAGCGCTGCTCGAGCGCCTCAACACCGAGTATCCGCAAACGCGGGATCTGCTCGTCTTTCCGGTGATGATCGCCATCCAGCGCGGCCGCGCGCACGACGCCTGGCAATACGTCAACGGTGCGGGCGACGAACACGCGGCGCTCAAGGCGCTGTGCCTGCGTCGCCTGAACGACCCGGCGTGGCACGGCTACGCGCAGAGCGCCAGCGAGCATTCCGACGTGCATGTGCGCAAAGCGATGCGTAATCTGCTCGGCAGCCAGGACGCCGACGACCTGCACGAGAGCTATCGTTGAGCCGTTTGCGGCTCGCGGCGCGCGCGGATCTCGACGTCTATTTCGACGCCGATTCGCGCCGCTACGGCTTCGTCCCCGGAAGCGGGCGCGCCATCGCGGCGCGCGCCGCTTTTTTTGCGCGCTATCGCGATTGCCCGTCGATCGGTTTCGAGTGCGATGGCCGCGCAATCGGCGGCATCCTGTTCGATGGCGAAACCGCGCATATCGCCGTGCTGCCGCAGTACCACGGCCACTGGGCGCGCCTGCTCGCACCCGCGCTCGACTGGCTGTTCGCGCTGCAACCCGTGATCTTCGCGGAAGTGGAAGCCGACAACGCCGTGTGTCTCGGATTCATGCGCCGCAACGGCTGGCCCGCCGTCGCGCGACGCGGACACTGGATCGTGCACCGTATGACGAAGCGCGCGTGATGCATCGAATCTCATCGATCAAGCAAAAAGGGGCGGCTGATTTTTCAGCGCCCCTTTTTCACAGTAGCGGCGCACGAAGCGCCGCAGGTTTCGCGTGCCGTTCAGACCAGGCCTTGCGCCGCGTTCTGGAAGTTCTGGATGCCGGAGTTGCCATCCGCGCCCGCAACGTCATGCGTTTCGATCTTGTTGAACGTATCGGGATTCGCGAGCATCGTCTTCGCGGCCTGCTGGACTTCGGCCGACGGCTTCTGGCCATTGCCGCCCGCCGCTTCGCCTTGCGAGAGCTTGTAGAGGTCCTCCACGTTCAGCGCCTTGTTGCCGTTCGTGCCCATGTAGCCGGCCAGCGCCCCCGCCGCTTCGTTCGTGCCCATCGCGTTCGCGCCGCTGGCGTCGTCGGTGCCGGACGTGCCGCCCGCGTTGTTCGTGCCGCCCGTGCTGCCGGAGTCGCCGGTTGCGATATTGCCTTGTGCGGCGTTCTCGAAGTTCTCGATGCCCGACTTGCCGTCCGCGCCCGCGACGTCGTTGGTTTCGATCTGCTTGAAGGTATCGGGATTCTGCAGCATGAATTTCGCGGCCTGCTGCACTTCCGCCGACGGCTTCTGGCCATTACCGCCCGCCGACTGCCCTTGCGCGAGCTTGTAGAGATCGTTCATGTCCAGCGCCTTGTTGCCGTTCGTGCCCATGTAGCCCGCGAGTGCGCCCGACGCGCTCTGCGCATTCATCGACGAACCGTCGTCGCCCAGGCCGCTTGCGTCGCCCGTGCCGCTGGTTCCGCCCGTGCTTCCCGTGCTGCCGTCATCGCCGCCAGCGCCGCTGGCGTCGTCGAGCGCAATGTTGCCCTGCGCGGCGTTCTGGAAATTCTGGATGCCCGACTTGCCGTCCGCACCGGCAACGTCGTTGGTTTCGATCTGCTTGAACGTGTCGGGATTCTGCAGCATGAATTTCGCGGCCTGCTGCACCGCCGGCGACGGCGTCTGCCCATTGCCGCCCGCCGACTGCCCTTCCGCGAGCTTGTAGAGATCGTTCATGTCGAGCGACTGGTTGCCATTGGTGCCCATGTAGCCCGCCAGCGCACCGGATGCGCTCTGCGCGTTCATGCCGTCGCCGCCGGAACCGCCCGTCCCGCCCGCGCCACCGGTGCCGCCAGTGCCGCCCGATGAGCCGTCACCGCCATCGCCGAGTTCAGCGAGATCCTTTTCGAGCGCCTTCGCGAGTTCCGGGCCGAGCACCTTGGCGAGTTCCTTCATGAGCGCGCTATCCTGGCCGCCCGTGCCGCTCACGTCGTCCGTCGATTGAAACTGGCCGCCGCTGATCGACGGATCGAGATTGAGAGAGACCATGATGTTGTCCTGTGAGAGTAAGTTAAGAGACGCTCGAAACCGTCGTCGTCCATGACGGATTCAGTCAAATGAACGCGCCGCCACCCGGCACGCCAATAAACCACAAACTTCGCAATCCTTTATATTTATTACGGATTCCCTATCGACTGGCTGACACCGGTTTACGCATCGCCAGACATCAGGCGCGCATCCACATCATCGAAGACGTGCAGGCGTCGCGTGCCGGCGTGGCGTCGGCTTTGGCAGGCAGCGCCGCCTGCTGGGTGGCCGCCGCCTGCGCGAGCAGCCGGTTGCCGATTTGCGCGGCGTGCGGATACGCATCCTGATCGACCGCGGTGCGCGCATAACTGTGCCAGAGCGGATCTTCGAGCCCGTACAGGCAGACGGCCATCAGCACCGCATGCATGGCCGAGCGCTGCGCCTCTGCATCGGCGTCTTCCAGTACGCGGCGCGCCGCGTCCCACTCGCCGCGCCGCACATGGCGCCACGCCATCACCGTGCCTGCGCCGCGCCAGCGCGGCCGCAGCACGCGGATCGCTTCGAGCAGATCCTCGAAGTCCGCCGGGTCTTCGAGCTGCGATGCGTTCCATAGCACCTTTGCGAGCCCGCCCGCGACGTCTTCCCTCAATCGTGTGTAAGTCACTATTCCCTCGCGAGCCCTCGGGGCCATCAGGTCGAATTGCCGGGAAAGACGCGGCGCGCGCGGCGCGTCGTCGTCCTTCATGCGATGCCGCTAGTCTGCCTGCGCCGCGCGCCGCCGACGCGCAGCGATGCGAACCGCGCGCTCGCCATGCGAACCGACCGCGCACGCGGCGATGCCTTTCGCTGCCGCGCCTGGCTTCGATATCGGCATGGAAACCGGCGCAAGCGGCGGCGCGGCCAGCAGCGCGAGTGCCGTGTCCGTGGCCTCCTCGTCGTCGCCCGCCGCGGCGGCCTTGCGCGCGTAGCTGCGCCACGACGCCTCGCCGAGCGCATACAGACACACGGCAGCCAGCGCCGTGCCGAGCGCGCTCAACCCCGCGCGCCGCTCCACGCCACGTAACTCGTCAAGCGCGCGCCGCCACGCGCGCACGCGCAGATAACGCCATGCCAGCGCGATCCGCGCACGCGGCGCATCCGGTTGGAGAACGTCGATCGCATGGGCAAGCTCGTCGAGATCGGCAAGCGACGCGAGCGCGTCGTGCCGCGCCGCACGCCACAGCAGACGCACGAGCGCCGCCACGATGCCGCTGTCCAGCGGATCGATCGTCGTCGCGCACGCGGCGGCGTCATGCGCATCGCGCCGCGTCATTGCGCACCGCTCTTCGTTGTCGCAGCTGTCGCAGCCGGCGCCGCAGACGGCTTGCCGCCACCCGCGCGCGCCTCGCCCTCCACCTCGCCGCGCGACAGCGCCTGCGCCTGCGCGCTGAGCCCGGTGAGCGCGATCTGCCCGCGCACCTCGGCGAGGAACACGCCCGCGAGCAGCGCCAGCAACAGAATCGTCAACGCGCCCTTCACCGGTTGCGCGAGCGAACCCAGTTCGAGCTTTTGCGACATCTTGCTCGTGAAGCCGAAGCCGATATCCACGAGCAACAGCATCAGCATCATCGGCGCGGCGAGCTTGGCGACGGTCTCCATCAGCGAATCGGTCTGATGCAGCACGAAGCTCTCCAGCACCTGCCCGCCCGCCGGAACGAGCGCGCCGAGCGGCCACCATCGATACGAGTCATAGAGCGCGCCCAGCAGAAACGTCATGCCGCCGAGCAGCCAGAACGCGGCGATGGCGAACTGGCTCAAAAGCGCGGACGTGAGCGAGCTCTGCTGACCCTGGCTTGGGTTCTGCATCTGCACGTTGTTGTAGCCCGCGAGGTCGTCCACATAGACGCCCACACACTCGGCGGCCCAGAACACCGACGACGCCGCGAAGCCGAACACCAGCCCCAGCAGCGCTTCCTTGATGCCGATCGCCACCAGCATCAGCGGGGTGGAATCTTCGTAGAAGCCCTGCTGCCCCCAGGCCACGAAGACGCTCCACAACAGCGCGAGCGCGGTGCGCACGCGGCCCTGCAACACGCCGTCGGCGGTGGGCGGGAATACGATCATGAGCACCATGAGACGCTCGCTGCACAGTGCGAGCAGGGTCACGAAGCCGACCAGATGGTGGCCGGCCATGAGTGTCTGATAAGTGATGTCGTTCATCGCAAGCAGGCTCTCCGGATAACTCAGGCGGCGCGCGCGGGGCGTCGCTGTTCGCTTGTCTCTTCTTCCTCGGCATCTTCGCGCGCTTGCGCCAGCGCCTGCGCGAGCCGGTCGCGATGGCGCGTGTAGACGTCGATGCGCGCGCGATTGCGCACGATGCGCAGACGCGCCTCGGCGCACGCGGCCTCGCTCGCGGCCAGCGTCTGCACGGCGCGCGCCGTATCGCCTTCACACGCCGCCAGTCGCGCCGATTCCTCGGCGCGCCACTCGCGCAGCGCGAGCAAGACGTCGGGACGAAACGCGCCGTCCAGCATCGCGTCGAGCTTCGCATCTTCCAGCGCGAGCTTCGCGGCCTGCGCTTCGGTCTGCGCGCGGCTTGCCGCGAGCGCGTGCGTCTTCTGCGCGACATCGGCGCGCTGCGCGGCCAGCGCCGCGTCGAGCTTGCGCCCGAGCGCCTCGCGACGCGACAGCACGCGATCGATCGCAATCACCCGGCGATCCTTCATGACGCCACGATCTCCGCGAGCTGGCCGAGCGTCTCGTCGAAATCGACCAGCAGGTCGGTCGGCTGGCTGAGAAAAGCGCGGATCGCCTCGATTTTCTGCACCGCTTCGTCGGCCACCGGATCGGCGCCGCTCTGGTATTCGCCCACCTGGATCAGCAGCTCCACTTCCTTGTGTTTGGCGAGCAGGCGGCGCACGTGCCCGGCCACGCCCACATGCTCGCGGCTCACGACCTGGGACATCACGCGCGAGAGACTGGCGCTCACGTCGATGGCGGGATAGCGGTTCTGCGCCGCGATCTCGCGCGACAGGATCATGTGTCCGTCGAGAATGCCGCGCACTTCCTCGGCGATCGGATCGCCGCCCGATTCGTCTTCGGCTAGCACCGTGTAGAGCGCCGTGATCGAGCCGCGTTCGGCGCGGCCCGTGCGTTCGAGCAGACGCGGCAGCTCCGCGAAGATCGAGGGCGGGAAGCCGCGCCGCGTGGGCGGCTCGCCCATGGCCAGGCCGATCTCGCGCTGCGCGCGCGCAAATCGCGTCAGCGAATCCATCATCAGCAGCACGCGCTGGCCGCGATCGCGGAAGTATTCGGCGACGGCGGTGGCCGCGTAGGCGGCTTTGGCGCGTTCGATGGAGGAACGATCGGAGGTCGCGCACACCACCACCGAGCGCGCCATGCCTTCCTCGCCCAGAATGTGCTCGCAGAATTCGCGCACTTCGCGGCCACGCTCGCCGATCAAGGCGATCACGTTCACATCGCAGCGCGCGCCGCGCGCGAACATGCCCATCAGCGTGCTCTTGCCCACGCCAGCGGGCGCGAAAATGCCCATGCGCTGGCCTTCGGCGAGCGTCATCATGCCGTCCACGACGCGCACGCCGGTGGGCAGCGGCGTGTCGAGCACGGGGCGGCTCATCGGATCGGGCGGATCGGCGATCACGGGTTGCCACGCGTCGCAATCGAGCGGGCCCTTGCCGTCGACGGGCTCGCCCAGGCTGTCGATCACGCGGCCGAGCAGACCCGTGCCGATGCGCAGCGCGAGCGGCCGGCCGAGACCGCGCACGCGCGTCTCGCGCGAAACGTTGCCCAGCCGCCCAAACGGCGAAAGCAAGGCGATGCCGCGCGTGAAGCCCACGACTTCGGCGCGTTGCAGCAGCGCGCCTTGCGGCGAGCGCAGTTCGCAGAGTTCGCCGAGCTGCGCGTCGAGACCCGCGACCTTGATAAGCGTGCCGATCACTTCCTGGATCTTGCCGTAGCCCGTCGTGCGCACGGGCATGCGCAATTCGCGTTCGAGGTCGGAGGTGAAACGGTCGAAACTTGCCGATTGTGCTGGGGCGTTGGTGGGGCTCATGGCGCGTCGGCTTCCTGTAACGAGGCGGGTTGTTCGGGCGCGATTACGATGTCCACCGGCACATCGATTTGCGCTTCGATTTGCGCGTCGTCCGGCGTATCGCTGTGCTCGTCGAGCGCCCGCGCCAGCGCCTCGCGCAGCGCTTCAAACTGCACGTCCAGGCCCGCATCAACGGTGCCGAGTTCGCTCTCGCACAGGCAAGCGCCGGTTTGCAGCGCCGCGTCGGCGCGAACGCGCACCCGCACCGCGCGGCCCAGATCGCGCGCCTGCGCCGCGAATTCCGCAAAAGCCTGAGTGGCCGCTGCGAACCGCGTCGGATGCACGGCCACGTCGAGCACGCTGCCATCGGCGACGATGTTGTCGAGCGTGGACGTGGCGCGGCGCAACAGTTCGGCCGGATCGCTCGCGGCCACCATCCGTTCGACGGCAAGCACCACCAGTTCGGCAAGACGCGCGCGTTCGCGCCGCGCCACCGCTTGCGCGGCTGCATCGGGAAGTCGCAAGTGGCGCGCGTGCCAATCCGCGAGCGCGTCGCGCAGCCCCGCCGCGCGGCCTTCGCGCGCGGCGTCGGCGTGACGCGCTGCGGCTTCGGCAAGCTGCGCCGCGGCCTGCGCCTGCGCGGTTTCGCGCAGCGCGCGGGCGTCTGCGTGGGCGGCGTCGAGCATCGCATCGCAGCGCGCCTGCAGCGCGGCGAGCGCTTCGTCCATGTCCACCAGTTCCGCCAGTTCATGCGCACGCAGGACGTCGTGTTCGACGCCCGCTCCCGCGCCCGCATCGCAGCCCTCGCGCGACGCATTGCGCAACCAGATCATCATGCGGCCTCCGCCAGAAGTTCAGGCAGACGCGCAGCGAGCGCGTCCGCAATCGTCGTGCGAGGCGTGCTCGCGTCGTCCAGTTCGGGCCACGCTGCCTGCAGCGCGTCGTTCGGCAACGCGAAGCGCATCAGCGCGAACGCCTCGCCGCATTCGCGCGCGAGCCGCTCGAAACCCCGCGCCGCGAGCGTATCGGCGATATCGGGCGCGCGCGCATCGAGCGCCGCTTCAGGGTGCAAATCGCGGTACAAATCGCCCTGCAAATCGCGCGGCATCGAGAGCAGCACGCGCACGCCGCTCTCGCCGAGCCACTGCGCGAGGAGCGCGCGGCGCGGCCGGTCGATCCATGCGCGGATTTCATCGGCGTGCTCGCAAAGCGCGCGCAAGCGCCATATTCGTTGTGCGTGCAACGGCTCGATCAGCGCGAGCGCCGCACCCGGCGACACAAAACAGGCGAGCGGCGGCACCGGCACGCCGGCATCCGCGAGCACGGCTTCGGCCAGCGCTTCATTGCTTCGGTCATTGCTTCGGTCCTCGCTTCGAGTGCGGCTTCGATCCACGCCGCCCGGCACGCCCGCCGTGCGCCACAAGCGCTCGCGCCGCAACGGATGCATCCAGTCGAGCAAGGTGCGCCGCCGATGCCGGTAGCGCGCGAGCCGCGCCGCGATCACACGCGCGCACTGGCTGTCGTCGGCGTTCTCAAGTGTGCGGTCGTTCATGAGCATTTCCATCGTCACGCCGCCGCATTGTTCACATCGGCCGACGCGCTCGCCTGCGCCGCCGCAGCGCCTTTCGCGCGCCGCTTCAACAGCTTCGCGGCCAGCCCGGCCACGCCATCGCGCGACGCCGCGCCGCGCGCGCGCATCAACGCGAACGCCGCCACGCCCAGCAGCAGAACCATGCCGAGCGCACCGCCCGCGTAAATCAGCAGATCGTTCGCCGCATTCGCGCGCGGCGCGAGGGCGAGCGGATCGGCCGCGATCGCGGTCACGCTCACCTGGTCGTAAGTGAGACCTTCGATGCTGTGCACCACGAGGTTCTTGATCGCGGGCACGAGCCGGTCGAGACTCGCGTCTGGCCGGTACTTGATGAACACGGCAGCCGACGACGGCCTGACCGTCTGCGCCAGTGGATCGTTGTCGGGCAGCACGATCTGCACGCGCGCGACCACCACGCCGTCGATCTTCGACAGCGTGTCGCTGAGTTCCTGCGAAAGCCCGTAAATGAAGCGCACGCGCTCTTCGGTCGGGGTGGAAACGAGGCCGTCTTTCTTGAACAACGCGCCGAGATTGTCGTACTTGTTCTCGGGTATGCCGCGCGCGCGCAAGACCTGCATCGCCCGCACGATCTGCGCGTCGTCCACGGCGACGGACCACGTCTTGCCGCCATCGGGCGAACTCTTTTGTGCATCCACACCGTATTCGATCAGCGTAGCGACCATCACATTGCAGTCCTGTTCGCTCAACTGCCCATACAGCTCCTTCTTGCAGCCCACGAGCGCGAGCAGCAGCGCCAGCGAAACGCAGGGCAAGAGGCGACGCAGCGCGCGAGGCTGGCGAAGAATCGGGCCGGTCCGGCCTTGCGCACCGGGTGCGCGTTCGTCGTAGTCGGGTTTCATGTCACTGGTTCTTCATGAGCGTCTGCACGGCGTCCTTGGTGGATTGCACCGTGGCCATCTTGACTTGCAGATCGGCGTTGAGGCTGGCGATCTCCAGCTGGATCGTCATGTCGGCGGCGGCGAGGCGCTCCATCGAGAGCGCGCTCAGATGCTGACTCATATAGAGCACGTCGTTGGGCACCTGGCGATAGTCGGCGGCCTGGTCCTCGACGGCCTGCTTCACCACATCGAGCCGCGAGCCGGGCGCGGACGTGGCGGACAGACTCGCCTGCGCGCCGGGCTCCTGCTCCAGCAGCGCCTGGAAGCGCTCGGCGAGCGCGGCGGGCGGCGTGCTTGCATGCGTGCCGCTGCCGGTGTCGAGAATGCGGTCGATATCGAACTGTGTGACGAGCGTGGAATTCATTTCGCGTCTCCGGTAATGGGCATGCGCGTGCTCTCGCCCGCGCGCGGCGCTCAAATGCGCAAGTACTGCAACTCCAGCGGCAACTCCAGCGCCAGGCGCGGCGCCGTGTCGAGACGTGCCGTGGCGCGGTCGTGCGCGTCGGTTTCGAGTTCGAGCGCAGAGTCGGGCGGCACGAATCGCCCGGTGCGCGCCGCATCGCGTGCGGCGTCCTGCAAATCGCCGGCGGCGAGCAGCGTGCGCGCGAGCCGCCCCACTTCATCGTCCGCGTGCTCGCGAGCGAGTTCACGCGCCTCGTCCTGCCAGCCGAAGCTGCCACGCGCCTTCAGGCACTGCAGCAACATGCCCTTGCTCGACGGCAGGCACACACCACGCGCCGCGAGATCGCGAAACAGCCATTCGGCCTCGTCCCACTCTTCGCGCAGCATGCGCAGCCAGCCTTCGAAGAAGCCAAACTCGGCGCGTTGCGGACTCAACAGGCGCAGCGCGCCGACGAGTTGTTCGAGGTCTTCGACATCGATACCGCGCGCTTTCGCCTGCGCCGCCGCGCCTGCGGCCGCAAACGCAGCCGCGGCCAGATCGGTAAGCACGCCGAGCGCCTCGCGCGGGCACGGCGGTTGAGCCTTGAGTGCGTCCATCGTTTCTCCCAGACGATCCATAAGTGATTGCGGTGCATCGCGACGAAGCCTGCTGTGCGATTCGTCACTGTCGATGCGTTCCGCGCATGGCTCGCAAGTTACGCAATGGCCGCGCCGCGCAACGCCCGCCACACGAAGCCGCACATCGATATGCGAAGCGCGGGCGAGGCAGTCCGGCGGCGCGCGCGCCACCGTTCGCGCCGCGCGCCACCGCTTCGCATCGCGCAAGAGGATGCGCGGTGCGCTTTCTTATCGTTGCGCCGATGCGCTGTATCGATGCGCGCCCAATCGCAACCAGCATCCAGGAAGCCCGCTCATGAGCGACGAAAAAACCGAAGAGCCCTCGCAGCAGAAGCTCAAGAAGACCCGCGAAGAAGGCCAGGTCGCCAAAAGCGCCGATGTCGTCGAGACGGCCTGCCTCGCCGCCGTGTTCCTCGCACTGCAAGCGGGCGGCGCGCATATCGTCGACACCTTGCGCGCGCTGCTCACCGAAGCGCTCGACTTTGCGGGCACCGCGCGCGACGGCCCGTGGATCGCCAATGCGCTGATCGACATCGGCATTCACGCGGCCGCGTTGCTCGCGGGCGTGGCCGTGCTGGCGCTCGGCGCCGCGCTGCTCGCGCTGATGCCCCAAACCGGCATGCAGATCGCGATGAAAGCGGTGATGCCGAAACTCAACGCCGTGAGCCCCGGATCGGGATTCCAGAAGATCTTCTCGATGAACGCCGCCATCGATCTCGCCAAAATGGTCTGCAAGGCGATCGTGCTGCTTGCCGTGATGTGGAGCACGATCCGCGCTTCGCTGCCGGTGGTGGCCAGCGCCCTCGACCGCTCGATTCCTCAGCTATGCGAAGTGATGTGGTCGGTGACGATGCATGTGGTAGCCGTGGCGCTGGGCGTGTTCGGCGTGATCGCAGCCGTGGATTTCAAGTTGCAGAAGTGGCTGTTCATCCGCAAGAACCGCATGTCGAAGGACGAAGTCAAGCGCGAGCATAAGGAAAGCGAAGGCAATCCGGAGATGAAAGGCGAGCGCAAGCGCCTCGCGCGCAAGCTCGTCAACGAAGGGCCGAAACAAGGTGTCGGGCGCGCCAATGTGGTGGTGGTGAATCCCGCGCACTACGCCGTGGCGCTGCGCTACGACCCGGCTGAATTTCCGCTGCCCGTGGTCATCGCACGCGGCCTGGACGAGCACGCGCTGCTGCTGCGCCGCTACGCCGCCGAAGCGGGCGTGCCGATCGTCGCCAATGCGCCGGTCGCGCGCATGCTGCATCGCGTACCCGAAAACCAGCCTATCCCCGAAGCCCTGTTTGAAGCGGTGGCCGCGATCCTGCGTTGGGTCGACGGCCTCGCTGCCGCGTCCGCGAAGGCGGACTCCCACGCCTGAGCGAGGAACCCTGCATGTCTACCCAACGACTCAAACTACCCGCGGCGGGCGAAGCCGGCATCGCGATCCTGCTGATCGCGATCGTCTCGCTGATGATCCTGCCGCTGCCGCCCGCCATCATCGACGGCCTGCTCGCCGTGAACATCACGATCAGCGTCGTGCTGCTGATGGTCACGATGTACGTGGGCCATATCGCATCGCTGTCGGCGTTTCCCTCGGTGCTGCTGTTCACCACGCTCTACCGCCTGTCGCTCAACATCGCCTCGACCAAATCGATCCTGCTGCACGCCGACGCGGGCACCATCATCGAGAGTTTCGGCGAGCTGGTGGTGGGCGGCAATCTGGTGGTCGGCCTCGTGGTGTTCGTGATCATCTCGGTGGTGCAGTTCATCGTGATCGCGAAGGGCTCGGAGCGTGTGGCCGAAGTCGGCGCGCGCTTCACGCTCGACGCGCTGCCCGGCAAGCAGATGAGCATCGACGCCGACCTGCGCGCCAACATCCTCACGCCCGAAGAGGCGCGCCGCAAGCGCGCGCGGCTCGCGGTCGAAAGCCAGCTGCACGGCGGCATGGACGGCGCGATGAAGTTCGTGAAAGGCGATGCCATCGCGGGCCTGATGATCACCTTGATCAACATTGTCGGCGGCATCGCGGTGGGCGTCGCGTATCACGGCATGAGCGCGGGAGAAGCGGCGAATCGATTTTCGGTGCTCTCGATCGGCGATGCGATGGTCTCGCAGATTCCCTCGCTGCTGATCTCAGTGGCGGCGGGCGTGATGATCACGCGCGTGGACGAAGGCAAGGCCGACGGCCAGGATTCGCTCGGCGAAGCGATCGGCCGCCAGTTCACCAGCAGCGCCCGCGCATTGTGGTTCGCGGCCTTGCTGCTGCTCGGTTTCGCGCTCGTGCCGGGTTTTCCGATGGCGCTGTTCGTGCTGCTTGCGGGCGTGCTCGCCTTCACCGCGCACCGTCTGCAAAAGAAGCACG
>NZ_JAAGPR010000033.1 GCF_017104965.1 Paraburkholderia sp. Ac-20340
TAAAAAAAAAAAAAATGTAAAAAAATGACGGGACAGAGTATACAAAAAAAAAAATAATAAGCAATCTGAGTGAGTAATGTAGTAGTGAGGAGCGATCTAGATGGTGGAGTATAGCGATTTGAAGAGAACAACGTGATGGTAGGAGATGTAGTTGAGCTCGGGCGGTCTAGTAGAGACTACATTGACCATTCAGTCGCAGAGTGATGCGATCTGGTGCGCTCATGCCACATGATACACTATCCCGTCGTCATTTATGGACACAGCTGTGTTTCGTGCTCTCTCTGTGTCACCTTCATATGTGACCTCTTCTACTTGTACTCCTACTCCGTACCAGCTCGAGAACTATTTCTTCTTTATAAACTACATCTGTCTCACTACGAATATATCTCATATTCTCTTCTTCTCCTTTTCACATTTTATCCTGAAGTTGCATATCTCCTTTTCTTTGTTTTTTTTTTTTT
>NZ_JAAGPR010000034.1 GCF_017104965.1 Paraburkholderia sp. Ac-20340
GCGGGTTTCGTCGGCGAAACTGGCGAGTACGGCGTTGCCGTGTTTGAGATTGGCGGCGAGGTCCGGCAGTGCGGGAAACTGGCCTTCGCCATCGTAGGTGGCATGGGCGAGCAGTTCGAATGTCAGGGATACAGCAGGACGTGCGAAACCGCCTCTCATCTACAGAAACTCCAGGAGCGGCCGGCGCTGGGCGCGCGGCGGGGGAAAACCGGGTCGTGAGAGTTTAACCCGCATGGGGCGGTCATTCGCCTTAATCAGCCATTGAGCAGCCATTAATCAGCCGCTGATCAACCGTTATTCGGCCAGCAAAAATCTGCCGGTTTGCCCGCCGATTCACTGCAGATTTGCCGTTCATACTGGCCTGTTTGAAAGAACTGTAATTAAAAGCGCATTCGGCAATCCGTCAGCAATGCGCCTGGCTTATTTCGCCGCTTTCCCGTCGGCCGATTGAACCGGTCCTGAACCGACCCCAGCAAACCGCGCGCCCGGCGGCCGCGCACCGCGAATGCCCTGAATCGCACCGGGGTATACGCCAAGCCCGGCGACCCGGTGCGCCTTGCATACGGCGATATAAGCATCGCGGCATGACCTCAATGCGATTCTCGCGATGGGAGCCTATGACGCCTTGGCCTAACCTTCGAACCTGTCAAAAGATGTCAAAACAGACTTCAAAAATAGACATGCGCCAAAAGAGCGCATCTGGCTGTGCGTCGACACCCACAAGTCAAAAACCTGCGAGACGAACCTGATGACGGCTCCCCAAGGAGATGCGGGACCGTTTCAGCATGCTGATAAAGGAGGCACTCACCATGATGGAACCGCACGCACAGCCGTTGTCGGACGTAGCAAGCCTGACCGACCCGGCCCTTCGCGACAGCGAAGTCGATGAAACCCTCGCCGAAGCAAGCGGCTTTCTCGACCGATATTTCGGCATCCTCCAGCGCGGCAGTTCCGTGCGCCAGGAGTGTATTGCCGGCGTCACCACCTTCCTTGCGATGGTGTATTCCGTGTTCGTCGTGCCGGGCATGCTCGGCAAGGCGGGCTTCGACACCAGCGCCGTATTTGTCGCCGTGTGTCTGACCACCGCATTCGGCTCGCTGCTGATGGGGCTGTGGGCGCGCCTGCCGATCGCCATCGGCTGCGCGATTTCGCTGACTGCGTTCACCGCCTTCGGTCTGGTGCTCGGCAAGGGCCTCAAGCCCGAAGTCGCGCTCGGCGCGGTGTTCCTGATGGGCCTCGTATTCACGGCGATTTCCGTGACCGGCGTGCGCTCGTGGATTCTGCGCAATCTGCCGCACGGCATCGCGCACGGCACGGGCATCGGCATCGGGCTGTTCCTGCTGCTGATCGCGGCCAACGATGTGGGCCTCGTGGTGAAGAATCCCGGCGCGGGTCTGCCGGTGTCGCTCGGCCATATCACGTCGCTGCCGGTGATCATGTCGGTGATCGGTCTCGCGGCGATCTTCGGCCTCGTGCGCCGTCGCGTGCCGGGCTCGATCCTGATCGTGATCGTGGCGATTTCGGCGCTCGGTCTTGCGCTCGATCCGGCCGTGCAATTCCATGGCGTGTTTGCGTGGCCGTCGCTGTCGGCGCCGGGTCATGCTTCGCTGATCGGCGCGATGGACATCAAGGGCGCGCTCTCGCTCACGGTGTTGCCGAGCGTGCTCGCACTCGTGATGACCGCCGTGTTCGATGCGACCGGCACGATCCGCGCCGTGGCCGGGCAGGCGGGCCAGCTCGACGCGAATGGCCGCATCATCAACGGCGGCCGCGCGCTGACGGCCGACTCGGTCAGCTCGATTTTCTCGGGCTTCTTCGGTGGCGCGCCGGCGGCGGCGTATATCGAATCGGCAGTCGGTGTGGCGGCGGGCGCCAAGACGGGTCTGGCCGCGGCGCTCGTGGGCCTGCTGTTCCTCGCGGTGATGTTCTTCGCGCCGCTCACGGGTCTGGTGCCGTCCTACGCCACGGCGCCGGCGCTCATGTACGTCGGCCTGATGATGCTGTCGAGCGTCGCGCGTCTGGATATGGAAGACATGGTCGATTCGATGGCGGGCCTCGTGTGCGCCGTGTTTATCGTGCTGACCGCGAATATCGTCACGGGCATCATGCTGGGCTTTTCGACGCTGGTGATCGGCCGCGTCGTCAGCGGCGAGATCAAGAAACTCAACGTCGGCACGGTGATCATCGCCGTGGTGCTCGCGACGTTCTACCTGGGCGGCTGGGCTATCTGATGCATTGCACGCAGCTGTCACCGCGTCATTGATATCGATGGTCCGCCATCGGCAAGACGGAACGCCTGGCGGCCCGTCCTGCCGGCTTCACGGCCCGCGTCCGCTTTGCTGCGGCGCGGGCCGTGCGGCATTCCGGGGCCGCGCGCAATGCGCTTATCCCGGCAGGATGCTGTTGTTGCGGCCGCCGCCGCCGCTGCGCTTGCGCGGTTTGGGTTCGACGCCGATGCGCGGATCGCGCGCAAGCACGAGCGCGACGAGCGCTTCGGCGGTGTCCTCGAAAGCCTCGTCGTCCTGCGGCACGTACAGCCATTTGCCGAGCACGGGATGCACACGCAGCGCGGCAAACGATTCGATCAGCGCGGCGTGCTGCTCGCGCGAGGTGGCCACCAGCAGACCGTTGAAGGGCTTCGCGCGGTCGGCGGCGATCAGGCAGAGCAGGCCGTCCACATAGGCGGCGTCGCAGCCGAACATCGGCTTGCGCACGTAGGTGGCTTCGCGCTCGAAGGCGTCGAAGATCCAGAGCAGCGAGTTGCGGATTCTGGACGGCATGGGCAGGCGGGGCAGGTGAAGGGGGCGAACCGTCATTCTAGTAGCGTGGCGGGCGAGCTTGACATCGGCGCGATGCGACCTATGCTAAACCACATGGTTAAGTATGAAGACGACGCGCTGAACCGCACCTTCGCGGCGCTCGCGGACCCCACGCGGCGGGCCTTGCTCGCGCGCCTTGCGCAGCAGGACGTGCTGTCGGTGAGCGCGCTCGCGCAGCCGTTTGCGATGTCGCTGCCCGCGGTCATGAAGCATCTGGACGTGCTCGCGGAAGCCGGTCTCGTCACGCGCGAGAAGACCGGGCGCACGGTGGCGTGCCGTCTCGCGGCGGGGCCGATGGAGGACGCGATGCAGTGGCTCGCGCACTACGAACGCTTCTGGAGCGCAGCGCTCGATCGTCTGGCCGCATTCGTGGAGGAAGACCCATGTCAACCCAACCCGACGCTGCTCCAGCCGGCGCTGCAAACACCAACGCAAACACAGGCGCTCACGCCGGTGCCCCCAGCCTCATCCTCCGGCGCCGTATCAACGCGAGCACCGCGAAGGTCTACGCGGCATGGACGCAAGCCGCGCAACTGATGCGCTGGATGCATCCGCTCGACACGATCTGCCTGCACGCCGAGGCCGATGTGCGGCCAGGCGGGCGCTTTCGCGTCCTGATGCGCTCGCCGGATGGCGAAGAACATGACGTAAGCGGCCGCTATCTGGAAGTCGTGCCGGAATCGAAACTCGTATTCACGTGGGCCTGGCGCAGCACGCCCGAGCGCGAATCGCGCGTGACGCTCACGCTGCGCGCCGACGGCAGCACCACGGAACTGACGCTGCGCCACGAACGTTTCTTCGACGAAGAAGCCCGTGACTCGCACCGCGAAGGCTGGTCGAGCGCGCTCGATCATCTGGTGGAACTGTTCGAATGATGGCGTGAACGGTGCATCCACAGCGCCGTTTTATCGATGCAAACCCGCAAGGAGGCAGACACGATGGAATCGCACAAGATTGTTTCGGAGGCCGAATGGATGGCGGCGCGCGAGGCGCTGCTTGCCGAAGAACGCGCCTTTACGCACGCGCGCGACGCGCTGGTGGCAAAGCGCATGGCGCTGCCCTGGGTGAAAGTGGAGAAAACCTATACGTTCGACACGCCGCAAGGCTCGCGCACGCTGGCGCAGTTATTCGGCCCGCGCAGCCAGTTGCTGACTTACCACTTCATGCTGGGCCCGGATTGGGAAGAGGGGTGTCCAGGCTGCTCGTTTCTGTCCGATCACGTGGACGGCATGCTCACGCATCTCGAGCATCACGACGTCACTTATGTCGCCGTTTCGCGCGCGCCGCTCGCGAAGATCGAGGCCTTTAAAAAGCGCATGGGCTGGCATTTTCCGTGGGTCTCGTCGAACGGCAGCGACTTCAATTTCGACTATCGCGTTTCGTTCAGCGAAGCCGACAAGGCGCGCGGCAAGGCCATTTACAACTACGTCGAGCAGGACTATATGAGCGACGAATTGCCCGGCATCAGCGCGTTCTATCGCGATGAACAGGGCAAGGTGTATCACACGTATTCGGCGTATGCGCGAGGCGTGGAGATGGCGCTGGGCACTTACGCGATGCTCGAATTCACGCCGAAGGGCCGCAACGAAGAGAAGGATATGCGCGAATGGATGCGCCATCACGACCGCTACGAAGACAGCGCACAGGCGCACGCGTGCTGTGCGCACGAGCAGAAGCCTTCATAGCTTGCGAGGGATGTAAAGCAGAAGAAATGTGCCTGTAAGCGTAGGCGAAAAGCGTCGATTATAAGCACAACGAAATCGACAGCGCGCCTGCGCTAGAGCGACATCTCGAAGGCAGGCCGCAACAACACTTCGATCGCCATCACGATGAGTCCCATCGCAGCGGCGGCGAGCGTCAACGTGCCATATTCGTCGTAGCGCGCGTCGTAGAGGCACGCAACCACGAACAGAATGGCGAGCAGATTGGTCAGCCAGTCGAAGTTCAGCGCGAGGAGCATCGGCGTATCCGGGTGCCGGGCCAAAGAACGCGCCGGCGGGTAGTGCAAACCGGCGCGATTTTATCGGATTGACCTTACGGATAAGCAACAATAGTGTGGTGCAGCCCACTTATTTTTGCGTCGAACTTCAGACGGGACTGAAGACGATGCCTCAACCCACGGGCATTTCGTCGCGGATCCAGTCCGTGACCGAGGTGCGTTGCGGCGTCCATCCCAGCAGCTTGCGCGCGCGTTCGCCGCGCACCCGGCTGTTCGAGCCCAGACCATACGACGCCATTTCGTAGCCCCATTCCTCGATAGCCTGTTCGAGCGGCCAGTCCTGCGGCGCGCCCAGACCCATCTTCTGCGCGAGCGCGGCCGTCATGGTGCGGAAGTCCGCTTCGCCGCTGTCGACGAAATAGAACGTGCCCGCAGGCGTTTTCTCGAGCGCGAGCCGATAAAGCTCGGCCACATCGTCGACATGCACGTTCGACCAGATGTTCAGACCGCGCCCGACATGACGCATCACGCCGCTCTTTTGCGCCTGACGGATCAAGCGCGGCAACTGCACGCTGGCCGTATCGGGCACCGCGCCCACGCCGTAAATCAGCGTGTTGCAGAGCACCGCGCTCTTCACGCCGCGCTGCGCGCCGGCCAGCACGAGATCGTCGATGGCCACGCGCGGCGCCTTGTCGGGCGTCGGCGCGGGCAGGGCGTCTTCGTAATAGATCTTGTCGGTGGCTTCGCCGCCCGAAGCATCGCCGACGATGCTCGACCCGCTCGTATGCAGCAGCGTCTTGCCCGAGCCTTCGAGCGCGTCGAGCAGCGCCTGCACCGCGCCGCGATGGTCGCTGCTGGCGGCGTTGATCACGGCGTCGGCGGCGCGCGCTTCGCGCATCAGCAGATCGCGGTCGTCGAGCGTGCCCGCCACGGGCGCAATGCCCAGCGCTGCGAGCGCGCCGAACTGTTCCTCGCGGCGCACGAGGCCGCGCACTTCATGGCCCGCGCGCACCAGATGCGCCGCAATCGTGCCGCCGATAAAACCGCCTGCGCCCGTCACAAATACTTTCATGGTTACTCCTGCGTTTTCCATTGATCCATTGAGTCTGGCAGTGAGTATCGCGGCATTCGCGTCTTGCAAAAACCGTGTTAGTCTCAAATGAATCTTGACTGCGGATCAATAATGAAAACCTCCACCGACGAATTGCTCGTATTCGTCACCGTGATCGATGCGGGGTCGATCACCGCCGCCGCCGAAAAACTCCAGCAGACCGTTTCAGGCGTGAGCCGCGCGCTCACGCGGCTCGAAAAGCAGCTTGGCGTCGCGCTGATTCTGCGCACCACGCGCCGCCTGCAACTGACCGAAGAGGGCGAACTCTTTCTCGAACGCGCGCGCACCATTCTCGCGGCGATGGAAGACGCCGAGGAGGCCGTCACGCGTCATCGCGAACAGCCATCCGGGCGCTTGCGCGTGGATGCGGCCACGCCGTTCATGCTCCATTGCATCGTGCCGCACACGGCGGCCTTTGCCGCGCGTTACCCGGACATCCAGCTCGAACTGACGAGCAACGAACGCATCGTCGATCTGCTGGAACAGCGCGTGGATATTGCGATTCGTATCGGCGCGCTGCAGGATTCGACGCTGCATGCGCGCTCGCTCGGCGTGAGCCGGCGGCGCGTGGTGGCCAGTCCCGCGTATCTCAAGGCGCACGGCACGCCGCGCACGCTCGACGCCTTGCGCGGGCATCGGCTGATCGGTTTCACGGCGCCGCAGCAGTTGAACCGCTGGCCGCTGCGCCTGCAAGCCGCGCGCAGCGATGCCGATACCGAAGCACAACAAGGCGCACAGCAAGGCGCGCTATTCGGCGACGAAGCCAACGAAGGCCTCGCGATCCAGCCCGCGCTGTCGGCATCGAGCGGCGAGACCATCCGTCAGCTCGCGCTGGGCGATGCGGGCATTGCCTGCCTGTCCGACTTCATGACCGCCGCCGACCGCGCGGCCGGCCGCCTCGTCACCGTGCTCGACGACGCGCTGCTCGCCGAGCGTCAGCCGATCCACGCGGTCTACTACCGCAGCGCCGCGCTGGCCGCGCGCGTGCAGTGCTTCCTGGCGTTCATCGCCGGCCGGCTGGCGCTTTAAGTGCGCAAAGGCGGCGTCGGGCTGCCGGATCGGGCTAGTGGATAGTCCCAGGCCGCGCCGCTGCATGTCGGAGTTGTCTATACAGGCGCGCCAGGCTAGACTGCCCGTCACTTGTATAGACAGGATTCGATCATGCTCCTCACGCCCGGCCATCTGACCCTGCCGCAACTGCGCCAAATCGCACGCGAATCGGTGAAACTCGAACTCGATCCGGCGAGCTTCGACGCCATCGACGCCTGCGCGCGCGCCGTCGCCGACATCACGGCCAAGGGCGAGCCCGCCTACGGCATCAACACGGGTTTCGGCCGCCTCGCGAGCACGCATATCCCGACCGACCAGCTCGAACTGCTGCAGCGCAATCTGGTGCTCTCGCACGCCGTGGGCGTGGGCGAGCCGATGTCGCGTCCGGTCGTGCGTCTGCTGATGGCGCTCAAGCTGTCGAGCCTCGGTCGCGGTCATTCGGGCATCCGCCGCGAAGTGATGGACGCGCTGATCACGCTGTTTAACGCCGACGTGCTGCCGCTGATTCCCGTCAAGGGTTCGGTGGGCGCATCGGGCGATCTGTCGCCGCTCGCGCATATGTCGGCGGTGCTGCTGGGCATCGGCGAAGTGTTCATCCGCGGCGAGCGCGCCAGCGCCGAAGCGGGCCTCGCCGCCGCCGGCCTCAAGCCGCTCGCGCTGCAGGCCAAGGAAGGGCTCGCGCTGCTCAACGGCACGCAGGCGTCCGCCGCGCTCGCGCTCTACAACCTGTTCGCGATCGAAGACCTGTACCGCACGGCGCTGGTTTCGGGCGCGCTCTGCGTGGACGCGGCCGCCGGTTCGGTCAAGCCGTTCGACGCACGCATCCACGAACTGCGCGGCCATCGCGGCCAGATCGAAGCGGCGGCGTCGTACCGCGCGCTGCTCGAAGGCTCGGCGATCAATCTCTCGCACCGCGACTGCGGCAAGGTTCAGGACCCGTATTCGCTGCGCTGCCAGCCGCAGGTGATGGGCGCGTGTCTCGACCAGATGCGCCACGCGGCCAACGTGCTGCTGATCGAAGCCAACGCGGTGTCGGACAATCCGCTGATCTTCCCGGAAACGCACGAAGTCCTCTCGGGCGGCAACTTCCACGCCGAGCCGGTGGCGTTCGCCGCCGACAACCTCGCGCTGGCCGCCGCTGAAATCGGCGCCCTGGCCGAGCGCCGCATCGCGCTGCTGATCGACGCGACGCTTTCGGGTCTGCCGCCTTTCCTCGTCAAGGACGGCGGTGTGAACTCGGGCTTCATGATCGCGCACGTGACGGCGGCGGCGCTCGCATCGGAAAACAAGACGCTCGCGCACCCGGCTTCGGTCGATTCGCTGCCGACTTCGGCGAATCAGGAAGACCACGTGTCGATGGCCACCTTCGCCGCGCGCAAGCTCGCCGATATCGCCGAGAACACCGCCAACATTCTCTCGATCGAGTTGCTGGCCGCGGCTCAAGGCGTGGATCTGCGTGCGCCGCATTCGACCAGCCCGGCGCTGCATCGCGTGATGCAGGCCGTGCGCGCCGAAGTGCCGCATTACGATCTGGACCGCTACTTCGCGCCGGATATCGCGGCCATCACGAAGCTCGTGCAGGACGGCGCGATCGCGGCGCATAGCCCGTTCGCGTTCGAATCGCAGGCGCAGTAAGCGCTGTGAGAACCGTGACCTGCGGCCGCGGGTTTCGATCGAAGCCCGCCGCCGCCGGATCGAACCCGCGATGAACGCCCCCGCCTATCAAGGCATCAAGGACTTCATCCTCGCGCGCATTCATGCGGGCGAGTGGGGTGAGGGCGACCAGGTGCCGTCGGAGAACGAGCTTGCGCGCGACTTCAAGGTCGCGCGCATGACCGTGAACCGCGCGCTGCGCGAACTGACCGCCGAGCAGGTGCTCACGCGCGTGCAGGGCGCGGGCACTTTCGTCGCGCGGCCGAAGTACGAATCGACGCTGGTGGCGATCCGCAGTATCTCCGACGAGATCCTCGCGCGCGGTCACGCCTATCACGCCCAGGTGCTGGAGATCGGCAGCATCGACGCCGACGACGCGCTGGCCGATGAAATGAATCTGCGCGCAGGCGCGACGCTGTTCCGCTCGCGCCTGCTGCACTTCGAAAACGACGAGCCGGTGCAGCTCGAAGAACGCTGGGTCAATCCCGCGCTCGCGCCCGACTATACGGCGCAGGACTTCACGAACATCACGCCGAATCAGTATCTCGTGCGCGTCGCGCCTTTGCAGCGCGTCGAATACCGCATCGAGGCGCTCGCGCCCGAGGACGACACCCGCACCCATCTGGCGATGAAAGCCGCCGAGCCCTGTCTCGTGCTGCATCGCCGCACGTGGTCGCGCCAGGCGGTGGCATCGGTGGCGAATCTCTGGCATCCGGGCAGCCGCTATCGCTTTACCGGGCACTTCTGAAACGCGTCGTCGCGTGACGCGAACGCGTAGTTTGTCACGGACTCCGAAGCATATTCGCGGTGCCCATCTTTCGTTTCGACCCCGCTTTTTAGCGGACGAAATCGCGTTTCTCTCATTTCCCTTTCGATTGCAACGATTCGTACGCGGGTTGCATCCTGCCTTGCAATGCAGCTAACCTTGAGACATCGGCCTGTTGGTGATGGCCCGCAAGGGAGGTTTTGGGCGATGGAAGATTCCGGCGCAACGCTCATGCCCGTGTGGCGCGCGAATCTCGCGATGCTCACTCGCGAAGTGGGCGCGGTCACGCGGCTCGCGCGGATGATGACGTTTTCCGAGAGCTATATGAAGCTGATCGTGTCCGGAAGGCGCGACTTCAGCGCGGAGTTCGTGCGCGGCGTGGAAGCCGTCACGGGCCTGCCAGAAGGCTGGATGGACGATAGCCACGAGGGCGAGGTGCCGCCGCAGGCGCGCGCCGCGATCGCCGATGAAACGCCGCACGCGCGCTTTCGTGGCACGGCGCATCCGGTGCGCAAGGCGCCGGTGCTGCGCGCGGAGCCGATTTTCGGGCAGCGGCCGGGCGCGCGCTTGGAGAGCAACGCAACGCCAGGTGCCGCGAAGCGCCCGGCAGGCACGCGCAAGATTCGCGAACTGGCCGCACAGGACGTGCGCAAGCTCGAACGTCACCTGAGCATGCTGCCGGTGGAGCCGGGCACCTTGCGCGCGCGCATCGAGGATGTCATCGCCCAGGCCGAACCCGACGAGCGCGCCCGCGCCGATCTGGAAGGGCGGCTCGAACAGATCGAGAAGCACCGCGAGTTGCTGTTACGCCACGTTTCGCGCCTGCACGCGCTGCTCACACGCTCCGGCGAAGAAGACGAACCCTGAGCGCCGATCCGATCAAACCCGCAGTTCCGCCAGAATCTGCTCGGCGAGAAAGTCGCACGGCGGGCGATTCGAGCGCGCGCTGCGCGCCAGCACCACTTCGAGTTCCGGCAACTCGGGCAGGCCGTGCTGGCGGCCCAGCGTCACGAAGGTCTCCGGCACCGCGCAGCGGGCCAGCGGCGCAATCGCCAGACCGGCCGCCACCATGCTGCACAAGCCCATCAGACTCGGGCTTTCGTATGAGGTGCGATAGGTGATGCGCTCGCGCTCCAGCGCCTCGATGGCGTTCTCGCGCGCCACGCTGCCCGCGCTGAAAAGCGCAATCGGCAGCGGTCGTTCGCGCCAGATTTCACGGCCGATTGCCGCCGTTGCCGTGGCGGGCGGCCCGGCCCAGACCATCGGTTCGAAGCGGATAAATTCGCCCGCGAGGCCGCCCGAACCCGTCGTGCCCGTCACGCAGGCCAGATCGATCTTGTTTTCGCGCACCAGCGGCGCAAGCGCGCTGCTCGGCAGCCCCACCACCTGAATCTCCACCTTCGGCCAGTTCGCCGAGAACTTGCGCAGCACCGGCGGCAATAGCGAGGACGCGTAATCGTCGGGCATGCCGATCGACACGCGGCCCTTGACCTCCGGGTGCGCCAGCGTCGCCCAGGCCTCGTCGCGCAGCGCCAGCATGCGCCGCGCATAGCCGATCAGCGTATGGCCGTCGGGCGTGGGCGTGACGTTGCGCGGCGCGCGAATAAAGAGCGGCTTGCCGATCGCCTCTTCGAGCGCGCGGATCTGCATCGATACGGCCGCCTGCGAGCGGTGCACGATCGCCGCGCCGCGCACGAAACTGCCGGCGTCGGCGACGGCCACCACCATGGCCAGGACGTCGAGGTCGAGGGTCTTCATGAAATCGGGGTCAAAATCGAAACGATGACGGGATTTCAATCAGAAAATCTGATTGAAAAGTTCAATATAACGCGTTTGTCTGAAGATGGCGACGCCCGTATGCTGGTCTCGGTTCGCCGCATCTTTCGCATCATTTCATTGACCCTCGAGACCGGGAAACGCGATGTCGATCAGCTCGTCAAGCTCGCCAGATACTTTGAACTACGAACGATTCCAGCAACTGCAGATGCGTCTGGATATGTCGCGCGGCAAGCCCGCGCCGGAGCAGCTCGATCTCTCGCAGGCCTTGATCGACGAAGCGGGCAAGGCCGGATATCGCGCCGCCGACGGCTTCGATTGCCGCAATTACGGCCTGTTGCTGGGCCTGCCCGAAGCGCGCGAACTGGGCGGCGAACTGCTCGGCGTGGCGGCCGCGCAGGTGGTGGCGGCCGGCAATTCGAGCCTCGAACTGATGCACGACGCGATGGCGTTCGCCTTGCTGCATGGCGTACCGCAAGGCGAGCAAGGGGCTGACGCTCAGCGCGGTACGCCGTGGCGCGCGCAGGGCGATATCGCGTTTCTCTGTCCCGCGCCGGGCTACGACCGTCACTTCGCGATCTGCGAAGCGCTGGGCGTGCGCATGATTGCCGTGCCCATGCGCGACGACGGCCCCGATATGGACATCGTGGAAGCGCGGGTGCGCGAGGACGCGTCGATCAAGGGCATGTGGTGCATGCCGCTCTACAGCAACCCGACGGGCGCGATCTACGCCGATGAAGTCGTGCAGCGGCTCGCCGCGATGCCAACCGCCGCACCGGATTTCCGCCTGTTCTGGGACGACGCCTATCGCTTCCATCATCTGGGCGATGCGGCGCACACCACGCTCGACGTCATGGCGGCGAGCGCGGCGGCCGGACACGCCGATCGCGTGCTGATGTTCGCCTCGCTCTCGAAGGTGACGATCGCGGGCGGCGCGATGGCGTGGCTGGCGGCCTCGCCGCGCAACGTGGCCTGGTGGCAGCGCAGTGTTTCGGCGCGCACGATCGGGCCGGACAAGCTCAACCAGTTGCGCCACGTGCGCTATCTGCGCGACAAGGCGACGCTCGAAGCGTTGATGGCGCGTCATCGCGCGCTGCTCGCGCCGAAATTCGCCGCCGTGGACGAGGTGTTCCGCGCGCGTCTTGCTCAGGTGCCGGGCGTGCACTGGAACCGGCCGCAAGGCGGCTATTTCATCAGTCTGTTCGTGCCGCCGGGCACGGCGCGGCGCACGGTCGAACTCGCGGGCGAGGCCGGGCTCGTGCTCACGCCGGCCGGTGCCGCGTTCCCCTATGGCGTCGATGCGCAGGACAGCCATTTGCGTATCGCGCCGTCGTTTCCGTCGCTCGACGAGGTGCGGCTGGCGGCGCACGGCATCGCGCTTTCGGTGTTGCGTGCGATTGAAATGCATGAAGAAGCGCACGAAGAAGCGACCGCCTGAACGACGGCGGGGGAGCGCCCGCGCCGATGTGCTAAAACGACAGGCGCGTCCCTTCGTCCCGAGGTTCCGGTGTCCGCTTCGCCCCGATTCACCGTCGCACGCCTGTCACGCGCGCTCGCCTGTGCGGGCGCGTTGATGCTGACGGGCGCGCACGCCCAGACGTCCGCCGATCTCGACCTGCCGCCCGCCACGCTGGAGCGCGACGTCCATCTGTTCGTGATCCAGAAAGACGGCTCGGTCGAGGAGCACGACGATTCGACGATGCGCGCCAACACCACCGCCGGCGTCGATGCCGTGGCGCAGCGCTACGTCTGGTTCAATAAGGATATCGAAACGAT
Organism: Paraburkholderia sp. Ac-20340; assembly: GCF_017104965.1. Classification (GTDB taxonomy): domain Bacteria; phylum Pseudomonadota; class Gammaproteobacteria; order Burkholderiales; family Burkholderiaceae; genus Paraburkholderia. The sequence continues at coordinate 12,891 of NZ_JAAGPR010000034.1, forward strand.
CACGGCACTGTCCGCGCAGACCATCGACCCTGATGGCAGCGCGCACGAGGTTGGCGCGAGCAGCATCCGCGACGTGCAGGAGCCGCGTTCGGCAGGCGCGCCCACGTTTCAGGACGGCGTGCTGCGCACCGTGATTTTCCCCGGCGTGCAGCCGGGCGCGCGCGTGCGGCTGGTGTTCGCCAAACGCCGCGCGCAGGCGCTCCAGGCGGGCACGTTCGCGTATTTCGTCGAGCCGCCTGGCGAGCCGGTCGCGTTCCAGCGCCTGATCTTCGATCTGCCCGCCGATGTGCCGCTTTACGCCGATGCGCGCGGCTTCGATGCGCTCGCGCCCGTCACCGAAAACGGCCGCACCCGCTACACCTTCGATTTTCGCCAGGGCCAGCCGGTGCCGCTGGAAGCGGGCGCCGTCGCGCGCGTGAACTGGGGCGCGCGTCTGATGGTGACCACGGTGCCCGACTACGCGAGCTTCGCCGCGCGTTACCGCGAAGCCGCCGCCGATGTCACCGCGACCGATCCCGCCATCGCCGCCTTTGCGCAGTCGCTCACGGCAGGGATCGCCGATCCGCGCGAGAAGGCCGCGCGCATCTACGACTGGATGCGGCTGAATATCCGCTACGTCGCGCTCTTTCTCGGCCAGACGGCTGCCGCGCCGCATCGCGCGGTCGACATCCTGCGCGACCGTTATGGCGACTGCAAGGATCACGTCGCGCTGTTCACGGCGCTGCTGGCGGCCGTGGGCATCCGCGCCGAGGGCGCGCTGCTGAACCTCGGGCCGGTGTATTCGCTGCCGGCGGTGCCGGGTTACGGCGAGGAGGCGATCAATCACATCATCGCGTGGCTGCCCGATCTGGGCGTGTTCGCCGATACCTCGTCGGGCGGCGTTGCCTTCGGTTTTTTGCCGGCGGGCGTGATGGACCGCCCGGCGCTGCTCATCGATGAAGGCGTGCTGGTGCGGACGCCCGCGACCCAGCCGCGCGCGAGATCGGCGCAACTCGATATCGACGTGGGCGAGGACGGCAACGCGTCGTATCGCTATCGTGCGGAAGATGTGGGCGCGGGCGCGGAGCCCGAGCGCAATACCTTTCGCCGCGCGACGCATCAGGCCGCGCAACTGATCGCCGCGCAGCGTCTGCGTCAGACCGGGCTGGCGGGCACGGCGCATCTGGTCACGAGCGCCACCGCGCTCACCAGCGGCCCGTTTGCGACCACGATGGACGGCGTGCTCGACCACGTCGTCTGGCCCGACGGCACCACGGCGCTGCCGGCCTTGAGCAGTCTTTCGGGCGGCATCGCCACGCAGCTCGACAACTGGCTGGCCGTGCAGCAGCGCACGCAACCGTGGGCGTGTATCAGCGGGGATTACGAGGAACATGCGCGCATCGTGCTGCCCGCGTTTGCGCGTGTGACCGATCTGCCGCGCGATATGCAGGCGAGCATCGCGCCGCTCGACTACAGCGCGCATTACATGTTCGATGCGGCGACGCGCACGGTGGAGATTTCGCGCCGGATGTCGGCGCATTTTGGGCGGCAGATGTGCACGCCCGAGCAGTTCGCGCAGATGCGCGAGGCGCTGTTGCGCATGCAGCGCGACGCGCACGCGCAGATCGTCGTGCGCGCGAAAGCGCCTTGAGCGACCGGCTGGCTAAGGGAACAACGCAGTAACAGCGCGGTAACAGAACCGTTCAGCCGCCGCGCGTCGTCACCGGCACCCAGGCGCCTTGCTTGACCTGATAGAGCGTCGATGCGCCATTCTTGAGCGCGCCGGTCGCATCGAATGCGATGTGGCCGGTCACGCCGTCGAAGGTCAGTGTTTTGAGCGCGGCGCGAAACACATCGGGATTCGCCGATTTGGCCGCCGTCATCGCGTGAATCGCGGCCCAGGTCGCGTCATAGCCGAACGGCGCGTAACCGAGCACATCGGTGCCGAAGCGGCTCTTGAACTTCTGCGCGAAACGCGGGCCTTCGGGCAGTTGCGCGAGCGGGCGGCCGTATTCCCAGGCCATCGCGCCTTCGCCGGCCGCACCGGCCAGTTGCACGAAATCGGGCAGCGCCACGCCGCCGCCGCCCACGAACTGCGTGTTCATGCTGCGCGCCTTCATCTGCTTGACGAGCGCGGCCGCCTGATGGGCGAGACCGCCGAAGTAGAGCAGGTCGGCGTCGGCGGCCTTGATGCGCGCGAGCTGTGCACCGAAGTCGCCCGCGTCGGTGGGCGCGAAGTCGCGCGCGACCACGTTGCCGCCGTGCTCCTTGACGGTGCGCTCGAACACATCGGCTTCGCCCTGGCCGAACGCGCTGCGATCGTCGACGATGGCGATGCGGCGCGCCTTCACCACGTCCACGGCCCACGCGCCCGCGATGCCGGCGTTCTGTGCGTCGTTGGCGATCACCGTGAAGGTGTTGGCGAAGCCCTGCGAGGTGATGACGGGATTGGTCGCGGCGGGGTCGATCATCGGAATGCCGGCGCTCTCGTAGATGCGCGAGGCCGGAATCGCCGTGCCGGAATTGAAGTGGCCGACCACGGCGGCGACGTTTTCGTTCGCGAGGCGTGCGGCGGCCTGCACGCCCATGCGCGGATCGGCGCGGTCATCGACGGCGACGAGTTCGAAATGCGCGACCTGGTCGCCGATCCTGATGCCCTGGGCGTTGGCGTCGTCGAGCGCCAGTTGCACGCCGTTTTGCAGGTCGTGGCCGTAGTTCGCGTAGTCGCCGCTGAGCGGCGCCACGAAGCCGATGCGCACCGTGAGTGGCCCGGCCGCGCGCGCGGTGCCGCCGGGCGCCACGGCGAGCGTGCACGACAGCGCGAGCGCGGCGAGCGCAAGCAGGGCGCTGCGACGCGCGCCATGGCGCTTGGGCAATGCGGATAAAACAGTGGATGGGCGAGGCGCCGTTCGGGCGGCCGAAGGCGCGCGCGATTCGAGGCGTGGCGTAGGGCGCGGTCTCATCGTGACTCCTGGCGCTGTGCGGCGCGGCGGTGTTCTTGTTCGTTGCGGTTGCGCGCGGCCTGAACCGGTCAGGCTGAGGCAGCTAACAGTGGTCCAGACAGTGATCGAAGCACTGACGACGGCGCTTGCGGTATGGCTTGACTTTGACGTGGCCGGACCGGCTGCCCCTTTATCGTGCTCCAGCGGTCCGCGCCGCCGCGGCAAAACGCTCGCGGGGCTTGAGTGCAACTGAATGCAATATAGCAGGCCCGCATGACGCGGGTTGGCGTCGTGCGGACCGGGGCTTTAGTAGCCCGACTGCAGCGCCATCAGCGTTTCGCGCAGATGCACGAGCGGCGCCATGGTGCCTTCGTTGGCCCAGCCTTCGAGGTCGTCGAGCGCGCGGTTGCAGCCGTCGAGCACCACGTCCAGATCGACCGGTACGCCGTTGGCGAGCGCGAAGCGGATGATGGCTTCGAAGCGCTGGCAGTCGTCGTCGCCATAGGCGATGTCGAGGTTATCGGCGATCGTCTGGGCGATGTCGCTGCGCTCGCGGTCTTCGGCATCGACGAAATCGATGATGCCGCGCGCCACGTCGGGCGCATGGTAAAGCGCGATATCGAGCCACTGGGCGGCGTCGAAACCGGGTTCGTGGCTGTTTTCTTCGAAGAATTCGATGGCTTCCTGCTCGTGCGTTTCGCCGCCGTCGACGGCGAGGCACAATTGCTCGAAAGTTTCTTCCTGTTCGCTGCGGATGGGATCGGACATCGGTGAATCTCTTGCTTCTTGACTAACGGGGTAACGCGGAAAAAGCGTGTGAGTGCCGCAACGGGAACGCGCCGGTCGCGAGCACATGCGGAACGCATTATAGGATGCGCCGCGCCACGTCGCCGGATTCGGCCGTAGAGGCCGCGTTCAGCCAGCCCTCAGACCCGGCTCAGCGTGACCTCAGACCAGATCGACCGACCACGCATCGAACCACTCGCGCGGCCGCGCGATATGGTCCTGCGCCGCGACGATTTCCAGCTCGTAACGCCCCGCGTCATACGTGGTCCTGACCACCGCGTTGACGGCCGCGAGCGTGTGTTCGAAGGCGCGCCGCAGCGTGTCGCCGAGCATCAGGCGCGCCACGAAAATCGCGCTCGTGATGTCGCCCACGCCCACCGGCTGGCGCGCGAACGGGTAGAGCGGGCGCTGCGCGAGCCACGCTTCGCGCTCGCTCACGACCAGCATGTTGAAGGTATCGGCGGGGCTGTTGCGGTCGAGCAGATGCTTGACGAGCACGAGCTTCGGGCCGCGCGCGATCAGTTCGCGGCAGGCATCGACGGCTTCTTCGGCGGTTTCCAGCTCGCGCCCGACGAGCCGTTGCAACTCGCTGTGATTGGGCATCATCGCGTCGGCCACTTCGGGCATATGCGTGACGAGGAATTCCTGGATGCCCGGCTCGACGCGGCAGCCGTTGTCGCCCGCCTGCGCGTTGAGCGTGCCCATCACCGGATCGCAAAAGTAGCGCGCCTGCGGATTCGCGGCCTTCACGGCCCGCACCACGTCGATCACCCCCTGCGCCTGCTCGGGCGTGCCGAGATAGCCGGACAGCACCGCATCGCAGCGCGGCAGCATGCCGATCGCGCCGATCCCTTCCACGAGTTCGACCATCTGCCCGGCGTCGATAGCGCTGCCGGTCCAGTGGCCGTATTGCGTGTGATTCGAGAACTGCACGGTATTGAGCGGCCACACGTTCACGCCGAGACGGCGCATCGGGAACACGGCGGCGCTGTTGCCCGCATGGCCGAACACGACGTGCGACTGGATGCTGAGTACGTTTTTCATGGTCGGTTCGCTTCGGTCTGCCCGGAAGGCCCGGAATCGCTCGAACTGCGCCGCGAGGCACGCAGCATGGGCGTTGGCGCGCTTTTTGTGCGCAGTGCAGCAACGATAACCGAATTCGCCGCGCCCGGTCGATGGGCGCGTGCGAGCGGTGTTGTGCCGATGTTGAGTGGCGATGACGTCGATCTTGCGCACCCGAGCGCGCGCCGCGCGGCCTCAGGCCAGTTCGCGATACAGCGCCATATAGCGCTGCGCCGATGCCGACCAGCCGAAGTCCTCGCGCATCCCGCGCGCGCGCGTCTCGCGCCAGTCGCGCCCGCGTGCGTGCAGCGCGAAGGCGCGGCGGATCGCGGCGGCGAGCGCATCGGGCTCGAAGCGCTCGAACACGAAGCCGGTGGCGGTGCCATCGGCGAGATTTTCGAGCGAGGCGTCGGTGACCGTATCGGCGAGACCGCCCACCCGATGCACGAGCGGCAGCGCGCCGTAGGCAAGCGCGTAAAGCTGCGTGAGCCCGCACGGTTCGAAGCGCGACGGCACCATCATCACGTCGGCGCCCGCGACGATCTCGTGCGCGAGCGCTTCGTCGAAGCCGAGTTCGACGGCCACCGAATCGGGATGCTGATGCGCCGCGCGCGTGAAGCCCTGTTCGAGGCTGGCGTCGCCGGTGCCGAGCACGACCAGTTGGCCGCCGCGCGCGACGATCTCGGGCAGCGCCGCGAGCAGCAGGTCGAGGCCTTTTTGCTCGGTCAGCCGGCTCACCACGCCGAACACCGGCGCGTCGTGTTTCTGCGTCAGTTGAAAGCGCTGCTGCAGGGCCGCCTTGCAGCGCAGCTTGCCGCTCATGCGCGTGACCGAATAGCGCGCGGCGATGGCGGCGTCTTCGGCCGGGCTCCAGACGGTGTAATCGACGCCATTGAGGATGCCGACCAGATCGTGGGCGCGGCCCTTGAGCAGTGCTTCCAGGCCGCCGCCCTGCGCCACGGTCTGAATCTCGCGCGCGTAGGTCGGGCTCACGGTGGTGATCTTGTCGGCGTAAAAGAGGCCCGCTTTCAGGAACGAGAGCTGGCCGTAGAACTCGACGCCGTGCATGTCAAAGAAGTCGTTCGGCAGGCCCAGTTCGTCGAATTGCCCGGCGGGGAAAATGCCCTGATAGGCGAGGTTGTGGATCGTGAAGACGCTGCGCGCCACGCCAGCCGCACGGGTCGCGCCGCGCTCGCGCGCCGCCGCGCGCAGATACGCGCCCGCCAGACCCGCGTGCCAGTCGTGCGAATGGACGATGCGCGGCGCCCACGCGGGATCGAGATGCAGCGCGAGCTGCGCGGCCGCCCAGCCGAGCAGCGCGAAACGCTGGGCGTTGTCGCCGTAGGGCACGTGTTCGGCGTCGAGGTAAGGGCTGCCTGGGCGCGCGTAAAAGGCATCGGCGCGAATCATGTAGACGGGCAGATCGTTGCCGGGCAGACGGCCCAGTTCGAGCGTCGCCTCGGGCGCGCCAAAGCTGCGTTCGAGCCGCGCGATCGGGCGCAGATCGGCCAGACCCGCTGCCACGGAGGCGAAGCCGGGCAGCAGCACGCGCGCGTCCGCGCCCAGTTCGATCAGGGCGGCGGGCAGGGCGGCCGTCACATCGGCGAGACCGCCGGTCTTGAGGAGGGGATAAAGTTCGCTGGCTACATGCAGGACGCGGATCGTCATCGGGCGGGAATCCTCTCGTGGGCGCGACGCGCTCAGGGTTCAGGTCGCTTCAGGCAATTTCAATCAGCTTCAGGCAGACATCGGCATGAGCCGCGCGGATTCACGCGCCGCCCGGCTGATTCGCCAGCGCCTCGCGCGTCACCAGTACGATGCCGTTTTCGGTGCGGTAGAAGCGCTCGCCGTCGCGCACCGGGTCTTCGCCGATCACCGTGCCGTCCGGAATCACGCAGCCGCGATCGACCACCACCTTGCGCAAGCGGCAACTCGCGCCCACGCTCACCTGCGGTAACAAGACTGCCTCGGCAATGTTGCAGAACGACTGCACGACCACATTTGTCGACAGCACCGAGCGCGAAATTTGCGAACCCGAAATCACGCTGCCGCCGCACACGATCAGGTTGGTGCCGGAACCCTGCAGGCCGTTGAGGTCGCGCACGAACTTGGCGGGCGGCAACTGTTCCATATAGGTCCAGATCGGCCAGTTGCGGTCGTAGAGATCGAGCGCCGGGATCGTCGAGGCGAGGTCGAGATTCGCCGACCAGTACGCGTCGATCGTGCCGACGTCGCGCCAGTAAGGCTCGGCGCTGGCATCCGACGACACGCAGGACATGCTGAACGGATGCGCGATCGCATGCCCGTCGCTGACCACGCGCGGAATGATGTCCTTGCCGAAGTCGTGTTCGGCGCCGCCGCGCGAGATGTTGTCTTCGAGCAGATGAATCAGGTAGGCGGTCTCGAACACGTAGATGCCCATGCTGGCGAGCGCGATATCGGGGTGGCCGGGCATGGCGGGCGGATCGTCGGGCTTCTCGACGAAACCTGTGACGCGGCGCTGCTCGTCCACGGCCATCACGCCGAAGGCGCGCGCCTCCATGCGCGGCACCTCGATGCAGCCGACCGTGCAATCGGCGCCGCTGGCGGCGTGATCGGCGATCATGCGCGTGTAGTCCATCTTGTAGATGTGGTCGCCGGCCAGCACGACCACGTATTTCGGCTTGATCGAACGGATGATGTCGATGTTCTGGTAGACCGCGTCGGCCGTGCCGCGATACCAGTGCGCGCCTTCCACCCGCTGCTGCGCGGGCCAGAGATCGAGGAACTCGTTGAATTCGCCGCGCAGGAAACCCCAGCCGCGCTGCAGGTGGCGCAGCAGCGAGTGCGCCTTGTACTGCGTCACCACGGCAATGCGGCGGATGCCCGAATTCAGGCAGTTCGATAAAGCGAAATCGATGATGCGGTACTTGCCGCCGAAGTGAACCGCGGGTTTGACGCGCTTGTTCGTGAGGGGGCCGAGGCGCGTGCCGCGACCGCCCGCGAGCACGATGGCGAGCGTGCTGCGCTGCAGATCGTTGAGGCTTGCCGGAGTTTCCATGGTCGTCTCCTTGTTGTGCCCCGGGTGTCCCTGGTCTTTGCCGATGTCCGTGCGCACTGCAAGGTGCAGCACAGGACCGGCGTCATTTTTGTGACCGCGCTCTGAATGTTCTAGCACCGAAAACGGCGTTGCGCGAATTCGTCGCGCCGGGAGCGCTCACGTCTGCCCGATCTATTGAGGAAGCAAACGGCTTGCCTGGAGCGTGGAATCGGCAGATTGACGGTATCGCCGCTGTCGAAGACGTTCGCGGCGCATGCCCGCTAGAATCGCTGGCGGTCCGCGTGACCGTGCCCTTCATCATCCCACTGCCCATGCCATCGATCCGCAAGCTTTTCGCCTTCGCCGCCTGCTGCGCTGCCGCATTGAGTCTCGTTGCGTGCGCGAGCGCGCCCACTTCGTCTACGTCGACCGTTTCAAACCCGGACGGCCCGGCCTACGGCCCCGAACTTCAGGGCTTCGATTACCCGTATCCGGTTCACGATTTCAGCTTCACGTCGCAAGGGCGGACGCTGCATATGGCTTACATGGACGTGCAGCCGCAGCATCCCAACGGCCGCACGGCGGTGCTGCTGCACGGCAAGAACTTCTGCGGCGCGACCTGGGAAGACACGATCACGCGTCTTTCGGCGGCGGGTTATCGCGTGATTGCGCCCGACCAGATCGGCTTCTGCAAATCGAGCAAACCGGCCGCGTATCAGTTCAGCTTCCAGCAACTGGCGCGTAACACGCATGCGTTGCTGGCTTCGCTGGGCATCGGGCGCGCGACGGTGATCGGCCACTCGACGGGCGGCATGCTCGCAGTGCGCTATGGTCTGATGTATCCGCAGGAAACCGGGCAACTGGTGCTGGTGAATCCCATTGGTCTCGAAGACTGGAAGGCGAAGGGCGTGCCCTCGCTTTCGGTGGACGACTGGTATGCGCGCGAACTGAAAACGAGCGCCGACGGTATCCGCCGATACGAACAATCGACCTATTACGCGGGCACGTGGAACGCGCGCTATGAGCCGTGGGTGCAGATGCTCGCGGGCATGTATCGCGGTCCGGGCAAGGCGCAGGTCGCGTGGGATTCGGCGCTGCTGTACGACATGATCTACACGCAGCCGGTGATCTACGAATTCGGCCAGTTGCGCGTGCCCACGCTGCTGCTGATCGGCGATAAGGATACGACCGCGATCGGCAAGGACGCCGCGCCGCCCGAGGTGCGTGCGCAGCTTGGTCACTATCCGGTGCTGGCGAAAGCCGCGCAGAAAGCGATTCCGGACGCGACCCTGGTGGAGTTCCCGGATCTGGGCCATGCGCCGCAGATGCAGGACCCGGAGGCGTTTCATGCGGCCTTGCTCAAGGGACTGGCGGCGTTGCACTGATTCGCTGACGCACGCAGATAGACGCAAGCACACAGACGCACGCACATAACGCAAAGCGGGCGCATCCCACCAGGATGCGCCCGCTTTTTTTATCGCCTCGGCGAGGCGGTCAAACGGCCGCGGCCATCTCCTCACGCACTTCGGCGGTGATCTCGAACGAGCGCAGACGCTTCGCGTGATCGAAGATCTGCGCGGTGACGATCAGTTCATCCGCGCCGGTTTGTTCGATCACCGATGCGAGGCCCACGCGCACGTTCTCGCGGTCGCCGATCACCGAGCACGCGAGCGAATGCGACACGCCCGCCAGTTCGTATTCGTTGGCGGCGATCTGCTCGACCGGCGGCGGCAGTTGCCCCGGCGTGCCGCGACGCAGATTGACGAACTGTTGCTGCAGCGAAGTGAAGAGGAAGCTCGCTTCTTCGTTGGTTTCGGCGGCGAACACGTTGACGCCGACCATCGCGTGCGGCTTCGCGAGCGTCGCGGAAGGGCGGAACTGCGAGCGATAGACGCGCAGCGCGGTGAGCAGATGATCGGGCGCGAAGTGCGAGGCGAACGCGAAGGGCAGGCCCATCTGCGCAGCCAGTTGCGCACCGAACAGGCTCGACCCGAGGATGTACAGCGGCACGTTCAGACCCGCGCCCGGCACCGCGCGCACGCGCTGGCCTTCGACGGGCGCAGCAAACAGACGCTGCAATTCGGCGACATCGTCGGGGAACGCTTCGGCGCTGGCCTGCAGATCGCGGCGCAGCGCGCGCGCCGTGGTCTGGTCGGTGCCGGGCGCGCGCCCCAGACCCAGATCGATACGGCCGGGATAAAGCGCCTCGAGCGTGCCGAACTGCTCGGCGATCAGCAGCGGCGCGTGGTTGGGCAGCATGATGCCGCCCGAACCCACGCGGATCGTCTTCGTGCCGCCCGCCACATAGCCGATCACCACCGATGTCGCGGCGCTCGCGATACCCGTCATGTTGTGATGCTCGGCGAGCCAGTAGCGCCGGTAGCCCCAGCGTTCGGCGTGCTGGGCGAGGTCGAGCGTGTTGCGCAGGGCAGCGCCGGCATCCGAGCCGGCGGGCACGGGCGAGAGGTCGAGAACGGAAAAAGGAATCATGGGGCGTTCCGGTGGCTTATGTCGTGTTGGGGCGTCGCGGGCAGCTTCGTGAGCCGCCGCAAGGCAGACGCAAGGTGGCGGCCATTGTGCCAAAGCACTTCCGATCCTGCTGACGGCGAGCCGGAACCCATACGCCCGGCGTGGTTTCCATTTGCGGCGAGTCAATTGTGCGCAAATCGTGAGCGAAGCGTGAGCCAGGCAAGAGTCAATCGCGAATTGATTTAAATCGCATGCATTATCTCAACTGAATCGGAATTATTCTTATTTAATTGATTGGGCGTGGTCTTTAATTCAAATTTATTAAAACTACTTTGCGATATGCTTACTGATTTTTTTCAATTCATAAAATCCTGGAAGGCCAATGTGGATAGCATGAAAAGATTTCAATTATCGCAATCCTGAGAAGGTTTTTTGCACGGTAGGAAAGAGCGGCAAACCGGTGTTGCTGCTACAATTTTTTCCGCTGAATCAGGGAGGAAGCCCCCCACATGCATTCAATTTTCAGAGCTTCCTTAATCAAGTTGTCAACTTGATTTGCTTTGCATCAAAACAACGTGTTCTCAATTGGGGAGTCGCGGGTCGCGTCTATGCGGCATCGATTCGATACGCGTCTGGTTTATTTATGAAATTCTGGGCTGGACAAAGGGTCCGAGGCGCCATGCGTAATCTCGCCAATATGTCGCACGATGCGCGGCCTATGGGTTTTGAGAAAGCACGGCCGCCTGCGGCAATGCGCGCGCCATGCCCCGTTCGCATGCGAGGCGCCGCGGCATGACGACATCGCTCTATTCCTTCTCGCCGCTCGCCTGGTGGCTGCTCGCCGCGCTGTGCGGCGCGGCCACCTTCTACGCCATCTGCGCCGCGCTGACGATGCCGCGTTTCGGTTCCGCCGCGCAGGTGCGCGAGGCCGCGCGTCTCGCCCGCACGCGCAAGCCGCTGGCGGTGAGCGTGCTCAAGCCGTTGTGCGGCGCCGAGCCGCGTCTCTACGAAAACCTCGCCACCTTTTGCGAGCAGCACCATCCGCGCTATCAGCTGATCTTTGGCGTGTCGTCGCCGAATGATCCGGCGATTGCCGTCGTCGAGCGCCTGCAGGCTGCGTGGCCGGGGCACGACATCACGCTCGTGGTCGACGCGCGCGTGCACGGCAGCAATCTGAAGGTCAGCAATCTGATCAACATGGCCGAGCAGGCGCGTCATGACGTGCTGATCGTCGCCGATAGCGATATCGCCGTGGCGCCCGACTATCTGGAGATTGTCACGGCGCCGCTGACCGATCCGCGCGTGGGCGTGGTCACGTGTCTCTATAGCGCGCGCAGCATCGGCGGCTTCTGGCCGCGCGTGGGCGCGCTCTTTATCAACGAATGGTTCGCGCCTTCGGTGCGCGTCGCGCATTCCACCGGCTCGCGTGCGTTCGGCTTTGGCGCGACGCTGGCGCTGTCGCGCATGACGCTCGAGCGCATCGGCGGCTTTGCGGCCCTGAAAGACTGTCTCGCCGATGACTACCTGCTCGCGCGTTTCGCCCGCGATCATGGTCTTGCCACGGTGCTTGCGCCCGTGCTGGTCGCCACCGACGTGATCGAGCCGACTTTCCGCACGCTCTGGCTGCGCGAGACGCGCTGGCTGCGCACGATCCGCTCGGTCAATCCGGCGGGCTTTTCGTCGCTATTTATTACCTTCACGACGCCGTGGCTGCTGATCGGCGCGCTGGGCTATGCCGCGCTGCTCGCGGGCAGCGGCGGCGTGCCGGTGTGCGCGTCGACGCGTGCCGTGCTGGCTGCGCTGGGCACGAGTACGGCTGGCGGTATCATCGCCCGGTTGGCGCTGCATGCGCGCAGCAGTGGCAGCCTGGGCACCTTTTTGCGCGATCTGCCGCTGGTGCCGCTGCGCGATGGGTTGCTGCTGCTGCAATGGCTGGCGGCGGTGTTCGGCTCGCACGTGATGTGGCGCGGTGTGCGCGTGCCGGTGGCGAATGCCGATAGCGGGGCGCCGGCGGGTATGAAGCAGGCTGTGAAGCCAGCCGTGAAGCAGACTGTGAAGCCGGTGATCAAGCCCGTCGTGAATCCGGCATCGGCGCCGCGTCGCGCGGCCGTCAAGATCACGGATGGACGTTAAGACGCCGCCAGGCACGAACCGATTCCTCGCGCGCTGCACGATTCTTGCCAGTGTGCGCGCCAACATTTATTTTTGGCCTCACTCACGCAGGCTAGCCGGAGCATCTCTCATGAAAACGCTGTTTTTGCAGGCCCCGTCCTATGACGGCTTCGACGGTGGCGCGGGTTCGCGCTATCAGGCGAAGCGCGAGATCCGCTCGTTCTGGTATCCCACGTGGCTCGCGCAGCCCGCGGCGCTCGTGCCGGATAGCCGCGTGCTCGATGCGCCCGCGGATGGCATCGGCGTCGAAGAGACGCTGAAGATCGCGCAGGACTATGACCTCGTCTTCATTCACACGAGCACGCCGTCGTTTCCCACCGATGCGCTCTTTGCCGAAGACCTGAAAAAGCGCAAGCCTTCGCTGCTGGTCGGCATGGTGGGCGCGAAGGTGATGGTCGATCCGCACAACTCGCTCACGGCCACCGAAGCAATCGATTTCGTGTGCCGCGAGGAATTCGATTTCACCTGCAAGGAAATCGCCGAGGGCAAGCCGTTTGCTGAAATCAAGGGCTTGAGCTGGCGCGCGAAAGACGGCTCGATCGAGCACAACGAGGCGCGTCCGATCCTCGAAAACATGGACGAATTGCCGTTCGTCGCGCCGATCTACAAGCGCGATCTGAAGATCGACAATTACTTTATCGGCTATCTGAACTACCCGTATGTATCGGTTTATACGGGCCGGGGCTGCAAGTCGCGCTGCACGTTCTGCCTGTGGCCGCAGACGGTCAGCGGGCATCGTTATCGCACGCGTTCGGTGGAGAACGTGATCGCGGAAGCGAAGTGGATTCGCGAGAACATGCCAGAAGTCAAGGAGCTGATGTTCGACGACGACACCTTCACCGACGATCTGCCGCGCGCCGAAGCGATTGCAATCGGTCTGGGCAAACTCGGCATGACGTGGTCGTGCAATGCGAAAGCCAACGTGCCGTACAAGACGCTCAAGGTCATGAAGGAAAACGGCCTGCGTCTGCTGCTGGTGGGTTTCGAATCCGGCGACGACCAGATTCTCGTGAACATCAAGAAGGGCGTGCGCACGGATTTCGCCCGCCGTTTTAGCGCCGATTGCAAGAAGCTTGGCATCAAGATTCACGGCACGTTTATTCTGGGTCTGCCGGGCGAGACGCAGGACACGATTAAAAAGACCATCGAGTACGCGAAGGAAATCAATCCGCACACGATTCAGGTTTCCCTGGCTGCGCCGTATCCGGGCACGACGCTCTATAAGCAGGCCGTGGAAAACGGCTGGATGGAAGAGAACAAGGTCATCAATCTGGTGAGCAAGGAAGGCGTGCAACTGGCGGCGATCGGTTATCCGCATCTGTCGCGCGAGGAGATTTATCACCACCTCGAACAGTTTTATCGCCAGTTCTATTTCCGTCCGTCGAAGATCTGGGAAATCGTGCGCGAAATGCTCACGAGCTGGGACATGATGAAACGCCGTCTGCGCGAAGGCGTGGAGTTCTTCCGCTTCCTGCGCGCGCACGAGGCATGATGTCTGCGCAGCCGGCCATCGCGCCCGAAGCGGATCGCGCGCTCATCTTCACCGCCGACGATTTCGGTCTGCATGCGCGCGTGAACGCGGCGGTCGAGCAGGCGCATTGCGAGGGCGTGCTCAATGCCGCGAGTCTGATGGTGGCCGCGCCCGCGGCCGCCGATGCGGTGGCGCGCGCGCGGCGTCTGCCGTCGTTGCGCGTGGGCCTGCATCTGGTGCTGGCCGATGGCGCGTCGATGCTGCCGCGCACGCAGATTCCCGCGCTCGTCGACGCCGATGGCCGCTTCGGCGACAACATGGTGCGCGACGGCTTTCGCTTTTTCTTTCTGCCGCATGTGCGCACGCAGCTTGCGAAAGAGATTCGTGCGCAGTTCGAAGCGTTCGCGGCGACCGGGCTCGCGCTCGATCACGTGAATACGCACAAGCATTTTCATCTGCATCCCACGGTGCTTTCCCTGATCCTCTCGATTGGCCGCGAGTATGGTTTGCGCGCGATGCGTCTGCCGCTGGAGGCGGGCGCGCCATTCGCGTTGCGGCCGTGGCTGGCGCTGGTGCGCTCGCGTCTCGCGCGCGCGGGCGTGGCGCATAACGACTACGTGGTGGGCATCGCCCACACCGGTGCGATGGACGAAGCGGTGCTGCTAAACGCCATCGCGAATCTGCCGGCGCAGGGTGTGGGCGAGATCTATTGCCATCCGGCTGCGGCCAGCGCAACGGACGCAGCGCCGATCACGCCTTCCATGCAGCACTACCGGCATGCCGATGAACTCGGCGCGCTGATCTCGCCGCGCGTGGCCGAAGCGCTCAAGCGCAGCGGTGTGCGTCACGGCGGCTTTACCGACGTGTTTTTCGCATCCGACGCACATACCGACGCACATACCGACGCACATACCGACGCACCCACGGCCGCGCGCGGCGTGCGGGAGGCGCGGGCGTCATCATGAAGTGGCTTCAGTGGCTGGGCCTGCCGGTCGGGATCGCGATCCTTATCGGCCTCGCGGTGCACGACGGCGCGCACGATATCGCGCGCGTGATCGGCACGGCGGGGCCGGTGCTGCTCTGGCTCGTGCCGTTTCACGCGCTGCCGTTGCTGCTCGACGCCTACGCGTGGCATCTGCTGCTCGACAAACGCGCGCCGCTGCGTTTTCTCTGGTGGATCGCGACGGTGCGCGAAGCCATCAACCGTCTGCTGCCCGCCGTGGGCGTGGGCGGCGAGATCGTCGGCGTGCGGCTCGCGCGCTGGCACGTGCGCGATAGCGATGAGGCGCAGGACGCGCGTGCGATGAGCGAAGTCACGGCATCGGTGATCGTCGAGGTGTTCGTGACGATTGCCGTGCAGTACGCGTTCTCGGCGCTGGGCGTGGTGCTGATCGTGGCGGCGACCGGCGAATCCGGCTCGCTGCGCACCATCGTGACGATTGCGCTCGCGTTGCTGCTCACCGCGCCGCTGCCCGTTCTCGCAGTGTTCCTGCTGCGCCGGGGCGGCGTGTTCCATGCGATCGAGCGCTGGGCCGCGCGCTTTTTCGGCGCCGATAATCCCGTCATGCTCGGCATTGACGGCAAGCAACTCGACGCCGATCTCGACCGGCTGATGTCGCGCACCGGTCTGATGGTCCGCGCGTTTTTCTGGCAACTGGGCGGCTATATGCTGGGTGCCTTCGAAACCTGGTGGGCGCTTGCGCTGCTCGGCCATCCGGTGACGGTGGGCGAGGCGCTCGCCATCGAAGCCATTACGCAGGCGGTGCGCCACGCGGCCTTCATGGTGCCGGCGGGACTGGGCGTGCAGGAGGTGGCGGTGGTGCTGCTCGCGCAGCTTTTTGGCGTGAGCCAGGAGGTGGCGTTTTCGCTGGCGCTGGTCAAGCGCATGCGCGAGGTGGTGTTCGGTGTGCTTGCGTTGCTGTCCTGGCAGGCCGCCGAAATCGTGCGCACGCGCCGCAACGTGAGCGGCAAATTAAGCGGCAACCTGAGCGGCAAATTGAGCGCGCGCCCGCACGTATCGACGCGTCCCGCGCGCCACGATCGCACGCTTTGAAGGTACATTGTGGGAAGTAAGCGCACGCTGAGCCTGGTTTGAGCCCGAGCTTGAACCCGGCTTGAGCCCGATGTCCAGCGTGCGCGCGACCTTCAACCGACGCGGTAGCCCGATCTTCACGCCATGTCGCCCACTCAACGTTCCAGGCGCTCGCTGGGCGCCGGACTCGCCATGCTGGCGGCGCTCACGCTCTGCGGCTGTGACGATCGCCGGATCGATTCGATGCTCGATACCCTGCGCCAGGCCTTCAGGACTTTCTTCGATTCGGTAAAGCCCGACGCGCTGCTGCTCAAAGGGCTGACGCCCGGCGTTTCGACGCTCGAACAGGTGCGCGCGCAAATGGGCAAGCCCGAAACCGAACGCGTTTTCGACGACGGTTCGCGCCGCCTCGAATATCCGCGCGGGCCGCAGGGGCTCAAGACCTATATGGTCGATATCGGCCCGAACGCGCGCCTGGTGGCGATCACGCAGGTGCTCACGGCGCAGAGTTTCGCGAAGGTGCGCATCGGCATGAGTCAGGACGAGGTACGGCGGCTGCTGGGCAAGCCCGGACAAGTGGCCGCGTACCGGCTCAAACAGGAAACCGTCTGGAGCTGGAAGTGGCTCGAAGGCGGCGTCACGCCCGAAGCGTATTTCAACGTGCACTTCGGCCCGGATGGGCAGGTCACGACGACGTCTCGCTCGGATGTGATGCGCGGGCATTAGATCGAACATGAGGTTGCAGGACGCAATCGCAAAAACAACAAGCTGGAGGTGCGCATGGTGATGCATCGGCGACGGCCCCCGCGTGTGGGGCTCGTGCTGGGCGGCGGGGCGGCGCGCGGCTGGGCGCATATCGGCGCGATTCGCGCGCTGGAAGAAGCCGGCATCAAGCCGGATGTGGTGTGTGGCACGTCGATCGGCGCGCTGGTGGGCGCGGTCTACGCGAACGGCGATCTCGACTGGCTCGAGGACTGGGTCGGCAAGCTCACATGGCAGACCGTGGTGCGCCTGCTCGATCTGCGTTTTTCGGGCGGGCTGCTGGGCGGGCGCAAGGTGATCGACCTGTTCGCGAAGCAGTTCAACGGACGCGCCATCGACGATCTCAAGATGCCGTTCACGGCCGTGGCCACCGAACTCGATACGGGCCGCGAAGTCTGGCTGCGCGAGGGCGGCGTGGTGGACGCGGTGCGCGCCTCGATCGCGATTCCCGGCATCTTTACGCCGATCTGGCATGACGGCGTCTGGCTTGTCGATGGCGGGCTGAGCAACCCGGTGCCGGTTTCGGCGGCGCGTGCGATGCGTGCGGATACCGTGATCGCCATCGATCTCAATCACGACATCCTGAATGGCCGCGACCTGGGCGGCGCAATCGACACGGTGCCGCGCGAGACGCCGGTGGAAGTGCCGCGTGCCGGCGAAGCGGGGCCGGTGGAGGCCGCCGCGGCCGCTGCCGCAGCTGCTGCTGCCGATGGCGCGCCCACTGAACCCGCGCCGCTGCTACGCCGCAACGGCAAGCGTTTCCCGAGCTGGCTGCAGCCGTCGGGCGCCGCCGCGCTCGGCAGCCCCGACGTGCGCGTGGCGCCGCCGCCGAGTACGCGTGTGCCGTCGATGCTGAGTTCCATCGCGCAGAGTATCGACATCATGCAGGTGCGCATCACGCGCAGCCGCCTCGCTGGCGAGCCCGCCGATGTGCTGATTCAGCCGCGCCTGGGCGGCATGGGGATTTTCGATTTCCATCGCGCCGGACCGGCCATAGCGGAAGGGCGCGCGGCCGTGCAGTACATGCTGCCGGCGATCAAGGCGCAGTTGGGGCTGGATTGAGGGCGCGAGGGCATGAAGGTGGGCTGGGCTTCAGGTTGGCGCGACCCACACCCATCCGCTTGAAGTCCTGCGCAATTGCGTCACCGAAAGCGGCGCGATCTCCAGTTGCCGGAACGCGGCGGACGGCGCGTCCAGCGCATGCAGCACGGCGGCGCGAATCACGCTGGCGTGCGTGAAGGCGACGAGGGACGCATCGGCGTGGGCGTCGGGCAGGGCGTCCAGCCAGGCGCTCACGCGCTCGCGCACCGCTTCGAACGATTCGCCGCCGCCGGGCGGTTGGAACGCCGGATCGCGCGTCCATGCGGCCAGCGCATCGGGCGTTTCCTGCGCGATGTCGATCAGACGGCGACCGCTCCACGCGCCGTAGGCCGTATCGCTTAACGCGTGGTCGATCCGGGCATCGAAGCCCGCCGCCGCGGCGCTCGCGCGTGCGATAGCAGCAGGACTCGTCAGCGCACGCGGCGCGCTGCGTCGGCTTTCATCGCTCTCACCGCTTCCATCGATAAGCGCCGCCCAGCGCGTGCGCCACGCCTCGACGGCTTC
Source organism: Paraburkholderia sp. Ac-20340 (assembly GCF_017104965.1). Taxonomy (GTDB): domain Bacteria; phylum Pseudomonadota; class Gammaproteobacteria; order Burkholderiales; family Burkholderiaceae; genus Paraburkholderia. The sequence continues at coordinate 31,190 of NZ_JAAGPR010000034.1, forward strand.
GACCGCGCGCGCATCCAGCAACCGAGCGACATCGATTTCGATATCGTCATCGTCACCCGAAGCCGCGCCGAAGACGCCCGCCTTGAGCGCCGCATTCGCCGCGTGGCTGATCAGCCAGACCTTTATCGCCATCCTGTTTCCTTACTCGCCGATTCGTCGTGTATTACATTCGTGCCGCGTCGCCCTGACGCAGCGCGTAGAATACAGGCTGCACGTCACACGGAAGCCGGTGCAAACCCGGCGCGGTCGCGCCACTGTGACCGATTGTTTTTGCAGCCTGCCGTCCCGCAACAAGCCCGCAACAAGCAAACGGAAGTCAGACCCGCGTGACGTACGCACCACCCGGTGCACACACCTCAATCGTTTTTCAACGACCCATCGGGGCGCGTAACCCCAGGAGAAGTCATCATGTCCGAAGCCGTCCTCGACGCGGCCCATGTTCCCGCCGCCACCCCGGCGCCCATCCCCCTGCGCGAAATTCTGCCCTGGGCCATTTTCGCGGGTCTCATGCTGCTGCTGGCGCTGTATTTCGTCGGCGCGGAGCAGGGCGCGACCTCGCTGGTGCCGGGCATGTACGTCCACGAATTCGTCCACGACGGCCGCCATCTGCTCGGCTTTCCCTGCCACTGACCGGGAGCTGACATGGTAGGCAAGCTGTTGGTACGCGGGATGCTCGCTGGCATCGCCGCGGGACTGCTCACGTTCTCGTTCGCGAAATTCGCGGGCGAGCCGCAGGTCGATCAGGCCATTTCCTTCGAGGAAAAAGCCGACGCCGCCAAGGGCGAAGCGCCCGAGCCCGAACTCGTCAGCCGCGATGTGCAGGCGAGCTACGGCCTCTTTACCGGCGTGATGGTCTATAGCGCGTCGATCGGCGGGCTGTTCGCGCTGGTGTTCGCCTATGTGCGCGGCCGCACGGGACCGATTTCGGCGCGCGCGCTGTCGATGTGGCTCGCGCTCGCGGCCTTCGTCGCGATCTATCTGGTGCCGAATATCAAATATCCGGCGAATCCGCCTTCGGTGGGCGACCCCGACACCATCGGTTTTCGCACCGGCCTGTTCTTCCTGATGATCGCGATTTCGCTCGCCGTCACGGTGTTCTCGCTCAAGGTGCGCGCCGCGCTGGCGGCGAAGTGGGGCGGCTGGAATGCGTCGATTGCGGCGCTCGTGCTGTTCGTCGTCGTGATCGGCGCGATCCAGGCCGCGATGCCGACGATCAACGAAGTCCCGGGCGCGTTCCCGGCCGTGCTGCTGTGGAAGTTCCGCACCGTGGCGATCGGCATGCAGGCGATTCTCTGGAGCGTGGTGGGCCTGCTGTTCGGCGCACTGGTCGAGCGTCTGGAGCGCGCCAGCGTGCTCGCCGGTTCGCTGGCTGCACGCCGCGCCTGACCTATTCGAGCGGCGAATACCTTAGGGTATTCCCGCGCTGAACCCTGCCGCACCTCGGGCCGCGCGTCTATCGCAAAAGCGACCCGAAACTTGTCAAAACCCACTCGACGCCCCGCTTGCCGGGGCGTTGTCTTTTCCGCTTTCAATTTCATCGCAGCCCTGACAGCGCGGGCGAAAAGCCCGGCCAGGCGCGCCTGTCGCCCGACGAGCCGTAAATGCTGCGCCGCAACACGGCGCCGCTTGCGGTTTGAGCAATCTTTTTGGCCTTGCGACGATCCGCGCCAATCCCCCAGGCGCCTTGCATGAGCGATGTGCGCCCGGGTTCGAACAACGACTTTGCGGAGACGCGCGTGATCCTCTACGGTTTTGGCCCGGTGCTGCTCGCTGGCACGATCCAGACGATCGAACTTTCGCTGCTCTCGCTCGGCGTGGCCGTGCTGCTCGGTCTGGCGGGCGCGGCGGCGAAGCTCTCGTTCAACCGGCCGCTCGCGGCCATCGCGACGGGTTACACGACGCTGATCCGCTCGGTGCCCGATCTCGTGCTGATGCTGCTGCTGTTCTACAGCATCCAGATCGGCGTGAACGAGGCCACCGACGCGCTCGGCATGGCGCAGATCGATATCGATCCGTTCGTGGCCGGCGTGCTCACGCTCGGCTTCATCTACGGCGCGTATTTCACCGAGACCTTCCGCGGCGCGTTTCTCTCGGTGCCGCGCGGGCAACTGGAAGCGGGCCACGCTTACGGCATGAGCGGCGCGCGCGTGTTCGCCCGCATCATGTTCCCGCAGATGATGCGTTTCGCGCTGCCGGGCATCGGCAATAACTGGCAGGTGCTCGTGAAGGCGACGGCGCTGGTCTCGATCATCGGTCTCGCCGATGTCGTGAAGGCCGCCCAGGACGCCGGACGCAGCACCTTCAATCTGTTCTTCTTCCTCGTGATTGCCGCGGCGATCTATCTCGCGATCACGACCGTCTCGAACTTCGTGCTGATCTGGCTCGAACGCCGCTATTCGGCGGGCGTGCGCCACGCGCAACTCTGAGGACCGCGCCATGAACGAAATCCTCCAGCAATTCGGCCGCGCGTTCATCTACTGGGACGGCGAGCATGTCTCCGGCCTCGCGATGACGCTCTGGCTGCTCGTGATCTCCGTGGCCTTCGGCTTTGTCTGCGCGGTGCCGCTGGCGGTGGCGCGCGTCTCGAAGCGCCGCTGCATCTCGCTGCCGGTGCGCTTCTACACCTATGTGTTTCGCGGCACGCCGCTCTACGTGCAGTTGCTGCTGATCTACACCGGCGTCTACAGTCTCGCCTTCGTGCGCAGCGAGCCGCTGCTCGACGCCTTCTTTCGCAGCGGCCTGAATTGCGCGATTCTCGCCTTCGCGCTCAACACCTGCGCCTATACGACCGAGATCTTCGCGGGCGCGATCCGCGCGACCTCGCACGGCGAAGTGGAAGCGGCGCGGGCCTACGGCATGAGCCCGTTCACGATGTACTGGCGCATCATCCTGCCTTCGGCGCTGCGCCGCGCACTGCCGCTGTACAGTAACGAAGTGATCCTGATGCTGCACGCCACCACGGTCGCCTTCACGGCGACGGTGCCCGACATCCTCAAGGTCGCGCGCGACGCCAATTCCGCCACCTATCGTTCGTTCGAATCGTTCGGCCTCGCGGCGCTGATCTACTGTGGCGTATCGTTTGTGCTGGTGGCCGCGTTCCGCCGCGCGGAAAAACGCTGGCTCGGCTATCTCGCCGTGCGCACGCGCTGAAACCATCCGTTTGAATCAAGCTTAATTCTGGAGACCATCTTGCCTCAGACGACGACCCACGCCGCCTGCGCTTTCGCCGCTACGGACAGCAAACTGATCGCGCGCGACATCCACAAGCGCTATGGCGACAACGAAGTGCTCAAGGGCGTTTCGCTCGATGCGAAGAAAGGCGACGTGATCAGCATCATCGGCGCGAGCGGCTCGGGCAAGAGTACGTTCCTGCGCTGCATCAATTTCCTCGAAAAGCCGAACGCCGGCGAGATCGTCGTGGACGGCGAAGCCGTGCGCACCAAAGCCGGCCGCAACGGCGACCTGGACGTGGCCGATCACAAGCAGTTGCAGCGCATCCGCACCAAGCTCGCGATGGTGTTCCAGCACTTCAATCTCTGGTCGCACATGAACGTGCTGGAGAACGTGATGGAAGCGCCCTTGCACGTGCTGGGCGTGCCGCGCAAGGAAGCCGAGGAACGCGCGCGCGAGTATCTGGAGAAGGTGGGTCTCGCGCCGCGCGTGGAGAAGCAGTATCCCTCGCATCTTTCGGGCGGCCAGCAGCAGCGCGTGGCGATTGCACGGGCGCTGGCGATGCACCCGGACGTGATGCTGTTCGACGAACCGACATCCGCACTCGATCCCGAACTGGTGGGCGAAGTGCTCAAGGTCATGCAGAAGCTCGCCGAGGAAGGCCGCACGATGATCGTCGTCACGCACGAAATGGGTTTTGCGCGCAACGTCTCGAATCATGTGATGTTCCTGCATCAAGGGCGCACCGAAGAAGAGGGCACACCCGCCGATGTGCTGGGCGCACCGAAAAGCGAGCGCCTGCGCCAGTTCCTTTCGGGCAGTCTCAAGTAAGCTGCCGGCAACCAGGTTTACGTTGTTCCCGCCGATGAATCGCCCTGCAGCTTCTGCTTCACCTTCCACGCCCGCCGCCTCGCCCGCGCCGGGCGGGCCCGCGCGCGCGACGCGCACCACGCAGGTGGCGATCGTCGCGTTGCCGCCGGTGTCGATGTCGGGCGTCGGGCCCATTGTCGATGCGCTCAATCTCGCCAACGAGATCGACGGCCGCGCGCTGTACCGCTGGCAGATGTGTTCGTGGAACGGCCGTCCCGTGCCGCTCGCGGGCGGCGCGCAATGGCCCGCCGATGCCGCGTTCGGCGACGGCCTCGCCTGCGACTGGCTGATCGTCGTGACCGAGCGCTACCAGCAGTTCGCGGATTACCGCCTGTTCCTCGCCAGCCTCGCGCGCGTGGGCCAGCGCACGCCGCTCGTCACCGGCATCCATCACGGCATCTGGTGGCTGGCGATGGCGGGGCAGTTGCAGGGCTATCGCGTGGCGGTGAACTGGGAAACCTACCAGCAGTTCGCCGAGCAGTTCGAGCGCACCATCGTCACCCAGCATATTTACGAGATCGACCGCGATCGCGCGACCTGCGCGGGCGGTCAGGCGACGCTCGATTTCATGCTGGCGATGATCGGCCGCGAGCACGGCCCGGAACTCGTGGACCGGATCGCCGATGCGATGGGCGCAAGCACCTTGCGCAGCGGCGACGAGCGCCAGCGCATTCCGTTCGTGACCGCGCCCGGCGAGCGCCATCCGCGCCTGAACGACGCGCTCATGCTGATGGAAGCGAATATCGAAGACCCGCTCACCACCGATGAAATCGCTGGTCACGTGGGCGTGTCGCGCCGTCAGCTGGAGCGGCTGTTCCGCCAGTACCTGAACGCGATGCCGTCGAAGTACTACCTGGGTCTGCGGCTTGCGAAGGCGCGTTCGCAGTTGCAGCGCACCAGCAAATCGGTGGTGCAGATCAGTCTGGCGTGCGGGTTTTCATCGGCGGCGCATTTTTCCAATGCGTATCGCGAGCGCTTTGGCGTGACGCCGCGCGAGGACCGCCGCAACTGGATCGAGCGCCAGCACGGCGGCGCGGCGCAGGAGCCGCGCGCCGGGGCGCTGGTGGAACCGCCGGAGCAAGCTTAGCGGCCTGCCTGGCGGCAGGGTTTGACGCGCGCGCCGCGACAAACCTTGTCAAATCCGCCGCATCCGACGAAAAAACGCGTCGCCCATACGCAAGACGTTTGCCGCGCGGTTGCCTACACTGCAAGCCATACGTATCTCATCCGTGCGCACGGGGCCAGCACGAAAAGCGATAGCGCCCCGTGTGAGCACTGTGTACTACCCCATTCGAGCCAGAGCGCCAGAGAGGATTAGCCATGAACGACCAGACTGTGAGCCGTGAGACTTTCGACGAAGTGATGGTGCCGTGCTTCTCGCCCGCGCCGTTCGTCCCCGAGCGCGGCGAAGGCTCGCGCGTGTGGGACACCGCCGGGCGCGATTACATCGACTTCGCCTGCGGTATCGCGGTGACGTCGCTGGGCCACGCGCACCCGGAACTGCTGAAGGTCTTGCACGAGCAGGGCAGCAAGCTCTGGCACATCGGCAACGGCTACACCAACGAGCCGGTGCTGCGCCTTGCGAAGAAGCTCGAATCGCTGACTTTCGCCGATCGCGCCTTCTTCGCCAATTCGGGCGCGGAAGCCAACGAAGCCGCGCTCAAGCTCGCGCGCCGCGTGGCCTTCGATCGTCACGGCGAACAAAAAGCCGAAATCGTCTCGTTCACGCAGTCGTTCCATGGCCGCACGTTCTTCACCGTGAGCGTGGGCGGACAACCCAAGTACTCCGAAGGATTCGGCCCGATTCCGCAAGGCATCATCCATCTGCCGTACAACGATATCGAAGCCGCGAAGCGCGCGATCGGCCCGCAGACCTGCGCGGTGATCGTCGAGCCGGTGCAGGGCGAAGGCGGCGTGATTCCCGCCGATCCGGCCTTCCTGAAAGCGCTGCGCGAAGCCTGCGACGCACACAACGCGCTGCTGATTTTCGACGAAGTGCAAACCGGCGTGGGCCGCACCGGCACGTTCTACGCGTACGAAGACACGGACGTGACGCCCGATATCCTGACCACGGCGAAGGCGCTCGGCAACGGCTTCCCGATCGGCGCGATGCTCACGACCGAAGCGCTCGCGGCGCACTTCAAGGTGGGCGTGCACGGCACGACCTACGGCGGCAATCCGCTGGGCGCGGCGATCGCGCACAAGGTGGTCGAACTGATCAGCGATCCGGCCGTGCTGGCGGGCGTGCGCTCGCGTGGCGAAGCGATCCGCGCGAAGCTGGCGGCGCTCAACGATCGTTTCGACGTGTTCCGCGAAGTGCGCGGCAAGGGTCTGCTGATTGGCGCCGAACTCAATGCGCGCTTTGCCGGCCGTGCGAAGGACTTCAACACGGCGGCGGCCAACCGCGGCGTGATGATGCTGATCGCCGGTCCCGACGTGCTGCGCTTCGCGCCGTCGCTCATCATGCCCGAGGCGGATCTGAACGAGGGCTTCGCGCGCCTCGAACAGGCCTTCGAAGACGTGCTCGGCGCGCGCTGAAGCGCCGCGCCATTGACCAGAACCAGGACCGACGATGCTATTCGTTCGCCCCGCAAGGCTCTCCGATCTCGATGCGATCGCCCATATGGCGCGCACCGCGCAGCCCGTGCTGCACTCGTTGCCGCACGACCGCGCGGCGCTGGAGGCGCGCATCGCGCTGTCCGAAGACTCGTTTCGCGCGGATGTCGACTTTCCCGGCGAGGAGTTCTATCTCTTCGTGCTCGAAGACTCGGCGACCGGGCGGCTGGTGGGCACCTCCAGTATCGTCGCGGCAGCGGGTTATTCGGAACCGTTCTACGCATTCCGCAACGACGCGCTGATCCACGCCTCGCGCGAACTGCACGTGAATCGCAAGATTCACGCGCTCACGATGTCGCACGAACTCACCGGCAAAAGCCGCCTCGCGGGCTTCTATATCGATCCCGCGTTGCGCGGCGATGCAGCGGCGCATCTGATGTCGCGCGCCCGCATGATGTATGTGGCGATGAACCGTCGCCGCTTCACGCCTGAAGTGTTTTCGCTGCTGCTGGGCGTGACCGACGATCAGGGCGTCTCGCCGTTCTGGGAAGCGGTCGGGCGCAAGTTCTTCGGCCGCGATTTCAAGGACATCGAAATGGCGTCGGGCGGCCGCAGCCGCACCTTTATCGCCGAAGTCATGCCCGCGTATCCGATCTACGTGCCGCTGCTGCCGGAAGCCGCGCAGCGCGTGCTGGGCGAGCCGGACCCGAGCACCTTGCTCGCTTACGAGATCCATCTGGAAGAAGGTTTCGAGCCGGACGGTTACGTCGATATCTTCGACGCGGGCCCGGTGCTGACCGCGCAGGTGGATCGCACCGCGTCGGTCGCGGGCAACCAGACGCGCACGGTGCGCGAGCACGCCGCGCATGCCACGCAAGGCGTGGCATGTCTGGTCGCGAGCCAGCAGGGCGGCGAGTTCCGCTGCGCGCTGGCGACGCTGCCCGCGCTGCCGGCGGCCGCAACGCATCGCGGCGCGCATGCGGTACACGGCGACGCGCCGCTCGATGCGGCCACGCGCGCCGCGCTCAATGTGCAGGATGGCGAAGCGGTGCGCTGTGCGCCGCTGTATCGCCAGCAGGAAGATAACGAGGATGCATCGATGGGAGAGACGCAATGATCGTAGTACGCGTCGTGCAGACGGGCGATGTGGACGCGCTCGTCGCGCTTGCCCAGGAAACCGGCCCCGGCCTTACCACCTTCAAGCCCGACCGCGACGCGCTCGCGGCGCGCATCGAACGCACGCGCCGCACGCTCTCGGGCGAGGCGCCGGCGGCCGAAGCGGGCTACTTCTTCGTGATGGAAGATACGGCCACGGGCGATGTAGCGGGCGTTTGCGGCATCGAAACCGCGGTGGGCCTCACGCAGCCGTTCTACAACTACCGCGTGAGCACGGTGGTGCATGCAAGCCAGGATCTGGGCATCTGGACGCGCATGCGCGCGCTCAATATCTCGCACGATCTGACCGGTTACGCCGAAGTGTGCTCGCTGTTTCTCTCGCCGCGCTATCGCACGGGCGGCATGGGCGGGCTGCTGTCGCGCTCGCGCTTCATGTTTATCGCGCAGTTCCGCGAGCTGTTTCCCGAACGCATCTGCGCCGAATTGCGCGGCCATTTCGATGCGGAAGGCACCTCGCCGTTCTGGCGCGCGGTGGGTTCGCACTTCTATCAGATCGACTTCAATGCCGCCGATTATCTGAGCGCGCATGGCCGCAAGTCCTTCCTCGCCGAGCTGATGCCGCGTTATCCGGTCTACGTCGAGCTGCTGCCCGACGAGGCGCAGGCCTGCGTCGGTCTCACGCACGCGGATACCGTGCCCGCGCGCCGCATGCTCGAAGGCGAAGGGCTGCGCTACGAGAACCACGTCGATATCTTCGATGCGGGCCCCGTGCTCGAATGCCATATCGCCGACTTGCGCACGGTGCGCGAGAGCGTGCTGGTGCCCGTGCGCATCGGCACGCCGCAGGTGGCCGAAGGCGACGAGCGCGTGCGCTCGCTGGTATCGAATACGTCGCTGGGCGACTTCCGCGTGGGCTTCGCGCCGGGCGTCGTGCAGGACGGCGTCTTCACGCTGGGCGCGCAGGAAGCGGCGGCGCTGAACGTCAAGGAAGGCGAACAGGTGCGCGTGCTGGCGGCGTCCCACGCGGCGCGGTAATGCAGTAACGCGCTAACGCGGTCATGCGCAGTAACGCGGCCAAGAGCAGATAACAAGGATCACCATGAACGAGCTTTTCATCGATGGGCAATGGTGTGCGGCCAACGGTCCCGCCTTCGCTTCACGGAACCCCGGCACCAACGAAACCGTGTGGAGCGGCAAGGCCGCCAACGCTGAAGACGTCGAGCGCGCCGTCAACGCCGCGCGCCGCGCATTCCCCGCGTGGGCACAGACGCCGTTCGAAACGCGCTGCGAAATCGTCAAGCGCTTCGCCGCGCTGGTGAACGAACGCAAGGAAGACCTCGCGCGCGCCATCGGCCGCGAAACCGGCAAGCCGCTCTGGGAAGCGCGCACCGAAGCCGCCGCGATGGCCGCCAAGGTCGGCATTTCGATCACGGCTTACGGCGAGCGCACCGGCGAAAAGCGCAGCGACATGGCCGACGGCGTGGCCGTGCTGCGTCATCGTCCGCATGGCGTGGTGGCCGTGTTCGGGCCGTACAACTTCCCGGGCCATCTGCCCAACGGCCATATCGTGCCCGCGCTGATCGCCGGCAATACGGTGGTGTTCAAGCCCTCCGAACTCGCGCCGGACGTTGCGCGCGCAACGGTCGAGATCTGGAAGGAAGCGGGCTTGCCCGCTGGCGTGATCAATCTGGTGCAGGGCGAACGCGAGACGGGCATCGCGCTCGCGAATCATCGCCAGATCGACGGGCTGTTCTTTACCGGCAGCTCGGACACGGGCACGCTGCTGCATCGCCAGTTTGGCGGGCGCCCGGAAATCGTGCTGGCGCTGGAGATGGGCGGCAACAATCCGCTCGTGGTCGCGCCGGTCGAGGATATCGATGCCGCCGTGCATCACGCGATCCAGTCGGCGTTTCTGTCGGCGGGGCAGCGCTGCACGTGCGCGCGCCGCATTCTGGTGCCGTCGGGCGAATTCGGCGACCGCTTTATCGAGCGCTTCGTCGAGGTCTCGTCGCGCATCGCGGTGGGCGAATACAACGCCGATCCCCAACCGTTCATGGGCGCCGTGATTTCGGCGCGCGCGGCCGCAAAGCTGATCGACGCGCAAACGCTGCTGCTCGCGCGCGGCGCAAAAGCCTTGTTGCCGATGCAGCAGCGCGACGCCGCGCTCGGCTACGTCACGCCCGGCATTCTCGACGTGACGGGCGTGGCCGATCTGCCCGACGAAGAGCACTTCGGCCCGCTCGCGCAGATCATCCGCTACGCCGGTTTCGACGACGCCATCGCCCAGGCGAACAACACGGCCTACGGTCTGTCGGCCGGCCTGCTCGCCGACGATGCCGCGCTCTGGCAGCGCTTCTCGCGCGAGATCCGCGCGGGCATCGTCAACTGGAACCGGCCGACCAATGGCGCGTCGAGCGGCGCGCCCTTCGGCGGGCCGGGCCGTTCGGGCAACCATCGCCCGAGCGCCTTCTATGCCGCCGACTACTGCGCGTGGCCGATGGCCTCGGTGGAAAGCGCACAACTGCAGATGCCCGCGAGCGTTTCGCCGGGCCTTCAATTCTGAGGATCGACGATGAACTCATCCGCCAGGCTGGCCGCCACGGCACTTGAAGCCAATTTCGACGGACTCGTTGGCCCGACGCACAACTACGCCGGGCTGTCGTTCGGCAACGTCGCTTCGCAGAACAACGAGAAGTCGGTCGCCAATCCGCGCGCCGCCGCGCAGCAAGGTTTGCGCAAGATGAAGCGCCTCGCCGACCTGGGCTTTGCGCAGGGCGTGTTGCCGCCGCAGGAGCGTCCGTCGATTCGCCTGCTGCGCGAACTCGGCTTCACCGGCAAGGACGCCGACGCCATCGCGCGCGCCGCGAAGGACGCGCCCGAACTGCTGGCTGCGGCCAGCTCCGCTTCGGCGATGTGGACCGCGAACGCGGCAACCGTCAGCCCATCGGCCGACACGCCCGAGCGCCGCGTGCATTTCACGCCCGCCAATCTGTGCAGCAAGCTCCATCGCGCCATCGAGCACGAGTACACGCGCCGTACGCTCGGCGCGATCTTCGCGGACCCGTCGCATTTCGTCGTGCACGATGCGCTGCCGGGCACGCCCGCGCTCGGCGACGAAGGCGCGGCCAATCACACGCGTTTTTGCGCGGAATACGGCACGCGCGGCGTGGAGTTCTTCGTCTATGGCCGCAGCGAATATCGTCGCGGACCGGAGCCGAAGCGCTTCCCGGCGCGCCAGACTTTCGAGGCGAGCCGCGCGGTTGCGCAGCGCCACGGCCTGAGCGAAGCGGACACCGTGTTCGCGCTGCAGAATCCCGATGTGATCGACGCGGGCGTGTTCCACAACGACGTGATCGCCGTCGGCAATCGCACGACGCTGTTTTGCCACGAGCGCGCGTTCGTCGACCAGAAGGCCGTCTACGAAGAACTGGGCAGCAAGCTGGGCGCGCACGGCGCGCCGTTCAACGTGATCGAAGTGCCCGACTCGCAGGTGAGCGTGGCCGACGCGATTTCCTCGTATCTCTTCAACAGCCAGTTGCTGAGTTGCGCGGACGGCAAGCAGGTGCTGGTCGTGCCGCAGGAATGCCGCGAAAACCCGCACGTGGCGCGCTATCTCGACGAACTCACGGCAAAGACCGGGCCGATCGACGAAGTGCTGGTGTTCGATCTGCGCGAAAGCATGAAGAACGGCGGCGGCCCGGCGTGCCTGCGCCTGCGCGTGGTGCTCGACGAAGCCGAACGGGCTGCCGTCGCGCCTGGCGTGTGGATGAACGACACGCTGTTTGCCCGCCTCGATACGTGGATCGAAAAGCATTATCGCGATCGTCTCGCGCCGCAGGATCTCACCGATCCGGCGCTGCTGGTGGAGTCGCGCACCGCGCTCGACGAACTCACGCAGATTCTCGGCCTGGGCTCGCTCTATGACTTCCAGCGCTGAAGCGGTGCTGGCGGATTTTCTCGGCGCGACGCTCGCGGGCACGCGTCCCGCCGATGCCTCGCAAGCGCAGGGCGCGTGCGCGAACGACACGGTGCGCTGGCAATGGCTCGACGAAGGCGTGCTGCTGCTGGAGCCCGCGCGCGTGAGCGAAACCACGCCCAGCGTGCTGCTTTCCGCCGGCGTGCATGGCGATGAAACCGCGCCGATCGAACTGCTTGCGAAGATCGTCGCCGATCTTGCGGCCGGGCGTCTCGCGCTCGCGTGCCGGGTGCTCGTGGTGCTGGGCAACGTGGCGGCGATGCGCGCCGCAATGCGCTATCAGGACGACGACCTCAACCGGCTGTTTGGCGGGCGTCATGCGCGCGTGCCGCAAAGCCGCGAAGCGCCGCGCGCTGTCGCGCTCGAAGCGGCCGCACAGCGCTTTTTCGCGGCGGCGTCCACGCAGCCGGGCCGGCGCTGGCACCTCGACATGCACACGGCGATTCGCGCCTCGGCGTTCGAGCAGTTCGCCTTGCTGCCTTATACCGGGGGCGAACCTACGCGCGCCATGTTCGACTGGCTCGCGGATGCGCGCATCGCCGCCGTGCTGATCCACACGGAAAAGGGCGCGACGTATTCCTCGTTTACCGCCGATCACTGCGGCGCGACGGCCTGCACGCTGGAACTCGGCAAGGTGCGGCCATTCGGCGAGAACGATCTCGCGCGCTTTGCGAACGCCGACGCCGCGCTGCGCAGACTGCTTGCGGGCGCAACGAAAACGGATAACGCGCTGCTGCCGCGCGTGTTCACCGTGATCGGCCAGATCACGAAACAGAGCGACGCGTTCGCGCTGCACGTGGCCGCCGATGTGCCGAATTTCACGCCGTTCGCGCGGGACACCGTGCTCGCCGAGGATGGCGCGTATCGCTACGTGGTCGCGCACGACGAGGAGCGCATCGTGTTTCCGAATCCCACTGTGAAGCCGGGTTTGCGTGCCGGTCTGCTGGTGGTGGAGACCACCGAAGCCACGCTGGCGGCGCTGATCTGAGGCCCGCCTCAGGTTGGCGCACTTGCGTAGCCACGACACGCAATTGCATCTTCGCAGCAGGGCTGTTTGGCGGGCGCGCGCGCAAGGCGCGGTACAATCGCGCCCCTGCGGTTGCTGCGGCGCATCACAGAGGGTGCGATCGTTTGAGCCGCAATTTTGGCGCAGCGATCCTGTGCCGCGCCCCGCAAACCGACGGAGCGCACCGTATTTCGACTGGAAAGAGACATTGATGAACATGAACTGGAACAAGCTGGCCACTTTCGCGCTCTGCACGGCCGTCACCTTCGGCGCGGGCATTTCGGCAGCGCAAGCCGCCGACCTCAAGGAAATCCGCTTCGGCGTCGAGGCGTCGTATGCGCCTTTCGAATCGAAGTCGCCGAGCGGCGAACTGCAAGGCTTCGACATCGACGTCGGTAACGCCGTCTGCGCGAAGCTCAAGGTCAAGTGCGTGTGGGTGGAAAATTCGTTCGACGGCCTGATCCCGGCACTGCAGGCGCGCAAGTTCAACGCCATCAACTCGGACATGACGATCACGGATCAACGCCGCCAGGCGATTGATTTCACCGATCCGATCTACGCGATCCCCAACCAGATGATCGCGAAGAAGGGCAGCCCGCTGCTGCCGACCGCGGAATCGCTCAAGGGCAAGCACGTGGGCGTGCTCCAGGGCACGATCCAGGAAACCTACGCGAAGGCCAAGTGGGCGCCGGCTGGCGTCGACGTCGTGCCTTACCAGACGCAGGACCAGATCTACGCCGATCTCGTCTCGGGCCGTCTGGACGCTGCGTTCCAGGACGCAGAAGCCGCATCGAAGGGCTTCCTGAACAAGCCGCAAGGCGCAGGCTTCGCCTTCGCGGGCCCGCAGGTCGTCGACGCGAAGCTGCTCGGCGAAGGCGTGGGCTACGGCGTGCGCAAGAACGACGCCGCGCTGAAGGCCGCCCTGAACGGCGCGCTCAAGGACCTGAAGGCTGACGGCACGATCGACAAGATCGCCGCGAAGTACTTCGACGTGAAGGTCGTGCTGAAGTAAGCCACGACGCTGAAAAGCACTGCAGGACACGCTACCGGCCAGCTCTGTCTGGCCGGTATTTTTTACTCGATAAATAGTTCGGATTGCTGATTAGTGCTGTGCTCTGCCTTGCGTGAAAGCCCTACGCAACAGGCGCAGGACCCCTATAATTTTTGTGCAATTGAGTGTTTGCTTCATATGCTGGCCGTATTGGCCAGGATAGAATTGGTAAGGAAATAGTGGCCGCGACTGTTGTGTTTTAGCGTCATCGCGCACGTCAAAGCGCGGGACAACACGCATCGGCGGCCAGCAAGAACGAATCAGAAAAGAGACCACCATACGACCTTGGCGCCGCTTCTGGCACGGCGCCTCGCGGGGGAACCATGAGCTTCAGTGCCGTAGCCCGGCAGCAAGAGTCCGGCGTCGAAGGCGAACAGCCATCCTGCGGCCCGCTGGCCGATCCATATCAGGTCTATTTTGCGCGCCAGCCCCTGCTGGACCGCGACGGCATGTTGTGCGCGTACGAGACACTGCCGCGCGTCGTGCTCAGAGAAGTGCTTCATGAAGTCGAAGGCGAAGTCGACCCGCAGGCAACGGCTGCCGCCGCGCTGATCAAGGGCTTCTGCACGCCGGCTTTGCGCGCCGCCTTATGCGGCCATCCGGCCTGGCTCGACGTCACGCGCGAAGTGCTGTTCGACGACAGGCTGCTGCGCCTCGCGCCCGAAAGCGTGATCCTCGAACTGCCGGTCGGCATTGGCGCGGACCCGGAACTCGTTGCGCGTCTCGTCGCCTTGCATGCGAAGCGCTATCGCTTCGCGCTCGACAACGTGACGAAGGCCGACGAATCGTTCGCGAAGCTGTTGCCCTACGTCGACGCCATCAAGCTCGACACGCGCGATATCGCGCCCGCGCTGCTGCCGAAGTTCGCCAGCGTGCTGAAGTCGGCGGGCAAGATCCTCGTTGCGCTCAACGTGGAAACGGCCGCCGACCACGATCGCGCTCACGCGCTCGGCTTCGACCGGTTCCAGGGCTATTACTTCGCGAAGCATCAGGGCGGTCTGCGCCGTGCGAGCGCGCCGCGTCAGGCGCTGCTCAACCTGCTGCAACTGCTCGCGTCCGAGCCCACGGTGATGCAACTCGAAGCGGAGCTCAAGCTCAATCCCGTGCTGGTGATGCACTTGATGCGCCTCGCGAATTCGAGCGGCTATGCGCTGGGCCGCCGGGTGACGACGCTGCGCGAGGCGATCAACGCCACGGGCACCAACCGCATCGCGCGCTGGACGCAGTTACTGCTTTACGCCGATGGCCGCAAGGTCAAGCTCGAAGACGATCCGCTGCTGCAACTGGCCGCCACGCGTGCGCGCTTCATGGAACTGGCTGCCGCCATCGTGCCGGAGGCTGGGCCGAGCGAAGAGGGCGCCGCGTTTCTGGTGGGCGTGTTCTCGTTCGTCGATGCGGTGTTCGGCGGCTCGATCGACAGCGCGCTCGAAGTGCTGCGCATCGCCAAACCGATCCGCGCGGCGATCGCGCACCGCGAAGGCGTGCTGGGACGTCTGCTCGACGTGATCGAAGCGCTGGAAAGCGGCGATTGGGCCACGGCCGATATGGCCTGCGCATCGCTCGCGCCGCTCGATCTGGGCGCAGCGGCCGAGCTTGCCCTGACGGCAGCGGCGTGGGCGGGCACCGCCGATCGCAACGCCGAGGCGCAAGGACTGGAGCGTATCGAGGATTGAGCGGGGAAGAAACGAGAGCGGAGCGGCGCGATGCGCCGTCGGAGAGAAGCGGGCGCGGCAATCACGCCGCTACCCGCTCGAACGGGCCTGAAACGTTCAGGCCTTGACCGGACTGGCCGCGAAGAAGCGCGACAGTTCGTGCGCGAGTTCGTTGAGCGCGCTCATTTCCTTCTGCGAGATGCGGCGCGGTTCCTGGGTCAGCAGCCAGTCGCCGTAGAGCAGGGCGACGGGCGCATCGCCCTGGACGGCCACCGGCAGCAGCACGAAGGCGCGCGTATCGTCGAAGCGGGCGCGATACCAGCCCGGCAGACGCGCCAGCATTTTCGGGTCGCGCGCATTCTCGATGAAGATGCCCACCGAATTGGCGATGGCCAGATGGAACACATCGGGCTGGAACGCCGCGCTGAACGACAGCTTTTCCAGACCATCGTCCATCTGCGGACCAAAGCCGCGCTGCGCTTCGAACATGTTGGCGCCGCGCCGCACGAACACCACCGTGCGCGCAAAGCCCAGACCGGCCAGCACGGTTTCGGTGGCGAGCGTGAGCGCCGTGTTCAGCGAACTGTCGGGCGGCAGCGAGCGCAAGTCCACGACGCCCGCCGAAATACGCGCTTCCGGGTCGAGCGATTCGCGCGCGATCGCATCGGCGTTCGCCCGCAATTCGACGATCTCGCGCATCACGCCGTCGTCGGCTTCCTCGCGCGCGAGCGCCAGACTCATCTGCACCAGCGTTTCCGGATCGGTCGACAGCGCGCGGCCATAGAAGTGCGCGAGATCAGTGATGTGCTCTTCGCGCGTTTCTTCGGTGAGGCCAGGCGTGGTCAGCACGCGCGCGACTTCGGTCGAATAGTTGGTGATCGCGCGCAGCCACTGCACGTTGCGCGGCTCGGTGCCGGCCGGATCGAACTCGCCCATGCCTTCGCGGATCGCTTCGGGCAGACGCCAGCGCGAAGCCGCATCCTGGCCGATCTCGGCAAAGGTCACGCCGAGCACGTCGATGCAGGCTTCGTCCTCGCCCACGCCGTTGTCGCATTCGCGGCGGATCTGGTCCCACTCGGGTTCGAGATAGAACACCACCAGCAGCTTGCCGACCTGACGCATCAGCGTGCAGACCACGGCTTCCTCGCCGGCGCGCAGGTCGCCGCGCTCCGTGAGCTTGCGGGCCACGAAGCCGGACAGCATGGTGCGGTTGAGTTCGAGTTTGGCGTCGATGCGGCGCGGTGCGCTGTGATGGAAGTGATCGACGATCTTCAGGCCCACCACGAGATGGCCCACGGCATCCATGCCGAGCACCATCAACGCACGCGTGACGGTGGTGATGTTGCCGCCGAAAGCCATGTACATCGCCGAGTTGGCCAGACGCAGCACCTTCTGCGTGAGCGCGAAGTCGGACAGCACGACCTTCACGAGCGCGCTGAAGTCGTAGTCGTCGTTCGTCATGGCGGCGACCGTGGTGCGCAGCGATTGCGACAGCATGGGGAAGTCCCCGCGCTCGTTCATGCGAGCCCAGAGCCGGTCGAGCAGGACAGCCTTTACCATCTGAACCATGTCAATTTCGCTAATGCCCTGCGTGTATCGGTGTCGGCATCAGTGCACGCGGTGGACGTGCAGGGTGCGCGACTCGAAACGCTGCGAGAGCTCCTCCGAAGGCAACGCCTTGCAGACGAGCCATCCCTGGATGTGGTCGCAGCCCATCTTCGTGAGCAACTCGCGCTGCGCCTCGGTTTCGACGCCCTCGGCGACGAGTTCGAGTTCGAGCGTACGCGCAAGCCCCACTACCGCGTTGACGATCGCCTGATCGTTACGCGAAGTGAGCAGATTCTCGACGAAGCTGCGGTCGATCTTCAGTTTCGAAAGCGGAAAGCGCTGCAAATACGCAAGGCTCGAATAGCCGGTGCCGAAGTCATCCACAGCAAAGCGGATGCCCAGGCCCGTGAGCTCTTCGAGCAGCTTAACCGCATGTTGCGGGTCTTGCATCAGCAGGCTCTCAGTGATTTCGAAGACAAGCCGACGCGGATCGAGCCCTGTGAGCTGGATCGCCTCCTCTACGCTGTCCTTGAATCGCGGATTGCGGAACTGCTGCGGCGATACGTTGACCGCGATGTACTGCAAGGCGATGCCTTGCTCGTCCCATTGCGTCAACTGCATGCAGGCCGCTTTCAAAACCCAGTTGCCGAGATAATTAATCAGGCCGACGGATTCCGCAAGCGGAATAAACGTTGAAGGCGGCACGAGACCGTGCAATGGATGTTGCCAGCGGATCAGCGCTTCGACCCCGACCACCCCGCGCGTGATGCTGCTGGTGATGGGCTGGAAGTGCAGCGAGAACTCGCCGTTGCGCACGCCATCATAGAGATCGGACTCGAGCTTCAGACGCAGCGCGTCGGTCGGATCGTTGTCGGGTACATGCAACATCAAGGTGTTGCCGCCCGCGGCCTTGGCTTGCTGCAGCGCCTGGTCGGCGCGGCGGATCAGCGGCGTCGGGTCGGCCGGCTTTTCAGTCGGATCGTCGGCGGCGCTGTCCGTATGCGCATCGTTGGTATCGCTGGCTTCATCCGCATGAGCCGGAGCGTGGATACGCTGGTCCGGATGGAACGCAATGCCGATGCTCGCCGACAGATGCACGGGCTGATCGCGGAACGTGTAGGGCTGCAGGATCGAGGTGAGCAGACGGCGCGCGAGCGCTTCGGCGGCCACGCGGATGTTGCCCGGTTCGCCGCGCAGTTGCGGCGTGATGAGAATCGCGAATTCGTCGCTGCCGATGCGCGCGATCAACTCGCCCTGCAAGGCGAGATGGGTCAGGCGGCGCGCGGTTTCGCGCAGCAGTTCGTCGCCGGCGTCATAGCCGAGCGCACGGTTCACGCGCTGGTAGTCGTCGAGATCGAGCAGCAGCAGGGCGACCGGCACGCCATGCGCGTCGGCTTCGGCCTGGGCCTGTTCGAGTGCGGGACCGAGCGCGGCCTGGTTCGGCAGACCGGTGAGCGGGTCGTGATGCAGTGCGTGCGTGAGACGCGCCTGCGCGCCTTGCCATGCGGAGACATCGAAGCCCGCGATCGCGAAGCCGTCCATGCCCGCATAGGACGCGCGCTGCACACGCAGCTCGACGGCCATCGGATAGGTCAGCGCCTTGATCAGATCGACGGTTTCTTTCTCCACGCCGCCGCTTTCCATCACGCGCACGAAGAGGGCGTCCAGACGCGCGAGATGTTCGGGCGCGACGAGGTCGTGCAGCGTCGCGCCGAGCAGGAATTCGCGGTGATAGCCGGCAAAGCGCAGGCTCGCGTCAGAAACATAAAGAAAGCGCAGGTTGCGATCGACGTGCACGAGGAAGTCGACGGCGCAAGCAGTCTGTTCGAACGAACGCGACACGGAATCCGAGGTGACGGCAGGCAGCTTCGGCGTCGGCGCAATGGCCGTGCCCGATGCATCCTGCATCGTGTTCAGGCTGGCGGACTGCGCGGTCAGCGCCGCCAGATCCGCTGCGGCGGGAACGAGCGGCGCGCCGCCTGTCGCGGCGAGCGAAACGTCGGCTGCGCCTCGGCGGCCGGTGCGTGCCCGCAAACGGCCCATGACCGTGCGTAGCCAGCCCGGGCGGGGCGCGGAGATCCTGTTCGCTTCCATGTGTTTCGCTGGCAACCTTTGTACTTAGTCGGCGTGTGTGCGTCGAGTCCGTCTCGCGGGGCGGGCGGATCGGCCACCGGCATGACACGCCCCATCAGACCGGGATATCGACCCCGTACACGAAATCTTTAGCGACCGCGCAGAAAAAACGACGAGATGGCCCGCTCATCGCCGCGGGCGATGCCAGCACGGCCAGATTCGGTTAAAGTGGCGCCGGTCGGACGTCCCCGGCGATGCAGGATGCATGCTCAGCGCCCCACGCGCAAGACTTTGCGTTAGTCTTTTGTATTGGCTGCATGAGAACCGGGGCGCCAGACCGGCCATTTTCCCGTACGCCAATTTTTGACCGGTTATTGTCCGATCAGGTCCGCGCGACCGGAACCCATCGAGGTGTTCCGCGCGGGCCGGGTCTTCCAGACCGAATTTATCCGCCCGAGCCTTTTCGCCATGTCCGATTCATCGTCAGCGTCCGCACGACCGGAGCATCCGGCCGCGCCAGGCGATAGCGGTCCCGGCGCTCCGCAGTCCGACCTGCACGCGCAGTCCGCCTCACCGTTTGCCCAGCCCGGCAGTCCCCAGCCGTTCGTCTATCTGGGCCGGCAACCGATCCTCGACCGCAACGGCGCGCTCAGCGCCTATGAGCTGCTATTTCGCGGCGGCCCGCAGAATCGCGCCGATGTTTTCGACGACGCGCTCGCCACCGCCCAGGTGATGACGCGCACGATGGGCCAGCTCGGCGTGCCGGCCGTGCTGGGCCGCCATCACGGCTACGTCAACATGAGCCGCGAGCTGCTGTTCGACGACATCGTCCATCTGCTGCCGCCCGACCGCTTCGTGCTCGAAGTGCTCGAACATGTGGGCTTCGATACGGCGGTGCTCGAACGTCTCGCGCAGTTGCGCCGCGCGGGCTACCGCATCGCCTTCGACGATGTGAACGCGCTGACCGACGGCCTGCGCCGCGCGCTGCCATACGCCGACATCGTCAAGGTCGATCTGCTGCAGACCGAGCGCGAGGCGCTGCCCGCGCTCGTGGCCGCGATCTCGGCCGAAGGCAAGACGCTGATCGCCGAGAAGGTGGAGACGCGCGAGGACTTCGAATACGCGCGCGAACTGGGCTTCGACCTGTTCCAGGGTTATTTCTTCGCGCGTCCACAGGTGTTGCGCGCGCCGCGGGTGCGTGCCTCGCGGCTGGCGCTGGTGCGCCTGCTCGCGCTGGTGGCGGGCGACGTGGGTATCGCGGAACTCGAAACCGAATTGCGCAGCCATCCGGGCGTGGTGGTGCAGTTGCTGCGCCTCGTCAATTCGAGCGCTTATGCGCCGGGCCGGCCGATCTCGTCGCTGCGCGAAGCCGTGCTGGCGGCGGGCACGCGCCAGATCGCGCGCTGGGCGCAACTGTTGCTCTACGCGAGCGGACGCGATCTGCCGTGGGGCTCGGACCCGCTCGTGCAACTCGCCGGTACGCGATCGCACTTCATGGAACTGGCCGCGCGCAGCCTCGCGCCCAATGACGCCGATTTCGCCGATGCCGCCTTCATGACCGGCATCTTTTCGCTCGTGCACGTGCTGGTGGGCTCGACGCCCGCGAACACGCTCGAACGCCTTGGCCTGTCGGTCGAGATCAGCGAGGCCGTGGACGGCCAGCGCGGCGAACTCGGTACGCTGCTGCGCGTGGCCGAAGCGGCCGAACGCGGCGACGACCAGCTCGCGCAATCGCTGGTGGCCGAAGCGGGCGGACGTTTCGAGGCGCTCACGCCGCCGTTGCTCGGCGAACTCAACCTGTGGGCGGGCGCCTGGTTCTCCGCCTACGCGGATGGTTGATCCGCGGCACGCAGCAACGCGCTGAAAGAGCCGCGTAAGCCACATGAGCCATGCGGCGCCGCGTTCTGCGCGCGGCAGCCGAGTGTGGTCCAATAGGGGCGCTCGCCGCCGCGCAGTGCGCGTGCATCGTCAGTTCATTGCTGGCGGCGACCCGTTCAAGGACCACGAGGACATCCGACATGAAACCGAGGTATTTCGCGGGCGCCGCTGCAGTGCTCGTGTGCGCCGGGCTTTCGCTGTTCGCGCTGAGCGCGCAGGCCACGCTCAAGCCGGGCGACCCCGCGCCCGACTTCACGACGCAGGCGTCGCTGGGTGGCAAGACCTACACCTACACGCTCGCTTCCGAACTCAAGAAGGGGCCGGTGGTGGTGTACTTCTATCCGGCCGCCTTCACCAAGGGCTGCACGATCGAGGCGCATGAATTCGCCGAAGCCGTCGACGAATACAAGAAGTACGGTGCGACGGTGATTGGCGTGTCGCACGACAACATCGACACGCTCACGAAGTTCTCGGTGAGCGAGTGCCGCAGCAAGTTCCCGGTGGCCGCCGACGAAGACTCGAAGATCATCAAGTCTTACGATGCGTCGATGCCGCTGCACGCGTCGATGGCCAATCGCGTGTCTTACGTGATCGCGCCGGACGGCAAGATCATCTACGAATACACCAGCCTGTCGCCCGACCAGCACGTGGAGAACACCTTGCGTGCCGTCAAGGAATGGGCGGCGCAACATCCGCAGCAGTAAGCCGGCGGCGCGCGCCTGAGGACGTGGCGGCCTTGCGGTGAGACAAGTTCTTGCCACGGGGCCAAAACGGCGAGGGCGGCGCGCTGTTATCGTGCCGCGTTGCATCGTTCCGGGTGACCCGATCCGATGCGCGGCGACTTCCCCCTTTGCTTCGTTCGCGCGCGCCTTGCAGCGTGCGTGCTGTCCGTTTTCGTATGCCCATATTCGTACTGCTTTTTGCCTTCGCCGCGCTGGTTTATGGCGCGGTGCGCGCGTATCAGGCCATTGCCGCAAGCTTCGGCGTTGGCGTGGCGATCGGCGCGGCTGTGGTGGCCGCGGCCGTCGTGATCGCGCTGATTGCGTGGTGGCTGCAGCGACGCCGTGACATCGCGCCGAATTTGCGCGGCGAGGGGAACTGGACCCATCGCGTCGCCGGTCCGTGGGGTGAGGTGCTGCTGGCTGCGGGCAAGCGCCTGTGCGAAATCACGCAAGGCGCGGAGCACGGCGCGTACATCTTCGCCGATCTGCAAGGCGCGCAGCCCGCACGCGATGCAAACGGCTGGCATGTCGCACTGCGCGTGGCCGACGCGCGCAAACCGCTCTGGCAATTGCCGATGCCCAGCGAGCGCGAGGCGAAACGCTGGGCGCGTATCTTCACGCTCGCCATCGCGCAGAAACTCTGACGGCCGCGCACAGTCGTATCTGGTTGATTTCCCACTTGATTCTCGCTTGATCGTTCATAGATAGCCCATGTTCCGCACCTGTTGCCTTGGTCTTGCCCTCGCTGCGAGCGCGACACTCTTCACCGCCTGCGACCAGCAGAAAGTCGCCGACGCCGTCAACGCCATCAAGCCGGATTCGATGGCGTTCGGCGGCCTGAAAATCGGCGTATCGACCGTCGAGGACGTGCGCCAGAAGGCCGGCAAACCCGAGATCGTCTGGCAGAACGACGACGGCACCGAGCGGCTCGAATATCCGCGCGGCCCGAACGGCCTGAATACGTGGATGCTCGACTTCGACGCCGACGGCAAGCTCGTCGCCATGACCCAGGCGCTGACCGCGCAGAATATCGCCCAGGTCGTGCCCGGCATGACGCAGGACGATGTGCGCCGGCTGCTTGGCAAGCCCGCCGAAGTGGCGAAGTACGCGCTGAGTCACGAGGAAGTGTGGAGCTGGCATTGGGCCGAAGGCGGCGTGACCGGCGACGGCATGTTCAATGCGCACTTTTCGCCCGATGGGCTGGTGGTGCGCACCTCGCGCTCGGATGCGCCAGGGCACGGAACGCACTGAGCGGGCAGGGAGCGCTTGATTGCGCGGAGGGTCGGGAAATGAAGCGTCTGGCGTTGTTGTGGAGAATCGTGAAGGGCGATGCGCGCGTGCTGTGGTACGCGCTGCGTCAGCCCGGCCGCCCGGTGTGGCTGATCCCGGCGACGGTGCTGCTGGCGCTTTATGCGCTGGACCCGTTCAATGTCGCGCTGCCGGTGGCGGGCGTAATCGACGACGGGATCATCGTGCCGCTGGTGCTGCATCTGCTGGTGCGGTTCCTGCCGATGGAGATGCGGCGGGCAGGGAGAGAAGCGCGGGGGTGAGGCGCAAGCTCTGAGGCCACGAAGACGTTGAAACTGCCTGGCGGCAGCCTGACTTGATGTTAGTCGATGTAAGGTATACTTTACATCAATGGGCCGGCGACAAGGCGGCCCCGGAGGCCGTCATGCAACTCTACGAGATGGGACAAGCCGTCGCGCAGCGGCGTGCAGAACTCGATCTGACCCAGGCGCAACTGGCGAAGCTCGCCGGGCTCTCGCGCCTGACCATCAATCAACTCGAATCGGGCAAGCTCAAGGATTTGGGGATCAACAAGCTGATCACCCTGATGAGTGTGCTCGGCCTCGAACTTGCCGCGTCGGCGCGGCCGCAGCAGCGCGGGCTCTACAAGGCGGCCGTGAGCGCGAACGTCAGCTACGAAGGCCATCTCACCGAGCGCCAGTTGGCGAAAGCGCTTGCTTCCGGTCAGATTCCCGCAGGCTGCGAATCGCAGATTTCGACGATCCTCGACGAAGTGCCCGTGCCGGTTGTCGTCAAGGCGGTCGAAGAGGCGTCGATGAGTTCAGGGACGCCCGCGCGCCAGATCTGGAAGAACCTCGCTGCCTGGTCGAAGGCGTTGCATCTTTATCGGGGAGTGTGGGTATGAATGTTCCCGCGACGTTGCCCGACGGCCCGTGGCAGCCGCTCTTTCGGGAGGCGTTGCGACTTATCGATGAGATCCGCACGCATGGCACTTCGAGCCCGTTCTGGACGTTTGGCGGTGGCACGGTGCTGATGCTGCGTTACGGACATCGTCTGAGTCGCGACATCGATATCTTCGTGCCGAATCCGCAGTACCTCGGCTACGTGAATCCGCGCATCAATTCCACTGCGGCGGATATCACCGCGGACTACGAGGAACACGCGCAATTCGTGAAGCTGATCCTGCCCGCTGGGGAAATTGACTTCGTGGTGTCGCAGAATCTGACGTCGCCGGGCTTCGACGAATGGACGCTCATGGGCGAAGCGGTCAAGGTAGAGACGGCGGCGGAGATCGTGGCCAAGAAGATGTGGTATCGCGGCGATCGTCCTGCGGCGCGCGACCTGTTCGATCTTGGTCTCGTGATCGAACGCGAGCCCGACAGTCTGATGGCGGCGGGCGCATTTCTCGTGCGGCATCGCGAGACGTTTCTGCGCCTGCTGGTCGAACATCGTCCGTTTCTGGCTTCCCGGTTCAACGATATCCGTACGCTGGATTACTCGCCGTCATTCGAATACTGCGCGGCGCTGGTGACGGATTTTCTGCAAGCGATTCCCGCGGCGCCGGCGAAAGCCCCGCGCTAACCCCTCTCACCCGTGCCGAACAAACGCGAACACCTGCTCGGCAAACAGCACCGCCGCCACGACGATCATCGCTGCGCCCGAGAGCTGGCTCACCATGCGCGCCGCTTTCGGACGCGTGCCGAGCACGGCCTTCGAGCCCAGCCCGACGACCGAATACACCGACGCGCAGTTGATCATGTGCAGCACGCCCAGCACCAGAATCTGCACCGACACCGACCAGCCCGCGTCGCTGCGCGTGAACTGCGGCAGCAGCGCCACGAACAGCAGAATCGCCTTCGGGTTCAGCCCGCTGATCGCGAAGCCGCGCAGCGCCCAGCCTTGCTTGCTGCTCTGCGCCTGATCGTCGCCCGCGCTAAGCTGCGACGCCGGCCGCATCACGGTCTTCACGCCCAGCCACAGCAGATACGCGCCACCCACCACGGTCAGCACCGACAGCACGGCCGGCACGCTCGTCACCAGCGTGCCCACGCCCGCCGCCACCACCAGCGTGATCGCCAGATAGCCGAGCAGCATGCCGCCCACCGCCGGCGCCACCACGCGTCCGCGCAGGCCCGCTGAAATCGCATAGGCCCAGTCCGCGCCGGGGACCATGACGAGAGAGAACGAGACGATCCAGAACGCGGTCAACAAACTTGCTTGCACAGCCGTACTTCCCTTTCTTTTCCGGTGATGACGATGCGTGCGGACACGTGCGCCAGGGTCGCAAATATTAGGGTTTTGGAGCGGGGAAGTGCTCCCTATTTCTTGTCAGAAGGCGCGTCCGCGCGCTAATATTTCGCGCATGGATGCCATTGACCGCAAGATTCTTGCTGAGATTCAGCAGGACGGACGACTTTCGATCACCGAGCTGAGCGAGCGCGTGGGCTTGAGCCTGTCGCCGTGCCAGCGGCGGCTGCGTGCGCTCGAAGGCGCGCAGGTCATCAGCGGATATCGGGCGACGATCGAACCGTCGGCGGTCGGGCTGAATTTTTCGGCGATCGTCTTTGCGACGCTGCGCGAAGGCAGCAGCGAGAACGTGCAGGATTTCGAGGACGCGCTGGTCGACATTCCCGAGATCACCCGCGCCGAGCGTCTGTTCGGCGAGCCCGATTACATGCTGCACGTCGTCACGCGCGATCTGAAGGCGTTCCAGACGCTCTACGACCGCCGCCTGCTGCCGTTGCCTTCGGTGTTGCGGCTGACGTCCACGCTCGTGATGAAGAGCATTTTTCAGGATCGTCCGTTGCCGCTTTGACGTTGACCCAGCGCCACAAAAAAAGCGGCTGAAACTTTCGCTTCAGCCGCTTCGTTTTTCACCGCAGTTTCACCGCATCGACCGCTTATTCCACCGCACGCGGCGGCGGCGCGACCTTGCCGCGCTTCTCGTCCCACCAGACGCGCAGGCGGTCCATATAGAGATAAACCACCGGCGTCGTATAGAGCGTGAGCATCTGACTCACGATCAGACCGCCGACGATCGAAATCCCCAGCGGCGCGCGCAATTCCGCGCCTTCGCCGCTGCCGAACGCGAGCGGCAGCGCGCCCAGCAGCGCCGCGAACGTCGTCATCATGATCGGGCGAAAGCGCAGCAGACACGCCTGGAAGATCGCATCGCGCGAACTCAAACCCTGACGCGAGGCCTCGATCGCGAAGTCCACCATCATGATCGCGTTCTTCTTGACGATGCCGATCAGCAGGATCACGCCGATCAGCGCGATGATGCTGAACTCGGTCTTGAACAGCAGCAGCGCGAGCAGCGCGCCCACGCCCGCCGAAGGTAGCGTCGAGAGAATCGTCAGCGGGTGGATGTAGCTCTCGTAGAGCACGCCCAGCACGATATACACGGCCAGCAGCGCGGCGAGAATCAGCAGCGGCTGGTTGTCGAGCGACTGCTGGAACGCCTGCGCCGTGCCCTGGAAACTGCCGTGGATGGTCTGCGGCATGCCGATCTCGGCCATCGTGTCGTAAATGGCCTGCGTGGTGTCCGAGAGCGATTTGCCAGGCGGCAGGTTGAACGAGATCGTCGAGGCCACGAACTGGCTCTGGTGGTTCACCGAGAGCGGCGTCGTGCCCGGCCCGAACGAGGCAATCGCCGACAGCGGAATCATGGTTTCCTTCGACGTCGACACCGCCGCGCCCGACGACGCGCTCGACTTGCCGCTGGCGGCGAGTGAGTTGGTCGCGAGGTTGCGTGCGGAATCGGCGGCGAGGGTGGCCGCGCTCGTTGCCGTGGTGCCGCTCGTGCCGCCCGTCGACGCACTGGTGGTCGCCGTGACCGTGCCCGCCGTCGCGTTGGTGCTCTGCGCGCCGCTCGCCGTGCCGCCCGAAGTGCTGACCCAGATCTGGTTGAGCATGTCCGGGCTTTGCCAGTATTTCGGCGCGACTTCCATCACGACGTGGTACTGGTTCAGCGGGTTGTAGATCGTCGAGACCTGGCGCTGGCCGAACGCGTCGTAAAGCGTGTTGTCGATCTGCGAAGGCGTGATGTTCAGGCGCGCGGCGCTCTTGCGGTCGATCGTCACCATCGCTTCCAGACCGCCTTGCTGCTGGTCCGAATTGACGTCGGCGAGTTCGGGGCGTGCCTGCAAAGCCTCAGTGAGCTTTGGCCCCCACTTGTAGAGATCGGCGGTGTTATCGGCGAGCAGGGTGAACTGGTATTGCGCGTTCGATTGGCGCCCGCCCACGCGGATGTCCTGCACCGCCTGCAGGAAGGTGCGCGCGCCGGCGACGTTCGAGAGCGGACCGCGCAGTTGCGCGATCACCTGATCGGCGGAAATCTTGCGCTCGCTCTTGGGTTTGAGCGAGACGAACATGAAGCCCGCGTTGGTCGCGCGTCCGCCCGTGAAGCCCGCCACCGAATCGACCGCCGGATTGGCCTGCACGATGCGCTGCATCTCGGCGAACTTCACTTTCATCGCCTGGAACGAGGTGGACTGGTCGGCCTGAATGCCGCCGATCAGACGCCCGGTGTCCTGCTGCGGGAAAAAGCCCTTGGGCACGATCACGTAGAGCACGACGTTCAGCGCGATGGTGGCGATCAGGATCAGCAGGATCAGCAGCGGCCGCGCGAGCGCCCAGCCGAGCGTGCGCTCGTAGCCGTTCTGCAGGCGCATGAAATTGCGCTCCAGCCACTGCGCGAAGCGGCCTTCTTCCTTCTTCTCGTGTTTTTCTTCGAGCAGACGCGAGCACATCATCGGCGTGAGCGTGAGCGAGACGGCCAGCGACACCGCAATCGCCAGCGACAGCGTCAGCGCGAATTCGCGGAACAGCCGGCCGACGATGCCGCCCATCAGCAGGATCGGCAGGAACACGGCCACCAGCGAGACGCTGATCGAGAGCACCGTGAAGCCCACTTCGCGCGCGCCGATCAGCGCCGCCTCCATTCGCGATTTGCCGTTCTCGATGTGCCGCGAGATGTTTTCCAGCACCACGATGGCGTCGTCGACGACGAAGCCCGTCGCGATGGTCAGCGCCATCAGCGAGAGGTTGTCGAGCGAAAAACCCATCAGATACATCGCCGCGAAGGTGCCGATGATCGAGATCGGCACGGCTACGCTCGGGATCAGCGTCGCGCGCCAGTTGCGCAGGAACAGGAACACCACCATCACCACCAGCGCCACGGCGATGAGGAGCGTGCGTTCGGTGTCCTTGAGCGAGGCGCGGATCGTCACCGACCGGTCGGAAGTGGGGATCACGTCGACATCGGCGGGCAGCGAGGCCTTCAGTTGCGGCAGCATCGCGATCACGCGGTCGACGGTCTCGATGATGTTCGCGCCGGGCTGGCGGTACAGGATCACCAGCACCGAATGCTTGCCGTTGGTCAGACCCAGATTGCGCAGGTCTTCCACCGAATCGACCACTTCGCTCACATCCGAGAGCTTGACGCCCGCGTTGTTGCGGTAGGCGATCACGAGGTCCTTGTACTGGCTGGCCTTGCTCGCCTGGTCGTTGGTGTAGAGCTGGTAGCGCTGCGGACCGAACTCGATGTCGCCCTTCGGACTGTTCGCGTTCGCCGAGGCCAGCGCGGCGCGCACGTCTTCGAGACCGATGCCGTAATGGAACAGCGCATGCGGTTCCAGTTCGATGCGCACGGCGGGGTTCGCCGAGCCGTTCACATCGACTTCGCCGATACCGTCCACCTGCGAGAGCGACTGCTGCAGCACCGTGGCCGCCGAGTCGTACAACTGGCCGGGCGTCAGCGTGGGCGAGGTGAGCGCGAGAATCAGGATCGGCGCGTCGGCGGGATTGACCTTGTGGTACGTGGGGTTCGAGCGCAGGCTCGTGGGCAGGTCGGCGCGCGCGGCGTTGATGGCCGCCTGCACGTCGCGGGCGGCGCCATCGATGTCGCGGTTCAGGCCGAACTGCAGCGTGATGCGCGTGCTGCCCACCGAGCTTTGCGAGGTCATCTCGGAGACGTCGGCGATCGAACCGAGGTGACGTTCCAGCGGGCTCGCCACGCTGGTCGCCACGGTTTCCGGGCTGGCGCCCGGCAAGGTCGCCTGCACCGAGATGGTGGGGAAATCCACCTGCGGCAGCGGCGCCACCGGCAGCTTCGTGAAGGCGAAGAGGCCGGCGAGCGCGATGCCCAGCGCAAGCAGCGTGGTCGCGACAGGGCGCGAAATGAACGGGCGCGAGAGATTCATCGCGTCAGTGCTCCGCGTCGGCCGAAGGCGCGGGCGGCGCGGGCGGGGTTGGCGGGGTGGGATTGGAACCGCCGCCAAAACGCTTGCGCATACGCGCTGCGAGCGCGTCGAAGGCCAGATAGATCACCGGCGTCGTGAACAGCGTGAGCGCCTGCGACACGATCAGACCGCCCGCGATCGCAATCCCCAGCGGCCGGCGCAATTCCGAACCCGCGCCGGTGCCGAGCATCAGCGGCAAGGCGCCGAGCAGCGCCGCCATCGTCGTCATCATGATCGGGCGAAAGCGCAGCAGGCAGGCCTGATAGATCGCCTCGCGCGGCGGCTTGCCTTCGTTGCGTTCGGCGTCGAGCGCGAAGTCGATCATCATGATCGCGTTCTTCTTGACGATACCGATCAGCAGCACGATGCCGATGATGCCGATGATGTCCAGATCGTGCCCGGTGATCATCAGCGCAAGCAGCGCGCCGATCCCGGCGGAAGGCAGCGTCGAGAGAATCGTGATCGGATGCACGAAGCTCTCGTAGAGCACGCCCAGCACGATATACATCGTCACGATAGCCGCGAGGATCAGGAACAGTTCGTTCGACAGCGACGCCTGGAACGCGAGCGCCGCGCCCTGGAAGCGCGTCTGGAACGAACCGGGCAAGCCGATATCCTGTTCGGCCTGCTGGATCGCCTTGACCGCCGCGCCCAGCGACGCGCCCGGCGCGAGGTTGAACGACACCGTGGTGGCCGGGAACTGCGAGAGGTGCGAGACCAGCAGCGGCGCGGGCCGCTCGTGGAACTTCGCGATGGCCGAGAGCGGCACCTGGCCGGTGGTCGAAGTCGAGGAGGGCAGGTAGATCGAGTTCAGCGAATCGGTGTAGTGCTGCATCACCGGATCGGCTTCCAGGATCACGCGGTACTGGTTCGACTGCGTGAAGATCGTCGAGATGATGCGCTGGCCGTAGGCGTCGTAAAGCGCGTTGTCGACGGTCGCGGGCGTGATGCCGTAGCGCGCCGCGCTCGCGCGGTCGATCTCGATGAATACCGACGATCCCTGATCCTGCAGGTCGGTGGCGACATCGGCGAGTTCGGGCACTTGCTGCAGACGGCGCACGAGCTTGGGCACCCAGGTCGTGAAGTCCTGGATGTTGGGCGTCGTGAGCATGAACTGATACTGCGTCGGACTCACGGTCGAGTCGATCGTCAGATCCTGCACCGGCTGCATATAGAGCGTCGCGCCCGGCACGTGCGAGGTCGATTGCTGCAGATCGCGGATGATCTCGCTCGCGGTTTCGCTGCGGTCGTCGCGCGCCTTCAGGTTGATCAGCATGCGCCCGCTGTTGAGCGTGATGTTGGTGCCATCCACGCCGATAAACGACGTCAGGCTTTCGACGTTGTCGTTCTTGAGGATTTCGTCGGCGAGCGCCTGCTGGCGTTCGGCCATCGAAGCGTACGAGACCGACTGCGGCGCCTGCGTGATCGCCTGGATCACGCCGGTATCCTGCACGGGGAAGAAGCCCTTGGGCACCGCCACGTAGAGAAAGCCGGTGAGCACCAGCGTGATCGCGAACACCAGCAGCGTGAGACGCTGGCGCGCCAGCACCCATTCGAGCGCCACGCCGTAACGGCCGATGATGTAGTCGAAGAACGCATGCACGCGCGTCTCGAAACGGCGGCTTTCGGTGGGCGGCGTGTGGCGCAGCATCTTCGCGCACATCATCGGCACCAGCGTGAGCGAGACGATCGCCGAAATCACGATGGTCACGGCCAGCGTGATGGCGAATTCGTGGAACAGACGCCCGACCACGTCGCCCATGAAGAGCAGCGGAATCAGCACGGCGATCAGCGAAACCGTCAGCGAGATGATGGTGAAGCCGATCTGCTTCGAGCCTTTGAGTGCCGCTTCGAGCGGCGTGTCGCCGTCTTCCACGTAGCGCGCGATGTTCTCGATCATGACGATGGCGTCGTCCACCACGAAGCCGGTCGCGATCGTGAGTGCCATCAGCGAAAGATTGTCGAGCGAGAAGCCGCACAGATACATCACGGCCAGCGTGCCGATCAGCGAGAGCGGCACCGAAAGGCTCGGAATGATGGTCGCGTAGATGTTGGCGAGGAACAGATACATCACCAGCACGACCAGCACGACCGACATCAGCAGTTCGAACTGCACGTCGCGCACCGAGGCGCGGATCGTGGTGGTGCGGTCGGTGACGATCTGCACGTCGAGCGACTGCGGCAGCGATTCCTGCAACTGCGGCAGCAGCGTCTTGATGTTGTCCACCACGGCGATCACGTTCGCGCCGGGCTGGCGCTGCACGTTCAGGATGATCGCGGGCGTGTCGTCCACCCACGCGCCGAGCTTGGTGTTCTCCGCGCCCTGCACGATGTTGGCCACGTCCGTGAGCATCACCGGGCGGCCGTTGCGATAGGCGATGACGGCGTCCTTGTAGGCGTCGGCGTCGGTCAGCTGGTCGTTGGCGTTGATGGTGTAGGCGCGCGTCGGACCGTCGAAGTTGCCCTTCGGCGTGTTGACGTTCAGGTTCGAGATGCTGGTGCGCAGATCGTCGAGATTCAGGCCATAGGCCGCGAGCGCGCGCGGGTTCGCCTGGATGCGCACGGCCGGGCGCTGGCCGCCGGACAGACTCACCAGACCCACGCCCGCGACCTGCGAAATCTTTTGCGCAAGACGCGTATCGGCGAGATCCTGGATCTGCGTGAGCGGCAGCGTTTTCGAGGTGATCGCGAGCGTGAGGATCGGCGCGTCGGCCGGATTGACCTTGGCGTAGATCGGCGGCGCCGGCAGGTCGGACGGCAGCAGGTTGCCGGCCGCGTTGATGGCGGCCTGCACTTCCTGTTCGGCGATATCGAGCGGCAGATCGAGGCTGAACTGCAGCGTGATGACCGAAGCGCCCGCCGAACTCTGCGACGACATCTGGTTGAGCGACGGCATTTGCCCGAACTGGCGTTCGAGCGGCGCGGTCACGGAGGAGGTCATCACATCCGGGCTTGCGCCCGGATAGAAGGTCTGCACCTGGATGGTCGGGTAATCGACTTCAGGCAGCGCGGACAGCGGCAGGAAATGCAGCGCGACGAGACCGACCAGCATGATCGCCGCCATGAGCAGCGCCGTGCCGACCGGGCGCAGGATAAAGGCGCGGGACGGATTCATGCGGCTTACTGGCCCGAAGTCTCAGAGGCGTGGCGGCGATGGCCGTGGTGTGCGCCCGAAGCGCCCGATGCTGCGGCGGCGCCCGACGCGCCGGAAGCGCCCGAGGCATGCTTCGGATGCTCGGCGGGAATCGTGATCTTCGCGCCTTCGCGCAGACGGTCCGAGCCGTCGATCACGACACGCTCGCCCACCGCGAGACCCGAGGCGATGCTGGTGCGCTCGGCATCGACCGGGCCCACTTTCACGACGCGCACCGTGACGGTGTTGTCCGCCTTGACCACGTACACGTACTGGCCTTGCGAGCCGTTGAGCACCGCCGAAGTCGGCACGATCACGGCGTTGTGGATCGTATCGACGAGCAGTCGCGCATTGACGAACTGGTTCGGGAACAGCATCTGGTCGTTGTTGGCGAAGCTCGCGCGCAGCTTGACGGTGCCCGTGGTGGTGTCGATCTGGTTGTCGATGGTCTGCACGAAGCCGTTTTCCAGCAGCGTGGTATTGCTGCGGTCGTAGGCCGCCACGGACATCTTCGTGCCGGCGTGCAGCTGCTTCATGATCGACGGGAGGTTGTCTTCGGAGGTCGTGAAGATCACGCTGATCGGCTGCAATTGCGTGAGCACGACGAGCCCGTTGGTGTCGCCCGAAGTCACATAGTTGCCCGGATCGACCTGGCGCAGACCCACGCGGCCCGACACCGGCGCGGTCACGCGCGCGTAGGTGAGATCGAGCTTGTAGGTGTCGATGTTGGCCTGATCGGACTTGACCGTGCCTTCGTACTGCTTGACGAGCGAGGCTTGCGTGTCGACCTGCTGGCTCGCGATCGAGTCCTGCGCGAGCAGCGTCTGGTAGCGCTTCAGGTCGAGGCGGGCGGTGGCCAGCAGCGCCTGGTCGCGCGCGAACTGGCCTTCGGCGTTGGCGAGCGAAATCTGGTACGGGCGCGGGTCGATCTGGGCGAGCACGTCGCCCTTGTTGACCATCTGGCCTTCCTGGAAGTTGACGCTTTGCAGCGTGCCCGATAGTTGCGTGCGCACCGTGACGTCGGCCAGCGGCGTGACCGTGCCGAGCGCGGTGATGACGATGGGCATGTCGCCGGCCTTGGCCGTCGCCACGCTGACCGGCTGCGGCATGTTGGCCATGGCGCCGCCGCGTCCCGCATGTTTGCCGCCGCTCGCGGCGTTGGGCGCACCCGCGCCGCTGGACGGATTACGGTTCCAGGGCTGCCAGCGCAGCAGCACGATGGCCGCCACAACCAGCACGATACCCAATGCAATCAGCTTGCCGCGCCGTTTGCGCGGTGCCGGGGCGGACGATGACGGCGTATCTCGACGAGGGGAATCCGGGCGCTTTTCTTGTTGATCCATCGGTCAGGTCGGTTGCGAGTATCGGTGACGTGCGTAGAGACGTGCGTGTCGGTTAGGCGGTCTGGCGCGTGCGTGCGGGCGGGCATGGGCGCCGCTGGCCGCGCGGCCAAGGATGCCGATGCTACGCGAGAAGCGCGCAAGCTTGATGTCAGGTGCCGGCTGGCGGGCCTCGTGAGGCTGGCTGGCTGGATCGCGAAAGGCGGGCCTGGGCGGGCGACGGGGACGATGCGCGGTGCGGGTCGCTGCGCAGTTCGCTGCCGGGTCCGCTGCCCGGTGTGCTGGCGAGCGGCTGACCTCGCGTTGCCGCTTTGCGCTTTGCTTCCCGATGTCGCCTGGCAACCTCGCGCCACGCAAGCGCGTGCGCTTGCGACGGCGTACGAATGACTGACCGACGCCTTACCGGCAGCTCACGCTACCTGAAAAGCATGATGCTACGTTGCGCCCTTTGTTACCGTCCAGTGCCGTATCTTTCGAGGCGTTACGGAGGTTACAGGTCGTATCAGGCCTGTGTAAGGATTTGGGTCGTCGGTCGTCAGAAATAAGGGGAGTTAGCGCGGATTTTTTAGCGCGGATGGCCGTTCTCGGTTGCGCGCGTGCGCAACGGTGGCGGCAGGCAGGGCGTGCCGCCGATTTCGGCCGCGATGCGCTCGACGCATTCGCGCAGCAGCGGCACGGCATGCGAGACGAGCCAGTCGCGCGGACACTGCTGGGCCGCGCCGCCGCAATTGATCGCGTAAAGCTCGCCGTTCGGTCCCGCGAACGCGCCCGCGATGGCGTTCAGGCCTTCATACCATTCGCCGACGGCCATGCCGTAGCCCTGCGCAGCGGTTTCCGCGAGTGCGGCGTCGAGCCGGCTGCTGACAAAGCCCCAATCGTTGCCCGCAGCGGCCTGCAGCGCCGAGGTCAGTTCGGCCCGCGTGTGAGCGTCGAGCGAGACCAGATACGCGCGCCCCACGGCCGTGCGGCTCATGTCGATGCGCGAACCCACTTCGAGCCGCGACACCAGCACGGCCGAGCGCGGCCGGATTGCGTCGATCACCACCATATCGAGCCGGTCGCGCACGGCAAGATGCACCGAAAGGGCGGTGCGCTCGGCCAGGCGCGTGAGGAACGGACGGGCGCGCTCGCGCAGATCGGCGTTGCGCAGGAAGCCGCTCGACAGTTCCAGCACCGACGAAGTCAGCACGAAGCGTTCGCTGTCGGGCAGGCGCGCGAGGAAACCGGTGGACACTAGCGTGCCGGTCAGGCGCGAAAGCGTGGCTTTGGGAATACCGGTAAGCTCCGTCAGTTCGCGATTGCCCAGCGGCGTTTCGGCCGCGGCGATGGCGCGCAGCACGGCGAGGCCGCGCGCGAGCGCAGTGACTTCTTCGGCGCTGCCGTCTTTGGTGTCCCGCGCCGCGTCGGCACGGGAGGGGGGCGTGGAATTCATCGGCAAAGCTCTCAGGCGTAGTTGTAAATTAATTTGTCTTGTTGCTTTTCGTGTTTTCCGGAACACAATTTCACGTTTCATTGCATCGCGTGCAAAG
Source organism: Paraburkholderia sp. Ac-20340 (assembly GCF_017104965.1). Lineage (GTDB taxonomy): Bacteria > Pseudomonadota > Gammaproteobacteria > Burkholderiales > Burkholderiaceae > Paraburkholderia. The sequence continues at coordinate 66,301 of NZ_JAAGPR010000034.1, forward strand.
CTGCTATAGCACGCCCCGACGGACCGGAATGTGGGCATGACCGCTTTCCATCGGACGAAACCCGCGTCATATCAACAAATGTGCGGAAAACACGGGCCACATCGTTATTCAAAAAACATAATGTGTTCTGTTTGATAGTTCGCGTAATCTGGCGAGAAATTGCTTGACTTAGTCAGCATCTGGGTAAAAAATGGAATCTAATTTCGACAGGATCTCGAAATCTTGACAACGCACGGCGTAGTCGCGGTTTCTGCGGTCATGGCGCAATCGTGGTGAAGTCTGTAGTGCGATCGTATGGCAAGGGTTTCGAATCGTTTCAAGGTCGTCTGAAACATCGGCTTGAACCCCAAACCTCGCGAATCTTGCGAGGTTTTTAAGTGCCGCGGTTTATGCATAACGCATAAATCCCATTATCTGGATACGATTGCTTCAAGGATTACTTCGCGATTCGCTGCCGGCCCGGTCCACAGGTCGAATACCGTCTCTCAGGTTCTAGCACGGCCCTCGGAATGGCTAGAACTTTTCAAAGCGTCACGTTCACACGTGGCGCTTTTTTTTCGCTGTGCGCTGGCGCACATCATTGCGGAATTCCACCCCCCGATCCGTTCGGCGAGCTTTGCCGTACCATCGCCGCACACCTGTTCGATGGAGCGGCACATGTTATCCGAAGAAGAACTGGCTTTGCTCGAAGCGATCCGCGAAAGCGGCAGTCTGTCGCGTGCCGCCGCGCGCCTGAACAAGGCGCCTTCGACGGTGTCGCATGCGGCGCGTCAACTGGAAGCACGCTTCGACGCGCTGCTGTTCGACCGGCGCCGCTACCGTCTGCAACTCACGCCCGCCGGGCAACTGCTCGCCGATGAAGCGGGGCGCCTGATGCAGGACGTCGCGCGCATGACGCAGCGGGTGCGGCAGGTGGCGAACGGCTGGGAAGACCGCCTCTGGATCGTCACGGACGAGATCATCGAATTCGAACTGCTGATGCCCGTCGTGCGCGATTTCGATGCGCTCGACTCGGGCGTGCGGCTGCGCTTTACGCACGAGGTACTGGCCGGCACGTGGGAGGCGCTGCGTGACGGGCGCGCCGACCTGATCGTGGGCGCGACCAACGAGCCGCCCGCGATCGCCGGTCTGCACTGGTTCGAACTGGGCGTGATGGAGTGGGTGTTCGCGCTCGCGCCGCGCCATCCGCTGGCGGGCGTCGCCGGGCCGCTGTCGCGCGAACGGATTCTGTCGACGCGTGGCGTGGCTGTCGCCGATTCGTCCCGGCATATGCCCGGTCGCGCTTATGGGCTGCTGGGCGGACAGGATGTACTCGCCGTTCCGTCGATGCGTGCGAAGATTCTGGCGCAGCGCGACGGCCTGGGCGTTGGCTGGGTGCCGCGCGAGCGCGCTGCGAAGCTGCTGGCAAGCGGCGAGCTCATCGAGAAAGAGACGGCGAGCCCGCGCGAGCCGAACACGCTCTATGTGGCCTGGCGCGCCGAACGGCCGGGCCGCGCGCTGCAGTGGTGGATCGACCGCCTGCGCGAGCCGCGCCTGGCGAGCCGGCTGGTGAAGGGGATCGAAGTCGGCGCCTGAGCGGACACACGGGCACGCATCGCAGTAGCAAAGTAAGCGCCATTCCAGAACGTTCGAAAAAATCGAATATCTTCGTCGCGGATGTCGTACGGCAATGCACGTCGCGCCCGGCACCATGACGTTACGGTCCAGCACGGATCATCACCCACCAGGAGAAACGTCATGAATCGCTTTGCCAACAAAACTGTCCTCGTCACCGGCGGCACCAGCGGCATCGGTCTCGCGACCGCGCAAGCCTATGCAGCCGAAGGCGCACGCGTGATCGTCACCGGCCGCGACGAAGCCACGCTCGCCGCCGCCCGCGAAACCCTGGGCGGCGATGCCCGCGCCTACCGCAACGACGCCGCGTCGCCGGCGGCCTCGCGTGAACTGGCCGCTGCGCTGCGCGAAGACGGCATCCGCCTCGACGCCGTGTTTATCAACGCGGGTGTCGCGAAGTTCGCGCCCTTCGATCAGGTCGACGAAGCGCTCTGGGACCAGAGTTTCGATATCAACGTGAAGGGCGCGTATTTCCAGATTCAGGCACTGCTGCCGCTCCTGAATACGGGCGCGTCGATCGTGCTCAATGGCTCGATCAATGCGCATATCGGCATGCCGTCGTCGTCGGTGTATGCGGCCAGCAAGGCGGCGCTGGTGTCGCTCGCGAAGACGCTTTCGGCGGAGCTGCTGCCGCGCGGCGCGCGTGTGAATGTCGTGAGCCCCGGCCCCGTGACGACGCCGCTGCACGGCAAGATCGGCATGGATCAGGCAACGAAAGACGCGCTGGCGGCGCAAATCCCGCTCGGCCGCTTCGGCACGCCGGCTGAACTGGCTTCGACGATCCTGCATCTGAGCGCGCCGGAATCCGCGTTTATCGTCGGCACGGAAATCATCGTCGATGGCGGCATGAGCCAGCTTTGATCGCTGCCTGACAGCACCAGCAGTAAAAAAGGCGCGAACGGTGCAAACCGTTCGCGCCTTTCGTTAAACATTAGCTGCGGTTCAGGACACCGATTCGCGTTCCGGCGTGGCGGTGATCTTGTGGATCGAGAGATCGGCGCCGTTGTATTCCTCTTCCTGATCGATGCGCAGGCCCACGGTCGCGCGCAGCACGCCGTACACCACAAAACCGCCGAGCGAGGCCATCACGATGCCGGCCAGCGTGCCGACGATCTGTGCGCCCAGCGATACCCCGCCAATGCCGCCTAGCGCACGCGTGCCGAAAATCCCCGCCGCGATGCCGCCCCACGCGCCGCACAGACCGTGCAGCGGCCACACGCCGAGCACATCGTCGATGCGCCAGCGGTTCTGCACGCAAGTGAACATATAGACGAACAGCACGCCCGCCACCGCGCCCGTCGCCAGCGCGCCGAGCGGATGCATGATGTCCGAACCCGCGCACACGGCCACCAGGCCCGCGAGCGGCCCGTTATAGGTGAAGCCCGGATCGTTGCGGCCCGCGGCCCACGCGGACAGCGTGCCGCCCACCATCGCCATCAGCGAATTCACGGCCACGAGGCCGCTGATCTTGTCGATGGTCTGCGCGCTCATCACGTTGAAGCCGAACCAGCCCACCGCGAGCACCCACGCGCCGAGCGCCAGAAACGGAATGTTCGAAGGCGGATGCGCGGCAATGCGGCCGTCGCGCGAATAGCGGCCATGCCGCGCGCCAAGCAGCAGCACGGCCGGCAGCGCAACCCAGCCGCCGAACGCGTGCACCACGACCGAACCGGCGAAGTCATGGAAGGGCACGCCGAACACATGCGTGATCGCGTCTTCGAAACCCAGACGGTTGTTCCAGACCATGCCTTCGAAGAACGGATAGATGAAACCCGTGATGACGAAGGTGGCGAACAGCTGCGGATTGAATTTCGAGCGCTCGGCGATGCCGCCCGAGACGATCGCCGGAATGGCAGCCGCGAAGGTCAGCAGGAAGAAGAAACGCACCAGCTGATAGCCGTTGTGTTCGGCGAGCAGCGTGGCCGGCGAGAAGAACTGCACGCCATAGGCGATCGTGTAGCCGATGAAGAAATAGGCGATCGTCGAGACCGAAAAGTCCACAAGGATCTTCACAAGCGCGTTGACCTGATTCTTCTTGCGCACGGTGCCGAGTTCGAGGAACGCGAAGCCCGCGTGCATCGCGAGCACCATGGCGGCGCCTAGCAGCAGAAACAGCGTATCGGTGCCGGATTTGAGGTTGTCCATCTTGCGTCCTGCATTTGCCCTAAAGGAGCGCGTTATGAGCAAGATGTGGGCCAGCTATGCGCCAGCATGGTGAAACGCCGGTCGGCGAAACGCATTTTGGCAGTGCGCGCGTGCACCGGCGCGGAACCTGGCGGTGCGATTCATGCGCCGATATCGCGCGGATGAACGACGCCGGTGCACGGCGGATGCGATGTGCATCGGCACAATTGCAGTGCCTGCGCGCAAAGGTGGTGAGGCGACGCGCCAGATTGGGGCGATTTATTCGTTTTTCCTTTCTTTATCAAGGTGTTGTCGGCTATTCGAAATATTCTCTCAGGCGAATCAGGGGCGCGATGAAGGCGCGTTTCAATGGACGTTTGAATGGAGGTCGCGGCGGCGTCACTTACGCCTTCGTCCTTGGCGCAAGAGAAGGCTTGCGCGCCAGGCACATCGGGCGCACGCGGGGCGCAAACGTAGACATAATGAGCGGATTCCAACCTTCCGCCGTCCGGACGCCCCGAACCGCCATTCAATGCGCCTCACCACCAAAGGGCTGTTGCTGATCGCGATCCCCGCCGTTTTCGAGTTGACCTTGCTGTCGGCCATCGTCAAGGCCGAGGCCGACGCGGAAGCCGCCGAGCGCATGGGGCAGCATAGCCAGGAGGTGCTCGCGCAGGCCGGCCGCGTGCTGGAGCCGGTGCTGGTCGAATCGGTCAAACTGCGCGGCGCGGTGGCGGCGGGCGAACCGCGCTTCTCGACGCCAGTGGCCACCTGGATGGACGTGGACCGCCGCATCGACCGGCTGGTCGATCTCGTCTCCGATAACCCTTCGCAAGTCGAGCGCGCCGTGCAGATCCGCCAGGCGGTGCAGAGCTACCGGCAGTGGTCGGATCGCATTCAGGACCTGCTGCACTCGGGGCGTCGTGCTGATCTGGTCGAGCGCTTTCGCACGTTCACCGACTTCGACGTGCTCGACCGCGTGCGCACGCAGGTCAGCGCGTTCCAGACCGAGGAACGGCGTCTCGACGTGCTGCGCGTGACGGCCGCCGAACAGGCGCGCGCGCAGCAGCAAACGCTGGTGATGACGGCCGTGATCGGCTCGATCATGCTGGTGGCGCTGTCGGTCTGGCTGTTCACACGCGGCGTGCGCGGGCGGCTCAATGCGCTGTCCGACAACGCGGGGCGACTGGCGGGCAACGAGCCGCTTGCGCCGCTCACGAGCGGCAACGACGAAATCGCCCAGCTCGATCTCACGCTGCATCAGATCAGCCAGCGCCTCGTGGAGGCGGAGCGGCTGCGTCTGGGTTTTCAGGCCGATCTCGCGCGCCGCGCCGAACAACTGGCGGCGATCAACGAAAACCTGCGTCAGCAGACTCAGGAAAACGAAATGTTCATCCATAGCGTGTCGCACGATCTGCGCGCGCCGCTGGTGAACCTGCAAGGTTTTTCGCGCGAACTCAATCACGCTTGCGACGATCTGCGCGAGCGCGTGGCGCATTCTTCGCTGACGCCCGAAGCGCGCGAGCGGGTCGAGCGCATCATCAACGAGGATATCGGCGAAGCGCTGCGCTATTTGCAGACGGCGGTGCTGCGCGCCTCGCACATCATCGACGCGCTGCTGCGGCTGGCGCGCGTGGGGCGCGTGGAGTACCGGCGTCAGCGCGTCAATGTGCAGGAACTGGTGCAGCGCGTGGTGGATGCGATGCATGCTTCGGTGCGCGCGCGCCAGGCGCAGGTGAGCGTGCGCACGCTGCCGCCCGTGTGGGGCGACCCGACCGCGCTCGAACAGATCTTCGCGAATCTGATCGGCAATGCGCTGAATTATCTCGATGCGTCGCGCGAAGGGCGTATCGAGATCGGCACGGCCACGGCGCCGCCGGGCGTGGAATCGCTGCAGATTTTCTACGTGCGCGACAACGGGCTCGGCATTCCCGACGTGGCGTTGCCGCGCCTCTTTCAGGCATTCCAGCGCATGCATGGCAACGTCGCGCCGGGCGAAGGCATCGGTCTCGCGCTGGTGCGGCGCATGGTCGAACGGCACGGCGGGCGCGTGTGGGTGGAATCCGTGGAGGGCGAGGGCACGACGTTTTATCTGTCGCTGCCCGATGCGCTGGCGGTCGTGCCGCCCGCGCCGGGCGAAGCCGCGGCGCTGATGGCCGCGCACGAGCGCGAACTACGTGGCGGCGACGTCGACGACGAAGTCGAACTTGCCGCCGTCGCGTCCGCTAGCCGGATCTTGCCGGCGTCCTGAGCGTGTAATGCGGTTTTGGAAGCCCGTCAGCAGGCGAAAAGCCGGCGCTGTTTGAGCAGTTGCCGCCCGCGCACCGACCACAAACAGCCCGCCACCGCGAGTACGAACACCAGAGCCAGCGCGCCGCGCGGGCTCAGCCACGACGACACGGCGAAGTCGGCCGGAGCGGCAAAGGTGCGCTCCAGCATGAGCAGCGCGCCCCAGAGCGCAACAGCGGCCTGGATCAGCATGCGTGTGCCGCGCACGCGACGCGCGCGTTCGGCCGACGTGCCGCGCCGGTTCGACGGCCGGCAAAAGAAGGCGATTGCCATCAACACAATCGCGAGAAGAACGACCCAATCCGTGAGCGCCATCGCCACACACTCCAGCTATCGAACAAAAAGTAAGCCGATATTGTCGAGAGCGGGCTTTGGCGCGGACATCAGATCGGTCCGAATTTCTCGCGTGTTTGCGTTAAATATTGTCAGCGATGCGCGCAGTGAAGCCGGCGCATCTACCATGCGTCAAGGCTGAAATCAAGGCTCGATGCGCGTGCCCAGCAGCGCCAGAAACTGGCGCAGCCATTCGGGATGCGCGGGCCAGGCCGGCGCGGTGACGAAGGGCGCATCGGTCACGGCGCTGTCGATGGCGATATCGGCATATTCGCCGCCCGCGAGGCGCACTTCGGGCGCGCAGGCCGGATAAGCCGAAATGCGCTTGCCGCGAATCACTTCGGCGGCGGCGAGCAATTGCGCCGCGTGGCAGATCGCGGCAATCGGCTTGTTCGCGCCCGCGAAGTATTGAACGAGCTCGATGACTTTCGGATTCAGGCGCAGGTATTCGGGCGCGCGGCCGCCTGCAATGGCCAGTGCGTCGTAGCTTCTGAAGTCGATATCGTCGAAGCTTGCGTTCAGGGCGAACTGGTGGCCCGGCTTTTCGGTATAGGTTTGATCGCCTTCGAAGTCGTGGATCGCGGTCTTGATGCGCTCGCCGGCCTTCTTGCCGGGACAGACGGCATCCACCTGATGCCCGACCGCTTGCAGCGCCTGAAACGGCACCATCGTTTCGTAGTCTTCGGCAAAGTCGCCCGTGAGAAATAGGATCTTCTTGACTGCCATCGCTTGACTCCTCGTTGAGATGGTGGAACGGTTGTTGCGCTCAGGCAGTCTACTCCAGCATGATTGACGATTTCGCGAACCCGCCCACGCGCCGTGAATCGCCTTCGTATGAAGGCATGCTCTGGCGCGCCTACGAACGCGGACGCGATGCTGCACCGCTTGCCGCGCTATTTCGTGCGGCCATCCAGACGCTTGCTGCATCGCGCTACGATGCGGCGCAGCGCAATGCGTGGGCCGCGGTCGCCGACGATGTCGAGGCTTTCGATGCGCGGCTCGCGCGTGGCGTGACGCTCGTAGCCGAAGCCACCGGCGCGGTTTCATGTGCGGCATCACGTGAATACGCGGCGTTCGGCCAGTTGTTTCCATGCGATCACGTGGAAATGCTTTACGTCGCGCCCGCATGGAAGGGGCGCGGTCTCGCGACGGCGCTGATTGCGCGCTTCGAAGCGTTGGCGCGCGAGGCGCGGGCCATCACGCTCGACACCGACGCCAGCGCGCTCGCGCGGCCCGTGTTCGAGCGCGCGGGTTTTTCGCTGGTCGCTCAGGAATGGGTGCGGCGCGGCAGCGTATCATTGCCGCGTTTTCATCTTTGCAAGCCGCTCGATGCGGAATCTTTAGCGGTGTCTTTATCAGGATGACCATGTCTTTGAAGTTATCGAAACGATGGGCGACGTTGCCCGCCCTGGTCTGCGCGATGCTCGTCGTCGCCGGCTGCGACAAGCAGAATGCGCCGGCGCCCGACCTCGGCAAGCAGGCGTCCGATGCGATGCAGCAGGCGGCCCAGAGCGCGGCCAGCCAGGCGGCCGCGCAGGCGGCGCAGACGCTCGACAAGGCGGCCAGCTTCGTGAACCAGCAGATCGGCGCAGCGCAGAAAAAGCTCGACGAAACCGCCTCGCAGACGCAGGCGCAGATCCAGTCGCAAAGCGATAGCGCAAGCGCGTCGATCGCCGATGGCGCGAGCGCATCCTCCGACGAACTGGCCTCGCAGGCGCGCGGCCAGTGGCGCGACGCGGCCAGCGCTGCGCACGCGCTGCTCGGCAATGCGGCGGCGGCCACGGGCACGGGCCTGTCGCTGGCCGGGCGCTCGTTGCAGCGCTGGGCCGCGAGCGGCGCGGCCGCGGGTTCGAGCGCGGGTTCGTCGTCCGGCGCGAGCCAGTGACAGGCGACGCAAGTGAGGACGCGACCCCGCAATCCCGCGCGCTTGACGAAGAAAATTAATGTATCTATGATGGTTACACTTTATCCAGCCGCGCAGTCTGCGGCCGATGTGTCGTGAATACGAGCAGCCGTTTTGCCTTTGCCGTTCATGTGCTCGCGCTGCTGGCGCTGCAGGAAGGCGCGCCGCTGTCCTCCGACATCATCGCGGGCAGCGTGAACACGAATCCCGCGCTGATCCGCCGCTTGCTGACGATGCTCGCCAACGCGGGTCTCACGACCTCGCAACTGGGCGCGGGCGGCGGGGCGCTGCTGGCGCGCGAGCCACAGGCGATCACGCTGCTGGACGTCTACCGCGCGGTCGACGATGCGCAGCTTTTCGCCATGCATCGCGAGGAGCCGAATCCGGCCTGCATGGTGGGGCGGCACATCCAGGTGTCGCTGCGCGGCATCATCGACGATGCGCAGCGTGCGATGGAGGCGTCGCTGGCCGGGCGCACGCTGCATCAGGTCGTCGACGAGATGCAGCGCAGCGAGCGCAAGCGCGAACGCGGCAAGCCCGCACGGAGCGCGGCGGGCGGCGCGCACTGAGTGACAGAACCCGACGGGGCAATGCCCCGTTTTTTAACCCCGTTAAATGTAACTATTGTGGTTACATAAATGTTTCGCACAGGAGTCTGCAAATGAGCAAGTCGCTGAAGATCGCCCTTTTTGGTGCCACCGGCATGGTCGGTTCGCGCATCGCCGCCGAAGCCGCGCGCCGTGGCCATCAGGTGAGCGCCTTCGTGCGCCAGCCCGAGCGTGTTGCCGTGAATCCGAACGTGCAGGCCGTGAAGGCGGATCTGCTGGACGCCAAGCAGGTGGCGCAGGCCGTGCGCGGTCATGACGTGGTCGCGAGCGCCTACGCGCCGCCCATGAGCCAGCTCGACGACCTGCAGACGGCCAGCCGCGCACTGGTCGAAGGCACGCGCGCAGCGGGCCTCAAGCGTCTGGTGGTGGTGGGCGGCGCGGGTTCGCTCGAAGTCGCGCCGGGCAAACAGCTTGTCGATACCGAAGGCTTCCCGGACGCCTACAAGCCGATCGCGCTCGCGCACCGCGTCGCGCTCGGCTACTACCGCACGGTTGCCGATCTCGACTGGACCTTCTTCGCGCCTGCCGCGCTGATCGCGCCGGGCGAGCGCACCGGCACGTTCCGCACCGGCGCAAACACGCTGATCGCCGACGCAGCCGGCAACAGCCGCATTTCCGCCGAAGATTACGCGATCGCATTCGTCGACGAACTGGAGCAGGGCCGTTTCATCCGCGAGATCGCGACTGTCGCGTATTGACCCGTCTGGTGAGCGAACGCCATTGAGCCAGGCGAATGCATGATGTGCCTCAAGGACACTTGCATTCGCTTGCAATTTCTTCAGGCCGGCGTGTGACGTACCGCGCGTGAGTGCGGCTACACTGGAGCGTTCTGATTTCGCCCCTACGCCCATGAATTCAAGCCTGGAGCGGGACGCGGCGCTCGCGCAGACGTCCGCCGGGCGTGCGCTACGTCGGCTGGCGCATCGCTTCGTTATGCTGGGCATGTGGATCGCGCTCGGCTGGGGCGTGTTTGTCTCCGTCGCGGCCTTCGCTGCGGGTCCCGGCGCCGCCGCGGTGCCGGTTCTGCCCGCGCTGCAAAGTCTGATTACGGGCGCGCCCGCGACGGCATCGGGCGCTTCCGCCGCCGACGCAGCTTCCGCACCGTCACCGGCCAGTCAGGCCGAATTCAATCGCTCGCTCGACAGCGTCATCAGCACGCTCGACAACGAGCGTCAGCGCAACGCGCTCGTCTCGCAGCTCAAGAAGTTACGCAACGTCTCGCAGAACGTCGCGCCTGCGCCCGCATCGGGCGTGGCCGCCGTCACGTCCGGCCTGCTTGGCGCGATCGCCTCGGGGCTGGCTTCGGTCGAGAGCGACGCGCGCCACCACGGCGCCAGTCCGCTGCATTACTGGGCCGGGCGTTTCCGCTCGGCGGGCGTGGAGATTTACGTGCTCGCGTCGGGCGGAGAGGGCGAGAGTCCCGGGCGCATCGTCTTCGACATGATCGCGATGCTTGCGGGTTGGGGTTTCTGCGCGGCCATTCTGCGCTGGCTCGAACGCCGTCTGCTGCGGCGCTTTTCCGTGGACACAGGCTTGCGCCCCAGTCCCACGACGATCGAACTGCTCGTGTTCGTGCTGCACCGCGTCGCGCCGTGGATCGTCGCTTTCGTCGGCGCGCTGGTGGTCGAGCGCGCGCTGCCGGAAGCGCTCGGGCGCACGCTCGGCGTGGTGATTGCGTATGCGATCGTTGCGGGCGCGGTGTTCTCGTCGATCTGTCTGATCATGTTTTCGCTATTCGGCTCCGGTCACCGGCGCGCGGCGGTGCGCGTGGTGATTCGCGATGCCAGGCGTTTGCTATGGGCCATCGGCGTGTGTGCGGCGCTCGGCGATGCGGCCACCAATTACGAGGTCGCGCATCAGCTTGGTTCGAATCTCGCGGCGCTGGTGTCGACCTTCGCGAACATGGCCGCCGCCGTGCTCACTGCCGCGTTTGCGATTGGTTTCCGGCGTCCGGTCGCGCATCTGATCCGCAACCGCAGCTATCAACTGCGCCAGGATCACAAGGCGCTCACCGAAGTCTTCGACGTGCTGGCCTCGCTCTGGCAATTGCCGATGCTGCTGCTCGCCGCCGCGTCGATCACGGCCACGCTCGGCGGCCTGAGCAGCAACGAGAACGTGTTGCAGATTTCGGTGGTGACGGCGCTGCTGCTGGTGCTGGCGTTTTTCCTTTCGGCGGTCGTGTTGCGCATCACGCGGCCCGACCTCGCGCGCGTGCGGCGGCGCTCGCCGTATCTGCGCCGTCTGCTGCGCTTCGCGGGCACGCTGCTCGTGCTGTTTGTGTGGCTGGCGTATTTCGAATCGTGCGCGCGTCTCTGGGATATTTCGCTTGCGGGCATCATCGAGGCCAGCGTCGCCGCGCGCGGCATCGCTCACGCGATCTTCGCGATTCTGGCGACGGTGTTCCTCGCCTGGCTCGTGTGGATTCTGATCGATACCGCGATTCTCGAAGCGCTCAATCCGAGCGGTCCGCGCACCAAAGGCCGCGCGCCCAGCACGCGCGCGCGCACCATGCTGCCGCTCGTGCGCAACGCTTTGCTGGTGTCGATCCTCACGATCGCGGGCATCGTCACAGCCGCGAATCTCGGTATCAACGTGACGCCGCTGCTGGCGGGCGCGGGCGTGATTGGCCTCGCGATCGGCTTTGGCGCGCAGTCGCTCGTGACCGACCTGATCACGGGCCTTTTCATCATCATCGAGGAAACCATTTCGGTGGGCGACTGGATCGATCTGGATAACGGTCACGCGGGCACCGTCGAGCATCTGTCGATCCGCACGGTGCGGCTGCGCGACGGCCAGGGCGCGATCCACTCGATCCCGTTTTCGCAGATCAAGATCGTCAAGAATCTCTCGCGCGATTTTGCGTTCGCGGTGTTCGAAGTGCGCGTGCCGTTTGCCGTCGATCTGGATACGGTCACGCGCATGATCCGCGAAACGGGCGCGGAACTGGTCGCGGATTTCCGCTATCGGCGCGAGATTCTTGGGCCGGTGGAAGTGTGGGGCCTCGACCGTTTCGATCCGAACTGGATGGTGGTGAAAGGGCAGATCAAGACGCGGCCGTTGCAGCAATGGAGCGTGGCGCGCGCCTTTAATGCGCGGCTGAAGCGGCATATGGACGAGGCGGGCATCGAGATGCCGGTGCCGCAGATGCAGGTGCATATGTCGTCGCGCAGCGAGGACGAGCCGGTGCGCGAGCCGGCGTCCGGCCCGGAGGCCGCGCAGGGCATGCAAGGCACGCAGGATATGCAAGCGGAAGATCCCACCACGCGCGGCGTGACGCGCGATGCGTCGCACGAGCCGCGTCCCGCGCCGCCGCCGACGGGCAGCCCGGAAGGCGCGCCGCCGCAGATTCCCACCGCGGGGCGCAACTGATCGACGCGTTTAGCCGGCGAACGGCGTGGCAAGGCCCACGAGCGGCACGATATCGTTGACGCCGGTAGCGATGTGCTCAGCCGCCACGCCATACACGTGCAGCGAAATACACGGCCCGGCCATCTCGTCGATGGCGCGCGAGAGGCGGTGGATGCCCGCACGGCCACGCCCGCCGAAGGCCACCGTGCCAGCATTGCGTGCATGAGCGCGCAGAACCGTCGCGCCATCGCGCTCTGCATCCCATCGATACAGCGTTTCGGTCAGCGTGCCTTCGAGCACCGCATAGCCGCACCACGTATGGTGCGCGTGGATCGGGCTTGCCTGGCCCGGCAGCCACACCAGTGCGGCGACCGCATATCGCCCGGCGGGGCACGCGGCGAGCAGATGCCGCCGATAGCGCGTCGCGCAGCCTTCGCGTTGCGCGGGCGTGACCAGCGCGGGATCGGCTAGCGCAAGCCGCAGCGCCGCGCGCACGCCTTGCGCAAACGCGGCGCAGCGCGACGGATCGTCGGGCGTGCGACAGGCCTCGAACGCCGCATCGAGCGCGGCGCACAGCCGTGCCACGGCGGCAGGGTGATCGGCTAAAGCGGATGGCGCTGCGGCCCGCAGCAGGGCCGGATCGGTAGGGGCGTTCATGGATTCTCTCGTCGCGTTGTTCTCCATGAAGAGTTATACCGGCGCGCGCCGAGAAACAGTTTCCATTCTTTTTTATAGATGCGGCGTAAGATAGAAGAAAGTTCTACGTTTCGGGGTAGCTGGGAATGGATATCATCGATAGAAAGCTGGTCGAGCTGTTGCAGGACGACGCGACCATGCCTGTCGCGGAACTCGCGCAACGCGTCAATCTCTCGCAGACGCCGTGCTGGAAACGCGTCCAGCGCCTGAAGGAAACCGGCGTGATTCGCGCGCAGGTCGCGCTGTGCGATCCGAAGAAGCTGGGCGTGGGCACGACCGTATTCGTCAACGTGCGCACCAATCAGCACACCGAAGCCTGGGCGCAGAGTTTTACGCGCGTGGTGCAGGACATTCCCGAGATCGTCGAGTGCTATCGCATGAGCGGCGAGACCGACTATCTGCTGCGCGTGGTGGTGTCCGATATCGACGACTTCGATCGCGTCTACAAGCAACTGATTCGCTCGGTGCCGCTGTTCGACGTGAGTTCGAGTTTCGCGATGGAGCAGATCAAGTATTCGACGGCCTTGCCGGTACGGGGCGTGTGATATCGCGCGCCGCACGAATGCCGGCTATTCCTCGAACCGCAAGCCGTCTGCAAGGCGTCGCGGCGTAGAATGCCCGTTCCCTCTTTCAGCCGGGCAGGCCACGATCCATGGACGATAAGCGCAAGAAGAACCCCACCGTTGGCGTTGGCGTGTTTATCGTGGTGGTGGTGCTCATCGTGATCGGCACTGTGCTGTTCAATGCGATGCGCAGCAAGCGCGAGTATGACGAGACGGTAGGCGCTCAGGTGGCTAGTTCGGCGGCCAGTTCGGTGGCCAGCGCGGCGGCCAGCGTTGCAACGAGCGCACCGCAGGCGAGCGGCGCAGCGCAATAACGCCAGCCGCTCAAAGCCGCGCTTATTCTTCCGGCAGCCGGATCAGGCTGGCGTCCTTGCGGATCAGCCATGAGGCCGCGAGCATCTGCTTGCACTGGTGCGCGAGCAGTTTCACATCTTGCGCGAGGTCGCTGGTGGCGCCGATCGCGCGTTCCGCTTCCACCACCATGGTGTCCAGATCGCGCGTCATGCGGCGCGTGATCTCGATTTGATCCTCGGGCACGGGCGTTCCGGCTTCGGCGGCCACGAGGTTTTCGCGCACGCAGTTCAGCGCCTGGTCGAGCGCGTCGAGGCGCATGGCTGGCGCGGCCTGATCGGCATTGGCGGCGCTGCGCAACAGCGGCGCGGAAGCCGTGATCTGCGACGCCAGCACGTGGCTGCGCACCAGCAGATCGTTGAGTTCGGGCACGAACTTCTGCGCCGATTTCGGTTCGAGCATCATGCGCTGGAACGCCTGGCCGAGATTCGCGAACGCCACATGCACGTTCTTGCGCGCGAGGCGATAGCGGAAGTCGCGGGCGAGCGAGGGCACAGCGGCGGCGGCTGCACCCACTCCTGCCGATGCGGGCAACGGTGTTGCGGCAGCCTGCGCATTGGCCTGAGCCGATACTTTCGCGCCGACAGCCGCTACCGGAGCCGGCGCCAAAGCCGTTGCGCCAGCACCGTCGAGCGCGAGCGCCGCTTCTTCGTGGGCTGCCTGGGCCGCCTGAGCGCTGGCGGCATGGGTCGTTTGCGCGGCCACGCGCGCCGCGCTTTCGGTCAGCATCGGCCCGGCGAAAGCCGCCTGTGCATTGCCGGCGCTGGCAGTCTGACTCGTGCGGCCGCTCCACCACCAGCTCGCTTCCAGATAACCGCGTGTCGCGGCGATCATGTCCTGCACCAGCTTGCCCATCAGCCGGTATTCCCAGTACGGGAACAGATGGCTCGCGCCGATCGCGATCATGCAGCCTACGACCGTATCGATGGCGCGCTCGCCGATGATGCGCATGCTGCCCGGCGCCAGCAGATGGAACATCAGCAGCACATAGGCCGAGGTGAACACCACGCTCGCCGTGTAGTTGAACAGCAGCAGGCTGTAGCTCATCACCATCGCCGCGAACATCGACACCAGCAGCACGAGCGGCTGCTTCACGAGCAGGATCAGCGCAATACTGGCCACGCAGCCGATCAGCGTGCCGACGATACGCTGCGCGTTGCGCTGGCGCGTCAGCGAATAGCCGGGCTTCAGGATGATGATGCTCGTCATCACGATCCAGTAGGCGTTGGTGAGCGGCAGCAGCCGCCCGAGCCAGAAGCCCACGGCGACTGCAATCGTCACGCGCAGCGCGTGGCGAAAGCTCGGCGAGGCCATCGTGAGATTCGAGAAAATCTGCAGCCACGAGACGCGCCGGTTGGTGACGAAGCGCGTGAGGGCTTCGTCGATGCGCAGCTCGGTTTCGGTGGTCGGCACTTCGCTCGCGAGGCTGCGGCGCATGCGGTCGATCAGGCGCGTCGCGCTCCAGATGCGGCGAAACGATGCCGAGATCGCGGCGTAGGCTTCGGGGTCTTTGGCCGGCAGATCGCGCCGCTTGAGCAGATCGAGTTCGAATTCGATCGCGCGCAGTTCCGCCTTCACGTTGATGTTCGCGCGCGGCGCTTCGTTCTGCAGCACGGCGAGACCGATGTCTTCGAGATCGGCCGCGGCCTTGCGGATCAGATCGCGATAGAACACCAGCAGATCGGAGCCGCCGAAGGTGTTGCGCACGAGCGGGTAGTCGGTGTGCGCGCCCACGAACAGTTCGTGCAGATCGACCGTGTTGATGAAAAGGTTGAAGTGCATCGCGCGCCGCGCATCGACGCGTCCGCTCCTGAGCTTCGGCAGATTGCGCAGCACGATGTCGCGCGCCGCGTCCTGGCGCTCGACCGCCGCGATCTGTTTGGCGACCAGATTACGGAAACACTCGTCGAGATCGTTGTCGAGATCGAAAAACTGCGCGCGTGCGAGCAGGTAGTCGGCGCAGGCAAACACGCTTTCGGCCAGCGCCTGTTGCTCGATCCGGTCGAGCATCAGGCGGCTCACGAGCGTCGACCAGGCCGTGTACCAGAGCCCGCCCAGCAGAATCCACGCGGCGTTGATGAGCGCCTGGTGCGGCGTGAAATGCTCCTCCAGCGTCATCACCATCATGAACAGCGTGGCGAAGCTGATCTGCGGCCAGCGGTTGCCGTAGACGACGATCAGCGACAGCACGAAGGTGAGCGGGACGACCGTGGCCCAGAGCGCGATCGGGCTGAAGGTGGCGAGGCCGGTGGCGTAGGCGGATAGAAAACCGATCACGCTGCACGCCAGCATCTCGTTGCGCTTGTACTTGAGCGGGCCGGGCATGTCGACCACGCAGGCGCCGAGCGCGCCGGTCGAGAGGGTGAAGCCCAGCTCGCTCTTGTCGAACACGAACAGACACAGAATGGCCGGAAGCGAGATGCCGACCGCGATGCGCAGACCGCCGTAGAAGTACTGGCTATAAAGGAACTTCCTGATTTCTACGGAATAGCGCATCGACTGCCATGGATTTCGGATGCGGACGAAAGCGCCGCGGACTGTGGCGCTGAGTTTAAATGATTTCGGGTGCGATCCGTCCGTCTCTGTATTCGGGGATGCGCGCGCGCCCGCCCGGTGCGCGCGCCGTTCGCGCTAGTCCGCGCTGAGCGTCGGCGCATCGCCGAGCAGGCCGTGCGTGCCGCGGATGCGGCGCATGCGCGTGCGATACCAGAAGGTCCACGCGAGCAGGGCGCCGAACATGCAGTAGCCGAGAATCGGCGAGACCACGAGGAAGCGCTCGATCGGCCAGGTGGCGGCCAGCCAGGTGCGCAGCGAGGCATCGCCGATCAGGCCCACGCCCCAGACAAACGTCAGCAGGCGCATGGCCGTCGCAAAGCTGCGGTTCTCGCTCCACAACAGTTCGAGCCGGCCGACGCCTTCGCGGGTCTGGCGCGCCACCGTGGCGCGCGTGAGATAGAACACGAGCGGCCGGCGCGCCAGCAGCGAAAGCACAAACGTGACGCCGATCGCGCCGGTGGAAAAGCTCTCGCGCATCAACAACGCGCGCGTGCCGCCGCCGAACGCCATCGCGATCAGCGAGAGCACGATGCCGAGCAGGATCACCGCCGAGAGCGCATCGATACGCCTGAAGCGCACCAGCTCGACGATCGTCCACGCCAGCGGCGGAACCGCCGAGGCAATCAGGCCGCCGACTTCGCCCCAATAAGGTTGGGCGAGCCGGTACGCGACCCAGGGCAGCAGCAGATTGACCGCCATTTCGGCGACGAATGCTGGACGCACTTTCATGGGATGCGTACTCCAGAAAAAGGATGAACAAAGTATGGTTCACGCGCGGACCATCGGCAATCCGTGGATCGCGGCGCGAGGTTGCAGCGTTCGCATCTTGCGTGCCCGATGTGGCGTGGCGCTCGAAGCGGGACTGCATTGCGCCTGCTGTGCGCCATATCGCCGTGGACGGCTTCATGCGACACTGCAACGTTATTCGCCCGATTCCACGCCGTTATTGCCATGTCCGATCGCCTGTCCATCCCGCTGCACGAAGTCGAACTCGTCGCCGTTCGCGCGCAGGGCGCGGGCGGCCAGAACGTCAACAAGGTGTCGAGTGCGATTCATCTGCGCTTCGATATCCGCGCGTCGTCCTTGCCCGAAGTCATCAAGATGCGCCTGCTTGCGCTCGCCGACCGGCGCATCACGCACGAAGGCGTGGTCGTTCTCAAATCGCAGGAGTACCGCACGCAGGAGCTGAACCGCGAGGCGGCGCTCGTGCGTCTCGATGCGCTGATCGAAAGTGTCAGCGTGACGCGCAAGGCGCGGGTGGCGACGCGGCCCACGCGCGCTTCGAAGATGCGGCGTCTGGACGGCAAGTCGCGCCGCAGCGAGATCAAATCCGGGCGTCAGCGTGTGACGGAATAACGCAGCGCGTCGGGCGGATCTGGTTGCAATTGGCTGGGATGGGTGCCGCAGAGCGCGCCATTGCGGCGCAGGGCGTTGAAACAGGTAGTGGCGCGCGCGACCGGAGCGGCCGCGCGGCGTGCAGCGTGTTCGGCCGTATCAGTGCGTCGTATCGGGCACGTCGAGGATCAGGATGATGGTCCAGTCGGCGTCGCCTTCATGGTGATACTGGCGCTCCGCGACGATGAACGGCTGCTGCTTGCCTTCCGGCCCGAGGAACAGGACGTCGCCTTCCATCGGCAGGCATTCGACCGGGGGCAGGGCGAGGAAAGCCTCGGTGCCCTTGCCGCGCGGCATCAGCTTTTCGATCTTGCGGGATGCCGCTTCGGTCCATTCGATGTCGAGCTGGATGTTGCTCATGGATGTTTCTCCGCGCGAGTCGCGCACAAAGTAGGGGGAATTTCGAGGTGCGCGACTTTAGCATAACCCGCGCGCGCGCCGACCTGTGGGCGCGTTGGCGTCAAATGTTCCCGTCCTTCTTGCTGCGCAAAACAAAAAAGCCGAGGCCGGGGACCGGCGTCGGCTTTTCAGGCGTGGCTCAAGCGTTATCGGAGGATTACTGATCCGACTTCGGCGGGGCCTTGTGATGCGGATGGCCGCCTTTCTTGTGATGCTTCATGGGCATTTCCGCCGGCGCCTGCGCAGCGGCCTGCTGGCGCGACTGGAGATCCTGCGCGCGTTGCTCGACATCGGCGGCTTTGGCCGGATCGGTGCTCATCATGACGCCGTTATCCGATTGTGCATAGGCGGCGCCCGTCAGTGCGGACAGCGAAATCAGGACTGCGAGGGACACTTTTTTCATCACTACCTCCGAAGAGCGGTTTATGGACCCAGCTGGTGCCTGCCGAGCAGGAAAAGGCATGTCATTCTAACGATCAACCTGGGTTGGCAGATGACATCGCATCAGGCTTGCGCGCGCGATTTACAACTCCTTACATCTGCCCGGGTCCCATCCTGACACATCTGACCCGATCACGGCGACGACGTGCTCATGCGGGCTCTCATGCAGCCTTAGACGGTTACTTCGGCCCGCGCGCTGGACCGTGACTAGAACCAGCCAAGCATGACGTAGACGTGAAACTGCGCAATCCCGATCAATTCGTGCAGCGCGGTTTCTGCGCTGCGCAGGTTGCCGCGGCGCGGCCAGAGGCCAAGGCGCACATGCCGTACCTCGGATATGGCCGCCACCGGGTGCATGCCGAAGCGCCCGAAGTCCAGCATCGCGCGTGCCATGTGATACGACGAGGTTACGACGAAGAGCGTATCGGCGCGCTGGGCGTGCACGATCGGCGCGACGTTGCGGGCGTTCTGCCAGGTCGTGAGACTGGTGTTTTCGAGGATGAGATCGTCGCGGGTGATGCCGGCGCGCAACAGCCAGGGCGCATAGGTATCGGCTTCGCTGGCGGCGTGATGCTGCGGATTGCCGCCGCTCACGATCACCTTGCACAGACCCCCGGCGGCAACGCAGCGCTGGTGCAGCGCAGCCGACAACCGGATGCGCGCATAGACGTCGTGCTGCGGCGCCAGCGAGCCGTCGTCCATGACATCGATGCCGCCGCCCAGCATCACGATGGCGGTGCGCGGGCCGAACGAGGTGGCGTTCGGCGAAGCGGGATCGTAGGGAGTACGATAGGACAGCGGCTGGGCCAGATCGAGCAGCGGCTTTGTCAGCCACCCTGCCGCGAGCAGCCAGAAAAAGATGACAGCACCAAACGCCACCGCCCGGCGTTGACGGCGCCACAGCACGAATAGCGCAAAAAATAGCGCAAATATTCCGAATAGAATCAATTTGAATGAGGTAACGTATTGTTTTTCGGGATGAAGCATGTCGCGCGTGAATCGGCCGCCAATGGCCACCGCGATGATCATGCCGGAAGCGACGACCTTGCGCGGCGAAGCGCTCCACAACGAGCGGCTGTCGTTCTGCGCGGCGTCCGGTGCTTTCGCGGGGGCCCGAATAACCTGCAGTCCGTGCCACGGCGCAGGACAGCGCAAGGCGCGCGGCGAACGGCTGCGTAGCGCTTGCCGGCCTTGCGCCCTATCAGGCGGAATGGCAGCGGGACTGCATTTTAAGAAAGATGTGAGATGACCACGTATTCCAACGAAGCAGTACTCGAAGCCTTGCGGCGGGTGCAGTATCGGCAGGTCCCGTGGGCGCGTAGTCCCAGAGTTTTCCAATATCTGCGTAATCTCGGCCTGATGGATACCGTCAGGCAGCGCACCGTGGCTCCTGCTCCCGGCTTCCATGCTCCCGTCGATATCGCCGTGCTGACCGAGCGCGGCCGCGCGGAATTCGCGCGCCTCGCCCGCGACGAACGTTCTCTCCAGTGGACCGACCAGCGTACGGCCGACTACGTGGCCGAAGCGCTCGCCCAGTCTTCCGACGAAGCGGGCTCCACCGCTTTATAGCCAGCCAAAAAAAAGCCCGTATCGAAAGATACGGGCTTACCGGTATTACTGCTGCCACGCTGTGCTTAATGGCAAAGGGATAGACCGCGCGCTCGCGCGGTGGTTCCCGTCTTCGTCACGCCATCGACACGATTGCAGCGCGTAATTATTCGTTTCGCATTTATTTCGCGTTAATTCATTTCGCAGACCGGAGCTTCGCACAGCCGCTCCGTCGATCGTTTCGCTCGTTCCGCTTTGAGCGCGGTGCGCTAGTGGCGTGCGCGCGGCGGCTCGGATCGCGGCGGCGGAGTACGGCGCGCGTTATCGACGATATCGCTGCGCAGATCGCCGCGCGGCACCGGCTGGACATTGTCGGCGGGGCGAGCGCCTGCGGACGGCCAGGCGTGCGCGCCCGTGCGGGCGATGGGCCAATGCGGTGCGCTGGACTGGGGCGGCTGGGCCGTCGCATCGTTCGAGAGCCATGACGCCACCACGGTGGGCAGGGCAAGCGACGCGAGCAGGGCGAGGGCGGACAGCGAAACCATGATGCCCCGATTGTGCAGAGTCATGGATCTCATGGCAGCCTCCCGTCAGAGCGGGTTTTGGACTTGAGTGAACATGCCTCTAAGGTACGGTCGTGCGCGAAAGCATGCTGTAAATATTGGTAAAGAGATGTTTCGCGCGCATCGATCGGGCGTGCGCAGGCCCAATCCGGCGAGGTTTAACGCCGTTTGACGAATTTAGAGGAAGCGCACCAGCGCCTGTCTGCGCGTGCCTTCGAGTGAGCTCGATGTGGCAGGCAGACAACGCCCGGAAAGGCTCGAAGCCTCGGTGGCTGGCGGCGAGCGCCGCGAGGGAAATCGCCGGACGCGAAAGGCGCCCGGCGCAAAGTGCGAGAAGTGAACGTGAATCTGTTGCCGGCCAGCAGGTTCAGGCCATCTTGACGGGCGCGCGCCACGATTCCGGGTTGGTCCAGAATGCGCCGCGCAGACGGTCGCGGCTCGGCGGTGCCGGCGGCTTGGTGGCGGTGGCGCCGATGCGTCCGCGCAGCGAAATTTCGCGGCCGCTCGTGCCCAGGCGCTTCACGATTTCGGCGAGCGTGCCGTCAGCCTGCCATTCGTCGAAGCGGCGGCGGCAGGTGGGCGGCGAGGGGTAGCGGCCCGGCAGCTTGGACCAGCCTTCACCCGTCGACAGCACCCACAGCACTGCGTTGACCACAGCACGCGCTTCGACGCGAGGCCGTCCACGGCGCTCGCTCCGTGCGGGTTCCGCACAGAACAACGCCTCGACCAGGGCCCATTCGTTATCTCTCAAATCGTCGAACAGCATCATGTTTCACCTCAGCGAAGCTATCTCCGGTGCGCTGCCCCGCGCTGCGCACTCTTCATGTACCCCGACCGGTTGGCGGAGTACCAGGCGGAATCGGTTGGGACGGGCCAGTCTCTTTCAAACATCGGACCGTCCGCCGATCCTGTGTCTGCCTTAATGCGAGAAGCGTGCCAGCTCACACGCTTTCGTCTCGAAGCCGCGTGGCATCAAGCCCGCGCGGGTGCTTGCCAGGGGCGTATGAGACTCGAAAACGCATGGCCGGGAAATCGGGACAATCACCAATCTTGTGCAAACAGGCCCGCCAGGCGTGCGTTTTAGCTGCATTGCTGCACTGCGGCGAACAATGACCGGTGCGATTCACTCCGCTGTAACGATCCAGCAAGCGATTAAAATTGCATCAAACAAAGTGATTCATGAGGCGAATGGATGAATGTGACGTTGCGGCAATTGCGGGTGTTCATCGAAGTCGCGCGTTTGCAGAGCTTCAGCCGCGCGGGCGATGAAATCGGTCTCACGCAGTCGGCGGTGAGCCGTTGCGTGCGCGAGCTGGAAACCGAGATGGGCGTGAAGCTCGTCGATCGCACCACGCGCGAGGTGCAGCTGACCGACGTGGGCGCGAACCTGATCGCGACGATTCCGCGTCTGATCGGCGATCTGGACGACGCGCTGCGCGAGATCCGCGAAATCGGCGAGCAGCGGCGCGGGCGCGTGGTGGTGGCGGCCAGTCCGACCGTCGCCTGCCGGCTGATGCCCGAAGTGGTGGCCGCGTGCGGACGGCAGTTTCCGTACGTCACGCTCGGCCTGCGTGACGATGTGCAAAGCGATGTGGTGCGCAAGGTCCGTTCGGGCGAGGTGGATTTCGGCGTCGTGATCGGGCCCTTCGTGGGCGCGGCGGCCGCCGAGGATCTGGAGACCGAGTTGCTGGCCACCGATTCGTTCTGCGTGGTGGTGCGCGGCGATCATCCGCTCGCGAGCCGCGACGAGGTGCCGTGGACGGCGCTCGACGGCGAGCGGCTGGTGATGCTCGATCATGCGTCGGGCAGTCGTCCGCTGATCGACGCGGTGATGCAGGAGCAGGGCGTGAGCGCGCGCATCGTGCAGGAACTGGGGCATCCGGCCACGGTGTTCGGGCTGGTCGAAGCGGGGGTGGGGGTGAGCGTGCTGCCGTGGCTGGCCTTGCCGGTGCCGGCCGGGTCGTCGCTGCTGGCGCGCTCGCTGGTGCCGCGCGCCGAACGCACGGTCGAGCTCGTGCGACGGCGCGATCGTTCGCTTTCGCCGGCGGCCGAGGCCGTCTGGACGCTGATCCGCGAACTGGGCGGGCAGCGCTGAGCGCGGCTCTGGAGGTGTTGTGCGGGTTTTGTGGCGCTAAACTGACGGTCGGAATCGGATGTCATTCGACCGTCACTTCACCGTCAACCTTCACGGAATCCCCCGATGCGCGATCTCGATCTGTCCTCGTCCGTTAGTCCGTCGTTGAACACTACGCAAGCGGCTCTCGCCGCGCCTGGCATGGCGCGCGAAGCGGTGCAGGCGCTGCGCGCGTCGCAGATCCGCGAAGTGGCGAATGCGGGCTTTGGCGTGGCGGACGTGCTGCCGTTCTGGTTCGGCGAATCCGATCGCGTGACGCCGGCCTTTATCCGCGAAGCCGCCGCCGCGGCGCTCACGCGCGGCGACACGTTCTACACCCACAACCTGGGTATCGCGCCGCTGCGCGAGGCGCTGTCGCGCTATGTGAGCGATCTGCACGGCCCGACGCCGATGGAGAGCATCGCGGTGACGAGTGCCGGCGTGAACGCGCTGATGCTGGCCGCGCAACTTGTCGCCGGCGCGGGCGACCGTGTCGTTGCGGTGACGCCGCTGTGGCCGAATCTCGTCGAGATTCCAAAGATTCTGGGCGCCAGCGTGGCGACGGTCGCGCTCGATTACGGTGCGCGCGGCTGGACGCTCGATCTCGATCGTCTGCTGGCCGCGCTCACGCCGGGCACGAAGCTGCTCATGATCAACTCGCCGAACAATCCGACCGGCTGGGTGATGACCCGCGACGAACAGCGCACCGTGCTGGAGCATTGCCGTCGCCACGGCATCTGGATCGTCGCCGACGAAGTCTACGAGCGGCTCTACTACGGCGAAGCCGGCGAGCGCGCCGCGCCGTCGTTTCTCGATCTGGCCGCGCGCGACGAACGGCTGATCTGTGTGAATTCGTTCTCGAAGGCCTGGCTCATGACCGGCTGGCGGCTGGGCTGGATGGTCGCGCCGCGCACGCTGATGGACGACCTGAGCAAGCTGGTCGAATACAACACTTCGTGTGCGCCGTCGTTCGTGCAGCAGGCCGGCGTGGTGGCGGTCGAACAGGGCGAGGCGTCCACGCAGACGCTGGTGGCCGATCTGCGCGCCTCGCGCGATCACCTGGCCGCGGCGCTGGCGCCGTTGCCAGGCGTCGACGTCAAGGTGCCGCATGGCGCCATGTATCTGTTCTTCCGTCTCGCAGGCGCGCAGAGCAGTCTCGAACTCTGCAAGGCGCTGGTGCGCGAAGCGGGGCTCGGACTCGCGCCGGGCAGCGCGTTCGGCCCGGAAGGCGAGGGCTTCGTGCGCTGGTGCTATGCCTGCGATCCGGCGCGGCTCGATGCGGGTGTGGCGCGTCTTGCCGGCTATCTGGCGGAGCATGGCGGGCTGTGAGTGACGTCGTTGCGATGCCGTTCGCATCGATCGAATGGCACGCGAATGGCGATCGAGCGACGAACATTCGGCGATCGATGCGCAATCAATACGCCATTGACGGAATCGGTCTAAAACACGCCCGGAGGCGACTTTACGCCCCCGGCGTTTTTGCGTAAGATGGCGCTCAGTCACGCGATTCCCTGCGGGAATTTCGCTGCTCCGTCCGGCTGGGTCTGGCACTTTGTCTGTTCAAGCATCGCAAAGTACCGTAAAGCGGCCCCCCGGTGCGTGCTCCCATCAATATGACCGATCAGAATCGGGCGAGCGCGTCTCCAGTTCCACATCGTCTTTCGTCTGTCTGATCCGGTTCCTTGAACCTGATTTACCTTACTTAGGGTCTGACCTGGCTGCATGAATACCCAAGAGGCGAAGATCGTCCTCGAGACTGCATTGATCTGCACGCAGGAGCCGCTGAAGATCGGCGAACTGCGCAAGCTGTTTGCCGACGACATTTCGGCCGACACAGTCCGTAACCTGCTCGAAGACCTGCGCCAGGAATGGTCGGGGCGCGGCGTGGAACTGGTAGGCCTCGCATCAGGCTGGCGCTTCCAGAGCAAGCCGGCCATGCGCACGTATCTCGATCGCCTGCATCCCGAAAAGCCGCCGCGCTATTCGCGCGCCGTGCTTGAAACGCTCGCGATCATCGCGTACCGGCAGCCGGTCACGCGTGGCGACATCGAGGAAATTCGCGGGGTGACGGTCAACACGCAGGTCGTCAAGCAGCTCGAGGACCGTAACTGGATCGAGGTCATCGGTCATCGGGACGTGCCGGGACGCCCGGCTTTGTATGCCACGACGCGCCAGTTTCTCGACGATCTCGGCTTGAGATCGCTCGACGAACTGCCGCCGCTCGACGATCCGTCGAACCAGTTGGGCGAGCAGTTGCTGGCCCAGCATGCGATCGAATTCCCGGAAAGCGAAGTGGCGCAGTTGATCGCCGAAGGCACGCAGGCGAGTCTCGACGCTCTCGATGCGGCGGTTGAGGCGGCGGTCGATTCCGCCGTTGACGCCACAGGCACGGCCGATGCGGACGATGAAACCATCGCCGAAGCGGTCCATGGCTCGCATGAAAACGACGCGCCGCCATCCGCCGAAGTACCGGATGCAACGCCGTCCGCAGCAACACCGGCGCACGCCGAAGACGCCAACGCCGAAGCCGCCCTCGCGCAGGACTTCGACGCCGGGCGCGTCGATGCGGGCGCAACGGAGCTGGCTGGCCACGCTGCCGGCGAGCCCGCAGAAGAACACGAAGACCGCCGCGACGCGGCGCAGGACGACCCCGTCTCGACGACGGACGACGACGCCGCCCGACGCGGCATCTGAAGCAACAAACACACTGACGCGCCCCTCGCAACCGGGCGCGCAACCTGACATTTCGAGGTTGTTTTGACTGATATCCACGACACCGATTCGGGCGACGCGCCCGAATCCTCGCGTCGCGCGTCCTCCGCGCGCCATAACGACAGATA
>NZ_JAAGPR010000035.1 GCF_017104965.1 Paraburkholderia sp. Ac-20340
CGATCCTCTGACCTGGAACGCGCGCGTATCGACGTGAATGGGCGCGGCATTGAGCGCCTGCACGAAAGCGCGGCAACGCGCGATGGCGTCGTCGATACTCGTGTTTTCCAGCACGCAGACGAATTCGCCGCCGCCCGCGCCGGCCAGCACGCCCGCCGCGCCGCCGCCCGCACCGCTGGTGCAGACCCGCACGATCGAGCGCGGCACTTTCCGCACGCTGCTCGACAGCGAAGTGCAAAAGCCCGACGGCAAGGTCGTGGGCCGCGCCGTCGATATGGTCGCGGGCCCCGGCGGCAAGCCGCAGGAAGTCGTGGTGAACCTGCAGGGTTTCATGGGCGTGGGCGACCGCAAGGCGAACTTCCCGTGGAGCGCCGTGCGCATCAACACGCAGGCGAAGACGCCGGCCGTCACGCTCGCGCTCACGCCACAGCAACTGCAGATACCCGACCGGCCCAAGGCCGGCGGCGCACAGGCGGGCGCACCCGAAGCCAGCCCGACGCGTCTGCCGATGCTCGACACCACCGTCGAGCGTCCGAACGGCGCCAAGGTCGGCCGCGTGGTCGACGTGCTGATCGACGGCAGCGCCTCGCCGCTCGCCGTGGTGCTCGATGTCAGCGATCTGCTGGAGAAGCGCCGCACCATCGCCGCCGACTGGTCGGCGCTGCACTTCGTCACGAAGAACAACGCGCTCGAAGCGCAGCTCGAAATGAGCGACCAGCAGGTGGATGCTTCGCCGCCCTACCTGAACGACCAGCCGGTGCGCGCCGTCAGCCCGGCAACCGCGGCGGCCACGCCGGCCGCGCCTGCAGCTTCCGCGCGCGGTGCCCAATGACGACAGGCACCACGACGCAACTCACCCCCAGCCTGCGAAGCGTGCGCGCGCTCGACTGGCTGAACTTCTTCGTGGCGAATGTGCAGACCGGCTTCGGTCCGTTCATCGCCTCGTATCTGGCTTCGCACAAATGGACCCAGGGCGAGATCGGCCTCGCGCTGTCGGTCGGCACGATCAGCGCCATGGTCAGCCAGGTGCCCGGCGGCGCGGCGGTCGACGCGCTCAAGAACAAGAAGGCCGCCGCTGCCTGGGCGATCATCGCGATCATTATTTCGGCGATGTTGCTGGCCGTCAGCCCGACCGTCGTGCCGGTGATGGCCGCCGAAGTGTTCCACGGCTTCGCCAGTTGCATGCTGGTGCCGGCGATGGCGGCGCTCGCGCTGGCGCTGGTCGGCCGCCAGAATCTGGGCGACCGGCTCGGGCGCAATGCGCGCTGGGCTTCGATCGGCAGCGCCGTCGCGGCGGGCCTGATGGGCCTGTGCGGCGAGTACGTCTCGCCGCGCGCCGTGTTCTGGCTGACCGCCGCACTCGCGCTGCCCGCGCTGGTGGCGCTCGCGATGATCGAATACGACAAGCACGCGAATGCGCCGAAGCCGCTCAAAGCCACGAAGGCGCCCGCTGCCGAAGCCGACGGCGAACGCGAAACCATCTTCGATCTGCTGCGCGACCGCCGCATGCTGACCTTCGCGGCCTGCGTGATCCTGTTCCACCTCTCGAACGCGGCGATGCTGAACCTCGCCGCCGGCGAAGTGACGGCGGGCATGGGCGACAACGTGCAGCTCGTGATTGCGGCGTGCATCATCGTGCCGCAGGCGATTGTCGCGATGATGTCGCCGTGGGTCGGGCGCACGGCCCAGCATTGGGGCCGCCGCCCGGTGCTGATCCTGGGCTTCAGCGCCCTGCCGCTGCGCGCGCTGCTGTTCGCGGCGGTCGGCAACCCGTACTTCCTCGTGCCGGTGCAGATGCTCGACGGCCTTTCGGCTGCCGTGTTCGGCGTGATGCTGCCGCTGATCGCCGCCGACGTGGCGGGCGGCAAAGGCCGCTACAACCTGTGTATCGGCCTGTTCGGGCTTTCGGCGGGGATTGGCGCGACGCTGTCGACCGCGCTCGCGGGCTTTATCGCCGATCACCTCGGCAATACGGTCAGCTTCCTCGCGCTGGCTTCCGCTGGCGCCGCTGCCGTGCTGATGGTGTGGCTCGTGATGCCCGAAACGCGCGACGCGATCGAAGAGGAAACCGCCAGCGACAAGACGGCGTAGCAACGCCTGCGCCTGCAGTTCGCACTGCACGAGACGCGCCCAACACGGGGCGCCACCGCCGCAACCCAACCGGGCGCGGCAGTGGCGCCCCGCTTCATTTGCGCAGCCGATTATTGCGCGCGACGTTTTATCGCCGATAAAGACGCAATAACGCACGCCCTTATTCAGCAGACAAAATAAACCGATAGATGTGCCAAGACGTGGCCTGCATGTGTGAGGCCAGAAGACGCGTCCTGAGGAACGCGAAAGACAATGCGAGGGCGGCTGCCCGCAGCGAAACCTGCGCCCGTCAGGCGATCGAACCGCCATGACGAACCGCTGATTTCACTACAGGAGAGGCCGGAAGCTACGGCTTTGCGACTGCAGATCCGCTTCGCGCGGACCGGACTTCACCAGCAGACCTACTCAAACTCAAGCTCAGGCAGCGAGCGCCTCGTCGAGACGCGCGGCCACCACGCCGCTGGGGAAGTTGTCGAGCTTGCTCGCGAGTATCATCGCGTCGGCATTGGCCGGACGATGACGGCGATTCGGGCTCGGACGGAACACGGCGTCGCCGCGGCGGATCTTCTCGCCGGTCAACGCACACACAGCGCTGCGACGCGCCGTGCAAACCCGCCACAACTGGTCGGAGTAGCGACCATACGTGGCGTCACTCCAGCAAACGGTGATGCTGTCCGGATCATGACGCCGGATCAAGGTAATGCCTTGCGCATCCCACGAACGCACGGTGGCGCGGCGCCGGTTGGCCGCCTCCGATGCGCTGCGCGTGATGGGTACCGGTTTGCAGCTCCTGATGATCTCGGGTTCGCCGTCCGGGCCAAGCGGCTCCGAGGCGGCGGTCAGAAGATCAATGGTTTGTTGCCATGCGCTGCCGGTATCTAATTTCGTCATAATGCACCTCGTGCACGTGGAAACGATTCAAATATGCCGGTCGAATAAGCACTCTGCCACGTCGGGATTATAGCGTGCGATTCTGGCACTCCACAGAAAAAACTGAACTTTCACACGATATATCCCGGCTACCGCCAAAAGACCAGACGCGAGGCTTTCAAGTCGCATTGCAGGATAGCAATGCTGGTTTCTTTACATTCGAACTTTTTTCCGATTTGTTGATGTTTAACATTGCATCCAGGAAAAAATAACCGGATAGGCCCTTCTTATGCAAGTGATACAAACGCATTAGCGAACCTATTGGCAGGCCTGAACATGGGCCGGACGCGCCGGCCCGACAATGCCGCAACGCCCCGTCTGGCTTGCCTGTGCGGGCGCAGCGCCCTGCCCTTCGTGGCGCACGCCCGGCACCGGCGACGCGTGCGGCATGTCGTCCGATCAATGAAACGCATTACAGGCTTATGTCAACGGCATCAGGAAAATAGGCATGGCCGGTCATGCTTTTTGGCGCGAAGAATTGTCGCACGGACTAGCGTCGCGCCGAACAGTGTCAATTGCGAGACACGACTCAATTTTCTGAAACATTAATCGAAATTGAATTGCGCATTAGCCATTTTGTCATGCGCGAATGCATCCAATCATCTCAAACGCCTTACTGTCAATACGCGGCAAAAGTCGCGACGATTCCCTGCACGGATAACAACAATTCAAATGGCGGCTAATGACTGCATGAATGGCAGGTGCCGGCAGGCATTCATCCGCAATCATGGGGCCGCCCAGGTGGAACCGCCGAGGCATGACGGCTCAGGCGCCGCGCCCCTGGTCGAGATAGTCCGCGGCGCGCTGCCGCAACATCGTGCCGAAATCGTCGAGCCAGCCGATCGACAGGCGCCAGCTCTGCCAATACAACTCGACGTCGAGCGCGCGACCCGGCGTGAGTTCGACCAGTTCGCCGCGCGCGAGATGCGGCGCGATCATGCGCTCCGGGCACATGCCCCAGCCCAGCCCGCTCGCGCAACAGCGCAGAAAACCCGCCACATGGGGAATCCAGTGCAGCGGCGCGTCCACCTGCGCACGCGTGATACGCCGCACGAAGCGCTTTTGCAGTTGGTCCTTCGGATTGAATTCGATGCACGGCGCGCGGCGCAGCGACTCGCGTCCCACTCCCGCGGAAAAATAGCGCTCGAAGAACTCAGGCGAACAGACCGCGAGATAGCGCATGCGTCCCAGACGCGTCGATCGGCACCCTTGCACGGGCTCGGCCTGCGTCGTCACCGCGCCCTGCACGCTGCCGTCGCGCATACGCTGCGCCGTGTGATCCTGATCGTCGATGACAAGGTCGAGCAGGATGCCGCGCTCGACGCAGAATGGCGCGACCGCATCGATAAACCAGGTGCCGACGCTGTCGTCGTTGACGGCCACGCGCAAGGTGGGCCGCGAGGCGTCGAGGCCGCCCGTCACCGTCGGCATGCCGCCGCCGAGTTCCGCTTCGAGCAATTGCACGCGCTCGGTATGACGGCACAGCAGCGCGCCCGCCGCCGTTGCCACGCACGGCTGGCTGCGTTTGACGAGCACCGTGCCCACGCGCTCCTCCAGCAGCTTCACGCGCTGCGAAACCGCAGACGGCGTGATATTGAGCGCGCCTGCCGCGCGGTCGAACGAGCCGTGGCGCACCACGGCGGCCAGCGCATCGAGCAGCGCATAGTCGAGCATTAGCGTTCCTTAATCCAGATTAAGAAAATCAGCTTTGCTTAAGCTGCTTCCGACGGCAGACTAGCGCCGTTCCCCCGCAATGTCCAATCATG
Organism: Paraburkholderia sp. Ac-20340; assembly: GCF_017104965.1. GTDB lineage: Bacteria > Pseudomonadota > Gammaproteobacteria > Burkholderiales > Burkholderiaceae > Paraburkholderia. The sequence continues at coordinate 4,788 of NZ_JAAGPR010000035.1, forward strand.
AACTGGCTCGCTTTTTCCCATGGCGCCGCGCTGTGCGCCTCGCTCATCGTCACCATCGGCGCGCAGAACGCTTTCGTGCTGCGCCAGGGCATCCTGCGCTCGCATATCGGCAAGATCGTGCTGCTGTGCGCGCTGTCCGATTTCATCCTGATCGGCGCGGGCGTGGGCGGCGCGTCCGCCCTCGTCGAGCGTTATCCGACTTTCGTGCATCTGGTGCTGTATGCGGGCCTCGCGTGGCTCGTCTGGTTCGGCATCAATGCGCTGCGGCGCGCGGTCAAGCCCACGCACGATGTCATGGATGCCGCTTGCGCCGCCGATGCCAGAAACACGCCCGAGCAGCGCGCGTGGCCGATCATGCTGATGACGCTCGCGTTCACCTGGCTCAATCCGCATGTGTATCTCGATACTTTTCTGCTGATCGGCACGGCGGGCGCGCGCGAGCCGGAAGGTGCGCGACTGGCCTTCGCGATCGGGGCGATGGCGGTGAGCGCGGTGTGGTTCATCGGGCTGGGTTATGGCGCGCGCGCACTCGCGCCGCTCTTCAAGCGTGCGGGCGCCTGGCGTGTGCTCGATGGTGCGATCGGTTCGATGGTGCTGCTGATTGCGGTGACGCAGCTGCGCTGAACGACGCTCACTGCGCTTGCGTTTGCGCGTGACGGATCGCCAATAAACCATCGACGAGTTCGGGCGACAGATAATGCGGCCCGTCGAAAAGATAGACGCGATAGCCGCGATACGCGTCGAGTTGCGGCGCGAGTTCCGCTGGCGTGGCGGCGCGAAAGCCGCCGCCCTGCTTCGGCCGGAAGGCTTCGGCGATCACGCGCACGCGCCGTTTGCCCAGCTTCGCGGCGAGTGCATCCGCGTAACCGCGCGCGGCTGCCGGACCGCGCGCATAGACGCCGCCGCCGTCCTGCAGGAACACGCCTACGTCGCGCGGCAACCAGCTATCGAGCCACTGGGCCAGCGCCGCGCCACCGATATTGCGCGTGTCGTACACGCTGATCCACAGCGGCCGCGGCAAGCGTTCGAGCAAGGGCGCCATGCGCGCCGCGTCGGTCCAGCCAGGGTCGACTTCCACTGGAAAATACCAGCCGGCGATATGCACGGGCGGACGCGCATCGGCGAGCTTCAGCGAACGCTCGACGAGTTCTTCGAGATTCGCGCGCGCCTTCTTTTCATCGGCATAACCGGCCAGGCCGACGATCACATCGCGCGCCCACGGCTGCGCCGCGATGCGCGTCCAGTCGGGCACGCGCGGCGCGGGCAAACCGGCGCCCGGCACGAAGGCCACATCGTCGACGGCAATCCACTGGATCAGCAGATCGCGCACGCCAAGCCGTTGCCATTCGCCGCGCGGGTCAAGATGCGCGTTATCGGGCTGCCAGACGACGCCTTGTGCGAGCGCTGGGACAGAAGGCGCGTGGCGTTCGTCGGCAATAGCCAACGCGTGCTTGCCGGTCAGACCGTACGCTGCCGACGCACCGAAAGCCCCGAAAGCCCCGAAAGCCCCAAACGAAGCCAACGCGCGCAGCGTTCTGCGCTTTTGCAGGAAGCGGCTCACCGCGCGCTCCAGCGCTACGCCACGGCCCGCTGCGCAAGCGCCGGATGCCGATAACCCGGCAGCGCTTCGCTCGCGAACGGTGTCACGCGCCGCCCCATCAGCGCCGCGACGATGCGCGCCGATGCCTCGCCATCGCCATAAGGATTCACGCGGCGCGCGTAGGCTCGCCGCGCCGCTTCGCTATCGACTAGCTCCATCACCGCGCGCTCGATCGTCTCGCGATGCGTGCCGACCAGTTTGACCGTCCCGGCCGCGAGCGCTTCGGGCCGCTCGGTCACGTCGCGCATCACGAGCACCGGCTTGCCGAGTGCGGGCGCTTCCTCCTGCACGCCGCCCGAATCGGTCAGCACGATCGCGGCGCGCTGCATGAGGCGCACAAACGCCGGATAGTCGAGCGGATCGGTCAGATGGACATTGGGCGCGTCGCCGAGCGCGGCCAGCACCGGGCCACGCACATTCGGATTCAGATGGACCGGATAGACGATCTGCATCTTGCCGCTCGCAGCGAGCGCCGAGAGCGCCGCGCAGATGTGCTCGAAACCCGCGCCGAAACTCTCGCGCCGATGTCCCGTGACCAGCAGCAGCGGCCGCCCATTGCCTTCGGCTTCGGTCTCGAGAAAGGGAAAACGCGCGTCGATCTGCGCGCGCAGGTGTGCATCGCGATCGAGGCGCGCGCACATGAGGCGAAGCGCGTCGATCACGGTATTGCCAGTCACGATCACACGCCCGGTGAGCGCTTCCGCTTCGAGGTTCGCCTGCGCGCTCGCCGTTGGCGCGAACAGCAGATCGCTCACCGCATCGACCACGCGCCGGTTGGTTTCCTCGGGCCAGGGCTCGAACAGATTGCCGGTGCGCAGCCCCGCTTCCACGTGCCCCACCGGAATGCGCCGATGAAACGCGGCGAGCGCGCCCGCCATGCTGGTTGCCGTATCGCCATGGACAAGCACGCGATCCGGCTTCACATCGGCCAGCACCGCGTCGATGCCTGCGAAAAGCCGCGCGGCCAGGCCGTTGAGCGACTGGTTCGCGGTCATCGCGTCGAGCCGGTGCGCGGGCGCGATCTCGAACAGATCGAGCACCTGGTCGAGCATGCTCTGATACTGCCCGCTCACGCAGACGATGGACTCCACGCCGGGTTCGGCTTCCAGACACTTCACGAGCGGCGCCATCTTGATGGCTTCGGGCCGCGTTCCAAAAATCGACAGGATGCGCACAGGCAGGCTTCCGTTGAGAGTGACGGACCGTGCGCGTGCGCAATTCCCGTGCCTCTTTCTACCGCTTTCCTGATCGTCAATTAAATCGATGAACGCACGCCGACGCGTCAATGCGCCTGCGCGGCCGCCTCGCGTGCATCCCGCGAATCCGGGCCGCCTGCATTGGCATTCGCGCGATGAATCGCGACGATCCCCGCGAGCGAAACGCAGGCCGGCACCGCAGCGGCCGCAAAGAGCGATGCCGACGACCAGTGCAGATGCATCAGCGCGCCGCCCAGCACCGGCCCCACCACCGAGCCGATCCGCCCGACGCCAAGACTCCAGCCGATGCCCGTCGAGCGCAGCGCACTCGGATAGTAGGTGGCCGCCAGCGCATTGAGCGCGGGCTGTCCGCCGATAATCGAAAAGCCCGTGAGAAAGATCGCAAGGAACATCGCCGCCACCGACACCATCACCGCAGCATTGCCGAGCGCCGCCGTCGCCGCGATGGCGATCACGAACGTCGTGGCCAGCACGCGCGTGAAGCCCGCCATGTCGATCAGACGCCCGAGCAACAGCGTGCCGATCACCCCGCCGCCCCACAGCACCGTGCCGGCGAGCACGGCGGTCTGCGTGGAAAAACCCGCGTCGCGCACGACCGTCGGCAGCCAGTTCGAGAGGAAATACATATCGAGCAGATTCGCGAAGTTCACGATCCACAGCAGCAGCGTCACGCGCGCGCGGCCTTCCTTGAACAACTCGACAAAGGGCACGCCACGCGAGCGCGTTTCGCTGCTGGTGAACACCGCATCGGCGGGCAGCGGCACATTGGGCGCGACGCGCGCAAGCTGACGGCGCACGCGCTCGCTCGCGGCGCTTTCATGCTGCGTCGCCCGGCGGCGCAACAGCAGAAACTGGATCGATTCCGGCAGCGCGAGCCACATCAGCACGCCCATCGCCAGCGGAATCGCGCCGCCGACAAAGAACACCGCGCGCCAGCCGAAAGCCGGAATCAACGCGGCGGTGATAAGGCCGCCCACCACGCCGCCCAGCGTAAAACCGCAGGACACGATCATCATCAGCGTCACGCGGATGCGGCGCGGGCTGTATTCGCCCGCCAGCGCCATCGCGTTCGGCATGATGCAGCCCAGTCCCAGGCCCGCCACGAAGCGCCAGAACACCAGTTCGCCGATCGTGTTCGCAAAGCCCGTGGCGATCATGCACGCCGAGAAAAACAGCGTCGCGCCGACCAGCACCGGACGCCGGCCAATTCTGTCCGCCACCGTGCTGAACGTGAGCGAGCCCACCAGCATGCCGAACAGTCCCGCGCCGAACACCGGCGCGAGCGTCTCTTTCGCGATCCCCCATTCGCGGATCACGACCGGCGCGACATAGCCCATCGCCTGAACATCGAAGCCGTCCATCACGAGGCACAGCGCGCAGAGCACCACCACCAGCAACTGATACGGCCCGAAGCGGCTATCGTCGATGACGGCCGTCACTTCTACGTTTTTTTCCATGCCTCGCTCCAACCGATATGAAAATCGTCTTGATCGACGACCGGGCGTTTCCGCTACAGTTCCAGCACCAGACGCGCGCCTTTGGCACGCGAGCAGCAAGTCATCATGCGCGATTGCGTATCGCGTTCCGCGCGCGTGAGCACCACGTCGCGATGATCGATCTCGCCCGCCAGCACGCGCACTTCGCATGAGCCGCACAGACCCTCTTCGCAATCGCTTTGCACGTCGATATTGGCGCGCCGCAAGGCGTCCAGTACGGTCTGATCGGGCGCGACCTTGAGCACGAGGCCCGAATCCTTGAGCTCGACTTCGAAGGCGTGTTCATTGGCCGGATCGAGCTTGCCTTTGCTCGCAGCGAAATGCTCCACGCGCAGTGCGTCTTCGGGCCAAGCCTCGCTCGCCGCCTGCAACGCTTCGAGCATGCGTGCCGGGCCGCAGGCATAAACCCGCGTGTGTTCATCCACCTGCAGCGCGTTGAAATCGTTGCGCGTGCCTTCGTCGGAAATATGAAGCTGCAGGCGTTCGCCATGCCGTTGCGCGAGTTCGTCGATCAACGCCATCGTCGCACGCGAACGGCCGCTGTAATGCAGCACGTAGTCGATGCCGAGTTCGCGCGCGCGGCGCGCCATGGCGCTAACCGGCGTGATGCCGATGCCACCCGCGATAAAGATCGCGCGGCGCCCTGCTTCGTCGAGACGGAAATGATTGCGCGGCCCGCGAATCTTCACGCGCATGCCGGCACGCAGCGTGTCGTGCATCCACGCGGAGCCGCCACGGCCGGCCGCCTCGCGCAGCACGGCGATTTCGAACGCGCCGGTGTCGGCCGGGTCGCCGCATAGCGAGTATTGACGCGAGAGGCCCGTTTCGCCGCATTCGACATCGATATGCGCGCCCGGCGCCCAGCGCGGCAGCGTGCCGCCGGCAGGCGCCGCCAGGCGCAAACGCACGATATCCTGCGCCACCACGTCCACACGCTCGACCACCACCGGGCGGCTCAACGCATGCGAAGACGGCTCGCCAATCCTCACCGGCACCTGCACGTCACGCAGCGCCGGTTGTGCGCGCTCGGGGTTTTTCGCCGCATCCCATTCGACCCAGAGATGCTCTGGACCCCGAAACGATGTATTCGGCACATAACTGAAACGCTGCTCGGCAAGCCGCATATGCGGCAGACGACGCGTCAGCGCTTCGAGAAAAATCTGCATCTCCATGCGCGCGAGATTCTTGCCCATGCACTGATGCGAGCCGTAGCCGAAGGTCACGTGATCGCTGGCATTGTCGCGACGGATGTCGAATAGATCCGCATCGGCGAAATGACGTTCGTCGTGATTCGCGGACGACGTCACGATCAGCAGCTTTGCGCCCGCCGCAATCTCAATCCCGCCGATGCGCGTGTCTTGTGTCACGAGTCTGCGCCACGCCGCCACGGAACCGTTGTGGCGCAGGCATTCCTCCACTGCGTTCGGAATCAGGCTCGGATCTTCGCAAAGCGCCTGCCACGCCTGCGGATGCTGCAGGAGCAGCTTCAACGCATTCGCCGTGGCGTTGGCGGTGGTTTCGTGCGCAGCGACGATGCCGGCCATCATCATCGAATGCAGATAGGAATCGGTGACAACTTCAGGATGCTCTTTCTGCCGACGAATACCGTACTGCATCCAGCCAGGACCATCGGGATTCTGGCGCATCTTGTCGAGCACCTTGCCCGCGAACTGCCAGAAGTTGCCCACGGCATGCGCGACCGCCACTTGCTCGTCCGGGCGCGGACGTCCCCACGTATTGACCGTATGCGCGATCGAATACTGGCGCAGCAGATCCATATCCTCTTCGGGCACGCCGAGAAAATGCAGCGCCACCGTGAGCGGCACTTCCCAGAGCATTTGATCGACCAGATCGGCGCGGCCATCGTCGATAAAACGGTCGATGTATTCGCGCGTGAGGCGCCGCACCATCGGTTCGTGATGCTTGAGATGCTCGGGCGTGAACGGCTCCATCAGCACGCGGCGGCGCGGCATATGCGCGGGTTCGTCCTCGTTCACGAGCGTGCGGTTCATCGCATAGCCGTAGGACTCGAGCACCGCATTGGCTTCGGGGCCGGTGGGCGTGATCTTTTCGAGCGCGATAGACGGCGAGAACGTGAGGTTGTCGCGAAAGATGGCCTTGATGTCGTCATAACGCGTCACGACCCAGTAGCCCAGTTGCGGGCTGTAGAACACCGGTTCCTGCTCACGCGCCCAGCGCACGTATTCGGGCGGGTCCTGCTGATAGCCGTCGCTGAACGGGTCGAATGCTGCCGCGTTCGCGCTGACCGGACAAGCCGATGGCGATGCTGCCGGCGCGCCATGGGGAAAGGGACAACGCCCGGCCGCGACCGGCTGGGATGAGGTTTCTCGGGTCATGCCGTCTCCTGCATTACGTTTCGCTTTGCGTAACTCTAGTACGCATAGCGTAATTCCGAGATTGGGGTTAACCTCGAAACCTGCATGTATCCCGGTGGCGTGGCCGCCCTTCTACAATCGCCGTATGAAAAAAGAGATAACAGGGAGCGTTCCCGAAGCCGCAGCGCCGCGCGAGCGGCGTCAGCGTGTGCAGTCCGCGCAGACCGGCATGGCCGTCCTCAAGGGGCTGGCGCGGCTGGGCGGGCGCGCCAGCCTTTCCGGCCTCGCCGCGCATGTGGGCGAAAGCCCGGCCAAGGTGCATCGCTATCTGGTGAGCCTGATCGAGGAAGGACTGGTGGCGCAGGACAGCGCGACGCAGCAATACCGGCTCGGCACGGAAGCGATGATGATCGGCGTGGCCGCCATGCGTCAGGCCGATCCGGTGCGCGTGGCCGAACCGGCGCTGGCGCGTCTGCGCGAAACGCTGGAAGTGACGTCGTTTGTCGCGGTGATGGGCAACAAGGGGCCGACCATCGTGCGCTTCGAGGAATCGGGCCTGCCGGTGACCGTGAACGCGCGCGTGGGCTCGGTGATGTCGCTGCTGTGGTCGTCTACGGGACGCGTGTTTCTCGGCCTGCTCGACGACCGGCGCACGCTGGAGATGGCGCAGGAAGAGTTTGCGCACGCGGCGCCCGATCTGCGCGCGCTGCTGGAAGCCGTGGACATCGAGGACCCGGTTGGCGCATTGCGTCGCGAGGTTCACGCGCGCGGCTGCGCAAGTGTCAAGGATACCTATCTAAAAGGAATCAGCGCGGTCTCCGCGCCGCTGTTCGATCACAGCGGCAAGATTTGCGCGGTGCTCACGGCTCTCGGCGCGACGGGTGGATTCGATCCGTCGCCCGAGAGTGCCATCGGTCTGGCCGTGCGCAGCGAAGCGGCGGCTGCGAGCCGCCTGCTCGGTTACGTCGCGCCGGCAGTGTGATTACGGGCGCTTGAGCGGCGCGCTCACTTTCACGAGGGGCGCGCGTACCGGCGGATTGGGCTGCGGATGCGCCAGATAGCCGTCGTCGAGCGTCTTCAGGAACGCGATCACATCGTCGATATCGCGCGCATTCCAGGCGGGCTTGCCGCCCGCCTTGCGCGTGAGCGGTTCGTCCAGCACATCGACGTTATCGCGCACTGCGGCCGGCAGATCGTCGAACTTCACGACATGGCCGTGCGCGTCCTTCGAATACCACTTCTGCGGTGACGTATCGCGTTCGACGTAGAAGCGCAGCGCGTCGCGCAGCGTATGGAAGCGGCCGTTGTGGAAGAACACCTGGCGCGTGGCGACGTTGCGCAGCGTCGGGGTCTTGAAGAGGCCGCAATACGCTTTCATGCTCGACTTGTCGGTACGCACGGGACCGCACAGGCCTTCGTCGTAGTAGTTCGGATCACGGTTCGCACGCAGTTCCGCATTACGCGGCACGCCCAGCGCCTCGAACTGGAAATCCGTAAAGAGCGGATGCGCGCCGTTCGCGCCCACCTGATCGATATGGCAGGACGCGCAGTTGCCGCTGTTCGGGTCGTCGAAGAGCTTCTTGCCGCGCATTTCGCTGGCCGTGAGTTCGGTCTTGCCGTCGAGATACGCGTCGAACTTGCTGGTGTACGGATGGAACGACGGCTCTTCGAGTTCGAAACGCTCGACCGCCATCATCGCCTGACGCAGCGCGGCGTCTTTCGAATCGAAAATCGTCTCGCCGAAAAGCTGCTTGAAGCGCGCCGCGTACGGTGCGCGCGCGAGTTTCGCGGCCACATCGGCGGGATCGCGGTTGGCCATTTCGTTCGCGCTGAACAGCGGAAACAAGGCCTGATCGTGCAGGCTGTTGAAACGGCCGTCCCAGGCGAAGCCGCCTGCGGGCGGGCTATCGGCATCGGTCAGGCGCTCGAACACGCTTGCGGCCTGCACGTGGGTCCACACGGGCGTGCGATTGAGCACGTAACCGAGTGTGGGCACCGCGCGCGTGCCCTGCGTGCGCAATTCGGGGCCGCCCAGTTGCGCGGCCAGACCGTTCGGCGGCCCGTATGCGTGCGCGGGGCTATGGCAGGTCGCGCACGACATGCGGCCCGATGCGGACAGCGCAGGATCGTTGAAAATCAGCTTGCCGAGCGCGGCGGTATCGCTGAGCGGCGTGACCGCGGGTGTCGCTGCGGATGTCGCTGCGGACGTCGCTGCGGGGCCATGCGACTGCGCCTGCGCCGCACCGATACCCGGTACGACAAAAGCCGCCAGCGCGGTAGCGCCAGCGGCCAGCGCAGTCGTGACGGCGCGACGCGCCGCCAGACTTGCGTGGAAAACAGTCATCGGATTGGATCGGCTCAGAGATTCGTGAAGATGTCCTTGCCGAAGCCCGTGAGGCCAGCCTGCCCCGCGTAGCCCAGATGACCGAGGCCGAACATGTCCTCGACACTCTTGAGCATCGAGTAGTGGTTATAGGCCACCGTCGACACCGTACCCGGCTTGATGAACTTCGAGATCATCACTGCGCCGGTGCGGTCGCCGCCGTAGCTCGTCTTCGCCAGCACGAGGTTGATGTTGCCCGTCACGCCCGCCGGCACCGTCATGCCCAGCTTCGTCAGATACGCGGCCGGCACCGTGCCCATCGTCGCCGATTGCGGGAAGGTGCCCAGGTTCGGACCTTCCTGCTGGCTGCAGCAGGTGTCGCCCGAGAACGTGAAGTCCACTTCGCTCGTGCTCGGCATCGTCACCGATGCGTAGCTGCTTTCGTCGAAATTGATGATCAGCAGACCGTCCTGCTTGAACGCCGGCGATTCCGTGATGATGGGCACCCACTTCTGCAGGAAGGCGTCCGCCGATACGAGGCCGCCCGTCGCGCCGTTCGCGCACGGCGAATCGTGGCCGTCGTCGCAGGTGCTCGGCGTGATCAGGTTGAAGTTCGCCGTGGTCGCGACTTGCTGCAGGTCGGTCGTCAGGTTGTTCAGGTTGACCACGTTCGTTTCGCAATCCGGCGCATCGATGATCGAGTGGAAATACATGAACGGGTTGTGACGCGTGGCGTACGAATCGCCGAGCGGCGTGGTCGAGTTCGGCGCTTCCTGGGTGTTGGTCAGGTCGGTCGTGCCGAGCGTCGGGTGACCGCAGGTGGCGGCTTCGCGCGCCGGGTCGTTGCCCATGTCGCCTTCGTAGCCCTTCCACGTGAGATTGGCCGCCTTGAGCTGGTCGGCGATGGTCTTCACGCTGGCCGGATACACGCAGCCCGTGCCGATCGCCTGGCCGTCCGACGTCATGCCCGTGAGGCTGAAGTCCTCATAGGTCGTGCAGTCGTTGTCGGTTTGCACCGTTGGCGACTGGCCGCTGATCATCGAAATATAGTTGTCGAGGCTGACGTGCCCCGTGCCGTAATACTGCTGCACCAGCGCGCCCTGCGCGGTGAGCGTGTTGGCCAGATACGGCGCCTTGGTGGTCGAACTGAAGGTGGTGGTGTAGTTCTCGTTTTCGAGCGTGATGATGAAAACGTGCTTGATCTGCTGGGTCGTTCCCGCGGTCGTGGAGTTGACGCTGGAGCCGCACGCGCTGACGAAAAGCGCGCACAGAAGCGCAGCAAAGATCGCGGCGAACAACGCGCCGATCTTGCCGGTGAAGCGAACTGCCATGGGTGTGTCCTCTGTTGTGTCGAGTCGTTATAGGAATAATCCGGTTTAAACCGATATTTTTTTCGCCCACCCATGCACAATGATTTGCACCATGAATGGGCCGCGCAAGCTTAAGGAGCGTGTGTGACGGAACCGTGAAAACATGGGCTGCCATCGCCATATTTCCGGTATATGCGTTCAATTCCATTTGCTTGCGCACGCAACCAACCGGTCGGTATGGGATTACCCTGATAACGCTGGGCGCCGGCAGTTCATGGATGAAACGCGGACTCGCTGCGCGCAACCGGCTATCATGTGAATTCGTACCGTAGATGGAACAATCGAATCACATGGCCTCCCCTCAAGAAAACGTCAGCATGGCGGTGTTCTGCGACTTCGAGAACGTTGCGCTCGGCGTGCGCGACGCGAAGATCGACCGCTTCGATATCAAGCCCGTGCTCGAGCGCCTGCTGCTCAAGGGCAGCATCGTCGTGAAGAAAGCCTATTGCGACTGGGAGCGTTACAAGGGCTTCAAGGCGTCGATGCACGAAGCGAGTTTCGAACTCATCGAAATTCCGCACGTGCGCCAGTCCGGCAAGAATTCCGCCGATATTCGCCTTGTGGTGGACGCACTCGATCTCTGCTATACGAAGTCGCACGTCGACACCTTCGTGATCGTGAGCGGCGACTCGGACTTCTCCCCGCTCGTCTCCAAGCTGCGCGAAAACGCGAAGAAGGTGATTGGCGTGGGCGTGCGCCATTCCACGTCGGATCTGCTGGTCGCGAATTGCGACGAATTCATTTTTTACGACGATCTCGTGCGTGAGCTTTCGCGCGAGCAGCCGGCGCGCGGCAAGGGTCGCGGCGAAGCCGGCGCGCACGCCAAACGCAAGGATGGCGACGAACGCCAGCAAAAAGGCGAGAACGCCGAAGACCGCAGCGAAGAACGCAAGCTCAAGGCGATCACGCTGGTGGTCGAGACGCTCGACGCGCTCGGCTATGAGCGCGGCGATAGCGGCAAGATCTGGGCTTCGGTGCTCAAGAGCGCGATCAAGCGTCGCCGGCCGGATTTCAACGAGTCGCGTTATGGTTTCCGCGCGTTCGGCAATCTGCTGGACGAAGCGCAGGCGCGCGGGCTGCTCGAAGTGGGCCGCGACGACAAGTCAGGCACGTTTGTGACGCGCACGAGCCAGCCGGCGGCTGAGACGGTTGAGACGGCTGAAACCGTTGAAGCGGCGGTTGCCGTGGTGGAACCGGTTGCTGCTCCGGTGGCGGCTGAAGAAGCGCCCGCACCGCGCGCGGAGGAATCCCGTTCGCGCCGTAACAAGAACCGTCGCAATGGGCGCGATGGACGTGATGGTCGTGAAGGTCGTGAAGGTCGTGAAGGTCGCGAACCTCGCGGCGGCAACCGTCAGCGTCAGCCGCACGCGGGCAAATCGGAATCCGCCCAGACGGACGAGATTTTCGACATCGAAACCGTGCTTGCCGCCGAAGAAACCCCGGCGCAGCCGCATGGCGACCTCTTTGCCGAGCCGCGTTCGCACGAATCCGCCCTGCCGCTCTTCGAGCCTGCTGCACAGAAAACGGTCGAGCACGCGCCCGAAGCCGTAGAAGAAACCGAAGAAGCAGCCGCTGAAAAAGCGCCGCGCCGCGCGCGCAAGACCGCGGCACGCAAGACGACTGCGCGCAAGAAGGCGGCGAAGTCGGCCGCCGAAACCGCGGAAATTGCCGTCGATGTCGCTGTGCAAGCCGAACCGGCGCCTGAACCGGCCGCCGAGCCTGCGCCCGCGAAAAAAGCGGCGAAGAAAGCGCCGGCACGCGCACGCCGTCCGCGCAAGGCGGCTGAAGAAAGCTAAAAAGGCAATCAGTCGCCGAAAGGATTCGCCGGCCGTTTGCGCGGCGTTTCGCTTTCGGCGCTTTCTGCGCTTTCCGCGTTTTCGTTACGCTGAGCACCAAAAGGATCGCCCGCTTTTGCGGGCTTTTTTTCGCCGAATGGATTGGCTTGCGGCGCGCGCGACGTTTCGCCAAACGGGTTTTCATTCGCCTGACGATGCGTGCCGCCAAATGGGTCGAGTGGATCGACGCGCGCGGCAGTTGCGGTATCGGCTTCGTCCGCTTCATCGGCATCCACGGCGAGCTGGTATTCGGCCTGCACCTGCGCCAGCACGCCCGCGATGCTCGACTCGAAGCCCGCTGCGTTACCGAAATGACGCATCGTCCAGTTGCAGCCCGTGCGATCGGGTTCCTGCGCCTGCGGACGCGGCACGACGATCTTCACGCCGTCCTCCACCACGTCCTGCAAACGCTGCAGGCGACGCTTCACCTCTTCCTGCAGCCGCGACGCGTTGAGAGTCTTACGATGCATCGGGCACCTCCTTGTTCAAACTCGACACGATAACCAGCACGCGCGAGTCTAACGCACTCATTGCGGCGACGGCAGCGCAGGCAGAGGCGCACGCGGCTCGAGCGGCTGATTCATATGCACGAGCGCGTCGCGCATCGAATCGCTCGGCAACACGATCTGCCCGGTAAAAGGCGTATCGAGATCGACGACCACATAAACCGCCGACGATATCGACACCGCGCCCAGCGCAATCATCACCATCGCCAGTGCGTTATGCGGCGCGATCAGCCCGAAGCTCAGAAAAATCAGAATCAGCCAGAGCGTGAGCATCGCGAAAAATGGCTTCGAAATGGTGCCGTGCGCTTCTTCGATCAAACGCCAGCGCGTATCGCGCACGCGGCCGAATACTTCGTCCAGCCGCGCGGCCAGCGTCGTTTCATAACGGTCGCGCGGCGTGAAACGGTCGATCTCGCGTCCCACCGTATTGAGCATCGCGCCCAGCGGCACGCTTTCGAGCTGGCCGTCATGCGCGTCCGCCACGCGCGGATAATCGCCTTCAGGCGCGCGTTCCTGCGGCCAGGTGGAGGCAATCGCAGCCGCCGTATATCGACGCAGCGCGGCGCGTGCGGATTGCGCATTCGGGCCGTAATCGCGCAGCCGCGCATCCAGTTGAATCAGATCGGCCGAATACGCGCGCAAATCGTTGGTGGCGGTGTCGTAGCTGCTTTTCGCCGATGCGGTCAGCAGGCTCAATACCAGCGCCGCGAACGTGACCAGCATGCCCAACACCAGTTGCACGAGCTGCACGGTCTCGTGCTTGCGATGTTCCTCCGGCAGCAGCGGCCGCAACAACACGCCCAGCCCCGTGCCGCCGAGCAGCAGCACGAACACCAGCAGCGCCATGCCGATCTCCATCATGATCCGGCGCTCCCGGGCGGCTCGCCCGCTTCATCGGCGTGGACGGCTGTCTGCGGCTCCATCCTGGGCGGTCGAGGTGGCGGCAGATCCTGCATTTGCGCTTCTTCTTGCGGTCCCTCTTGCGGTCCCTCTCGTGCTTCCTCCTGCACTTTCGCCTTCGCCTTCCAGCCGCCCGTGAGCCGCACGGCCGGATGCGCACGCGGCACCGCGCGTTTCCACGCAACGTCCAGTTCCCTGCGGATCGAATCGTAGATCTCTTTCGAAATCGAGCGATCCTCGTACATCGCCACCACGCGCGCGCGCCCTTCGCGCAGCGCGTAAAGCAGCATCATGCGTTGCTCCAATACTTGCGCGCCCTGGCCGAAGCAACTGCGAACTTCGTCGAGCCCGCGCTCGGCTTTTTCGATCCGCAAACGCAGGATCGTGCCCAGCAGTTTTGCCAGCCGCTCGCCTAACAACGGCGTGAGGCTCGTATCGGCGAAAACGATCAACTCGTGCAGGACCACCCGCCGACACATCAGGAGTTCGAAACGATCGGCCAGCGCATCCGAATACGGTTGGCGGATATGCAGCCAGCGCGCCGCGAAGCGCGCCATGCGCAAACCCGGTGTATCGGCAAGAATCTTTGCCGCCGCGCGCTGATAGCCAATGCGCCCGCTCTCGCGCGCGGCTTCGATCATGGCGTCGGTGTTGCGCGTCATGGCGTCGAGATTGCGGATCGTGACAATGCCGCTGCCGTATTGCGGAATCAGATCGCGCTCTTTGCCCGCGAGCGTCACGAGGCCGATGGCCAGGCGTTCGCGCTCGGAAAGCGCCGCTTCGATATCGAAGGCCGTCGCGCTCAGGTCGATGCTGCGGCGAAACGTGGCGCAGGCTTCATTGGCAATCGCATCGGCAATGCGGAACGTGCGCGCCGCCGCATGCACCTGTTCCGATACGCTGATCGACGAAAGCCGCACGGCCTGCTGCTGGATCGCTTCTTCCTGCGGCGACAGCAGATCGAGTTTGAGCCTGCGAATCAGCAGCTTGAGCGACGTGCCGTTGACGATCAGACTCACCAGCACGAAGCCCGTTGCAAGGATCGCCACGAAGCGGCGCGTGCTTTCGGGCAGCGCCTCGTTCTGCGCGAGACCGAGTGCCAAAACGAGCGTCACCGCGCCACGCAGTCCGCCCCACGCAATCACGAGTTTGTAGGCGGCGCTCACGGGCTCGGTGAGCTTGAAGCGGCTCAGCAAGGGCAACATGCCGAACGCCACCACGAGCCGTGCGATCAGCGCCGTCACCACCACGACCGCGAGCGCAACCAGATCGAGGAGGTGCGCATCGCGCAGCGTGGCGGGAATCTGCATGGCGGCAAGCAGAAAGATCGCAGCACCGGCCATGGCCGCCACCTGCTCCCAGATCAGTTGCAGATGCAACCAGTTGACCGGCGACAGACGCGTTCTGCCCAGCCCGCTGATCACCAGTCCCGCGGCCACCACGGACACCACGCCCGACACATGCAGCACCTGATCGGCGAACAGATAAAGCGGATACGGCAAGGCGAAACTCAGCGAAATCTCGGCCTTGCCCTCGCCGCCCAATGCGGGCAGCAGATACGCGAAAATGCGGCCCGCGAGTGCGCCCACCGCGAGCCCGCCAATCAGTTCGACGCCGAGCGTGCGCAGCGCGGCGGTGCCGGTTGCCGCGGCGGCATCGCCGGTGATGGCCGCGATCAGCACGCTGGCGATGGCGATCGCCGCCGCGTCGTTGAGCAGGCTTTCACCTTCGACCAGGCGCACCAGTCGCGCGGGCGCGCCCACCTCGCGGAACACGGCGAGCACGGCGGAGGGATCGGTGGTGGCGATCATCGCGCCCAGCAGCAAGCCGTCGGTGAGCGGCCCGAGCCCGGTCAGGCGGATCGCGCCGCCGACCATTGCGGTCGCAACGAACACGGCCACCACGGCGAGCAGCAAAATGGGCGCGGCATCGCCGAGCATTTCGCGTACGTTCACGCTCAGCGCGGCCTGGAACAGCAGCAACGGCAGAAAGATCCAGAGATAGGCTTCGGGCGGCAACCGCGGCTCGAGCGCAGGCGTCACCACACTTGCCGCGAGTTGAGGCCAGGCCTCCCCGCTCACCAGATAAATGCCACCGAGCGCAAAACCCCACGCAGCCAGCAACACCGATTCGGACAGCGCGAAGCGCAGGCTCACGGCCTGGACCAAAGCAATACTTGCCAGCAGAAAGCCGCTCAAGAGAAGAATGTGGATGACCATCGTTTCCCGCGCGATGTAGCGTGTTGCGTCGTTGATGAACTGCGTGCCCGCGACGCCGCTCGCTGACGCGCTCAGCGCGCCGGCAGCCACGCCACGGTCAGCGATTTCACGCCCTGCGCGCCCTGAATCAGCACGCCTTCGATATCGGCCGTCGCCGATGGCCCCGTGACCAGCACCGCATAACGCGCAGCACGAAAATCATCGCGACGATAGGCATCCTGCAAACCCGCGACGAGCGCGCCGGCATCGAGCAATACATAAAGATGCTGCACCAGATAGCCGAGCGCATTGACGATATATTCGCGCTCGCTCAGCCACACCGAACCGGTTTCCGCCACGCCGAAGCGCGCGCGCACAACGCCCACTTCGACGTTTTCGAGCGACGCGGGCGGCGTACCCGCAGCAAGAACGCGCGTACCCGGCACTTCGGGCGCGGCCGACGCGATCGAGACATCGGGCCCGAAGCGCTCGCGGATCGCGGCCAGTACGGTTTCGCCCGATGCGGCTTCGATTTCCTTGCCGCCCATCAGCGCGAGCGCAGACGCAAAGCGTGCGCGCAAATCGCCAGGCGGAGCATCGAATAGCGGCACCTCGGGACGCTCCTGCGGCGCAGGTTGCGCCGCACGCACGCGCGCGAGAAAGGCCTCACGACTCGCCATCGCCGCCTCCTGCGGGTTTGTCGCCTTTACGGTTCTTGCGATACCACGCATGAAACGTCATGCCCGGCGCTTGCGGCAGCGTGCGCTGTTTGCCCCAGATATTGAGCGGGTTGTAGAGCACGAAATTGGGCAAGCGCCGCAACGCGCCATCGAGCGATGAAACCGCACCGCGATAAAGCTTCGGACTGGCAAGCAATCGCCCCGCCATCTTGAGCACTTCCTGCTTGACGAACGGCACCGCATTACGCGCGGCGATCACCTCGCGCCATTGATAAATCTGCTCGTGAATATTGATCTTCACGGGGCACACATTCGTGCAGCTACCGTTCAGCGTGGACGCAAAAGGCAAAGCGCTGAAACGCTTGAGATCGAAAGTCGGATTGATGATTGCGCCAATCGGCCCCGCATAGGTACTGCCATACGAAAGCCCGCCGCTGCGCCGATAAACCGGACACGTATTCATGCACGCCCCGCAGCGTATGCATTTGAGCGAATACCAGAAGTCCGGCATCGCCAGGCGCGCGCTGCGCCCGTTGTCCACCAGCACGAAATGCAGTTCCGCGCCTTCGCGTGGCGCACGAAAATGCGAGGTGTACTGCGTGATCGGCGAGCCGAGCGCGCTGCGCGAAAGCATGCGGATAAACACGCCCAGATCGGACAGGCGCGGAATCAGTTTTTCGATTCCCATCGACACGATATGCACGGGCGGCACGTTGGCGGAAAGATCGGCATTGCCTTCGTTGGTGCACACCACCACCGTGCCCGTTTCCGCCACCGCGAAATTGCAGCCCGTCATGCCGCCGGTCTTTTCGCGCACGAACCACGGGCGCGTATTCAAGCGCTGGCTTTGCGCGAGATAGTGAATGTCGTTATTGGCAGGGTCGGTGCCGATCGTGCGGCCGAACACTTCGGCCACGTCGTCGCGCAGTTTGTGCACGGCCGGCACGACGATATGGCTGGGCGGTTGATCGTCGAGTTGCTGGATGCGCTCGCCCAGATCGGTTTCCATCACGGCGATGCCGCGCTGCTCCAGATACGGGCGCAATTCGCATTCGTCGGTGAGCATCGACTTGCTTTTCACCAGCGCCGTCATGCCGCGCTCGTTGAGAATACGAAACACGGTTTCGTTGTGCTCGCCCGCCGAATCGGCCCAATGCACCTTGACGCCATTCGCTTCGGCGGCGCGCGAGAATTCGTCGAGGTAATCGGCCAGATGCGAGAGCGTATGCGCCTTGATCTGCGATGCCAGTTCGCGCAGCGTTTCCCATTCGGGAATCGCATGCGCCTGGGCGTCGCGTTTCATGCGCAGGTCCCAGAGCCGTTTGTCGTGAAAGTCTACATGCTCAGGATGCGCGAGAAAACTCCCCGCGAGTTTCGCGTGCTCGACACGCTTCGAGGGTTTCTCCGGCGTACTCATTCGCGCGCTCCATTGAGCACCTGGGCGATATGGATAAAGCGCACATCGGACTTCATGCGCTCTGCACAGCCCTGTTGATGCATGAGGCAGGACATATCGCCCGAGACGATGTATTGCGCGCCGGCGCTCACGTGATCGACGATCTTGTCCTGCCCCATGCGCACCGAAACCGCTTCTTCCGTGACGGCGAACGTGCCGCCGAATCCGCAGCATTCATCGGGGCGTTTAGGCTGGACGAACTCAATGCCTTTTACGGCGCGCAATAGAGTGAGCGGTTTTGAAAACGGCGTGCCCGCGATTTCGGAAATCGAGGCTTCGTGCAAATGACGCAGCGCGCTGCAACTATTGTGCAGGCCCACGCGCCAGGGAAATTCGGCCCAGGGAAATTCGCGCACGCCCATGACATCGTGCAGAAACTCCACGAGTTCATAGGTATTCGCGCGCACGCGGCGGACTTCGTCGGTTTGCTCGATGGCGGTGAAATGGTCGCGCACGTGGTTCACGCAACTCGCGGACGGCCCCACGATATAGTCGTAACCCGCGAAGGCGCGCGCGAACACGCGCTCCGTGCCCGCCGCCTCGGTCTGTGCGCCGCTATTGGCCATGGGCTGGCCGCAGCAGGTCTGGTCGAGCGGATACGCCACCTCGCAGCCAAGCCGCTCGAGCAATTCCAGCGTGGCGATCCCGACTTCGGGATAAAACGCGTCGATGAAACACGGAACGAACAGGGCGACTTTCATGCGGGGGCTCGCGCGGAAAGCGGACCGGACCATTCTAGCGCCGTTCCGCCCAGCAGGCGCTTAAAGCGGCACGGCCGCCCCCATGGCCGTGCCGCAGCGCAGCGAAGCCCTCCAGCGGCCTTAGAAGTTGTGGCGAATGCCCGCGACGATCGCCAGTTGCTTGTCGTTATCCGAGTTCACGAGATTCGGGATCTGCGCGAGATTACGCGTGCCACCCGAAGCGTCCAGACCCAGCCCCGCACCCGACGACTTCTGGCCGATGGCGACCGCGTAAAGCGCGGTGCGCTTCGACAGGTTGTACACCGTGCCCAGGTTGATCTGATGGACGCGCGTGGACGAACCGCCGCTCGGGTGCGCGTCGTTGAAAATATAGGCAAAGCCGAATTGCAGCGCGGGCGTGAATTGCCACATCGTATTGAGTTCGGCGATATCGAATGAGATATTCGCGCCCTGCGGTTGCGCCGTGCTGGCGAAATACTGGCTCTGCGACAGACGCGTATGCGTGTAGCTCAGCGCCACCGTGACGGTGTTGAAAACATACGAGCCGCCCGCGCCCCAGATATCGATCTTTTGCGCGTTCTGCAATTCGCAATACGAGGCGTCGGCATTCGCGCAACTGAGATCGCCGATATAACCGCTCTCACCGCCCAGCGCCGCCTGCAACGGATTATGCAATTGCAGATAGCCCGCCGAAAGCGAAAGCGGTCCGTGCGAGTAATTCGCCGCGAGCGACCAGCCGCGATTCTGCGAGAAATTGCCCGCCACGCCGCCAAGGCTGAACAAGCCGCCCAGCGTCAAGCCGCCAAAACTCGGGCTGATGTATTTCAGCGAGTTATTGAAATTGAACGCTTCGTTGAGGTTATCGACATCGCCGAAATGCGAGCCGTACAGCGTCGCCCAGTTATTGCTCGACGCGTACGCGCCCATATTGTCCGAGAACGGATCGTACTGGCGGCCGAGCGTGAGCGTGCCGTAGGTGCCGTTCGCCACACCCACCCACGCATTGCGATTGAACAGCGTGCCGCTTTGCAGCAACGCGCCGTTCTGCGTCAGGATGCTGTTTTCCAGCGTGAAATTCACCGTGGTGCCGCCGCCGATGTCCTCGCTGCCGGTCAGACCCCAGCGTGACGGCACGAGATTGCCGCCGCCCAGTTGCCAGTTCGAATGGCCGTCGGTGTGACCATCGGCGTGGGTGGTCTGCTGGTTGGTCGAATAGACGAGGCCCGCATCGACGGTGCCATACAGCGTGACGGAGGACTGGGCGTGGGCGCCCATCGTGAGAGTGGCGAGCGCGCACGAAGCCAGCGCCAGCGCCGAGCGCTTGACGAGTTGATCTGCCATATCGGTAGGTATCGTTTCGAGGTGTGGGTTCGCGGCGCGCGAAAATCACGAACGCGCGCCGCCCGCGAGGAGATTGCGGGTAAAACTATGAATAGGATTACGTATCGATTTGCGCAGAGGGCGAAACCTGCGGCCTGGGTTCTTCCCTGCCAGGCGTCCTGCTGCCCTGCCGCCCTGCTGTTTTACTGTCCGAAGCGGGCGTACACGTCCGGGCGGCTGCGCTTGAGCACATAGCCCAGTGCGATACCCGCCAATGCAACCGCCAGCACGATCCACGGGAACGAACGCACGATCGCGCTATCCGAGCCGCTGAGCGCGTCCAGATTGCCGATCAGCACGAAGCCGATCCACAGCAACCCGAAGCCGCCGAGCACCGGTGCAACCAGCGCATGCCAGAGCCGCGTGTCTTTTTTCGTCGCGCGGAAATACGCCACCACCGAAAAACTCGTGACCGCCTGCAGCATGACGATGCCGATCGTGCCCAGCGCCGAGGTGCAGCTAAAGACGATATTGAACGGATCGGCGCCTGCGACCACATAGAGCGCGACCGGCACCGCCACCGTGAGCGTCTGCAGATAGCTCGCAAGATACGGCGAGCCGTATTTCGGGTGCAGGCGGTCGAGCTTCGCGGGCAGAATGCCTTCGACCGAAAGCGCGTGGATATAGCGCACGATGGTGTTATGGAACGACAGCAGGCTCGCGAAAATGCTGGAAAGCAGCAGGAAACTCATGGTGGTCGTCATCGCGCCGCCCAGATATTTCGCGGACTGGATGAACCAGAAATCGCCCGGCTGTTTGGTGGCCACATCGGCGACATCTTTCAGGCCGTACGCGCACACGATCGCCCACGTCACGAAGGCGAAAAACACCAGGATCAGCGTGACCGACACATAGGTCGCGCGCGGCACCGTGACCTTGGGATCGCGGCATTCCTTGCCGTAAATGGCGGTGGCCTCGAAACCGATAAAGGATGCCAGCGCGAACATCACCGCAATGCCCATGTGACCGCTGAAAACGTGTTGCGGCGAGAACGGCGCGAGCGTCAGGCCGTCCGGTCCGCCGTGATGGATCACGATGGCAATCGACAGCACCAGCAGGATGCCCATTTCGAGGCACATCAGCACGCCGAGCAGACGGCTGTTGAGATCGATGCCGCGCAAGCCCGTGATCTGCACGATGACGACGCACGCTAACGAATAAACGTACCAGGGCATCGCGCTATGCAGCAGCGGCCCGAGCACGACGGTGCAAAAGAAACCGAATAGCCCGTACAGCGCGATCTGGATGCAGGTGTACGACAGCAGCGCGACAAGCGCGCCCGCCATGCCGAGCGGCCGCCCGAATCCCGCGGTGATGTACGCGTAGAACGCGCCGGCCCGCACGATATGCCGGCTCATCGATGCAAAGCCCACGCTGAACACGAGCAACACAGCGCCCGCTATCACGAAAGCGCCCGGAATGCCGGCGCCGTTGCCCAGGCTGATGGCGGGCGGCACAGCGCCCAGCATGCCGGTGAGCGGTGCGGCTGCGGAGATCACGAGAAACACGATTTGCCACAGGCCGAGCAGACTGCGCGGCGCGGCCACGCGGTCTGACTCGGCGTCGCCGACAAGGCCGGCGCTTGAATACGGTTCGTTCATCGTTGCCTCTGCTGGGGTCTGTTCTGATTGCGCCACACGACACGATGGATGAACCGTGTGCCTCAGGCGCTCGGGGACCGGATCTCGCCGATGCGTTTTCGAGATTCGATTGGAGCGCATGGTAGGCAGCTAAAAAATCGGGCGACCTGGCTGATCGCGCCAAATTTTCGATAAAGTGCGCCAATACGGCTGCGGGTTTTTACTTAACGCGATATTGGCGTGAAATTTGATTGGGATGACGAATGATTTTTTTAATCGTCGATGGCTTCGTCAAACCGACAAATTCATTACAAACGGGCCTATCCCTGCTGGCCCCAGTTTCTCGTCGCGCGCCACAGGACGGTTGCGTCCGCGTAACCCACGGCACGCGCGACAGCGGCATTGGTCATCCCGTCCTGCTCGCGCAATGTGGCGACGCTGCGCTGGCGCTCCTCGCGAATGATCTCGCGCACCGACGTGCCCGCCTCCGCCAGATGGCGCTGCAACGATCGATCCGATAAACCCAGATCGCGCGCGATATCGGCGACCACGAGCTTTTCGCGCGCGAGGCGCCGCGTCACGAGTTCGCGCACCTGATCGACGAGGTTATGCGGCACGGTATCGCGTTTGATGAGATCGGTCGCGTGGCGCTCCATCATGCGGGCCATCTGCGTATCGGCGCTCTTGAGCGGCGCGTCCAGATCGTGCGGATGCAAAACCACGCCGTTTTCAGGCTGCTGAAAACGCACCGGCACGCGAAAAATGCGTTGATAAGGCTTGAGATCGGCGGGCGCGGCGTGCTCGAAATGCACTTCCACCGGCATCCACGAAGCGCCATAAACCAGGCGAATCATGTGGCACATCGCGCTCATGCTGTATTCGGCGTCCTGACTGCGCGGCCAGATCGACGCGTGCGCAACGCGGTAACTCCACTTCGGCCAGGCGTTATCGCGCACGAGGTCCACCAGCGTGCCGCTTTGCCACGAAGCCAGCGCATCGGTGAATTTACGGATGGCGGCGCCCAGCGTAGGCGAAGACATAAAAACCAGCCCGGGCGGCCCCATTTCCGTGAGCTGCAATTCATTGCCTAAACGCAGCCCGAGCGACGGTTCGTCGAGCACCTGCGCCGCACGTTCGAAGGCGCCCACATAGCGTCCGAGCGGCACAATTTCATAAGGGTCGGAAAGCTGTCTGCGGCTCAATCCGAATTCAGCCAGTACGGCATCGCAGTCGGCGCCCGCTGCGTCCAGCGCACGCACGATGGGCCCCATCACGGCGCCGCGAATCATCGGAAAACCGTTGCTGACAGGGACTCGTTTCATGTCTCTCTCCAGTGGGCCGTCTACGCACAGGCATGCACGTCGCCTTGTTGCCGGCATGCGCGGCGGCCGCTTCTTGATGTTGGGTTCGCTCTGTCTCTGGCGCACTCTATCGCCCCTTTGGCGCGTTTTGCAAGCGCGAAAAAAATATGGCGTTTCTACGATGACGACACGACATCGCCCTTGCGGTCATGCCCTGAAACGCCACGGAGCGGCCCGCTTTTCGCCGCCGTTGCGGCCCATCGTCATCCTTACGAAACGCTTATGAACACGAATCCGAACGCGCATCCGCTCGACCCGCTGAGCCTCGCCGAAATGCAGCTCGCCTGTGACATCGTGAAGGCCGCCGAACAGTTAGACGAATACGGCCGCTTTCCCGTGACCGAATTGCACGAGCCGCCCAAGGCCGAAGTCGTGGCGTGGAAACAGGGCGATTATTTTTCGCGTTGCGCCTTTGTGATCGCCATCGATCGCACGCGCAGCCAGACCATCGAATTCGTGGTCGATCTGCGCGAAAAGAAAGTGCAGTCGCGCACGCCGCTCGCGCTGCAAAGCGCGCCGTTCGGCCAGCCGCCGGTGATGATCGAAGAGTTCATCAACGCGGAGCGCATCGTCAAGGAAGATCTCGCGTGGCGCGAGGCGATCAAGAAGCGCGGCCTGAGCGAAGCGGATCTGGTCAACGTGCAGGTCGATCCGTTTTCCGCGGGCGCCTTCGATCGTCCGGGCGAAGGGGGTCGCCGTCTGGTGCGCTGCGTGAGTTACTACCGCGAAAACGTGACGGACAACGGCTACGCGCATCCGATCGAAGGCGTGGTGGCCGTGGTCGATCTGCTCGAACAGAAAGTGATCGATCTGGTCGACGATGGCCGCATCATTCCGGTTCCCAAAGCGAAGCACAACTACGACACGCCGAGCCTGGGCGCGCCGCGCGACACCGTCAGGCCGCTGTCGATCAGCCAGCCCGAAGGCCCGAGCTTCACGATCGACGGCTGGCAGGTTGCCTGGCAGAACTGGACATTCCGCGTGGGCTTCACGCCGCGCGAAGGCCTCGTGCTGCATCAGATCACGTGGGACGACGGCAAGAGCGCGCCGCGCCCGATCGTCTATCGCGCGAGCGTGACGGAGATGTGCGTGCCCTATTCCGATCCCACCACGAACCATTACTGGAAGAGCGCGTTCGATGCGGGCGAATATGGTCTGGGCAAACTCGCCAATCAACTCGAACTGGGTTGCGATTGTCTCGGCACGATCCGCTATTTCGACATTCCTTCCGCCGACGATTTCGGCAATAGCTTCACGATGAAGAATGCCGTGTGTCTGCACGAAGAAGATTACGGCACGCTCTGGAAACACTATGAATTCCGCACCGGCGTATTCGAAATGCGCCGCTCGCGCCGCCTCGTGATTTCCTTCTTCGCCACGGTGGGCAATTACGACTACGGCTTTTACTGGTACTTCTATCAGGACGGCACGATCCAGCTCGAATGCAAACTCACCGGCATCGTGCAGACCTCGGCGGTGGCCGATGGCGGTACGTATCCGTGGGGCGGCATGATCACCGAAAACCTCGGCGGCCCCACGCATCAGCACTTCTTCAATGCGCGTCTGCATATGATGGTCGACGGCGAGAAGAACTCGGTCACGGAACACGAATTCGTGCCGCGCCCGATGGGTGGCGACAATCCCTATGGCAACGTGTTCGACACCGCGAAGCGCGTGCTCAAGACCGAACAGGAAGCGGCGCGCAATGCCAACGGTCAGACCGGTCGCTACTGGAAGGTCGTCAATCCGAATGTGAAAAATCGCGTGGGCGCGAATCCGGGCTACAAGCTCATCGTCAACGATTCGCCCTTGATGCTCGCCGATCCGGATTCGAAAGTGCGCCAGCGCGGCGGCTTCGCCACGCGCCATGTCTGGGTCACGCCATTCGACACGACGCAGCGCTACGCGAGCGGCGACTATCCGAACCAGCACGCAGGCGGCGACGGTCTGCCGCGTTATATCGAGGCGAATCGCAACATCGAAAACGAAGATATCGTGCTGTGGCACAGCTTCGGTCATACGCATGTCTGCAAGCCCGAGGACTTCCCCGTCATGCCGGTGGAGTACGCCGGTTTCATGCTCAAGCCGAATAACTTCTTCCAGGGCAATCCGGCGATGGATCTGCCGGGCGGACGCGATCCGCATAGCGTGCAGGACGGCGCGCCTGAAGCCGCGCCTTCGTGCTGCGGCAGCAAGAAGTAAGGGCAAGGCCATGTGGCGCGCAACGATGTTCTGGTGCGCAGTGACGGCGGGCGCAGCGGCGCTCGCGGCCGGCACGATGCTGGGCGCGATGCAGGCCGGCGATCGTGTCGCTGCGTTCGCCGCGAGCGCCGTTGCGCTGCTGGCGATGGCGCTTCTGCCGCCGATGTTCGCCCGCCATTCAGGTGCGCGCGCAACGATATTTACCGCGACTGCGCTCGTACTGACGATGGCGGCAATGAGCTTCGCCGCCAGCCAGGCACGCGCAGGCGCCACGCACGCCGCGTTGCCGCTTGTGCTTGCGGGCTTTGCGCTGCTGATGAGCGCTCGCAGGATCGCGCCGAAAGCACGTCAATTCGTCAGCATTGCTCGTAGAGCGGGAACGCCGAATCTGAACGGCGCGATGATCGGCGCTGCGTGGCTCGCCGGTATGTCGAGCGGCCTGCTCGCGCGCTTCCAGTTGTTTGCGCTGTGCGGTGCGGGTCCGCTTTCGCTTGCGCATCTGCTTGTGCCGCTCGGCGCCGCGATCGGTGCGGGCGCTTACCTGCAACGAATCGAGCGTCGTCACGCGCTGCTATGGCTTTTCATGCTGCGCGGCGTGCTGCTGGCATCGTTGACGCTCGATGTTTTCGCCCCCTGGGCGCCCTATGCCGCGCCTGTTTTCACGGTACTCGATGCACTGACGCTCCCCACGCTGCTTCGCAACGATCACGCCCATCATGGCGGACAAGGCCGTTGCCCCGGCATCGCCCATCACATCGGCATGGTTGCAGGCGCAACGTTCGCAACGACCACCTGGGGCTTTGGTCAGGGCTATTACGTGCTGTTTCTCGGCGCGGCCGTACTCAATCTTGTCTGTGCTTCGGCGCAGGCCACACCGCGGAAGCGGCGCGTCGCGCACTTCGACACGCGCGCCATCTCCGCCGACTTCCGCTAGCCCCACACTTCGACACATTATTCAGGAGACGCAATGGACCGCCAGGACTTCACGCATACGATCCGCACGCAGATGTTCGTCGATGGCCGCTTCTGCGCGAGCGGCAACGATCGCACCTTCGCCGTATTCAATCCGGCCACGGGCGCCGAGATCGCCCAGGTGCCCGACGCCAGCGACGCCGATATCGACGCCGCCGTGCACGCCGCGCGCCGCGCCTTTCGCGCCGACACATGGCGACGCATGCCGCCCGCCGAACGCGAGCGTCTGCTGCTCAAACTCGCCGATCTGGTGGAGCGCAACGGCGACGAACTCGCCGCGCTCGAAACGCTCAATCAGGGCAAACTGCTCGGCTTTTCGAAGCTGCTCGAAGTGGGCGGCAGCGTGCAATGGCTGCGCTATATGGCGGGCTGGGCCACCAAGATCGAAGGCAGCACCGTCGATCTCTCGCTCGCCTTTCCGCCGGGCGTGCGCTACAACGCCTCGACGCGCCGTGTGCCCGCGGGCGTGGTCGCCGCGATCGTGCCGTGGAATTTCCCCTTGCTGATGGCCGTGTGGAAGATCGCCCCGGCGCTCGCCTGCGGCTGCACCGTCGTGCTCAAACCCGCCGAGGAAACGCCGCTCACCGCCATCCGCCTGGCCGAACTCGCGCACGAAGCCGGCTTCCCGCCCGGCGTGTTCAACGTCGTCACCGGTCAGGGCGAAACGGCGGGCGCGGCGCTCGTGCGTCATCCCGGCGTCGATAAAGTCACGTTCACGGGCTCGACCGAAGTGGGCCGCATCATCGGCCGCCAGTGCGCCGACGATCTCAAGCGCGTCTCGCTCGAACTCGGCGGCAAGAGCCCGGTGATCGTGCTCGACGACTGCGATCCGCAGCGCGCGATCGCAGGCGCGGCGGGCGCGATCTTCTTCAATCACGGTCAGGTCTGCACGGCCGGCTCGCGCCTGTATGTGCCGCGCGCGCGCTTCGACGAGATCGTCGATGGCGTTGCGCAGGTCGCGCGCAACACGGTGCTCGGCTCCGGCTTCGACGCGGCGACGCAGATGGGCCCGCTCGTGTCCGCGCGCCATCGCGACAAGGTCGCCGGCATGATCGCCCAGGGCCGCGCCGAAGGCGGCGAAATCGTCGCGGGCGGCGGCAGCGCGCCACGCGCGGGCTTCTTCGTCGAGCCGACAGTGATCGCCAATGCCGCCAACAAAGCGCTCACCGTCGTGCGCGAGGAGGTTTTCGGCCCGGTGCTGGTGGCCATGCCTTACGACGACGTGGAGGAAGCCATCGCCGCCGCCAACGCTTCGGAGTACGGCCTGGGCGCGAGCGTGTGGACCAACCAGCTCGATCGCGCGCTGCGTGTGGTCGATGCCGTGGAAGCCGGCACCGTCTGGGTTAACACGCACAATATGGTCGATCCGGCCCTGCCCTTCGGCGGCTTCAAGGCGTCGGGCATCGGCCGCGAGCACGGCCGCGCGATCATCGACTCGTACACCGAGACGAAATCGGTCTGCATCGCGTACTGAAGGCGGTTTCCGCCGCATTGTTAATCGAAATGGAATGATGAAACCCGTCCCCGGGCAATGATCCGGGGCGGGATTTCCAGCATGATCGAGCCCGTTCCCGCTTTACAAGCTTCCCCAAGCGTCCCGAAGCATCCCGAACCGAACGGAGCCAGATCATGAGCACATCGACGCAATCTCTTTCCACGACGCGCGGCGTCGTCATCGTCACGGGCGCATCGCGCGGCATCGGCGCGGCGCTCGCGCTGCGGCTCGCGCGCGACGGCCACGCGGTCGTCGTCAATTACGCTTCCAGTGCGCGCGAGGCCGAAGCATTGGTCGCGCAGATCGCCAGCGAAGGCGGCCGCGCCATCGCCGTGAAGGCCAACATCGCGAAGTCCGAAGAAGTGCGCCATCTGTTCGACACCACGGTCGAAAAGCTCGGCCAACCCACGGTGCTAGTCAACAACGCGGGCGTGATGAAGCTGGCGACGATCGCCGATTCCACCGACGCGGTCTACGACGAAATGTTCGACATCAACGTGCGCGGCACGCTCAACACGATGCGCGAGGCCGCCGCAAAGCTCGCCGATGGCGGACGCGTGATCAACTTCTCGACCACGGCGCTGGCGCTCAATCTGCCGGGCTACGGCATCTATAACGCCACCAAAGGCGCGGTCGAAGCGCTCACGCGCGTGTTCGCGAAGGAATTGCGCGGGCGCAGCATCACGGTGAACGCGGTGGCGCCGGGACCGGTTGCGACCGCGTTGTTCCTCGAAGGCAAAACCGAAGAACAGATCCGCCATTTCGCGAGCCTGCCGCCGCTGGAGCGCCTCGGTCAGCCCGACGATATCGCCGCCGTGGTCTCGTTCCTGGCAGGCCCGGATAGCGGCTGGGTCGATGGCCAAACGCTGCGCGCCAACGGCGGACTCGCCTGACGCCGCCCACGTCGCTCACGCGGCGCGGCGGGAAATACGCGGTGCTACACTCCGAGGTCGAATCCCGGCTGTCTGGACGTGCGCGCAATGGCATCCAGGCGGTCCGGCTTTCATTGCACATCCAACGACCTCCGACCATGTACCTGTCCATTCTCGCCGTCGGCATTGGCGGCGCGCTCGGCTCGCTGCTGCGCTGGGTGCTCAGCCTGCGGCTGAACGCGCTGTTTCCGACGCTGCCGCTCGGCACGCTCGTATCGAACATCATCGCGGGCTATGTCATCGGCGTCGCGCTCGCGGCCTTCGCGCGCCTGCCCGATGTTTCGCCGCAGTGGCGTCTGTTCGTGATTACCGGCTGCATGGGCGGCTTGTCGACGTTCTCGACTTTTTCCGCCGAAGTCGTCGCGCATCTGCAAAACGGCCGCTTTGGCTGGGCCGCGGGCGAAATCGCGATTCACGTCTGCGCCTCGGTATTGATGACGATTCTGGGGATCGCGACCGTCGCGGCCGTGATGCGCTAATTCATCCGCGCAAATAGAAAAAGGCTGCGGCGTGTATCGCTCGCAGCCTTTTTTATGGGCTAAAACTCATTCACGGACGACGATAACCACCCGGCACGCCGTTCTTCGACAGCACGAACTGCCACAACTGGATATCGCGCGCCCGGAAAGCGCCCGCGCACGACAGCAGGTAATAACGCCACATGCGATAGAAGCGGCGCCCCATTTCCGCTTCGAAGCGCGGCCAGGCCGCTTCGAAATTCGCGTGCCAGGCCATCAGCGTGCGATCGTAATCGGCGCCGAAATTATGCAGATCTTCGGTCACGAAAAGGCCGCCGGATGCATCGGCTACCTGACCGATCGTCGGCAATTCGCCGTTGGGGAAAATGTATTTGTCGACCCACGGATCGGGCGTCGTATCGCGGCGATTCTTGCCGATCGTGTGCAGCAGGAACAGGCCTTCGTCGTCGAGACAACGATGCGCCACTTCCATATAGGTGCGGTAATTCTTGGGCCCGACGTGCTCGAACATGCCGACGCTGGCGACGCGATCGAATTTTTCGTCGAGCAGCCGGTAGTCCTGCAGACGAAATTCCACCGGCAGACCTTCGCAACGCGCGGCGCCCAGCGCGGCCTGCTCCTTCGAAATCGTCACGCCCACGCACGACACGCCGTAATGCTCCGCGGCGAATTTCATCAAGCTGCCCCAGCCGCAGCCGATATCGAGCAGACGCATGCCGGGCTTGAGCCCCAGCTTTCTGCAGATCATATCGAGCTTGGCTTCCTGCGCCTCGTCCAGCGTCTTTGCACCGCCCGCCCAGTAGCCGCACGTGTAGGTCATGCGCTTGTCGAGCATCGCTTCGTAAAACGCATTGCCGATGTCGTAGTGCTGCTGACCGACTTTCCACGCGCGGCGCGCCGTCTGCCGGTTCATCAACCGGGCCTTGAGCGAATGAAAAACGAGCCGGGCAGGATCGATCTGATCGTCGAGATGAGCGCGCAGGACGTGGGAGAAGAATTCGTCGAGTTGCTCGCAGTCCCACTGCTCGTCCATATAGGCCTCGCCGAGGCCCAGATTGCCGAGCGCCAGCACGCGTTCGGGCACGTGCGGATCGTGGATCGCCATGTCCCAAGGTCGCGGACCGTTGACGATCACATCGGCGCGTGCCAGCAGTTGGGATATGAATCGCCACGCCCCTGAGCCAGTGGCTTCGCGGGCGGATTGGGCTGCTTCGAGATCGGTCGTTGCCATACGTGGTGCTCCGTATCAGACATTCGTCGTCGCGCGCGCTGCGAGAAACACTATGATGCACCCGCTTCAAAAAACGTGCAGGAACACGGACAGCCGCCTGCATGTCTCGGCGATAATCGGGCGCTGCGGTTGCAGGGCTTGCCCAACACTTCCCTTTCAGCGCGGCCCCGATGCGTTCCGGTGCATATGCACCGGTCATGCAGAAGGATCGTCCAACAAGACCCCGAGGACTCCATGGCCTACGACGACAACAACATCTTCGCCAAGCTGCTGCGCGGCGAGATTCCCTCCATCAAACTCTGCGAAAACGACGCGGCCGTCGCGATCATGGACGTGATGCCCCAGTCCGAAGGTCACGTGCTGGTGCTGCCGAAAGAAGGCGCCGAGGAAATTTACGAGCTGTCGCCCGAAGCGCTGACTGCCGCGATGGCGATGGTGCAGAAGATGGCCGACGCGCTGCGCAGCGCGCTCAAGCCCGATGGCCTGATGATCGCGCAGTTCAACGGCGCGGCCGCCGGGCAGACCGTCCCGCACGTGCATTTCCATCTGATTCCCCGCCGCAAGGGCGAAGAACTGCGCATGCACGCGCGCGACATGGCGGACAAGGCCGAACTGGAGGCGGTCGCGGCAAGGATTCGTGCGGTGCTGTGAAGGGTTCGTGGCTGTAAAACCCGCTGTATGGCCGCTTGAAACAGGCGTGCTAACTGTCTTGCGCGCTTTTTTGGCTGACGCGTGAGCGGGCTGCAAGGCCGGCTAATCGCTTGCCCTGGCATCGACATTTCCAATCCCGCCAGGAGTCTGCTATAATGCGCGTCCCGCAGGAGAGATGGATGAGCGGTTTAAGTCGCACGCCTGGAAAGCGTGTATAGGTTAATAACCTATCCGGGGTTCGAATCCCCGTCTCTCCGCCAGAACACTGTCAAAGGCCCTGTAAATCGCCAGATTTACAGGGCCTTTGCTTTTCTAGCTCATCAGCTGTCCATCAAATCGCCCTTCTGTCGTTCGCGTCCGTCGCAAGCCGATAAATCCCACCGGCGTTCCACGCAAGCGCCAGCTATCGCAAGCGAACGGCGACGCCAAACAAAGATCGATGAGGTCCGCTCTGCGAGCGTCGCTCGCAGCATATCGCCGGAATAGCCGGTCGAACGTTGTCCGCAATCTCGCTGGAGTCGAAGCTGGTACGAGCGGGATGTCTACGCTGCGCAGAGGATACGTTCATCGACAGCCTGAACTGTCGAAGTCGAATTCACAATCGCCTTCAGTCCTTTCCATACGACCTTCCTGCCTGACCTTATTCAAGGTCTGCCGCGTCGCACGCTCACTACGCCGAAAGCAACGCGCAGCAGTTCTCAAATCGTTTTTGATATCAACCGAAAAGACTGCAGCTGCAACTGACTCGGACGACATCGAAAAATTTCAGATTTGTCTTATAAAAAAAGTGGGCATACAGATTGAATATTAATAGCGACAGATCAAACGTGCCGAGTACTGCGGACTTCGGCCTTTGAAATCTGCTCACTCAGAACCGCTACGGTCGCAATGCGTATCGGCGTAGTACTGGCAGGTGGATCAAATAGCGTCGCGATCAGGGGCGACAGCAACACAGTTTCGGGTTCAAATTCCAGCAACGTGAACGTTTGGATGAACGGGTCCGGTAACGTCGTCTCTCTGGGAACGAACACGTCGTTGACTGACTTCGGTTCAGGCGACACGACTACTGTGGTCACGGGTAGCTATGTTCAAACCTATGGCCAGAACCTGATGAGTTGGTCTAGCACCGACAACACCACGCAGATCGCGGCGATGGCGTCCTACGCCCCTGGTTCTACTGGAGGCACTTTGGCGCAAGCAACGCAAGCGGCAGGCGAGCCAATGCTGCTTACTTCGTTGCACCACTAATTTAAGTCAATTATTTTTATAAGTTTTAAATTTAAATAAAAACGGGCCGCCGAAATATTTTAAAGCACCACTTTTCGGCGGCTCATTTAACAAAAGATCACTTAAATTAAATAAAATGAATACAGGTCTCGAACGGATTTTTGTTGCAACACCAATCTACAATGATCAATGCTATGGATCGTACACATGCTCGCTTCTTGATTTACAGGCAGCGATCCTGAACTCTGGACGAGAGTTTACTTTTCAATATGTAAAAAACAACAGCATGATTTCAAGAGGAAGAAACATGTTGTTTTCCCGCTTTCTGCAGGATGAAAGGGCAACCCATCTTCTATTTGTCGATTCCGACATTGCCTTTGACGCCGCCGATGTCATGCGAATGCTCGACTTTGACCATGACATCATGGCGGCAATCTATTCGCAGAAATATATCAACTGGGACAGGGTGGCAGACGCTGCGCGAAAATATCCGGATTTGCCATCACGATTGTTGCCCTCCGTTGCGGGGGTCTATGGAACATTTCACCCACTCCCAGGCGGCGGACACGTCTCGCTCGATGAGCCCTTCCAGATCGCCTCCGCAGGTATGGGATTGATGTTGATCCGTCGAGATGTCTTTATTCAAATGATCGATGCTTACCCAGAGTTGATGGTGAGACTCTCGAGCGGTGAGGCAAATTTCTTCCAAAGCAATCCGTGCATGCCTGGAATTTTCAACGAGATGGTATCGCCAGACGGTTTCTTTCTGGGTGAGGATTTATCGTTTTGCGAGAGATGGCGTGCTATTGGAGGGAAGGTGCATGGTTGCGGCTGGTTCAAAATCCGGCATCTCGGAACGCATGAATATGCATCCGATCTCCGACAGATCGGCCAGCTCGACTTGACAGTCCTGTGAGCATTCCTGTCGCTGGATAGCGGTCTCGTGGACCAACGCAAACCATCGTACTCGTTACTTTGCCCTACAAATACAGCATCGGATAACCCAAGCGGTCCGCGACACCCGCATTCTCGCGCGTCGCGCCCTACCCACCTTGTTCCATTCAGAAAGGCCAACCCGATAACACCGCAGGTATCGTTTATCGATACCGCAATAAAACACTAAGGATGCCGAATATAATCCACTAGCGCCACGGTATATTGATCCGGCTTGCGGTCCACCAGACTCACCAGAATCGCCACCAGAAACCCGGCTGGCACGCCAAACACGCCTGAACTGATCGGCTCGATGCCAAACCATCGCGCGCCTTCAAAACCCGTAAGCTGGGTAAAGAACGGATAAGTCGAAACGATGTAATACACGCACACGGCAAGCCCCGCCACCATGCCCGCGACC
Organism: Paraburkholderia sp. Ac-20340; assembly: GCF_017104965.1. Classification (GTDB taxonomy): domain Bacteria; phylum Pseudomonadota; class Gammaproteobacteria; order Burkholderiales; family Burkholderiaceae; genus Paraburkholderia. The sequence goes on from NZ_JAAGPR010000035.1 coordinate 38,270, forward strand.
GCGCCCAGCCGCGTCGTGCGCTTCCAGAACACGCCCAGCACCAGCACCGGAAATAAACTCGAAGCGGCCAGCGAAAACGCCGCGCCCACCAGAAACAGGATATTCCCGGCATTGAGCGAAGCCACCCACGAAGCGAACAAGGCCACGCCCAGCAGCAGAATCTTCGACATCGTCACGCGCCGCTGACTCGACGCATTCGGATCGACCATGTGGTAATAGACATCGTGCGAAAGCACATTCGATATCGTCAGCAGCAAGCCATCGGCGGTTGAAAGCGCGGCGGCCAGCGCACCCGACGCAATCAAGCCCGACATCACATACGGCAAGCCCGCAATTTCCGGTGCGGCCAGCACCACCATATCGGGCTGCATCTGGATATCGCTCCAATGCACGATGCCATCGCCATTCACATCGGCGACGCCAATCATATAAGGCTCGATACGCCGCCACTGCATGACCCAATGCGGCAAATCGTCGAAATGCTGCCCGACCAGGTGCGAAAGAATCTCGAACTTGATCAGCACCGCCAGCACCGGCACCGTCAAATAAAACAGCGCGACGAAAAACAGCGTCCAGCCGACCGAGCGCCGCGCCGACGCCACCGAAGTCGTCGTGTTGTAGCGCGTGAGAATATGCGGCAGGCTCGCCGTGCCCAGCGACAGACACAGCAGCAGCGACAGAAAATTGCGCTCGTGAATCTGCCGCGCTTCGTCGCTTTCGGCGGGAAAGGGTTCGTGCATCGGCACCGGCGGCGTGGCGCGCGCGAGCAGGTCGTCGCGCTGCTGCGTCCAGGCTGCACGCGCGGCTTCCGGGTCACGCGGGAAACGCGCGATCTCGTGTTCGAGCGAATCGATATCGCGCAGCGGGCCATTATGTCGACGCAGACTCACCAGCGAATCGACCAGGCGTGTCTTCTCTTCGACATACGATTGCGGCAACGCGTCGAGCCGCGATTGCCAGAGCGCCGCGCGATGACGATATTCTTCGCGCACGTTCGCTTCGGCGCCGGCATCGCGCACGTCGCGTTCGAGCGTTTCCACGCGCTGCATCACGCGGCCGTAATCGAGTTGCGGCACCCAGCCCAAACCATCTCGATGCGCAATCAACGAAACCGGAATCAGAATCGCCGCGATCAGGATGATGTATTGCGCCACCTGCGTCCACGTCACGGCGCGCATGCCGCCCAGAAACGAGCACACGAGAATGCCCGCCAGCCCGCAGAAAATGCCAATGGCGAAATCCACGCCGATAAAGCGCACGGCGATCAGCCCTACGCCCTGAATCTGCGCGACCAGATAGATGAACGAGCAGAGAATCGTCGCGAGTACGGCCAGTGCGCGCACGAGGTTGCTCGAGAAGCGCGTGCCGAGAAAATCCGCGATGGTGTAGCGCGCGAGTTTGCGCACATAAGGCGCGAGCAGAAAGGCCACGAGGCAGTAGCCGCCGGTCCAGCCCATCAGATACGCCAGGCCGTCGTAGCCGCTCGCGTAGAGCGAACCGGCGAGGCCAATGAACGAAGCCGCCGAGAGCCAGTCGGCGGCCGTCGCCATGCCGTTGAACACCGATGGCACGCGCCGCCCCGCCACGTAGTATTCGACCAGGTCCGACGTGCGCGAAAGCAGGCCGATCACGGCATACACGGCGATCGGCACGAACAGGAACACGTAGCCGATCCACATGCCCGGGCCCGTGACGCGTTCGATGCGCCACATCACGAAAACGAAGCCGAGAAAACCGAGCGTATAAAGCGCGTAGGAACGGATAAGCCGATGCGCGAGCTTCATCGTGGCGGCGCCTCGCGGGCGTCGCGGATCGCGGCTTCGGCTTCGCGCGCGGCCTGCAATTCGCGGTCGGCGCGCTGCATCAGCACGATATAGATCACCACCAGCGCCACGTAGACCAGGATCGCGCCTTGTGCGCCGAGGTAGAACGGCAGGCTGAAGCCGGCAAAGCGCACGCCGTCGAGCGCGCGCGCGAGCAGCGGCGCGACGAACGAGACCGTGAAGCCGATCGTCATCAGCACGGCGATCAGCGCGACGTTAAAGCGCCAGTAACGCCGATGCGCGAGCGCCATCGCCCGGCTGACCGGCGGCGGCTCGGGCAAGGGATTGGGATTGTTCGGCGGTTGGGTGCGTGGCGCGGCCATGCGCCTGTTTAGCAAAAAGGCGCAGACGCGGCAATTGGGAAGAGTGCGAAGGACGCCGCGAGCCTGTCGCGGCGTCCAGCTTGGACGTGAATCGTCGACTTGAAGCGTCGACTTACAGCGATTCGCCGAGCTGATCGAGAATCGCCGGGTTTTCCAGCGTGGAGACGTCCTGCGTGATCGCCTCGCCCTTCGCGAGCGAGCGCAGCAGACGGCGCATGATCTTGCCCGAACGCGTCTTCGGCAGGTTCTCGCCGAAGCGGATGTCCTTCGGCTTGGCGATCGGCCCGATCTCCTTGCCCACCCAGGCACGCAGTTCGTTGGCGAGCTTCACGGCGTCGTCGCCATGCGGGCGCGTGGCCTTGAGCACCACGAAGGCCACCACGGCTTCGCCGGTCGTATCGTCGGGACGGCCCACCACGGCGGCTTCGGCCACGAGCGGATTCGCCACCAGCGCCGACTCGATTTCCATCGTGCCCAGGCGGTGACCCGAGACGTTCAGCACGTCGTCGATACGGCCCATGATCGTGAAGTAGCCGCTTTCCTTGTCGCGCACGCTGCCGTCACCGGCCAGATACAGCTTGCCGCCGAGTTCTTCGGGGAAGTAGCCCGACTTGTAGCGCTCCGGCTGACCCCAGACATTGCGGATCATCGCGGGCCACGGACGCTTGACGACCAGAATGCCGCCCTGCCCGTTCGGCACGTCCTGGCCGGTTTCGTCGACGATCGCGGCCATGATGCCCGGCAGCGGCAGCGTGCACGAACCCGGCACGAGCGGCGTCGCGCCCGGCAGCGGCGTGATCATGTGGCCGCCGGTTTCCGTCTGCCACCAGGTATCGACGATCGGGCAACGCTTGCCGCCCACGTTTTCGTAGTACCAGATCCACGCTTCGGGATTGATCGGCTCGCCGACCGTGCCCAGAATGCGCAGCGAAGACAGGTCATAGCTCTTCGGGTGCACCTTCGCATCGGCTTCCGATGCCTTGATGAGCGAGCGGATGGCCGTAGGCGCCGTGTAGAACAGCGTGACCTTGTGCTTCTGGATCATCTCCCAGAAGCGGCCCGCGTTCGGGTACGTGGGCACGCCTTCGAACACCACCTGGGTCGCGCCGATCGTCAGCGGTCCGTAGGCGATGTAGCTATGGCCCGTGATCCAGCCGATGTCGGCCGTGCACCAGAAGACGTCGTCGGGCTTGTAGTCGAAGGTCCACTTCATGCTCTGCGCGGCCCACAGCAGATAGCCGCCCGTGCTGTGCTGCACGCCCTTCGGTTTGCCCGTCGAACCCGAGGTATACAGGATAAAGAGCGGATGCTCCGCGCCCACCGGTTCCGGCGCGCAGGTGTCGCTTTCGGCCGCCGAGACGTCGTGCATCCACAGATCGCGGCCTTCCTTCCACGCGACCTTGCCGCCCGTGCGCTGGTAGACGAACACGGTCTGCACGGCGTCGCAGCCGCCCATGGCGAGGGCTTCGTCGGCGATATTCTTCAGCGGCAGCGCCTTGCCGCCGCGCATCTGTTCGTCGGCGGTCACGAGCGCGACCGCGCCCACGTCCACCATGCGTTCGTTGAGCGACTTCGACGAGAAGCCGCCGAACACCACCGAATGCGTCGCGCCAATGCGCGCGCAGGCCTGCATCGCCACCACGCCTTCCACCGACATCGGCATATAGATGACGACGCGGTCGCCCTTCTTCACGCCGCGCTTCTTGAGCGCGTTGGCGAAGCGCGAGACGCGCGCGAGCAGGTCCTGGTAGGTAACGTTGGTGACGGTGCCGTCGTCGGCTTCGAAGACGATCGCGACGCGCTCGCCGTTACCGGCTTCGACGTGACGGTCGAGGCTGTTGTACGAAGCGTTGAGTTCGCCGTCTTCGAACCACGTGTAGAACGGTGCCTTCGACTCGTCGAGCACCTTGGTGAAGGGCTTTTGCCAGGTCAGCGTTTCGCGCGCGAGGCGCGCCCAGAAACCTTCGTAATCGCGTTCGGCTTCGGCGGCGAGCGCCTTGTAAGCCTCCATGCCGGACACCGTTGCGTTGGCCACCGTTTGCGCGGACGGCGCAAACACACGATGTTCCTGAAGAACCGATTCAATCGCAGACATCGACAACCCCTTGGTGAAGATGAAACGTCAAACTCGTGGACACGCGCAGCATCTGCGATGCCTGCGCGCGCCGTCTCCTGTGTGCCGCCGCGCCCTCTGTGGCCTGAGCGCGGGCGGCGAGCTTTCCTGTGATCTTTAGCGACGCGTTCGCGAGCGGCTGCGTTGGCGCGTTGCGTCCAGGCGCTTGTCTCGAACGCATCCTCGAACGCATCTTTCGAAGATTAAGCGCTGCAACTTACCCGCTACTTACGCAGGCGCGCGATAGCGACCTCTTAAACGGCCATTTAGAATGCTAACTGATCTGAGCGCCAGGATTCCAGCTTGAACCGTCATTCACTTTTTCTCGTCGCCGCCATGCTGCTCGTGGGCAGCAATGTCGGCATCGGCAAAACGATCGTTGCGTTTTTACCCGTTGATCTGTTTGCGTTGCTGCGCTTCGTGATCGCGCTCGCGGTGCTCTGGCCCCTGCTGCGCGTCGCCCGCATGCGCCGCGTGAAGCGCGGGGAATGGCTCAATCTGTTCCTGCAGGCGCTCTTCGGTACATTCGGGTTTACGCTGCTGATGCTCGGCGGCGTGCATCGCACCAGCGCCGTGGCCGCAGGCGTCATCACCAGCACGATTCCGGCCATCGTCGCGCTGTTCTCGTGGCTGTTTCTGCGCGAGCGGCCCGATGCCCGTGCGTTCGCATCGATCGCGCTCGCCATTGCGGGCATCGCCGTGATCAATCTGGCGCATGTCGATGCGAGCGCCGCCAATCCCGGCTCGTTCGCGGGCAACCTGATGGTGCTGGGCGCCGTGTGCTGCGAATCGCTTTACGTGATCCTCTCGCGCCGTCTCACGCAGACGCTGGCGCCGCTCGAAATCTGCGCGTACACGCATCTGTTCGGCTTTCTGCTGATGCTGCCGGTGGGTCTGCACGCCGCGTTCTCGTTCGACTATGCGAGCGTGCCCGCCGGCATCTGGGGCCTCGTGCTCTGGTACGGGCTGTCGGCCAGTGTGTTCTCTTTCGTGTTGTGGATGATGGGCATCCGTCACGTGCCGGGCAGTATCGCGGGGGTCTTCACGGCTGTGCTGCCGGTGGCGGCCGCGCTCTACGGCATGGTGTTCCTGGGCGAGCGCCCCACGCCCGCGCACGGCATCGCGCTCGCCTGCGTGATTGCCGGCATCGCACTGGCGAGTTTCAAGACCCGACGCGTGCCGCCCGTCGCCTCCTGACAAGGCTCGCGCGGCATCGGCGCCACGCGTGTAATGACCCTGAAAGATTCGCTGCCCTCATCGCGGCGAAGTGTCGCGCCGACGCGTTACAATAGCGCCCGCCCGGCCCCAGAGGCGCGGCGGCGCGATCGGCGAGAGCCTGCATCAAGACAGCAGACTCGGCGCGGCGCGCGCGGCGCCCCGTGGACCCCGCCCGATTTCCGCCCTACGTGAAACGCCCATGTCCGCCGCACGCCCCAAGTCGTCCGCCGCGAAGTCTGCTGCCCTGTCCCGCCGCCGTATGGGTCTGCTGCCCAGCGTCATCTTCATGAGCCGCTGGCTCCAGGTGCCGCTCTACCTGGGGCTGATCGTCGGCCAGACGGTCTATTGCGTGCTGTTCATCAAGGAAGTCTGGCATCTCGTCAGCCACGCGATGTCGCTCGACGAAACCAGCATCATGCTGGCCGTGCTCGGTCTGATCGACGTGGTGATGATTTCCAACCTGCTCATCATGGTCATTGTGGGCGGCTACGAGACCTTCGTTTCGCGCATGGGCCTCGAAGGCCATCCCGACGAGCCCGAATGGCTCGACCACGTGAACGCCGGCGTGCTGAAGGTCAAGCTCGCGATGGCGCTGATCAGCATTTCGTCGATTCATCTGCTGAAAACCTTCATCAACCCGGACGCCGTTTCCGAGCGCACCGTGATCTGGCAAGTGGCCATTCACATCGCGTTCCTGCTCTCCGCGCTGGTGATGGCCTGGATCGACCGCATCACCACGCATACGCATCCCGAGCATTATCACGATCTCGCCGCGCGTCATCCGGCGCCCGCGCCAGTGCGCGAGGTCGCGGAAACCGAATAAAGCCGATGCAAACCGGCGTCTGGTCAAAATAAAAAATTCCACAATTCGAATCACCCCGTCCCCATAGAAGCTAGCCATGACCGTCATCAAGCAGGAAGACCTGATCCAGAGCATTGCGGATTCGCTCCAGTACATCAGCTACTACCATCCGCAGGACTACATCGAGGCGCTGGGTCGCGCCTATGAGCTCGAGGAAAGCCCGGCCGCGAAGGACGCGATCGCGCAGATCCTCACCAACAGCCGCATGTGCGCCGAAGGTAAGCGCCCGATCTGCCAGGACACCGGCATCGTCACGATCTTCGTGAAGGTCGGCATGGATGTGCGTTGGGACGGCGCGACGATGGGCGTCACCGACATGATCAACGAAGGCGTGCGCCGCGGTTATCTGAACCCGGACAACGTCCTGCGCGCATCGATCGTGTCGCCGCCCGAAGGCGCTCGCAAGAACACGAAAGACAACACGCCGGCCGTGATCCACTACGAGATCGTGCCGGGCGACAAGGTCGATGTTCAGGTTGCAGCCAAGGGCGGCGGCTCGGAAAACAAGTCGAAGTTCGTCATGCTCAACCCGTCCGACTCGATCGTCGACTGGGTGCTCAAGACCGTGCCGACGATGGGCGCAGGCTGGTGCCCGCCGGGCATGCTCGGCATCGGCATCGGCGGCACCGCTGAAAAGGCGATGCTGATGGCGAAGGAATCGCTGATGGAGTCCATCGACATTCAGGACATCATCAAGCGCGGCCCGCAGGACTGGATCGAAGAACTGCGCGTCGAACTGCACGAGAAGGTCAACGCGCTCGGTATCGGCGCGCAAGGTCTGGGCGGTCTCGCCACGGTGCTCGACGTCAAGATCATGGCGACGGCCACGCACGCCGCCTCGAAGCCGGTCGCGATGATCCCGAACTGCGCCGCCACGCGCCACGCGCACTTCGTGCTCGACGGCTCGGGCCCGGCGAAGCTGGAAGCACCGTCGCTCGACGCATGGCCGAAGGTCAACTGGGAACCGAACACGGAAACCAGCAAGCGCGTCGACCTGAACACGCTCACGCCGGAAGAAGTCGCTTCGTGGACGCCGGGCCAGACGCTGCTGCTCTCGGGCAAGATGCTCACGGGCCGCGACGCCGCGCACAAGCGTATCGCCGACATGCTGGCGAAGGGCGAAAAGCTGCCGGTGGACTTCAAGAACCGCGTGATCTATTACGTCGGCCCGGTCGATCCGGTGCGCGACGAAGTGGTCGGCCCGGCAGGCCCCACCACCGCGACCCGCATGGACAAGTTCACCGAACTGATGCTCTCGCAAACGGGCCTCATTTCGATGGTGGGCAAGGCCGAGCGCGGCCCGGTCGCCATCGAAGCCATCCAGAAGCACAAGGCGGCTTACCTGATGGCCGTGGGCGGCGCGGCTTACCTCGTGTCGAAGGCGATCCGCGGCTCGAAGGTCGTGGCGTTCGAAGACCTCGGCATGGAAGCCATCTACGAGTTCGACGTTCAGGACATGCCGGTGACGGTGGCCGTCGATTCGTCGGGTACGTCGGTGCACAAGACGGGCCCCGCCGAATGGCAGGCAAAGATCGGCAAGATTCCGGTCGCGACGGCTTGATCGCTTGATTCGCAATCTGCGAGATAATCGGCGCTCAATAGAAACGCCGAAATAGAAAAACCGGGGCCCAGCGCCCCGGTTTTTTTTGGGTAACACGAAACGTACTGAGACTAATTCTCAGCACGCTGCAAATAATCGCATTTGGCTGCAATTTGACGCAGATTGCACCTTGGCTTTTGTGTATTGAGCGTTTATTGTTCCACCCAGTGTTAAAACCTGCACGCCCCCACAAGGAAGGAAAAACTATGCAAGGCGACAAGAAAGTCATCGAATATCTGAACGCGCAGCTCAAGAACGAACTGACCGCGATTAACCAGTACTTCCTGCACGCCCGTATGTACAAGCATTGGGGCCTCGAAAAACTCGGCAAGCACGAATATGACGAGTCGATCGGCGAAATGCGTCACGCCGACTGGCTCATCGAACGTATTTTCATGCTCGACGGTCTGCCTAATCTGCAAGACCTGCACAAGCTGCTGATCGGCGAAGAAACCCAGGAAGTGCTCGAATGCGATCTGAAGCTCGAGTACATTTCCCAGGGCACCTGCAAGGAAGCCATCGCTTATTGCGAATCGGTGCGCGATTTCGTTTCGCGTGAAATCTTCACGAAGATTCTCGACGACACCGAAGAGCACATCGACTGGCTCGAAACGCAGATCGACCTGATCGGCAAGGTCGGCATCCAGAATTACCAGCAGACCATGATGGGTTCGGTAGAATCCTGATTCTGATTGCGCTACGGCCGCATCCGCGCGCTTGCGGATGCGGCCTGCGGCGCAAGCGCTTCCCCGTATTTTTTCCCGCTTCCCGACTCACGTGAATCATCCGGCTCCTGTCAGCGCTGCGCCTGGCGCCCCCATCGGCATCTTCGATTCCGGTCTGGGCGGCCTGTCGGTGCTGCGCGCCGTGCGTGCGCATCTGGGTCAGGAACCGGTGATCTACGTGGCCGATTCGCGCTATGCGCCCTACGGCCAGCGCGACGACGATTTCATCGCCGACCGCACGCTCGCGATCGGCGAATGGCTCGTGGCGCAGGGCGCGAAGGCGCTGGTGGTGGCCTGCAACACGGCCACGGCGCAGTCGATCGAATTCGTGCGCGCGCGCCTGCCGATCCCGCTCGTGGGCGTGGAGCCCGGCGTGAAGCCGGCGGCGGCGCTGTCGAAATCGCGCGTAGCGGGCGTGCTCGCCACTCAGGTGACGCTGCGCAGCGCGCGCTTCCAGGCGCTGGTCGAGCGCCACGCCAACGACCTGCGCGTGCTGAGCCAGCCGGGCCACGGTCTGGTTGAAGCGGTCGAGCGTTGCGATATCGGCTCGCCTGAACTGGTCGCGCTGCTGCGCGGCTACGTCCAGCCGATGCTCGATGCCGGCGCGGACACTCTCGTGCTCGGCTGCACGCACTACCCGTTTCTGGATGCGGCGATCCGCTCGATCGTCGGCGAACGCATGACGCTGGTGGATACGAGCGTGGCCATCGCGCGCCAGCTCGAACGCGTGCTCGACCAGCACGGTTTGCGCTCGGCCACGGCTTCCAGCGAAAGCGGCGGCGCCAGCGTGCGCCTGTGTTCGACCAGCGACGGCGCACATCTGCGCGCGCTCGCATCGGCGTTGCTTGCCATCGAAGCGCCCGTGGAGTGCGTCCAGATCCCCTCGCGCCGCACCCGCGAACTGGAAGCCAACGCGGCCTGAGCGGGCAACTGAGCGGAGCAAAATCGCGCGCATCGATGCGTGCGTTCTGACCCCACGCTTACATCCATCTTTCGGCATCTGGCCCTCTTCCTGCGGCCATCCGGCACTTTCTTCGCCAAGCTCGCCGCGCTCTGATCCAGAGCAAAATCCCTGCTAAGCATCCGGTTTTGTTACAAAAATTCTGTCTGCATGCTTGCCAAACGGGACAAACATAATGATAATAATTCGCATTAACTCACTCTCGCGCTCCATCATGATTGTCTGCGTGTGCAAGTCCGTCTCCGACCGTACGATTCGTGCTTCCATTGCGGAAGGCATGGACTCTTTCGACGAGCTTCAATTCGAGCTCGGCGTCGCGACCTGCTGCGGCAAGTGCGAGGAGTCCGTGCGCGACGTGCTGGCGCAAAGCGGCGTGTGCGCCAGCCGCTGCGGCGTGACGCATCACCACAGCCTGCCGGTCGTGGCCGTGCCGCATGTCGTGCCGATGACGTTTTACGAGCGCAAGGCCGCCTGATTTTCGTGATGCGCGTTTCCAGCCTGCAAAAACGCGCATCGCCCAAACGCTCAAGGCATCGAGCGCTTTATCGCCGACAGCAAGCCAGTTTCACGACCAGCCAGCTAGCCCTCGCACCTTTCTCTGGAGGATGGGATGGAATTGCTGATCGGATTTGTGACCACCGTGTGCATCTCGCTGTTGATCTTTCGCCCATAAAGCTGCCCGTAGCGACGCGTTGCCTGCCTTTTGCGCCGTCGTCTGCAGGGCGGCCACGCTAACATGCAGGCTTCTCAAACCACCGCCCAAGCGCTGACGTTCCCCGCCTTGCGCACGAACCGCCGAGTCGTGACCGCGACGGCGATCGTGCTCGCGCTGCACGCCGCGCTCATCGCCGTCGTGCTCACGCACCACGACGACGCCAAGCCCATCGCGCTCGAATCGCAATCGATCACGGCCGAACTGCTCAAGCCCGAGCCGGTCGCCGCGCCCGCCGCGATTCAGTCCACGCCGACTCCGCCGCCGCCCAAGCCGGTGCCGGTCAAGCGCGAAAAGCCCAAGGCCCAGCCGAAGCAGAAACCGACGCCCACGCCGCCGTTGCCCGTCGCCGCTGCGCCTTCGCAGCACGCGATCGAAACGCCCGCGCCCGCCGATCCGTCGCCGCCCACGCCCGCCGCGCCCCCGCCGCCACAAGCCGCCGCTCCGGCGCCGGCCAAGCCGGTGATGGCGCTGTCCGCACCGAAGAACGTTTCGCACCTCGACTGCCGTATCGTCGAGCCGGATTACCCGACGCTCTCGAAGCGCCGCGGCGAAACCGGCACCGCGCTCGTGCACTTCGTGGTGGGCCTGACCGGCAAGATCGAGAACATCGAACTGCGCAAGTCCAGCGGCTACAGCCGTCTCGACGACGCGGCGATGGACGCGATGCGCAACAGCTCCTGCAAGCCATACCTGGAGGATGGCCAGCCGGTGCGCGCGGCTTACTCGCAACCGTTCGATTTCAGCCTGCACGATTGATCGCGCGGGTTTCGGGCACGCTGCCGGCGCGGCGCGTCTGAATGAGAATCACACTGTTTTGATGAATTGAATTAAAGGAAAAAACATGCAGAACTACGGTATCGCTCACGTCTGGGCGCAAGGGGATTTCGTGACGCGCGGCATCGCGCTGGCACTGTTCATCATGTCGGTGCTGTCGTGGTGCGTGATCGTCGTGAAAGGTTGGAACGTCGCGCGCCTCAAGCGCCAGACCAAGAACGCCGAACAGCAGTTCTGGCACTCGGACGATCTCGCCGATGGCGTTAAGAAGCTCGGCAGCGGCACGCGCGAAGACAACCCGTTCCTCGCGCTCGCGCTGTCAGGCCAGGAAGCCGCCGATCACCATCACCAGACGCAACCGCATCTGCATGACCGCATGGACGTGTCCGACTGGGTCACGCGCTGCCTGAAGGACACGATGGACGAATCCGTCGCGAAGATGCAATCGGGTCTCGCGATCCTCGCCTCGATCGGCAGCACGGCGCCGTTCGTCGGCCTGTTCGGTACGGTGTGGGGCATCTATCACGCCCTGCTCTCGATCGGCGCATCGGGCCAGACCTCGATCGACGCAGTGGCGGGTCCGGTCGGCGAAGCGCTGATCATGACGGCCTTCGGTCTGTTCGTGGCGATTCCGGCAGTGCTCGGCTACAACGCCCTGACGCGCGCCAACAAGGCCATCGTCACGAAGCTCAACCGCTTCGCGCACGGCCTGCACGCTTTCTTCGTGACGGGCGCACGCCTGTCGTCGACGGCCAAGGGCAGCAACGCGGGCAACGGCAACCTGCGCGTCGCCGCACGCAACCATTAATCGGCGGAGGCAAGCAACATGGCGATGAGCCCTTTTGCCAGCGATGACGACGATGGCCTGATGAACGAAATCAACATGACGCCGCTCGTCGACGTCATGCTGGTGCTCCTGATCGTTTTCATGGTGACGATCCCCGTGATCCGTCATGCCGTGAAGATCGACCTGCCGCACGCGAGCAGCCAGAAGGAAGACACCAAGCCCGCGCAGATCAATGTGTCGATCGAAGCGGACGGCACGGTGCTGTGGGACGGCAATGCCGTCAGCGACGACCAGCTCACCGCGAAAATCGCGGCAGCGGCGCAGCAGGAACCGCAGCCCGAACTGCACCTGAACGCGGATCGCAAGGTCCAGTACGAGAAGGTGGCGCAGGTGATGTCGGCGGCGCAAAGCGGCGGTCTGACGAAGCTCGGCTTCGTGACCGATCCGGCGCACAAGTAACACACCGCTTGCTTTCGCAGGCACCGAACGCGCGGCTCACCGGCCGCGCGTTTTCTTTTGCGGCAAATTATTTCGGATACCGAATAATCAGAGCGCAAAGTAAAAGGCCTTCATCGTCGGATGAAGGCCTTTTTTCGAGCGCACGCGGCGCATTCGGGCGGTGGCGACACTCCCCGACAATCGCTCGGTTCACGTCGGCACATGCGACTGCCGTGATCGACACGGACTGCGCGTTCAGCCCTGAAGGCTCGCTATGATAGCGGCCATCTGTTCCCGCACAAGACCGGTGCTTGGCGAGAGGACTTCAATATATGCCTCTCGCTCGCCCGCTTCAAGACTTTGCCCATTGAAAGTAACGATTGCCGGCGACGCTTAAATGCCTAAACGCAAATGCACGATGTTCGCAAAGCTCTCAAACATGGCGATGACGTAACAAAAAGCCTTGTTTTCAGGCCGTTTCGATGTTGCTCGTGGACTTGGTGCGAGGCAAACCCGACGTCACAGGCGGCTGCGTCTGAACACCATTCTTCGCCATCAAGGCTGCAACATCGCTTCTGAGCGGACATTCCTGCTGCAGGCTTTTGTCGGCATCGAGCACTTCGACGAGGTAATCGACAAACGCGCGCACGGCCGGAACCATGCCCTGACGCGAGAGGAATACCGCATACAGTTGCGGCACCGGCAGCGTCCATCCCGGCATGACCGGCGAGAGCTTGCCGGTGCGCAGCGCGGCGCCATACATCATCTCCGGCATTGCGGCGATACCCAGACCTTGCAGCGCGGCTTCGCGGATCGTCGTGAGATCGGCGCTGATGAGACGCGGCTCGTGTTCGTGCGAATGGCGCGTGCCGTCCGGCGCGATCAGATGAAAGACATGACGGCCGTCGCCAGTGGGCGTATCGAGTGTTTCGAAGCGGGAGAGATCGTCCGGCGTGAGCGGCGGCGCGTTCTGCGCCAGCAGGCTGGGCGCACCCACCAGCATCTGCTCGGTGCGCCACAGCGGACGCACGACGATGTTGGCGTTCTGCGGCGGCTCCGAGCGCACCCGCAGGGCGATATCTACCGAATCCTCGAACAGATCGATCACACGATTGGTCACGCGCATCACCACCCGTACCTCCGGGAAGCGATGCATGAATTCGGGAATGATCTGCGAAAAGATGGTCTGCGACAGCGTGACCGGCACGCTCACGCGCACCGTGCCGCGCGGCGACGAACGCAGCGACTGCACCACGTTCACGGCGGCCTGCGCCTCCGCGAGCATCGCGCGGCAGTGCTGGTAGAACAGCTCGCCCGCTTCGGTGAGCGCGAGCTTGCGCGTGGAGCGCTGCAGCAGACGCACGCCCAGCGACGCCTCCAGCTCGCTCACGCGGCGCGACAGCCGCGACTTGGAAATGCCGAGCACCCGCTCGGCCGCCGAGAATCCGCCGTGTTCGACCACCTGCGAAAAGTACATCAGGTCGTTCAGGTTGTGCGAATCGATTTTCATGTCGTCGTTCCAGCGATGGGACAATCCATTGCGATCAGGCGGTCAAACAGGCCAAATCGGCTACCTATAATAGCGGTTTGTTTCGCATATCGCGCAATTCCCATTTTTTCGAGGTGATATCCATGTCGGCCGTCCGCTCGATCGCCCACGTTTTTCCCGCGGTTCGTACAACCGAGGGCGGTGGGTTCGTCGTCCATCGTCCCTTCCCTACCCGTCAGCTGATGGATTTCGATCCGTTCCTGCTGCTCGACGAGATGGGCCCCACCGACTACGCGCCCGGCGCGGCCAAGGGCGCGCCCGACCATCCGCATCGCGGCTTCGAAACCGTCACGTATATGCTCGCGGGCCGCTTCGGCCATAAGGATTCGGTCGGCCATTCGGGCACGCTCAATCCCGGCGATGTGCAGTGGATGACGGCCGGCGCCGGCGTGATTCACAGCGAGATGCCCGACCCCGAATTCACGCGCACGGGCGGCCGCATGCACGGCCTGCAACTGTGGGTGAACCTGCCGGCATCGGACAAGATGATCGCGCCGCGCTATCAGGAAATGCCGCACGCGGGCATTCCGCAAGGGCGCTCGGCCGACGGCAAGGCCACGGTGAAGGTGATCGCGGGCGAATCGCTGGGCGCGAAGGCGGCCATCGAAACGCGCACGCCCATCCTTTATCTGCATTTCACGCTGGCGCCCGGCGCGCGCGTGGAGCAGCCGGTGCCGCATGCGTGGAATGTGTTCGCCTACGGGATTTCGGGCACGGCGCAGTATGGCGCCGAAGGCGAAGCGATCGCCGCGCAGCAGATGGTGGCCTTTGCCGGCGACGGCGAAACCGTCACGATCGCCGCGCCCGCCGATGCGAGCGAAGCGGTGGAAGTGCTGCTGATCGGCGGTCTGCCGCTCAACGAGCCGGTGGTGCGCTACGGCCCGTTCGTGATGAATACCGAGCAGGAAATCCGCCAGGCGGTGCTCGATTACCAGGCCGGACGCATGGGGCGGATTGCGCATTGAGCGATGCGAGCTGACATCGAGCGGCCCCGGCACGCCCTATGCGCGCCGAGGCTAAGCCACAGCCCGCGTCGCTTTTTGTCACAATAAGGTTTTGCTGGCCGCGCGCCGGACTCCGGTCTGGGCGCGGCCGTCTCCATTCAACCGTTCCGTCCGCGAGGAGCGCATGGCCGACACCGCAGTCACCGCACACGCAGTTACAGCCCATATCGGCTCGACCAACTATCAGGTCCAGTTCGACGACGGTACTCACACGTGGATCGCCGATGAACCGGCGACGCTCGGCGGCGGCGACCGCGGGCCCACGCCCTTCTCCCTGCTGCTGTCGAGCCTGGGCGCGTGCACGACCATCACGCTGAAGATGTACGCGCAGCGCAAGGAGTGGCCGCTCGAAGGCGTGCGCGTGAAGCTGTCGATGGAAACCGGCAGCGAAGGCACCACGATCGACCGGCAGATTGCCCTCGAAGGCCCGCTCTCGGACGAGCAGCGCGAGCGTCTGTTGCAGATCGCGAACGCCTGCCCGGTCCACAAGATCCTCACGAACACGATTCACATCCGCTCGGGCCTCGTGGCCGCGTAAGCGCGGACGGACATCACAGGAAGCCGTCGCCTTGAATTTCGAACACCTTATCCAGATCAACGATCCGACCAACCCGCTCGTGCTGCCCATGACGCGCGAGCAGTTGTGGGAAGGCCTCGTGCTGCGCGCCGAACAGCCGCAGCTCTTCGTGCTCGGCCTCGACAGCTGCACGATTCTCTCGCGCGAAGGCGATGTGCTCGAGCGCGAACTGCACTACGGTCAGGCCACGGTGCGCGATCGCGTCACGTTCACCCCTCACGCGAGCGTGCGCTACGACATCCTCGCGACCGCCGACTACGTGGGCGGCTCGCTGACGATGACGATCGAGGAACCCGACGCGCAGCAGCTTTTTCTGCGCTTCGAATACAGCACGACGCTGCCGACCGCCGATTCGGGCGAGCAGCATGAGACATCGGAGATCGTGAAGTCGGCCTACCGCGAGTCGGATATCGACACCGTGCGGCTGATCCGCCAATACGTGCAGGGTCCGGGCGAGCCGGAAGCGCCGCTGCACTAAAAGTTTTGCCCGCTGGCAACCCATCCCGCACGCCCGGCCTCGCGCCGGGCGTTGTTTTTTCAGGGATAAACGCGCGCATCGGGCATAAAGCTATCGCTACCCGATTTCGATCAATTTATCGCAATTGAAAATAAGAACAATTATCATTTAGAATTCATTCATCGAATCGAGACACAGACAGACCGTCACGTTCATGACTGAATTCAACCGCTCATCGACTCTTAGCCTGCGCCGTTCGGGTTCCGCGTTGACCACCACGCGAGCACCCAAGGCAGCCGCACCGGCCAGCGTCACGCGCAACACGGAAGCCGCCAGCGCGCCCAGCAACGAACGCTCGCTGGACAGCACGGCCCTTTTGCAAGGCCGCAGCCATGTGAGCATCCTGCACAACGGCGAGACCTATCAGCTGCGCGCCACGCGTCTGGGCAAGCTGATTCTCACCAAGTGAGGTGGTAGTTTTTTAGTACCGGGTATTGTGGGGACCGCCTCCATCGAGAGGCGTTGGGCAGTAGCCAGCAACGACGGCTTGCACGCGAGATCTAGACCCCTTCGTGCACACATCCTTCAAGCCGGCCGTCACAGCAAGCCAAGCCATTTTTTTGTTCTCACCTTTGACTACGGGAGCGGCGCGTGAAGCGTAGCCGCCCTGGGCGAGAGCCGCGGCAGAGTCCGCGGCTTTTGTTTTTGCCGTCGAGGCATGCTGCATGGGGAAGGCAGCGGCGGTTCGCGTTTTATCAGCAGCGATACCGAGCCGCGATTATAACCGCGACCTCCCCCTACTCGTAAACCCTTTCGTTGATCTGAATTTCATCGGCGGCGGTGCGACGCCTGCCCGACCGCGCTCAATCGATGTTCAGCGCCGCGATGCCCGCCTGCGCAATCGCCGCATCCTGATCGGATTTCACGCCCGACACGCCCACCGCGCCGATCACATCGCCCTTCACGACGATGGGCACGCCGCCTTCGAGCATCGCCGGCAGCGGCGCGCTCAGAAACGCCGTGCGGCCCTGGCGGATCACATCTTCGTACACCTTGCTTTCCTTGCGCCCCAGCGCGGAGGTGCGCGCCTTGCCGTGGGCGATTTCGGCGCTGATGGGCGGTGCGCCGTCGAGGCGGCGCAGGTACAGCAGATGGCCGCCATCGTCGACGATCGAGATCGTCACGTTCCATTCATTCGCGCGGGCGTGCGCGACGGCTGCGTCGGCTACCCGGATCACATCTTCGTCGGTCAATACTGCTCGCGTTCGCATGCGTGTCTCCGAAAAGTCAAAAACCGGGTGACGGAACGTCGACCCGGTTTTTTGAGAGTAGCACCCACACTTGCGCTGCGACGCCCCGATGCGGCGTATACCGCCTATATCAGCAGCACCGGAAAAATGCTCAACGCGTCCAGCCCCAGAACATCAGCCACCAGGCGCTATCGACCACCGCGAGTGCGAGCGCGAAGCCCAGCATGGCGAGGCCGCGCTGCCAGAAGCGCGTGCTGTAGCGGCCCGTCACGCGCCAGGCGAGCCACGCGCTCCACAGATTCGTGATGACGAGAATCGCAATGCGCACTTCGGTCGCCCAGTCGAGCGGCACGTGTTCGGCGCGCAGCAGCGACAGCGTCGTCGCCGACAAACCGAGGAACACGCCCGCGCCCGCCAGCGGAATCAGCGACTGCGCGAAGTGATGCAGACGGCGCATTTCGAAGCGGCCGAGCGTTGCCGTCGACGCCGCGAGAATCGCGAACAGCGCGGTGCCGTAGACCAGCCCCGTGGCGACGATATAACCGACGATCATCGTGCCGTCGAGCCACGAGAACACATCGTTCTGCTCGGGGTAATGCGTGAGCAGGAACCAGGGCGCGTTGGTCTCGAGCGGCCAAGTGATATCGCGATCGATCAGCCAGCCCGCGAGCCACTGCTTCATGGCGATAAACCACGGCGAGCCGGTCCAGTGAAATGCACCGATGGCAATACCAAGCAGTCCGTACAGAATCAGCGCGGTATCCCAGCCATCGGCCTGGCTGTCGCCGAGTTCGACGACTTCTTCGGCCGGCGAGCGCCACGTCAGCGCAATCGCATCGCGGTGACCGCTGCAACGGCCGCACATATGGCATTGCGCGGCGCCCTTCATATTGCGCAGCGGCACCAGCGGCGCGCAGTTGACGGGAATCACACGATGCCCGCCGTGCTCGCCGTGCGTGTACGAGTTGCGCCACGCGTCTTCATCGACCTTGAAGCGGAACGGAGCGAGGCGCGCCAGAAGCGCAAAAACCCCGTTCACGGGGCAGAGATATTTACACCAGACGCGCTTCTCGCGTCCGTACAGAAAGCCGATCACCATCGCACCGAGCGTCGATCCGCCCAGCACCAGCAACACCGCCTTCGGATACTGGTAGACGCTCACCATCTGTCCGTAGATGGTGGTCAGGCCGAAGGCCACGAAGGGCCAGCCGCCCCAGCGCATCCAGCGTGGAATCGCGCGGCCGCGGCCGAACTTGCTGGCGAATTCGGTGAGCGCGCCTTCGGGGCAGAGCACGCCGCACCACACGCGTCCGAGCATCACCATCGAGAGCAGCACGAACGGCCACCAGATGCCCCAGAACACGAACTGCGCGGCGAGCGTCAGATTGTTCCAGAGGTGCGAGGTATCGTCGGGCAGCGGCAGCACCGCGGGTACGAGAATCAGGAACGCGTAGACGGCGACCACGACCCACTGCACGCCGCGAATGATCGCGCCGTGCCGTTGCATCCATTGGCCCGCCTGGGCCAGCCTGCCCTGCCGCCGCATCCCGGGCGGCTGGGCCGATGCACAACTCATGCTGCTTTCCTTTTGCTCACTGCGGCGTTACGGCCGCTGGCGCGGCGCGCCAGGAACCACACCACGAGCCAGTACACCGCGTAAGCGATCAGGTTCATCAACGCCGGATGGGCGCGGTAACCGGTCAGCGTCGCGACCAGCGAACCGAAGGTGCTCGAATCGTCGAGGATCATCGACGAATTCCAGACCTGGTCGACGATGGTCGGCAAGACTTCCTTGTCGATCAGCTTGTCCACGCCGGTCTGGAACAGGCCCGCGCCGAGGAACAGCAGCATGATTTCCGTGACGCGGAAAAAGAGACGCCACGAGAACACCTTGCCGCCCAGTTGCAGGAGATAGAACGTCAGGAACGCGAGGCCCAGACCGAGCAGCACGGCCACATACTGGCTCGCATCCACATGGCCCGACTGGCCGAAACCGAGGCCGTACAGGAAGATCACCGTTTCGCTGCCTTCACGGGCGATGGCCAGCGCGACGAGCACCGTAATGCCCCACCAGTTGGCATCGCGCGTGGTCTTTTGCAGCGACTCTTCCATCTCGCGCTTGAGCGTGCGGCCGTGCTGCTTCATCCACAGCACCATCTGCACGATCAGCACGCAGGCCACCAGCACCATGCCGGTCTGGAAGTAATCCTGGGCGTCGCCCGACAGCACTTCCGTGAAGCCGACCAGCGCCGCGCCCAGCGCAACCGCCGCCAGAATGCCCGCACCGACGCCTGCCCACAGATACGGCAGGCCGCGACGCGCATCGGCGTCGCCGTTCTTCAGCCACGCATACAGAATGCCGACGACGAGCAGCGCTTCCACGCTCTCACGCCAGACGATGAACAATACCTGACCCATTCAACACCTCCTGCCGCCGGCTTTCGCGCCGGCCGCGTACTGACTTTGCAACGCCGATTTCATGTCGTCGCGCCTGTCACGGCGCAACACGCATCTGGCAACGCTTATTTGGCAACAATCACGCCCTGCGCCTGCTGATGAAAATCGTCGAAAAACTTGTACTCGCCCGGATCGAGCGGCGCGATCACCACGAACGAATCCGCACCCGGCGCCAGCACCTTCTCTTTACGCAACTGGACACTTTCGAACTCGGCCGCGCCCTTACCCACATTGCGCACCTCGATCTTGATGCGCTTGCCCGCCGGCACTTCGATGCGCGCGGGGTTGAGCTTGCCGTCGTTCATGTCGAGCTTGAAAGTCGGCAGATCTTCGGCGTGCGCGAGCGACGCCACAGAAGCCAGTGCAAACAGCGCCGCAAACTTACGCAATCCAGTCATCAGTGTTACCTGTTCCTTGATGTCCGCGATGGACTTCACGCTCGCCGCGCACTAAACAATACCTGCGCATGCGCGGCGAACCTGGTCGGGCGTGCTTAGTAGCCGCCCTTCTTGCCGATGCCCGCGAACGGGAAATCGTACTCGACCGTGATGGGCTTGAACCACGGACCCACGCCGGTTTCCTTGTCGACGTGACGGCCGAAAGCCATGTGGCCCATCTGCATCGGCGCTTCGACGATCATCTTGAGGTGGTACTTGCCGGGACCTGCCAGCTTGACGTTGTCGCCGTAATGCGGACCGTCGTTAGCGACCATCGGCATCAGGTCGCCCTTTTGCACGTAGCTCGAACCCGGCTTGGTCAACTCGTAGTGCACCTGCAGGTACGGCATCCAGTCGCCTTCGGCGAAACCGGTCGGGTTGTTCTTGACCGCGTGAATGTCCGTTTCCAGGTGGATGTCGGAATCCGACGCCTTGCGCATCATGCCTTCCGGTTCCATCGTGATCGGCTGCAGATAGACCGCGCCGATCTCCATACCGCCCTGAATCACCTGCTTGCCGATCGGGTACTCAGCCGCTTGAGCCGAGAACGCTGCAGCCGCAGCCGCGATGACGGCAGTGCCGCGCACGAAAGAATGGATCCGCATCGAAACTCCTGATTTTTTTATGAGAGGTACCACCGAATCATCGAGTGCATCTACGTAAAAACGTTAATGCGAACAATTCTCAATAATGGCGAAGTTTAACACCGAAGCCGATGGGGAACAAATTGATGCGTGAGGAAAACCCCTTCGCAGCAGGGTTTTAGCAGCGTTGCGTTAACGCATGCTTACGGCAAGCTGGCATTTTAATTTCAGCGTGCGTTTAAGAGCGGGCGGCGCTTGCTTCATGCGCGCGCAAGACGATAAAAAGGGCGCTGACGGTCGGTGACCGCGCGCCCTGCTCTCTCTACCTTGCCGCAGACAATCCCGTCGGCCCGGACTTCAAGCCGGATGATCGCCCACGTTCGCCCCGAACACGCGCTGGCGCAGCACCGCCAGCTGGTCGCGCGCCTGCGCGGCCTTCTCGAATTCGAGATTCTTCGCGTGGTCCATCATCTGCTTTTCGAGCTTCTTGATTTCCTTGGCGATCTGCTTCTCGGACATATCCTCGAACTTCGCGCGCTCCTGCTCCTCGCGCAGTTCGGCGCGCGCATCGTCCACGTTATAGACACCGTCGATGATGTCCTTGATGCGCTTGACCACGCCGCGCGGCACGATGCCGTGTTCTTCGTTGAAGGCCATCTGCTTGGCGCGGCGGCGCTCGGTTTCGTCGATGGCTTTGCGCATCGAATCGGTGATGCGGTCGCCGTAGAGAATCGCCTTGCCGTTCACGTTACGCGCGGCGCGGCCGATCGTCTGGATCAGCGAGCGTTCGGCGCGCAGGAAGCCTTCCTTGTCGGAATCGAGAATCGCCACCAGCGAGACTTCGGGAATATCCAGACCTTCGCGCAGCAGATTGATCCCGACCAGCACGTCGAAGGTGCCCAGGCGCAGATCGCGGATGATTTCCACGCGCTCGACCGTGTCGATGTCGCTATGCAGATAGCGCACCTTGACGCCGTGATCGGCGAGGAATTCGGTCAGCTGTTCGGCCATGCGCTTGGTGAGCGTGGTGACCAGCACGCGCTCGCCCACGGCCACGCGTTCGTTGATCTCGCCCAGCACATCGTCCACCTGCGTGGAAGCCGGACGCACCTCGATCACCGGATCGACCAGCCCGGTCGGCCGCACCACCTGCTCGGCGATCTGGCCCGTGACCCGCTTCTCGTAATCGGCGGGCGTGGCGGAGACGAACACCACCTGGCGCATCTTGTGCTCGAACTCGTTGAACTTGAGCGGCCGGTTATCGAGCGCCGAAGGCAGCCGGAAACCGTAATCGACCAGATTTTCCTTGCGCGCGCGGTCGCCGTTATACATGCCGTTGAACTGGCCGATCAGCACGTGCGATTCGTCGAGGAACATCATCGCGTCGGGCGGCAAATAGTCGACGAGCGTGGGCGGCGGCTCGCCGGGCATCGCGCCCGAAAAGTGCCGCGAGTAGTTCTCGAT
Organism: Paraburkholderia sp. Ac-20340; assembly: GCF_017104965.1. Taxonomy (GTDB): domain Bacteria; phylum Pseudomonadota; class Gammaproteobacteria; order Burkholderiales; family Burkholderiaceae; genus Paraburkholderia. The sequence continues at coordinate 60,388 of NZ_JAAGPR010000035.1, forward strand.
GCCCTTGCAGAAGCCCAGTTCCTGGAGCATTTCCAGGTCGAAACGCGTGCGCTGTTCCAGCCGCTGCGCTTCCACGAGCTTGCCTTCGGCGTAGAAAAATTCCAGCCGGTCGCGCAATTCGGTCTTGATGGTTTCGACGGCGCGCAGCACGGTTTCGCGCGGCGTCACATAGTGCGACGACGGATAGACCGTGAAGCGCGGAATCTTCTGGCGCACGCGGCCCGTGAGCGGATCGAACAGTTGCAGCGTTTCCACTTCGTCGTCGAACAGTTCGACGCGCACGGCCATTTCGGCGTGCTCGGCCGGAAAAATGTCGATGGTGTCGCCGCGCACGCGGAACGTGCCGCGCTGGAAATCCTGCTCGTTGCGCGAATACTGCATCGCGATCAGGCGCGCGATCACCTCGCGCTGGCCCAGCTTGTCGCCCTGACGCAGCGTCAGAATCATCTTGTGATATTCGGACGGATTGCCGATACCGTAGATCGCCGACACCGTCGCCACGATCACCACGTCGCGGCGCTCCATCAGGCTCTTGGTCGCGGAAAGCCGCATCTGCTCGATGTGCTCGTTGATCGACGAATCCTTCTCGATGAAGAGATCGCGCTGCGGCACATAGGCTTCCGGCTGGTAGTAGTCGTAGTACGAAACGAAGTACTCGACGGCATTGCGCGGGAAGAATTCGCGGAATTCGGAGTAAAGCTGCGCGGCCAGCGTCTTGTTCGGCGCGAACACGATCGCCGGGCGACCCAGGCGCGCGATGGTGTTGGCCATCGTGAAGGTCTTGCCCGAGCCCGTCACGCCCAGCAGGGTCTGGAACGACAGGCCATCGCCCACGCCTTCGACGAGCGTTTCGATCGCCGTCGGCTGGTCGCCGGCCGGCAGATACGGCTGGTAAAGCTGGAACGGCGAGTCCTCGTACTGGACGAATTTCGACTCGTCGAGCGCGGGGGCGTCGGCGACGGTGTGGTCGGACATGGGGGACATCCTGTGCGCGGAGCAAACAAACATTCTAGCGTTTCGCCACCTGGCGGGCGCGAGACGCTTTCTGGCGTGGGCGGAGCGGACAACTTCGTGCAGATGGGGCTGCCAGCGCGGTGCTGCAAGAGGCGAAGCGCGCATTTCCGGCACCAGGCGGGGATGAGATCGCACGACCGTGCGGGCATAAAGGCCACGCTGGCGTCACAGTCGGCGAAAAACCGGCTTGAGGATTCGTTACAATAGCGCGTTGCGTGGCCGGCCGCCTCGCGCTCCTTCGCTGCACGGGGCGCACCAGAAGTCATACGAGACGATCAGAAACACCCGCGGCGCGCGGACCACCGAGCTTCTTCCTTCACTTTTGCCGAACCATCATGTCCCTCTTTTCCGCTGTCGAACTCGCCCCCCGCGACCCGATCCTGGGTCTGAACGAAGCCTATAACGCCGATGCGCGCGCGACCAAGGTGAACCTCGGCGTGGGCGTGTACACCAACGAAGAAGGCAAGATTCCGCTGCTGCGCGCCGTGCGCGAAGCGGAAAAGGCCCGCGTGGAAGCCGGCCTGCCGCGCGGCTACCTGCCGATCGAAGGCATCGCCGCCTATGACGCCGCTGTGCAGAAGCTGCTGCTCGGCGACGACTCGCCGCTGATCGCAGCCGGCCGCGTCGTCACGGCGCAGGCAATCGGCGGCACGGGCGCGCTGAAGATCGGCGCCGACTTCCTCAAGCGCGTGAACCCGGCCGCCAAGGTCGCGATCAGCGATCCGAGCTGGGAAAACCACCGCGCCCTGTTCGAAAGCGCAGGCTTCGAAGTGGTCGCCTACCCGTACTACGACGCGCAGACCAACGGCGTGAACTTCGAAGGCATGCTCTCGGCGCTGAACGGCTACGCCGCCGGCACGGTGGTCGTGCTGCACGCGTGCTGCCACAACCCGACCGGCGTCGACCTCACGATCGACCAGTGGAAGCAGGTCATCGAAGCCGTCAAGTCGCGTGGTCTGGTGCCGTTCCTCGACATCGCCTATCAAGGTTTCGGTGACGGCATCGCCGAAGACGGCGAAGTCGTGCGCCTGTTCGCCGCGTCGGACCTGAACGCGTTCGTGTCGTCGTCGTTCTCGAAGTCGTTCTCGCTGTACGGCGAGCGCGTCGGCGCGCTGTCGATCCTCACGTCGAGCAAGGAAGAATCGTCGCGCGTGCTCTCGCAGCTCAAGCGCGTGATTCGCACGAACTACTCGAACCCGCCGACGCACGGTGGCTCGGTGGTCGCAGCCGTGCTCGGCTCGGTTGAGCTGCGCGCGATGTGGGAAGCAGAACTTGGCGAAATGCGCAACCGCATCCGCGCGATGCGTACGGGCCTGGTCGAGCGTCTGGCTGCCGCCGGCGTCGACCGCGACTTCAACTTCATCAACGTGCAACGCGGCATGTTCTCGTACTCGGGCCTGACGGCTGCGCAAGTCGACCGCCTGCGCGAAGAGTTCGGCATCTACGCCGTCAGCACGGGCCGCATCTGCGTGGCTGCGCTGAACACGCGTAACCTCGATGCAGTCGCCAGCGCTGTTTCGGCTGTGCTGAAGTAAGCCACATGCTTTAACGCCAGATCAGGCGAAAGCGCGATAAAAAAGGCGTCCGTTCGAAAGAACGGGCGCCTTTTGTTTTGCTGCCGGGCGTCTTGCGGTGTTACCTGGGGCCAGTGCCCGGCCCGCGTCGGTCACGATGGATATCGTGCGTGACGAAGCCCGAGTCGTTATCCGGCTTGTCGAGCCAGCCCGGTTGTTCGAGCGTCGCGCGAATATCCTGCAAACCGCTCGACCAGTGCTCGCGCATCGTCGTGGTGCCGAACTGGAAGTCCTTGAAGTGCCCTTCGTATTCCTTCTGCCGATAAATCAGATGGAGCACGTTGTACTTCTTCGAGCACGAGAGTTCGTCCGCCAGTTCGACCCACGCATCGTGCCGATGCTCCGGCGCCACGCGATCGAGCACTTCGCGCAGCACATGACGGAAACGCTGCGAGCGTTGCAGCATGTCGGTCACGAGACGCGTGCGGCTCGAATACTGGATGTCCTTCATGCGGCCTTGCACGTCGGTGATGTTGTCGGGCACCGGCCCACGCGCGCTCCAGAGGTCGACCTGAAACGCGAGCGTGTCGCGCCGCGGCGTGGTCTGGATCACTTCGTAGAGCGGCGTATTCGACATCAGCCCGCCATCCCAGTAATACTCGCCGTCGATCTCCACGGCCGCGAAACCCGGCGGCAGCGCACCCGAAGCGATGAAATGCTCGGGACGCAGCTTCGTGTCGGTGTTATCGAAGTACACGAAGTTGCCCGTGCCCACGTTCACCGCGCCCAGCGACACGCGCACCTCGCCCGAGTTGATGCGATCGAAATCGCATAGCCGCTCGAGCGTGGCCTTCAGCGGCGTGGTGTCGTAGTAGCTGGCCTTGCCCGGATGACCGGAAGCCGTCGGCAGCGGCGGCGGAAAGCGCGGCGTGAAGAAACCCTTCTGCCCTTCCACCACTGCGCCTGCCGCCTGGAATGCCGTGAACGTCTTGCGCACGGCATCGCCCGCGTTGAAGAGCGCGTGCTCCACAAAAGCCGGCAACGGCGGACTCCAGGCCGGCTGGCAGATCGTTTCCCAGAACTCGCGCAACCGCGCCACGCGATGCTCGGGCGCGTTGCCCGCGATCAACGCCGTATTGAGCGCGCCGATCGAAATGCCCGCGATCCAGTTGGGCGCGATGCCGGCCTCGAACAGGCCTTCATAGACGCCCGCCTGGTACGCGCCGAGCGCGCCGCCGCCTTGCAGCGTGAGCGCGACGGTTTCCCATTGCGCAGAGTCGCTGCTACAGCGCGACGTGCGCGCCTGGTCGTGCGTCTGATCGTGCGGCTCGTGGTGTGCTTCGTGGTGAATCGAGGCGTCGCCGGGCTGCGGCTGCGTGCCCGCCCCGGTAAGCGCGACGGCCTCGTCACCGACCGCGCTCGACTGGACCTGTCCTTTCTTGCGCTGCGCCATAGCCGGCCCCCGCGTTACTGCATGAACCAGCCGTGGCTGACGACGAACGACTGTCCCGTGAACGCCGCGCTCGGGAACGCCGAAAGGAACAGCACCGTTTGCGCCACGTCTTCGACGGTCGTGAACACACCGTCCACCGTGCCGCCGAGCATCACTTTCTTGACCACTTCCTCTTCGGAAATGCCCAGTTCCTTGGCCTGTTCGGGGATCTGCTTGTCGACCAGCGGCGTGCGCACGAAGCCCGGACACACGACGTGCGAGCGCACGTTGCGCTTGCCGCCTTCCTTGGCCAGCACGCGCGCGAGGCCGAGCAGACCGTGCTTGGCCGTCACATAGGCCGACTTCAGCGGCGACGCCTCATGCGAGTGCACCGAGCCCATGTAGATCACCACGCCGCCGCGATCGTCCTTGTACATGTACTTGAGCGCGGCCTTGGTGGTGAGGAAAGCGCCGTCGACGTGAATCGCCTGCATCTTCTTCCAGTCGGCGAACGAGTAGTTTTCGATCGGATTGACGATCTGGATACCCGCGTTCGACACCAGGATGTCGATCGAGCCGAAGGTAGCGGCGACTTTGTCGATGCCTTCGTTGACGGCCTCTTCGCTCGTCACGTCCATGGCGACGCCGATGGCCTTGCCGCCCGCGCCCTTGATCTCTTCCGCGACGGCGTCTGCGCCGCTCTGGTTGAGGTCGGCGATGGCGACGGCCGCGCCGGCCTGGGCCAGCGTAAGCGCGATCTGCTTGCCGATGCCGCTGGCCGCGCCGGTAACGACTGCGACCTTGCCATCGAGCTTCGAATTCAGGGTGAGAGACGACATCGAGTACCTCCAGGTAGTGGACAAGATGAGACCTCGACACACACGCCGTCAAATCGGCCGAATGGCATAGGCCATTCGCCGGAATGTTGCGCCGCGGCCAATCGCGCTATTGTGCATGAAGGCGCTTGTCACGCGCGTGAAGCTGGCAAGGGCTTTCGGCAGACTTCCGGCTGACTTGCCTTTTACTTGCAGCGCACTTGATGCAGCGCGGCGCAGGCCTTCTGCGCCCTTGCGCAGATCGTGCTAATTTGCCTGCTCTACGCAAAGGAGACGTTCATGAACTACCGGCGACTGGGCCGCTCCGGCCTGCAAGTCAGCGAACTATCTATCGGCTCGTGGGTCACGTACGGCAACCAGGTCGACCGCAATCTCGCGCGCGAATCGCTCGCCGCGGCGCGCGACGCGGGCGTCAACTTCTTCGACAACGCCGAAGTCTACGCAGGCGGCCAATCCGAAGAAATCATGGGCCAGGCGCTGAAAGAGCTCGCCTGGCCGCGCGTGAGCTACGTGGTCTCCACCAAGTTCTTCTGGGGCTTGAACGAAGCGCCCAACCAGTACCACACGCTCAACCGCAAATATCTGCTGGACGCCATCGACAATTCGCTCAAGCGCCTGCAGCTCGATTACGTCGATCTGGTGTTCTGCCATCGGCCCGATCCGAACACGCCGGTCGAGGAAACCGTCTGGGCAATGAGCGACATGATCACGCGCGGCAAGGCGCTCTACTGGGGCACCTCGGAATGGAGCGCGGACGAAATCCGCGCCGCGTGGGAAATCGCCGAACGCCATCATCTGCACAAGCCCGTCATGGAGCAGCCGCAGTACAACCTGTTCCACCGCCGCCGCGTGGAAGACGAGTATCGGCGCCTGTATGAAGACATCGGCCTGGGTCTGACCACGTGGAGCCCGCTGGCTTCAGGTCTGCTGACCGGCAAATATCGCGGCGGCGTGCCCGCCGACAGCCGCGCGCAATTGCAAGGCTACGACTGGCTGCGCAAGCAGGTCACGGACGCGGATAAAAACGCCATCGTCGGCAAGCTTGCGGATTTCGCGAAGGAACTGCGCTGCACGGTCGGGCAACTGGCGCTCGCGTGGATTCTCAAGAACCCGAACGTGAGCACGGTCATTACGGGCGCGTCGCGGGTCGAGCAGATCGGCGAAAACATGAAGGCGCGCGAAGTCGCGGACAAGATCACGCCCGAAGTGAAGGAGAAGATCGAGGCGATCGTCGGCGAAGCTTACGAGTAAGGCGCGCGCCCGAAGATCCGCGTTCAGGGCCTGCCCGCAGCTTGTGCGGCTGCGCTGCAGAGGCCCTGTACAATACGCGGCCTTTCTCCGGCGACGCGCACGATGCGCCGCCGGTCCGTCTCACCCGCCATCGGGCCGCGCGCCTCGGTTAATCGCTCGATAAGCACAGAGCGCCGCGCCACCCGAACTTGCCTTTGGCCCCATCATGCTGAGTTACCGTCACGCCTTTCACGCCGGCAATCACGCCGATGTCCTCAAGCACGCCGTCGCCGTGCAATTGCTGAACCATCTCGGCAAGAAGGACAAGGCGTACTGGTACATCGACACCCATGCGGGCGCGGGCGCCTACGCGCTGCGCGAAGGTTACGCGACCAAAAACGCGGAATTCGACACCGGCATCGGCAAGCTCTGGGGCCGCACGGATCTGCCGGCGATGCTCTCGGAATACGTCGACGAAGTGGCGGCGCTCAATCCGGACGGCGATCTGCGCTTCTATCCGGGCTCGCCGTATCTGGCCTGGCGCATGATGCGCGAGCAGGATCGCATGCGCCTGTTCGAGCTTCACACCACGGAAATCGACGTGCTGCGCCATCGTTTCCGCGACGCGGGTCGCCGCGTGATGATCTATCCGGGCGACGGTTTCGACGGCATCAAGGCGCTGCTGCCGCCGCCGCCGCGCCGCGCGCTCGTGCTGATCGACCCGTCGTTCGAGGACAAGCGCGACTACTCGCGCACCATCAAATGTGTGGAAGAAAGTCTCGAGCGCTTCGCGACCGGTACGTATGCGGTCTGGTATCCGCAGGTGACGCGCCCTGAATCCCAGCGCTTCCCGGAACAGCTCAAGCGCCTGCAGGAAAAGAACTGGCTGCACGTGTCGCTGTCGGTGAGCCGCCCGCCGCAGGATGGTTTTGGACTGTTCGGCAGCGGCATGTTCATCCTGAACCCGCCCTACACACTCGCGGCGTCGCTCAAGGAAACCATGCCGTTCCTCGTGAAGACGCTCGGCATCGACGATGGTGCGCAGTTCAAGATCGAATCGCGCGGCGATTGAGCCTGAATTGAGCCCGGTTCGAGCCCGGTTCGAGTCAGCCAGCGGCCTGTCGATAGACGGGCCGTTTTCTTTTGTGCGGCGGATTTTTACGGCGCTATTGCTGCGGCGCGTACTGCTGCGTCCGCGGACGCGGTGGACGCCCGCCTCCTCCCGGCACTTCCACATAAGGCGCGACGATGATCGGCTGCGAGCCGCTCGTGCCGTTCCCATCGAGCGTGGGCAACTGCTGCATCTGCACCATCGGCTGATGCGAGAGCGGCGCGGTTTGCAGCACCGTGCCCGATTGCCCGTCGTTGATCCCCGTTTGCGTATCGAGAATCAGCGGTTTGCCCGCCGCATGCGCGCCGGTGCTCGCCAGCGTCACGACCGCCGCCATCAGCGCGACAGCCAGCGATCGGCTCAACGCTTTGCCCAACGCATTCCCAGAAAACCGTTCTGACGCCATAAAAGCCCCCGGATGAAAAGCCACGCCGACCGCGCCTCGCGAAGTCTGCCTTACCTATGTGTTGTCGGCTAATCGCAAAAAGGACTTTACCTTACCGTGGTGGCAAGGTTCAGACTGCACACATCGACACATTGAAAAGCGGCCCAGAAATGACAAAGCCCCGCCAGATGCGGGGCTTGCGGCGAGTCGCTGGGCCTGATGCCCGAGCCAGCGGACTGCTTACAGCGAGTAGCCGTTCGATTCGAGCGAGCGGATGCGCTGTTCGAGCTGCACGATGTCCGACGACGAGGCGAGATACGCTTCGCGGCGACGACGTTCTGCAGTTTCAAACCAGGTGCTCAGCTTTTCGAGGAAGTACGCAAACATGATGATGTTCTCCAAGGATCGGTATGTATCCCCGGTGGATTTGCATCAGGGATTACCCTCGTAAGGGATAACCCGCATTATAGCGGTTGCACCTGACTTTTCCAGTGAATTGCTCGCATACAGTGCATTCCAATCTGGAATGGTGCACTGCAAATGTTTGGCAACGATTGAGCAACACCATGATTTATCGGCAGATTTTTCGGGAAATGCAGGACTTCGCCGCTGGCATCGCCAAAAATTGCACCACGATTGTGCAAGAAAGCGGAAAAGTTGCGATCGGCAATCCGTTCGGGTTGCACCTTTTGCCGATCACTTGCGCGACGTCAAATATCCGCGGGTTGCGCCACGGGTTCCGGGTCGGCGAGACGTTCGATGATCGGGCAGTCCGGGCGGTCGTCGCCGTGACAATGAGCCGCAAGGTGGCGCAAGGTGTCGCGCATCTGCGTGAGTTCGGCGATCCGCACGTCGAGTTCGGCCACGTGTTCGAGCGCGATGGCCTTGACCTCGGCGCTGGCGCGCGAGCGGTCGTGCCACAGCGCCAGCAGCCGGCGGATATCGTCGACGAGAAAGCCCAGCCGGCGCGCCTGGCGGATAAAGCGCAGCGCGTGCACCTCCTCCATGCCGTAGACGCGGTAGCCCGCTTCCGTGCGCGTTTTGGGCGCGATCAGGTCCACGCTTTCGTAATAGCGGATCATTTTCGCCGTGACGCCCGAGGCGCGCGCCGCTTCGCCGATATTCATGCTGCTCTCCTGCAATTTGCCAATTTCTTGATCCTACACCTTCCCATAGTGGGAAGGTCCAGCCGCCTCGCCCGATCCGCCCAGACTCCGCTGGCATAATCGGGCGACGCTTTTCTCTAGCTCCACTTAAAAGGAATTCACCATGATCCAGTTCAACGTCGAAGGCATGAGCTGCCAGCACTGCGTCGGCGCCGTCACGCGCGCCATCCACGAGCAGGACGCCGCCGCCCAGGTCCAGATCGATCTGGCCGCCGGTCGCGTGAGCGTCGAATCGAGCCAGAGCGCCGACGTGCTCAAGGCCGCCATCGACGAAGCCGGTTACACCGTCACGGCCACGGCCGCGGCCTGACGCGAGGCGCGCGCCATGTTCAAGGTCGCCATCGTCGGGGCATCGGGACTGCTGGGCCGCGCGCTCGTGCGCGAGCTGGCCACGCAGACCGGTTGGCAGGTCGTGCAGACGGCGTTCAGCCGCGTCGGTGCGCAGCAGCTTGCGCTCGACGTGCGCGACGCGGCTGCGGTCGAAGCCTTCGTCGCGCGCGAGGCGCCCGACGCCATCGTGATCGCGGCCGCCGAACGTCGTCCCGATGTCTGCGAACACGATCCGGACGCGGCGCGCGCGCTCAATGTCGATGCCGTGCGCCACATTGCGGCGGCGGCCCGCGCGCGCGGCGCGTGGGTGCTGTCGATTTCCACCGATTACGTGTTCGACGGCAGCGCGCCGCCCTATCTGCCCGAGTCCACGCCGAATCCGCTCAACGCCTATGGGCACAGCAAGCTCGAGGGCGAGCGCGCGCTGCTCGACGCCACCGATAACGCGCTGGTGCTACGTCTGCCGCTGCTCTACGGTCCGATCGTCGGCTGGCACGAGTCGGCGGTCACGAGCCTCGTGCCGGCGATCCGCGCCTCCGCGCAGCCAGGCAGCACGCCGGCCGTGATGGACGCGTGGGCCACGCGCTATCCCACGTTCACGCCCGATGTGGCGTTCGTGATCCGCGAACTGCTGACCCGTTGCACCGATAAAAACGCCGTGTGCGGCATCGCCCAATGGTCCGGCGATGAGCCGATGACCAAGTACGAGATCGCGCAACGCATCGCGCGCGCACGCGGTATCGACGCGCAATTGATCGCGCAGACCGAACCCGCCGACGCCACGCCGCGCCCGCGCGACTGCCACCTCGATTCGGGGCGGCTGGAAGCGCTGGGCATCGGGCGCCGCACGCCGTTCGATGCGGGCATTCTTGCGGTGCTCGACGCCTTCGAACGCGAGCACGCGAAGGCATAAGCAGCGAGTCCCGTGCGGGATTCGCACGGGATTCGCGTTTCCCGCTTCAATGAAAATCGCGACTCTGCGTCGCGAGCCGCCCGAGCAGGCGGCTATGGTCCTCCAGCCGGTTCGCGACCAGATGCACGACCTCGCCCTGGCGCTGCACCACGCCCGCCACCGCCAGCAGCGACGCGCCCAGCAATGCCTTGCGCTGCGTCTCCACCAGCGCCGCATGCACGATCACATTGACCGAACCGGTCTCGTCCTCGAGCGACACGAAGATCGTCCCCTTCGCCGTGCCCGGCCGCTGCCGCACCGTGACGATGCCGCACGCGCGCGCGAGCTTGCCGTGGCTGCACTGCGCCAGTTGCGCCGCGCTGAGAAAACGCTGTTTCGCCAGCCCTTCGCGCAGCAATTCGAGCGGATGCCGATTGAGCGTGAGGCGCAGGCTCGCGTAATCGGCGACGATTTCCGCGCCTTCGGACGCCTGCGGCAAATCGATACGCGCCTCGGCCACCGGCGCATCGCGCAATAACTCCGGCACCGCGTGCTGCGCAGTCACGGCCCACCACGCCTCGCGCCGGTGTCCCGCGATGCTTTCGAGCGCGTTGGACGCCGCCAGCGCTTCCAGTTCGCGGCGCGACAGCGCGGCGCGGCGCGCGAGGTCATCGACATCGGTGAACGGCGCCTGCAGGCGCGCGGCCATCACGCGCAGCGCGGCCGCTTCCGGAAAACCCTTGATCAGGCTAAAGCCCAGCCGCACCGCCGGGCCGCCGCTGCCGTACTGCTGCGGCGCCTGAGCCGCCCGCACGCGCGCAATCCGCCGATGCCGCTCCATCAGCGCCTGCAGGCCCGGCACAGCGCCGCGCGCCACCGCCGCCTGCAGGCGCGCGTGATAATGCGCCGCGCGGCGGCGGCGCACGCGCGCGGTATCGTCGTCGAGCCGCACGCCGGGTTTGCCGCGCGCCTCCAGCACGGTTTCCCAGTCGCTCAGCGCGATATCGGGCGCGCGCACCAGCACGCCATGCCGCTTCGCATCCTGCACGAGCTGCGACGGCGAATAGAAACCGAGCGGCTGGCTGTTCAGCAGCCCCGCCAGAAACGCCGCCGGCTCATAGCGCTTGAGCCACGAACTCGTGTACACGAGCAGCGCGAAACTGGCCGCATGGCTTTCCGGAAAACCGTAATCGCCGAAACCTTCGATCTGCGCGCAGATGCGATCGGCGAATTCCTGCGTGTATCCCTTGGCCATCATGCGATCCGTCAGGTCCTGCTGATACGGCTTCAGATTGCCGTCGCGCCGCCACGCGGCCATCGCGCGGCGTAGTTTGTCGGCTTCCTCGCCGGAATAATCGGCGGCGACCATCGCCAGATGCATCACCTGCTCCTGGAAAATCGGCACGCCGAGCGTGCGCTGCAGCACCGGACGCAATTCGTCCTTCGCGTATTCGACGCGCTCCTCGCCGTGCCGGCGCTTGAGATACGGATGCACCATATCGCCCTGGATCGGGCCGGGCCGCACGATCGCCACCTGAATCACGAGGTCGTAGTAAGTGCGCGGACGCAGCCGCGGCAACATGCTCTGCTGCGCGCGCGACTCGATCTGGAACACGCCGACCGTATCCGCGTGGCTGCACATCGCGTAGACGGCCGGGTCTTCGATCGGAATATCCTTCACGCCGAACTGCGGCAGCCCGCGCCGCAGCGCCACGAATTCGAGCGAGCGCCGGATCGCCGACAGCATGCCGAGCGCGAGCACATCGACTTTCAGCAGGCGCAGCGCGTCGATATCGTCCTTGTCCCACTCGATCACGTAGCGGTCCTTCATGGCCGCGTTTTCGATCGGCACGAGCCGCGAGAGCTTGTCGCGCGCGATCACGAAACCGCCCACGTGCTGCGAGAGATGGCGCGGAAAACCGCGCAACTCGCGCGTGAGGCGGATCAATTGCTGCGTGACGTGCGAATCGGACGAAAAACCGGCTTCCGCCAGGTGATGCGCGATCGAATCCGGGCCGTCCCACCACTGATGCGCGCCCGAGAGTTTTTCGACCAGCGTGTTGTCGAGCCCGAGCGCCTTGCCCACATCGCGCAACGCGCTGCGCGAGCGATAGGTGATGAGCGTGGCCGCGAGCGCGGCGCGCCGCGTGCCGTACTTGCCATAGATGTACTGAATGACTTCTTCGCGGCGCTGATGTTCGAAATCGACGTCGATATCGGGCGGCTCGTTGCGCGCGCGGGACAGAAAACGCGCGACCAGCATGTTCATGCGTACTGGGTCGATTTCGGTGATTTTCAGGCAGAAACACACGACCGAATTGGCCGCCGACCCACGGCCCTGACACAGGATTTTCTGCTCGCGCGCGAAGCGCACGATGTCGTGCACGGTGAGGAAATACTTTTCGTACTGCAGTTCGGTGATCAGCGAGAGTTCCTGCTCGATCTGGCTGACGCGCTTCTCGTTCATGCCGTCGGGCCAGCGCTCGGCAGCGCCCTGCATGACGAGCTTGCGCAGCCAGGTCGTGGGCGTCTCGCCTGCGGGCACCAGTTCCTCGGGATATTCGTAGGCCAGTTCGCCCAGCGAAAACGTGCAGCGCCGCGCGACATCCAGCGTCGCCGCCAGCGCCTCGTGCGGATACAGCGCGCTCAGGCGCACGCGCGAGCGCAGATGGCGCTCCGCGTTCGGCTCCAGCGCGCGCCCGCACGATGCCAGCGGCTTGCCGATGCGCACGGCGCTCAGCGTGTCCTGCAAGGGCTTGCGCGAGCGCGCATGCATCAGCACGCCGCCCGCCGCGACGAGCGGCAAACCGCTTTCCTGAGAGACATGGCGCAACACTTCGATCTGCGTATCGTCGCCGCCGGTCTGCCAGAGTTCGAGCGCGAGCCACGCGCGCCCGCTCGCGAAACCCGCCAGCCAGTGCGCGGCGCGCAGCGTTTGCGCAAGCGTCGCCGTGCGCTGCGGCACCAGCAGCAGCACGCAGTCGCGCAGATGACGCAGATGCGTGAAATCCGGCTCGGGATCGGTGAAATCGGCCGGGTTCACGCGGTACTCGCCTTTGTTCGCGCGCGAACGCGCGAGCGTGATCAGCTCGCAGAGATTGCCGTAACCCTCGCGGTTCATCGCCAATGCGACGAGCGTGCAGAACGGCGCGCCGTCTTCATCGACGAGATTCAGTTCGCTGCCGATCAGCAGTTGCAGCGCAGGCACGAAGGGCGTGGCGCGCGTGGCGGCTTCGTGGGCCTTGCGGCGCGCTTCGTCGAAATCGTTGAGCGCGCTCCAGGCGCGCACGACGCCCGCGAGCGAGCATTCGTCGGTGATGGCGAGCGCGCTGTAGCCGTGGCGGATCGCCTGCTCGACCAGCTCGTTCGGGCGCGACGCGCCGCGCAGGAACGTGAAGTTGGTCAGGCAGTGCAGTTCCGCGTACTCGGGCAACTGCGCCGGCGGCGAAGGTTGTGCGGGCAACGATGCGCCCGCTCCGTGGATCGACATGATGCGTTAAAAAATGCGGCGGCCGATATGAGCCAAACCATCGGCCACGTGGTCAGCCGACGTGGTCAGCCAAACAGCCCTTGCAGATACCACTGCCCGCCGATGCGTTCGCGGTAAAGCCAGAACATGCGCCCCTGATCGTCGGCGGCCACGTAGTAGTCGCGCCCGACGCCCTCGCCGTCCCACCAGCCCGCTTCGATGCGCTCGGTGCGCGTGAGCGTCTTGAGCGGCCGCCGATACACCGGCCGGTCGTCGCGCGTGGCCAGCTTGAGCGGCTTTTCGAGCAGCCATGCCGGGCGCGGCTGGGCAGGCAGCGGCACCTCGGGCAGATCGAAGGCGCTCTGCACCGGCGCGCTTTCTTCCTGCGCTTCCTGCGCCGCAGCGCGCCCATTCGGCTTATGCGACTTGCCCGGCTTGCGCGACGCCTGGCGGCGCGTAGGCGCGCGATACGTGCGCGCCGACATCGCGTGCTCGGGCCGATGATCGTCCTCGACGAACAGCTGCAACACGTTCTGCTCGCCGATGCGCGCGCCGATGCGCTCGAACAGCTGCGCGAGCGACGCATCCGAGGCCTCGGGCGACGGGAACAGCGTGTCGGTCGGCGGCGCGTACTCGCTCACCTGATCGGCGACCAGCGCAAGGCCGATCACCGGCGCGATCAGCTCGGTCTGGTTGAGCTTTTCGCGCAGCAGCCACAGCAGATGCGCGGCGTCGCGCGAAGGCGCCGCCCACGTGAGCCGCAGACTCGAGGTGCGCGACGCGTGACGCGACGCCAGTTCGTGCTCCAGACGCAGCTCGAAACCGGACAGCGCGCCATGCTGCGCGGCGAGCCAGCCCGCCAGTTGCATCACGAGGCGGCGTGCGGCGAACAGGAGCGCTTCGGCGCTTTCCACGCGCGCCTGCAATTCGAGCGCGGCCTGAAACGACGGCGGCGCGACGAACCACGCGCGCGGATCGGGCGCCTCGCCACGCGCCTGCGCCAGCCAGGCGAGCACGCCATCGCCGAAACGCCGCACGATGCCGTCGCGCGGCAAACGCCGCAGATCGCCGAGCGTGGCGCAGCCGATCTGCGTGAGCGCGTGTTCGTGCTGCGCGGCGAACGGCGCGAGCGTGACCGGCAGCGCGTCGAGCGCGTGGGCGAGCGTGCTGTCCTTGAGCACGTGGAAGCGCCGCGCGGCGTGCGCACCGGCACACGCATGCGCCTGCGCGAGCGTCCAGGCGCCCCACGCGGTGGGCGCGCAGGCCATGCGCGCGGCGTGGCCGCAATCGGCCACGGTGGCCGCGACTCTCGCCAGCAGCGCGCGCACGCCACCGAACAGCCGCAGCCCGGAGCCGACTTCGAGCAACACCGTATGCGGCTGCCCCACCGCCTGCGCGAGCGACACCTTCGGCGTATAGGCGAGCAACGCGAGCGCCAGCGCCTCGAACGTGCGCGTCTCGCGCGCCGCATCGGGTTCCAGCAGCACGAGGCCGGGCGCGAGCGCCAGCGCATGCGCGCGCGTGCTGCCGGGCTGCACGCCGAGGCGGAACGCATCGCGATCGGCGATCAGGATGCGCGCGTGATCGGCGAGCGCGTAGCAGCGTTCGGGCTGGGCTGCTTCGCTGTGCGCTGCGCTTTCAGACGACGCGATCGACGCGATCGACGCGATCGCCCCGGTCGGCGGAAGCGGCGGCCGCACGGCCTCCAGCGGCAACAACGGCAAGGTGACGGCGATCCACAGCATGATTGACCCCGGGCCATGGCATGGCCGGCGCGGCGCCCGGTTGGGGCAGCACCGACTCCTGCAACGGCAAAGTGACGACGAGTGGCTGGGCGGGCGGCGGCCCGCGACGCTTGAAAATTTCGACGCTGACGCCGGTGAACTGCATCCACTCCCGGCGATTCAGGCGCGTGTCCGCTTCGGGCGGCGGCACCGGCGTGCAGACCATGCGCAGCGGCGCCGGCGACGACTGGTTGCGCGCCGCGGGCGGACGCATCAGAAAAGCCAGCGCCTGCGAATCCTGCGCGGCGACCTGCAGACGACGCAGGGCGTCGGCGCGCGCCTTGGGCTGCCACAGCAGCACCGCGCCGATGCCGTCCTGCTTGAGCGCCTGCTCGGCGGCCCACGGCGCTTCGTCCTCGCTCGCGCGAATCCAGACCAGACGTTCGAGCGCGATGCCCCACGCCTTGAGCGCGCACGCATAGGGCCGCCACGGCGGCGCGACCAGCAGCACGTGGCGCCCGGCCCGCGCCGTGAGCGCGCGCAGCGCGGGCGCCACCAGACGCATTTCGCCGATCCCGCCCTGCTCGACCAGCAACTCGGTCAGACTGCCTGCGGGCCAGCCCGCGCCGGGCAGCAGCGCATCGAGCGCGGCATGGCCGCTGGACACCGTGCGCCCGCTCGCGCAGGCGACCTGGTTGCCCTGCCAGATCCGGCTTTGCAGCCGGGGCGGCAGGTGTGTCGCCGCTAGCTGGAGTGCTGCTGCCATGATCGCGCTCTGGAAAAAGAAAATAGGACGCCCTGCCCGACGCTGGATGGGGCATGACGAGGACGTTTCCGGGACGCATGAGTGAGCGCCGTTATCCTGTATATTTATACAGTATTTGTGACGCTTCCTGGAAGGAGGTTTTTTAGGGACGGTGCAGAGGAAAATCCGCCTTGCCAGCGGTATGCGCAGTGGCATACGCACGGCATATACGCGGCACATGCACGCCACACCAGCCCGGCCCGCACAAAAATATCGCCTTGCGATACAAACCCATTTGACGCCGCGGCAATAGTGACGCTACAATCCACGATTCGTCGGAGCGTAGCGCAGCCTGGTAGCGCATCTGATTTGGGATCAGAGGGTCGTAGGTTCGAATCCTATCGCTCCGACCAGCAATACCGAGGGGTTACACGCCATTGGCCTGTAGCCCCTTTCTTTTTCCTGCCCCCCAGGGAAAACAAACCCAACATCAACTGCGGTCGCTCGACCGGGTTCGCCAGCGCTCACCCCGCACGCCGGCTCCGTCAAACAAGCGCTCGCGTTTCGTCCTGCGGCTCCTTTGCATTGGCAAAGCCGCCGAACTTATAAAATACAGATCGGCCACGAATCCCGTGGCGACCGCACCCTGGCACCCATGTTACGTCTATCCGAAGTCAAACTCCCTCTCGACCACGCCGAAAGCGAACTTGAAGCCGCGATTCGGGAGCGCCTCGCGGATCTCGGCGTTCCGGCGGACGGCCTCGTCAGCTTCACCGTGTTCCGCCGCGCGCACGATGCGCGCAAGCGTTCGGACATCAAGCTGACCTACATCGTCGATATCGAGATCAAGGACGAAGCGAAGGTGCTCAAGCGGGTCGCCGGCAAGCCGCATGTCGGCCCGACGCCGGACATGACCTACCGCTTCGTGGCGAAGGCGCCCGAGCATTCGACGCGTGAGCGTCCGGTGGTGATCGGCATGGGGCCGTGCGGTCTGTTCGCCGGGCTGATCCTCGCGCAGATGGGCTTTCGGCCGATCATCCTCGAACGCGGCAAGGCCGTGCGCGAGCGCACCAAGGACACCTTCGGCCTATGGCGCAAGTCGGTGCTGAACCCGGAGTCGAACGTGCAGTTCGGCGAAGGCGGCGCCGGCACGTTCTCCGACGGCAAGCTGTACAGCCAGATCAAGGACCCGCACCACTACGGCCGCAAGGTGCTGGAGGAGTTCGTCAAGGCGGGCGCGCCGGAAGACATCCTGTACCTGAGCCGTCCACACATCGGCACGTTCCGCCTCGTCAGCATGGTGGAAAAGATGCGCGCGACCATCCACGAACTGGGCGGCGAAGTGCGTTTCGAAACCCGTGTCGAAGACATCGATATCGAAAACGGCAAGGTGCGCGCGCTCAAGCTCTCGAATGGCGAGACGCTGCCGTGCGACCACGTCGTACTGGCCGTCGGCCACAGCGCGCGCGACACCTTCCAGATGCTGCACGATCGCGGCGTCTTCATGGAAGCCAAGCCGTTCTCGCTGGGTTTCCGTATCGAGCATCCGCAGGGCGTGATCGATCGCAGCCGCTTCGGCAAGTTTGCGGGCCACAAGGAACTGGGCGCGGCCGACTACAAGGTCGTCCATCACGCCAATAACGGCCGCGCGGTCTACAGCTTCTGCATGTGCCCGGGCGGCACGGTGGTGGCGGCGACGTCCGAACCGGGCCGCGTGGTCACCAACGGCATGAGCCAGTATTCGCGCGCCGAGCGTAACGCCAACGCGGGCATCGTCGTCGGTATCACGCCGGAGGATTATCCGGGCGGTCCGCTCGCGGGCATCGCGTTCCAGCGCAAGTGGGAAGAGCGCGCGTTCGAGCTCGGCGGCAGCAATTACCAGGCGCCGGGCCAGCTGGTGGGCGACTTCATCGCCGGGCGGCCGTCGACTTCGCTGGGTTCGGTGGTGCCGTCGTACAAGCCGGGCGTGACGCCGACCGATCTGAGCACGGCGCTGCCCGACTACGTGATCGAAGCGATCCGCGAAGCGCTGCCGCAGCTCGATCGCAAGATCGCCGGCTTCGCGATGCACGATGCCGTGCTCACGGGCGTGGAAACGCGTACTTCGTCGCCGCTGCGCATTCGCCGCAAGGACGACTATCAGAGCATGAACGTCGAAGGTCTGTATCCGGCCGGCGAAGGCGCGGGCTACGCGGGCGGCATCTATTCGGCGGCCATCGACGGCATCGAAGTGGCGCAGGCCGTCGCGCTCAGCATGACGGCGGGCAACGCGTCCTGATCCGGGTCGTGCGCTCAGGCGCGAGCGCGGCCAGACCGTGCGCGCCTGACGTCATCCTGCCCTGGCCTCGCCACTACAATGGCGGCATTCCGCCATCCCCCCAGGAGAGCCGCCCATGAACCTCATCCTCTGGCGCCACGCCGAAGCCGAAGAAATCGCCGCCAGCGACCTCGCCCGCCCGCTCACCACGCGTGGGCGCAAGCAGGCGCAGAGCGTCGCGCGCTGGCTGCGCACGCGCCTGCCCGAGGACGCTTTGATCCTCGCGAGTCCGGCCGCGCGCACGATGCAGACCGCCGAGGCGCTCACCGACCAGTACCGCGTAGTGCGCGAACTTGCCCCCAATGCCAGCGTGGAAGCCGTGCTGGAGGCCGCTGGCTGGCCTGAGGGCCTCGCCTCGACCGTCGTGGTGGTCGGCCATCAGCCGACGCTTGGCGAGGTGCTGGCGCGCCTGCTCGGCAACGAAGTCAGCGAAAGCGGCGCCATCCGCCGCAGCTGGGCCGTGAAGAAGTCCGGCGTCTACTGGGTCAAGAGCCGCGAGCGCAACGGCGACGGCGAAGCGGTCCTGCTCGCCGCCATCACGCCCGATCTGGTCTGAAGCGCATCTGCCGCGCTCCGGCGCCTTGCAACACCCGGCGTCGCGCCGATCCAACAACCTACCCATCCCGCATCCCGCGCGCCGTCTTCCTGCGGCGCCCTGACCTTTCCCCTCAAAGCCGTGTACGGCCCCGCACAAACGGCTCCGCGCGGGCTTGCGCCACCGCTGCATTGCCTTCGGCTTACAGCCCGTCATCGAATCGTCATTGCGTTTTCATGGAACCGTAACCGCGTCTTACTACATTGCCGGGAAAGTTCTCTTACTTCCCGAACAGGACGCCCCATGCGAGATCTGCCGACGCCCTCCCTGCCGTTTGCCTCGAGCCTCTTCGAGTCGAATCGGAGCCTGCCGCGTGCCGAAGAGACGGTCACCGCGCAGCACCGCTTGCAGGTAGCCTGGGCGCGCACGGACGAAGAACTGCGCGAGGCCCAGCGCCTGCGCTACCGCGTGTTCGCCGAAGAAATGGGCGCACGTCTGTCCGGCCCGGCTGGCCTTGATGTCGATACCTTCGACAATTACTGCGATCACCTGCTCGTCCGCGACCTCGACACGCTCAAGGTCGTCGGAACCTATCGCGTACTGCCGCCGCACCAGGCCACGCGTATCGGCCGCCTGTACGCCGAAAGCGAATTCGACGTCTCGCGTCTCGCGCACCTGCGCCCGAAGATGGTCGAAGTGGGCCGCTCGTGCGTACACCCCGACTACCGCAGCGGCTCGGTCATCATGTCGCTGTGGGGCGGTCTGGGCTCGTACATGAAGCACAACGGCTACGAGACGATGCTCGGCTGCGCGAGCGTCGCGATGGTCGACGGCGGTCACTATGCGGCGAATCTGTACGTTTCGATGGGCGCGGAAGCGCTGACGGACCCGGAATACCGCGCCTTCCCGCACACGCCGCTGCCGGTCGAAGAACTGCGCACCGGCGCGTCGGCCGTGCCGCCGCCGCTGATCAAGGGTTATCTGCGCCTGGGCGCGAAGATCTGCGGCGCACCGGCCTGGGACCCCGACTTCAATACCGCCGACTTCCTCACGCTGTTCCGCCTGTCGGACATCAACGAGCGCTACGCGCGCCACTTCCTCGGTTAAGCGCAGCGCGCCGAAACCGCGCCTAGAAACACAAAGCCCGGCTTGAAGCCGGGCTTTGTCGTTTTCAGCGATCTGCGCAAGAAACCCGGCGCGCGGCCGGGCTCGTCGATTCGAACACGATCACTCGTCCGTATACACCACGCGATACGGAATGCCGATCTTGCCCCACTCCGCCGCTTCCTGAACGAGGTTGTAATCGGTGAGCGGATTGTTCTGCACCCACGCGTTCGGCAACATCACTTCGTAGCCGTTGTGCTCCTGCACCAGGGTGATCTTCGGCAAACCGACATCGGCGCGACGGCGGCTCAGCAGCGCCGCCAGACGCAGACAGAACAGCAGCGGCCATTCGACGTCGCGCGTCTGCGAGAGCTTGCCGAGCTTGCCTACGTGGCCGAGCACCAGCGCCGCCAGACGCGCCTGATCGGTGCGCGAGAAGCCCGGCATATCGGCATTGCTGGCGATATAGGCCGAATGCTTGTGATACGCGCTATGCGAAATCGACAAACCGATCTCGTGCAGCGACGCCGCCCAGTTCAGGAACATGCGGTTTTCTTCGCGGCGCTCTTCGTCGGCTTCCTCGAACTGGTCGTAGAAACTCGTCGCCAGTTCGCCGATACGGCTCGCCTGCGCGCGATCCACGCCGTAGCGGCGCATGAAGCCTTCCACCGTGACCGTGCGCATGTCTTCGTGCTGCGAGCGGCCCAGCAGGTCGTACAGCACGCCCAGACGCAGCGCGCCGTCGGTGGTATCGACGTAATCGATACCCAGTTCCTCGAACACCGCGATCATGATCGACAGCCCGCCCGCCAGCACCGGAATGCGGTCGGGCTTGAGCGCGACGAGCTTCAGGCGGTTGACGTTCTCGGCCTTGATGAGCGCGCGCTTGAGGCGCTCGAGGCCGCCGCGCGAAATACCGTGCGTAATGCCCGGATCGTTGAAACCGTTCGCTTCGACCAGTTCGGCCAGCGCCCGCGCCGTACCCGACGAGCCGATCGCCTGATCCCAGCCGGTCTTGCGGTAATCGGCCGAGATGATCTGGATTTCGCGCGAAGCGGCCAGTTCGGCCTGGCGCATGGTGTATTCGTCGACGTTGCCGGCCGGGAAGAACTGCCGGCTATGGCTCACGCAGCCGATATACAGGCTTTCCATGCGGATCGGCGTGTAGTGCGAACCGATGATGAATTCCGTCGAGCCGCCGCCGATGTCCACCACGAAGCGCTTGCCTGCGCTCGCCGGGACCGAGTGCGCGGCGCCCGCGTAGATCAGGCGCGCTTCTTCGCGCCCGGCGATCACTTCGATCGGGAAGCCGAGCGCCTTTTCGGCTTCGACAAGGAATTCGCGCGCGTTCTTGGCGACGCGCAGCGTGTTGGTGGCGACGGCGCGCACGTGATCCGGGTGGAAGTCGCGCAGGCGTTCGCCAAAGCGTTTGAGCGCGTCCCAGCCGCGCACCTGCGAGGCGCGGTCGAGCATCTTGTCCTTCGACAGACCCGCGGCGAGCCGCACGGGCTCGCGCAAGGCATCGACGGGATAGATCTGGCTGCCGGCGTCGGTTTCCTCGACCCGGCCGACGATCAGACGAAAGCTGTTCGAACCGAGATCGACGGCGGCAAGCAGTTGCGGATTGGTGACCATCGAGGGGGCGGGCTCCATGCGTGCGAACGCAGCCATTCTCGCTCGCTGAGCGGCGGCCGCATTGTCCAAATATGCCATTTTAAGCGTACCCGACTTCCCCATGGCGCTCCTCGCTCAGGTAATCGTCAGCAGACGGCAAGGAACGCCCTTTTTGGACGCCTTGACCCACTGTGCATCATTACTTTCCAGAGTGTCGGGAGCGTGATTTTGCAGCGTAAAATTTATGACACACCCAATGTCACAATAAAGTCACATTACTGTGAGAATTTCCGAGCGTCCGTTCGAATCATCCCCTGAAATTCCGCTTTCAATACCAATGTCCATCCGCTATCCACTCCTTAACCGCGAACTGGGCATTCTGGGATTCAACGAGCGTGTGCTCGCACAGGCCGCCGACCCATCCGTTCCCTTGCTGGAGCGCTTGCGCTTCATCTGTATCACCAGCAGCAACCTCGACGAATTCTTCGAAGTCCGCATGGCCGGGCTTCAGGAACAGATGCGCGACAACCCCGGCGCGCTCTCGCCCGACGGCATGTCGCTGCAACACGTGTACGACCTCGTGGTCGAGCGCGCGCAGCGTCTCGTGCATCGCCAGTACCGCATGCTGCACGACACCGTGCTGCCGGCGCTCGAACTCGAAGGCATCTACTTTCACGGCACCGACGCCTGGAACGAAGCGCAGACCGCCTGGGCGCGCAAGTACTTCCTCGACGAACTGCTGCCCGTGCTCACGCCGATCGGCCTCGATCCCGCCCACCCGTTCCCGCGCGTGCTCAACAAGAGCCTGAACTTCGTGGTCGAACTCGAAGGCAAGGATGCCTTCGGGCGTCAGGCCGTGATGGGCATCGTGCAGGCGCCGCGCGCGCTGCCGCGCCTCGTGCGCATGCCGCAGGAACTGTCGGGTTTCCAGCATGGCTTCGTGCTGCTCGGCTCGCTGCTGCAGCGCTTCGTGGGCGAACTGTTCCCGAGCCTCGTGGTGCGTAGCTGCAACCAGTTCCGCATCACGCGTAACAGCGAGCTGTTCGTCGACGAAGACGAAATCACCAATCTGCGCGTGGCGCTGCAGGGCGAATTGCCCGCGCGCCATCTGGGCAATGCGGTGCGTCTGGAAGTGTCGGCGGAAACGCCGGTGCATCTGGTGCGCCGTCTGCTCGACGAAAGCGGACTCGACGAAAAGGACTGCTATTACGTCGATGGCCCCGTCAATCTCGTGCGCCTGATGCAGTTGCCCGAGATGGTCGATCGTCCCGACCTGAAGTTCGTGCCGCACGTGCCGGCGATTCCGCAGCGTATCGCCGCAAGCGGCAATATGTTCGACGTGATCGATCAGGGCGATGTGCTGCTCCATCATCCGTACGAGAGCTTCCAGCCGGTGCTGGAACTGCTGCTGCAGGCCGCCAACGATCCGAACGTGGTCGCCATCAAGCAGACCATCTACCGCACCGGCACCGACTCGCCGCTGATGGACGCGCTCATGCAGGCCGCGCGCAACGGCAAGGAAGTCACGGTGGTGGTCGAACTGCTCGCGCGCTTCGACGAAGAAACCAACATCAACTGGGCATCGCAGCTCGAAGCCGTGGGCGCGCATGTGGTCTATGGCGTGGTCGGCCACAAGTGCCACGCCAAGATGATGCTGATCGTGCGCCGCACGCCCGTGAACGGCCGCATGCAGTTGCGCCGCTATGTTCACCTGGGCACCGGCAACTACCATCCGCGCACCGCGCGTCTGTACACCGATTTCGGCCTGATGACGTCCGAACCCAAGACCTGCGAAGACGTGCATCACGTGTTCCAGCAGCTTACGGGCATCGGCGGCGAACTGCAGTTGCACGAACTGTGGCAGTCGCCGTTCACGCTGCATCCGAAGCTCGTCGAGGCGATTCGCGCCGAAGCTCAGGCCGCGCGCGAAGGCAAGAAAGCGCGCATCGTCGCGAAGATGAATGCGCTGCTCGAACCGACGGTGATTGACGAGTTGTACGAAGCATCGCAGGCCGGCGTGAAGATCGATCTGATCATCCGCGGCGTGTGCTCGCTGCAGCCGGGCGTGCCGGGGCTCTCGGAGAACATCACGGTGCGCTCGATCGTCGGGCGTTTTCTCGAGCACCATCGCATCTATTACTTCTATGCGGGCGGCGCGGAAAACGTCTATCTGTCGAGCGCCGACTGGATGGATCGCAATCTGTTCCGTCGCGTCGAAGTCGCGTTCCCGATTCACGATCGACGTCTGAAGCGCCGCGTGATCGCCGAAGGTCTGTCGTGTTTCCTCGGCGACAATCAATCGGCGTGGCTCATGCAAAGCGACGGCCATTACAAGCGCCGCCGCGCGGGCAAAGCCATCCGCAATGCACAGATGAGCCTGCTGGCGAAGTTCTGTCCGTAACGCTGTCTTGCGCCGGTTTTTAAGGCGCAAGATGCAAAAAAGCCGCTTCGGTCTCGATGACGAAGCGGCTTTTTCTTCTTCTGCTATCCGGCGGAATTCAGCGATTCACCTCAAACCGGCGCAGGCTGACGCCGCGTCGTGCGCGCGGCCGGAAAGCGCACGGTGAAGGTACTGCCCCGCCCTTCCTCGCTCTTCACTTCGAGCGCGGCATCGTGGCGTTGCAGCACGTGCTTGACGATCGCAAGCCCCAGCCCCGTGCCGCCGGTATCGCGCGAACGGCTGCGATCGACGCGATAGAAACGCTCGGTGAGACGCGGAATATCGCTCGCGGGAATGCCGTAGCCGCTGTCCGTCACCGAGAACACCGCGTTGCCGCCTTCGAGACGCCACGACAGTTGCACCGTGCCGCCTTCCGGCGTGTAGCGCACCGCATTGGTGGCCAGATTGCCCAGCGCGCTGAGCACTTCGGTTTCCGAACCGGTCACGCTCAAGCCATCGTCGAAATCGGCATTGATACGGTGATGGCCGCCCGAGAGACTTTCCGCGTCCTCGCGCACGTGGCCGAGCACCGCACGCATGTCGATGATCTGATCGCCCGGCAGGCGCGCTTCGCCTTCGAGTTTGGCGAGCACCAGCAGATCGGTCACGATATGGCGCATGCGCGACGCCTGCTGCTCCATCAGATCGAAGTAGCGCATGCGCTCTTCTTCGGATAGCGGCAACTCGCGCATCGTCTCCAGGAAGCCAGACAGCACCGTGAGCGGCGTCTTCAGTTCGTGCGAGACATTGGCGACGAAGTCGCGCCGCATGGCGTCCGTGCGCTCGAGTTCGGTGATGTCCTGCGAAAGCACCAGCTTGCGGTTATCGCCGTACGGAAACACCTGCACCGACAGCACGTTCTGCCGCTTGGTCCCCATGCCGCGCATGATCAGCATGTCCTTGTAGTCGTGCGAATTCAGATAGCGCACGAAGTCGGGCTGGCGTACGAGATGGGTGATGTGCTGGCGCAGATCGCGTTTGGCGTCGAGGCCGAAGTGGACTTCGGAGATGGCGTTGCACCACTCGATCTGATCGTGATCGTCGAGCATGGCCACGCCGTTGGGCGACGCCTGGATCGCCTGGATGAAACGCGAATGCTGCTGCTCGACCTGGCGGACCTGGGCGTGCCAGCGCTTCGCGAGCTTGTGCAGGCGGTAGTAGATTTCCCCCCACACGCCCGGCGCGCTCGGCACTTCGCCGTACACGGGGGCATCGAGCAGACGCCAGAGGCGCTGCTTGTGGAAGGTGCTGAAAACCATTTGGCCGACCAGCGCCACCACGGCGAGGGCCAGTCCGTACTTGACGCCGACAATCGCGCCAACGCCCGTGCAGACGAGCGCAAGCAGCACGATCGATACGAGGGCGCGCGCCCAGATGATGTTCATGTTCCTGCGATCGAAGAGAGTGACTGTCCGTACCGGGGCGCTGCGGATTCGGAGCACCGGCGCCGCACGCAATGCGACGCCGGTGTGTGACTGCGGCTGATCAGCCTGGCGCAGAAGCGCGTTATGCGCTCTTCGCGAGACGGTAGCCGCTGCCGCGCACCGTTTCGATCATAGCATCGCACCCTGCCGGCTTGAGCGCGGCGCGCAGACGCTTGATATGCACGTCCACGGTGCGTTCTTCCACGAACACGTGATCGCCCCAGACCTGATCGAGCAGTTGCGTGCGGCTGTGCACGCGCTCCGGGTGCGTCATGAAGAAGTGCAGCAGGCGGAACTCGGTCGGGCCGAGATCGAGCTTGATCTCCGAGCCTTCCGCGTGAGCCGCCACGCGATGCGTCGCCGGATCGAGCTTCAGGCCGTTGATCGCCACCACGTCTTCCGTGAGCTGCGGTGCGCGGCGGCGCAGGACCGCCTTGATGCGCGCCATCAGTTCCTTCGGCGAGAACGGCTTGGTGACGTAGTCGTCGGCGCCGATTTCGAGGCCGAGCACCTTGTCCTGTTCGTCGCCGCGCGCGGTCAACATGATGATCGGAATATGCTTCGTGCGCTCGTTGTTGCGCAGGTCGCGCGCGAAATTCACGCCCGACTTGCCCGGCAGCATCCAGTCGAGCAGGATGAGATCGGGCAGCACGTCGCTGATCAGATTCTGCGCCTGCTCCGCGTTGTAGGCGCGGATCGGGCAATGACCTGCGTGCTGCAGGTTCACCGAAATCAGCTCGGAAATAGCGGGCTCATCTTCGATGACGAGAATGCTGCTAGGCATCGGCACCTCTTGACCTTAAGACCAGTTGATACGAATAACGAAAGTGACATGGGCGGTATCGATTTCAGAACTCGACGTTTGAAATGCGCCCTCAAGGCGCATTCCGGACCGCCCGCTGGACAACTTAGCTCAGCGCTTCGCGTTCGAGCGCGTCGCGCGACTTGTGCCGCACGTCGGTGCCCTTGACGATGTAGATGATGAATTCGGCGATGTTCTTCGCGTGGTCGCCGATGCGCTCGATCGCCTTGGCGATGAACAGATAGTCGAGGCCCGCCGAAATCGTGCGCGGATCTTCCATCATGTAGCTCACCAGCTTGCGCACGAAGGCGCGGAATTCCTCGTCGATGGCCTTGTCGTCGCGCACGATCTGCGCGGCGGCCACCGTGTCCAGACGCGCGAACGCGTCCAGTGCACGGCGCAGGATCGACACGGCCATTTCGCCCGAGACCTTGATCTCGGCGATGTTGACCGCGCGCGAGTTGCCGTCTTCCATCAGGCGTTTGGTGCGCTTGGCGATCTTTTCGGCTTCGTCGCCGGCGCGTTCCAGATTCGTGATGGTCTTCGAGATCGCGAGCACGAGGCGCAGGTCGCGTGCCGCCGGCTGGCGACGCGCGATGATGTTGCTGCACTCTTCGTCGATCTCGACTTCCATCGTGTTCAGACGCTCTTCGGCGGCGATCACGCGCTCGGCGGCTTCGCCGTCGAATTCGTTCAGGGCCTGCATCGCCGTGATGATCTGCGATTCCACGAGGCCGCCCATTTCCAGAACCTTCGACGAAACGAGGTTCAGGTCGGCGTCGAACTGGCTGGACAGATGCTTGTCGGACATGTGTTTTCTCCCTTCTTCCGCTTGATGTGCTACCAGACGGATCAGCCGAAGCGGCCCGTGATGTAGTCTTCCGTTTCCTTGCGGACCGGCTTGATGAAGATCTTCTCGGTATCGCCGAATTCAATCAGCTCGCCGAGATACATGTACGCAGTGTAGTCCGAGCAACGCGCGGCCTGTTGCATGTTGTGGGTGACGATCACCACCGTGTAATCGCTCTTGAGTTCGGCGATCAGCTCTTCGATACGGCCCGTCGAAATCGGGTCGAGCGCCGAGCACGGTTCGTCGAGCAGCAGCACTTCCGGACGGATCGCGATACCGCGTGCGATACACAGACGCTGTTGCTGACCGCCCGAGAGGCCGTAGCCGCTCTGGCCGAGCTTGTCCTTCACTTCGTTCCACAGCGCGGCCTTGGTGAGCGCCCATTCGACGCGATCGTCCATTTCCGGGCGCGACAGCTTTTCGAACATCTTCACGCCGAACGCGATGTTGTCGTAGATCGACATCGGGAACGGGGTCGGCTTCTGGAACACCATGCCGATGCGCGCGCGCAAGAGCGAGATGTCACGCTTCGTCGTGAGCAGGTTCTCGCCTTCCATCAGGATCTCGCCTTCGGCGCGTTGTTCCGGATAGAGCGCGTACATCTTGTTGAACGTGCGCAGCAGCGTGGACTTGCCGCAGCCCGACGGGCCGATGAACGCCGTCACCTTGCCTTCGGGAATCTGCAGGTTGATGTTCTTGAGCGCGTGGTACTTGCCGTAGAAGAAGTTGAGATCCTTGACCTCGATCTTCGGACGCGACGACATCGCACCACGGTTGCCCTGGGCGGGGTCGAAGCCGGACGGCGCGGTAGTGTTGAGGTGACTCTCTGCCATATTCATCGGATGGACTCCGCCCTTACTTTTTCGAAAAGATGGTACGTGCAAGGATATTCAGACCCAGCACGCCCAACGTGATCAGGAAAACACCGGCCCACGCAAGCGATTGCCACTGCGAGAACGGGCTCATCGCAAACTTGTAGATCGTGACCGGAAGGTTCGCCATCGGCTGATTCATGTCGGCCGAGAAGAACTGGTTCGACAGCGCCGTGAACAGCAGCGGCGCGGTTTCGCCGGCGATACGGGCGATCGCGAGCAGCACGCCCGTCACGATGCCCGCGATCGACGCCTTCAGCGTGATCGACAGCACCATCTTCCACTTCGGCGTGCCCAGTGCGAAGGCCGCTTCGCGCAGCGCGTTCGGCACCAGCTTGAGCATGTTCTCGGTCGTGCGGATCACGATGGGAATCTGCAGCAGCGCCAGCGAAATCGCACCGGCCCAGCCGCTGAAGTGACCCATCTTGGCCACCACGAGCGCGTAGACGAACAGACCCACGACGATCGACGGCGCCGACAGCAGAATGTCGTTGATGAAGCGCGTCACGCTCGCGAGCCAGCCCTTCTGGCCGTACTCGGCGAGATACACGCCCGCCAGAATGCCGATCGGCGTGCCGACGGCCGTGGCGATACCCACCAGCAGCAGGCTGCCGACGATCGCGTTGGCCAGACCGCCGCCATCGGTGTTCGGCGGCGGCGTCGACTGCGTGAAGAGCTCGACCGACAGACCGCCAAGGCCCAGCGAGAGCGTCGTGTAGAGAATCCACACGAGCCACAGCAGGCCGAAAGCCATCGCAGCGAGCGACATCGTCAGCGCAATCGCGTTGGTCACGCGGCGGCGGCTTTGCAGCTTGCCGCGCATCTTGTCCAGCTCGGAGCCGTAGATCGCTCCGGGAATTTTCAGCATCGGCTCGCTCATCGCGCACCCTCCGACTTTTCAAGGCGCAGCAGCATGATCTTGGAGATGGCCAGCACGATGAAGGTAATCACGAACAGGATCAGGCCGAGCTCCATGAGCGCCGACGTGTGCAGGCCCGGGCCCGCTTCGGCGAACTCGTTGGCAAGCGCCGACGTAATGCTGTTGCCCGGCGAGAACAGCGAGACGTTGTCCAGCAGGTTCGTATTGCCGATCACGAACGTCACGGCCATCGTTTCGCCGAGCGCGCGGCCAAGGCCGAGCATCACGCCGCCGATCACACCGGTCTTGGTGAAGGGCAGCACGATCTTCCACATCACTTCCCAAGTCGTGCAGCCGATGCCATAAGCCGATTCCTTCAGCAGTACCGGCGTGACTTCGAACACGTCGCGCATGACCGAGGCGATGTACGGAATGATCATGATCGCGAGGATGACGCCCGCGCACAGGATGCCGATACCGATCGGCGGGCCCTGGAACAGCGGTCCGATCAGCCACACGTCGCCGAGCAGATGGCCAAGCGGACGCTGGAAGTATTGCGCGAAGATCGGCGCGAACACGAGCAGGCCCCACATGCCGTAGACGATCGACGGGATCGCGGCCAGCAGTTCGATGGCGATACCCAGCGGGCGGCGCAGCCACGCGGGCGAGAGTTCAGTCAGGAACAGCGCGATGCCGAAGCTCACCGGCACAGCGATAACGAGCGCGATGATCGACGTGGCGATGGTGCCGTAGATGGGCACGAGCGCGCCGAACTGGTCGCTGGGAGGATCCCATTCGGCCGTCCACAGGAACGAGAGGCCGAACTTCTGGATCGTCGGCATCGAAGCGACGATCAGCGACACGATGATGCCGCCGAGCAGCAGCAACGTGACGATGGCGGCGCCGCGCGCGAGGCCGCCGAAAATGATGTCCCCTGCCGGGCTGGGCGCCTGTTGTTGCGCGTTGCCGCCGGGCGGGTTCGAGACGAGCGGGACGTCGGACATGATGACCTGTATCCAGTTGCCGCGAGCAAGGCTCACGACGTTGATGCGGTTCTGAAACCGCCTGCCGCCCCGGCGCGGTCATGCGACCGGCTGAAGGCCCGAGGGCGGTACATCGTAGCGGGTGATTTACGACTGTTTTGCAACCTGATTACGGATGCATAACGCATAAGCAGGAAGCAGTACGGGCCGCACGCGGATTTCGCGGCGGCCCGTTGCGCTACACGGTCAAACCGCCTTATTCGGCGATAGCCTTGCCGCTAGCGTCCTTGACCTTTTCCTTCCACTGCGTCTTGATTTCGCTCACAACCGATTGCGGCAGCGAGATGTAATCGAGGCTGTCAGCAGCCGGCGTGCCGTTCTTGAAGGCCCAGTCGAAGAACTTGAGCGTTTCCTTGCCTTGGTCCGGCTTGTCCTGTGCCGTGTGCAGCAGCACGAACGTGGCGCCAACGACCGGCCATGCTTCCTTGCCCGGCTCGTTCGTCAGGATCTGGTAGAACGACTTCTTCCAGTCCGCGCCAGCAGCCGCTG
>NZ_JAAGPR010000036.1 GCF_017104965.1 Paraburkholderia sp. Ac-20340
GCGATTCACCCGTGCCTACGAAGATGCCGTCAAAACGTGGCCGAAGAGTCAAGTGGAGCGGGTCGAAGCAGACGGGCTTAATTACGCCTACGGGATCTTGGGACAGTACAACAAGGGATTGGACGAAGCCGCCGTCGTGGTAGTCGTGGTCGCGCTGCTTGTCGCGGCGCTGGCCGCATAGACCGGCGCGCCGATTCCGAACAGCACGCAGGCAAAGACAGCAATCAGCGGATCGAAGCGTCGCGCGCGGCTTGAATTCGGCGTCGTTCGGGAGCGGAGGAGGGCAAAGAAGCGGGGAAAGATGGGCATCCTTGGCATGGGAAAAAACGGTGTCGATCTGGTGGCTGGCGGTCTGCCGGACGCAGCAATAGCGGGAGGCCAGAAGCGGGCGCAAGCTTGTGCGCTGTCCGGTTGAGCATTCGACGCACTGCCGCAATTTTTGTGCCCCAGGCGTTGGGTTCCTGAGACGCGAAACGTTGTCAGACCGTGCGTCGAATGACGGGCGCAGGCGTGTTGAAGTACCAGAGTATGCGCCGAACGCCGATCGAGCGGCGCCGACTCCCACCGAAGCTTGCGTAGTGCTTACGATTTGCTGAAAACGCTTGCCGCATTGCACGGCAAGCGCGTCGAATCATGACATCGACATGACGCCGAAACCTGACGTCACCGTTGCCGCGCCGCTTCGAGATTCGCATCGAGCTGACGCGCGAGCCCGTACAGCATGCCCAGCGACGGCGCCGCAATGCCCGCGCGCTGCGCGAGTTCATAAGGCGCGCCCAGCAGCGCTTCGACTTCGAGCGTGCGGCCCGCCTCCACGTCCTGCAGCATCGACGTCTTGAACGCGCCGAGCTTGCGCGTGATCGCGTTGCGTTCCTCGATCGTCATGCTGATGCCGATCCCCAGCGCCTCGCCGATCGCGCGCGCTTCGGCCATGATCGACGCAACCAGTTGCGCCGTGAGCGGATCGTCGAGGATCACATCGGCGGTGGAGCGCGTGAGCGCGCTGATGGGGTTCATTGTCATGTTGCCCCAGAGCTTCGTCCAGATTTCACCCTGGATGGAGCCGGCGGCCTGCACGTCGAAACCGGCTTGCGCGAGCAGCGCGCGCGCTTCTTCCGCGCGTGCGGCCATGCGTGCCGACGCCGCGCCCACGATCAGCAGATTGCCCCGGCCTTTGCGGATCACGCCAGGCGCCGCAATCGACGATGAAAGATGCACGACGCAGCCGCAAGCCTGCGCGGGCGGCAATGCGGCCGAGACCGCACCGCCAGGATCGACCGATTCGAGCCGGCCGTTCGCCTGCGCGCCGCCGAAGTCGCTGAGGAACCACCACGGCACGCCGTTCATCGCCGAAACGATCTGCGTGTGCGGCCCCACGAGCGGTGCAAGCGACGCCGCCGATTGCGCGAGCGCCTGGCCCTTGAGGCAGATGAACACGATGTCCTGCACGCCGAGCGCGGCGGCGTCGTTCGTGGCGTTCACGCGTGCGGTGATGCGTTCATCGTCGCTGGGACCTTCGACGACGGTGAGGCCGTCGCGGCGAATCGCTTCAAGCTGCGCGCCGCGTGCCAGAACGTTCACGTTCACGTGCGCGCCGCTGCGCGCGAGACGCGCCGCAATCAGGCCGCCGATCGCGCCGGCGCCCACCACGGTGATACTGCGCTGCGAGGCGTTCAATGCTTACTCCTTGTATGAGGGATCGTGGCGATCCACGCGCCGGATCAGCGCGGCGAGGATGTTGTCGCCCGCGCCGTGCGCCGGTGAAAACTGCAGCGCGTCGCGTGTGGAGCGCGCGGTGATGGCCGGGTCGATGGGCAGCGCATTGCCGCGCATCGAATCCGTCACGACCTGAATTTCGCAGGCGCGATTGAGCGTCCACAATAGCGCGAACGCGTGCGCGAGACTTTCGCCGTGCGCGAGCAGACCGTGATTGCGCAGGATCAGCAGGCGCTTGTCGCCCATCGAATTGAGCAGACGCGGCTTTTCATCGTCGTGCACGGTGATGCCTTCGAAGTCGTGATACGCGACCATGCCGTGCAATTGCGCCGAATAAAAATTCGTGTACGCGAGGCCGCTTTCCATGCACGCCACCGCTAGACCCGCCGTGGTGTGCGTGTGCATGACGCAATGCGCGTCTTCCACGTTTGCGTGAATGGCGCTGTGAATCACGAAGCCGGCCGGGTTGATCGGGTAGTCGCTGGGGCTGAGGATATGGCCCTGCAGATCGATCTTGACGAGATTCGATGCCTTGATTTCGTCATACGCAAGCCCGAACGGATTGATCAGGAAATGCTTTTCCGGGCCCGGCACGCGCAAGGTGATGTGATTGAAGATCAACTCGGTCCAGCCAAGCTGATGGAACACGCGGTAAGTGCCCGCGAGCTTCACGCGCGCGTCCCATTCCTGCGGTTCGCACCAGTGCGGGCGCGTGGCTTCGGCAATTGCGTTCATGGGTGTCTCCTCATGGGGTGGCCCTCGACGGGGCGTCATTCCTCTCATCGACACGCCGATGCTACGCGCAAATAAATGCGTGCGCAAGCATCAAATTTTATCGGAAGTATCATGTTTTTAAGGACTTGCTGCGGTGGTATGCTGACGAAAATTCATTCAATCGCATGCAACGAACCGCGCGGGACGACTCATGGCCACGGCGAAATATCAGATCGAAGAACTGTTCACCTACCGGTTGCACGTGCTCAAGAAGCAAACCGACCGCACGATGAACGAGGCGTTTTCCGCGGCGCTTGCGCTGTCGCTGACCGAGGCGCGCATTCTGCTGAGCGTGGGCGCGTTCGGGCCGATTTCGGTGTCGGATCTCGGGCGGGTGTCGAATCTCGACCGCAGCCAGGCAAGCCGCGCCACCGATGCGCTGGAGCGCAAAGGGCTGCTGGAAAAAGCGTCGAATGCGGCGGATGCGCGCGGCGTGCTCGTCAAGCTTAGCGCATCGGGGCGCACGACTTATCGGCGCGCGTCCGCGATTTCGGCGGCACAGAACGAGGCGATTCTCGCTGCGCTGAGCGCGCACGAGCGGGAGGTGTTGCAGGGCGCGCTGGCCAAGCTGGTGGCGCAGGGTGAAGAAGACGCGTAACGGCCGCGTTCGCTTGAACGAACGCAGCCGTTTCAAGCGGGCTAATTAGCGAAACGCCGCAGCCAGTTCGCTCGCGCTGCGGGCGAGCAAGGACACGTCGCTGCCCACGGCGACGAAATTCGCGCCGGCTTCCAGATATTCGCGCGCGATCGTGCGATCGGCGGCCAGCACGCCGGCCGCCTTGCCGAGCGCGCGCACGGTGCGAATACCGGCCACGATCGCTTCGCGCACCGCTGGCGCGCCAGGCTGGCCGAGCAGGCCCATTGAGGCGCTCAAATCCGCCGGCCCGAAGAACACGCCATCCACGCCTTCCACTGCGGCGATGTCCTGCAACTGCGCGAGCGCGTTCGCCGTTTCCACTTGCACCAGCACGCACAATTCGTCGGCAGCGCCATGCAGATAATCGGGCGAGCCGTTCCAGCGCGACGCGCGCGCGAGCGCACTACCCACGCCGCGAATGCCGAGCGGCGGATAACGCGTGGCGGCCACGGCGTCGCGTGCATCGTCGGCGCTTTCGACCATCGGCACCAGCAGCGTTTGCGTGCCGATATCGAGCAACTGTTTGATGAGCGCTGCGTCGTTGCGCACGGGGCGCACGATCGGATGCGTGGGATGCGGCGCGACGGCCTGCAATTGCGCGAGCGTGCTGCGCAGATCGTTGGGCGCATGCTCGCCGTCGATCAGCAGCCAGTCGAAGCCGGTGGTCGCGAGCAGTTCGGTGACGTAGGAATCCGCGAGCGCAGCCCACAGGCCGATCTGCGCACGGCCATCGGTCAGCGCATGTTTGAACGTGTTGACGGGTACGGGCATCGTATTCGTTAGCAGTGTGAATTAAAAATCAGACGAAGCTGAAGCCAATGCCGCCAAGCGGGCCGTAGTCGGCGTGGAAGGTGTCGCCAGCGCGCGCGGCGATGGGCGCCGTGAACGAGCCGCTCAGAATCACGTCGCCGGCTTCGAGCCGTTCGTCGTGGCGCGCGATCTTGTTCGCAAGCCAGGCCACGCCCGTAGCAGGATGATTGAGCACAGCCGCAGCCAGGCCGCTTTCTTCCACGCCACCGTTTTTGTAAAGCAGTGCGCCCACCCAGCGAAGATCGACGTCGAGCGGCTTGACCGGCCGCCCGCCCAGCACCACGCCCGCGTTGGCGGCGAAGTCGGAAATCGTGTCGAACACCTTGCGCGGAGCCTTGGTTTCGCGGTCGAACTGCTCGATACGCGCATCGATGATTTCAATTGCGGGCGTCACGTAAGCGGTGGCGTCGAGCACATCGAACAGCGATACATCCGGTCCTTGCAGCGGCTTTTGCAGCACAAAAGCCAGTTCCACTTCGACGCGCGGCGCGATAAAACGATCCGCGCGAATCGCGCTGCCCGCCTCGATAAACATGCTGTCGAGCAGCGGCGCGTAGTCGGGTTCGTCGATCTGCGAAGCGCGCTGCATCGCGCGCGATGTGAGGCCGATCTTGCGCCCCTTGATCGTGTGGCCCGCTGCGAGCTTGAGCTTGACCCATTCTCGCTGGATCGCATAACCATCGTCGATCGTCATGGCCGGATGGGCGCGCGAGAAGTGGCGCAATTGCGTGCGTGTGCGTTCGGCTTCGTCGAGCTGCGCAGCCAGTTCGCGAATGATGTGCGCTTCTAGCATGATGAATTCCTCAGCCGTGCGTGCAGGTTGTTGTGCTTCCACGCGCCTTCTTCGCTGAACTCCACGATTTCGAGCGAGAGCGCGAGTCCGTGGGCGTCGAACGCCGCGGCGAAATGCTGTTTGATCGCTTCAAACAAGGCCTCGCCGGTGGCGCGGCGTACTTCCGGCGTGCGGCCCGCGCCGATCTTCAGGCAGGCGTGCAGGAAGGCGTTGTGCGGATCGCCATCGGCAACGAAATACTGTTCGCAACGCAGCGCGCGCGTGCGGATGCCGCCGCGCGGATACACGCGTGCACCTTGCGCGTCGCGCTGCGCATCGAGCACTTGCGCGAGCGTGGCGCAGAGCGTGCCGATGCTCGCTTCGTCGGCGAGATTGGCGCTGTATTCGAGGGTGAGATGAGGCATGGTGAACTCCTTCGCGTTCAGCGCGGCAGCGGCGTGACCGGCAGCACGGCGTTGATCTGCCCAGTGCCGGAACTGCCGAAATACGGCGTGATGACTTCCGCGCGGCCTTCGTACCGGTCCCAGCCGAGCGCGCCCAGCAGCATCGCTGTGTCGTGCATGCCGCCTTCGCCCCAGCACTTTTCGTTGTAGAGCGGCAGCATCTCGCAGAAGGTCTTCCAGTCGCCGCGTTCCCAGAGATCGACCACGTTGCGGTCCGTCTGTTCGAGGAACGGGTCCCAGACCTTGTGCATGAACTGCTCGGCGGTGCCGTTGTTGGCGAAGTGATGACTGAGCGAGCCGCTGGCGAGAATCGCCACCGTGCCGTCGTAGCGCTCCTCGATAGCCTTGCGCACCGCGAGGCCGAAACGCGCGCTTGTCGCGAGGTCGTGCCACATGCACCAGCCCGCGACCGATACGGTCTTGAAGTGCTGATCCGCGTTCATGTAGCGCATCGGCACCAGCGTGCCGTATTCCAGCTCCAGGGTGGTTTCGCTGTGTGCGCGGCTCTTCACGCCCATTTCGTTCGCCACATCGGCGATCAGATGGCCGAGCGCTGCATTGCCCGGATACGCGTACTCCATATTCCTGATGAAGTGCGGCAGTTCGTTGCTGGTGTAATTGCCCGCGAAATGCGGCGCGCAATTGATGTGGTATTCGCTGTTCACGAGCCAATGCACGTCGAACACGACGATCGTGTCCACGCCCAGTTCGCGGCAGCGTCGGCCAATTTCCTTATGCCCGTCGATCGCCGCCTGACGACAGCCTTTGTGCGGGCCGTCGAGTTCCGAAAGATACATCGACGGTACGTGAGTGATCTTTGCTGCCAGCGCGAGTTTGCCCATCGCTGTGTCTCCTGTGCCTTGTTTCAGCGAGTGTGGACGGCTCAAGCGCCCCAGCGCGGAATGTGATGCGAGCCCAGCGACACGCACACGTTCTTCGGTTCGAGAAACACTTCATAGCTCCACGTGCCGCCTTCGCGACCCACGCCCGAAGCCTTGCTGCCGCCGAACGGCTGGCGCAGATCGCGCACGTTCTGGCTGTTCACGAAGCACATGCCGGCTTCCACGGCGGCGGCCACACGCAGCGCGCGGCCGGTGTTCTCGGTCCACACATAGCTCGACAGACCGTAGGCGATGTCGTTCGAAATGCGGATGGCGTCCGCTTCGTCTTCGAACGGAATCAGGCAGGCGACCGGGCCGAAGATTTCCTCCTGTGCGATACGCATGCGATTATCGACATCGACGAAAACGGTCGGCTGCACGAAATTGCCTTGTTTCAGGGCTTCCGGCAGATCCGGCATGTCGAGACCGCCGCACGCGAGCGTGGCGCCTTCCTTCGGTCCGAGTTCGATATAGCTGCGCACCTTTGCCAGATGGCCCTGGCTGATCATCGGGCCGACGACGGTTTTTTCGTCGAGCGGATCGCCCACCGTAATGCGTTTCGCACGCTCGATAAAGCGCTCGGCGAATTTCGCGTAGATCGAGCGTTGCACGAGAATGCGCGAGCCGGCCGTGCAGCGTTCGCCGTTGTTCGAGAAGATCATGAACACGGCGGCGTCGAGCGCGCGCTCGAAATCGGCGTCGTCGAAAATCACGAACGGCGACTTGCCGCCCAGTTCCATCGAGAACTTCTTGAGGCCCGCGCTCTGCACGATGCGGTTGCCCGTAGCCGTCGATCCCGTGAACGAGACCGCGCGCACATCGGGATGCGCGACCAGCGGCTCGCCCGTTTCCTGGCCGAAGCCGTGCACAATGTTCAGGACACCTGCGGGAACGCCGGCTTCGAGCGCAAGCTGGCCGAGCATCGACGCCGTAAGCGGCGACAGTTCGCTCATCTTCAACACGGCGGTATTGCCGAAAGCCAGACACGGCGCGACCTTCCACGTGGCCGTCATGAAGGGCACATTCCACGGCGAAATCAGCGCGCACACGCCAGTCGGGTGAAACAGCGTGTAGTTCAGATGCGTGCTGGTCGGATAGGTGTGGCCGTCGACCGCCGTGCACATTTCGGCGAAATAGGTGAAGTTGTCGGCGGCGCGCGGCACGAGTTGTTTGCCGGTCTGCGAAATCGTCTGGCCGGTGTCCTTCGTTTCGGTCAGCGCAATCTCGGGCACGTTCTTCGCAATCAGTTCGCCGAGTTTGCGCACGATTTTCGCGCGATCGGCAGCGGGTTTAGCCGCCCACGCGGGGAACGCGTTTTTCGCCGCGCTCACGGCGAGGTTCACTTCTTCCGCACCGCCGCGCGCGACTTCCGCGAGCACGTCCTGATTGGCGGGATTCACGGTTTCGAAGTAGTCGCGTCCTGGGTGGGCGCGGCCGTCGATCAGGTGTTCAATGCGGCCTGTAGACATGGCGTGTTCATTCCGTCGGGGTGGCGCGGCCGAAATCGGCATCGGACGCGATCGTGTTGACAAGGCGGCCAAGGCCGTCGATTTCGCAAATCACTTCATCGCCGGCATTCACGTTGACGATGCCTTCGGGCGTGCCGGTGAGAATCACGTCGCCGGGCGCGAGCGTCATGAAGCCGCTCAGGTATTCGATCAGTTCGGCGATGCCCGTGACGAGATCGCGCGTGTTGCCGTGCTGCTTTTGTTCGCCGTTCACATAGGTGCGCAGATCGAGCGCGTTGACGTCCGCAATATCCGCCGCATCGACAAACCACGGCCCGAGCACCGTGCCGCCGTCGCGGTTCTTCACGCGCAGGTTCGGGCGGTAGTAGTTCTCCAGATAGTCGCGGATCGCGTAGTCGTTCGCGATCGTGTAACCCGCGACGTATTGCATGGCGTCTTCGCGCTTCACATTCTGCGCCGCGCGGCCGATCACCACCGCGAGCTCGCACTCGTAGTGCATGAAGGTGACATCGGCGGGACGGCGAGTAATGCCGCGATGGCCGATCACGCTGCCCGGTCCCTTGAGAAACACAAGCGGCTCTTCCTGCTTGCTGAATTGCAGTTCTTTTGCGTGTTCCGCGTAGTTCAGGCCGAGTGCGAAGATCGTGCCCGGCTCGAACGGCGCGAGCCAGACAACTTCGTTTTCAGCGCGCACGCGGCCATCGGCCAGACGCACGCGGTTGCTGGCTTCCGGATACGCTTCGTGAATGGCGCCTGCATAGGCGACGC
Organism: Paraburkholderia sp. Ac-20340; assembly: GCF_017104965.1. Taxonomy (GTDB): domain Bacteria; phylum Pseudomonadota; class Gammaproteobacteria; order Burkholderiales; family Burkholderiaceae; genus Paraburkholderia. The sequence continues at coordinate 8,292 of NZ_JAAGPR010000036.1, forward strand.
GTCCTCGCATCATGCTGCGGCTCCTTGTGCGATGAATTCGACGGCTAGCGCGGGCCAGTCTGCAATCGATATAGTTGCGCGCGCACCTTCATGTGCAACAGGCGAACCATGGGGCACGCCGAGCGTGAGGATGTCGCCGGGCGCGAGCGTCATGAAATCGGTGACATCGGCGAGTAGCTGGGCGACGTTGCGCGCGCTGGTTGCCGTGCTGGCGCTAAAGCGCGCCGAGCCTTGGATATCGACGTGGATCTGCAGATTGTTGGGATCGGCAACGTGATGCTGCGCGACGATCGTCGGGCCGATCACGCAGAAATTGTCGCGCGCCCGAAACCGCACGGAAGGCCGATAGACGCTTTCGTGCGGCACGCTCAGGTCTGCGACCAGCGTGTAGCCCGCGATGTAATCGAATGCGTCGCGCGCCGCGACACGCGTGGCGGTGCGCCCGATCACGATGCCAAGCGACGCGCCCACCTGCACGCCTTGCGCGCCCGGCACCACGACGCGCGCGCCGTGGCCCGCCAGCGTGTTGCGCGGTTTCAGATAAAGAATGGGCGCGCGCGGCGGGGCTTTGTAGGGCGCGGCATTGACCGCGTCGCCCAGCGCGTCCAGGGCGTGGCGGTCGTTGAGCAGCGTGCCGTAAACGGCGCCTGAAACGGGCGCGCGGCAGCGTGCGCCATGGGCGAGCAGCGCGCGGGCCCGAGCCGCGTCAACGTCGCGCGGCAAGGCTTCGCCTTCGAGATGCAGCAGATGATCGTCTACGGAAAACATGGTGCGGTTCACTTTCCCGGAAAACACTAATATGTGAGTGATTCTGCGCTTGCTATCATCCAGCGTCAATCATCGATACCGGTTTCGCGGGTTTCCCCTGGTCTTGCAGGCGCCCGCCGCGGTATCCAGAACGAAACCATCATGTCCGATTCCTCACGCTCCTCCACGCACCTCGCGCACCGCAACCTGCCCATGCTGCTCCTGCGGGCGCGCGAAAAGATGATGGAGCGCTTTCGCCCGCTCATCACCGCGCATGGGCTTACGGAGCAGCAATGGCGCGTGATTCGCGCGCTCAACGATAGCGGCCCGTTGGAGCCGCGCCAGATTTCCGATCTGTGCACGATTTCCAGCCCGAGCATGGCGGGCGTGCTCGCGCGCATGGAAGCGCTGGGTCTCGTCACCAAAGAGCGCTTCGCCGACGATCAGCGGCGCGTGCTGGTCACGCTCACGAAAAAGAGCCATCAGCTCGTGAAGGCGATCACGAAGGAACTGGAGGCGCGCTACAAGGCGCTGGAGGCAGAGGTGGGGCCGGAAGTGGTGGAGCGCGTTTATCGGGCTATCGACGATCTGCTGGCCGGGCTCGAATGAACGCGCTTGAGAGGCAGAACTGGCCGCCTGGCGGCCAAAGGTGAGGATTTACGGGAGCTTTGCCGGATTCAGGCCAGCGTGTCGAACGCGTTGTCGAGTTCGAGCGCCGAAGTGGGGCGCACGATGCGCGCGACTTCAGCGCCGTCGCGCAGAAAGATGAGGGTGGGCCACAGCTTCACGCGGAACGAACGGCCGAGCGCGCGGCCCGGGCCGTCTTCCACCTTGATGCGGCGCACGTCGGGATGTTTCGTGAAGGCGTCGCCGATCAGCGGCTGCGCGCCCTGGCAGTAACCGCACCAGTCGGTGCCGAATTCCAGCACGGCGCGGCCTTGCAGGGCGTCGACTTCCCTGCGGTCCGGGGCTTTTGTGGCGTAGCTCATCGCGTCTCCTTTCGCGCTCGTTGGCTGTGGTTTCAAACCATCTTCATACGATAACCCACGCGGCTTGAACGCGCTTGCGCGGGTTCAAGCGGCCTCGCGCGCCGCCAGCGTCACGGTCGATTCGATGCGCTCGACGAGCCAGCCATCGCTGCCGTGCGTGGCGACGATCGCGTCGATTTCCGCGAGCAGCGTATCGAGCCGCGCGCCCAGCCGCTCGCGCGCGAGACTCGACATCGACAACGGCCGCGCCTTCAATTGCGCCGCGCTCACGCGCCGGTATTCGATCACCGAAATGTGCTCGATGGCGCCAAACGCCGAGTGCGCCAGCACATCCGTATGGCTTTCCCACTCCGCCGAGCGGCGCAGCGTGCGGGTGGGATCGGCGCTTGCGTAGCTGTCGAGCAGATTGCGATATTGCGCGGCCCACGGGCGCTGCGGGTCGTCCAGATGTGTGGTGTTGAAAAGCGCCACGGCGCCGCGTTCGGCGAGGATCGTATCGAGCCGCGCGAGCGTATCGGCGCGATCCATCCAGTGGAACGCCCGGCCGATCACAGCAAGGTGGAACGCGCCGGTTGCCGGCGAGAGATCGTACGAACTGCCTTGACGATATTCGATGTTCGGCGCGATGCCCGCGCCCAGTTGCGCGGCGACTTCGAGCATGGCGGGTTCGGGGTCGATGGCCACGGCGCTTGCCACCCAGCTGGCGAACGCGAGCGAAAGCTGGCCGGGGCCGCAGCCCAGATCGAGCAGCCGCTGCGTGCCGTTCAGGCCCATGCGCTGCGCCACGCGGCGAATCAGCGCGGGCGAGTAAGCGGGACGGCCGATGAGGTAATGCGGCGCGGCGTCGTGGAAGCGGTCGGCAACAAAAGGCGTGGTCTGGCTCATGGCGCGGGCAGGGCGATGGGGCGGGAGGGGGAAGCGCACAGTCTGGAGACGTGACGCGATGGCGTCAAGAACGGTTAAGGTGAGCGTTTTCGGGAGTGAGCGCCACGCGCGCTTGAAGCGCACCTTTGAGATTCTTGGAGTGCGTTTGCTTGTGACTGAATCGGCATAAAACACCTTGAAACAAGCGATGAAATGAATTTTCCGGATTTCTGTGCAAAAACTGGAATCTCATCGCCTGCGTGCTGGAATGCGCATCGGACATTCAAAGGTGAGCGTTTGCGGGACTATTCGGTAAACGCAATGATTAGATGCCGAAATTCGTTCAGTCATGCCGATGTCATTTGCGTAAACCGATAAAAACACCTGTTTTCAGGCAGTTTTATCGGCTAACGGCGTGAACTGAATCCGGCAACGACAGCGCGCCCGAAAGCGTAAAACGCGCAAAGGTGAGAAGATTCGGGAGCGGTCGTCAGGCCATTGGACGGTTGCCTGCGATCGGTATATAACAGCAGTGCGGGTTTCTTTTTTCGAAGTATCAGCAAGGGGAAACAGTTCATCATGACGAGCGACGACACGCCAAAGCATGACGCTCAAGCGCCGGGCGCGAATGTGCCTCAAAACGATCTCGACAATCTGAACGCAGCGTTTACGCATGTCGATGAAGGCGTAAAGAGCGGCAATATCGCGGCGGGCGCGGCCAAAGGCCTCGTGTTCAGCCTGATCGAAACGCTGGGTGCGCTGGTCGGCGACCCGGATCTGCCGGAACATGCCCGCTCGGGCTATGAAGGCCTGCTCGAAGCCGCGCGCGAGCTGCGGGTAAAGCTGGAGCGTTGATTTATCCCGGGCTTCTCAGGCGTCCTCAGTTGTCATCGGACGCTTGAGCGAGCAAGGCATCGGCGAGACCTTCGGGCGCATCGCCTATCTGCAGTTCCGGCGTGCCGTGCCAGTCCGCGCAACGTTGCAGCGCGCGCCGCAGATCGCCGATCAGCCGGCCGCTCACGCGGATGCCCGGCTCCAGATGCAACGCCTTCACTTCGAATATCTGCTGCGCGCGATGGGCTTTCGCATCGATGCGCCCCACCAGTTTTCCGCGGCTCAAGATCGGCAGTACGAAGTAACCGTATTTGCGCTTGTGCGCAGGCACATAGCATTCGATCGCATAGTCGAAGCCGAATAGCGCCACGGCGCGTTTGCGGTCCCACACCACGGGATCGAACGGCGAAAGCAAGGTCGTGACCGTCGATGCCAGCGTGCCGCCCGCCGCAGCGTCGAGCAACGCCGCGTGATCGCGGTGCACGAACGCATCGGGCTTCCAGCCTTCCACGCGCACGGGGATCAGCTCGCCCGCATCGGCGAGCGCGTGCAGCGCCTCGGTATAAGGGCGGCGCGGCAGGCGGTAGTAGTCGGCGGCCCAGTCCGCGCGGATCACGCCCAGCGCCTGGCAGGTGCGCAGCAGCAGCGTGCGTTCGGCATCGGCGCGCGAAGGCAGATCGCGCTTGTCGCTCCAGTTGGGCAGCACGCGCTCGGCCACATCGTAGACGCGCTGAAAATTGCGCCGCTCGGCCACCATCAGCGCGCCGATGGCGAACAGCACTTCCAGATGGCGCTTTTCGGGCTTCCAGTCCCACCAGCCGCTGCCTTTGGCACCTTCGGCGCGCGCGAAATCGGCGGAACGCACCGGGCCGCTCGCGCGGATGCGTTCGAGCAGTGCGTCGATCTCGCGGCGATGTGTCGTGTGCCATTCGCCGGCGTATTTCCAGCCCATGCCGGAAGGGTCGAGCATGCGATGGCGCAACAGGCCGTAATCCTCGATCGGCACGAAACAGGCTTCGTGCGACCAGTATTCGAACAGGCGCCCTTCGGCGAGATGCGCGTCGAGCCAGCGCGGATCGTACGCGCCCACGCGGCTGAACAGCACGAAATACGGACTGCGCGCGACCACGTGAATCGTGTCGATCTGCAGTTGCGCCATGCGCCGGATCGCGGCCAGTACATCGTCGGGCGTGGCTTTGCGGCGCGGCGGCGCGAGCAGCCCTTGCGCCGCCAGATGCAGCGTGCGCGCCGCCGCGAGCGGGAGCGTCAGTGTCGCGGCAGTGCCTGTGGATGCGGGTTCGGCGTCCTCGTCGAACGCCGCGTCGTCACGCATGCAGGCCGGCCATCGCGGCGACGGGCGTGACGGCCTGCGCATCGGCGGTCGTCATCGCGCCCAGCAACTGGTGGATTTGCGCGACCACCGCCGCGCCTTCGCCGACCGCCGCCGCCACGCGCTTGGTCGAGCCCGCGCGCGCATCGCCGATCGCATAGACGCCTTCGACCGAGGTCGCGAGACTGCACGACTCGTCCGCGCCGGTCAGCACGAAGCCGTTCGGGTCGAGCGCCACGCCGCATTCGCGCAGCCAGCTGGTGTTCGGGTCCGCGCCCGTGAAGAGGAACAGATGGCGCGCGTCGAAGCGATCGATGCCTTCGGGACACGGCGCTTTCAGGCGGATCGCGGCGAGCCCGGCTTCGTCTTCGTCGAGCCCGCCGATCTCGCTGCGCGGATGCACGTTGACGTTCGGCAGCGAGGCGATGCGGTCGATCAGATAGCGCGACATCGTCGATTCGAAACCGGCCTTGCGGATCAGCACGTCAATCTGGCGCGCCTGAGTGGAGAGATAGACGATCGCCTGGCCCGCCGAATTGCCGCCGCCCACCAGCACGACGTTCTCGTGCTTGCAGAGTTTCGCTTCGACCGGCGAGGCCCAGTAGTAGACGCCGCGACCGGTATAGCGATCGAGCCCGGCGATGCTCGGGCGGCGGTAAATCGCGCCGCTCGCGATCACGACGGTGCGCGCGCGCACATCGCCGCTACAGGTTTCGAGGCGGCGCGGATGTTCGTCGCAATGGAGCTTTTTCACCGAGACCGGAATCGCCACGTGCGCGCCGAACTTCTGCGCCTGCACGAACGCGCGGCCCGCAAGCGCCTGGCCGGAAATGCCGGTCGGGAAGCCCAGATAGTTTTCGATGCGCGAACTCGCGCCCGCCTGGCCGCCGGGCGCGCGCGAGTCGAGCACGATCACCGATAAACCCTCGGAAGCCGCATAGACGGCCGTAGCGAGCCCGGCCGGACCCGCGCCCACGACGGCCACGTCGTAGACGCGCTCGCCGTTCAGTTCGGGCAGCAGCCCGAGGCAGGTGGCGAGTTCGGGCGCGGACGGATGGCGCAGCACCGAACCGTCCGGGCAGATCACCAGCGGCAGATCTTCGCAGCGCGCCGCGAAGCGCTCGATCACGCAGAGCATGCTGCTTTCGTCGCGTTCGTCGAGCACCGAATACGGATGGCCGTTGCGCGTGAGAAAGCCCTGCAGCGAGAGCAGCGCGGGATCGTCATGCTTGCCGACGAGGATTGGCCCGCCCGCGCCTTTTTCGATCAGCGAAACGCGGCGCAGGATCAGCGCGCGCACGATGCGCTCGCCGAGTTCGGCTTCGGCGACGATGGCCGCGCGCAGCTTCTCGGGCGGAATCAGCACCGCATCGACGGGTTCGAGCGCCACCCCGTCTACCAGCGCCGGGCCGCCGGAAAGCTGGCCGACTTCGGCGAGAAAATGTCCGCGGCCGTGCTCGACGATCAGGCGCTCGCGGCCGAGTCCGTCGCGCTGGAACACCTTCACGGAGCCCGCGAGCAGCACGAACATGCCGGGGCCGGTTTCGCCGGTGTGGAACAGCAACTCGTCCGGCTCCCAATGGCGGCGCTCGCCGAAACGCGAGAGACGCGCGATTTCGTCGTCGGTGAGTTGGGGGAACATCTGGTGGCGCCGCGTGGAGAGCGTCGAGAACGGCGCCTCGGCGGGTTGCGGCTGGGTATCGGAAAGCGTGGACTGCGTGGATTGCGAGGCCTCGTAGGGAGGCGGCTCAGTGGCAATAGAGCCCATCAGGCGATTCTCCTCATGCGCGCGCCGGCGGGCCCATTTGCCTTGCCGGCGCGCGGAATCAGACAGCTTTCGGCGTGATGTTGACCGGCACCTCGGGATGCTGGGTCACCAGCAGCGATTCGAGAGTGCGCCCGGAATCGCGCCACGCGTCGAGACCGCCAAGCAGCGGCACGACATCGACGAAACCGGCCTCGACGAGTTTTTTCGCCATCCAGGCCGCGGAAATTTCATTGGGGCACGAGCAATAGATCACGAGCTTTTGCTCGAGCGGATACTTCGCCAGAATCTCGTCGAGCTTGCGCTCGTCGGCGAACAGCGCGCCCGGAATGATGAACGGATCGAGCTTGCGCTTTTCCTCCGAGCGGATGTCGAACACCACGGGCGGCGGCTTGTTGGCCATTGCGCGGTAGAGATCGTCGACGGTGATGCGCGCATTGGCGAGCTTCTTGATCAACTGGCGGCGGCGCGTCCAGCGATACGCCGCATAAAGCAGCAGCAACACGACCACGACAACCGCCGCGAGGCGCCCGAGGCGGCTCGCGCCTGCCAGCATCATGTCGATCTGCGGAGCGAACAGCACGCCGATCAGCAAGCCCGTGCCGGACCACAGCGCCGCGCCAATGCCGTCGAAACCCACGAACTGCCGATAAGGCGTGCCCATCGCCCCGGCCAGCGGCACGGAGACGAGCGACAGCCCCGGCACGAACTTGGCGATGGCGAGCACGCGCACGCCCCAGCGGCCGAAAAAGCGCTCGGTCTTTTTTACGCAGGTATCGCGCGAGAGCGAGAGCTTGCAGAGCGTCTTGAGCGTATTGCCGCCATAGAGCCGGCCGGCCATGAACCAGACACTGTCGCCGATCAGCATGGCGACGACGGATAGGCCGAGCACCGGCGCGACCTGCTGGCCGATCGAACCCGGATGCATGGCGGCCATCGCGCCGAACAGCACGAGCGCCGGCATGGCGGGCACCGGCAGCCCGAGCGCCCCGGCCAGCACGTTGAGGAAGACGAGCGCAGGGCCGTACTGCGCGATGAGGTCATGTAGCATCGGCTTACTTCCCTTGCCTTGAGCGCCGCGCGAGCAGCGCAAACTGGAAGATTAACGTAACGATTATGGACGCATTTCGAAGGCGTGCAAGCGAGGCCGCAAGCGCCTTGAAACCCGAGTTGGGGAGCATACGCCCGATGCGGATTCGATGCGCGTAAGCGCCGGAGCGCAAGCGAGGCAGGAGCCAGCATGCCCGGCGCGCGCGGCATGCGTGTGAACGCACCGGCGGCGTTGCACGGGCGCGACGAACAAAGCGTGTGAGAACGCGCGAGGCGCCATGGCGGCGCCTTCGCGCAAACGGCCCGCGAAGCTGGCGGGCGTGGAGGATGAACCGTGACGGCGGCTGGCCGGAAGCGCCCGGCCTTGCCGCTTGACCTGGCTTAGCCCGGCTTAGCGAACGTGTGACTCGCCCGGTAGCTCGGCGCCCTGCGCGCGGATGGCCGCGATCAGTTCCGCAGGCGTGATTTCATAACGCACTTCGCGGTGGATGCCCGGCTTGCGCTCGTCGATTTCGATCAGCAGCAGGCTCTTGCCATCGGCCGATGATTCGAGGCGCAGCGAACGCGTTTCGCGTCCAGTGGCGTCGTCATGCTCGGTGAGCAGGGTCATGGTTCCGGAAGACCCGGTCGTGCGCATTGATGTTGTCCTCGTGTTTGGTCGAACCATTGTACGGGGTCGGCCGTGCGGCGTCTCAGTGCTGTGAGCGCGGGCGCACATACCGCGCCGCCGTCTGACCTGGCTAGCCAGTTTAACGCGAGTCCACGCTGATACGCGCATTTTTGCGCGCCCTGCAACGGTGCACGGAAGTTGTTGCGCTGGCTACGCCATTGTCACGGGCGTGACGCAATGGCTGCCTAGTGCTTGCCGGGGCGCGTGAGGTGGCGGTCTCGGTGGCGGCCGGTTTGCGGTCAGATGCGCTTTTGGTCCCGTAAATCCTCACCTTTGCGCGCGACGGAAACCGCAAGAAAAAACGGCTCACCCGGTAGAGGCCGGGGAGCCGTCGAAACGCCGTTGTTACTCGGATCAGACACCCACAAAGTGGGCGCTGACGGGAGTGATAGTGCGGTTTGGCGCGCGCGCTGTCGAGATGGGACAAATGCCGATCTGTCTGCTTAATACGAGCCCGCAGCCGCTTTACAGCGGGCTTTCGTATCATGCGCGCCGGGTTATCAGACCTCGGCGGTTTCTTCGCGCGCGTGCGCGGCCGGACGTTGCGCGATGCGCCTGGCCGGTGCGCTGCGCGTAGTCGCCTGTGCGCCGGACTGCGTACCCGATTGTGTACCCGCGACCGTGAAGAGGCGCACGGCCTCGTCGAGCACATCGGCCTGATCGGCCAGACGCTGCGCCGTGGCGGCGGCCTGTTCGACCAGCGCCGCATTCTGTTGCGTGGCGCTGTCCAGATGCGCGACGGCCTGATTGACCTGTCGAATGCCCTCGGCCTGCTCGCCGCTCGCATTGGCGACTTCGACGATGATCGACGAAACCCGGCTCACCGCTTCGTCGATGGCGCGCATCTGCGCCGTCGTGTGGCCGACCAGTTCGGTGCCCTGGGCGATCTCGTGCACGCTCGCATCGACGACCTGTTTGATTTCCTTCGCCGATGCCGCGCAGCGTTGCGCCAGCATGCGCACCTCGCCCGCGACCACGGCGAACGAGCGGCCCGCCTCGCCCGCGCGGGCGGCTTCGACGGCCGCGTTGAGCGCGAGAATATTGGTCTGGAACGCGATGCCGTCGATCACGCCGGTGATATCGGCGATGCGCTTCGAGGCGTCGGTGATGCCCGCCATCGTGCGCTCCATGCGGCCCGCGAGCGAGCCGCCCTGAGCGGCCGCGTCCTGCGCCTCGCGGGCGAGATCGAGCGCGCGCGTGCTGGCTTCGGCGTTGGCCTGCACCGTGGTCGTGAGCTGATCCATGGTGGCGGCCGTTTCTTCGAGCGACGCGGCCTGCAATTCCGTGCGGCGCGAGAGATCGAGATTGCCGGTGGAGATTTCGTGCGCGGCATCGAGCATGCCGTCGATCTGCGCGCGCACGTCGTAGACGATCGCGGTGAGATTGGCCTGCAGTTGATTGAGCGCCTGCAGCACATCGCCGAGATCGTCTTTCGAGGCGATCGCGAGCGTTGCGGTGAGGTCGCCCGCGGCCATGCGCGTGGACGCCATCGACATCTGTTCGAGCGGCGCGCCCAGATGGCGCGTGGACAGGCGCCAGCCCACCAGACTGCATACGGCTGCGGCGCCGAACGCGCACCAGAACGGCGTGGGCGGCAGACCCTGCCAGGCGCCGAAGCCGGCCGCCGCGAGCGCGGCCGGCACGAGCCCATAGCCGATACCGATACGCGTGGCGATGGGCAGGCGCATGAGCGACTTCGCCGCACCGATGATGCCGGTACGCGTGAGGTCGCCCTGATGCAGACGCATGCCGCGCAGACGGCCTTCGCGCATCTGCGCGTAAAGCTGTTCGGCGTCGCGCACTTCCTCGCGGCCCGGCTTCACGCGCACGCTCAGATAGCCGACCACCGTGCCCTGCTCGGACACGGGCGTGACGTTCGCGCGAACCCAGTAGTGATCGCCGGACTTGCGGCGATTCTTCACGAGCGCGGTCCACGGACGGCCGCTGCTGATGGTCTCCCACATGTCGGCGAAGGCTTCGGCCGGCATGTCGGGATGGCGGATGACGTTATGCGCCTTGCCGATCAGTTCTTCCTTCGTGAAACCGGAAACGGCGACGAACGCGGGATTGCAATACTGAATACGGCCCTTGAGATCGGTGGCCGAAACGAGCATCTGCGAAGCAGGATAGTCGAACTCCTGCTGCGTGACGGGTTGGTTGTTGCGCATGGGATTCCTTGCAGATCGGCCGGTCACGGCCCGACAACATGTCGGGATTAACGGCAAATTCCCCTTGTTCTTTAGGGTCTTTGTTCGTTTTCGATGGCTGATTCATGGCGCATCAAGTAACGGGCGATGGCGGAATTGCTTGCGCGATCAAGGACTTTGCGCGGATGTCCGAAGGATATGCACAGGCTTGCTCACGATTTCTGTGGATAAGGTTGGTGAGGCGCTGCAGTGCCTGCGGCGGGTGATGTGCGCGTTAACTATTTTCGTTCAATGGGGACCTGTCCGGCATTTTGTGGGCGAGGCATATCATGAGAGGTAAAGATCATGGATATGCCAATGAAGAAGAAACGCACGGTAGCCTCTCAGGCGGCGGCCCGCGGGCCGCTGCCTGAATTGCCCGCAGAACTGCTGGACCAACTGGTCAAGGGGCCGATGACGCCGGCCGAGGTGCAGGACCTGATGCTGGCGTTCAACAAGGCGCTTATTGAGCGTGCAATGGGTGCCGAGATGAACCTGCATCTGGGCTATCAGCAGGGCCAGGCCAAGCCACCTTGGCATGCCAACGAACGCAATAGCGCCAACGGCAAGACGGTGATTACCGATCGGGGGCCGGTACGTGTCGAGATACCCCGCGACCGCGACGGCAGCGTCGAACCGATCCTGATTCCCAAACACGATCGCCGCTTCACCGGCTTCGACGAGCGCATCATCGCAATGTACGCGCATTCGACGGGTTGTGTACACAACGAACGCCATCGAAAGCCTGAACATGCAGTTGCGTAAGATCATCAAGACCCGTGGCCACTTCCCGAATGACGAAGCTGCGATCAAGCTGCTGTGGCTCGCGCTATGCAACGTGCTGGCTAAATCCGTTCGAGCTGCCTTCGACTGTGAGGCAGCCATGAACCAGTTTGCTATCCTGTTCGGCGACCGATTTACTCAGGCACGTGGGTAACGATTTGTTCAACCGCCTCGCCCACAAAAATGCGGACAGGTTCGGTACGTTTCACGATCCGCTGTCGCCTGCATTCTTCACGCCGCGCTTTCCATCCCAGCCGTTGCTGGGGCGTGCGCTCGTCATTGGCCCACCTGGCCCAACGGGAGAGGAGACACCTGCTTCGCTTACGGTGGCGCAGGTGCTCGACGGCATCGAGTGGGAGCGCGAGGAAAAATCATAGGGTGTGATTTTCCGCCCCATTACTTTGTTAATACTGCGCAATGCAGCGTTTTTACGCGTGCCCCTATCATCAACCGTCGAAACGCAAATCGACATCGTGCGGGACTCGTCCTGCGCACCCTTCTCCTTGGCGACCTGCGGGTCGTCCTTTTTTATTTCTGATGTTTCTCCGCGACGCGCTCCGACGCGCGTCGCATCAGGATCGTATCGATCCTCACCTACTGCCGGAGCGTCATGGCTCCCGCGCATTGGTTTGTTCGCGGCCCCTCTCAAAGCGACTTTTGCGTCGCCTTTTCGCCTCCCGATTCTCTGATTAGCGTTGCAGCAACACAAGATCTTTCCGGTGGCGAGTCTGATTGTGCTGTCAGTCTGCTGCGGCATTGACGCTACGCAAGTCCGTCGCGGGCAGTTCGGTCCAATATCTCGATCGATATTCTTGATCATATCGATAAGCAATCCAGATTAGTTGAAGAATGCCAAGTGCCGACCATTTTGCGAGTAGGAGATCTGAGGCATGCCCAGTCAGAGTGATGTGCGTTTTACTTTCAAACCGGCGGGTGGCGCCGTGTTCGATGTTGTTACTTTTCAATTGACCGAGGGCATCAACTCCCCCTTCACGCTGGTTGTTGAGCTGGCGAGCACCGACCCCGCCGTCGATTTCAGCAAGGTTCTCGATCAGCCAGCCACTTTCGCAATCTGGCGAAGCGAAAAAGCAGTGCGTTATGTGAACGGACTCGTCAGCCGCTTCGAACAGGGCAAGACGGGTTTCCGGCGCACGTACTACCGCGTCGTCGTGGAGCCTCAGATAGCACGGGCGAACTTGCGTTCAGACTGGCGAGTCTTCCAGCAGATGAGCGCGCCGCAGATCCTGCAAACCGTACTGGAGCGCTCGGGCATCAACGATGCCGTGCAAGACCTGACCAAAGAGCACACGGTGCGTGAGTACTGCGTTCAGCCCGGCGAAACTGACGCGCAATTTTTTCACAGACTCAGTGCAGAGGAAGGACTGTTCTATACGCATTCCTTCGATGCTACGAGCCACTGCCTCAGACAGGGAGACCGGCTCTACATCCACGGCACCATCGAAGGTGGTCCGGTGGTGTACAACGCCACGCCAGGCGGTGATCAGGCCGAACCGTGTATCAGGAATTTCAGCTACGCCGAACAGGTACGCACCGCGCGACAGATACAACGCGATTACACATTCAAGCACCCACAGTACGCTCAGGAGCAAAGCAGCACCGGGGTGAATCTTTCTCACCAGAACGATGGGTATGAGCGCTTTGACTACCCCGGCCGGTACAAGCGAGATGAGGCTGGACGGCCCTTTACGGAGACCCGCCTGCTCGCGCTACGTAACGAAGCCCAGGTTGCCGAAATCGAGGGCGACGATGCCCGCCTGCAACCAGGCCTCGCGTTCGATCTGGAAGGCCACGCCCGTGAGGACTGGAATACCGGCTGGCGGGTGGTGAGCATGGTGCACACCGGCACGCAGACCGTGAGCCAGGCAGAAGAATCCGCCGACGCCAACACAGGCACGCAGTACAGCTATACGGCGAAGATCATCCCTGACCACATCGAGTGGAAGCCGGAACTCCTGACCAAGCCCCGTATCGACGGTCCTTTGATCGCTACTGTTACCGGTCCCGAAGGCGAAGAAATTTACTGCGACGAATTCGGTCGCGTCAAAGTCCAATTCCCGTGGGACCGCTACGGCAACAGTGACGCGAACAGCTCCTGCTGGATACGTGTGGCGCAGAACTGGGCCGGTGCAACGTGGGGGCACATGGCGATACCGCGCATCGGGCAGGAGGTCATCGTGGCCTTCCTCGATGGCGATTGCGATCAACCGATCATTATCGGCAGGACGTACCACGCGACCAACTTGCCGCCCTATGAGCTGCCGCGTCACAAGACGCGCATGACGATCAAGAGCCAGACGCACAAGGGAGAAGGTTACAACGAATTGCGTTTCGAGGACGAAAAGGATCAGGAAGAAATCTACGTTCATGCGCAGAAAGATCAAAACATCCACGTCAATCACGATGAGACGCACAGCATCGGTAACGACCAGCGTGTCGGTGTAGGACGCGACCGTCAGACCGATATCGGACAGGACGAGATTCATTCCACAGCGCGCGACCGTAAGGATCATGTGGGGCAGGACGTTTTCACCACGATCAACCGCAACGAAGTGCGCAAGGTTGGCAACACCTTGCAGGAGGATATTGCCGCCAGCCATCACGTCACCATAGGCGAGAACGCCGCCCTGATCATCGAGGGTACGCTGTCCACCGAGGCCAAAACCGCACTGCGCACGCTGACGCGCGACGGGTTGTTACAGGGCGTCGACAGGTTCGTTATCCGTGGTCCGAACGGCTCGATCACGCTTGACAGCGGTGGCATTACTCTCAAAAGCCCAACTGTAACGATTGATGGCCATCTGGTTGTCAACACGCCTGCTACCGACCAGGTCCAGGCCATCGAGTCTGCGATCCGGCAGGGGCTGCCGGTGATCGAGGAATGCCCGCTCGCTGGAAAGAGCAGCGTATGAGCCTGCACCGGCACATACAGGAGGCAGGGATGCCCCTGCCGCGCGGCCAGGAGCTGTTCCTTCTGATGGAAGCCGCGACACAACAGGAATTGCTGGCCCGCATGGCCTTCCACGACGTGGCGCACCGTTGCCTGTGGCGGGCAGGCGACCTTCACGGCATGGAGACGCGTGCGCCATGGCTTGCCCAGGTCGAATCAGGTTCGCGCTTCGATGAATGGGCAGGAGGCGCACGAGAATCGCTGGCTTTCACGCTGATTCCGGCCAGCCTATCGTTCGACGGGCTGTGGCGCCATTTGCGCCGCTTCGCGAAGTTTGAAGCCGACGGGCGGCGGTATTTCCTTCGTCTGGGCGATCCAGGCTCTCTTCGCATGTACACCGCCTCCCTTGCCGCGCAGCCGGACGCCGTGACGCGCTTCTTCGCACGCGGCGACATCCAGCAGTACTACTTCCACGATCCATGCGCAGGCCTCGCGCGACTGGTGCGTCCTGTCTTTGAAAGCGGCGTGGACGCCGATGAACGCGATGGCTGTCTGGTGTGGCGAGACGTGCCACGGGAGGCAGCGTAATGGTCCTGCCAGCACTCGATCTACGTGGCATGGGCGAGGTTGCGCGCAGGGACGCAAACCGCCAGCTCGTGCGCTATCTGCGCGACAGGATGGCGCTCTCGCTGCGCCGCCTGCCTGGTGACGCGCAGTACCTCGATGAACTCGTCACGCAGGCGGGCGAGGCGGCCGTGTCCCTGGGCTACGGCGAAGGCCAGGCTTACAGCTTCTACATCGTCACCAGCTTTCTGCTCGGCCTGGGCTGGCAGAACGACCCGACCTGCGGGGACATCGAGCCGATCCTCGCCAGTGCGGGCATGGATCAGGACAGCCGTCTGACTATGGCCCTGCAGACTGCGATCCGTGAGCGCCAGCAGCGCGAATCGGCGCTCGCATCCATGCACGCCATTGTGCTTGAGGCGTTGCCAGCTACGCCCGACAAAGTTTCGTCGCGCGAGATGTGGCTGACATGGGACGCGGTTACGAAGCAGCGCGGACTGTCTGTCGAGATGGCACTGGCCTGCTACGAGACCTACGAGTGCGATGCTCGTCAGCGCATGGGGCTGCTCCCTGTTGAGCGCACGCCACTGAATGCGTATCAACGGCTGGGCTACCAACACATGGGCATTCCGTTGCCCACGGTGGTTGATGACCTTCGGGACATGAACGAAGAGCACATCGCCCGGTTGAGCATGCATGTGTTTCTCGCGCTGGCTTTTGGGCGGCATTACCTCGTCAATCCCTTGCTTCACGGCCTGCATCTGGCTGTGGATGAAGCAGCGACCCTGCGCGAGCGCTGGCAACGCTGGCGCGATTTCCTTCACAACCATCATAAGTTACTCAAGGAGGCGTGAAGATGGCAGAGGCCGTTGAAAACAGCTACGAAAAGCTGATGCAGGACGCGATGGACGGCACACTGCCTGTGCCAAAAGACATCTGCAAGACATGCACAGCATTCGGCGTCCCGTTCTCGGTCAATGGCGATAGCGGCCCGCGCCAGGGCGATCAGGTGCTGGGCATTCCTTCGTTGCCCGAGTCGGCCACCGATGACTGGCTACTGAACAACCGCTGGATCAGGGACAAGGCGCAGAATTTTCGCGACACCTTCCTGTTGCGTGTCATCAAGCAACTCGCCGCGGACCATGGGGAAGCGTATCTGGCGGAGTTATATGCATTTCTTGCCAAGCAGGGCTACGAGTTCGCCTGCATAGACGATGCAATGGTGGATGACAACTTCGTGACGCCCCTGTTTGTGGGTGAGGCGCTCGGCGGACGTTCGACTTCGCCGGGCACATTCCAGACCACGGGCGATAACTTCACGTTCCTGAACGACTGCATCTACTTCTGGACGTTCACCTCGGCCCGCTGGACGAAAGACGAGCCGAATCCGTCACGGGATGAATACCGCTCGCCTTTCGGCAATTTCGATTGGACGGTATCGGGTCTATATGACGTCAAGCAGGCCGCAGCTAAACTCGATCAGCACTATCAGCAGGCGAAAAAGAACCTGCGAATATGGGAGGCCATCAAGGGCGCCTTCGAGGTTGCTACCGCTGTGCTTGCCTTCGTGCCCATCGTCGGAGAGGTTGAGATGGGGGCCATCGTGGCTTACAAAGCGGTGCGCTACACGGTGGCGGCAGTGGATGCTGCGCTGGCGGTGAATGCCATGATTGATGGCTCCAGCCGGGTTATCACCGGCGAAGGGCTGGATGTTGGGGAGAAGCT
Organism: Paraburkholderia sp. Ac-20340; assembly: GCF_017104965.1. Lineage (GTDB taxonomy): Bacteria > Pseudomonadota > Gammaproteobacteria > Burkholderiales > Burkholderiaceae > Paraburkholderia. The sequence continues at coordinate 24,707 of NZ_JAAGPR010000036.1, forward strand.
CTTCGAGCGCATCGGAGCGCTTGCGGACCCGAAGGACGGGGCAGAGCGGGGGCGGCAGGTGTTCATGGTGATCAACCTGGCCATGCTTACACCTGCAGCATTCGGCGGTGCCCGCTGGGCGTTGCGAAGTTTCCGTCGCGACGGCGTGGCTACTGCGCGCCTGGATACGAAGGCGCTCACCGAGGCCGAACGCGCGAAACTCCAGGGCAAGCAGACGGCGGAAGTCAGCGCCATCGAGTTGCGGCTGGAAAAGCGTTTGACCGGCAATGCGGAGGAAGGCAAGGTCACCGTAAGCGATTTGCCCTCGGTGGACAGCAATCAGAGCCTCGTCAGCGTCGTCACACAGTCTGGTCGGGCAAACGTCGCCGTTATGTCTCGCACACTGCGCGACCGTCTGGCCTTGATGATCACGCAGCATGTCGGTAGCGTAAAAGTCATTGGTCGCATGTGCAAGGTAGTGGGCGACGCGGGCGAGGAAGCGTTGGCTGCGGCCATGGTCGAGCGATGGGGTTTCAAATCCGACAATATTCTTGGGTACAGCAATAACCCCGCGATTGCTCATCGCTTCGGACTGACCAACAAAAGTGGTCACGGACTGGACATGCTGGTGTGGGTGCCGCCGCCTCCGACGCTTCCCGTGCGTGCCCCGACTACCGATACCATGAGACATAGTATGGATGGCCTAAATGGGGTGGTGGCTCCGCCGCAAGTGCTAACGTTTACAGAAAGGACGCTAGTAGTAATTGAGACGAAGGCGACGCTGGGAGGGTTAAAGACACCTTGGTTCAACCGAACACAACAGTTCGGTGTGACGAAGGTCAAGAGCATCCTCAAGAAAATCGCGTCTAAACGAGGGCATTGGAAGTCTTCCAACATATTGGAAGTTGATCCCGATGTGCAGAAGAAGATTGATGCGATTAACGGGGCAGTTCAAAGCAGCAACATACAGTACCTACATGCTCAGGTGTTTTTTGACCACCGTGGTCAACTCAATTCGCTCGTCGGTGGCGGAACGGGCATTCAATTGAATCTCTGGTAAGCGAACACATCATGGCAAAGACAAGCAAGACACGACTAGACAAGGTACTTCCTGAAGTGAGGTCGTGGTCTACGGACAATTGGCCGCTGTCCGGATGGCTGGACGATTACTTGACAGGAAAGGGCAAGGTTGAATTGGCGATTTCCGATCTGTACAAGACTGGGATGATCAGCGTTGGTGAGAGCTTGCTTGCCGCGCAAGATGGACAATGGTTGCCTGCAAACCAGCGGATGACTTGCGCGTTCGTGCGGATGTTGTATTCCGAACTGATTGATATTGAACGTCTAAGCGGTACTGAGAGAACGATTATCTTTGACCTCGACATGGTTACTCAAACTATGCTCGGCGTCATCGCCATAGGCCAGCCTCAACTCGTCAAGCCGTTCCATCAGGTCGTGTTCGCTGGTCTCGACGGCGGTTATGGCATCCATGATGGGCGTAACCCATCCGATGACACCACGCTGCGCTACGCCGCCTTCGGTCTGTCCATCATCGGTGACTGGCTCGGCGAGCCGCTAGACTTAGATAAACACAAGTTGCCGCGCGATCCCGCATGGGGACTGCTGGTCGCAAACTGGCGCGAACCCGATCCGGCAAAGCTGCTGCCCATCCTCATGCAGGCGTGCGACACCCATGTGGAGCGCATTGCGGTGACCGGACGTGAAGTCGATGTGGAATCCGCGAAGTATGAGTTCGGCTCCGTATTCGAAGCTGTTTATCCCGCCGAAATTCTGGCCGTGCTGCGCCTGCGCGAGATGGAAGGGTTAAGCAATCCAGAACGTATCGATCACTCGCTCATGCAGACGCCCTACGCGCGTATCACCTGCCGCCCTGGCGAGTTGCCTTTGCAGGATGAACTGCTCGACCGCTTTATCGCAACCGTGCGCCGCCGCGATCCACAGGTGCTGCCCGCAGGCGTTTAACCAGCCAGCACTGTTAAATCATCGAGGGAGGTTTCCGTGCCAGCCATCATTCGCGTTGGTGATCGTCACTCGTGCCCGCTTCACGGCATGGGTACAGTCTCGACCGGCACCAGCGGCGTCACGGTCAACGGACGGCGCGCTTCACTTATTGGCGACAGCACCAGTTGCGGGGCCACTATCGTGACTTCTCGGTTTCAGCAACAACCCTACCGTCGCTAGCCGCTACGGCCTTACTAACGCGAGCGAACACGGACTGGACATGCTGGTAAAGGTGCCCCCCGCCGTCGATCACGGCGCGCCCCCCAACTACCGATGTAATGAGGAGCAGTATCGATGGGCTACAGGGTGTAGCGCCGACCCGAACGCTAACGTTCTCGGAGGAAACCCTGCTGGTGATCGAGACTAAGGCGACGCTGGGAGGAGCTAATACGCCGAAACTGAATACGACGCAGGGTGTGGGCGGGGCGGGCGTTCAATGGAATCTCTGGTAAGCAAGCACATTATGGTAAAGACGAACAAGACTCGACTGGACAAGGTGCTTCCTGAAGTCAAAGAGTGGCCGTCTGGCCTTCTTCCTCAGTTTGGATGGCTTGACGGCTATCTTGAAGAGAGGGAAAACGTTGGACTTGCGACCGAAGATCTTTTTGGAGCAGCCATGCAAGAAGCAGGAAGCAGCTTGCTTGCAGCGCTAGACGGTCGATGGCTAAACGCAAACCAGCACATGACCTCAGGTTTTGTGCGGATGCTATATGCCGATATGATTGGGATTGCTTTACTCAGGGGTACAGATCGAACCATCGTAAGTGATCTTGATACAGCGACGAAAACGATGTTCGGCAGCATCGCCATGGGCCAGCCGCAGCTCGTCAAGCCGTTCCATCAGGTTGTGTTCGCTGGCATCGACGGTGGGTATGGAGTCGATGATGGACACAATCCCCCACTGGGTTCTACCCTGCGCTACGCGGCCTTCGGTCTGTCCATCATCGGTGACTGGCTCGGCGAGCCGCTAGACTTAGATAAACACAAGTTGCCGCGCGATCCCGCATGGGGACTGCTGGTCGCAAACTGGCGCGAACCCGACCCGGCAAAGCTGCTGCCCATCCTCGTGCAGGCGTGCGACACTCATGTGGAGCGTATTGCGGTGACCGGGCGTGAAGTCGATGTGGAATCCGCGAAGTATGAGTTCGGCTCCGTATTCGAAGCTGTTTATCCCGCCGAAATTCTGGCCGTGCTGCGCCTGCGCGAGATGGAAGGGTTAAGCAATCCAGAACGTATCGATCACTCGCTCATGCAGACGCCCTACGCGCGTATCACCTGCCGCCCTGGCGAGTTGCCTTTGCAGGATGAACTGCTCGACCGCTTTATCGCAACCGTGCGCCGCCGCGATCCACAGGTGCTGCCCGCAGGCGTTTAACCAGCCATCACTGTTAAATCATCGAGGGAGGTTTTCGTGCCAGCTATCATTCGCGTTGGTGATCGTCACTCGTGCCCGCTTCACGGCATGGGTACAGTCTCGACCGGCACCAGCGGCGTCACGGTCAACGGACGGGCCGCCTCACTTATTGGCGACAGCACCAGTTGCGGGGCCACTATCGTGACTGGTTCCTCTTCGACGGTAAACGGGCAGGGCTTTGCCCGCGTGGGTGACACCACCAGTCATGGCGGGACACTGCTCGGAGGGGATGAAGGTTGCGAGATCAATTGATTCATAGGAGTCGCTATGCCAGAGGCGGGGACGACAACGCACACCATTGAAGAGATGCGGCGCATTGCCGGGAGCCGGGGCGGTGCATGTGTGTCGGAGGTCTACGTGAATAGGAGCACCCCGCTCACGTGGCGCTGTGCCGAGGGGCATTGCTGGGACGCAACGCCCGCCGCAGTGACCCGTACCAAAGGCACGTGGTGTCCGGTGTGTTTCAGGTCGAGTACCCGATGACGTGCTGCGACCACTCGGCGAGCGCTTCCATCAGCGCATCTTTACGTTGCGCGAACGCACGGGCCAACCGGAATATGTTGGTGCACCCCCGCCAGACTATCGCTATGTCATGCGGCAGCACGGTGAGAGCACGTGGGACGGCAACGGTCAAGGCTTCGTGGGGAATGCAAGCAAGGCTGAACTCGATGTCGGCCAGACCGTGACGCTTAATGCGCCTGTGTCGCCGGAGCTACTCGAAGTGAATTTCGACTCAGGCGGAACGCTGGATACGGCGGGTGCCAAGGGTGGCATTCGCATGGTCAAGGCAGCGATGGACCCTATCGAAGCCTCGATTGGAATCACATATAAAGGATGGGAGCCGGGCGTCTACCGCGACTATGACCTGGACGCCGGCGATCCTGCGTTGGCTCAAGGGGGAAGCCCTGAGGACATTCAAGCGGCGATGAACCGGGGCAAGGAGACGTTCGATCTGACGCGAGTGACAGACGTCATTACTGGATGCGATCGCTCCTTGCGACTTGGCGCAACATTCATGGCACTGCACGGCCATAGCACGAGTTGCGGCGCAACGCTGATTTCCAGCTTGCCAGGCTAGACCGGTTCCGTCATGGAGAAGGACGTCATTCTCGATGCGCTTGCCATGGACCTTGGGGCAGGTCTCGAAACGTCGCTCCAAAATGCAATTTTCAGACCTTTCTGAGGGCAATTCTCTCGTAATTAAGCGAAGGTTATCCCATGCCTACGCGAACCGAAAAAGCCGCCTTTGCCGCCCGTCTGCGGGCTGTCATGAGGCGCGAATCCCTGTCGCTGGAAGGACCCACTGCACTGGCGAACTGGCTCAAACAGCGCAGTCACGGCGCCATTTCCGTATCGCCGCAAACTGCTCACAAGTGGTTGAAGGGCGCCACCATTCCGCTTCACGACACGCTCGTGTTATTCGCCGAGTTGTTCGACGTCGATCTGCACTGGCTGCAATATGGGCCGGGCCAGCGAGGCCCGGAATTTCCGCCTTCGCCGCAGCCTGCCACGATGCGTGAGCCGACCATACCGCCTGCGCACGCACACCAATTGCTCTCGAGGTTCGAATCTCTCGACAAAGGCGATCGCGCATTGGTCGAAGTATTGATTTCGCGGCTGACCAGTTTGCCCGACTAGACATCTGCGTTCAAACCACCAACGCCACCACCGCAACAACTGTCATCACGAACGCCACCGCTGCCAACGGCGCCACGCGCAAATCGTCCATCTGATGATGGCAATCCACGGTATTGAATAGCGGAAGAATCAGTATTGCGAAGTAACCCAGCATGATTTGCAGCGCCAGTAATAACTGGAGCGTCGATTCAACGGGCATGGTGCTGACTCCGCGGTGAAGGGCGGAGTCAGTCTAGTAAGCGAAAATGCGGCTGTGCATAGGCCGATCGTCAAGCATCGTTAGAGTTGTCGTTCACCCGGGTTCGGCGACCAGAATCAATACTGCCATCGCGATCAGGGTGGCCGTAGCGCAGACCAGCAGCGCTAACGGCCGCCTTTGCAGCATCGCGTCGATAGTGGGAATCAGCATTGGCGTCATGGCGAGCATGACGATAACAACGATAAACAACGCCCAGACATTGGTGAGATGCGGCATGAGATGGCGCTCCACAATTGGATGACATCCATCGTAGAGCGCGAGCCTGTGACTGCGTATCAGATCGATCTGATTCTGCTTCTGCTTGAACGGCGCCCGGCCGCTTCGGCATCAAGCCGCCATCGGCGCAGGACTCAGCATCAAAATCACGCTCACGCCATCGGCTGCTTCGATTTTCGAAATTGCGCAGTCGTTCAGGGCAATATCGAAGGTGCCTTCCTTGAGATGTATCGTTGCGCTGCCGTGAGGATGAAACGTCAGATTCGTCACGAGGCTTTGCTCGGTTTCCGCGTTTGCGACACGCGAAAGCGCGAGCGCATCGACGAATATTGCACTTACCGGCTTCTGTGCTTCCGGCTGGTCGTTCTGCCCTTGGGTTTCGGCTTGATTACGTTTGACAGAGGGCTTGCGCTGCTTCATCGGTTCGACTCCTTATTGCCGGAACGTCCGGCTGTGTCGCGATGAATCTTAGGTTTGCGCCGCGTCGGTCGATATCGAAAGAATACGAATTTATCGCTGCCTTTATACCTGGCATATCTGATTAATGGCCGTGAACTGGCTCCGCGCACGAGCAGCACGGAAATGCCGCCGAAGAAAGCGAAAAACGGAGCCAGGACGCTGAGCACGACGGCAACAGGCATGATGCGTTCTCCTTGTGCGGCACTCAGGCAGCAGGCAATAACGCAGCAATGGCGAGCAGCACCACGGCCAGCGAAACAATGCCGATTCCCGCCGTACGCAAGGCAACACGTCGACGCTCGATTAGCGGGTCGGAAGACGGAATAAACAGAATCGTGGCGCCTGCCAGAAAGAGAACAAGTAGCAGGACAGCCCGGAATGAAATGGGATAGGGCACGATGCGACTCCCTGAATGAGTTGGTTAAGTCACATCGTAGAAATCCCCGCCACTGACGCCAATCAAAGAAGTTCGAATCTGAGGTCGAACGAGCCCGTCAATACAACGCTAGGTACGCCAAAAAAATATAAGGATGCCGAATCAATTGACGCGCCAAACGCAGCGACTTATTAATCAGACAAATAAAGCCAAATTAAATTACAAAATCCAACCATTGAAATTACATTTTCATTATTCATAACAAAACCCGCCGAAAATCACGCGTTGTAGCTGAAATGCATCAATCGATTGAAATAGTTGGTAACTTCTGGAATGATAGCGATTCTCATTCCTCGGCCAATCACACGATGGTTGTCCGGGCTTTAATTCAAAAATAGCCAGCCTCGTCGATCCCTGTGCGTTTTCAAGGGGCCGCCAGCCAGCCACCGCCATCCAGGCCGAACGCGTCTCCTTCGCGCGCTCCACCGGCTGGATCTTCTTTCGTCGCACAGGGAACCATGTTGATCAGGACGCCGCTCGCGAGTGCCCTCGCGCTAGCTTTTGCCTTGCCGTTTGCCACCTCCGCGCTCGCTCAGAGCGCGCCGGCCGTTGCCGCTTCGGACGCTGCTGCGCCCGCGGCGAGCGCTCAAGCCAAAGCGAAAGCCGACGATAACGGCACGCTGCCCGCCGTCGCCGTTTCCGCCGAGGCGGCGCCGCAGGATTTCCAGGCCGAGAAGTCGACGGTGGGCGCCAAGACGCCCACGGCGCTGCGCGACATTCCGCAGACGGTGACCGTCATCAACAAGGCGCTGATGCAGTCGCAAGGCGCGACCTCGTTCCAGGACGCGCTGCGCAACGCGCCCGGCATCACCATCGGCGGCGCGGAAGGCGGGCAGATCGGCAACAACATCAATCTGCGCGGCTTCACGGCGCAGAACGACATCTACCTGGACGGCTTTCGCGACCGCAACCAGTATTACCGCGATACCTTCGATCTGGAGTCGATCGAAGTGCTCTACGGTCCCTCGTCGATGCTGTTCGGCCGTGGCTCCACCGGCGGCGTGATCAACCAGGTGAGCAAGCAGGCCGGTCTCAAGCCGATCACCGAGGTTTCGTCGACGATCGGCACCAACGACCGCTATCGCGCGACGCTCGACGTCGATCGTCCGCTCGGCGATCACGCGGCGTTCCGCCTGAACGCGTTCGGCCAGTCGCTCGGTTCCACGCGCGACGAGATGATGAACAAGGACTACGGTTTCGCGCCGACGCTGCGTTTCGGCATCGGCACGCCGACCGAGGTCACGCTGTCCGCGCTGATCCAGCACAACTACGATCAGCCCGATTACGGCGTGCAGTCGATCAACGGCCATCCGTTCTCGCCGTCGAAGAGCACGTACTACGGCCTGACCGACGACCGCACGATCCAGGACGTGCAGACCGTTTCCGCGCGGATCGATCACAAGTTCAACGATCAGTTCAAGATCAGCAACCAGACGCAGTTCTCGCATTCGCTCACCGATGCGCGCGAGACGGCGGCGCAAGCCGTGCTCACGGGGCCGCTTTCGACCAGCACGGCGCTCAAGAATGGCAATTACACGTCGCTGCCGCTTTCGGATCTTTATGTGAAGCTGCAGAGCCACGATCGCGTGATCGAGAACCACTCGATCTACAACGATACGATGGCGCAGTACAAGTTCAACACGGGCTTCGTGAAGCACGAGATGATCGCGGGCGTCGAAGTGGGCCACGACAGCTACACGAATCAGGCCTACACGCGCAACAATCTGCCGATCGTTTCGCTGCTCGACCCCGTTTATATTCCGACGCCGTCGAACGTCACGACGACGGTGGGCAATCACGCGGAATCGGGCGCAACGACGCTGGCGGCGTACTTCAACGAAACGATGTCGCTGGGCGAGCACTGGAAACTGATTGGCGGTGTGCGCTGGGATCGCTTCCAGGCGCACATTACGAATTCGATCAGTGCTCCGAACTATGCGGCGCAGACCAATACCTTCACCAGCGTGCGCGCGGGCGCGATCTATCAGCCGACCGACTGGCAGTCGTATTACTTCTCGTACGGCACGTCGTTCGATCCGTCGCTGGAGGCGATGACCGTCACCAATACCACGCAAGGTCTCGCGCCCGAGCACACCAAATCGTATGAAGTGGGCGGCAAGTGGGATCTGCTGAACGGCAATCTTTCGGTGACATCGGCGTTCTTCCAGCAGGAAATGGATAACGCGCGCACGCAGACGACCGCCGGCGAATACACGCTCGAAGGCGATATTCGCGTGCGCGGTTTCCAGGCGGGCGCGACCGGCCACATCACCAACAAGTGGCAGGTGTTCGCGGGCTACACGTATATGGACGGCATCGTGCTCAAGGCCGCCGACGGCACCCAGGGCAAGACGCCGGCGAACACGCCGCGCAATACCTTCACGCTCTGGACCACGTATGCGTTCACGCCGCATTGGGAAGTGGGCGGCGGGCCGACCTATATGTCGTCGCGTTACGCCGCGAACACGAATTACGTGCAGGTGGGCGGCTATACGCGTTGGGATGCGATGGCCGAGTATCACGAGAAGAAGTGGGACGTGCGCCTGAATTTGCTGAACCTGACCAACAAGTTCTACTATGACGCGCTGATCCAGTCGGACGGCGGACGTTCGGTGCCAGGCGTCGGACGCACGTTCCTCGCCACGGTCGATTACCGCTTTTAAGCTGTACCGTTCGTAACCGGCGCTAATGATGGAGCCACGCCGGTGTCACGCAAAGCCCGCATGATTGCGGGCTTTTGTGCGTCCGAACCCCTTGTAATGCCGCGTAATCAAAGCGGTGCAACGCGGAACCAGGAAGGAAACGACGATGCTGATTTCTATCCCGAACGTCTTGACGCCCGAGCAGGTGCAGGCCATTCGTGCGCGCCTTGACCATGCGGGCGACGCGTGGGTCGACGGTCGCGCGACGGCCGGCTGGCAAGGCGCGCCGGTCAAGCGCAATCAGCAGATTGCCGAGCACACGCCGATCGCGCGCGAACTGGGCGATATCGTGCTGGCCGCGATCGAGCGCAATCCGCTTTTTATCAGCGCGGCGTTGCCGAATCAGGTCTATCCGCCGCTGTTCAATCGCTATGAAGGCGGCATGACGTTCGGCTCGCATGTCGATGGCGCGGTGCGCGTGCTGCCCAACGGCGTGAAGCTGCGCACCGATGTTTCGGTCACGCTGTTTCTTTCCGATCCCGACGAATACGACGGCGGCGAACTCGTGATCGAAGATTCCTATGGCGTGCAGGAAGTGAAGCTTCCGGCGGGCCACATGATCGTCTATCCGGCCACGAGCCTGCATCAGGTGAATCCGGTCACGCGCGGCGTGCGCGTGGGCAGCTTCTTCTGGGTGCAAAGCCTCGTGCGCGACGACACGAAACGCGCGCTGCTGTTCGACATGGACACCGCCATTCAACGCCTCAACGCGAGCGACGCGGACGCGCAGGCGCGCCGCAGTCTCGTGGGCTGCTATCACAATCTTTTGCGTATCTGGAGTGAGACGTGAGTTCTGCTGACAACGCCGTTTTAATCGACGATCAACAACGTAGCGAGCGCACGAAGCGTTCGCGGCGCGCCACCTTTATCAAGTGGCTGCGCAAGGTGCATGGCTGGGTCGGTTTGTGGGGCGCGGCGCTTGGCCTGCTGTTTGGCGTGACGGGTTTCGTGCTCAATCACCGGATGGAGCCGTTGCGGATTTCGCCGGGCGCACCGCAGGTTTCGTCGATGCAGCTCGACGTGCCCGATCCCGCGCCCGAAACGCCGCGCGACATGGTCAAGTGGCTCAAGTCGCAACCCGATCTGAAGCTGCCGCCGCACATGGGCCGCGTGCAGAAGGAGCCCTCGCACAAGGTCGCGTGGGGCGATCGCACCGTGATGCAGCCCGAACACTGGCAGATCATGTTCGCCGCGCCGCATGAAAGCGTGAGCGCCGAATACTGGGTCGGCGACGATGCCATCACGCTCAAGCGCTCCGACAATTCGCTGATGGCGACCATCACGAATCTGCACAAGGGCGTGGGCATGAGCATCGGCTGGGTGCTGTTTATCGACACCTTCGCGGGCGCGCTGATTCTGCTTTCGCTCACCGGCGTGCTGCTGTGGACCGAACTGAACAAGCGCAAGACGGTGGGGGCCGTGCTGTTGATCGGCTCGATCGTCGTGGCGGTGTGTGTCGGGCTCGCCTGAGTTTGAGTTTTAGCTTTAGTTAGGCGGGGTCGTGTTGCCCAGGTGTTGCGCAAGATAGTCGATGAACGCGCGCACCTTGGGCGGCAAAAAACGGTTGGGCGGATAGAGCAGCCAGACCGGTCCCCGATAGGCCCGCGCCTCGAAAATCCACTCGGGCAGCACCTGCACGAGCCGGCCGTCGCGCAACGCGTCGGCCGCCGTGAATTCCGGCAGGCAGGCGATGCCCCAGTCTTCCAGCGCCGCTTCGCAGCGCGCGCCCGCGTGATTGGCGATATAGCGGCCTTTCACTTCCACGGTCTGCGTTTGCGCGCCCTGACGCAGGCGCCAGCGATGATCGTCGGCGGTTTCTCCCAGCCATAGGCAATCGTGTTGCGCCAGTTCGCGCGGTTCGCGCGGCGTGCCGCGCGCGGCCAGATACGCGGGCGACGCGCACAGCAGCCAGCGCACGGCGCCCAACTGACGCGCGGCGAGGCCCGGCGGCGGCGTGTGCGTCGGACGGATCACGAGATCGAGGTTGTCGCGCAAGGGATCGGCTTCGTGGTCGGTGAAGACGAGTTGCACGTCCACATCGGCGAATTCGCGCAGAAAGCCTGGAATCAGCGGATGAATCACGGTTTTTGCATAAGCCGTGGGCGCGGCCACGCTCACGCGACCTTGCGGCTTTGCGGCGAGCTGGCCCGCCGCGTCGATGGCGCCCGCCGCCGCGCCGACCATATCCCGGCAATGCCGATAGACCTGCTCGCCCGATTCCGTCACGCGGATCTGGCGCGTCGAACGTTCCAGCAAACGCGCGCCCAGCGCCTCTTCCAGCCGTTTGATCTGGCGGCTGACCGTCGATGGCGTGCTGCCCAACTGGCGCGCCGCGACCGAGAAATTGCCGGCTTCGACCACGCGCGCAAAGGTGGCGAGATCGGGTAACAGGGCGAACAGGTCGGTTGGGTTCATCTGTGCGTGGGCGACATAAAAGATGTTCGTGTCAGGCTGATTATCGCCATGAATGCAAAGCAGGACAATGGCCGCTCTCGCCATCGATGAGGTCCGCTGCCATGTTTTCGCGCTTCGCCCGCCTGATGCATCTCGCCGACTGGCTGCTGCTGGCCGTCGCGTTCGTTTGGGGCACGAGTTACGGCGTGGTCAAGCACGCGCTGGCGTTTTATCCGGTGCTGGGCTTGCTGGCGCTGCGCTTCGGCATCACGTTCGTGCTGCTCGCGCCTGCATTGCGCACGCTGCGCCTGGCGTCGCGGCGTGCGTTGGGCGGGGCGCTGCTCGCGGGCGCGCTGTTGCTCGGCATCTTTTTGTGCGAGACCTTTGGCGTGATGCTGACGCGCGCATCCAATGCGGCGTTTCTGATCAGCCTGTGCGTGGTGCTGACGCCGCTGGTGGAGTGGGCGATGTTGCGGCGGCGTCCCGCGCGCGCCGAGTGGCTGGCGGTCGCGGCTTCGCTTGCGGGCGCGTGGCTGCTGACCGGCGGCGCCTATGTGCCGAATACCGGCGACGGGCTCATTCTGCTGGCCGCGCTCCTGCGGGCGATTTCCGTGTGCGTGACCAAGCGCGTGATGCGCGACTCCGCGCTCGATCCGCTTGCCGTGACGGCCGTGCAGGCGGGCTGCGTGACCTTGGGCAGCACGGCGCTTGCGCTGGCGTTCGCGCCGCAACAGTGGCAGGCGCTACCTGCATTCGCCGGACACGGCGCGTTCTGGTTGAGCGTGGCGTGGCTCGTGCTGGCCTGCACGCTCTTCGCGTTCTTCGTGCAGAACTACGCCGTGCGCCGCAGCAGCCCGACGCGCGTGGCCTTGCTGATGGGCAGCGAACCGGCGTTCGGCGCGCTGTTCGCCTGCGTGTGGCTGGGCGAGCGGTTGAGCGCCGCCGCGTGGATGGGCGGCGCGCTGATCGTCGCCGCGTCGCTGCTGGCGACAGTGCAATGGAAGCGCGCCGGCGCAGCGGCGCTCAGCGAAACCGCCAGCGCCTGAATGCGCGAGCGCTTTAGTCCTGCACGCCGCGTTTGCGCAGCAGATACGTATCCATGATCCAGCCGTTCGCTTCGCGCGCTTCGGCGCGCACGCGCACGATCTCGTCTTTCACCTCGTCTAGCGGCCCCGCTACGAGGATTTCATCGGGCGTGCCTACATACGCGCCCCAATAAATGTCGAGATCCTCGCCGGCGATCTGCGTATAGGCGTTCTGTGCGTCGAGCATCACCACGGCGCTGTCGGCATCGTCGGGAAAGCCGTTTTCCACCAGCCTGCGCCCCGTCGTAATGCTCACAGGCTTGCCGATAAAGTTCAGCGGCACGCGATGCTTCGCCGCCAGCGCCTGCACGCTGCTGATGCCCGGAATCACCTCGAAATCGAATGCCACGCGCCCTTCGGCCAGAATCGCGTCGAGAATGCGGATCGTGCTGTCGTACAGCGACGGATCGCCCCAGACCAGAAACGCGCCGCATTGCCCATCGGCGAGTTCGTTCTCGATCAGCCCTTCGAACACGCGCTGCTTGTCGCGATTGAGTTCGTCGACGGCGGCCTTGTATTCGACGCCGTCACGTCGACGTTCCGGGCTCGTGGCTTCCACGATGCGATAATCAGGATTCCGTATGAAGCGTGCGCAGATCTCCTTGCGCAGCGCCACGAGCTTGTCTTTTGCCGCGCCCTTGTCCATCACGAAGAACACATTGGCGGCGTTGAGCGCCTCGATGGCCTGTATGGTCAGATAGTTCGGGTCGCCCGCACCAATGCCGATGATCAGAATCTTTTTCACGTCGTAGTTCCGGTGAGTGAGTCGTCCGCGAGGAGTTCGATAGCGTCGAGTTGTGTGGCGCAGATATCGCGCACGATGGTCACGAAATCGGCGAAATAAGGGCGCGTGGCGATGGCTTTGGGGGCGATCGCGTAAAGCTCGCTCCACAGGCCTTTCGCGCCCACGCGCCGCGCGAGCACGTAATCGTGATCGACATAGCTTTTCACGCCCCAGTTGGGCAGCGCGGCAATGCCGCGCCGGCTTGCCACCAGCTGCATGATGGCGATGGTCAATTCCGCCGTGCGGCGCTCCAGCTTGATGCCCGCGGGTTCCAGCACTTCGCGGATCAAGTCGATGCGCGATTCCGGCACGGGATAGGTGATGAGCGTTTCGTCGCGCAGGTCGTCTGCGTTGAGCTTGCGGCGATTGCGCAGCCGATGCTCGTTGGCCATCACCACGAGAATCTCGAAGCGAAACAGCGGCGCGACCGTGAGCGAGCGGCGCGCGCGCGGCTTCGAGCCGATCACCACATCGGCTTTGCCTTCGGCGATCAAACGCATGGGATCGGCGTGAAAGCCCGCGACGAGATCGACCTCGACCTCGGGCCAGCGGCGGCGGAATTCGTCCATCACCGGCATCAGCCAGTCGAAACAGGTATGGCATTCGAGCACGATGCGCAATTCGCCGCGCGCGTCGCCCTTCAGGCGCACGAGATCGCGCTCGGCGGCGGCCACGCCGGCCAGCGTCTCGCGCGCGAGCGCGAGCAGGCGTTCGCCCGCCGCCGTAAAGCGCAGCCCCTGACGCGTGCGCTCGAATAGCGAAACGCCGTAATGGCTTTCGATGTCGCGGATCTGGTGCGAAAGCGCCGACTGGCTCAAATGCACGCGCGCGGCGGCGGCCACGAGCTTGCCCGAATCGGCGATGGCGACGAGCGAGCGCAAATGACGGATTTCGATCATGCGGCTTCGCTTGGGCCGTGCGGCCCGGCAAAAAACTGGATATGAATTTGGCTCATACAACGATGAAAACATGTCGCTTGAAGAATGATAGCGCGACTTCGACAATGCCCCGCTAAACAGGACATTTGCAGACTCGATCGACCATGGCACGCACTCATATTTCCGGCTTTCCCCGCATCGGCGCGCAGCGCGAACTGAAGTTCGCGCAGGAGGCGTTCTGGCGCGGCGAAATCGACGAAGCCCGTCTGCATGACGTAGGCGCTGGCCTGCGTGCGCGTCACGGACTGATGCAACGCGACGCGGGTCTGGACTTCGTGTGTGCGGGCGACTTCGCCTGGTACGACCCGATGCTGAGCATGAGCGCGCTGCTGGGCGCCTTGCCGGAGCGTTTCGGTTTCGACCCGCGTACGCTGACGCTCGCGCAGTACTTCGCGCTCGCACGCGGCAACGCGCAGCAACCGGCGCTGGAAATGACGAAGTGGTTCGACACGAACTATCACTACATCGTGCCGGAGATCGACGCCGATACGCGTTTTGACGGTGGCGTGGACTGGTTTTACGAAGAAGTGGGCGAGGCGCAGGCGCTCGGGCGCGCGGTCAAGCCGGTGCTGATCGGCCCGATTACGTGGCTGTGGCTCGCCAAGAGCCGCGTGCCCGGTTTCGATCGTTTGTGGTTGCTGCCGCGCTTGCTGGTGCGTTACACGCGCATTCTGGAGGCGCTGAAGGCGCGCGGCATCGAATGGGTGCAAATCGACGAGCCCGCACTGTGCTGCGATCTCGAAGACGACTGGCTGGCGGCGTTCGGCGCTGCGTATGAAGCGCTCGGCGAAAGCGAGGTCAAACTGCTGATCGGCACGTATTTCGGCTCGGCGGCGCAACATGCGGCGCGCGTGGCCGCGCTGCCGGTGCACGGTATTCACGTCGATCTGGTGCGTGCGCCGGAACAACTCGACGTATGGCGCGCGGCGCTGCGCGACGATCAGGTTCTTTCGGCAGGCGTAATCGACGGTCGCAATGTCTGGCGCGCCGATCTCGCTGCAATCGCCGATACGTTGCTCGACACGCATGTGCAATTGGGCGAGCGTCTGTGGATTGCGCCGTCGTGCTCGCTGGCGCATGTGCCGGTTTCGCTCGACGGCGAGCGCAAGCTCGGTGCGCAGATCAAGTCGTGGCTCGCCTTCGCCACAGAAAAGCTCGCAGAAGTCAGCGCCGTTGCGCTGGCGCTGACCGATCGCGCCGCCGCGCAGGCGCAACTCGATGCGGCGAGCGCGGCGCTGGCGGCACGCTCGCAATCGTCGGCGGTCGTGAATACGCTGGTGCAGCGTCGAACGGCGGCGGTGACGGATGCGATGGCGCAGCGCAAGAGCGCATTCGAGGTGCGCGAGCGTCTGCAGCGCACCGCACTGCGTCTGCCGCTCATGCCCACCACGACGATCGGCTCGTTCCCGCAGACGGCGTCGATCCGCGAGACCCGCGCTGCTTACCGTCGCGGCGAACTGCGTGCGCTCGACTATCTGGAGCGCATGCGCGAGGAGACCGCGGATTCGGTGCGCCGCCAGGAAGCGCTGGGACTCGACGTGCTCGTGCACGGCGAAGCCGAGCGCAACGATATGGTCGAATATTTCGCCGAGCAACTGTGGGGTTTCGCCGTCACGGAAAACGGCTGGGTGCAGAGCTATGGCTCGCGCTGCGTGAAGCCGCCGCTGATTTACGGCGATGTGTATCGTCCCGAGCCGATTACGGTGGAGGCGATCCGCTACGCACAATCGCTCACGACGCGTCCGCTCAAGGGCATGCTGACCGGGCCGGTGACGCTGCTGCAATGGTCTTTCGTGCGCGACGACCAGTCGCGTGCGACCACGGCGCTGCAACTGGCGCTGGCGATTCGCGACGAAGCGGTCGATCTGGAGAAAGCGGGCATCGGCATCGTGCAGATCGATGAACCGGCGTTTCGTGAAGGCGCGCCGCTGCGCCGCGAGGCAAGCGATGCGTATTTCGCGTGGGCGGTGCGTGCGTTTCGTGTGGCGTCGTCCGGTGTTGCGGACTCGACGCAGATTCACACGCACATGTGTTATTCGGAATTCAATGCGGTGCTGCCTTCCATTGCCGCGCTGGATGCGGATGTGATCACGATCGAAACGTCACGTTCGGCGATGGAATTGCTCGATGCGTTCGGCGATTTCGAGTATCCGAATGCAATTGGGCCCGGCGTGTACGACATTCATTCGCCGCGCGTGCCGCATACCGATGAAATGGTGCGCCTGATCGAGCGCGCCTGCGAAACGATTCCCGCCGCACGGCTTTGGGTGAATCCGGATTGCGGCCTGAAAACGCGCGCGTGGGCGGAAACCGAAGCGGCGCTGCGCAATATGGTGAGCGCCGCGCGCGTGTTGCGCGAGCGTTATGCGGCGAATACGAACGAGACGGCGGTGCCGGTGGCGGCATAAGTTTGATTGCGCGCGATTGCGTTTTAGCGCGCCACAGTAATTTTCTTCAATACGCTCGGCTTCTGCTTGCGTACGCTCGACGGTGAATCATCGCCGTCGGGCGTATCGAGGAGAACACGAGCATCATGAGTACCGCACTTTCGATGGCCGCTTTCGCGCTGGCCACGTCCATCACGCCCGGTCCTGTGAATATCGTCGCGCTGGGCGCGGGCGCACGTTATGGTTTGCGCGCGAGCCTGCGCCACGTCACGGGCGCGACGGTGGGCTTTGCGTTGCTGCTGCTTTTAATCGGCCTCGGTCTGCATGAACTGCTGGCGCAATGGCCGTCGCTAACACATGCGATCGAATACGCGGGCGTTGCGTTTCTGCTTTACGTCGCGTGGAAACTCGCCACCGACGATGGCCGTATCGATTCGAATCGCAGCGCGCGCGGCCCCAGACTACTCACAGGCGCCGCGATGCAATGGCTCAATCCCAAGGCGTGGCTGGCTTCGGTGGCGGGAATGGGCGCGTATGCGGCTTCGGGCGATAAAGCGATCGTCTGGCAGTTCGCGGCGATTTACTTCGTGGTTTGCTACGCGTCGATTGCGTGCTGGGCGTGGGCGGGCGCTTCGCTGCGCCAGGCGCTGCGCGAACCTTCGCGCGTGCGCTTGGTGAATCGCGCCATGGCGCTGTTGCTGGCGGCAAGTGCTTTCTGGCTGCTTCTGGAATAGCGTCGCGATTAGATTCCGCGATATTGCCCCGGCGTAGCCGCCACAAACTGCCTGAAGGCGCGTTGCAAATGCGCCTGATCGGCGAAACCGGCTTCGGCGGCGACATCGGCGATGGCGTGGCCGCGGCGCAATTGCGCGCGGCTGAACTCGATGCGCCGGTTCACCACATAAGCATGCGGCGTGAGGCCGTATTGCTCGCGAAACGCGCGAATCAGATACGAAGGCGAAAGCTCAGCCGCCGCGCAAATCTCTTCGAGCTTGAGCGCGCGCGTGTAGTTATCGTCGATAAACTCGGCGGCGCGCGTAATACGGCGATCGGGCGCGCACACGGCCGCGTGCTCCGGCGCGGGATTGAGCGTTTGCTGTAGCAGCGTGAAATAGTGCCGCGCCGCGCTTTCCTTGCGCGCCACGTCTTCGTGCGGATCGACCAGCACGTCATAGAGACTGTTCAAGCCGGCAAACAAGGCCTCGTCCCACGTGAGCGTCTGCTCGAAAGGACTGAACCCTTCCTGCGCGCCAAAGCCCAGTTCGTGCTGCAAACGCGCGAGCCAGTCCACGTCGATATGAAACATGCGGTATGTCCACGCCACATCGTCGGCGGGATTGCAGGCGTGGACCACTTGCGGATTGATCACGACAATCGCGCCCGCATGAATATGTTCGAGCGTATCGCCGTTCAGATAGGTGCTTCGCCCGCCCAGAATCGCGCCGATCGAAAACGTGCTGTGCGCGTGACGGCCATAGCGCACCTTGCGGCCATCGGCGATGGCGCGCACTTCGATAAAGGGCAGGGCGTCGTCGCGCCAGAAACTGGGCGTGGCGTCGGTCGATTGCGGCATGGCGAACCTCGAAAGCGATGCCTTGCAATGACGCATGGCATGAAGCCTCGATATTAACGCAGCGCGCCTAACTGATTACGAGAGAGCGTACACGCCGGTCGTGATAGCTTGATGGCCCGATTCATTTCGACCAGGACGCGCACTGCCTATGAACGCCGCCACGCTCACGATCCGCACGCTGACCGAACACGATGTCGACGCCTTTCACGCCATGCGCCTGCATGCGGCCGTGGATGCGCCGTTTGCCATCGTCCCCACGCACGAAGAGGAATCGCGCTGGACTCGCGAAGAAAACATCGCGCGTGTGCGCGAGACGGATCAGCAGGCCGTATTCGGCGCTTTCGATGGCGAAACGCTGATCGGCATCGCTGGCTGGCGGCGCGAGCAGCGCGTGAAATTCGCGCATAAATCGCTCATCTGGGGCGTGTTCGTCGATCCTGCTTACCGTCGCACGGGCATCGGGCGGCGGCTGGTGGAAAGCGCGATTGGGCGCGCGAAAGCGAGCGGCGTCGAGCAGGTGCAACTGAGCGTAGGAGCGCAAAATTCGCGCGCGCAAACGTTGTACTCGTCGCTAGGCTTCGTGATTTACGGTCGTGAACCGCGTGCCATGCGAATTGGGAATACGTATTTCGACGAAGAAATGATGGTGCTGATGCTCGCGTGAATCGATGCACAATGAATGTGAATAGACCGAATCTGTCTGTGCGTTAACGCACTAATTAAGTACATTCATCATTTCGTCATACAGCTGAGTCGATAATCCACTTCGAATAAATTGGCCTTAGTGTCACGAGGCGCGCAACGATAGCGCGCCCGGCACGAACCCAGGCTCGGGGATTTCGACATGACCATTCGTCACCGCATCACGCTACTCATCGTCTTGATGTTCGTCGCGCTGTCCGCCATCGGCGGCTACGCGGTTTATCAGACGCGCCGCAGTGCCACCGATGTTCACCAGGTTACGCAGGGCGTCGTGCCCAGCGCGCTGGCGTCTTCCGATCTCGTTTCGCTCGTCAAGGATGTGCAACTGGCGACGATGACGCTGGTCTACGCGCCGGACGCGACCACGGCGCAACTCGCGCAGGACGATCTGAAGAAGAAGGAAACCGCGCTGCGCGCCGCGCTCGACGTGCAGAAGCAGGCCGCTGCAAGCCACGCGCAGGATGGTCTGGTCGCGCAGGCGCAGGAAAGCATCACGAATTATTTCAACGCGATCGACGACACCGCGAAGATGAAGGCGGCCGGCAAGAACGAGCTGGCGCAGGCCTATCTGTTCGCCAACGTGGCGCAGTATCGCGACGAACTCGAAGGCATCGTCACCACGATGCGTGTCGAAAAGAACCGCCAGAAAGACGACGCCATCAACGCGCTCAACGGCATGCTCGATACCACCACGAGCGCGATTGCGGGCGTGACGGGCGGCGCTGTGGTGCTGCTCACGGCAATCGGCCTGCTGCTGTATCGCCAGATCACGCGCCCGCTTTCGCGCATGCAGGAAGAGATGAGCGAGATTGCGTCGAATCAGGATTTCACGCGCCGCGTGCCGGTGGGCCGCATGGACGAAATCGGCCATTCGATCGTCGCGTTCAACGGCATGATCGAGAAGATCCAGCATAGCTCCGCGCAACTCAAGCGCAAGACCGCCGACATTCAGGCGATGCTGCAGAACATGCAGCAGGGCATTCTGACGATCGTTGAAGGCGCAACCATCCACAACGAATACTCGGCGTATCTGGAAGCGATCTTCGAATCGAACGAGATCGCCGGCCGCTCGCTGATGGATCTCGTGTTCTCGCACACGGAACTGGATGCCGACACGCTCTCGCAGATCGACGCCGCTGTGCATGCGTGCCTGGGCGAAGACGATGTGAACTTCGCGTTCAACCAGCATCTGCTGGTGAATGAAGTCACGCGCACGATGCCCGATGGCCGCAAGAAAGTGCTCGACCTGAGCTGGTCGGCCATTACCGATGAAAACGATGTGGTCGTGCGCCTGATGCTCTGCGTGCGCGATGTGACCGAACTGCGCGAACTCGCCGCGGAAGCGGGCGAGCAGAAGCGCCGCCTGCAGATGATCGGCGAAATTCTCGCGGTCAGCGAAGAGAAGTTCCATCACTTCGTTGAGGGCGCAACGGGTTTCATCCACGAGAACGAACGCATCATTCGCCAGCACGATTGCGCGGACATGGGCGCGATCGACGCGCTGTTCCGCAACATGCACACCATCAAGGGCAACGCGCGCACGTACAGCCTGCAGCATCTCACGGGCGTCGTGCACGAAGTCGAGCAGCGTTACGACGCGCTGCGCCGCGAAGACACCAGCCACGCATGGGACCAGCAGGCGCTGATCGACGATCTGCATCGCGTGCGCGAAGCGGTCGATCACTACGCGACGCTCAACGAAGTGAGCCTTGGCCGCGGCATGCGTTTGAAGGACGAAGGCGTGAGCATCGGGCGCGATCAGATCGACGCGAGCCTGCGCCTGCTGGATAGCGCGAATCTGGACGATATCGGCTCGCTGCGTGCGATGCGCGAGGAACTGCGCAAGGTGTTGAGCGGCATTGGTACGGAAACCGTCGCGGATGCGCTGGCGGGCGTGATCGATTCGCTGCCGTCGCTGGCGGTGGAGCTCGACAAGATTGCGCCGGTCGTGCGTATCGACGATGGCGGTTATCGTCTGCGTGGCGAAGCGGCCGGCACGGTCAGCGATGTGTTCACGCACCTGCTGCGCAACTCGCTCGATCACGGCATCGAAATGCCGGCGCAGCGCCGCGCGCAAGGCAAGGACGAAGCCGGACATATCGACATCAAACTGACGATGACCGAAGACGCGCTGCGTCTTGCACTGGCCGACGACGGCCGGGGTCTCGCGCTTGCACGCATTCGCGGCATTGCGGCAGAACGCGGCTGGCTGAACGCCGATGAATCGATCAGCGACGCTGCGGTCGCGGCCTTTATCTTCCGCGCGGGTTTCTCGACGGCGCATAGCGTGACCGAAGTATCGGGCCGTGGCGTGGGCATGGATGCCGTGCGCGACTTCCTCGAACGCGAAGGCGGCCGTATCGAGCTGCATTTCACCGACGAGCACGAAGGCGCCGATTATCGGCACTTCGAAACGATCGTCTATCTGCCGCAGACCTGGGCAGTCGCCGCGACGCCTGCACGCGCGGCCGTGCAAGAGGAAGCGCTGGCATAGCGCTAAGCGGGGGATTCGTGGTGTTTCCGTATTTGATTGGCGCGCTCGCCGGCATCGTGCTGGCGGCGCTCTGCGCGGTGGTACTGCGGCTGCGTGCGCGCAGCCTGGCGAACGAGGCCGCACTCGCCTCGCAGGACGCGCACGCCGCGGCGCTCGCGCAGGTGGAATCGCGCCTGCAGGACGCGCAGGAAAGCGCGGCGCACGAGCATGAAGACCTGTTGTCGCAGATCGATGCGCTGCGCGCGGATCTCGCGCAACGTCGTATGGTCGCCGACGCCATGGAAGCGGCGCTGGCCGCCGAACGCGCACGCAACACCGACGCCTTGCATCGTATCGAGCGCATCGCGAGCGAGGCGGCGCGCCTCAAGCAGATGTCGGTGACGTTCGAGCGCTGGCACGAGCAGATGATTTCGCTGATGTCGCAGAACCACGACATGCACCAGAAGAATCAGGAGCTGTCGTCGATCGTGAGCCATGTGCTGATCGTGTCGCTCAACGCGTCGATCGAAGCGGCGCGCGCAGGCGCGGCGGGGCGTGGTTTTTCGATCGTGGCGGGCGAAGTGCGCACGCTGGCGACGCGCTCGCAGGAATTGTCGAAGAGCTATCGCGACAGCCTGCATCGAAACGACCTGATCACGACCGCGACGTTCCAGGACATTCAGGCGGGCGGGAAGATGATCGCGGCTTCGCTGGCGAGCGTGGAATCGCTTTCGCAGCAACTGCGCGCGGAACTCGAAAGCGCGCGCGCCGAGGCGCACGCATGATCGGCACGCATGCGCAGGATAGCTTCGAGCGCATCTTTTTCGGCGCGGCGCGCACGCGTCTTGTGACCGATCCGCAGCATGCGTGCGAAATCACGCCGGCTTCGAACGAGGTGGCGCAGGGCGAGCATGTGGTGGTGCTGACGATTTCGTCGATGCAGTTTCGCCTGCTGCTGTTGCTGCACGTGAAAGACGACGACGCCACGCGCGATTATTACGCGGGCGAAAACCAGCGTTCCGTGGTGGATACGTTCATGGAATTCGGCAACCTGTGTTGTGGATCGATGAACCAGCAACTGGTCGAGCATTTCCCCGATCTGGGCATGTCCACGCCGTATTCGCTCGGCAGTCAATGCCTGCCGTATCTGCGTGAACTGAAACCGGACAGCGTGAAGTCGTATGCACTGACGCTCGATGGCCGCGTGCGGCTGGGCGCGACGCTGTGCATCTGCACGCATGTGCCGCTCGATTTCATCGCGGTGGAACTCGTGGGCGAACATGAAAGCGCGGGCGAACTCGAATTGTTCTGAAGTCGAAAATTGATTGGAACTCCGTAGCAAACTGAAAGCACGTTAGTCATTGCAGACGCAGGGAAGCAACGCATGAACACGAATAAGCCAGTCAGCAAGATTCTGCTGCTGGAGAACGATCCGGCGCGCGTCGAAGCGCTCGAAGCGTTTGGCGCTGCGCGGCAACTCGCGTGCGTGCCGGTGCGCCGCGACGCGCTGGCGGCCGCGCTGCAGACGCATTACGACCTGGGCGGCGTGCTGCTTGGCGAAGACTTCGGCGGCTCGTCCGAAGCGGCGGCGGCCGTGGCGGTTGCGCTGGAAGTCGAGCGCCCCGAATTGCCGATCGTGCTGCGCCGCGCCGCGCGTGAAGAGGGCGATGACGCCTTGCCAGAAGCGCTGCGCCGCGTGCCGCGCGCGAGCTGGTACGAGAACGAGCCGCACACGCTGCACGAAGCGCTCGACGCGCATGTGTTTTCGCACGATTACCCGGACCCGCTCGTCGACGGTATCACCGATATGACGTTCGGGCGGCTGCGCGGCCTGTTTCCGGGCCTCGAAGTGAACTGGGACGCGCCGAGTGTCGTGCGCGACCGCATCATCTTCGGCGAAGTGCTGACGCTGATCCCGATCGAGACGGCCTGGTGCCGCGGCTGGCTGCTGATGCAGACCGAGGAAATGCCGCTGATCGAACTGCTGCCGCCGCGTGCGGGCCGCGACGAAGCGAGTGATTTCCGCGACGTCAACGGCGTGCTGGGCGAGCTCACGAATCTGGTGTGGGGCGCGTTCCGCAACCGTTATCTGGGCAACGCGAGCAACACCGACGAAGCCGGTGCGGGCCGCGCGCAGGTGCAGGTGCCGCTGCTCATCAACCATCGGCGGCGTTACCTGTCGTTTGGCTCGGACAATCCGCAGCTTTGCATCAAATATCGCCTCACGTGCCCGACGACGGGCCGCGAGGTGGTGATCGACCAGCGTTTCGTGTTCAGCCTGGGCTGGTCGCGCGAGGGTTTCGACGAGACGGCGGCACAAGCCGCGGCCGCCGCCGAAGTGGAGCAGGCGAGCGGCGAACTCGAACTGTTTTGACGAACCGATTTTGAGAGGCGCGCCGGTCATGGCGCGAAGGAAAGAGACAACATGGCAAAGATTCTGGTAGTGGACGATTCGAGCACGGTGCGCGACGAAGTGGCGGGCTTTCTGCGCAAGAACGGTCTGGACGTGGACACGGCAGTGGACGGCAAGGACGGCCTCGCGAAACTGAAGGCGAACCCGGGCGTGAAGCTCGTGGTGAGCGACGTGAACATGCCGAACATGGACGGCCTCACGATGGTCGAAAAGATTCGCAGCGAACTGGCGAACACGGCTGTGAACGTCGTCATGCTGACGACGGAAAGCAGCCCGGCGATGAAGGAACGCGGCAAGGCAGCCGGCGTGCGCGGCTGGATCGTCAAGCCGTTCAAGGGCGAGGCGGTGCTGGAGACGTTCCGCAAGCTGGCGGGTTGATCGCGGTATTGGAGTAGCGTGATCCGGCTGGGCGTTCGTCTGGTTGAGTTTCAGGCTGATGAGAAAAGGCTGATCCGGTTTGTATCGGGTTGGCCTTTTTTGTTTTCTTTATCGACCAATACAAGTGTGAGATAGCGTGGAGATTTTCACTTGATAGAGGATGGCCAAATCGGAGTTTACTGATTCTCTTGTGCTCTAGAAATCAGCGAGGATATTTATCGAGGTCGTGCTCAATGGCTTCCTCCAGTCGCTCAACGAAAGAGAGTTGACTGTTTTCGATCGCTTTCTGGAGATGCGTGATTCATGCGACGTCGAATTGCCGTTGTAGGCGACAAGCTGAGCTCGGGCGGCTATGTCCTCAACTACACGCCACTTATTAACGTTACGTTTTACGGACACCTCGCTGCGCTTATTGGTGGCGATGCCTACTGCGAAGTCTGTCGAAGCACGGGGGCAATTGCCAAGTCTGGTGGCCCCAGTCGACGGAATTTGCAGGAGCGCGAAATTGCGCTCGATGGCGACGAAGTGCGCTGCAAATGTGCTTCGCCGCCACATATCGTTGCCGTATTCGCTGGGGAAACGTGGCACGAAGACGGAGCCAATCCGGTGACGGCAAGCGCTCAGCGTGGGGTAAATCCAGCGTTGGAAAATTTGCAGACGCTGGAATTCAGCGAACAATTCACGCTGAAGGATGCAGAGGGTCGTCCACTCGCGGATGTCTTCTATACGCTCAAAACCCAAACTGGAATGTTGATCAGAGGCGTCACGGACAGCGCGGGCCGCACCAGGCGATATACCAGTGACGGTGAACAAGTTGTCGCCGTGTATTTGGGGCATCGGGAGGGAAAATGACAGATGCACTTTGCGTCGCGAAGACCAACGCGGTCCCGCACTCGAACCGGAATATCTATTCGTCTCGCCTATGCAAGACCTGGACAATATCGGATTCGGGTCTTTCGTTTCTGGCTCAATGGGAATCGGGTGTTCTAAACGGTATTAATTTTCAGGGGCACGAGGTTGTCGAAGGTTTTATTCTGAAAGCGTACCGCGATAACCGTGGTATTCCGACTGTCGGTTGCGGGCATCGGATCATGCCGGTCGATTTGATCGACGTGGGGCAGACTATTTCGCTGGATCGGGCCCGGGGTTTCAAGCGTCGGGATGTGCAACGTGCGGAACAGCGGCTGAATCACGATGTTCGTGTTCCACTTTATCAGTATGAATACGACGCTGCGGTCAGTATCGTTTTTAATTGCGGCGAGAGCGATGGCGCTGACGCATTGATCGCGAAGCTAAATGCCGGTCGTTACGACGCGATGTTCAGTTTCATTTCGCACTATCGCATGGGCAAGAATCCGGGATTGCCACCCAGGCGATTTTCGGAAGCCCGTCTCTTTGATTCAGGAGTTTACGATGCGTCGCATTGAGTCACACCTTGTCGGCATCGTCATTGGCCTGCTGCTCTCGCATCCGGTCTGGAGTAAGACCGACGCCGAATGTTTGAAGCATCTGGGAGGGGGATATTCCGATGCCGAGTGTTACGCTGGCCTGCGCCATGATCTCGAAACCGCAAATCAGCAACTCTATTCACGGATTCGCGCGAGCATGCCGGCGGGCAACGTGCACCTGATGCAGCTCGACTCATATATGCATGCGCAAGACAATGCGCTGAAGTTCTGCGAGTTGCAACGGGACGCGGGCGCTGACTGGCAAAGCAATCCAGATGGTTCGATGTATCCCGCGATTTACGAGCAGTGTGCGTACGAGATGAGAACGATAGAAGGCAAGTTCCTGAACGATCTGCTTACGTTGGGGCGCGAATAAACGCGCGATCCGTCCCTTCCCCTCCCCAGGCCCCACTGCGATAAAATGACGGGTTGCGCCTTTGAGGGCGAGAAGTCCATTCGGTCGATCAATGGGTAGGCACGCCCGTCGGGCGTTGCGTCAAATTGCGGGGTCCAGCCCCGTTTCAGGCGGCGACTTCGCCACCGGTTTTTGTCAGCCATCCGTAAAGAATGGAACGGGCACCCGTTTAACGGGATGACCGCGCCCCGGGCCGTCCGGCCGGCCTCACGAGACAAGGCCAGGAACACCCAGTCACACTAGCCAGAAAGAAACAGAGTTATATGGATTCGGAACCGCATCGCGTTTCAGGGAGCGCATCCAGCCCCGGAAACGAGCAGCCCTCGTTGCAACGCAGCCTCAAGGCCCGTCACCTGACCATGATCGCGATCGGTGGATCGATCGGCACGGGGCTGTTCGTCGCCTCGGGCGCGTCCATCTCGCAGGCGGGCCCCGGCGGCGCGCTGGCCGCGTACCTGGTCATCGGCCTGATGGTCTATTTCCTGATGACGAGTCTCGGCGAGATGGCGGCGTTCATGCCGGTCTCCGGCTCGTTCGCAACCTACGGCGCGAAATTCGTCGATGAAGGCTTTGGCTTCGCGCTCGGCTGGAACTATTGGTACAACTGGGCCGTGACGATCGCGGTCGAACTCGTGGCCTCGCAGCTCGTGATGGGCTACTGGTTCCCGCACGTGCCAGGCGTCTGGTGGAGCGCGGGCTTCCTCACCATCATGTTCCTGCTCAATGCGCTTTCGGTGCGCGGCTTCGGCGAAGCGGAATACTGGTTCTCGCTGATCAAGGTCGTGACGGTCGTGGCTTTTATCGGCGTGGGTCTGTTCATGATTCTCGGCGTGATGAAGGGCGGCGCGGATCACGTCTGGGGCAATTTCACCACCGCAGGCGGCCCGTTCGTGGGCGGCCTGCCGGCGCTGCTGGGCGTCACCATGATCGCGGGCTTCTCGTTCCAGGGCACGGAACTGATCGGTGTCGCGGCCGGTGAATCGGAAAACCCCGGCAAGACGATTCCGCGCGCGGTGCGTCAGGTGTTCTGGCGCATTCTGCTGTTCTACGTGCTGGCGATTATCGTCATCGGTCTGCTGATTCCGCACACCGATCCGAATCTGCTGAAGTCGGACGTGACCGATATCGGCGTGAGTCCGTTTACGCTGGTGTTCCGCCGTGCGGGCCTCGCGCTGTCGGCGGGCGTCATGAATGCGGTGATCCTGACGGCGGTGCTGTCGGCGGGCAACTCGGGCATGTACGCGTCGACGCGTATGCTCTACAACCTCGCCATCGAGGGCCGTGCGCCCCGCATCTTCGGCAAGCTGTCGTCGAGCGGCGTGCCGCGCAACGCGCTTTACGCGACCACGGCGGTGGGCGCACTGTGCTTCCTGTCGTCGATGTACGGCGACAAGACCGTGTACATGTGGCTGCTCAACACGTCGGGCATGACAGGCTTTATCGCGTGGCTCGGCATTGCCGTGAGCCACTACCGTTTCCGCAAGGGTTTCGTCGCGCAGGGCCTGTCGTTCGAGCAACTGCCGTATCGCTCGAAGTGGTTCCCGATTGGCCCGATCTTCGCGTTCGTGGTCTGCCTCGTCATCATGCTCGGGCAGGACTATCAGGCGTTCACGTCGAACAAGATCGACTGGGCGAGCGTGCTGGCGACGTATATCGGCATTCCGCTGTTTGCGGTGATGTGGCTGGGTTATCGCCTCGTGAAGGGCAGCCGCTTCATCGGCTACCACGAGATGGAAATCAGCCCGACGATGGGTCAGGCAACGCGCGACGAGCGTGTTGCTGTGAAGGCGGGTGAGAAGGCGTAAGCGCGTCTTGTGCGGATGAGTCTAGCGACCGGAAGCGGTCAACAACTCGTCCGCCGTGACGACATTGCAGTATTCGCCGTGCAGGTTGGCGAGCGACATGGCGTGGACTTCATCGGCGCTGCGCAGCGTGCCGTTCCAGTCGCGTCTGGCGAAGGTAAAGCAGGCGTCGGCGACCAGCCAGGTGCGAAAGCCGAGATTGCCGGCCATGCGCACAGTCGCTTCCACCGAGTTGTTGGTGATGACGCCCGCCACGACCAGCGCGTCGTGGCCCTGGGCGCGTAAGCGCTGTTGCAGATCCGTGCCGATGAACGCACTGTTCGTCTGCTTCGCGATGATGGGTTCGCCAGGCGCGGGCATGGCTTGCGGCTTGAATGCGTGTCCGGCTTGCCCTGGGCGATAGTGGGATTGCGGTTCGGTGGAGTCGTGCCGGACATGCCAGACCGGCCAGCTTTTTTCTCGCCAATGCTTTAACAGATGGCGCACCTGTTCTTCAGCTTGCGGATTGTTGCGCACGCCCCAGCCTGGGTGGTCGATGGCCTGTTGCAGGTCGATCAGCAGAAGGACGGCGCCGGGCGGTGGAAGCGGGCAGGGCATGTTCGCGAGAGCGTTAATGTCGACGTGGATCGCCCAGTATAGTGACGCGCGGCGCAAGCCCGGCACTCCGCAAAAAACAAAAGCCATTCCGGCGCAACCGGAATGGCTTTTTTCACATCTGGCGCGCTCAAACTGCGCTATCTATCGCCAGATTCAGGCAGCTTCAAGCCGCTTCAAGCCGCTTCAAGCCGCTTCAAGCGGCTTCAAACAGCTTCAAGCCGCCTTCGCCACCGCCTTCGAAGGCGAGAGCAGCACCGGAATCGACTTCGACGTCGGCGTACCCGCGCCATCGGCGATCGACGAAAGCGGCACGAGCGGATTCGTTTCCGGGTAGTACGCGCCCAGGCAGCCGCGCGGAATGTCGTATTCCACCAGCAGGAAATCTTCCACGAAACGCTCCACGCCGTCGTCCCAGACGCTCGTGATATCCACATGCTGGCCCGCCTCGAAGCCGAGCATCGCCAGATCGTCGCGATTCGCGAACAGCACGCGGCGCTGGCCGTACACGCCGCGATAGCGGTCGTCGAGGCCGTAAATCGTCGTGTTGTACTGATCGTGCGAGCGCGTCGTCATCAGCGTCATCAGGTGCTGGCCGTGTTCGGCGCGCGCGCGATGGATCGGCGTGTCGAGTGCGATCGCGTGGACCACGAACTGCGCCTTGCCGCTCGGCGTTTTCCACACGCGGTCGCGCGAGGCGACGCCCAGGTGGAAGCCGCCCGGCTTCTTGATGCGCTCGTTGTAGTCCTGGAAGCCGTCGAACACCTGTTCGATGCCATCGCGAATCTTCGCGTAGTCGCCGGCCAGATCGCGCCAGTCGACCTTGTCGCTGCCGAGCGTTGCGTGCGCCATGCGCGCGACAATCGCGATTTCCGACAGCAGATTCTGCGACGCCGGCCGGTTCATGCCGTACGAAATGTGCACCATGCTCATCGAATCCTCGACGGTCACGCCTTGCGACACGCCGTTCTGCAGGTCGATTTCGGTGCGGCCGAGCGTCGGCAGGATCAGCGCGTCGACGCCGTGCACCAGATGGCTGCGGTTGAGCTTGGTGGTCACGTGCACGGTGAGCGCGCACGAACGCATCGCGTCATAGGTGCGCGGCGTGTCGGGCGTGGCGCTGGCGAAGTTGCCGCCCAGGCCGATAAACACCTTCACGTGGCCTTCGAGCATCGCGTGAATCGATTCGACCACGTCGTAGCCGTGCTCGCGCGGCGGCTCGAAATCGTAGGCCTTGCCGAGGCGGTCGAGGAACGCCTGGGTCGGCTTTTCTTCGATGCCGACGGTGCGGTCGCCCTGTACGTTCGAGTGGCCGCGCACCGGGCACAGGCCCGCGCCGCGACGGCCGATATTGCCGCGCATCATCATCAGGTTCGACAGCAGCTGGATCGTCGCGACCGAATTCTTGTGCTGCGTGATGCCCATGCCCCACGTCGAAATGACGGCTTTGCCCTTCACGTAGATATCGGCGAGCTTGAGCACTTCTTCGATCGGCACGCCTGCTTCGGCGACGATCGTGTCCCACGATTCCGCGCGCAGATCGGCGGCGAAGGCCTCGAAGCCAACCGAATGCTGAGCGATGAAATCGACGTCGAGAATGCGTTCCGTGCCTTGCGCCACCGCCTGATCGTCGAGTTCGAGCGTGCGCTTGGCCACGCCCTTGATCAGCGCGAAGTCGCCGCCGATGCGCGGGCGGATGAACACCGAGCTGATCTGCACGCCCTTGGGCGAGAGCATGTCGAGCGTGTGCTGCGGGCTCGCGAAGCGCTCCAGACCGCGTTCCTTGAGCGGGTTGATCGACACGATGGTCGCGCCGCGCTTGGCGCAGTCGCGCAACTCGCCCAGCATGCGCGGGTGGTTGGTGGCCGGGTTCTGGCCGAAGATCAGCAGCGTATCCGCGTGTTCGAAGTCGTCGAGCGTGACCGTGCCCTTGCCGATGCCGACTGTGCCCGGCAGGCCGCGGCTGGTGGCTTCGTGGCACATGTTCGAGCAGTCGGGGAAGTTGTTGGTGCCGTACATGCGCACGAACAACTGATACAGGAACGCGGCTTCGTTGCTCGCGCGGCCTGAGGTGTAGAAGGCGGCGCGGTTGGGATCGTCGAGCGCCTTGAGGTGCTTTGCGATCAGTTCGAACGCGTCGTCCCATTCGATCGGCACGTAGCGGTCGCGCTTCGCGTCGTAGACCATCGGGTCGGTGAGGCGGCCGTGCTGTTCCAGTTCGTAATCCGATTGCGCCATCAGGTCGGTGACCGTGTGCGCTTCGAAGAACGCCGGCGTCACGCGCTTGCTGGTGGCTTCCGCCGCCACGGCCTTCACGCCGTTTTCGCAGAATTCGAAGGTCGAGGCGTGTTCGCGGTCGGGCCACGCGCAGCCGGGGCAGTCGAAGCCGTCGGGCTGGTTCTGCTTGAGCAGTGTGCGGTAGTTTCCGCCTGAAACCTTTTCCTTGATGAGATTGATCGCGACCTGTTTCAGGGCGCCCCAACCGGCGGCGGGGTGATGGTACGGCTCGATGCGGGCTTCAGGCTTCTTCATTGCGCTGGCTTCGGATTCGTTTGGGCGGACTGCCCGATGTGTCGAGACTACTGTGTTCCTGTGTACCTGGTGATCACAGAAAATCGGAAAAGCAAGGGATACAGTTGCGACGATTTGACATAGACTCTCGGGATCGCCACGCCGCCGCTTAAAGGCTTTCATGAACGCTCCGCTGTCCGGGTCTTCCGTGCCTCCTGTGCCTCGCTACGAGCAGCTTGCCGACGATATCGAGGCGGCCGTGCAGCGCGGCGTGTTCGGCCCCGGCGAGCGCATTCCCTCGGTGCGGCGCGCGAGCGAGCAGCATGGCGTGAGCATCAAGACGGTGCTGCACGCGTATGCGCTGCTGGAAAGCCGTGGGGTGATCGAATCGCGGCCGCAGTCCGGGTTTTTCGTGAAGGCGCGGCCGAAGATGCACGTCGCGCCGGGCGCGAGCAAGGCTCGCCGCCCGGCTGCGCCTGCCGCGCCCAAAGCGCCGGCGTCGAAAGCCGCGCCGGCCGCCGCGCCCGTCGATGTGAGCCGCCTCGTGCTCTCGACCTTGCGCAGCATCGGCGCGCAGGACGCCGTGCCGCTGGGCTCGCCGTATCCCGATCCCGCGCTTTATCCGTGGCGGCGCGTGAACCAGTACGCCAACGCCATCGCGCGGCGCCACGCGAGCTGGAACCTGATCGACGATCTGCCGCCCGGCAATCCCGAGTTGATCCGCCAGATCGCGCGGCGCTACGCCGAAAACGGCACGACCATCGATCCCGATGAAATCGTCATTACCGTGGGCGCGACCGAGGCCATCAATCTGAGCCTGCAGGCGGTGGCGAAACCGGGCGATACGGTGGCGGTGGAGTCGCCCACTTACTACGCGATGCTGCACGCGATCGAGCGTCTGGGCATGCGCGCGATCGAGGTGAGCACGCACCCGGACACCGGCATCGACATCGACGCTCTGGAGCGTGTGCTCGCGCGCCAGACAGTGGCGGCCTGCATGGTGATGCCGAACTTCCAGAACCCGCTCGGCTTCCAGATGCCCGACTCGCACAAGGCGCGGCTCGTGGCGCTGGCGGCCGCGCACGATCTGCCGATCATCGAAAACGATGTCTATCAGGAGCTGTACTTCGGGCAGACGCGGCCTTCGTCGCTCAAGCAGTTCGATACGCGCGGGCTGGTGCTGCATTGCGCGTCGTTTTCGAAGAGTCTTTCTGCGTCCTATCGCATTGGCTGGGCGCTGCCGGGCCGCTATCGCGCGCAGGTCGAAAAACTCAAATTCCTCAATACGCTGACCACGCCTTCGGTGCCGCAGGTCGCGCTCGCCGATTATCTGCGCCACGACGGCTACGACCGCCATCTGCGCCGGCTTAGGCGTTTCTACCGGCAACAGGCGCGCCTCATGCGTGCGATGATCGAGCGTTTCTTTCCGGTCGGAACGCGCACGTCCGATCCGCAGGGCGGTTACGTGCTGTGGGTCGAGTTGCCGCCGCGCGTCGATTCGATGCGGCTTTATCAGGCCGCGCTCGCGCAGGGCATCACGATCGGGCCGGGTTATATGTTTTCGATGCGCAACGACTTTCACCACTACATTCGCCTGAACTATAGCTATCCGTGGACGGCGCAAACCGAGGCGGCGTTGAAGACGCTCGGCGAGCTGATCGCGAAAATGGCGTGAGGAGACGAACGATGAACGACGAACACAATCTGGACGATGACGGCGA
Organism: Paraburkholderia sp. Ac-20340; assembly: GCF_017104965.1. GTDB lineage: Bacteria > Pseudomonadota > Gammaproteobacteria > Burkholderiales > Burkholderiaceae > Paraburkholderia. The sequence continues at coordinate 57,450 of NZ_JAAGPR010000036.1, forward strand.
CGACGGCGTCGATCCGGTGCTGGTGGCCATCCTCGAACAACTCTGGCGCGCGTATCGCGAAACGCCGGATCGCGAGTGGTCGCTCGCCAAGCTCTCGAAGCAGGCCGGCGTGCCGATGAGCGGGCTGCGCCGCCAGTTGACCGCGCTGGTCGACAGCGGCCTCGTGGTGACCACGCTCGCCGAGGACGGCACCGGCCGCGCCAGTCTTTCCGACGATGGCCGCACGTTCTGCGCCGAGGTTTTCGGCAACGCGACGCCGTAACTCCGTGCGCTTAAGCACGTTTCAGCACGTTTGCGCGCGCGGCTTTAAGCTAGGCCATCGATCGTTGCTCTCTTTATCGTCATCGCCATGGATTACATCGACACTCTGCGGATTTTTCGTTCCGTGGTCGAAGCGCGCAGCTTCACGCGCGCCGCGGACATGCACGGCCTCGCCACGCCGGTTGTCTCGCGCGCCATCGCGCGGCTCGAAAAGCGTCTGGGCAGCCGGCTCTTTCATCGGACCACGCGCGCCGTCTCGCTGACCGAAGCCGCCGAGCGCTTCTACGACGGTTGCTGCCGCGTGCTCGACGACCTCGACGCGCTGGAGGCGGGCGCCACCGAGCAGACCCGCGAGGCCAACGGCGTGCTGCGCATCGTCGCGCACACCACGGCCACGGTGAACCGCCTCGTGCCGCTGATTTCCAGCTTCAAGCGCGCGCACCCGAAAGTGACGCTCGACGTGATGATGACCGAGCGTCCCGTCGATCTGGTCGCGGACGGCTACGATCTCGGCCTCGTGCTGCCCTTCATGCTCAACACCGACACCACGGTGACCAAGCTGCTGGAACGCATTCCGCTCGCGCTGGTGACGACGCCCGCCTATCTGGCGGCCACGTCGACGCCAAAACATCCCGCCGATCTCGCCTCGCACGTGTTCGTACCGATGCCGCCTTCGCTGCGCAAACCCACGCTCACCTTCCGCCTGGACGGTGAAGACGTGACCGTGCCGCTCAAGTACGAGATCGCTTCGAACAACCCAGAGTTCAATCGCGAGATGGTGCTGCAAGGCTTCGGGATCGGCATCCTGCCGCAAGGGCTCGTGCAGGCGGAACTCGACGATGGGCGTCTGGTGACGCTCCTCGACGATTTTCCGATCAGCGATATGCAGATCGAAATCCGCCTCGCCTATACCACGCGCACGCTGCTGCCCGCCAAGGTGCGCGCGTTCATCGACCACGCGACGGCGTTTTTCGGCGGCGTGGTGCATCCCGTGCAGAAAGTCGATTGAAAGTTTCGGGCCTTTAAAAAGGACATTGTTCTCCGCGCGGTCATAAAGTGATGCCGCGCGCGGCGGTTGTGGCGGGCGGTGCTGCCGTCTAATCTGTGCGTATGCACACTTACGCCGATACCGCACCGTTTCCCGAGCACGACGACTGCTTCGCCGTGCGTCAGGCGGCGCGCCATCTGTCGCAGCTTTACGAGCGTCACCTGAGCGCGGCGAGCCTCACGCCCACGCAGTTCAGCATTCTGGGCGCGCTGGGCGCCGCGGCGGTGGAGGGTGCGCAGGGCAACGAGGTGGCGCTGACGATGGCGCAGCTCTCCCGCGCGATGGTGATGGAGCGCACGACACTGGTGCGCGCGCTGCGTCCGCTGCTGCGCGGCGCGCTGGTGGAGGATCTGGCGCAGGCGAGCGATTGCCGCCGCCGGCGTCTCGCGCTCACGCACGCAGGCCGCGCGCGGCTCACCGAGGCGAATGTGCACTGGCGCGCCGCGCAGGACGAATTCGAGCGTCGTTTCGGGCCGCAGCGCGCGGCCTGGTTGCGGCGCGAACTGCTGCGCGTAACGCGCGCAGTGTGAACGCAAGAACGTTGGGTTTCAGGCTGCTTCAAACGTCGCTTCAATCGTCGCTTCAATCGCAAGGCGGCATTTTTCTAACTTCGTAAGTGCATATACACAGGTGAAATTCATGTCGAGTCCTTCCACTCCTGCCACGGGTGCCGCGCCAGCCGGACGCGCCGCTCTGCCCTGGATGCGTCTCGCGCTTGGCGCGGTGGCGCTGGCGCTCGCGGCAGCGGGCGGTTACTGGTTCTTCGTGCTGCGCTTCATACAGAGCACCGACGACGCCTATGTCGGCGGCAATGTCACGGTGATGGCGCCGCGCGTGAGCGGCTTCGTCGCGGAAATCGACGTGCAGGACAACCAGCACGTGAAAGCCGGCCAATTGCTGATGCGTCTGGATGCGCGCGACTACGACGCCAGACTCGCGCAGGCCGATGCCGAACTCGCCAGCGCCCGCGCCGCCGTCACCGAACTCGAAGCGCAGCGCACCTTGCAGACGGCCGTCATCAACCAGCATCAGGCCGAAGTGCGCGCCTCGGACGCCGAACTCACGCGCAGCTCGCAGGACCAGACGCGTTACCGCGCGCTCGTGAAAGACGACGCGGTTTCGAACCAGCTGGTCGAACGCGCCGATGCCGACTTCGCGAAAGCGCAGGCCTCGGTGGCGCAGAGCGGCGCGTCGGTGGTCGCGGCGCAGCGTCAGCTCGACGTGCTGGCCGCGAAGATCGCCGATGCGCAGGCGCGCGTGGGCACGGCCGAAGCGAGCCGGCGCCTGGCCGCGCTCAACGTCGAATACACCACGATCCGCTCGCCGGTCGATGGCTTTATCGGCAATCGCACGGCGCGTGTGGGCATGCTCGCGAATGTGGGCGCGCCGCTGCTGACCGTGGTGCCCGCGAGCGATCTCTGGGTCGACGCCAACTTCAAGGAAGACCAGTTGAAGAAGATGCACGCGGGAGACCGCGCCGATATCGAACTCGACGCCGCAAGCGGCACGCTGCACGGCACGGTGGAAAGCCTCGCGCCCGCGACCGGCGCGACCTTCAGCGTGCTGCCGCCGGAGAACGCCACGGGCAACTTCACGAAGATCGTGCAGCGCGTGCCGGTGCGCATTCACGTGAACGTGCCGCAGGACATGGAAGGCGTGCTGCGCCCCGGCCTTTCGGCGACCGTGAAGGTGCATCTGGGCGAGCAGGGCAAGCCCGTCACCGCGGCTTCGAACTGAGTCCAGGGCGAAAACGCTATGAACACCCCGACCTCCGCCGCCGAAGTCAGCGAAATCGCCGCCGCGCCGCCTGCATCGGCGACGCCTCCCGCGCCTCCCGCGCCGCTCGCGCCGCATCTCCAGCCGCTTGGCCAGCGCGCCTTTGCCTTCGCGCTGATGTGCATCGGCTTCTTTATGGCCACGCTCGATATCCAGATTGTTGCGTCGTCGCTGCGCGATATCGGCGGTGGACTTTCCGCGAGCCAGGACGAACTCTCGTGGGTGCAGACCGCCTATCTGATCGCCGAAATCATGGTGATTCCGATGTCGGGCTGGCTCTCGAAAGTGTTCTCCACGCGCTGGCTGTTCGTGGCCTCGGCCGTGGGCTTCACGATCACCAGCATGCTGTGCGGCCTCGCGTGGGACATCCAGTCGATGATCTTCTTTCGCGCCCTGCAAGGCGCGTTGGGCGCGGCGATGATCCCCACTGTGTTCACCACCGCGTTCGTGCTGTTTCCCGGCAAGCAGCGCATCGTGGCGTCGACCACGATCGGCGCGCTGGCCTCGCTCGCGCCTACGCTCGGGCCGGTGATCGGCGGCTGGATCACCGATCAATGGTCGTGGCATTGGCTGTTCTATCTGAACCTCGTGCCCGGTATCGCCGTGGCCGCGCTGGTGCCGAAATACGTGCATATCGACGAACCCGATCTGCCGCTGCTCAGGCGCGGCGACTACATCGGCATTGTGCTGATGTGCGCGTTTCTCGGCTGCCTCGAATACGTGCTGGAAGAAGGCCCGCGCAAGAACTGGTTCGGCGACGATGCGATCGTGGCCTGCGCGTGGATTGCGGGCATCAGCGGTTTTCTGTTCGTCGTGCATGCGCTCACCGCGAAAGATCCGATTGTCGATCTGCGTGCGCTGGCGGTGCGCAACTTCGGGATTGGCAGCGTGCTGTCGTTCGTGACCGGCATCGGCATCTTCGTGGCCGTGTTTCTCACGCCGCTGTTTCTCGCCGAAGTGCGCGGCTTCAGTTCCTTGCAGATTGGGCTTTCGCTGCTTTCGGTGGGCGTGTTCCAGTTGCTCGCGCTGGGCGTCTACGCGTATTGCACGCGATTCTTCAGCATGCGCGCGTTGCTGATGTTCGGGCTCGTGTGCTTTGGCCTCGGCTGTTATCTGTACGTGCCGCTCACGCACGACTGGGGCTGGCAGTAATTCCTGCTGCCGCAGGCGCTGCGCGGCATCGGCCAGCAGTTTGCGATTCCGCCGATCGTCACGATGTCGCTCGGTTCGCTGCCGCCTTCGCGGCTCAAATCGGCCAGCGGCCTCTTCAATCTGATGCGCAATCTGGGCGGCGCGATTGGCATTGCCGTGAGCGCGACCATGCTCAACGACCGCCTCAATTTTCACTATCTGCGCCTGAATGAAAGCGTCACGCATGGCGTGCCGCAAGTCGAAGGGCTGCTCGCCGGGCGCACGGCGTACTGGCAGTCGATGGCGGGCAATACGCTCGACGCGGCGCAAAGCGGCATCGCCCAACTGCATGCGCTGGTGCTGCGCGAAGCGCTGGTGATGACTTTCTCCGATACGTTTTTCGTGCTGTCGCTGTGCTTCGTGGTGGCGATCGTCTGCGTGCTGTTCTCGCGGCCGATTACCAACGCCGCACCGCCGCCCGATGCCCATTGAGCCCTGGAGTTCCAACATGTCCACGTTTATTCGTACCTTTGCACGGCCGGCGCGGCTGCTGGTGTCCACGCTCGCCGCCGCTGTGCTGGCGGCCTGTGCCGTGCAGCCCGCCGGGCATGCCGATCTGAGCGCCACCGTGCAAGCCACCGCGCCCGCGTCCTGGCGCATCGACGCGCCGCAGGACGCCATCGACGCGCGCGCCTGGTGAGCGCAATTCGACGACGCCACGCTCGACACGCTGCTCGCCGGCGTGCTGGCGGGCAACCTCGACTTGCAGGCGGCCGCCGAGCGCGTGAAGCAGGCGCAATCGATCACCACGCAGAAGCACGCCGCGCTGCTGCCGCAACTGGATTTCACGGCGCAAGGCGCGTATGCGCGGCAGAATACGCCGCCGCCGCTCGGTTATGTGAAGCAGGCGGGCGCGGGTTTGTCGCTGAGCTGGTCGCCCGACGTGTTTGGCGGCGAACGGCTCGATCTGCTGGCGGCGCAGGCGAATCTGGTCGGGCAGCAGCATGCGCTCGATGCGGTGCGCCTTGCGCTCGCGGCGGATACGGCATCGGCTTACGTCGATCTGCGCTGGGCGCAAGCGGAACTGAAGATTCTTCAGGATAACGTATCGATACGTCAGCATACCTTGCGGCTCACGCAGGATCGCCTGAAATATGGGCTTTCGACGCAACTCGACGTTACGCGCGCGCAGACGCAACTGAGCGAATTGCAGGCCCGCATGCCGCGCGCGCAGGCCAGCATCGATCATCAGTTGAATCTGATCGCGGTATATACGGGCCGCACGCCGGAGTCGGTCGCGCAACTCGCGCTGGCCACGCCTGCGCCGATTCCCGTTGCGCCGTCTGGCGTGCCGCAACTGCTGCCGTCCGAAGCGTTGTTGCGCCGCCCGGACGTGCAGGCGGCCTACGCCACCGTGCAGCAGCGCGCGGCGGAAGTGGGCGTGGCGCGCGCGGAGCGCTATCCGAAGTTCTCGCTCAATCTCACGGATGGCGTGCTGGCATCGTCGTATCTCGGCATGCCGACTTTGACCGATAACCTCTTCAGTGCCGCGCTTGGCGCAACGAGCCCGATCTTCAACGCGGGCCGCATCAAGGCCGATATCGCGCAGAGCGAAAGCCGCATGCGCGAATCGCAACTCAATCTGCAGCAGACGATGTTGCAGGCGCTGCGCGAAGTGGAAGACAGCCGCACCGATCTCGTGAGCACGGCCACCCAGACGCAACAGTTGCACGATGCGGTGGCGTCGTCCGATCAGGCGCTCAAGCTCGCGAACCAGCTTTACAAGGGCGGCGCAGCCGACTTTCTCGACGTGCTGAGCGCCCAGCAAACCTGGCTCGCCGATGCCGATCTGCTCAACGACGCGCAGCGCGAGCGCGCCCAGGCAGCGGTGGCGCTTTACCGTTCGCTGGGCGGCGGCTGGAGCCAGAGCGGCGATGTGGTCGCCCAAAGCACCGAAAGCGCAAAAGGCGGCTAATGATTAGCCATGCGAATCAATCGCGCGTGTCAAGCCGTGGAGCGCGCCGCTGCGCGCCACTGCGCAGGCGTCATGCCCACGTGCCGCTTGAAACCGCGCTGAAACGCGGCATCCGATTGATAGCCGACGAATTCGCCGATCTCGGCCACCGGCTGGCTGCCTTGCGCGAGCAGCCGCCCGGCCAGCGTCATGCGGATATCGGTGAGCACATCGGCGGCCGATCTGCCGATGGCTTCGTCGAAATGACGCGCGAAAGTCGCGCGCGACATATGGCAAAGCCCGGCGAGTTCAGGCAGCGTCCAGGGCTTGCCGGGCGTATCGAACATCGCGTCGATGGCGGGTTGCAGGCGCGGGCGCTGGGCGAGCGCGAGCAGGCCGCGCGGCGGCGCGTCGGTGTGGCTCGCGTAGCGCAGCGTGAGCGCGAACAGCGCGCCGGAGAGGTGATTGACGAGCGATTCGCTGCCGGGCTGCGCTTCGAGCGCTTCGTCGCGCAGCAGGGCGATCAGGCGCACGAGCCGTTCGGGCACCGCGCCGCCCGTGGGCGCGCTGCGCACCACGAGGCGCGCGGGCAGGTTTTCGCGCAGCAGGCGCTGGGGCACGGCGGGCAGCACGAAACTGCCGCAGAGCACATCGGCGATATCGCCTGCGCCCTGATTCGTCTCGATGGTGCGGCCGTGCTCGACGCGTTTGTCGATGGCGCCAGGCGGCGCGCCGCTGCCGTCGTGCAACTGGTGTGCGCCGCCGGAGGGAAACAGCACGATATCGCCCGCATGCAGCGCGGTGGGCGCGCCATGCGCATCCTCGACGACCGCCGAGCCGCTGAGCAGCACGTGATAGCGCATTTCGCGCGCTTCGGCGTCGGGCTGATCGATCCGCCAGGGCGCGCCGAAGTGGCAACGCACGTCCAGGCGGCCCGCGACGGGCATGAGCGACAGTAGGCGGCTGAGGATATCCATGGTCGGCGCAATGAGACGAATGAGCATGAAGTCGCGCCATTCTGGCATTAAAAGCGCGAGTCTGCGCGCCTAGACTGCGTTCATGCCATCGACGATGGCGCGCCAGATCCGGCAAACGCATCCGGCACCCTCTCATTGAACAAGGAGTCGAACATGTCCCGTCTTTCCGCCATCCAGCCCGCAGAAGCCACCGGCGCCGCCGCTGAAGTATTCGCGAAGATCCGCAAGGCCGTCGGCAAGGTGCCGAACGCTTACGCCACCATCGGCACGCACAGCCCCGAAGGCCTCGCGTCGATCCTCGGTGTGGAGGCCGTGCTGGCCGCAGGCTCGCTCACGAAGGCCGATATCGAGGCGATCAAGCTCGCCGTAAGCGAAGTGGCCGGTTGTGACTATTGCGTGGCCGCGCATACGCTGGCGGGCAAATTCGCGGGCCTGTCGCCTGAAGCAATGAAGCAGATCCGCGCGGGCGACGCCACCGGCGACGCGAAGCGCGATGCGCTGGTTCGCTTCGTGCGCGCCCTGGTGCGTACGCACGGCACGGTGCCGCAGTCGGAGGTGAACGCCGTGAAGGAAGCGGGCTATACGGAGCGTCAGATCGTGGAAACGGCATTGGCGATCGCATCGATTACGTTCACGAATCTGGTGAATCGCGTGAACGATACGACGCTGGATTTCCCGGCAGTGGAATAAGCCCGCGGCGCAGGGCGCGATATGCGGCTTTGGTGCCATTCGCGTCCTGCTCGACATAAACCATGCCACGCCTGACGAATGCCGCCTCGATGAAATCGTTTGAATGTGTGCATATGCATACATAAACTGGAGCAGTGAAGGCAGTACCACTGCGAACTCATGGAGAAAACACGATGAGCAGCATGAATGCAGCGCGGGAAATTGTTGTGTGTCAGCCGGTGCGCACGGCCATCGGCGCGTTTAACGGCTCGCTCAAGGGCGTGGCGGCGACGGAACTGGGTGCGATTGCGGTGCGCGAAACGCTCGCGCGGGCGAAACTCGATCCGGCCCTGCTGGGCTCGGTCGTGCTTGGCAATGTGATCCAGGCGGGCAACAAGATGAATCCCGCGCGTCAGGCGGAACTGGGCGGCGGCGTGCCGGTGCAGGTGCCCGCGCTCACGGTGAACCGCGTCTGCGGGTCCGGCGCGCAGGCCATCGCCAGCGCGGCGCAGGAAATCCTGCTGGGTCTCGCCGATGTGGCGCTGGCCGGCGGCATGGAAAACATGGACCGCGCGCCGTATCTGCTCGATGGCGGGCGCTGGGGCTATCGCATGGGCAATGCCGAAGTGCACGACAGCATGCTGCGCGACGGTCTGGTCGATGCTTTCTCGGGCCAGCATTCGGGCTGGCATACCGAAGATCTCGTCACGAAGGCCGAACTCACGCGCGAGGAGCAGGACCGCTGGGCCGCGCGCTCGCAGCAGCGTTTCGCGGCGGCGCAGGCGGCGGGGCGCTTCAGGGAGGAGATCGTCGCGGTGGAGGTGAAGGGGCGCAAGGGCGTCGAGCGTTTCGATACCGACGAAGCGCCGCGCCCCGATACCACGTTCGACACGCTCACGAAACTCAAGCCCGCCTTCCGCCCGGACGGCACGATCACCGCTGGCAATGCGCCTGGCCTGAACAGCGCGGCGGCGGCCATGCTGGTGGCCGAACGCGGTTTTGCCGAAGCGCGCGGACTCGCGCCGATTGTGCGGCTCGTGTCCTGGGGCGTGGCGGCCGTGGAACCGGGCATGTTCGGCCTCGGTCCCGTGCCGGCCGTGCAACTGGCCTTGCAGCGCGCGGGCTGGTCGATCGGCGATGTGGATCGCTTCGAGATCAACGAGGCCTTCGCCGCCGTGCCGCTCGCGGTGATGAAGCAACTCGGCATTCCCGACGATATCGTCAACGTGGAAGGCGGCGCGATTGCGCACGGCCATCCGATCGGCGCGACGGGCGCGATTCTCACGACCCGTCTCGCATGGTCGATGCAGCGTGACGGCGTGCGTCGCGGCGTGGTGACCTTGTGCATCGGCGGCGGCCAGGGTATCGCGCTTGCTCTCGAGAAAGTATGATGGCCGGGCGCGCGCGTGCTGGCGCGCGCCCATGACATACCCGGCAAACAGAAGGTGAACGGCGATGACGAAGCGAGTGACGCGCGAGGAATGCAACTGTTTTGCGCTGCGGCAGGCCGCGCGCTTCGTCACGCAGCTTTACGAGCGCCATCTTTCGCAGGCGGGCGTGACGGCCGCGCAGTTCACGATTCTCTCGCGTCTGGCGGGCCGTCCCGATGCCACCGCCGCCGAACTCTCCGACGATCTCGTGATGGACCGCACCACGCTCGTGCGTGCGCTCAAGCCTTTGCAGCGCGATGGTCTCGTGCTCACGGCGGCGGCGGAACACGACACGCGCACGCTGGTTTATCGGCTATCCGCAAGCGGTCTGCGCCGTTACGACAAGGCGCATGTGCTCTGGCAGGACGCGCAGGCGGAATTCGAGCAGTTCATGAAACGCGATCGCGCGAAGGCGCTGCGTGCAGAGCTTTTTGCGCTGACGAAAGCGGCGGCGTAGAGCTTGCGCTAAAGCGCGCTTACATCGCTTTCAGCAGAGACCCCATTCGCGGAATTACCAGGCAACGACCTGGCACTCACCGGGCAACCCCCAGCGTCCCGATCTGACGCGAAAATGGCATGATGCAGTTTCCAGAGTTCGACGCCGCGCCGCCGGGTTCTCATGAAACGACATCGTCCGCCCTTGCCGCATTTCATGCGCGACCCCTCGCATCCCGCGTGGCGCGATATTGCGCTGTCGACGCTGCCGGTCGCGCTGTTCTGCATTGCCGTGATCGCGCTGGTCGTGTGGCTGGTCGATCCGGCGCCGCCGCGCACCATCACGATCAGCGCGGGGCCGCGCGATAGCTCCTTCATGCAGATGGCCGATGCGTATCGCACGATCCTCGCGCGCAACGGCGTGAAGCTCAAGGTCCTCGAATCGGACGGCTCGGTCGAAAATCTGCAACGCCTGCTCAATCCCAAATCGCATGTCGATCTCGCCTTCGTGCAGGGCGGCGTGGCCGAAGGCGTCGATGTGCATACGCTGATGTCGCTTGGCAGCGTGGCCTATTTGCCGATCGTCGTGTTTTATCGCGGCTCGGGGCTCACGCAGCTTTCCGAACTCGACGGCAAACGCATTGCCATCGGCCGCGTGGGCAGCGGCACGCGCGAACTGTCGCTGCGCCTGCTGCACGCGAACGGCATGGACCCGGGCGGCGACTCCACTTTCCTGCCGCTCGACGGTCTCGAAGCGGCCACCGCACTGGTCTCGGATCGCGCCGACGCCGCCATGCTAAGCGGCGATTCCACCACGCGCACGCTCATGCTCCGGCTGCTCAATATCCCGGGCATTTCGGTGATGAGTTTCGAGGAAGCCTCGGCTTATACGCGCATTTTTCCGTACCTCGAAGATGTCGAACTGCCGCCCGGCGTGCTCGATCTGCGCCGCCGCCTGCCGCCGCAAACCGTGCATCTGGTGGCGCCGACGGTGGAGATCGTCGCGCGCGATACGCTGCATCCGGCGATTTCCGATCTGATCATCGAAGCCGCGAGCGAGGTCAATGGCGCGCCGGGTCTGCTACAGCGCGCGGGCCAGTTTCCGAGTGCCGAAGCGCACGATTTCCGCATCAGCGAAGATGCCACGCGTTACTACAAGTCGGGCAAGAGTTTTCTTTACCGGACGCTGCCGTTCTGGCTCGCGAGCGTTGCCGATCGCCTGATCGTGCTGCTGCTGCCGCTGGCCGTGCTGGTGTTTCCGGCGCTGCGCGCAGTGCCCGCGTTGTATCGCTGGCGCGTGCGATCGCGGATTTATCGCTATTACGGCGCGCTTATTGCCATCGAACGCGACGCGCTCAAGCATACGAGCGAAGGAGAGCGCCAGGCGCTCATCAACGAACTCGACGAGATCGAGAATTCGCTCAATACCTTGCGCATGCCGCTCGCCTATGCCGATGCATTCTATGTGCTGCGCGAGCACGTTGGCTTCGTGCGCATGCATCTGACGCCGCCGAAAAAGCAGCCGGAAAGCGCAGTACATTGATGATGAATGGGCTTTCTATTTCCAATTGAAATGCATTTCAAATTGTTTCGTACTCCGGCATTTTTCGATTAATTGATTCGCTTTTGTAAATGGACAAGATTTAACGAATCGATAGTTGACACCTACAGTCATGCCCCGATATTTTTCGCTACTATCTCGCACGAGATTGCATCGAAGCGCGGTTCAAGAGAGGCATTAGCAAACGTTCACGCAACGTTCACGCGCTAGCGGGGCCTGGCGTTTCGAGGTCCTTAAAGACTCATCCGCAATGAGGAGGATCGATTCGTGAAATCGTCCGGTGTACGCCAGCATGCTGCCTGGCTCATGTGCGCCGCGCTCGCGGCCGCACCGTTGTTCGTCGGGCCAGCCGGTCCCACGGCCGCACTTGCACAGAGCGCTGCGCATCTTTCCAGTCAACAACTCGATTCGCTTACCGCGCCTGTTGCGCTCTATCCCGACGCGCTGCTCGCGCAGGTGCTGATGGCCGCCACCTTTCCGCAGGATGTGCAGGCCGCTGCTGCGTGGTCCAAGGCCAATCCCAAGATGCAGGGCGACGATGCGGTGAAAGCGGTGGCCTCGCAGCCGTGGGACCCCAGCGTGCAGTCGCTGGTGGCGTTTCCGCAGGTGCTCGCCACCATGGACTCCAAGCCCGACTGGGTCGCGCAGATCGGCAATGCGTTTCTCGCGCAGCCCAACGACGTAATGGATTCCGTGCAGCGTCTGCGCGCGCAGGCGCAAAAGGCCGGCAACCTCAAGTCGAACGAGCAGCAGAAGGTTGTGGTTCAACCGGCCAGCAGCACGACCACCACGCAGACGATCGTGATCGAGCCGGCCAATCCGCAAGTGGTCTATGTGCCGACGTACAACCCAACCGTGGTCTACGGAACGTGGCCGTATCCGGCGTATCCGCCGGTGTACATGCCGCCGCCTCCGGGCTACGCGATCGCCACGGGTTTCATGACCGGGCTGGCGTTCGGCGCCGGCGTGGCGGTGGCGAATTCGTTGTGGGGCGGTTTTGGCTGGGGTTCGCATGACGTGAACATCAACGTCAATCGCTACAACAATATCAACGTGAATAACCACATCAGCGGGAATGGCACGACGGCGAACTGGAATCGCAACAACAATGTCGAGCGCCGCCAGAACTTCAACCATAACGCGAACGGCGGGAACCTCAACGGTCAGCGCAATCAGTATCGCGGCTATGACCAGTCGCGCCAGCAGGCCGCGCAGGCGTTCCAGAATCGCACCGGTCAGAGCATGTCGGGCAATGCCAGCCAGCGTTTGCAGGATATCCAGCACGGCGGTACGCGGCCGGGTGCGGGAGGCAGCGGCACGCAGAACGCCAATCGCGGCGAACTGAATAACCGCACGCAGAACGGTAATCGCCAGAACAATCTCAGCGGGCGTACGGCGAACGGCGGGCGGCAAAACGAGCTTGGCGTCCGTACGCAGAACACCAATCGGCAGAACGATCTGAACAACCGCGCGCAGAACGCCAATCGCGACAACGCGCTGCGTGGCGCCGGCGACGGCAACGGTGCGCGCGCCGATATGCAGCGCGGCCAGCAAAGTCGCGCGGCATTCCAGAACCGTGGCGGTGGTGGAGGCGGCGGCGGCGGGTTTGGCGGCGGCGGTGGCCGTCTGGGTGGTGGCGGTGGCGGCGAACGCCACTTTGGTCGTCGGTAAATCCTGGAGGAGTCATCGCGATGATCCGTACTCAAGCACGCCGTCTGCCGCAAGGCGCACGGCCTGCCGGGCTCGCCCGGCTCACTGCGGCGCTTGCGTTTGCGCTGTTCGCCGCGCCTGCCTTGCTGTCCGTACCCGGCGCTGGCGTGGCCTTGGCGCAGGCTGTGTATGCCACGCCGGATGCCGCCGCACAAGCCTTGACCGACGCGCTCGCCGCCAACGACCACGACGCGATCAAGCACGTGCTCGGCAGCGACTTTCAGCACTTCATTCCCACCCAGAACATCGGCGCCGACGATATCGACGACTATCTGGGCGCCTGGGCCAAGGGCCACCAGATCGTGCCGGACGACAAACCCGTCGCGGGCAAGGCCAGCGCCCATCTGAGCGTGGGCGACAGCGGCTGGACCTTGCCGATTCCGCTGGTGCAAAGCGGCAGCGGCTGGCGCTTCGATGTGCGCGAAGGCGCGGCCGAAGTGCTCACGCGCCGTATCGGCCGCAACGAGCGCGCGGCCATGCTGTCCTCGCTGGCTTTCGTCGACGCGCAGAACGACTACCGCAAGCTCACGCAGCATTACGCCCAGCGCATCTTGAGCACGCCCGGCACGCATGACGGCCTCTACTGGCCCGTCGAGCCCGGCGAAACCGAAAGTCCGCTCGGCCCGCTTGCCGCCGCCATGCCCGCCAATGCGAAGATCACGCCGCAGGAGGGCTATCACGGCTATCACTTCCGCATTCTCACGGCGCAGGGTGCACATGCGGATGGTGGCGCGCGCAGCTATATCGAGAACGGCGAACTGGCCAATGGTTTCGCGCTGGTGGCCTGGCCGGCGCAATACGGTAAAACCGGGGTGATGAGTTTTATCGTCAATCAGGACGGCAAGCTTTATCAGAAGAATCTTGGGCCGAACGGGGCGAAAACCGCCGCCGCGCTCAAGCGCTTCGATCCCGATCCGTCCTGGCAGGCGACCACGCCCTGATCGCCGTCAGTTGCATCTCGTGGCGTGTAGCGTCTACATGGCGCGTTGGCAGCTTATTCACACGCCGGTCTGCGAGGCGCCTTCGGGCGCCTTTCTTTTTGCCCGCTTTTGCCCGTTGCTGCCGCGTACCGCTTTGCGACGCTTGAACGCTTCCATCTCATAAATCGGGCACAATCGGCTGCAAGTGGAGGCTGGCTGCGCGCGGCCGCCGCCATTTAGCGGTCGGGGAGAAGCGCAACGCGATGCGGTTTCAGGCTCAGGCACGCCAGTTGCTGTATCCCTCCGCAAACTCTTATTCGTGTGGAGATAACGACATGCAACGACGCAACTTCATGCTTTCGGCAGCCGCTGCGCTTGCCTCCGGCGGTATGGCGCTCGCAGGCTGCACCACCACGCCGGGCAATTCCTCTAACGCTGCAACCGATATGACGAAGCGCCAGTCGATCGATGCCAGCGTCGACAACGCCATGACGAAGCTGTATTCGACCGTCAAGGGTTCGCGCGAGCTGGTCGCGAAGTCGCGCGGCGTGCTGGTGTTCCCGTCGGTGCTGCAGGCGGGTTTCATCGTCGGCGCACAATATGGCGAGGGCTCGCTGCGCGTGGGCGGCGCGACCACGGGTTACTACAGCACGGTGTCGGGCTCGTTCGGCCTGCAGGCCGGTGCGCAGTCGAAGGCGATCATCTTCTGCTTCATGACGCAGGATGCGCTCGACAAATTCCGCGGTACGGACGGCTGGGCAGCCGGTGCGGACGCATCGGTTGCGCTCGTGACGGTCGGCGCGAACGGCGCGGTCGATACGAATACGGCCACGCATCCGGTCGAAGTCTTCGTGATGACCAACGCCGGCCTGATGGCGGATGTTTCGCTCGCAGGCACGAAGGTGACGCGCCTGAAGATCTAACCGATGCGACCTGCGCGGCGCGTGCTGAATACGCGCCGCAAAAACAAAAGGGCAAGGCCATCGGCCTTGCCCTTGCTATTTGCAGTGCACGAACTGCAAAAAATGATTTAGCAGCCCGTATTCTTTACCCGTTCGACTTCCAGCCCGAACAGCGGGCGCAGACGCGTGCCCACCACGTTGCCCGTGAACGCGCACACGAGCCACAGCCAGCCATGCAGGCTGCCCGACACGATCCCGCTGAAATACGCGCCGATATTGCAGCCATACGCCAGTCGCGCGCCATAGCCGAGCAGCAGCCCGCCGATCACCGCCGCCGCGAGCGAGCGCAGCGGAATGCGCCAGACCGGCGCGTAGCGGCCCGCGAGCGAAGCCGCCGCCATCGCACCCAGCACGATGCCGATATCCATCACCGTGGTGACGTCGTGGCTGGCGGGCGCGGCGAGCGCGGCCGCGTTCGGGCCGGCCATCCAGTACTTCCAGTTGACCACGTCGATACCGAGCGCGGCGAAGCCCTTGGCGCCCCACAGCGCAAACGCCGAGGTCACGCCCCACGGACGGCCGGAAAGCGTGAGCGTGGCGAAGTTCAGCAGCGCGAGCGCGATGGCGCCTGCCAGCAACGGCCACGGACCATGCAGCCACGGCGACGCATGCGGCGCGCGTTCCGGCTGATTGACGAGGCGGCCGTGGCGGCGCTTTTCGATGGCGACGGTGAGCGCCGCAATCGCCGCGAATACCGCGAGGTTCAGCGCGAGCGCCGGCACGACGCCTAGCGTGGTGACGAGCGAGAGCGGCTTGAGTTGCGGCATCGACGTCCAGAACGGCATGTGCGCCGTTGCCACCACCGAGCCGACGATAAACGCGATCAGCGTCACGACCATGCGCGTGCTGCCGCCGCCCACGGTGTACAGCGTGCCCGAGGCGCAGCCGCCGCCCAGTTGCATGCCGATGCCGAACATGAACGCGCCGACGACCACCGAGGTCCCCGCAGGCGAAACGAGCCCGACCACGGGATGCCCGAACAGCGAGCCCGCCGCGAGCGCCGGAAAGAACAGCAACACGCCGATGGCGAGCATGACCATTTGCGCGCGCAGGCCCGCGCCCCGGCCATCGGCGATAAAGACGCGCCACGCCGAGGTAAAACCGAACGCCGCGTGATAGAGCGTCATGCCGAGCAGCGCGCCCACGATGTAGAGCGCGGCCTGGCGCGCGCTGACCGTCTGCGCCAGATAGACGGCGCCGAGTGCGACCAGCAGCAGCGCGAGCCCGAGCGATTTGGGATTGATGGAGTCGAGACGGCGCGGCGCGCGCGCCAGCGGCGAGGAAAGGTCGGACATGGTCGAAATGAAGAGGCTTGAAGCCGTGATGTTGCCTGGACGGCCCGGGAGGCTCGCGGCTGCCTGAAAATGAGGCACTGAAAGGAAAACGATAGCACGAAACGCATCACGGCCTGGCGCGCTACCCGCATCGGCATCATGGATATCCCCTATGCGCTTACTACGCGAATCTGCCGATAGGACAGGACGAAAAGCAAAAATACGTAAGCGCAAACGAGCGACGCAAAGCGGTTGCATTCGCAACAAAACGCAGCAAAAAGCAGCAATAAGAGCCACAAAAAGGCCGCCGCGATCGCAGACAAATACGCCAGGAGACCGGACCACATGCTCAGGAACATCACCATCCGCGGAGGGCTTACCCTCGTTATCGGTATCTTCGTTGCCTTTTTGCTGGTCGTGATCGGCGTGGCCTATGGCGCGCTGAAGCTGACCAACGAGAGTCTGCTCGATACGCAGCAAAGCGCGCAGTCGCTCGCTACGCTCAAGTCCAGTTCGGAGCGCCTGCTGCAGGTGCGCCTCGCGTTGGGCGGTTACGAGACGCTCTTTAGCGTCGGCAAATCCACCGAGGGCATGCTGGAACAGGCGCACAAGGTACTCGCCGATTCGAACAAGGATTTCGCGCGCTACAGCGCCGGCCCGTTCGCCGATGCCGACGAAGCGCGTCTTGCCCAGGCCGTCGCGCAGGCGCGCACGGCGCTGGTCGAGCAGGCGCTCGAACCCGAGTACAAGGCGCTGGTCGACAACGACTTCAACACCTTCCGCACGATTCAGGGCGAAACCGCCGATCGTTTCTACGGCGCGTATGCGAAGGCAATCGACGCGCTCGAAGCCTCGCAGGACGCGCGCGAGCAGCGCAACGCCGAAACGGCGGCGAAGCGCTTCCGGCTTTCGCTCATCGTGTTCGGTGTGATCGGCGTGGTGGGCGTGGCGATCGGTCTGATCGCGCGGCGCGGGCTGACGGCGGCCGTGATCAAGCCCGTCGATACGGCGATTCGCCATTTCCAGCGCATTGCCGCCGGCGACCTGACCGTGGACGTGCGCGTGCGCTCGAGCAATGAAATGGGCCAGTTGCTGGGTGCGCTTGCGCAGATGCGCGAGGCGTTGATCGGCACGGTTGCGCGCGTGCGCGGCAGCACTCAGGAAATCACGCTGGGCGCGAACCAGATCGCGGCGGGCAATGTCGATCTGTCGAGCCGCACTTCGCAGCAGGCGGCCGCGCTGCAGGAAACGGCGGCGAGCCTCGAACAGCTTTCGGCGGCGGTGCGCCAGAACACGGCGGGCGCGCAGGAGGCGAGCGGTCTGGCGCAGGGCGCGCTCAGCACGGTCTCGCGCGGCGCGGATGTGGTGGCGCGCGTGAACGAGACGATGAACGATATTTCGTCGTCGTCGCGCAAGGTCGAAGAGATCACCGGGATCATCGAAGGCATCGCGTTCCAGACCAACATCCTCGCGCTCAATGCGGCAGTCGAAGCGGCGCGCGCGGGCGAGGAAGGGCGCGGCTTCGCGGTGGTGGCGCAGGAAGTGCGCAGCCTCGCACAGCGCTCGGGCACGGCGGCCAAGGAGATCAAGGAACTGATCGCCGCTTCGGTGGCGACGGTGGGCACGGGCGCGCGCCTTGTCGAAGAAGCGCGGCACACGATGGGCGAGGCGCGCGACGCCGTTGCGCGCGTGAGCCACATCATGGGCGAGATCACGGCGGCGACGCACGAGCAGAGCGACGGCATCGAGCAGGTCAATCGCGCGGTCGCACAGATCGACGAAGTCACGCAGCGCAACGCGGCGCTGGTGGAGGAAGCGGCGGCTTCGGCGCAGTCGCTGGAGTCGCAGGCCGATGTGTTGCGCGACGCGGTGGCCGTGTTCCATCTCGGCGATGGCGTGGCGGCACGCGCGGCGGCGCACGGAGCGCACGGAGCGCGCGAGGCGGTTCGCGGCGTGAGCCCGGCGGCCTACGCCTGAATTTGACTTCAATCGACTTAACCTGAGGTTATATCCCCCGTCCGATTCGCATTTGAGTTCCTTTTTTTGCCCGGCGAGACTGCAAGGAATACCGATAGCGAGAACGACGGGATATGCGAATTTGCGTGCTGGGCGGCGGGGTGATCGGGGTCACGACCGCGTATTTTCTTGCCCGCGATGGACATCAGGTGACGCTGGTCGAGCGTCACGCGGACGTGGCGCGCGAAACCAGCCATGCCAATGGCGGCCAGTTGAGCTACAACTATGTCGCGCCGCTGGCGGACCCTTCGGTGCTGCCCAAACTGCCGCACTGGCTTTTTTCCCGCGATGCCGCGCTGCGTTTCGTGCCGCGTCTGGACCCGCGCCAGTGGCACTGGTGCGTCGCGTTTTTGCGCGCCTGCACGCGTGCCCGCAGCCGCGCCACGACCGAAGAACTGCTCGGGCTGGGTTTTCTGAGCCAGCGCCTGATGCACGAGATCGTTGCGCGCGAAACGATCGATTTCGATTACGTGCGCAATGGCAAGCTCGTGGTGTTTCGCGATCGGGACAGTTTTGACGGCGCGCGCCGTCAGGCCGACTATCAGGCGCAATTCGGTTCGGAACAATATGCACTCGATGGCGCGGCGTGCGTTGCGCTCGAACCGGCGCTCGCGCATATCGGCGGCGAGATTGCGGGCGGCATTCACACGCCGGGCGAGGAAGCGGGCGATTGCGACCGCTTCACGCGCGCTCTGGCACGCGCGGCGCAGCGAGAGGGCGTCGATCTGCAAGTGGCGACGGAGTTTTCGGGACTAAAAACACAAGGCAAGCTCGTCGAAGCGGCGATGACTTCGGCAGGCGCAATCGAAGCGGATGCGTTCGTTGTCTGCCTCGGCATTCAGAGCCAGCCTTTGCTGGGTTCGCTCGGCGTGAGCGTGCCGGTTTATCCGCTCAAGGGTTATAGCCTCACATTGCCGGCGACGCATGCAACGGGCGCGCCGCGCGTCTCCGTGACGGATGCACATCACAAAGTGGTCTACGCGCCGCTGGGCGAGCGGTTGCGCATCGCCGGAATGGTCGATCTCACGGGCATGAGCGCGCACGCCGATCCCGCCCGTATCGCGCTGCTCACGCGCCAGGCGCGCGAAACCTTTCCCGATGCCGGCGACTACGACGCCGCGCAGACGTGGACCGGCCTGCGCCCCGCCACGCCCGACAGCAAGCCGTTGATCGGCGCAACGCATTACCGCAATCTATGGATGAACACGGGGCACGGCGCGCTGGGCTTTACGCTCGCGTGCGCAAGCGCGCAACTGCTTGCCGATCTGCTCGCGCAACGAAGCTTGCCGATCAACGGCGATGCATTTTCGCCGCGCCGCTAAAAGAGTTTACGCACCACAACAACCGCCTTCACGGCGAATCATTGTCTTCACTTACCCACGTTGGGAGAAGCGCACGATGAACACCAGCAAAACGATCGCGGCATTGACGCTAGGCCTGGCCACGCTGGCAAGTACCGCATACGCAGACGACCTCACCGGCACGCTCAAGAAAGTGCACGACAGCGGCGTGATCGTGCTCGGCACGCGCGAATCGTCGATTCCGTTTTCGTATTACGACCAGAACCAGAACGTGATCGGCTATTCGCAGGAGATCGCGCTGAAGATCGTCGATGCGGTGAAGCAGAAGACCGGCACGCCCAACCTCAAGGTCAAGACAATTCCAATTACCTCGCAGAATCGTATTCCGCTCGTGCAGAACGGCACGATCGACTTCGAATGCGGCTCGACCACCAATACGTTCGAACGCCAGAATCAGGCCGCGTTTTCGAACAGCATCTTTCTCTATGGCATTCGCTTTATCACGCGCAAGGATTCGGGCGTGAAGGATTTTCCCGATCTCGCGGGCAAGACCGTGGCGACCACGGCGGGCACGTCGGATGAACGCATGCTGCGCAAGATGAACGAAGAGAAGCACATGAACATGACGATCATCAGCGCAAAAGATCACGCCGAATCGTTCCTCAACGTGACGACCGGGCGTGCCGTGGCGTTCGTGATGGACGAGCCGCTGCTCTACGGCGAGCGCGCGAAGACGAAGAACCCGCAGGATTATGTGGTGACGGGGACGCCGCCGGTATCGGAGAACTACGCGTGCATGCTGCGTCGTGACGATCCGCAGTTCAAGGCGCTGGTGGATGAAACGGTGGCGAAGATGCAGACGTCGGGCGAAATGGCGAAGCTCTATACCAAGTGGTTCACCGAGCCGATTCCGCCGACCAATATGAATCTGGACTATCCGCTTTCGCAGCAGATGAAGGATCTGTTTGCGCATCCGAACGACAAGGCGCTCGATTGATTTACGCCTGCGCGTAGCGCGCTTTTCGCAAAAGCAAAAAGAAAATGCCGCAGTCCTGTGAAGGATTGCGGCATTGTCATTGCGCAGCGAACTGAGCCGCGCGGTACTGCATATTCGTTGGTAGGCTCGATTGGATTCGAACCAACGACCCCCACCATGTCAAGGTGGTGCTCTAACCAACTGAGCTACGAGCCTGTTGAGAGCGCGAATTATAGAGAGGGTATTTGAGCCTTGCAAGCCTTTTTCGCAAATTGTTGAAAAAACTTTGGCAGGGCTGTTTTGGGGCGCTTATGAAGTCGTGCGCTTTGTTCCTTCCTTTGTCCCTTCTGCCGCGGCTTCCAGCGCGGTCTCCATCTCCTGGGCGGCGCGCTGTAATTCGGGCACGAAGCGGCGCACGGCTTCAGCCGGATTGATCGCCTGCTCCAGATAGATCACGTTGAGGCTCGCGATCACGCGGCCATGCGCGCCGATCGCCACCGCGAGCGCGCCGATCTTGCGCTGGTCCGACCAATCGCCGTGATTCGAGCCGAAGCCATCCGCGTGCGTCTGCCGTACGAGATTGCGGATGAAGGCCGCATCCGTGGCGAGCTTCTGCTGCTGCTCGCCGCCTGCGCCCGCGCGCAGCATGTCGAGAATATCGTCGCGCTCCGCTTCCGGGCAGTGGGCGAAATAGGCGCGGCCCGCGGCCGTGAGCAGCATCGGCAGACGCCGGCCCACCATCGCGCGGTGAAACGAGAGCGGGCTGAAGCGGTGCGTGGTCTCGCGGATGATCATCGCGTCGCCGTCGGGCGTCGTGAGGTCGGAAGGCCAGACGACCCGCTGCATCATCTGGCCCATGATTGGCGGCGCGATGGTGGCGATGAGTTCGTCGTCGGTGAAGCCTTCGCTCAGCGCGCGCACGTTCATCGTCAGGCGAAAGCTGTCGTCCGATGCGCTGCGCCGCACGAGGTTTTCTTCCACCAGCGTTTCCAGCAAACGCCGCACGGTGGTGCGATGAAGACCCGTCGCCTCGCTCAACTGCTGGCTCGTTGCACGGCCGTTTTCCATCGCGTTGAGCGCCCGCAGCACCTGCAGGCCGCGTGCGAGCCCGCGCACGTTTGCATACTTTGTCATCGAAAAATCGCTTGTAAATCAACTGTGTGCATTCTATGCACATTTCTCTCAAATTGTTGAGCGCGTGTCGCCGCGAATCTAGACTCGCTTTCATGCCTTGCATGAGATCGCCCCGACCAAGGGCGACTGACACGGAGACACTATGAACACCTCTTCCGCCGCTGCGGACGTTGCCGCCGTGGACACGGCCGCCGTGGGCACGGTTCGCTCGCGCCAACGTGCCACCGACGTCGCCATCATCGGCGCGGGCCCCGTGGGCCTGATGATCGCCAATATCCTGGGTCTCCAGGGCGTGCGCGTCACCCTCATCGAAAAGCTCGACCAGATTATCGACTATCCGCGCGCAATTGGTTTGGATGACGAAGCATTGCGCGTGTTTCAATCGATCGGTCTCGCCGACGCGCTGTTGCCGCACACCACGCCCGACCACTGGATGCGCTTCGTCACGAAGGACAACCATTGCTTCGCGTCGATCGAGCCGCGTACCGATGAATTCGGCTGGCCGCGCCGCAATGCCTTTATTCAGCCGCTGGCCGATCGCGTGCTGTATGAAGGGCTCGCACGCTTCGAACATGTCGACGTGCTGTTCGGACATACGGTCAATGGCTTTGTGCAGGACGCGCAGGGCGTGTCGATCGACGTGAGCGCTGCGAATGGCGAGCGCAGCACGATTCGCGCCGCTTATATGGTGGGCGCCGATGGCGGCAACAGTTTCGTGCGCCGTGCGCTCAACGTGCCTTTCGAAGGCCGCACGAAGCCGAATCAATGGATCGTCGTGGATGTGCGCAACGACCCGATCGGCTCGCCGCATATCTATATGCATTGCGATCACGAGCGCCCTTATGTATCGGCGGCGCTGCCGCACGGCATTCGCCGCTTCGAATTCATGGTGATGCCCGGCGAAACCGAGGAAGAACTTTCGAAGCCCGCGAATATGGCCGCGCTGATCCGCAAAGTGGTCGCGGACCCGGACAAGGTCGATTACATCCGCAAGCGCGTCTATACGCACAACGCGCGTCTGGCCGAAACCTTTTGCGTCGATCGCATTCTGCTGGCGGGCGACGCCGCGCACATCATGCCGGTGTGGCAGGGCCAGGGTTACAACAGCGGCATTCGCGACGCAAACAATCTGGGCTGGAAACTGGCGATGGTCGCGAAGGGTCTCGCCGATGGTCGTCTGCTCGATACCTATACCGTCGAGCGCCGCGCACACGCACGATCGATGATTCATCTCTCCGAAGTCGCCGGCGATATCTTCGCGCCGGCGACGCGATTCGGCGCGCGCTTTCGCGACGCCTTTGTGAAGTCGATGAACGTATTCCCCTCGGTGAAGCGCTATTTCGTGGAGATGCGTTTCAAGCCGATGCCGCGTTATGAGGCCGGTGTCGTGCTGCTGCCGCCGCAGAAACCAACGGGCGGCTGGCTCGCACGCGTGCTCGAACGCTCGGGCGATTCCGCGCCGGGCCGTCTGCTGGGTTTGATGAGCCAGAAACGCGATTCGCTGCTCGGGCGCCTCGCTTATGGGCGCGATCCGCTGGCGGCCTCGCCGGTGGGCCGCATGTTTATCCAGCCGCGCGTGCGTTCGAGCGATGGCCGCGTCGTGCGTCTGGACGATGCGATCGGCAACGGCTTTGTGGTGCTTGCATGGGGCGCGGACCCGACCTTCGGTCTCACGCCGCAAGCGCGTGCGGTGTGGGAACGCCTGGGCGCGCGCTTCGTGTTCGCCAAGCCCGACGTGCAACTCGATTACACCGATGACGTGCCCGAAGGCGTGCTCGCGCTCGGCGATGTGCAAGGACGTCTCAAGGACTGGTTCAGCCAGCGGCCGGAATCGGTCGTGCTGCTGCGCCCGGACCGCTTCGTGGCGGGCGTGTGCACGCCGCAGCAGGTCTCGGACGCCATCGTCGAACTCGCGGGCAAATTGGGCATGAGCGACAGCGCGGTGCGCGAAGCCGTTGCATCACATCGTCCCGCGCGCGCAAACGTCGCTGTCGCGCAGGCAGCATGAGCAGGAGCCGCATTGTGAACGCCAGCATGCCGATACACCTCGAGTGCCTTTCGCACACGCCGCTGCACGGTTACTTCGATCCGCCTCCTGACGTGGTGGCCGAAGTCGAACGCGTAGGCCGCGAAGCACGCGCACGCGTCGAGGCATTCCAGCCCGATCTGATCGTTGCGTTCGCACCCGATCATTTCAACGGCTTCTTCTACGACATGATGCCGCCGTTCTGCATCGGCGCGAAAGCGCAGGCAATCGGCGATTTCAAAAGCCTCGCGGGCACGCTGCCGGTGCCCGAAGAACTGGCCCACGCGCTCGCGCAAAGCGTGTTGGCCGCCGATATCGACGTGGCGCTCTCGTACCGTATGCAGGTCGATCACGGCTGCGCGCAAGCGCTCGAAGTGCTCACGGGCGGGCTCGATCGCTATCCGGTGATTCCGGTGTTCATCAACTCCGTCGCGCCGCCGATGGCGACGCTGCGCCGCGCGCGTTTGCTTGGCGAAGCGATCGGACGCTTCATGGCGAGCACGGGCAAGCGCGTGCTGGTGGTGGGATCGGGCGGCATCTCGCACGAACCGCCGGTGCCCGAACTCTTTGGCGCCACGCCTGAAATTGCCGAGCGTTTGATTGCGGGCCGCAATCCTTCCGCCGATTCGCGCGACGCGCGTGAGGCGCGCACCGTGGCCGCCGCGAAAGCGTTCACGAACGGCGATAGCCACTTGCATCCGCTGAATCCCGAATGGGATCGCGCGTTTCTCGCACTGCTGGCTTCGGGCGAGTTGACGGCCGTGGACGGCATGACCAATGCGGCCATTACGCGTGACGGCGGCAAGTCCGCGCACGAGATCCGCACGTGGGTGGCCGCGTTCGGCGTGCTCGCGGCGTTCGGGCCGTATTGCGCGTCGCTCGATTATTACCGCGCGATTCCTGAATGGATTGCGGGTTTCGCCACCATGCACGCCACGCCCACGCAGGCGGCCTGAACGTAACGAACTGCATCGAAGAACCTGGAGAACGGCATGACCGATCCAACACTCATCGCGGCGCTGGCCGCACGTTTGCGCGAAGCGGAAGGCTCGCGCGCGGTGATCGAGCCGGTGCGCGGCGAAATCGCCATCGACGATATCGCTACGGCTTATGCCGTGCAGCAAGCCAATGTCGATCTGCGCGTGCAGAACGGCGAGCGCATCGTGGGCCGCAAGATCGGCCTCACATCGCGCGCGGTGCAGCAGCAACTGGGCGTCGATCAGCCCGACTTCGGCGCGCTATTCGCCTCGATGGCGTACGGCGACGGCGAACCGATTCCGCTCTCGCAACTGATCCAGCCGAAAGTGGAAGCGGAAATCGCGCTCGTGCTCGAACGCGATCTCACGCATGACAAGCACACCTTCGTCGATATTCTGCGCGCGAGTGCGTATGCACTGGCGGCCATCGAAATCGTCGATAGCCGGATTCAGAACTGGGATATCCGCTTCGTCGATACGGTCGCGGACAACGCGTCGAGTGCGCGTTTTGTCGTGGGCAGCCGTCCCGTGCCGCTTTCGCAAATCGATTTGAGTGCCTGCGCGATGACACTTTCGCGCGATAACGAAGTGCTCTCGCGCGGCAATGGCGCCGCGTGTCTGGGCAATCCACTCAATGCGGCCGTGTGGCTCGCGGACCGCATGGTGCAACTCGGCACGCCGCTGCGTGCCGGCGACGTGGTGCTCACGGGCGCGCTTGGACCCATGGTCGCCGTGAAGGAACCCGGCACTTACACCGCGCAGATCGACGGCCTCGGCAGCGTCCGCGCGACTTTCACCGCCTGAAACAGGACTTCAAATGGCTTCCGAAAAACTCAAGGCCGCGATCATCGGCTCCGGCAATATCGGCACGGACCTGATGATCAAGATCATGCGCCACAGCCAGCATCTGGACATGGCGGCGATGGTCGGCATCGATCCCAACTCCGATGGTCTCGCGCGCGCTGCGCGTCTGGGCGTGGCGACCACGCATGAAGGCGTGGAAGGGCTCACGCGTTTGCCAGTTTTCAACGAAATCGATTTCGTATTCGATGCGACTTCGGCGGGCGCGCATATCAAGAACGATGCGCTGCTGCGTAAATTGAAGCCGTCGATTCGCGTGATCGATTTGACGCCCGCGGCGATTGGGCCTTATTGCGTGCCGGTAGTGAATCTCGACGCGCATATCGACGCGCCCAACGTGAATATGGTCACGTGCGGCGGTCAGGCGACGATTCCCATCGTGGCCGCCGTTTCACGTGTGGCGAAAGTGCATTACGCGGAAATTGTCGCTTCGATCAGCAGCAAATCGGCGGGACCGGGCACGCGCGCGAATATCGACGAATTCACCGAAACCACGTCTAAGGCAATTGAAGCGGTGGGCGGCGCGGCGAAAGGTAAAGCCATCATCGTGCTCAATCCGGCCGAGCCGCCTGTGATGATGCGCGACACGGTTTATACGCTTTCCGCAATGGCAGATCGTGAAGCCGTGGAGCGATCGATCGCAGAAACCGTAGCGAAAGTGCATGCCTACGTGCCGGGTTATCGCCTCAAGCAACAAGTGCAATTCGACGAAATTCCTGAAAGCGCGCCGTTGAATATTCCGGGCCTTGGAAAATTCAGCGGCCTGAAAACCTCGGTGTTTCTCGAAGTGGAAGGCGCCGCGCACTATCTGCCCGCGTATGCCGGCAATCTCGACATCATGACATCCGCCGCGCTCGCAACGGCCGAGCGTATGGCGCAAACGCTCTTGAGCGTGCAGGGAGCGTAAAGCGATGAGCAAGAAACTCTATATCTCCGATGTGACGCTGCGCGACGGCAGCCACGCGATTCGTCATCAGTATTCGATTCAGAACGTGCAGGACATCGCTCGTGCGCTGGATAAGGCGAAAGTCGATTCGATCGAAGTCGCGCATGGCGACGGTCTGCAAGGTTCGAGCTTTAACTACGGCTTCGGCGCCCATAGCGATCTCGAATGGATCGAAGCGGTTGCAGACGTGGTGAAGCACGCGAAGATCGCCACGCTGCTGCTGCCGGGCATCGGCACGATTCACGATCTGAAGGCGGCGTATCACGCGGGCGCGCGCATCGTGCGTGTGGCCACGCATTGCACCGAAGCCGATATTTCGAGGCAGCACATCGAATACGCGCGTGAACTCGGCATGGATACGGTCGGCTTTCTGATGATGAGCCATATGACCACGCCGGAGAGTCTCGCCGTCGAAGCGAAGAAGATGGAAAGCTACGGCGCGACTTGTATTTACGTGGTCGATTCGGGCGGCGCACTGACGATGAATGATGTGCGGGATCGATTCCGCGCCGTGAAAAGCGTGCTCAAACCGGAAACGCAAACAGGTATGCACGCGCATCACAATCTCTCGCTGGGCGTGGCGAATTCGCTCGTCGCCGTTGAAGAAGGTTGCGACCGCATCGATGCATCGCTGGCCGGAATGGGCGCGGGTGCGGGCAATGCGCCGCTCGAAGTGTTTATCGCCGCGGCAGAACGCATGGGCTGGAATCACGGCGCCGATCTCTACACGCTGATGGACGCGGCTGACGACATCGTGCGTCCGCTGCAGGATCGCCCTGTACGTGTGGATCGCGAAACACTCGCGCTGGGTTATGCCGGCGTGTACTCGAGTTTTCTGCGTCACTCCGAAGTGGCCGCGAAGAAATACGGTCTGAAAACCGTGGACATTCTTGTCGAACTGGGCAAGCGCCGCATGGTGGGCGGCCAGGAAGACATGATCGTGGACGTGGCGCTCGATCTGAAGCAGCGCGCCCAAGCCGCAACATCCCAGTCATAACGCACGCCGCGTGTCGCTTGAAGCGACCCGCGGCGTTGCTACGTCGTACCTGCAGGACAAACGATTAGCCGCCGGCAAGAGCGGCTGACACCCAACATTGGAGACTTTACAAATGACGTCACGAATCAGTGGTGCTGGAGGCAATAACAAGGCGACGATCGCCCTGTGTCTCGCCGTGGCCTTGCTCGAAGGCCTGGACCTGCAATCGGCGGGCGTGGCCGGGCCGCGCATGGCGAAGGAATTCTCGCTCGCGTTGTCGCAAATGGGCTGGGCATTCAGCGCGGGCGCAATCGGCCTGCTGCCGGGCGCGGCGCTGGGCGGGCGCCTGGCGGACCGTCTCGGGCGCAAGCGCGTGCTGATGGCGTCGGTCACGCTCTTCGGCCTGTTTTCGCTTGCGACCACGCTGGTGTGGAGTTTCGAAAGCCTTGTGATCGCGCGCTTCCTCACGGGGCTCGGGCTGGGCGCCGCGATGCCCAACCTGATCGCGTTGTGTTCGGAGGCGGCCGGTCCGCAGCAGCGCAGCACGGCGGTTGGCGCGATGTACTGCGGTATGCCGTTCGGCGCGGCTATTGCTGCCGTGATCGGCATGCTGGGTTCCAGCCCGGCTAGCTGGCGCGATGTGTTCTACGTCGGCGGTCTGGGGCCGATTGTGATGGTGCCGCTGCTCGGCCTCTTTCTGCGCGAATCGCATCAGTTCGTGGCTGCGCGCGCGGCGAGCACCGTGCGCGAGGGCGTGCCCGGCGTGAGCGAAGCGCTTTGGGGTCAGGGCCGTGCCCGTACCACGATCGCGTTGTGGATCAGTTATCTCGGCACGCTGATCGTGCTGTATTTCCTGATGAACTGGCTGCCTTCGATGGTGCTCTCGCGCGGCCTCACGCGTGTGCAATCGAACATCGTGCTGATGATGTTCAACATCGGCGGCGGGATTGGAGCCGTTGCGATCGCAACGATCATGGATCGATTCGGCCGTCGCCGCACGGTGATCGGCATGTATGCGGGGATTGCGCTGGCGCTCGCCGCGCTGGCGAGCGCGGGCGGCGCGGTATCGATGGCCTGCGGCGGTCTGTTGTGCGGGCTGTTTCTGGTGGGCGGCCAGTCGGTGCTCTACGCGCTCGCAGGCCACGCCTATCCCACCGAAGTGCGCGGCACGGGCGTGGGCGCAGCGGTCGCGGTTGGGCGGCTGGGATCGATACTCGGGCCGCTCGTGGCCGGGCAATTGTTCGCGCTGGGGCAGAGCGCATCGATGCTGGTGGCGTCGAGCATTCCGTTGTGCGTGATCGCCGCGCTCGCCGCATTGACGGTGGTTGGCGGATTTGCGCAACGCAATGCGACAGGCGCACAAGGCGTTTAAGGATTTTTTGGCGGAGCGGGCAAGCGCCCGCTTCATAACGAATTAGCGGGTTTTACTGCAAGGATCTCATCATGACTGCGGCTGCACAGACGATTACCGAAGCCTCGACGAGCCAGTTTGCTCAAGTGAAAGACGGTGAACTCGAACTGCGGATTCACTATAACGACACCGGCGCGGGCGCGCCCAATGCGAATGGCGAGACCGTCGTGATGCTGCACGGCTCCGGTCCGGGTGCGAGCGGTTGGGCCAACTTCAACCGTAACGTCGAGCCGCTTGTGGCGGCGGGCTATCGCGTGGTCCTGATGGACTGCCCGGGCTGGAGCAAGAGCGATCCTATCGTTTGCACGTCGTCGCGTTCGGAACTGAATGGGCGTGTGCTCAAGGGCCTGCTCGACGTGCTCGACATCGAGCGCGTGCATATTCTTGGCAATTCGATGGGTGGACATAGCGCCGTGGCATTCGCGCTGTCGAACCCGAATCGCGTGGGCAAACTCGTGCTGATGGGCGGCGGCACCGGCGGACCGAGCAACTTGGCGCCGATGCCGACCGAAGGCATCAAGCTGTTGCAGGGCCTTTATCGCGAGCCGAGTATCGACAATCTCAAGCGCATGATGAACGTATTCGTCTACGACGCCAGCGCGCTCACCGACGATCTGATGCAGGCGCGCCTCGACAATATGCTCGCGCGCCGCGATCACCTCGAAAACTTCGTGAAGAGCCTGGCGGCGTTTCCGAAGCAGTTCACCGATTACGGCCCGCGCCTTGGCGAAATCGCCGCGCCCACGCTCGTGATCTGGGGGCGCGACGATCGCTTCGTGCCGATGGATATCGGCCTGCGTCTGCTCGCGGGCATGCAGAACGCGCAACTGCATGTGTTCAATCGTTGCGGTCACTGGGCGCAATGGGAGCACGCGGATGCGTTCAATCGCATGGTGCTCGACTTCCTGCAGCATTAAGGACGCGATGACGATCTGGCGCGCCGGTGGACACGCTGGCGCGCTGCCAGAACGACGGGCGTACACTGGACGCAGCCGCCAGACGCGCTATGCGCATCGCATGTGCGCCGCCGATGGTCGGCACGTCCAACCGCGTTCACCGGGATCGTCATGAAGAAACTGGTCAATCAACCGTCCGACGTCGTGCGCGAAATGCTCGAAGGCTTCGCGCTGCAGGTTCCGCATGTCGTCATTCTCGGCGACGAAAACGTGCTGATCCGCCGCGATATTCCCGAAGCGCTGGCGCGCGCGGTCGCGCTGATTTCGGGCGGCGGCAGTGGTCATGAACCGGCGCACGGCGGTTATGTGGGCGCGGGCATGCTGAGCGCAGCCGTGTGCGGCGAAGTGTTTACGTCCCCGCCCACCGACGCCGTGCTCGCGGCAATCCGCGCAAGCGCTGGCCCGAAAGGCGCGTTGCTGATCGTCAAGAACTACACGGGCGACCGGCTCAACTTTGGCCTCGCCGCGGAACTCGCGCGCGCGGAAGGCATTCCCGTCGAAGTGGTGACCGTGGCCGACGACGTCGCGCTGCGCGGCCATGCCGAACGTCATCAGCGACGCGGCATCGCGGGCACGGTGCTCATCCACAAGATTGCGGGCGCGGCGGCGGCACGCGGTGCCTCGCTCGAAGTCGTGGCAGCGACGGCGCGCGTGGCCGCGGAAAATCTCGGCACGATGGGCGTGGCGCTCGACGGTTGCACGCTGCCGGGCGTCGCGCAATCGAGCTTCAGTCTCGCCGATGATGAAATCGAACTGGGTCTGGGCATTCATGGCGAAAAAGGCGTGGAGCGCAGCGCGCCGTTACCCGCCGATGCGCTGACTGAAGCGCTGCTCGTGAATATTCTCGAAGAACTCGCGATTACGCGCGGGGAGCGCGTGGTGCTGCTCGTCAATGGTCTGGGTGCGACGCCGCAGATGGAACTCGATATCGTGTTGCGCGCGGCTTATGCGAGCCTGCAGCGCCGCGAGGTGCGTGTGGAGCGTGCGTGGGCGGGCACGTTGCTATCGGCGCTCAATATGCCGGGTTGTTCGATATCGCTCATGCGTGTGGACGACGGCAGGCTGGCGTTGCTCGATGCGGCTACCGACGCGCATGCGTGGCCGGGGAAAGGCTGCATCAATCCGACTATCCGGCTGGAGGTATCGTGCGCGTCGATTCATGAGGATTCCATATCGAAATCGATCGATGCATCGCGTGCGGCCTGGGCGGGGCGAATGAAGGCGGCGCTGGATGCCGTTGCGCGGGCGTTGGTGCAAAGCGAAGCACGCTTGACTGAACTCGATGCGTTAGCGGGTGACGGCGATCTCGGTGCGAGTATGCGGCGCGCGGCTGATGCGGCCTCGGCGCTGCCGGCCGATGCGCTTGGGACTGCGCCGCAAGCGCTCGCGGCTTTGGGCGCGAGCTTGCGGCGTGCAATCGCGGGCAGCTCAGGGCCTTTCTATGCCACGGCTTTGCTGCGCGCGTCCCGCTTGCTAGCCGACGCACCTGAGCCAACTCCGCAGCAATGGGCGCAGGCGTGGCGCGGTGCAATCGACGCGATCAGCGAATTGGGCGGTGCGAAAGCCGGTGATAGAACGATGCTGGACGCGCTGGTGCCGGCGGTCGAGGCGTTCGACGAGGCGATCGGTAAAGGACAGACGGCGCAACAGGCTTGGAGCGCTGCGATCAACGCGGCCGAGCATGGGGCGCAGGCGACGGCACATATGCATCCGCGTGTGGGGCGCGCGAGCTATCTGGGCAAGCGGGCGATTGGCGCGCCGGATGGCGGAGCGGTGGCGGTGGTCTGCTGGCTGACGGCGTTAAAGCCCCATGTGGGGACGTAGCCGCGAGGATCGGCGGCTAAAGATGGCCGCTGGTTATATCAGGCTGAATCGGCGCAATCGACTGCCAGGAAAGGGATTGAGGTATTGAGTCCCGACTGTTTTCGAAATCACTGAAATAATTTATTCAAATTCGCTTGACGAGTGGATCTGCGCCCTGCATAATTCGCCTCCTCCTGCTGATGCAGCGACGCAGAAAACACCGGATAGCTTGATTTTCCAGTGGTTTTCAGCGAATTGATCTTTAAAAATTTACAGCCGATAAGTGTGGGCGCTTGATTCGATTGAGCTCCTCGCCGTGATCGTTTTCGATCTGGCGGGATAGCAAAAGTATCAAGAGTCTCACACAAAA
>NZ_JAAGPR010000037.1 GCF_017104965.1 Paraburkholderia sp. Ac-20340
AAGCCAGATGAACAAATTCCAGACGCAGATTCATGGTGTCTCTCGGGTTCCACGGCATGGCCGGCTCCAGACGATTCACTTGTCCGAAGTGTTACCCATGTCCCCGCACACCTGTTACCTATGTCTCAAGTCCATACACAGCGGCAAAGAAAAGTAGGTGCCGCCCCGCACAGGGGCGACGCTAATAGACCGACACGAACTCAAGGATACGCGACACAGCCGGCAAGCGCCCCACTAGACCCCTCAGGCAAAGTAGCCCCACCATCAACCACAATAGTCTGCCCAGTCACATACCCAGCGGAAGGCGAAGCAAGAAACACCATAGCCGCAGCAACATCCTCAGGCTCCCCTA
This sequence comes from Paraburkholderia sp. Ac-20340, assembly GCF_017104965.1. Lineage (GTDB taxonomy): Bacteria > Pseudomonadota > Gammaproteobacteria > Burkholderiales > Burkholderiaceae > Paraburkholderia. Next base: position 353 of record NZ_JAAGPR010000037.1, read on the forward strand.
ACCTCCCAAGCGGCACCGCCCCAGCAATCCGCGCAGCAAGCGCCTCATCCCCCAGATTCACCATAGCAGGAGTCCGAATCATCCCAGGCTCCACGCCATTAACGGTAATCCGATGCACAGCCAGCTCCAGCGCAGCGGCCCGAATAAACCCATTCACCCCCGCTTTAGAAGCCGCATAGTGCGCCAACCCAGGATAAGCAACTCGCGGCCCAGTAACAGAAGAAGTCACCAGCAAACGCCCACCACCTTGCCTAACAAAAGCCGGCGTAGCAGCCTGCGCCAACCAAAAAAGCGCACTGAGATTCACAGCCAGCGTGCGCTCCAGCACCTCAGCAGAGATAGCCTCAAAAGCGGTCAGCGGAAAATACGCCGCGTTATGCACCACCACATCGAGCCGCCCAAAATCGATCTCAGCCTGCGCTATTAGCGCAAAAATCTGCTCGCGCACAGCGAGATCGACCTCATAGACACGATGCCCCTGCGGCCCCAACTCACCCAGCCAGCCGCGCGCCATATCAGCCTGCAAATCCACAAGCGCAATACTCGCCCCCTCACGCGCGAACGCTTCGACGATCCCGCGCCCGATCCCCTGGGCGCCGCCCGTCACCAGCACGGTACGCCCTGCAAAAAGGCCCGTCATGACGGATACCGCGTGATATTGAGCACCTGTGCATGCGCGCCCACCGGGAAATTCGACAGCGCATCGAACCGGCTACCCTGATAACCAAAAATCTTGCCATCGGTTTTCATCCGTTCGAGGTCGATCATCACGACACCCAGCGTCGGCACGATCTTCTCGCGCCAGACAAAGAGATAAAGCTTTTCGTCGATACCGATCATGTGACAACGGTCCACGTCCGCCAGGCCCGCTTCCACGCCGCTCAGGCACTGCCACGCGTAGAAGTTCTCGTTCAGATAGATGTGTTCGTAACGCTCCGTCGCGCTATACGTGTACAGATTGCGCATGCCGATCAGTTCGTTCGTAGCCGCGTGCAACGGCATCTGCGAAACGCTCACGCCCTCGCCCGCCGCAATACGGCCATGCCGCAATTGCATCTGCACGCCCGTCAATTCCATACCGCGTTCAACGCGCGTAAAGGCGTCGATATGCGTTTCCGTTTCGCTCGGCAAGGCACCCGCCACCACCGTGCACAAGGCGCGGCGCAGATCGAGTACGTAGCTCGTGGAAACGTTGCGCGGCTTGCCCTGATCATCGGCAAGCGATGCATCGGCGCCCACGTAATCGACGAAATACATGTCCTCGCGCACCGAACTCACCCGGCATTCATGGTGCGTTTTTGCACCGCCCGAGCGCTCGACCTCCACGCGTTGCGAGCTCGTGAAATGCAGCGTTTCGCTCGCTCCATCCGCGAATTCCAGCGTGAAACGGCGGCCTTCGAGATCGCCCGTCGGCGTGAGGATATGGCTATCCGGTGCGAAACCTTCGGCGAGTGCGCCGACCTGAATGAAAACGGGTTGGGACGACATGATAAGGAGAACTCCATGGAAAGTGTGTGAGGGCCGCACGCCTCCTGAAAGAAGCGGCGGCGTGACTCACACTCTACGGAGCCGCTACGCCGCGCGGCATCGACCATAAGGATGACAACGCCGCCCGCCTATCGCGCGATGGCGTCGGCCATTTCGTCGATCAACTGGCGCTGGAATGCCACGAAGCGTGCGCTCGGCTGCTGCAGGATCGCCAGTTCGAGCATCGGGTCTTCTACCTTGGTACGCACATCCGCGAGGGTTTCCACGATCGCATGGCCGCAGAACGGCACGTAGGCTTCCGAGTAACCGCCTTCGTGCACGATCACGAGCCGGCCGCCGCAATGGCGCTCGGCAGCGTCGCGCACGAGTTGCGTCATCGCGCGATAGCTTTCGCTATGCAGCAGCATGCGCGCGAGCGGATCGACGGCGCTCGCGTCCAGTCCGCTCGCCACCACGATCAGTTCCGGTTTGAAGCGTTCGAGTGCAGGCAGCACGATGCGCTCGAAGGCGTAGAGATAAGCGTCGTGCCCACCGCCCGGCAACAGCGGAATATTGATGTTCGCGCCTTCTCCGCGCCCTGCGCCGCGCTCATCCGCACCGCTATAGCCCGGCGGAAAACAGCCTTCCTGATGCAGCGAAATCGTCAGCGTGTTGGGATCGTCGTAATAGATCGATTGCGTGCCGTTGCCGTGATGCACATCCCAGTCGATCACCGCAACGCGCTCGACCGCGTGCTTCGCGCGCGCCGCTTCGATCGCAACCGGAATGTTCGCGAGCAGGCAGAAGCCCATCGGTTTGTCGCGCAGGCAGTGATGGCCCGGCGGGCGAGAGAGCGAGAACGCGTTCGCGGCGCGGCCTGCGAGTACCGTATCGACAGCGCTCATCGCAAGGCCCGCCGATAGCGCCGCGATTTCGTAGCTGCCTTTACCGAACGGCGCAAGTTCGCCCAGATCGCCGCCGTTCGCATCGCTCGCCGCCTTGAAGCGTTCGAGGTAATCGCGCGGATGAATTCTCAGCAGGTCGTCGTCGCTCGCGGCGGGCGCGCCTTGCATGTCGAGCGAGGCCGCCAGCCCCGACGCCTGGATCAGCGCCAGCAGCCGGCGTTTCGATTCCGGCGACTCCGCGTAACCGCTCGCGGAAGGTGGCTGCACCCAGCCGCCGACGGGAAAGAACAACGCGTGCGTGCCGCCCGTGTGCCAGAAAGTGCGTTCATCGGTGAAGAAGGCCGTTTTGCTCATGAGGTTCTCTTGCTCGTAGTGGTTCGTGTTGCGTTTGCAGGTTTAACCCTGAAAATCCAGTGTGAAAATCAATCGCGCTCGACGCGCAGCAGGCAGAGACAGGACACGACGCAGATCGCCGCCGCCCCCGCGAACAGCGCGCCCAGCGAAGCGCCCGCATCGAGCAGCACGCCCGCGATCAGCGGTCCCGCCGCGAGCCCCGCGCCAATCACGAAGTTCAGCGAGGCCACCAGCCGCCCCGTGCGGTCATGCTTCGCGGCAGCGGCCAGGATGAAGGGCAGCACAAAGGTCCATGCGAATTTGAAGGCGAACACCGCCGCCATATAGCCCGCCGTGCCCGGCTGCGTGGCCAGTCCCGCGAGCGAGACAGCGAGGATCGCGTAGCCCGCCAGCAGCATCGCGAAGCGCGCCAGACGCCCGCCGATCAGCGATGCACTGCCCGCGCCGATAATCCCCATCACGCTCGCCACCGCGAGCACTTCGCCCGTGTGCGCGGCGTCGAAACCCGCCAGCGCAGCCGCCTTGCTCGCAAAGGTCCAGACGCCGCCGATCGCCACGTAAAACGCCAGCACGCCGCCGATCACCAGCGCCGCGTTCAGCGCCGCACGCGCGGTAGTCGACGCATCGGCGCCCGCAGCCGCACCGGCGGCGCGCTTTGCGCGGCCCAGTTCAGGATCGAAGCCCCGCACCAGCGGCGCGGCGCACAGCCCCAGCACGCCGAGCACGGCATACAGCGCGCGCAATCCATAGCCTTCGAATACGTGCGGCAGCAGGAACAGGCCCACCGCGCCCGCCACCAGTTGGCCGACGACCCAGAGGCCATAGACGCGGTCGCGGTTTGCGCTGGTCGCCGCGCTCGTCATGCACAACACCATCAACGTGCCGCCGCCCAGCGCGGTGATCGTGCGCAGCGCCAGCAGACCGGCGAAGCCCGGCATGACGAATGCGGTCGCGAAGTTGCCCACGCAGAACACGGCCGTGGCGATGGCGGCAACGCGCCGCGCATCCACTCGCCCGAGCCACAGCAGCGAAGGCAGCGTCGCGCAACTGAACGCGCCCAGTTCGACAAAGAAATACGTGCCGATCTGCGAAGCGGATAGCCCGAGTTGCACGGCCAGTTGCGCGGCAACCGCAGGCGCAACCAGCAACAGCAAGGGCGTGATCGCCGCGAATACGACTAGCGAAAGCAGCGTCGAAGCCGCGAATTCGCGCGGTGCGGATTGCGCGGCTGCAAAGGACGGAGCGGGATTTTTCATGGAGTGAGAGTTCCGGTTAGCGAACAGGTCGATCAGAACGTGTGGGACATGCCGGCCATCGCGCCGAACTGCGAGACACCGGCCACCGGCAGCGTGTCGTACTCGTAGACGGGCTGCGTGCTGTCGCTCGTGTTGTGCGAGTAGCCCAGATTCACGTAGGCAAAAGTCCGCTTGGAGAGCGCATAGGTGCCGCTCGCGATATAGAGCGTGGGATGGCCGACGCTCGGCGTATTCGAAAACGTGTGATAAATACCCGCCGCGAAGCCGATGGCCGGATCGAGCCGATAACGCGCACCGCCCCATGCGACGGTCTTCGCGGGTTCGAGCGAGCCGGTCTGGCGTTCCGCGCCGCCGTATAGCGAAAGCCTGTCGATGTCCCAATGCGCGGCCAGCACGCCCACCACGCGTTGTTCGGCGGAGGTATCGGCGGTCGATGAAACCGCACCGTACGACTGGTGAATCACCGCGCTCACGCCAAAGCCGTTGCCCGCGTACTGCGCGCCCGCTTCCAGCACGCGGCCCGAACGCGAGTTGCCGGCGACGCCGCCCGTCGCGGCCAGCGCTTCGCCGCTGAAACCGCCGATATCGGGGCTTTGATATTTGATGGCGTTATCGATGAAATTCGCAGCAAGCGGCACGAGCACGCCCTGCCCGCTATACGACGCGTAAAGCAGCGGATCGTAGAAGACCGTGCGATCGAACAGCACGCTGAACTGACGGCCCATCGTCACCGTGCCGAAACCGCCTTTGAGCCCCACCCAGGCGCCGCGAAAGAAAGCGAGACCCGGCACCGTGGCCGAGCCATCGTTGAGATTCAGCCCTTGTTCGAGGCGGAAAATCGCCTGCATGCCGCCGCCCAGATCCTCCGTACCCGTGATGCCGATCTGCGAAGGCAGCACGCCGTAGTTCTGCAGATTGACGGCGCTGTGTGCGCCGTCCGCGTGCGTGCGGTACTGAATGCCGGCATCGAGAATGCCGTAAAGCGTGACGCTCGATTGCGCGTGCGCCGCGCCGCCCGCGGCAAGCGCCATCGCGGTTAGCGGCGCCAGGCGAATGCACGCTTCGATGCGCGAGCGCCTGCGCGGGTGCCTCAATCCATTCCATCGTTTCATCGACCGACTCTCCAAACCGTACGACGTTGTTGTCATTGACCACGTGCCCGGTAGCGTCGAGGCCCCGGATCTGCGTGCAGTGTCGGTAGCGGGAAAAGTCGTGAACAGACGTTCAAGTGAACGCTGCGGAAAACCCTGATGCGCTCGCCAGCGCCCGTGCAGACTGGCGCGAAGCCGGTTTCGTGCGGGTGCAGCACGCATCGCGTTGTGGCTGGCCCCGTTCAATTGCAGGGGGTGAAGACGCACTTCACAACGCTGTCCGCCGAAAATCGGCGGCACGTATAATCGGCTGCAAAATCGTGGCTTCACAATCGAAGAGGAGGAGCGCTTGACACGCAACGCAGACCGGCACGCGCCCTTCGCGAACGCCCCGGACATGCCCGCCGCGATCGCCATCGACACCTATGCGCACAACGCGCCCGCCGTGCGTAGCGCCGATTTCGAAGGCCCGTTTTGCGGCGACGGCACCGCCGAGCGCGACCTGAGCGTGTTGCTGCTCGATCTCTACGCGCTGGCGAATCAAACCGGCATCGGCGAATTCGAAAACGGTTTTTTCCGGCTGCTGCGCGGGCTGCTCGCTTTCGATGCGGGCTGGACCGGCGTGACCACGCACACGACCGGCGGCCCGGTCATGCACAACAGTTTTACATGGGGTCTGCCCGATTCGTTCTTCCCGGAATGGATCAAGGTGCGCGACTGCGATCCGCTCGCGCTGGGCACGCGCGGTGTTTATGGCCGTGCGATGGCGATTTCCATCGTCGACCCCGACGTGCCGCCGCGCTTTCGCAACTGGGCCGTCAAACACGGGCTCGCGCAGTTGATGGTGGTGACGGCGCTCGACCATCGCTTCGGACTCACAACTTTTCTTTCGGTGTATCGGCGTGCGCTCGACAAGCCCTTCAGCGCCGACGACGCGCACAAGGTCGGCAACGTGATTGCGCATCTCGCGGCGGCGCTCACGATCAATCGCTCGTTCCAGCTCACGCGCGAGCGCGGCACGACGCCCAGCGTCTCGCCTGCGCGTGCGATCTGCGATTCGTTCGGCACCGTGCATCAAGCCGATAAAGCCTTCGAGACGACCCTGCGCCACGACTGGCCGCTCTATGCCAACCAGACCTTGCCGCAGCCGTTGATCGACTGGCTGCACGGCGGCGGCGCGCATCCGTACACGGGCGAGCGCATCACCGTGCATTGCGTGCCGACGGCGGGCCTCTTTCAACTGGAAGCGCGCACGCGCTCGGAACTCGACCGCCTGAGCCCGCGCGAACTCGTCGCCATCCAGCACTACGGCGACGGCCTCTCGCACAAGGAAGTCGCGCAACGCATGGGTATTTCGCCGACCACCGTACGGCACTATCTGCGCTGCGCCTATCGCAAGCTTGGCATGCACGACAAGAGCGAGATTCCGCGCCTGCTGGCTGCCCTCAGCCAGCAGGAAGCGCTGAAGCCGTAACGGCGCCAGCGCCTCGCGCACACCCTAGAAGCGATGCGCCATGCCCGCCGTCACCACCAGTTGCCTGCGCGTGCTGGACGGCGAGACGCCGTAAATCTGCGCCTGTGCGTGCCGCCCCTGCTGCCCGACGCCAATCAGATACAACGTCGTGCGCTTCGAAAGCTGATACTGCGTGCCAAGATTGAGCTGATCCCAACCCGGCTCCGCACCCGCCGTGCCCTCGCCCGAATACTGCCCATTCGTGCGGATATACGCTACGCCCGCGAGCCACGTGGGCGTCATCTGCCAGGTGACGCTGGCCTCGTAGTTGTCGAGCGTGAGCGCGGTGGCGTCCAGATAGCGATACTGGGTCTTCGAATACAGTCCCGCGAGCGTCACAGTGCCGACGTGCCACGACGCGCCCGCCAGCCAGATGCGCTGCCGCTGCACGCCCGCGCCGCCCGCCAGGCTGTTGCTGAAGGTATTCGAATAGTCATCGAAAATACCCGCGCCCGGCGCACCCAGCGCGCCTGCAGGCTGCGTATCGGGCCGGTCGGCCTGCACGAAACCGACGCCTAGCGAGACCGGCCCCTGGGTCCAGCCGGCCCCTGCCGCGATCAGTCGATTGCCGGTGAAATCGCCGGGCTGATTGCTGAATCCATACGTCGCGCCAAAGCTGAAACCGGCGAAAGTCGGGCTGGCGTACTTGACGGTATTGCTGACCTTGAAGGTCGCGTTGGTGTTATCGGCATCGCCCACATGCGCGCCGATGTAGCCGGCCCAGGTTTCGTTGCTCGCGAAGCCCGATACGAAATCGATAGTCGAATCCCACTGCCGCCCGAGCGTGAGCGTGCCGTAGCCGTCGTTCGTCAGCCCCACATACGAGACGTTGAACGCGCGGCCAGGACCGTGCCCGTTGTCGATATTGAACGGACTCATCAGGCGGAACACGGCGCGGGTGCCGCCGCCCAGATCCTCCTGGCCGGTCAGAATCCAGCGCGACGAAGAAAGCTGCCCGCTCGCCGTGGTCCATTGCGCGTGACCGCCCGCGTTGTTGGCGTAGAGCAAACCCGTATCGAGAATGCCGCCCAGCGTGACGCTGCTCTGCGCATGCGTCGCGCCTGTGCCGAAACAGCAGCAGATGCCCAGCGAACCGGCGAGCGCCGTCCTCACGGTCAGAAAACGTGATTTCACGAAAGGATCTCCAGATGATTGGACTACTAATTAGTTATGAAGAATCTTGTTGCGAGAGGGAAAGCACGCGGCGGCTGCGGGCAAAGCCTGCTGCCGCCGCGTTTTTTGACCGGACACTTACGAAGCAGGCAGCCTCGCCACCGTGCGAAAGCCGATATGGTTCGTGCCCATCGTCAGATCCTGCGCGTGCCGGGCGCTGGGACGATAGCGTTTGCAATAGATCGGCGAACAGAGAAACGAGCCACCCTTGATGGTGCCGAACTGCGTGCCACGCGCCCGCGCAACCAGCGCATCTTCCAGATCGACGGCAGGCGCCGGCGGAGGTTCGGCCGCCTGTTGCGCATGGGTCTGTTGCCACGGGTCCTTCACCCATTGCCAGACATTGCCGACCATGTCGTAAAGCCCATAGCCGTTCGCTGGAAAGCAGCCTACCGGCGAAGTCGAAACAAAGCCGTCCTTGTCCGTGTTCTGGAAAGGAAACGCACCTTGCCAGGTATTCGCCATTGCTTTCGAGCGCAATGTGAAGGTGTCGCCCCAGGGATAGACGCCGTGCTTGCCGCCATGCGCTGCGTACTCGTATTCGGCTTCGGTGGGCAGATCGCGGCCGAGCCACTTCGCGTAGGCCTGTGCGTCTTCATAGGCGATCTGCACCACCGGATGATTATCGAGGCCTTCGATCGAGCTATCCGGGCCGTCCGGGTGCCGCCAGTCCGCGCCGGGCAGGTAGTGCCACCATTGCATCGCACCCACCAGCAGATCCTTCGGCGGCAGGAACACGGTGGAGCCGGGCCGCGTCATTGCCGCCGGCACGCCGGGATAGCGCGCCGGATCGAGGCCGCGTTCGGCGAGCGTGCGATAACCGGTCGCCGCCACGAAGCGCGCGAACTGGGCGTTCGTCACGTCGTAACGGTCGATCATGAAGGCGCCCACTTTCACGGACCGCGCGGGCGCCTCCTCAAGATAATCGCTGTCCGAACCCATCACAAAAGTGCCCGCCGGCACCTTCACCTGATCCGCCGCTGCGCCTGCGGGCGGCAGACCGCCGAACGCCCGGCAAGCTTTCACGGTGCCGAGTGAGGGTGCTGGCGCGACAGGCACGCTGGCCTGCGCGCGCTGTGCCCCAGCGACACCGCCCGCCACCGCGGCCCAGACCAGCGCGACGCCCAGCAGCGGCAGCGCGACCGGCGCGCCGCGTTTGCCCCACCAGGCCCGCGTGTTTGCCTTGCTGTGGCGCGCCATTTCAGTAGTCCGCGCGCGGATAGGACGTATCGCGCCCGGTCTCCACGACGTTGTTCTGCTGGACGTATTGCGACCATTCGGTCAGCAGTTCTTCGACCACTTCGGGACGTTTCGCGGATAGATCATGCAATTCGCCGCGATCGTGCGCGAGGTCGTAAAGCTGCCAATGTCCCTTGCCGTTGTCGTATGAATAGACGAGCTTCCAGTTGCCTTTGCGCAGCGCTTTGCGGCCCATCAGTTCCATGCCGTAGACGTAATCGGCCACATGCACGCGCTTGCGCTCGCCCGTGAGCCAGGGCTTCATCGACATGCCCTGCATCGGCAGCACGGTCTGACCATGGAATTCAATACCCGGCTGACGAATGCCCGCAAAATCCAGGATCGTGGGCGTGAAATCCTTCACGGTCAGCATCTGCTCGGCTTTGCCCGGCTGGATATGACCGGGATACGAAATGAACGACGGCGAACGAATGCCACCCTCATTCGTATAAGCCTTGAAAAGACGAAATGGTTGCGCGCTCACCTGTCCCCACGCCGGACCTTCGAACACGAACGAATCGGGGCGGCCGATATTGTCGAGCGTGTTATTGAAGTCGTGCGCGATCCATTGCGCGTTGCCGCTGTCCTTATCCCATTCGTTGCCTTCGGGGCCGTTGTCCGAGAGGAACACGATCAGCGTGTTGTCGTACTGGCCGCTCGCTTTCAGATAGTCGATCAGACGTCCCACGTTGCGATCGAGTTCGCTCACCATCGCCGCATAGGCTTGCATCGTGCGCGCCGAGCGGGCCTTCTCCTGATCGCTCAGCGCATTCCACGCTTTCGTGCCTTCCGGCAGCGGTGCGGGCTTCGTATCGGCCGGCACGAGGCCAAGACGCTTCATCTTGTCGATGCGGCGTTGCGCGATCACGTCGTAACCCACGTCGTACTGTCCATGGAAACGGCGCAGCGCGTCGTCGGGCGCCTGCAGCGGCAAATGTGCCGCCGTATAGGCTGCATACGCGAAGAACGGCCGTCCGTCGCGCGACTTGTCGCCCAGATATTCAATCAGTTTGTCGGTGTAGGTGCGCGACGAATAGAAGTCCTCGGGCAAATCGATTTTCTTGCCGTCTTCGCGGTAAGTCGGTTCCGGCGAATCGGAGGTAATGCGCATTTCCTTCTGCCGGAAATGCGCCGCGCCGCCGTTCATGAGCGCGTAGGAACGCATGAAGCCGCGCTGGTCAGGCCGCATGCCGTCGCTGGCGCCCAGATGCCACTTGCCCGCCATCACGGTCCAGTAACCGCCGTCTTTCATGACTTCGGGCAGCGCGGCCACGCGATGATTGAGCCCGCCTTCATAACCGGGATGATTGACCTCTTCTGGCGTGAGATGCGGCGTGATCATCTCCGCCATATTGCCGACGCCCGCGAGGTGATTGTCGATGCCCGAGAGCAGCATCGAACGCGTGGGCGAGCAGGTGGGCGCGACGTACAGGGTGTCGAGCAAACGGCCCTGCGCGACGAGCGCGTCGAGATTCGGAGTGGGAATCTCGCTGCCGAATGCACCGAGGTCCGAGCGGCCCAGGTCGTCGGCGACAATCAGCAGGACATTGGGACGCGTGGCACTGCCCGCATTTGTCTGAGCGAAGGACGGCGCAGCGAGTGTGGCGGCAAATGAAGCCGCAAATAAAGAGGCGAGAAGAGCAGCGAGAGGCGCGCGACCGCGCTGTGCGGCGGCCGGGTCGAGTCGAAAACCCAAGGTTATCTCCGTTATCGTGGTTATGTAGCGAGAACATCTGATTCGCACGTCTACGATAAGGAGCCAATAAGGCCACGCAGTATCACAAATCGGCAAACCGTCCCGCGGCAAGGTGAATACCCGGCACCGCGCGTTTGCACAAGCGGGTTTTCCCTTGCATGCGCCATGCGCATGGATCGCTCGCGCACACGCATACGCATACGCGTTTCATGCCCGGCGACCGGCACCAGAATCAAAACACGCAGAGCAAAATGTGGACGACCGTGCGCTGCGATTGCATCATGTCCGCTATTTCCATTCCAGCGGCTTCGCACCATGCGCATCACGCCACTCCCTCCCCTGCAGTGCCTCGTCGCCTTCGAAGCCGCCGTGCGTCATGCGAGCTTCACGCGCGCCGCCGCCGAACTGCATCTCACGCAAAGCGCCATCAGCCGCCAGATCCAGCAACTCGAGGAATTTCTCGGCCGCTCGCTCTTCGTGCGCGAGCATCGCGCGCTGCGTCTGACCATTGCAGGCGAGCATTACGCAGCCCAGGTGCAGCGCCTGCTCACGCAATGCGCCGAAGCCACCTTCGACGTGATGAAGCAACACGCCGCACTGGAGTTGACCGTCGCGTGTTCGTCGGGCGTCGCCGTGCTCTGGCTCACGCCGCGCCTGCCGCTCTTTCGCGCGGCCTTCCCCGATATCCAGTTGCGTCTGGTCGTACGCGACGGCCTTGCCTCGATGTCGCCCGCAGAGTTCGACGTCGGCGTCTATTACGTGCGGCATCAGGCAAGCGCCGACTACACGGCGCGGCGGCTGTTCGAAGAAGAAGTGTTTCCGGTCTGCTCGCCCGCCTATCTGGCGGGCCGCACGCTAAAGCCCGCCGATCTGCCAGGCGAAACGCTGCTGCTACTCGAAGACGGCCAGCGCCAATGGATGTCCTGGCCCGAATGGCTTGCCGCCAACGGCGTGAATTTGCCGAAAGCGCCGCGCGCGCAGCATGGCATCACCATCAATCACTATCCCCAACTCGTGCAGATGGCGATCCTCGGTCAGGGCGTCGCGCTCGGCTGGCGCCACATGATCGACGCATGCCTCGCCGAAGGCCTGCTCGTACGCGTGACGCAAGCCAGCGCCAGCCACGGCGGCGGCTACTACGTGATTTCGCCCAACGATCGGGCCCAGAGTCAGGCCGCGCGCCTCTTTACGCGCTGGCTGTTCGAGCAGGCGGAGGCGCAACGCAACGCGTAAAAAAGCACTAAGCATCGCGATGCATGCGCGCCACGCATGCAAGCATGCGAATTTATCGTTTCAGAAAAAAATGCCGATTTCTCTATGCTGGAGACATGCGGGGTACATCCCGCCTTCCACAAGAGGAGGAGGCCATGCAAGGAACGCTTTCACCGCGCGCAGCGGGTTCTGTCCGGAGCGCCGCGCAGCAGCGCCGCCGCGCCATCGTCGCGACCGTGCTTGGCAACGGCCTCGAATGGTTCGATTTCACTGTCTACAGTTTCTTCGCGGTCACCATCGCGAAGCTGTTTTTCCCCAGCGGCAGCGAGCTGACTTCCGTGCTGATGGCCGTGGCCACGTTCGGCGTCGGCTTTTTCATGCGGCCGGTGGGCGGCATCGTGCTGGGCGTCTACGCCGACAAGGCGGGCCGCAAGGCAGCGCTCTCGCTCACGATTCTGCTGATGGCGCTCGGCACCGCGCTGATCGGCTTCGCACCCACCTACGAGCAGGCCGGTATCGCCGCGCCGCTCCTGATCGTCATGGCGCGTCTGCTACAAGGTTTTTCAGCAGGCGGCGAAATGGGCGGCGCCACCGCCTTTCTCACCGAATACGCCCCGCCCGGACAGCGCGCCTGGTACTCGAGCTGGATTCAATCGAGCATCGGTTTTGCGGTACTGCTGGGCGCCGCCACCGGCACCTTCGTCACCACCACGCTCAGCCCGGAAGCCCTGCATAGCTGGGGCTGGCGCGTGCCTTTTCTGCTCGGCATTGTGGTCGGCCCCGTGGGCTACTTTATCCGCAGTCAGATGGACGAAACTCCGGCGTTCAGCGCCGTCGAAGAACAGGCGCGAGAAAACTCGCCGCTCAAGGAAGTGCTCTCGCACTACCCGCGCGAAACCTTTGCGAGTTTTTCGATGGTGATTCTCTGGACGGTCTGCACCTACGTGCTGCTGTTCTATATGCCGATGTATTCCGTGCGCACGCTGCATCTGCCACAGGCGACGGGTTTCGCTTCGGGCATGATGGGCGGCTTCATGATCCTGTGCTGCTCGCCGCTCGTCGGCAAGCTCGCCGACCGCTTTGGCCGCCGCGTGTTTCTCTCCGGTGCCGCGCTCGCGATTCTCGTGCTGGCATGGCCCATGTTCGCGTGGATCAACCACACGCCCGGCCTCGCTTCGCTGCTGACTTTCCAGGCCGTGTTCGGCGTGCTGATCGCCATCTACACGGGGCCGATTCTCGCCGCGCTCGCCGAACTGTTCCCCACCCGCGTGTTGTCCACTGGCCTCTCGGTGGCCTACAACTTCGCGGTGACGATCTTCGGCGGCTTCGCGCCCTTCCTCATCACCTGGCTGATCGCCCGCACGGGCAGCAATATGGCGCCCGCGCTCTACGTGATCGTCGCGGCAGCCATTAGCCTGATCGGCACGCGCTTTGTCAAAAGCGCCTGACACGATCCAGAACCCGATATCAAGGATTCCTCACATGCCTGCAACCATCCTCAAAGGCGGCAACGTACTCGACCTCGAACGCGGCGTGCTGCTCGAACATCATCATGTCGTGATCGAAGACGGGATGATTGTCGAAGTCAGCGACCGGCCCATCGATCTCCCAAACGCGCATAGCGTGGATGTGCGCGGCAAAACCGTCATGCCGGGTCTGATCGATTGCCACGTTCACGTGCTGGCCTCCAACGCCAATCTGGGCAGCAACGCCGCACAGCCCAATATTCTCGCCGCCATTCGCGCATTGCCGATTCTCGACGCCATGCTCGCGCGCGGCTTTACGAGCGTGCGTGACGCGGGCGGCGCAGACTGGGCACTCATGCAGGCAGTCGAAACCGGTCTCGTGCCGGGCCCGCGAATTTTCCCCTCTGGCAAGGCGCTTTCGCAGACGGGCGGCCACGGCGACTTCCGCCCGCGTGGCGATCTGCTTGAACCCTGTTCGTGCTGCTTCCGCACCGGCGCGATCGCACGCGTGGTTGACGGCGTGGACGCCGTGCGGCTCGCCGTACGCGAGGAGATCCAGAAAGGCGCCACGCAGATCAAGATCATGGCGTCGGGCGGCGTGGCATCGCCCACCGACCCCATCGCCAATACGCAGTATTCGGAAGCGGAAATTCGCGCCATCGTCGAAGAAGCCCAGGCCGCCAATACCTATGTGATGGCGCATGCGTATACGGGCCGCGCCATCGCGCGCGCCGTGCGTTGCGGGGTTCGCACGATCGAACACGGCAATCTCGTCGATGAAGACGCCGCGCGCGTGATGCATGAATTCGGCGCCTTCGTCGTGCCCACACTCGTCACGTATGACGCTCTGGCGAAGCATGGCGCGCAGTTCGGCCTGCCGCCCGAATCGGTCGCCAAAGTGGCCGCGGTACAGCAGGCGGGCCGCGAATCGCTCGAACTCTATGCGAAGGCAGGCGTGCCGATGGGCTTCGGTTCGGACCTGCTCGGCGAAATGCACGCGTTCCAGTGCGGTGAATTCCGCATTCGCGCGGAGGTGCTGGGTAACCTGGAAGCGTTGAGATCGGCCACGACAGTCGCGGCGGAAATCGTCGATATGAAGGGCAAGCTCGGCACGATTGCGGCGGGCGCCATCGCCGATATTCTCGTGCTCGACGGCAACCCGCTCGCCGATATCAACGTTATCGCCGGCGAAGGCGAGCATGTCGCCTATGTGCTCCAGCGCGGCAAGATTGTGAAGGAGCGCTGAAACAAGGCCTCAAGTGCGCGTCTCGACCGGTTCGTTGCGTACCGGTTGGTTGTGTACCGGTTCGCCCAGTACACACGACGACACCCGGTTGCGCCCGCTGGCCTTCGCAATCAGCAGTTGCGCGTCGGCGGCCTGCAATACTTGCTCGGCGCCGCCCGCCAAGTTTTCCAGGCTCGCGGTGCCGGTCGCACAACCCACGCTGACCGTGACCGCGCCCGCATCGCTCTTCGCATGCGCGATGCGCAAGCCTTCCACTGCATGACGGATGCGCTCGGCGAGCCCTGCAGCTTCTTCCGCGCCCACATCAGGCAGCACCACCGCGAACTCCTCGCCACCGTAGCGCGCCGCCATATCCTGCGCGCGACTCACCTGCGCACCGATGCATTGCGCTACGTTGCGCAGCACGTCGTCGCCAACCGCGTGCCCGTATTCGTCGTTGAACAGCTTGAATTTATCGATGTCGATAAACAATATGGATAACTGACGGTTTTTTCGGCTCGCCCGGCGCCATTCTTCGTCAAGCCTGATATCCAGCGCGCGGCGATTGCTCAGTCCCGTGAGGCCGTCAGTCATCGACATCTCGCGCAGCCTGGTCAACGCCTTGTAGCGCGAGCGCAGCGCGCTTTCCAGCGCCATCGATCCCACAGCCAGCGTGAGCGCAAAGCCCGCGGCCAGCAGCCCTTGCCACCACGCCTGATGCCGCCACACGCGCAATGTTCGATGCGTCGAAGGCGCCACCACCACCGCAAGCGGCGCGCTATCCACACGTGCACTACAGCATTTCACGCCAGCGAGATCGATACGTTCGCCGCGAATTTCGTGCAGGGCCAGCGACAGATTCTCATTAGGGCGCTGGGCGTCGACCAGCACGGCGCCATCGTTGCGCACCACATGCACGGCCTCGACATCGCGCGACTCGAAGCCGCCAATGAAGCGCTGCAGATTGTCGAGCCTCACGATCAGCACCGCAACGCCTTCGAACGCGCCACCCGGCCCTTCGATACGGCGCGCCAGGGCGATTGAACGCCGCCCGTCGCGAATGCGCGAATCCAGAGGTTCCGAAACATAAAGACCGTGAGACGTGCCACGCGCGAAGGCCTGAAAATAATCACGGTCGCTGAGATTGACCCTGGCCGCCGATGGATTTTCGAACGGCGCTTCTACCGTGCCATCCGCATCGACGATAAAAGCATCGTCGAGCAATTCATGCGACACCGCCTGACCAAAGCGAATACGTTCGCGAACATTGTCGGAGATAGGCGACGCAGCGGCGTTGCGCGGCGCAGACGCCATATCGTCGAGCAGCGCGCTGTAGATATTCATATTGGCGTTCAGACCGCTCGCCACCACGGACGCCACGCTCTGCGCACGCTCGTGAGCGCGCTCGATACGGCCCGCGCGGTCGGCGGTCAACCACGCCGTTGTGCCAGCAAGCACAACAACGGCGCATAACACACCGGCGACGGAGATGAGATTGGGGTAGGCATCGAGCGTTGCCAGCAGATGGCGCGACCCACGCCGCAATATGCGGCCCACATAAGAGAATGGCGTAATGACATTTCGGGTGGGCATCTAATTTCTCCTTATGCTCTCCGCCGATTATGAACGGACGCCGCGCTTCGGGATATCACAGAATCGCGATACTCGTGTAAAGAAATTGCTACACTCGATTTAGGCTTTTGCATTCGATACATGTCAGGAAACCTAATGAGTACGAGCGTCGTTATCGCGCAAGGGCAGACCGTGACGCGCCAGGCCGTGCGCCTGCTGGTCGAACGCGCGGGCTATCGCGTACTCGCCGAAGCAGCGGATGGTTTGAGCGCCGTGCAGCGCGTGTTGCAACAGCGCCCCGATATCGCGATCCTTGGATTGCAGATGCGCCGTCTTTCCGGGCTCGAAGCAATACGGCGCATTCACGCTGAATTGCCCTCTACGCGCATCGTCGTGCTCTCCGCGCTCGACAGCGCGCATTCGATGAGCGTGTGCGCCCAGGCGGGCGCCACGGCCTTCGTCAGCATGTCCGGCGAGCTATCCGAACTCACTGCTGCGCTCGACGCCGTGAGACGCGGGCGTAGCTGGTTTCCCGTCACGGCCGATGGACTTGCGCCAGCGCCCGGCGCGACAACATCCGAAGCCGCGCAACTCGACGCGCTTTCGGCGCGCGAACGGCTCGTGCTGTCCTATCTCGTGAAGGGCGAACGCCTGCGCTACATCGCCGCCGAACTCTCGTTGAGCGAAAGCACAGTCAGCACGTATAAGCGGCGTCTGCTGCAAAAACTCAATGCGACCTCAGTGGTCGAACTCGCGGAAATCGTGCGGCGTAGCGAAGCGGATACGTCCGCACACGATCAACCTGCCATTGCCGCCGATCGGAACCTCGCGCGCCTCATCGTCGACGCATTGCCTTTTCATGTGACCGTGCGAGACGGCACCGGGCGCGTGCTATTTCTGAATCGCTATGGCCACGAAGCGCTGGGTACGCGCGCGCAATGGATCGCGGGCACCGACTTTATCGAGCACGCAAAATTGTTGGGCGTATCGGCGGATCAGGCGAGCGAGCTTCAGCGCGCATTCAGCGACGCCGTGCGCAACGGTGTGCCTTATCGCAGCGAGATCATGGTCGATGGTGCGAACGGAATCGTCGCGGCCTTGCATTGGGGCGCACCGTTGCGCGACGGCAATGCGAATGACACGATGCTGTGCGGCAGCATCAACATCACGGAACAGGAAGAGGCTTTCGTTGTGCTGCGCGAGAAACTTGCAGATGCCGAGCGCGAAGCAAGGCAAAAAGACGGCCTGCTCCAGCATTTCGTGCAGACGCTTGCGCCCGACGTCGAACGCCTGGGCGCGTTGATCGCCAATCAAAGTTCGCGAGCGCCAACAAGCTCAATCACCGCTGCAACAAATGCGGTCATGGCATCGCTGCGCACGACTTTGAATCGCTACGCGCTGCTCGCGCGCATCGAGGAGGATAGTTCTGCGCGCATGCTCGAACGCTGCGCGCCCGCCGCAATCGTGCGCGCCACCATTGAAGAGGCACGCACGCGCCATCCGCAGGCACAGATCGATCTGGATATCGCCGCGCCACGTTCCGCCGCACGCGCGGCGTTCATCGCCAGACCGGCGTTCGACGATCTACTCGGGCTGATGATCGATGCAGCGCTGGGCGCAGCGCCCATCATGCGACTCGTGAGCATAGCGTTGCAGACATCGGCGCGCTCGCGCGGTCTGCTCGATCTGCAACTCGTCGTGCAAGCTGTGCCGCCCGGCAGCAGGAAGGCGATGCGTACCACGCGCGCTACGACCCGCACACGCGACGACTGGCTCTTGCCCGCGTGCAGAAGAATTGCGGAGAAAATCGACGCATCGCTCGAAAGCGTCGATGACGGCCCGCGCTGCCGCATGGTGCTGAAAATGCACTTGCAACGCACACAGGACGATATCGGCGGATAACGTATCACTCCATCGATACCGCTTCGGACGCCGGCTTGGCACGCTGCAACAACTCCACGAGCCGCTGCGCGAGCGGCGACACATAACTGCCCGCCCGCGTAATCGCCCCCACTCTGCGGCCCAGTTCCAGTTCGGCGGAATCGACGTTGAGGCGCAAGATGCCGCGCTTCGCATTCGCGGACACATTGCCCGCAATGCAGAGCATGCGCGAGCCGCGCATCAATTCCAGCAGGGCCGGCACCGCGAAGTCCGTCTCCACACGCAAGGCCGGTTCGGGCAGCCCCTGGCGGCGGAATGCATCGTTGAGCTGTCGTCGCAGCGGCACATTCATGCCGGGCAGCAACCAGTGCTCGCCCGCCAGATCGCGCAATTTCAGGCGCGTCTTGCGCTGCAACGGATGCGATTCATCGGCCATCACGTACAGGCGGTCGTCGAATAGCGACACCGTGGCGAACTCGCCACCCACCTCGGGCGGCTCCGGCGCAACCGCCATATCGAGTTCGCCGGCGCTCATCAGCGCGAAAAGATCGCTGGCGAGGCGGCGGCGCAAACGCAGCCGCGCGGCCGGACGCTCGTTCATCAACTGGCGGCAGGCGCGTAGCACGATCGAATCCGGCACCGTCGGCGAATAGCCCACGCGCAGAATACCCTGCTCCCCTGTCTGGATCGCGCGCAGTTCCTTGAGTGCATCTTCGTATTCCAGCGCGATGCGGCGCGCGCGCTCGACGAACACCGTACCGCCCGGCGTGAGCGCCACACCGTTCGGGCTGCGGTGAAACAGCGCGAGGCCCACTTCGTTCTCGATCCGCTTGATCGCCTTGGTCAGCGCCGGCTGACTCATGCCCAGCGCCTCTGCTGCCTTGCCGATTCCTCCGCAACGTTGGACCTCCAGTAGATAGTCCAGATCGCGTGTCTCCATGGCATTCCCTTTGGTTATGGGTTTATAGCCACCACTTCATTGCGGTGATGACCGACATATTACACACTGGGCCGACATTCATTGGAGACCTGAATGAGCTTTCCGTATTTTCTGCGGCGCGCGGCCGCCTATTGGGGCGACGTGCCCGCCGTGATCCATCGCGATCGTCCGCTCAGCTACCGTCAACTCGAAGCGCGCTCGAACCAGCTTGCACACGCACTGCTGGCTCTCGGGTTGCAGCGCGGCGACCGCGTGGCCGTGCAATCGCGCAACTGCACCGAACTCGTCGAAATCGAATCTGCGCTCTATAAGGCGGGGCTCGTCAAGGCCGCACTCAATCCGCGTTTCACTTCGGCGGAAGCCACCGACGTCGCTGGCAACTGCACGCCGCGCCTACTGATCGCAGGACGTGGCTACGCCGGTTATACGCGCGAAACACCGGGTTTTGAGAGCGTGGAGGCGTTTATCGCCATCGGCGGCGCCGAGGGTTATCTCGACTATGAATCGTTGCTCGCGCAATCTTCTTCACAACCGCTCGATATCATCAGCGCCGCGGACGACCTCGCCGTGCTGCACTTTTCATCGGGATCGACGGGAAAGATCAAGGCCGCGATGCAGAGCTATGGCAACCGTATGGCTTCGCTGCGCAAGCTGCTGATGGGCATGGATACCCAGCCGCGCCCCGGCGACCGCCTCGCGCTGGTTGGGCCGATCACACACGCCTCCGGCATGCTCATGCAGCCCTTCCTCTACGGCGGTGCGACGCTCGTGCTGTTCGACAAATTCGAGCCCGAGGCCTTTCTCGCCGATCTCGAACGTTTGAAGGTCACGCATGTGTTCATGGTGCCGACCATGATCAACATGCTGCTCAACGAACCGGCACTCGCCCGTACCGACCTGCGCGCACTGAAATCGCTCTCTTACGGCGCAGCGCCGATGGCGCCCGCGCGCATCGAAGAAGCGTGGGCGCGCTTCGGTCCGATTCTTTCGCAAGGCTATGGCGCAAGCGAATCGACATCGGGCGTCACGCGCCTTTCGATGGCCGACCACGCGCACGCAATCGCCGCGCGCCCCGAACGTCTCGCGTCATGCGGGCGACCGATGGGCGAGACCGAAGTCCGCGTGATTGGCGAAGACGGCCAGCCGCTCGCTGCCGGCGAAGTGGGCGAAATCGCCATCCGCGGCGACGATGTCTTCAAGGGCTACTGGAACGCACCGGAACTCAGCGCCGAAGTCCTCGTGAACGGCTGGCTGCTGACCGGCGATCTCGCGCGCACCGACGAAGAAGGCTATCTCTATCTGGTCGATCGCAAGAAGGACATGATCATTTCGGGCGGCTTCAACGTCTATCCGACCGAAGTGGAAGCCGTGCTGTACCAGCATCCCGATGTGCTCGAAGCCTGCGTATTCAGCGTGCCGGACGAGCGCTGGGGCGAAGGCGTGAAGGCCGCGATCGTGCTCAAGCCGCAACGCGCTACGAGCGCCGACGATCTGGTCGCCCATTGCCGCACGCTGCTGGCCGACTACAAGTTGCCGCGCTCGATCAGCTTCGTAGGCGAGTTACCGCGCAACGCAAGCGGCAAAATCGCCCGCAAGATCGTGCGCGAACAATACTGGGCCGGTTCCGATCGCCGCGTGAATTAACTATTATTACGGATACCGAATCATGTTCCACTACGTAACCGATCCCGTTTTCGACGCCACACGCGAAAACATCCGCCGCTTCGTTGCCGAAGAACTCGCACCGATGGAGCGTGAACTCGGCCTCGATTCCGAAAGCGTCTGGCCGCGCGAGGTGCTGCGGCGCGTCTGGAAGCGCTCGGCGGAACTGGGCTTCTATTCCGCCTGCCTGCCCGCGCAACTGGGCGGCAAGGGATTTTCGGTGCTTCAGCAATGCGCGCTCAAAGCCGACCTTGCCGCAAGCGGATGTTCACTCGCCATCCACGTATTGGGCGATCTGGGCGGTCCGCCGCGCGTGGGCAATATGCTCAAGTACGCGACGCCCGATCAGTTGCAGCGCTATTTTATGCCGGTGATTCGCGGCGAACGATCGACCTGTTTCGCGCTGACCGAACCGCACTCGGGTTCGGACGCGCAAAGCATCAGCACCACGGCCACCGAAGATGGCGACGATCTGATCATCAGCGGTCACAAGCATTACATCAGCGGCGCGCCGTTCGCGGACTTCGCCATCGTCATGTGCGTGACCGACGCCACAGCCACGCCGCCTGCGATCAGCGCGGTACTGGTCGATCTCGATCTGCCTGGCGTCACGGTCGAGCAGGAATACGTGCCAATGTCGGGCCAGCATATCGACGCGGACATCCGCTTCGACAAAGTGCGCGTGCCGCGCGCGAATCTGTTCGGCGGCGCGGGCAATGGCTTCAAACTGGGCATGTCGCGCATCAACGTGAACCGCCTGCTGCACTGCCCGACGATGCTAGGCCTCGCAAATTCGGTGTACGAAGCGTCGCTCGATTACGCGCGCAGCCGCCGTCAGTTCGGCGGACCCATTGCGCGTTTTCAGGCGATCCAGCACATGCTCGCCGATATGGCTGCTACGTTGTGGGCCTGCGAAAGCATGATCGCGCAGACCGCCGCGCTCGCTGACGCAGGCGGCGATCTGCGCATGAAAGCCGCAGCATGCAAGGTCTTCGTTTCGGAGCGCTGTTTCGAAGTGGCCGATAAAGCCGTGCAGATTCACGGCAACGTGGGCGTGACGCGCCATCATCCGGTGGAACAGGCCTTCCGCAAACTGCGCATGTTCCGCATTTTCACGGGCACCAGTGAGATTCAGCGCAACACCATCGCGCGCGCCATTCTCGAACCTTCCGGCGCATAGACGCACAACTCGCCCACTCAAAAATCACGCGCAATAGACGCACAAAAAGACTGGAGACAAGGATGTCCGCAAACGGCAGCGACTACCGGCCCGCGCGCGCGTGGTCGATCGCCATCATGCTCGCATTGATGATGATGGTGAATTTCCTCGACAAAATCGTATTCGGCATGGTTTCCGTGCCGATGATGCACGACCTCGGCCTGACACCGACGCAGTTCGGCCTGATCGGCGGCAGCCTCAACTGGCTGTTTGCGATCTCGGCCGTAGTGGGCGGCGTGCTTTCGGATCGCATCGCCACGCGCGTGATTCTGCTGCTGATGGCGCTGTCGTGGTCGCTGCTGCAATTACCGATGCTGTTCGCCAGTTCGATGACGGTGATCCTGCTGCTGCGTGTGCTGCTGGGCGCGGGCGAAGGCCCCGCCTCGCCGGTCTCGTTGCACGCGCTCTACAAATGGTTTCCCGACGAAAAACGCGGCCTGCCCGCCGCCGTGCTCTATCAGGGCAGCGCGCTTGGGCTTTTTATCGCCGGTCTTGTGATTCCTCTGATCACTGCTCGATGGGGCTGGCGCGCGAACTTTGCGGTGCTCGCCGTGCTCGGCTTTGTGTGGTGCGTATGCTGGCTGGCGTTCGGCAGCGAAGGACCGCTCGATCCCTTGCGACGCCCTTCGATCGAACAACAGGCGCAACGCGTGCGCTGGCGCGTGCTGTTGACGGACCGCACTATCGTCGGCAACTTCTGCGGCCATTTTGCGGCGAACTGGGTGCTCGCCACTTCGCTCACGTGGATGCCGCATTATCTGCAGGCAGGGCTCGGTTATAGCGCCAGCACGTCGGGCCGTCTGTTCGCGCTGTTCGTGGCGATCACCACGCCGATGGGCCTCGGCCTCGCGTGGCTGTCGCAACAGATGCTCTGTGCGGGCATGCCTTCACGCCGCGCGCGTGGCCTTTTTATCGCCGTTGCACTGGGCATCGCGGGCCTGCTGCGTATGGCGGTGTTCGTGCCTGCCCTTGGCTCCTTCGAGAAAGTCCTGCTGCTCACGCTGAGCAGCGGCCTCACGCTGGCGATGTATTCGGTCGGCCCCGCGATGCTCAGCGAAGTCGCGCCCGCAGGCCAACGTGGCGCGATTCTCGCCTTGAGCAACGCGATTGGGTCGCTCGCGGGCCTGAGCGCCCCGCTGCTGACCGGCGTGCTGATCCAGCGCGCGTACGGCAATACCGCTATCGGCTTCGAGCAATCGTGTGTGCTGTGCGGCTTCGTGCTGATCGCTTGCGCTGGATTGTGCGCGCGCTGGCTCGATCCGAAACGTTCGCGCGCCGCCTTGCAATCGATGCGCGCGCCGGAACTCGCCGCTTCGCACACCACGCACTAAACCTCTTTTCCTGGCATCGACCGTTCCATGCACGACATCCTTCCTTTTCAGCGCGCCACGCAGGCGACTATCGACGCTCAACGCGCCGCGCAACTGAATTTGCCCATCGACGATCCGCTCGATATCGAAGAAGCGCAACGCGGTTTTATAGGCACGATTCCCGAGGCGGAAATTCGCGATGCCTATGGTCGTCTCGTCTGGAGCATGGCCGATTACGCTTTCCTCGAGGACGAAACCGCACCGCCAACTGCGCATCCAGCGCTCTGGCGCCAGGCGCGCCTCAATCGCCTGCACGGGCTCTTTGCCGTCACGGAGCGCATCTATCAGGTGCGTGGCTTCGACCTGTCGAACATGACGCTGATCGAAGGCGATCACGGGCTGATCGTCATCGATCCGCTCACCTGCCGCGAAACCGCCCATGCTGCGCTCGAACTCTATTACGCGCACCGTCCCCGTCGACCGGTGGTCGCCGTGCTCTACAGTCATAGCCACACGGATCACTTCGGCGGCGTAAAAGGCGTGATCGACGAAGCGCGTGTACGCGCAGGCGAATGCGCGATCATCGCGCCGGAAGGCTTCATGGAAGAAGCCGTGTCCGAGAACGTGCTGGCCGGCACCGCGATGGAGCGGCGTTCGCAATTCCAGTTCGGACAGACGCTCGCGCGCAGCGCGTGCTGCCAGATCGACGCGGGGCTGGGCAAGACCATGCCGAGCGGCACCGTTACGCTGATCGAACCCACACAATTGATTCGTGAGGAAACCGAAACACACTGTATCGACGGCGTAGAGATTGTCTTTCAGTTGACGCCAGACAGCGAAGCGCCAGCCGAAATGCACTTTTTCTTTCCGCAATTGCGTGCCCTGAATGTCGCCGAAAACGGCACGCGCACGCTGCACAATCTTTGCCCGTTGCGCGGCGCGCAAGTGCGCAACGCCAAACTGTGGTCGCACTATCTGAATCAGGCCATCGAGCGCTACGCCGGCGCAGCCGATGTGGTGTTCGCGCAGCACCATTGGCCGACGTGGGGCACACAGCGCCTGACGACCTTTCTCGAACAACAGCGCGATCTCTACAAATATCTGCACGACCAGACTTTGCGTCTGATGAATCGCGGCTGGACCGCGGCCGAGATTGCCGAAACGCTCACCCTGCCCGACGCGCTGGCCGCTCAATGGCATACGCGCGGCTATTACGGCACGGTCTCGCATAACGTCAAGGCAATCTATCAACGCTATCTGAGCTGGTACGACGGCAATCCGGCACATCTGCATGCCTTGCCCGATAACCTTTCCGCGCCACGCTACGTCGACTATATGGGCGGCGCAGAGGCCATACTCGAGCGGGCGCATCGCGACTTCGCGCGCGGCGAGTATCGCTGGGTCGCCGAAGTCATGAACCGGCTCGTGTTCGCTCAACCGGATTTGCGCGCCGCGCGCGAACTGGGTGCGGCGGCACTCGAACAAATGGGCTTTCAGGCCGAATCGGCGACATGGCGCAACGCCTATTTGCTAGGCGCACGCGAGCTGCGCGAAGGGATCGGAGCGCAGGCAGGACACGTCATGCGCAGTCAGGACCTCGTGCGCTCGCTCAGCGATGGCGCGTTCTTCGACTATCTCGCCGTGATGGTAGACGGCGGCAAGGCGCAGGCGCTCGATATCCGCATGAGCTGGCATTTCACCGATCGCGGCGCGCAATACGCGCTCTATCTGAAGCACGGCGCGCTGAGCTGGTCGACAACGCCGCATCGCAACGGCCACGATCTGGGCGTCGCGATGACGCGAGGCGCGCTCGATCGCATCCTGCTCGGCGAAACCCAGTTTGGTGCGGCCGTGGCCGAAGGCCAGATCGTGCTCGAAGGCGCGAAGGCTTTATTCGGCGCGTTTCTCAAGACGCTGGAAAAGCCGGATGGCCGGTTCAACGTGGTCGAACCGTAACGGCGCGCAGCCATTGGGGTCGTTGCGGACATGCTCGCGAGGAATGTCTATATGCCAGTCGCTTGATTGCGCGCCCAGAAGCGCTCCGACACACTGAATATCGGTGACACGTCATTAGTCATCCATATCAATTAAAAATGAAGTACGGAGACATATGAAAAAGCTTCTACTCGTCGCGGTGGCTGGCGCGATCCTTCCTGGCATGGCCTGTGCGCAATCGAGCGTCACGCTCTATGGGTATCTGGGCGGCGGCGTGCGCTGGACCAACGGTCTAAAAGGCGGCAGTTCGGTCGCGTTCAATAACAATATTCTTGCGGGCAATCGTTTTGGCATTTCCGGCGAGGAAGATCTGGGCGGTGGCATCAAGGCAATCTTCAAGCTCGAAAACGCCTTCAATAGCGGCACCGGCGCGCTGAAGAATACCGGCGTGCTGTTTTCGCAGGCGGCCTATGTTGGCTTCAATGGCGAATATGGGCGGCTCACGTTCGGGCGTCAGGTCAGTTCGAACGAGTATTTTTCCATTCTGATCGATCCGCTCAATGGGCAGGGGCAAACGCTGGCCGTCGCGCCCAATGCACTCTATTACTTTAACTATTTCACCTACGATACGCGCTTCAATAACACCATCAGTTATCTCGGGCGCGTGGGCGGTCTGCGCTATGGCGCGAGTTATTCGCCCGGTGGCGTGGCCGGCAATACGCGCGCGGGCACCAATGTCTCCTTCATGACCTTGTATCAATGGAGCGGCGGGCTCGCGGGCTTTGGCTATCAGAAGCAATGGAATGCCGCGGCTACGCAGTGGGCCGAAACCTTCCAGGGCGGCGGCTCGCTTGTGTTCGGCTCGGCGCGCGTCTTTCTCAGCTACGCGGATCTCAATGTGAGCGCCAGCACGGCCGGCGCGCCCAATCGCCACGACCAGATGCCGGGCGTGGGCATCGTGTATCTGCCTACGCCCGCCATTCAATTGACCGCCGCGCTCTACTACGACCGCGCGACCCATCTGGCAAACGCGAAACAGGGCGACGGGCACAAACTAACGACTTATGCCGTCGCCGAGTACTACCTCTCCAAGCGCACCGAAATCTACGCAGAGGCCGATTTCAACGGCCTATCCGGCGCTTATCGCTCCGATGCCTTGAATATCGCCGCGCTCGGCATTCGTTCCGGCACTTACTCGACGACTGGGTTTTCGATCGGTTTCATGTCGCGTTTTTAAGGGCAAACGGGGCGCGGCGCACGACCGGCTACAGACTTTACACGTTGTTACCCGCGCGTAGCGGACGGCCGCAGCGGCATTCCTTATACTCCGCCGCATCCGCTACCGACAAGCGACCCGTCGCGCCAATCACGCGCGCAGCGCCGCTCAAAACACCGTGATGCCCATGCTCTCTACCCGTTCCGCCCTGACTGCCGCGCTGGTCGCTGCTACCGCTGTTTCGCTGTCCGCCTGCGTGGCACCCGGCTATGCACCGGGATATGCTTCGGGCTATTCGTCATATGGTTCGCAGCAGGGCTATCAGGGCCCGGCCGCAGCGCCGGTCTACGCGCAGCCCGCTACCGTGCAGCAACCGGTCTATGCACCGCCGCCCGCTCCCGCGCAGCCCTACGATACGCAAAACAACGGCCAGTACAGCGGACAATACAACGCACCGCAGTACAACAATCAATACGGCACGCAGTACGGCACGATTGCCGCGATCCGCCCGGTTACGAGCGCGACGAGCGCTTCGGGTGTCGGCGGAACCGTGGTCGGCGCGCTGGTTGGCGGCGTGCTCGGCAACCAGATCGGACGTGGACACGGCCGCGATGCCGCAACGGTGATCGGCGCACTCGGCGGCGCCTATGCAGGCAACCAGATCGGCCAGCAGATGGGCGGCCCGGCCGGCTATCGCATCGACGTGCAGATGAGCGACGGTTCCTCGCGCTCCTTCGACGTGCCGACGCCCGGCGATCTGCATCCGGGTGATCGCGTTCAGGTCAACGGCAGCCAGTTGGCGCGCTATTGATAGCGCCGCGTTGAATAATCATCAGTCATGCTGATGATTTGTGCACAAAAAAAGCGGCGGCGCCAGAAGCGCTCGCCGCTTTTTATTTACAGGCTCTTATTACGCTTACGCGCGACCATCGCGCAATTCGCGACGCAAGATCTTGCCGATATTGCTTTTCGGCAAGCCCTCGCGAAACTCGACCATTTTCGGCCGCTTGTAGCCCGTCAGGCGTTCCTTGCACCAGTTGAAAACCTCTGCATCGGTGAGTGCGGGGTCTCGCCGCACCACGAAGATTTTCACGGCCTCGCCCGAGTGACGATCGGGCACGCCCACAGCAGCCACTTCGAACACGCCCGGATGCTGCGCCACCACGTCTTCCACTTCGTTCGGATAGACATTGAAGCCCGATACCAGAATCATGTCCTTTTTGCGGTCCACGATCTTCACGAGACCGTTTTCGTCCATCACCGCGATATCACCCGATTTGAAGAAACCGTCCGCGGTCATGACCCTGGCGGTTTCGTCAGGGCGCTGCCAATAGCCTTCCATCACCTGCGGCCCGCGCACGCAAAGCTCGCCCGCGACGCCCATGCCCAGCACGTTGCCGTCGTCGTCGCGAATCGATACGTCCACCGAAGGCAGCGGCAAGCCGATCGTGCCACTCCATGTGGTAGAAACCGGCGAATTGCAGGTCACGCACGCCGAGGTTTCGGTCAGGCCATAGCCTTCAGTGACCGGCACGCCGGTCTTCTCGAACCAGCGCTTCGCCACGGCTTCCTGCACGGCCATCCCGCCGCCCACCACGGCAAATAGCTGGGAAAAATCGAGCTTGTCGAAGTCGGGATGATCGAGCATCGCGTTATAAAGCGTATTCACGGCGGGGAACATGGTGATGCGATATCCGCGCAGCGTTTCGATCATGCCGGCCATATCGCGCGGGTTCGGCACAAGTACCGAAAGGCCGCCGGTATGGATGCTCAACAACCCGCACACCGTCAATGCGAACACGTGATAAAGCGGCAGCGCGGCAACGGTGACGTTCTGCGTGACATCGGGGCGCTTCGCGCGCGCCGGTTCGAGCCACGTTTGCGTTTGCAGCAGATTGGCGATCAGATTCCGATGCAGCAGCACCGCGCCCTTCGATACACCCGTGGTGCCGCCCGTGTACTGCAGAAACGCGATATCGTCCGGGCCTTGCTGCACCGGCCTGAATGGCAGACGTTCACCCAATGCGAGCGCGGTGCTGAAGCGCGTGTGACCGGGCAAATTCCATGCGGGCACCATCTTCTTGACCCGTCGCACCATGAAGTTCACGAGCCAACCCTTCACACCCAGCAGATCGCCCATGGTTGCGACTACAACGTGTTTAATCGACGTCTGCGGGATCACCGCTTCGAGCGTGGTCGCAAAGTTCTCCAGCAGGACGATGGCTTCGGCGCCGCTATCCTTGAGCTGATGTTCGAGTTCGCGCGGCGTATAAAGCGGATTCACGTTCACGACCACATAACCCGCACGCAGAATCGCCGCCAGCGCAACCGGGTATTGCAACACATTGGGCATCATGATCGCCACGCGCGCGCCGCGCTCCAGCCCCTTCGATTTCAGCCACGCAGCGAGGTTGCGCGAGAACCTGTCGAGTTGCGCATAGCTGATCGATTTGCCCATGCAGGCGAATGCGGGCCGGTCGCCGTATTGACGAAAACTCTCTTCGAATAGCGCGGTAATCGAACGATAACGCGACATGTCGATTTCGGCCGGCACGCCCGCAGGATAGGAATGAAGCCAGGGTTTGTTCATGATGGAGTTCGAAGAAACGAAAAGAATTGGCAGATTGCTTGTGTTGGTTGGCACGCGGCGGCGTTCAGAGCTGCACGCCGCGCAATGCATGGACGATTTCCTGAAGCCGCTGCGGCGTCGCATCGGCGGCGGCGAGCGGTTCGCCCACCGACAAGGTCAGGCGGCTCATCGCCCGGCGGCGCAGCGGACGCGGCGTACGCGCCTGCTCGTCGCGTGAAAACACGCTGCCCCACAGACCTTGCAAGGCCATCGGCACGACGGGCGCGGGCACGCGGCGCAGAATCTCCATCACGCCATGACGAAACGTATTGATTTCGCCATTACGCGTGATCTTGCCTTCGGGAAAAATGCAGACCAGTTCGCCTTGCTCGAGTGCCTGCGCGCAGCGCGTATAAGCCTGTTCAAGCAGCGCAGCATCTTCGTGCGCGGGCGCAACCGGAATCGCCTTGACATGGCGGAACAACCAGCCCACCAGACGCGAACGGAAAATACGATGATCCATGACGAAGCGAATCGGACGCGGGCTTTCCGCCATGATCACAATCGCATCGATAAAACTCACGTGATTGCAAACCAGCACCGCAGCGCCCTCTTGCGGAATGCGTTGCGTATCGATTCGATTCACGCGATAGAACGTATGCACCAGCACCCACGCAATAAAACGCAGCATGAATTCCGGCACGAGCGAGTAAATGTACACGGCAATCACAATATTCAACAACCCCGTGATCAGGAAAATCCCTGGAATACCCACGCCTGCAGCGCCCAGCGCCACGCCCATCAACGCAGAAGCAATCATGAACAATGCATTGAGAATATTATTCGCGGCGATAATGCGTGCGCGATGCGTGGCCTTGCTGCGGCTCTGGATCAGCGCATAAAGCGGCACGCTATAAAAGCCGCCAAACATCGCGAGTAGAAAAAGATCGGCAAGCACGCGCCAATGCGTGAATGCGCCCATGAATTCACTGACCGATTGCAGATGCGAGTGGGTCGGCAATGCATGGCTCGCGAAAAACAAGTCGATGGCAAACACACTCATGCCGATCGATCCCAGCGGCACGAGACCGATTTCAATGCGTCCACGCGAAAGACGTTCGCACAGCAACGAGCCCAACCCGATGCCCGCCGAAAACGTGGCCAGCAACACGGTCACGACATCGGGATTCGCGCTGAGCACCTCTTTCGCGAAGCCGAAGAACGAGGAGAGAAACGTCGCGCCCACAAACCAGAGCCACGAAATACCAAGCAGGCTGAGAAACACCGCGCGATCTTCACGCGCAATCTTGAGATTGCGCCACGTTTCGTCGAGCGGATTCCAGTTGATGCGCAGATCGGGCTGCGGCGCGGGCGACATCGGCACACGCGAAGAAACGAAACGCCCCACGATCGCCAGCGTCACGCACAGCGCGGCAAGCAGCATCGCGCCCTGCGCGCCCGCAGCGGCAGCCGCACCACCGGCAAGCGTGCCCGCGAGAATCGCCACGAATGTGCCCATTTCGACGAGTCCGTTGCCGCCCACCAGTTCCGCATCAGCGAGATGTTGCGGCAGATACGCGTATTTCACCGGCCCGAACAGCGTCGAGTGCAGCCCCATGAGGAAGGTGCAGAGATAAAGCAGCGCGGCGCTATGCAACATGAAACCCGCGCCACCGATCAACATGGCGACGATCTCGAAGCTCTTCACGAAACGCGTCAGCGCTGCTTTGTCGAAGCGATCCGCAATCTGCCCGGAGGTTGCCGAAAACAGCACGAAAGGCAGCACGAACAGCGCGGGAATGACGAAGGCGGCTGTCTTCGCATCGACGCCCGCGAAGCTGGACGCTTCGTAGGTCACCAGCGACGTGAAGCCGATCTTGAAAGCGTTGTCGTTGAGCGCGCCCAGGAATTGCGTCCAGAAGAACGGCGCGAAGCGGCGCTCGCGCAGCAGGGCGAATTGCGAAGGTTCGTCACGGTGTTCGCGGCTTGCGTTATAGGTCATGGGTGACTCGTGTGCTTCCAGAGAGGTCGATCGTGAACGCGCGGTGCAGCTTGCCACCAAAAGGCGCGTCCGGACAGGAGACGAAGCGAGTATGCCGACCAGGATCAAATCGCGCTCAGATACGTGGTAGAGTCGCCTGCAATATCACCACGAGTATCAATTTTTAATACTTTACGATGAGTGAAACCACCCAACTCGTTGAGACGCTGAAGCGACAGTTACGCGCGCGACGCCTGACCTATCGCGACGTTGCCCACGCGCTGCGCGTGTCCGAACCCAGTGTGAAACGGCTCTTTTCGAAGGGGCGCTTCACGCTCGACCGGCTCGAGGAAATCTGCGGGCTGCTCGGTTTCACGCTGGCCGAACTGGTGCAGGAGGCGGCCGCAACGGTGCCGCAATTGCGCATCCTCACGCAGGCGCAGGAAGCGCAACTGGTGTCGAACGAACGGCTGTTGCTGGTCACGGTTTGCGCGCTCAATCACTGGGCCGTGGACGATATCGTCGCGACTTACCGGCTCACGCGCGCGGAATGTCTGAAGCTGCTGCTCGCGCTCGATCGTATGGGCCTGATTGCACTTCTGCCCGGCGATCGCATTCGCCTGATGGTGGCGCGTGACTTCGACTGGATTCCGGGCGGCCCGATCCGGCAATATTTCAAGGCGCGCGGCCTTGGGGATTTTCTCGAAGATAGTTTTGGCGGCGCGGGCGAATCGCTGGAATTCACCCAGGGCATGTTGACCGAGGCGGCGCGTGCGGAACTGTCGGTGGAATTGCGGCGGCTGCGCAGTAAGTTCGCGGCGCTGCATGACGAATCGGCATCGGCGCCGTTGACCCACCGGCGGGGTACGGGCCTGCTCATTGGCACGCGCGAATGGGAGCCGCGCATGTTTGCGGAATTAAGACGTGTGGCGGATTAGTGACGTGCGCCAGATCCGTAACCCGGCATCCCGCATCGGGAAATATGATTCGGATGCCGAATCATCTAACCGTATGAATCTGAAAATCGAACGATATTTCGGCCGGATCAAAACCGATCCGGCCGCCAGCGCGCAACGCGCTGGTTTTCAGCCATCCACAGGATTCAACGGCGTTTCCAGCAGCAACTGGTAAAACGCCAGATCGAGCCAGCGGCCAAACTTGAAACCCACTTCCGGCAGCGTGCCAACGTGCCTGTAGCCCAGCCGCTCATGCAGCGCGATACTGCCGGCGTTGGTTGCGTCGATGGCGCCCATCAAGGCGTGCACGCCGTTCTCGCGCGCGGCGTTGGCGATCGCTTCCATGATCACGCGGCCCAGACCCTTGCCGCGATGATCCTTATGCACGTACACCGAATGCTCGACCGTGTATTTGAAAGCGGGAAACGCGCGGAACGTGCCGTAGCTGCCAAACGCCAGCAGCGTGCCTTGCGCATCTTCCACACCGATCACCGGGAAATTGCCCGCGCGCTTCGTGTTGAACCAGGTGACCATGCTTTGCGCGTCGCGCGGCTTGTAGTCGTACAGCGCAGTCGAATTGACGATCGCGTCGTTCAGGATCGCCAGAATCGCATCGGCATGGCGTTCATGGGTGCATTGCACGATGGTGTGATCGCTCATTTCGTTGTCCTTTGTGTCATTGAAACTGTGGTCAACGCCACGGCATAGCGCGCGTGCTTGCGACCCGGGTTGCGAAAAACAAGTTGCTGGTCGAGCACCATGGCGAGGCAATCGCCGGCTTTCAGGTGCCATTCCTGCTCACCCACGCTGATGGCCATTTCCCCTTCCAGCATCCAGACCTGCTGATGCGTGACCACATGGCGCGCAACGTTGTGAAAGCTCACGCTCTCGCCAGGCGGAAAACGCACTTCCACCAGTTCGAGCGGCGACTCAAAACCCACGGGCGACAGGTGCCTGCGCTGATAACCAGTGGCGGGGTCCGTCCATGTGGGCTGATCCGCGTGGCGCGCGAGCGGTTCTTCGGCAACGCCTTCCGGTTCGTCGGCGAACAGCGCGGCCATGGTGACGCCCAGGGCGTCGGCCAGCTTGCTGAGCACAACCGCCGTAGGGCTGATTTCCTGGCGCTCGATCAGCGAGATCGTCGAACGGCTGACGCCACTCGCTTCCGCCAGTTCATCCAGAGTATGGCCACGCCCCTTGCGCAGATCGCGCACGCGTTTGGCAAGCAGGGCTTCGACATTCATGAATCCAGTATAATGGATTTTTATTCCATTGCAATGGAAATTGTGTTTCGCGGCGGGCGTCAAGCGCTTCCGGCAAGGCCTCGGCGCGATGGTGCCTGCGAGTTGCCGCGCTTTCCCGGTATGATCGGCTGGCACGCTGAGACATTCATCGAGGACAAAGCGCATGATTCAATCGATTCGTAGAGGCGGCCGTAGCGCGCGCCTGGCAATGCGGCGCACCTTTGCGATCGCGACGGCGCTGGCCGGCAGCGCAGTGCTTTCTTTGGCGCACGCCCAGACGCCGGTGCCAGCGGCACTGCAGCCTGCCGGCGTGACCCACGTCGTAGCTTCGCTCGCGGCAACGGGCGTGCAGATCTACGTCTGCAAGCGCGATACCGCCAATCAACTAACGTGGACCTTTCAGGCGCCGCAAGCCGATCTCTACGACGCCTCCGGCCAGCTCGTCGTCAGGCACGGCGCGGGGCCGTCGTGGGAAGCGCCTGATGGCAGCCGGATCACGGGCAAACTGCTGCAGCACGCCGCTAATCCCGAAGACAGCGCGGCGATTCCGATGCTCCTCCTCTCGGCCACCAATGCGGGCGGCGCGGGCCTCCTGAGCACTGTTCGCTACGTGCAGCGGCTTGCCACGCACGGCGGTGCGGCACCTGCACACGCCTGCGTGCGCGAGGGCGAGGAAGGACGAAGCCCTTATCTCGCGGAGTATGTGTTTCTCGAATGAATGTGCTGTGAGCGCATGTGTATAGGCGCTCTCGGCGCAACGGTATCCGATCTTCATGGGAAAAGATGCTGCTAACTACGAACCAGTTGCCGACGCTAAGCGGATGAGGCATGCAAAGGCAGATGCACAGATCGTCGCTCAATGCAGCTTGCCGCCCATCCGTTCCTGTGGAAATGCGCGAGCGTTCGCAGCGCATAGACGCCGACTATTCAGTAGTTATCCGAACTTCCTCCACCACCACATCCGATGAAGTATGAGACTCATCCACCTTCGTCATAAGTGTTCCCGTCGTTAGCGTCTCTTGACGAAAACGGCCTGCTTCAGCAATCCGCATCTCGCCAGCTACCGACCGCCTGTATTTGCGATGCTTTCCATGTCCAACGCGCTGCGCGCGATAGATGCCGGCGTGACCGGAAAACAGAAAGGCAGTCACGCAACCGATTGCAGCAAGCGGGCCAATATCCGCGCCAAAGAGTTCGATGGCCATGATCGTAGTGG
The DNA here is from genome assembly GCF_017104965.1 of Paraburkholderia sp. Ac-20340. GTDB lineage: Bacteria > Pseudomonadota > Gammaproteobacteria > Burkholderiales > Burkholderiaceae > Paraburkholderia. The sequence continues at coordinate 34,651 of NZ_JAAGPR010000037.1, forward strand.
CGATCGGCGTATTGGCGGCGCCGGAGAACACCGCGACGAAACCGATCGCGGCCATCATGGCAAACGGCATATGCAGCAGCGGCGCAAGCGCATTACCGAGCGTGGCTCCAATATAGAAGAGCGGCGTCACTTCGCCACCCTTAAACCCCGTCCCCAGCGACGCAACGGTAAAACCGAATTTGCCCAGAAAGTCCCACGGCTGCATCGGCTGTTGAAACGAGCGAACGATGTCCGGAATACCCAGGCCGATGTAGTGCCAGGCACTAAACGTCCACACCGCAATGGCAATCAAGATCCCGCCGATCAATGGGCGCAAAGGTGGATAAGTGACTTTGCTCTTCACGAACGCGCCCAGTTTGTGCGCGCTGGTCGCGAACGCCATGCCGGTCAGACCGAACAGGATGCCCGCGATAACAACAGCGGCAATACTCCAGGCACCGATGGGTGCAATCGTGCCGACAACGTATTGAACATGATGAACGCCCCACGCGAGGCAAACCTTATCGGCAACGATACCTGCGACGATGCAGGGAAAAAGCGCGTCATAACGCATGCGCCCGATAGCGAGCACTTCAAGCCCGAAAATCGCACCGGCCAGCGGCGTGCCGAATACCGACGCAAACCCCGCACTCATACCGATCATAAGCAGAGTTCTGCGGTCCTCATGTTCGAGGCGAAACGCGTGAGTGAGTTGATCCGCGAGCGCGCCGCCCATCTGTACCGCAGTACCCTCACGTCCGACCGATGCACCGAATAGATGCGAGACGATCGTGCCGCCCAGCACGAGCGGCACCATTCGCAACGGCACGACCTTCTTCGGGTCGTGTATCTCGTCGATGAGCAGGTTGTTACCTGCGTCGACTGGCTTGCCCAGCTTGTGATAGAGCCAGCCCACACCGAATCCCGCAACGGGAAGCAGCCAGATGGCCCAACGATGGGCCTCGCGCCACGCAGTCGCATGATCGAGGGCGACAAGAAAAAATGCCGACGCGCTGCCCGCGAGCGCCGCAACAAGGCAAGCAATCAGCAACCACTTGCCGAAAAATGGCAGCAGTTCAAGTTGTTCAAAACGAGGGAATTTGTGCATTGGTCAATAAGCCGATGTTCCAGGGCCTGACCAACGGGAAGATGTGGACGCGAGCGCCTACAGCCCCAACGAAAGTCAGGTAACTGTAGGCGTCATTAACCGCGAGTTGAGCGCGGTGGTTAAAGGAGGAACGCCATCTCCTGTAGCAGGAATATACAGGAACGCGTTGAAGCGAACAACCGCTGGTAACGCGCCAAACGCGTTCCAGTTCATTTGCGTTACTCGGGCCGGCCACGGATCAGTGCTATCTGCCTATCACTCGCCGGCGAATTTTGGCGACATCGGGTATCACACTCATGGCAGTATAAGATGTGGCATTTTTGTGACGATGCGCGAGCACTCATCGAACCCGAGGTGATGCCCTATGTTCGGCCGATTCATGCCTGGAGCAGGCAATTTCTTCGAACTCTTCAATGCTCACGCCCGCTATATCGTGGATGGCAGCCGTGCGCTCGAAAAACTCATTGAGAATATCGAGGACGCCGAGCATCACCGGCGTAACGTCAAGGTCATCGAGAAATCCGCAGACAAGCTCACCAGCGACTGCAACGATCTGCTGCACAAGACGTTCATCACCCCGCTCCATCGCGACCAGATCCAGCAACTCATCAACACGATGGACGACATCATCGATGTCATCGAAGACGTCGCGAACACCATTACGCTCTATGACGTAACAGCGCTGCCCGACGATGCAATCGAATTCGCGCGTCTGAGTACACGAACCGCCATTCAGGTTCAACAGGCAGTCAGCATGCTTTCCGACATGAAGCAGGCAGAACAGATCCTCCAATGCTGCAAGCAAATCGACGAGCTTGAATCGGATGTCGACAGATTGCTGCGTATTGCGATCTCGCGACTCTTTCGTGAAGAAGAGGACGTCAAGACACTGATCAAGCTGAAGAGCGTCTACGAACTGCTTGAAACCATCACCGACAAATGCGAGGACGCCGCCATGATCATCGAGGGCATCGTATTGGAAAACGCCTGAGCGAGCGATCTTGGGAGCCGCCGCAATGGCATGGTGAATTGCAGCCCGGCTGATTTGATGCGCGAAACCCAGCCCGCAATATTCTCGAATAATCGCCCAATCTATGTGACACTGTTGTCACACTCAGGCGCTGTTCCAGGAGCATTCCAGCAACAGGTTGCATGAACCATGATGTGACGGTCGACTATCGTGTTGATCCTTCTGAATCTCCTCTCCGGTGTGTCGCTCCTGGTATGGGGCACACACATCGTGCGTACCGGCATTCTGCGCGTGTTCGGCGCAGACCTTCGCGCGATTCTGGGCCGCAGCACCGGTAGCCGGCTCAAGGCCTTTCTCGCCGGCGTTGGCGTCACGAGCCTCGTTCAAAGCAGTAACGCCACGGCGGTCATCATCACGTCGTTTGCCGCGCAAGGCATGGTCTCGCTCGCCAGCGGACTGACGATCATGCTGGGCGCCGATGTCGGCACCGCGCTCATGGCGCGGGTGCTGACGCTCGATCTGTCCTGGCTTTCTCCGCTGCTGATACTCGCGGGTGTACCGCTTTTCCTCACGCGCAAGCAAACGCGCGCGGGGCAAACGGGGCGAGCGATTATCGGGCTCGGCTTGATCCTGCTCGCACTCCATCTGATCGTAGAGGCCGCACAACCCATGATGCAGGGCGCGGGTGTGCGCGTGATGTTCAGCGCCCTGACCGGCGACACCGTGCTCGATGCGCTGGTCGGCGCCGCCTTCGCGATGCTCTCGTATTCGAGTCTCGCTGCCGTTCTTTTAACGGCGACGCTTGCCTCTTCAGGCGTCATTTCGCTGAAGGTCGCGTTGTGCCTCGTGGTTGGTGCGAACCTCGGAAGCGGACTGCTTGCGCTAATGAGTGCCCTGCCGCAGAACGCCGCGGCCCGTCGCCTGGCTGCAGGAAGCTTTGCGTTCAAACTGATCGGCGCGCTGATCATCCTGCCGTTCGCTTCGCTGCTCGCCAAAGTTCTGCCCGTGCTGATTGCGAATCCGCGTGAGGCAGTGGTCGGGTTCCATCTCATCTACAACACGGTGCGCTGTTGCGCGTGCCTCACGGTGGTCGACCGGGTCGCTGCCATCAGCCGCAGATTATTGCCCGACCGGGCGCAGACGAGCGGCGAACTTCGTCCGTTGCATCTCGATCCTGCCGGGCTCGTCACGCCGGGACTTGCCCTTGCGAATGCCTCGCGGGAAGTGCTCCGCATTGGCGACATCGTCAGCGTGATGCTCGACAACGTGTCCGAACTGCTCCGCCGCAATGATCTTGCCGTCGCCCGCGAAACCATGCGGATGGACGATGACGTCGACCAGCTCTACGCCGAAGTCAAAAACTATCTGACGCTGATCTCACGTGAGCAACTCGACGAAGCCGAGAGCCGCCGCTGGACCGATATCATTTCGCTCACCATCAATCTCGAGCATGCCGGCGACATCATCGAACGCATTGTCAGCGATATCGAAGAGAAGAAGATCTCGCAGCGGCTTGCCTTTTCCGAGCAGGGTTTGGGCGAACTCGACGATCTGCATGCGCGCCTCGTGAGCAATCTCCGTCTCGGGCTGTCGGTGTTTCTCAACAACGATCTACGCTGCGCCGAGCAGCTTCTCGCCGAAAAGGAACGGTTCCGGGATCTGGAGCGCGTCTATTCCCACAAGCATCTGGACCGGCTTGCGGGACAGGCACTGCGTAGCGTGGAAACGAGTGCATTGCACCTGGATCTGATCAGCAATATGAAAAGGCTGAATTCACTCTTTTGCTCGACGGCCTACCCGGTACTCGACGCGGCAGGCGCACTTCACGAGACCCGGCTTCGCAAGCGTTCGCTAGACAGCCTGCATCAGAAGGAATGATCGGATTCGCAATGCCTCGGGCGATCAGGAAAAACCCTGCAATGCAGGCGTTTCAGTTGCCACGCGTACAGACAACCGGCAAAGACCGGCCCATCTTCCCCGCGCGAAATCGGCGGTGAGGTTCCGCGCGATGTCTCCTGCCACGCAAACGTAGCGATGCCGGCCGCCAGTCTGCCGACTCGCGTTGCGATCGATCGACATCCGGCACGAAGCCTGAGTCAGGGGCATCGCCTGCCGCAGGTCGCGCCGGCAATAGCGTTCTGGTTGCCAATACAACGAAAAAATCGATCCAACTGGTTCGCATCTGTGCCCCACCCGGTTCATCCATCGTGCGCGCGTCGTTGCGTTTCCGACTGATGAAAAAAAACGCCCCGAAGCGCGCATCGGGAATGCTTCCCTGTGCCCACGCTTCGAGACGCCGTTGTCTCGCCTTCCCGTTCCCCGTCGATGGCAGGATGCGACTTCTGGCCTTCGTTGACCAGCCGCCGATGCTACAACGCCATCGGTTTAACAAAACCGTCGCTCACAGTAACTGCGCCATTATTCCTCGTCCAGTACATTTTCCGCTTGCTGCTCCCATCGGCATGGAAGCAAGCTTGGGGCGTTCGAGTCGCGCAGGCAAATGCCTGTCACTGAGCGTTAAATATCGGCGTCGTGTGCCTGCCTGGCCACCGGCTGCCATACCTCAACCGCGAGTTTGACCTGACCGGCCGCCGACAAAACCGCAGCGACAACTGGCGCGTCTCCGGCTACTTCACGGCGAGGCGAATCCATGTGGATGCCGATTTTGGCGGAATAGCCCTGGTAAAAGGCGGCAGGAAACGCTGCGCTAATGTCGCCAATAAAATATGCTAGCTGCGTTAAACGAACGATGCGAAACGCTGGTTCGCAAGCTTAAACATTGGCGTCGAACCCATTCAAAGCGCAAGTAATCCCCAGAAGAATGCAAAAGAAGGAGGCGGAGAGCACTAAACACGAAAGGCAATTGGACACAGGAGAAACACACTGCCTTTCATGAATCCTGGTCACCCGGCCATCGAACAAATACCTAAAGGAACTGACGGATAACGTGCGGGAGCGTCGTGCATCGGGCAGGGAATCTGCGGGGAATGTCTTGCATAGAGCCGATGTCGGGGAAGTGGGTTTGGCGCTGCTGTATCCGCACGCTGCTTGCCGTTAGCGCCGAACATGCGAGTCACTCGTGAAACGCGACAATAATATTTCCTCACTCGGCAAGCGCGCAAGAACGTGCGATATCATTGCGCCATCGACGATTGCACCGTTTACACCGCTGTCGTCCAGCGGCGCACTGTCGATATTCCACGAACCCTGGTGGCTCGACATCGCCACGCAAGGGAACTGGAAACTCGCAACAGTCAATCGCAACAATCAGATCATCGGGGAAATGCCTTATACGCCGACGCGTCAGCATCTGTGGCGCGTGGCGCATCTTCCGCCGCTCACGCGCACGCTCGGCCCCGTGATCAAACCGGTGACAGGTAGCGACGCGTGCCAACGGCATCATCGTCACGATGTCACGGCGAAACTGATCGAGCAGCTTCCCGATTGCGACAGCTTTTTTCAGGTATTCGATCCGCGTATCGACGATGCGATTGCCTTTGCGCTCAAGGGCTTTTCGGTCTCGGCGCGCTACACGTTCCAGATCGATGCAAACAGCTCGACAGACGATGCGTGGGCGAGTCTCGACACCAAGACCCGCAATGTGATTCGCGGCGCCCAACGCAGTCTCACAGTCGCGCCGATAGAAACTCCGTGCGAATTCATTCAGTTCTACGAAGCCAATCTGGCTTCCCGTTCGCGTACCAATGCTTATTCGTCGGAAGTCATGCGTCAGCTTGTCAAAGCGTTCGTCGAGCGCAAGGCAGGCACCCTGCTCGGCGTGTACGAAACGGGCGGCAGGCTGGTCGCGGCCATTGGCCTGGTGTGGGACCGTCACGCGACGTATTATCTGCTGACATCGCGGGTGCAAGACGCACATTGCGGCTCGATCAGCCTGTTGCTCTGGACCGGCATCCAGCGCGCGCTGGAGAGCAAGCTCACATTTGATTTCGACGGCTTCGCGAGCCCTTCGACGTTTCACTTCCTCAGCGCTTTCGGCGCCACGCTGCGCCAGCGCCTCGCCGTCGAGCGGCTTGGCACGGGTTACTCGTTAGCGCGCGCGGTCAAACGACGGATTGCGCCGAGCAAGGAGTTTGCGCCCACGCTCTGAACTCCGTGTTAAAGGAATGACTGGGCCCGCAACGGAGTCATTCCTTTTATCAGGCGCTGCAAGTCCATTCCCGGCAAGGTTGAATCGAGACTCGACCTTGCGCTGTTGACTAGTGGAAATGTCACCTTCGCTGATCGAGGGATTGAAGCAATTCGAATCCTTCAGGCCAGCCGCCCAGATTGCTATTCGCATTGAGATGGCCTTTTTCTCCAGCGTCGACGAATCGACTTCCCCATGCAGCAGCACAGCGACGCGCATGATCCGAACTTCCATAAGGATCGTTGGAACTGGACACGACGATAGTGGGAAACGACAGCCGTTCCGTGGGTAGCGGCAAAAATCCGGTTGCATCCGCAACGGGAAAGGCGTGTGCCGTGGGATCGGGCACAGCGACAAGCAGAGCACCGCGAATCCGCCGAAAATGGCGAGACGCCCAATGCGCGACCGCCAGGCATCCAAGGCTGTGTGCAACGATGACAGGATCTTCTGCGCTTTGCGCAAGTTGTCGATCGATTGCAGTCACCCACTCGCTACACGCAACCCGATCCCAATCTTCGACAGCAAGCCGCCGCCACTCGGGATGCTGCGTTTCCCAGATACTTTGCCAATGAGATGGCCCGGAATTGCCAATCCCTGGAACAATAAAAACAGCGTCGTCCATCTGCCAGATCTCCGTGGTGAATGAACATCCAGTGTAAAAGCGCACGGATTCTGGCAACATCCCAGATCAAATGAATTGACGGCTAAAAGCCGTCAAAGATAACGAATTTGGCGGGGTGCACAAATGAAACCTAAGCAGGTAACGTTGGACCGGCTCGACTGGCGGATATTGGAGGCTCTTCAGAGTAACGCGCGAATCAGCAATACCGAACTCGGCAAGCAGATCGGACTTTCGCAGCCGGCCGTTACCGCGCGTATCAAACGACTGGAAGCACACGGCGTCATCGAGGGTTACGCGGCCCGGATCAACCCAGGTCTCGTGGGCCGTGGCATTGCGGCCATCGTCCGGATTCGCACGACTCATGCGCAGATCAAGCATTGCCTGAGCGCTTTCGAAGCGTCGCCGGAAATCGTCGAGGCGCATCGCATCACTGGCGAAGACTGCTTCGTGGTGCGCATTGTGGTCGAGGATATGGCGCAGCTCGAAGCTGCGATCGACTCACTGGCGAAATTTGGGCCGGTAACGACCAGCGTGGTGCTGGCGAGTTATCCACCGAAGGTAATCCGAGGGGCGTAGCTTTGAGGGGCCGGCTTGTAGCAAGTCGGCTTGCCCGCTATCTGAGAGTTCCTGCGTTCGCGACTCTGCGGCCAACGTTGAAATCAATGAGCCAGCCACAAAAAAGAGTCACGAATCTTTGCCCTGGCTTCAGGAAGCGCTTTGCGAATCGCCATCAACGGGAATCAATTGCCCGGAAATGGAACGTCCGGCATCGGATGCCAGAAAGACAGCGAGCGCCCCGAGCTCCGCCGGATTCACGAAATGTTTGATCGACTGATTGGCGAGCGCAGCCGCTTCCTCCTGCGCGACTGTGCGGCCGTTTGCCGACGCACGACCCGCGAGCACCTGCTGGATACGTGGCCCCTCCACCGCGCCTGGCAAGATCGCGTTGACGCGTATGCCGAATTCGCCCAGTTCACGCGACAAGGTCTTGGTGAAACCAATGAGGCCCCACTTGGTGGTGGCGTAAGGACTGCGATTCGGATAACCGAAGCGGCCCGCCAGCGATGACATGATCAAAATGACGCCCGCGCGCGATTGCTTCAGGTACGGAATGGCGTGTTGCGTCACCGTGAACGTGCCGGTCAGATTCAAACGCAGTACGGCTTCCCAGGCGTCCGGGTCCATGTCCGCGACGCTCGCGGTCGGTCCCGCAATGCCCGCGTTATTGATCAGGACGTCCAGGCCGCCCAAGGCGGACGCAGCGTCGGCGACCATACGCGATGCCGACGCGCGATCGGCGATGTCGCACACCGATGTCGTGAGGCCCGGCAATTGCGCCTGCATCTGCTGCAGTGCAGCTTCGTCGATATCGCAGATGTGAACGCTCGCGCCTGCCGCTACGAAAGCTTCGGTAATCGCGCGCCCGATCCCGCCGGCGCCGGCGGTGACAAGCACGCGCAGTCCTGTCGATGTGGTCATGAAACCCTCCTTTCCAGTTCGTTCATGATCGCCGCTCAATCGCACGCGGCGCGGATGAATTCAGGCACACCGACGGCCTTGAGCCGTCCATCGTCCTGCTTGATGCACAAGGCGCGAGTCGCGCTACCCTCGCAGATCAGCGTATCGTCGCGCATGACGCGATGGCTTTGAATGAACACTTTGCCCCGCCATTCCTCGACGCGCGTATGCACGGCCAAACGTTCGCCGTAAGTCGCAGACGTGTGAAAGCGTGTGTGAATCTCCAGCAGCGGCGCACCGATGCAATTCGGCAGTGCTTGCATTTCCCGCCATGGCGGCAGGCCGCACTGTATAAAATAATCGTGCGACGCGGCGTCCATCCAGCGCGAAAAGTTCGGAAAAAACACGATGCCCGCCGGGTCGCAATCGCCGAATTGCACGTCGATACGATAGATAGTCACTTTACTCACGAATCCATGCTCCTGATTCCAGTTCAGCCATTGTGCGCGCGTTGTCCGCGCCACACTGTCGATGCGGCGACATTTCGCGTCGGCGGCTCTGCGCTCCATGCGGAGGGATCGCAATGACCCGGCAAAAGCGGATGGTCACGCTATCGCTTACGCTCGACGAACTGCTCACGCAATCGCCGTGGTTTGCCCGCCTGGACGCAGCCGCGCAGGCCCGCGTACGCACCGAGGCGTCGGAGCGCGCCGTTGCAACGGGTCAGTCTTTGAGCCTTCACGGCGAACGGCAACACGCCTGGTTCGGCGTGCTCGAAGGCCTCATCAAGTGGTCGATCACCGCTCGCGACGGACAAACGGTGACATTGGGCGGGCAGTCGGTCGGCAGCTGGTTCGGCGAGGGCACGCTGATCCGCAACGCGCCGCGCGAATCGGTTCTCATCGCCCTGCGTGACAGCCGTGTCGCGCAAATTCCCCGCACGACCTTCAACTGGCTTCGCGAGCAGCAACCCTCGTTCAACGAGTTCCTGCTACTTCAGGTCAACGAGCGCTTGCACTGGTTCATGGGCGCCGTTGCCGCAAACGGCCTGCTCGACACCGATAGTCTCGTCGCCCGGGCGCTGGTGGGAATGGTGCAGCCGCTGTCCAATCCGGGTGGCGTCGCGCATTTGGCGCTATCGCAGGAAGAGCTCGCCAATCTCGCCGCCGTGTCGCGACAGACGTGCAATAAGGCCATGACCCGCTTCAAGAACGCAGGCCTCGTGCACACCGAATACGGCGGCATCGTCGTGGTCGATTTGCCCGGGCTGCGCGCTTTGGCCGGATAACGTCGCCTCGGGTACTCGGGTGCCCGCACGGATCGGTGTTTACGCTGTCCCGAACTGTCGCGCCATAGACAGTCGCGCTCACGCCGGCCCGAAATAATGCGTGTCATACATCAGGAGACACGCAATGAATCGCGCCCATTCGCTGCCCCCAGCAGCCGCGCCGCTCGAGAGCCCGTCAGGCCGCCTGGCCGAAGATGCCGTCTTTCAAAAGATCATCTGGCGCGTGATGCCGCTCATTCTGATCGCTTACGTCTGCGCATTCCTCGACCGTATCAATATCGGCTACGCGCAGTTGCAGATGAAGCAGGACCTTGCCTTCTCCGACGCGGTCTATGGACTCGGAGCCGGTATCTTCTTCGTCACGTATCTTTTGTTCGAACTGCAAAGCAATCTGGTGCTCGAGAAGATCGGCGCGCGGCTCACTTTCCTGCGCATCATGGTGCTGTGGGGCCTCACATCCGCCGCCACGGCATTCGTCACGGCGCCGTGGCAATTCTATGGAATCCGGCTATTGCTCGGCCTGTTCGAAGCGGGCTTTTTCCCCGGCATCATTCTTTATCTGACGTATTGGTATCCGAGCCAGCGCCGCGGCCGCGTGACGGGTCTGTTCCTGTTCGGCATGCCGATCACGGGCGTGCTCGGCGGACCGCTTTCGGGCACGATCATGAGCCGCCTGGAAGGCGTGGGCGGCATGCACGGCTGGCAATGGCTGTTCCTCGTCGAAGGCTTGCCGACGGTGTTGTTGGGGATTGTGCTGTATCGCATGCTTCCGAACCGGCCGGCTAGCGCTCCATGGCTGAACGATGCCGAGAAAGCGCTCGTGCAGTCGGTCCTCAATGCCGATCACGGCGGCAAATCCCGCTCTGGCCATCATGGCAAGCTCACCGCGGCGCTGGTCGACCCGAAGACCTACGTGCTGGCTTTCGTCTACTTCTGCTGCGCCTGCGCCGTCTACACGCTGACGTTCTGGTTGCCGACGATGATCAAAGGGCTGGGCATCGCCCCGCTTGCCACGATCGGCTGGTATACGGCCGTGCCTTATCTCTTCGGTGCGCTGGGTGTGCTCGTCATCAGCCGCAGTTCGGATCGCTTCAAGGAGCGCCGCTGGCATGTCGGCGGCACGCTGGTCCTGGGCGTCGTGGTGCTCGCCTTGACCTCGTTCCTCGGCACCGCTGTCGTACCGGTGATGGTCCTGATGTGCGTGGCCTCGTTCTTCATCTTCGGCGGCGGCTCGCTGTTCTGGTCGATCCCGCCGACCTACCTTGGCCGGGACTCGGCTGCGGCAGGGATCGCCGTCATCAGCTCGCTGGGGATCCTCGGCGGATTCGTCAGCCCGACGCTGATCGGCTGGATCAAAGGCGCGACCGGCAGCATCCAGATGGGCCTGCTTGCCCTGACCGCGGTTGTCATCGGCGGCGGTCTCACGATCCTGCTGGGCCTGCCCAAAAGCGCAGTCCGGGTTGGTCCCGGCGACGATTCGAACGCGCCTTGATCGAATTGCCATCGCCATTCCTGTTCTTTGCATCCCATTCAAAATCTGGAGTCACCCATCATGAGCAAGCCCAAAGTTATCGTGACCGTTGCGCCGACCGGCGGCATGGCCAGCAAGAAAATGAACCCGAACCTGCCGACGCAGCCGCAGGAGATCGCGGACGACACCTATCGTTGCTATAACGCCGGCGCCAGCGTCGTTGCGGTGCACGCGCGGCGTCCCGACGATGAGGCCACCTGCGATCCGGCAATCTATAGCCAGATCAACCGGCTGATTCGCGACAAATGCGACATCATCCTCAACAACTCCACCGGCGGCGGTATCAATGGCGACATGGTTCGCGAACTCGACAACGGCCTGTGGGAAATCCAGTGGGAAGAACGGCTGAAGGGCATGCAGGGCGACGGCGTCGAGATGTGCACGCTCGATGCGCAGACCGTGATTGCGAGTTTTGGCGGCAAGGAGATACTGGTGGCGACGCCGCCCTCGCGCATCCGGCAGATCGCGCAGATGATGAAGGATCGCGGCATCAAGCCGGAGTGGGAAGTGTTCGGCCTCGCCGATATCGTCCAGGATGTTCAGCGTGCGATTCATGAGGGGCTCGACGAGGCGCCGCACTTTATCAATATCGTGATCGGCGCCAATGCGTTTCAGGGCGCGTTGCCCTACACGCCCCGGTTGTTGCAGACGATGGTCGATCATCTGCCTCGCGACACCGTTTTCAATGTCAGCGCCATCGGCGCGGCGCAGTTGCCCGCCGCGATGAATTCGCTGTTGCTCGGAGGGCACGTGCGAGTCGGGCTCGAAGACAATCTCTACTACCGGCAAGGTCAGTTGGCCACCAATGTGCAACTGGTCGAGCGGCTTGTTCGCCTGGTACGCGAGATGGGCTATGAGCCGGCCACGCCCGCTGAAGCACGGGAGATCATTGGACTGCGGCCGTTGCGCGAAACCAGCCGCGCGGCCTGTCAGGAGGCTTAGGCAATGGCAGCGCGGGCCATCAAGGTGGCCGCGTTGTCGGCACGGGTGTCATTGGCGCAGGTTGGGCGACACACTTCCTGGCGCAGGGTTTTGCCGTCACGGCGACCGATCCCGGCGAGAGAGCCGAGCCGCCCTCCTGATTCCACCTCATTTGTTCCCCCGACGCAAAACTCATAGTCCATGGCGGGTGTTCGAATCCTGCGCCGATACGCCTAGAGTCTGCATCCATCGGATCGCTTCGATCCGCCCGGCAAGCAGACCGGAAACTCACTTCCAGCGAGGCCTATTGTGAACACCCCCGTGAACACCCCCAGCAGCAATTCGAAAGTCATCATCGTCACCGGCGCGTCGCAAGGCATTGGCGCGCAAACGGTCGAGGCGTTTCTCGCACTCGGCCATCGCGTGGTCGCGACGTCTCGCACCATCGCGCCCTCTACCGACGCGAATCTCGTCACAGTAGCCGGCGATATCGGCGACCCGGCCACCGCGCGCCGCGTAATCGATGCGGCCATCGAGCGCTTCGACCGCATCGATACGCTCATCAATAACGCCGGCATTTTCATCGCCAAGCCGTTCACGCAATACACGGCCGACGACTACGCGGCAATCACCCGCGTCAACCTCAACGGCTTCTTCCACATCACGCAACTGGCCGTCGAGCAGATGCTCAGGCAACGCAGCGGCCACGTGCTCAGCATCACAACGAGTCTTGTCGATCAGGCCAACCACAACGTACCTTCGGTGCTGGCTTCGCTGACCAAGGGCGGCCTGAATGCGGCAACGAAGTCGCTCGCGATCGAATACGCCGCCGCGGGCATTCGCGCCAATGCGGTGTCGCCGGGCGTCATCAAATCGCCGATGCACGCGCCCGAAACGCACGCGGCATTGAGCGCGCTGCATCCGATGGGGCGCATGGGCGAAATGAGCGAGATCGTCGATGCGATTCTCTATCTGGATTCCGCCGCCTTCGTCACCGGCGAGATCCTGCACGTGGATGGCGGCCAGAGCGCCGGGCATTGAACTCATCGAAACCAATCAACGCGCGCCGTGCCGAACGGCCGCGCAACCGGCCGGCCGCAGCTTGGCCGATGCTCGCGGCCGTGTATGGCCGCATGGCACAGACCGTGGACACCGGCATGGGCGATCTGGACTGGTCGGCAATGGCCGCTTTCCTGCTCGACCAGGAGTGCTCTGGCGGGCCGCCCGCGCCCGCCCGTTTCTCCAGCAGCCGAAAGCGCGTTTCATATTGCGGAATTCCCACCGATTTTCTGCGTCGCGGCGTTTTCGCGGTTTGAAAATGTGTTTTGCATCGCAAAATTTCTCTCGTATCTCATTGAAATATAAGCATAAATTATGTCTTATGTCTTATATAAGAGTTGGGCGAACGGCGCTTACTATTAAGTCATGCAGTGCGCTTCGAGACACGCAGCGACACGCCGGACTCACCAGTCAAACGCGCTTTCCTCTCAGGAGATACACATGTCCCAATATCAAGAAGACATCCAGGCAGTTGCCGGTTTGAAGGAGCAACAAGGCAGCGCCTGGGATGCCATCAATCCCGAATACGCCGCCCGCATGCGCGCCCAGAACAAGTTCAAGACGGGCCTGGACATCGCGAAGTACACGGCAAAGATCATGCGCGCCGACATGGCTGCCTACGATGCCGATCCGGCGAAGTACACCCAGTCGCTCGGTTGCTGGCACGGTTTCATCGGCCAGCAGAAGATGATCTCGATCAAGAAGCACTTCAACAGCACGGAACGCCGCTACCTGTATCTGTCGGGCTGGATGGTTGCGGCCCTGCGCTCGGAATTCGGCCCGCTGCCGGACCAGTCGATGCACGAAAAGACCTCCGTCAGCGCGCTGATCCGCGAGCTGTACACCTTCCTGCGTCAGGCCGATGCACGCGAACTCGGCGGTCTGTTCCGCCAGCTCGACGGCGCTGAAGGTCCGGCGAAGGCCGCGATCCAGCAAAAGATCGACAACCACGTGACCCATGTCGTGCCGATCATCGCCGACATCGACGCCGGTTTCGGCAATGCTGAAGCGACCTATCTGCTGGCCAAGCAGTTCATCGAAGCGGGCGCCTGCTGTATCCAGATCGAAAACCAGGTCTCGGACGAAAAGCAGTGCGGTCACCAGGACGGCAAGGTCACCGTGCCGCACGAGGACTTCCTCGCCAAGATCCGCGCGATCCGCTACGCCTTCCTCGAACTGGGCGTGGACGACGGCATCATCGTGGCGCGCACCGACTCGCTGGGCGCAGGCCTGACCAAGCAGATCGCCGTGACACGCCAGCCGGGCGATCTGGGCGACCAGTACAACGCGTTCCTCGACTGCGAAGAGCTGTCCGCCGACCAGTTGGGCAACGGCGACGTCATCATCAAGCGCGACGGCAAGCTGCTGCGTCCGAAGCGCCTGCCGAGCAACCTGTTCCAGTTCCGCGCCGGTTCGGGCGAAGCGCGCTGCGTGCTGGATTGCATCACCGCGCTGCAGAATGGCGCCGACCTGCTGTGGATCGAAACCGAAAAACCGCATATCGCGCAGATCGGCGGCATGGTCAGCGAAATCCGCAAGGTGATCCCGAACGCCAAGCTGGTCTACAACAACAGCCCGTCGTTCAACTGGACGCTGAACTTCCGCCAGCAGGCCTACGATGCGATGCAGGCCGCCGGCAAGGACGTGTCGAAGTACGATCGCGCCCAGCTGATGAGCGTGGAATACGACCAGACCGAACTCGCCACGCTGGCCGACGAGAAGATCCGCACCTTCCAGGCCGACGCGTCGCGTGAAGCCGGCATCTTCCACCACCTGATCACGCTGCCGACGTACCACACGGCCGCACTGTCGACGGACAACCTCGCGAAGGAATACTTCGGCGATCAAGGCATGCTCGGTTATGTGGCGGGCGTGCAGCGCAAGGAAATCCGCCAGGGCATCGCCTGCGTGAAGCACCAGAACATGTCCGGCTCGGATATCGGCGACGATCACAAGGAATACTTCAGCGGCGAAGCAGCGCTGAAGGCAGCAGGCAAGGACAACACGATGAACCAGTTCTAAGAACGGTCATTTCGCAAGCAAACAGCACGCAAAAACGCCAGCCCAGCCGGGTTGGCGTTTTTTTATCCGCCTTGCCGAAAACACGCGGCTGCACCAATACTCTTCGTCAAACCCGGCAACGGAGAGCACCATGTCCCTGCAGAGCATCAAGCATGTCGTCGTCGTGATGTTCGAAAACCGCTCGTTCGATACCATGCTCGGCGGTCTTTACAGCAACGGCGCGAGTCCCGCGCAATTTCTGCCTGCATCGACTGCGCAGAAAGCATTCGATGGCCTGACACCCGGGCTGTCGAATCCCACCAGGGCAGGCGGCACGATCTTCGCGACCACGCCGGCCGCCACCGCCACCCTGCCCGATCCCGACCCGCAGGAAACGTTTGTGAACGTGAGTGAGCAACTGCTCGGCGGCGCGGCAGGCGCGGCGCCGATGTCCGGCTTCGTGCTCAATTACGAAACGACCACCACGGCAGACCCCAGTCAGGTCATGCAGTGCCACAGCCCGGAACAGTTGAACGTGCTTTCCACGCTTGCGCGCGAATACAGCGTCTGCGATGCCTGGTTCGCCTCCGTGCCCAGCCAGACCTGGCCGAATCGCGCCTTCGTCCACGCGGGCACCTCGAACGGTCACGTGGACAACGGCCATCCGCCCGATCCGTTCGACTGGCAGGTACGCACCATCTTCAACGTGCTGGGCGATGTGGGCGCGAGCTGGGCCGTGTATAGCGATGCGCTGATTGCCCCTTCGCTCACGGTCACGATGTTCCCGACGCTCTGGGGTACGAAATACAAGCCGAATTTCCAGCGCTTCGGCGATTTTGTCTCCGCTTGCCAGAACAACACCTTGCCGCAGTATGCGTTTATCGAGCCGCGCTTTCTGCTCGATCCCAACGATCAGCATCCGCCGCACGACGTCTACGCGGGCGAGCGCTTTCTCTACGATATCTGGCACGCCATCAGCACTTCACCTGCGTGGCCCGAGACGCTGTTCATCATCACCTACGACGAACACGGCGGCACGTACGATCATGTGCTACCGCCCGCCAACGCCGTGTCGCCCGATGCCGCGAGCGATCCAGGCGACCAGAACTTCGCATTCGACCGCTTTGGCGTACGCGTGCCCGCCGTGGTCGTTTCGCCGTGGATCGCGCCGGGCACCGTGTTCCGCTCGCCGGAGCCCACGCCTTACGACCACACGTCGATCCTCGCCACTTTGCGCGACTGGCTCGCCATCGCGCCCACGGACATGCTCGCGAGCAAACGCGTCGCCGCCGCGCCGACGCTCGCGCCCCTGCTCACGCTCGACACGCCGCGCACCGACCTGCCGGCAATCGCCGCGCCGCCCGCCAGCGGCTTTACCGCGACCAGCCTTGCGCGCCCGCTCAACGATCTGCAGCAGAGCCTCGTGAGCGGCACCGCGCGCCGTGCGGGACTGAACCCGGCGGCGACGCTCGGTTCGATGTCCACCGGCCAGCACGCGCTGGACTTCTTCCACAAGCTGACGGGCGGAAGCCCGCCTGCCCCCCAACCCGCCGATCCCGCCAGCGAGACCGCACCGGCAAGCCCATCGCCACAGGACTAACCGGCGCCGGGCGGCGACTCGCGCCACCGTCATCAACGCGCAATCTGCACGCGGTACGCTGGGCGTACAAGAACTCAGATCCCAGCACCGCATGCAACCCGTCACCTCAGAGTGTGACCGGGCGTCAGTCCGCGCCGCCCGTCTTAGTGTCTTCGCGAGCGCCTCGCTGGTGGCCGTGCAACTGACGATCGGCTGGTGCGCGGATTCGCGCGCCATCTTCGCCGACGGCGTCCACACCTTCATCGATCTGCTGGTCGATGCACTGCTTTTTGCCTCGCTGTTGCTGCGCGCCAGTCAGTTGCGCAAGCTGCCGCGCATGGCCGCGTCCTTCACGCCGGCGACCTTCTGCACCACAGTCTCAGCCCTCGCGGGCGCTGCATTGCTGGCTCAGGGTTGCGGCGGCATGTCGGTTGCGGACGCAACGATTCCGGCCGCCACCAGCGGCGCGACACAGAGCTGGGTGCTGGCGGCAGCGTTGCTGGTGATCGCCATCCGCGAATACACGGCGCGACGCCTGAGCGCCACTGCGGAAAAAGTCGCCGATACCGATTCGCGCGCCGCAAGCGTATTGAGCGCGGGTGCGTGGCATGCGCGCATCGATGCGTTGTCAGCTTGTGCTGCGGCGGCTGGCGCGGGCGGGATTCTGGCAGGCTTCGGCAACCTCGACCATATCGCCACGGCTTTGATCGGCGCGATCATGCTCGCCACGGCGATCTTTCCGAAAGACAGCCCGATTCGCAAAGCACTGGGCTTCCTCAAGGCGTCTGCATGGCGGATGTGCTCGCTGCGCATGGGGCCTCGCGCGCAGGCTTCGGAGCGTGGCGCAGGACGCTAGAGCTGCCAGCGCAACCGCGCCTCTGCGCGGCTGCATCAGCCACTAATACACGCTGGGTACGCCCGGCGGACGATGTTTGAAGCGCCGATGCACCCAGTAGTACTGCTCTGGGCACTTACGTATCTGCGTTTCCAGAAACTCGTTGATCCGACGCGCATCCTGTGTGTCGCATTCCGATGGAAAGTCGCCGAGCGGCTCGAAGATGGTGAGCTTGTATCCGCGATAATCCGGCAGCACTTCCGTAACGAACGGCACCACCCGCGCATGGGCCAGGCGTGCCAGGCGCGAAACCGACGTGAGCGTGCAGGCGGGAACGCCGAAGAACGGCACAAAAACGGAATTGTGGATGCCGTGATCCATGTCCGCGGCCAGCATGACCGGTTTGCCCGAGCGAAGCAGCCCAACGATCTTCCTCGCGCTGGTCGAACGTTCGATCATCTCCGCGCCAAATCTGCCGCGTTGGCGCTTCGCCAGCGCGCACAGGCGCGCGTTCGACATCCGCGTGTACAACGAGGCGGCGGGCGATTGCGTCGAATACAGTATGCAGCCCACCTCGATGCTCACAAAGTGAAAGCCCAGGAAGATGGTCGGTGGCGCATTCGGGTCGTCCAGATCAATCCGGCTTTCGATGTCCACCAGCTTCAGCAAGGACTTCGCACTGCCAAACCATTGAATGCCGCGTTCGAAATAGCTGCGGATGACATGGCGAAAGTGATTTCGCGCGAGGTCGTCGTACTCGCGTTCCGAGCGGTCTGGAAAGCACAGCCGCAGGTTGACGTGAACGATACGTTTGCGGGAGCTCGGAAGCCGGTACAGCAGCGCGCCGAGCGAGCTGCCAAGCCTCGCGACCAGCCCGTAAGGAAGGATAGAAAGAACGCGTAGCAGCGCCACCATCGCAGCAAAGCCTGCTCGCCCCAAGAATTTTTCCTGCTTATGCGTTTCGTCTATCGCCATTTGGAAAAGTATCGACACTGATGGACAGCGATCCTTGCTAGGCTCAGCGCCGTGGCGGGAAGCTGGAACGAAAAAATTGAGGTTGCGACGCCATTGTCTTGAGGTGAACGAAGCGTAGCAATTTCAGGCCGGCTTCGCACGTGCCACTTTGTGACAGGCTATGTCGCGACGCACCATAAGGATTTGTCCCCGGTAAAGGACGATTGGCCCGCTCGCGGCCTGCCTCAAGCCGTAACGGCGCAGCAGCGTCACGGCGTAACGCACACCGAAGCACCGGCCAGACACGCTACTACTGCGTCCCCATCGACGCCAGCCGTCACCCCTTACCCCAACTATCACCACGGTTATTCTGGTCAATCTAAATAGTAATGGTTATCATTTACAAATCCAGATGACGTAGACGCACTGTCTGCGCACAGGATCAAACACGGCGCAAACAGGAGGCACGACCATGCACCAGCACGCCACGCCCGCCACCGGCGGCTCGCCAGCCAGAGACCAGAGCTTGTCCCAGTGGCAAGCGATCACCCGTCAGGCGATCGCCGCCACGCGCGAAGCCGGCGCGGGCGCCGCGCTGGACGGCTACGAACGCGCCCTGTCGATCGCACGCCAGTTGGTGGCCGCGCCGCCGCCGGGCCACGCCGAAGATTGCGTCGCCGCTCTGGTGGTTTCCTGTCACAACCTCGCCGATCTGCACCTCGACCACGGCGATACCGACACCGCCGCGCGCTATCTGTGCCGCGCGCACGAAACGCTCATCGCGCTGATGGTCGACACCGACCGGTCCGCGTCGCTTCGCCAGGCTGCGCTGCATCACAGCCGGCAAACCCACCTTGCCCTGATCTCGCATGTGGCCAGCCATGGGCCCCATCCCCTCGTCACCCGTGTCCTGCGCGCGGGCTGTCTGGCGTTGAACGTCGACGGTCCGGCGCGGCACTGATCCACCCGCTGATTCCCTTCAGCCCGCCCGCAAGGAGTTACCTCGATGCCCTACGTTTTGCCGGACCTGCCGTACGCGGTCGATGCGCTCGAACCGCATATCGATACCCGCACGATGGAGATCCATCACTCGAAGCACCATCAAACCTACGTCAATAATCTCAATGCCGCGCTGGAAGGCAGCGAATTCCACGATCTGCCGGTCGAAGCGCTGGTCGCCCGGATCGAGTCGCTTCCTGAAGCCTTGCGCCTGGCAGTCCGTAACAATGGCGGCGGTCATGCCAACCACAGCCTGTTCTGGAGCGTGATGTCGCCGCGCGGCGGCGGCGAGCCGGACGGCGCGCTCAAAGCCGCCATCGACGCCGATCTGGGCGGCTTCGACGCCTTCAAGGACGCTTTCACCAAGGCTGCGCTGACGCGCTTCGGCAGCGGCTGGGCATGGCTGAGCGTCGATCCCGAAGGCAAGCTCGTGGTGGAAAGCACCGGCAATCAGGATAGTCCGCTGATGGCGGGCCTGATGTCGGGCAACACGCCGATTCTTGGCCTCGATGTCTGGGAACACGCCTACTACCTGAAGTACCAGAACCGCCGGCCCGAATATATCGGTGCGTTTTATAACGTGGTCGACTGGCAGGAAGTGGCGCGCCGTTACGCCGCCGCACGCGGTTAAGCCCAAGCTGGCATCTCAGGCACTCCGGATCGCCCGCCGCATGATCAGGAACACTAAGTAGTCATTGATCGTATGACGCACCACGTCATACGGGAGGTTTCGATGAACACGGCGACAGACTCCTGCACGCTCACCGGGCGTGCAACCAGCGCGATCCGCGAAGTGCTTGCCGGCGGTCCGCGCGGACCGCGGGCGCTGCTGCTGTTCGCGGGCCCGGCGGTGATCGCCTCGATCGCCTATATGGACCCCGGCAACTTCGCGACCAACATCCAGGCCGGCGCCGGATACGGCTATGCGCTGCTGTGGGTCGTGCTGGCCGCCAACCTCGTGGCGATGCTGTTCCAGGCGCTCTCCGCGAAACTGGGCATCGTCACCGGCCGCAACCTGGCGGAACTGTGCCGCGAGCAGTTTTCGCGTCCCGCCGTCTACGCGATGTGGGGCGTCAGCGAAATCGCGGCGATGGCCACCGATCTCGCCGAATTCCTCGGCGGTGCGATTGCACTCGCGCTGCTCTGCAAAATGCCGCTGATCGCCGGAATGGCGATCACGGCAATCGTCACTTACGGCATCCTGCTGTTCGAGAAAAACGGCTTTCGCCCGATGGAAATCGTGATCGGCGCGCTCGTGGGCGTGATAAGCCTTTGCTATCTCGTCGAGATGTTCATCGCGCCGGTTGCCTGGACACAGGTGGCCCGGCACACGCTCGTGCCGTCACTGCCGGGCGGCGGTGCGCTGGTTCTGGCGGCGGGTATCGTCGGCGCTACGGTGATGCCGCACGCGATCTATCTGCACTCGGGGCTGACGCAAGGCCGTATCGTCAGCAACACGGCGCACGAGCGCCGCCTGCTGGTGCGCTTTTCCAATCTCGAAGTGATCGTCGCGCTGTCTGTCGCCGGGCTGGTGAATATGGCGATGGTGATCATGGCCAGCGCCGCGTTTCATACGGGCCACCGGGACGTGGCGGAAATCGGCACGGCGTATCAAACGCTGACGCCGCTGCTAGGCGCAGGCGCGGCCTCGCTCTTTCTGGTTTCGCTGCTGAGCGCCGGAGTGTCGAGTTCGGTGGTCGGCACCATGGCCGGGCAGATGATCATGCAGGGATTTGTCGGCTTCCGCATTCCGGTCTGGCTGCGCAGACTCGTGACGATGGCGCCTGCGTTCGCGGTCGTCGCGCTGGGCGTGAATGCGACGCAGGCGCTGGTCGTCAGCCAGGTGGTGCTCTCGTTCGCATTGCCGGTGCCGATGGTCGCGCTCGTGTGCTTTACGCGCCGCCGCGACATCATGGGCGAATTCGTCAACAGCCGCATGACCGATGTTGCCGCGATCGCGGCAACCGGGGTGATCCTGCTCCTGAACGGCGTTCTGCTGCTTCAGACCTTCGGCGTGACGCTGCCGGGTTTCACCGGCGCGGCTTAAGCCCGCTATCTCACGACGCGCCGAAGGTGTTCAACATCAGGCGCGGCCGTCGTAATTCGTCCACTGTCCCGCACTGAAATCGTAGAGTTTGCAGTGACGCGCGGTGGAGAAATACCAACTCCACGAAAACGGCTGGATCACGATGCGCTCGGGCAGCAGCGTTTCGAGCCGCGCCTGCGCCTCCTCCAGCCGGTACAGTGGAATGCTCATATCCAGATGGTGCGCGGTGTGCTCCATGATGTGATGCATCATCGCGCCGAAGTGCCATTTGAAGGTCAGGTGCACGGTGGTCGAAATAAACGGCTGCGCGTTGGCCCATGCCGTGCGGTCGTCATACCAGCGCACGCGTTGATGCGTGTGATGCACATAGACGACAAAGCCAATCATCGAGCACCAGAACAGAAACGGCACGCCGAACCCGCACACCAGCAACAGCAGCACCGATTGCCCGGTCGCCACGGCGGCCGCGGCGAGCGCGCCCAGCCAGACGAGCGCGAACGCGGCCACCAGGCTGCAGTCGCGGAAGAACACCGGACGGCGCGTCGGCATCGCGGTCTTGCTCGGGAAGAACATGCGCTTCCACCAGATCTCGACCATGTAGTAGAGGCCCGGCGCCCAGCCGCTTCGATAAAGGCGCTCGACGCAGCGGCGCGGACGCGACAGCGCGCGAAACTCAGCGAGACTAAGCGGCGCCCAGATGAAATCGAAACCCTTGAGGTTCGTGTAGCCGTGGTGCACGACGTTATGCCCGACTTCCCACAGGCTATACGGCGTAAGCGACGGCAGGAACGCAATGCGGCCGAGCCATTTGTTGAGCCCGCGGCGCGGCGTGAGACTTTGATGGCACGCATCATGGCCGATGATAAACAGCCGCCCGATCACGAAGCCCATGCAGAGTGCGCCAACCAGTTTGAGCGCTACGCTATGCGCGAGCACGACCAGCGCCATCAGCGCGGCGAAAACGGCGTAGTCGATCAAAAGCAGGACGATGGGATAGGCGGTCGTGCGCCCGGACAGCGATTCGAGCCACGAGCGCAGGATTTTCCGGTGCGGCAACGGATCGCCTGGCGGCACGGGCTGGACAGGCATGGTCATAGGTCGATTCACCTCGTAAGAAGAACAGGGAGCGATGAGTGCAATGTGCGTAAAGGGCGCAGACGCAGCGAGCGCATGGAACATCGGGGCTCGCGCGCTCAGGCGCAATGAGTCGGCGATTTTCGCCGTGCTGTGGGACTTTCGATCAGTCGTCCAAAACAGGTCTTGATTGCGATCAAGAGACCGATATGGGCGACGTTTGGCCGCATGGGTGCAGGCGGGCGACGTCTGGCGGCGCTTTGCTGTGCGTGGCTAATCGTCGGCATCGGCGGATGCGGCCGCTCGCGATGCGATCACCCGGTCGAGCGCGTCGGGCTGCATCACCAGCACGCATTGCTTGCCGGTGCGCGAGCAATAGTCCTTCACCCGCCACCAGTCGCCGTGGCTCACGCATCCCGCCTGGCAGATCACGAGATCGGCGTCGGCGAGACCGGCATTGAGCTGCTCGGCGTCGCCCGCATCGGTGCGCACGAGTTGCACGCCCGTTTCGGCGAGCGCGAGATCGGTTCGCTCCGTGGGCTGACGGTCCTGGGCGATCCACATGACGACCTTGCGCTGCCCGCCCGGCGACGCGGCTGCCGACGTTGCCTCCACCGCGGGGCGGCTCGCGTTGAACGTGCCGCGCGTTGCTCCGCGCGTGAGCGCACTCACCCGCTCTTCGAGCACCCGAACCTGCTGCGCAAGGGCGAGGCGTTTCGGCAGACCGGCAATCGCCGTCTTCACTTCGGCGAGTTCATCCCTGGCCCATGCAAGCGCCGTTTCGCGGATCATCGCGGCGGCGCGCAACTGCATCGCCTGGGCTTGCAGCGCGGCAATCTGCTTCGCCTGCTCAACGATGAGCGCCGACGCGCGCCGCTGCGCACGTCCTAATTCCCCAACCACCCGGCAGTGCTCGTCGCACAAATGTCCCCAGTCTCGATCTGTCGCCGTCATTGCATTCCGTCCTTGCTGGCATCCGCGCCCAAAGCCCCTCCATGTTAGCAATGATTCTCATTTACTAAAAGATGGGCGATGCGGGATATGCGGGTTGCGTGACGGCTGTCGCGTGCCACAGAAAGTGAAAACTGTGCCAGGTTAGTGAAAAACTGCTGCCACAGATAGTGAAAAAAACCGACGAGTACCGCGGCCGCGAGGGGAATATTGGAACCGGCCGTGGGCCGCCGGCTCGCGCAGCGTTCGTTATTGACTGACGTTGAGGCGCAGAACGAGACCGAGCGTCTGTTGATAACCGGCTCGACTTGAGCGGCGGCCCCGCGCTGCCCTGCTTAAATGGATCGCGAGCCCGCTGTCGACCCAAAGCGGTCCTCTGCGTCACGCGACGCAAATGGCCGAGGACGGGCGCTTTGCGGACGTTAGAGGTTTTTGCGTACCGCCCCGAAGGACGCGCGTAGCATCTTCGAGAAGCTTCGGAAAGTGTTGCCCGGAGGCTGGCAATCATTGCCACTCACTCAGCGAGAGGATGACGCAGCAAGCTTCAGGCCAAACGCAACAAAAGCGGCGCCCGTTAGCCTGTCCAGCGTTTTCACCGCCGCTGGCCGCCGCAGAAATCCACTCAAAGGGACCGTTGCAGCAATCAGGAAGCTGAACCAAAGAAGCGTGAGTGCAACGTGCAGGCATGCCAGCAAGAAGCAATACGTCGCCGTGTTCGCTCCGGATGGTACAAACTGGGGAAGAAACGTGACGTAAAAGACGCCGACCTTGGGGTTAAGCAAATTGCTCAGGAACCCGCGCCAGAACATATCCGCGCTCGTTCGGCTCGTTGGTTGTGCAACATCGGTATTCAACACGGCGCGCGGCTTTAGCAGCAATTTCGCTCCCTGCCAGAGAAGGTAGCTGGCACCGGCGAGTTTGACCGCCGTGTAAGCGTATTCAGATGCCCGCAAAAGGGCTCCTAGTCCGAGCGATACCGCCGCTCCCCAGATCAGGCAGCCAAGCGCGATCCCGATTGCTGCCATCGCCGCCGCCCGGCGGCTGCTTACGGTAGCCGCTCGCAAGACGATTGCCGTGTCCACGCCAGGTGTTACGACGAGAATAGATGCTGCGCCGATGAAGGCCATCAGCAGGGGAATATTGATCATGCGAAAAACCGAAGTCGTTCTGTGGAAAAGCAAATACCCGGACGCGTAAACGTCCGGGCCCAACTCCCACCGGAATCATGCAGTGGGGGCGTTGTTCACCGAGATGCTAGTCCCAAAGTCAGTGAGGCCGTGTCGCTCCAGACTTTCGGCCCTGGCTGTGAACACACAGCGCCATTGCAGCGAAGGCGGCGCCGAGCGAACAAACGGCCGTCCAGCCAGCTGCGTTCCATGCAAAGCTCGCCGCGGCAGAACCTAGCGCGCCGCCGAGAAACATGCCGCCCATCAGGATTGCGTTGAGGCGATTTCGCGCCTCGGGGCGAAGCGCCTGGATGACGTGCTGATTCGAAACCTGCGAACCTTGTGCCCCAAAGTCCAGCAGAATGACGCCGGCAACCAACCCCACCACTCGCCCCCAGACACCGAACACCGCCCACGAGGCAATCATCACGACGCTGGCAAGACCAATAACAAAATGGGGGCCACGCTTATCGGCGATCCGCCCAGCAATCGGTGCGAATAGTACGCCAACCGCACCGATGATCCCAAATAGCCCAGCCACGTCCGCGCCGAGATGATAACGACTGTCGAGTTGCAGCGCCAACGTCGTCCACAGTGCGCTGAACGAGCCGAATACACACGCCTGAATGAGCGTGGCATTGCGCAATTGGGGCTCTTCACGCCAGAGCGCCGCCAGGGACCGGAGCAGCGCACCATAACTGGCCTGCGTCTTCGGCGGGCTTTTCGGCAACGCGACCGCGAGAACGAGACCCGCAACGATCGCGAGCAACGCGCCAAGCCAGAACATGACACGCCATCCAAAATGAACCGTAACTGCCCCCGCGAGCGCGCGACCAAACAGGATGCCGCAGAGAAGTCCGCTCATGACGATGCCGATCGTTGCGCCGCGACGCTCGGGAGAGGCCAATGCCGCTGCGAATGGCAGGATCTGCTGGGCGACACTCGCTGAAATGCCGACAAGCGCCGACGCCGCAACCAGTGACCATGCGCCGGGCGCAATAGCTGTTCCGGCCAGCGACAAAGCAAGTGCACCGAACTGGATGACGATGAGTCGTCGCCGTTCAATACGGTCGCCAAGTGGAACGAGTAGTAACAGGCCAAGGGCGTAGCCAAGTTGCGTCATGGTCGGGACAAAGCCCGTCAATGACCTTTCCTGGGGAAATGTCTTCTCGATGATCCCCAGCATTGGCTGGTTGTAGTAGATGTTAGCGACAGCCATACCGCAGGTGATCGCCATGATCAACGTCAGTCCCAGACTGATCGACGGATCAGGGGAGCCAGTTGTCACGCGCGAAGGTCGCTCGCAGGTGCCAGTGTCCGAAATGGATACCTTTTCCAATTTTCAATCCTCTTCTTTCCCGTCAAATGAGTATTTCTTGCTACTGGCACCCACCGACGACGCCCGACACTTCGAACAGATTGGCCGTGTCTCCAGTGTGCAGAAAGGCAATGTTGCTTCCAGGTTTCAGCATGCCGCTACGGATATGATCCAGCAGACCCGCAAAGCCCTTGCCGGTATATACGGGGCCGAGGAATACCCCTTCCGCTCTGGCCAGTTCCTTGATCGCGGCAGTGCTTTCCTGAGAAGGGACCGCGTAGTTGTCGCCGATAAACCGGTTGTCGACTTCAATCTCACTGAGGATGGCCTGCGTCGATGGAGGCTCGATCCCGAACGTCTGGAAGATGTGCGTCACGCGTTCCGCGATGATCGCTTCATTGATCCAGAAGTCTGGCTGGTAGTGTGAGATTGAGATCGAACGAAACTTCACCGGATGACCTGTCAGGAGCTTCGCGGCGAGCATGCCGGGTAGTGCCGTTCCTGTCCCTGTGGTGTGGTAGATGTAATCGAGTTCGACACCGGCCAAGCGGGCTTGCGCAACCATTTCGATGAAAGTCCGAACATGCGCAGCAAATCCTGCCGGATGAGCTCCGCCGGTCGGTACGATCATGACCTTGCGGCCCTGAGCCTCCAGCTCGCCCTTGCGAGCAGTCATCGCCGCGAGCACGCGCTGTTTGTCGTCCGGTCGATTGACATAAGCGCTTCCGGGAGCGCTCAGGTAATGCGTTTCCACATCCATGAGTTTGTCAAGCAGCAGGTTTCCCCGGTACTCAGCCAGCTCTCCATGTTGCTGCTCGTCGCGCGTGAGGAACAGGATCGGTGTAAGTCCTGCAACCAGAGCAGCCGTTGCAAACTGCATCCCCGAATTCGTGAGATGCGCGCCTTGGGTGATGATGGTGTCGACACCATCATCGAGCGCCTGCCCGATGATCATTTCGGCGACGCGCATCTTGCTGCCGCTGAGTGCGCCGGGACCGGCCATGTCTTCGCGCTTCATGAACAGGTTGACACCGTGGACGCGAGACAGGTTCTCCAGCTTGTGGAAGGGTGTAGGATAGAAGCCGATCCGCTTTCTCGGCAGCCTGTCGAGAAGGACTTCCAAATCATCGGGTTGCATACGGTACTCCTGTTAGCTTGGTATTCAATTAGGTAGGACAGCAGATAGTTTCAGGACGGCTGCTCGATGTCGCTGATTTGCCTCAGATAGGCCTGGCCTTTCTGATGGTCGTATTGACCTTCCCATCTGGCAATAACCAACGCGGCCAACGCGTTGCCGACTACGTTCAGTGCTGTGCGGCCCATATCCATGAACCGGTCGATGCCCGCAATGAGTGCAAGACCTTCGAGCGGTAGACCGGCGCTCGACAAGGTGGCGAGGAGAATGACGAACATGAATCCGGGGACACCTGCGGCGCCCTTCGATGTGATCACCATCGTCAGGACCAGAACGATCTGCTCCTGCAGGCCAAGGTGCACACCGTAGAGCTGAGCAACGAAAAGCGTGCCGATGCCGAGGTAGACGGACGCGCCATCGAGGTTGAACACATATCCCGTTGGAATGACGAACGTTGTGATTGCCTTCGGAGCGCCGTAGTCCTCCATCTTCTTCATGAGTTGAGGCAGTACGGTGGCTGAACTGCACGTGGTGAAAGCGATCAGCAGTTCGCTTCTGATGATGCGCAGGAGCGTAAAGATGTTGAATCCGAATACGCGTGCGGCCACACCGAGGACAACGATTGTGAAGGCGACTATCGCGAGATAGGCGACCCCGAGGAGTTTCATCAATGGCAGCAACGATGCAAAGCCGAAGTTGGCTACCGTGACCGCGATCAGGGCCGCCACACCGATCGGGGCATATCGCATTACGATGCCGGTGACTTTGAACATCGCGTCGGAGACGCCGCGCAGCATGTCGACAACGGGTTGCCGGAGATCCTTCGGTACGCTTTGTAGCGCTAACCCAAACAGGACCGAGAAAAACAGTACAGGCAGCAGATCACCTCGCGCCATCGACGCAAGGATGTTCTCGGGAATGATGCCGAGAACCAGATGCATGAATCCGTGATGCTCGCCAGCAAGTGTCGCGGTGTGCTGGATGCCTGCTATGTCCGCATGGCCGAGTTGCGAGATATCGGTGCCGACGCCTGGCTGGAGCAGATTGCCGAAGAGAAGGCCGACCACGATCGCGATCGTGGTGACGACTTCAAAATAGACGATCGTTTTGAGTCCGATTCGTCCCAGAGACTTTCCGTCGCCCACGCCCGCGATACCGACCACCATGCTGGTGAAGACGATCGGCACGACCACCATCTTGATCAGCTTGATAAACAGGTCGCCTGCCGGCTGAATATAGTCCTTGATTGCCGCGCTGCGGAGGTCCGGGTGCCTGCTCAGGGTGACGCCGACGAGAATCCCGATGATCATACCGATCACGATCTGCCAGGCGAGCCCGATGCGTATCGTGCGGCGCGCCGGCGGTGTATCGGCCTTGTGTACTGAGATGCTCATATGTCTCCTTTTTTGCAGCCCGATGTCTGCGCAACGGGCAGTTTTCCCGTGTGCATGAACGGCTCGTTGCAACGGGTTACGCAAAAATATAGGAGCCGGTTATGTTGCAGTCCAGTGCTTGATAATGAACGGGGCGTTGCTGGAATAGCAACAAGAGGTCACTGTCCGTCGCATGCAATCTGGCGACATTGCCGCGGTCGCCTACACACAAAGGAGGCTTATATATGCGCTTTTTCTTGGATACGTTGCGGGCGCGAAAGA
Source organism: Paraburkholderia sp. Ac-20340 (assembly GCF_017104965.1). Classification (GTDB taxonomy): domain Bacteria; phylum Pseudomonadota; class Gammaproteobacteria; order Burkholderiales; family Burkholderiaceae; genus Paraburkholderia. Next base: position 63,448 of record NZ_JAAGPR010000037.1, read on the forward strand.
TGCAGTCTTGAATGAAAATGGGGATGCAATTTATGTGATCATTTCTGATACCCTGATGCGTGGTCAGCAACATAACGCGCAAGGGCAAGACGATGAGGCATCTGCAGATCTATCGATTTATCGCGGAAGTCGCGCGTCGGGGCTCCATTCGCAGGGCTGCTGATCATTTGCACATCACGCCGTCTGCATTGACGCGCAAGATCCAGGACTTTGAGGATGAGCTGGGAGCATCTGTCTTCGAGCGATTGCCGCAGGGTATGCGTCTGAATGCGGCCGGCGAACTACTCCTGCGTCACATCCGCGATCAAAACGCCGACTTCGAGCGACTGCAGGCGGAACTCTCCGATCTCGCGGGTCTTCGTCGCGGGCACGTAACCGTGGCTTGCTCGCAGGCATTCATCGACAACGTACTCCCTGACGAGATCGCGAAATATCGCGCAGATTTCCCGCAGGTAACGTTCTCGCTGGATGTCCGTGACAACGTGATGGGAATCAGTGCGCTCGCGAACTACGAGGCGGATCTCGCGCTGTTGATCGATCCGCCGGCTTCTGCCGACGTGCAGGAGCTGTTCGTCAAACATCAACCTCTTTGCGCAGTCGTAAGCAAGGGACATCCGCTCCTCGAGTCGAAGTCGACTCGGCTGCGCGACTGTCTCAGGTTTCCGGTGGCGTTGCCACGCCAAACACTTGCGATTCGTACACTTCTGGACGAGGCCACCTGGCGCCTGAAGTTACAGGCTGAAATCGTCGTCGAATCGGATTCGCTGGAGTTTCTGCGCAGCTTCGTTGTAAGAGAAGCTGCCGTCGCATTTCTGCCGCAGAGTGGCGTGCCGCCGACGGATGAGAGGATCTGCGCACTGCCGATCAGTGATCACGACATCGACCCACTACGTGTTGTGCTTGGTCAGCTTAGAGGGAGGACTCTGCCGATCGCCGCGGAGAAGTTTGCCGAACAACTGGATAGGCGGTTACCCGACGCCCGATGAGCACGCGCGTCGAATTTTCCCGTGTTTTCCCGCAGATATGGTGGAGTTCCGCTTTGGAGCCAAACACGGACATTCGAGTGTCTGGCGAATCGACTGGCAAATGGCGGAAACTGGCCGAACCCGGTCCGCGCGGTTGACTTGGGCGACTGAGCGCGAGCCCTCGGAATTTTCCACATTCGTTGGCACAGACCGTGCGTTTTTTCACTTTTTACGTCACAGCTTCGTCCTCGTCGTGACGGTGCCGTTGAAAAAACCCAATAAAATCAAGTGAGGGTTTTTCAATAATCGTGGCACGCGACAACGGCGATCGAGACGCGATGACGCGCGCTGAGACGTCCTTTGCGACTTTGACCGGCCGCCAGCCTCAGGCACGCGGCTTCGCCTTGCCGCGTCCTGCCCGCCTCGCCACGCGCGGGCGACGCGATTCGGCATGCTCGCGGATCATCTCGATCAAGGCGCGCAAGCCAGCGGGCGTGTGACGGCGGCCGGGATAGTAGAGGCAGAGCCCGTCCAGCGCCGGCGTCCAGTCTTCGAGCACGCGCACGAGCGCGCCGGCCGCGAGATCGGCGTGGACGTTCCACTCGGTCAGATAGGTCAGCCCGAGACCCGCGCGGGCGGCCTCCAGCATCAGATGAGGTTCGTCGAGCGTGAGCGCGCCTTCGCCGTCGACGCGCACGACTTCGCCTCGCTTTTCGAATTCCCATTGATAGATCGCGCCGCTCGGCATGCGGCTGCGTATGCAGCGATGCTGCGCGAGATCGGCGGGCGTGCGCGGCGGCTTATGGCGCGAAAAATACTCTGGACTCCCGACCACGGCGAAACGCTGACGATCGCCGAACGGCACTGCGATCATGTCCTGCGGCACGGTTTCGATGAGCCGGATGCCCGCATCGAAACCTTCGACGACGATATCGATCAAGCGCCCTTCCGTGACGATGTCGAGCTTCATCTCGGGAAAGCGCTTCAGAAAGGCGATAAAAACCGGCATGACCTGCCGCGCCGCGCCCGCCGAAGTGTTGATGCGCAGCGTGCCCGAAGGCGTGTCGCGAAAGCTCCCGGCCTGGTCGAACGCGCTCTGGATAGTGGCGAGCGCCGGCGCCACGGTCTGCACGAACTGCGCGCCCGCTTCCGAAAGCGACACGCTGCGCGTCGTCCGGTTGAAGAGCCGCACGCCGATACGCGCTTCGAGCGCCGCCACCGCATGACTCAACGCCGATGTCGAAACGCTCAACTCGTCGGCCGCCGCGCGAAAGCTGCGCCTGCGCGCCACGGCCAGCACGGCTTCCAGCTCGCTCAATCCCGAGGTTTTCATTGTCCTGGATTCCTCAATACGTCGTCCCGGATTGTACGGCTAGTCAGGTCAATCGCATCGGCCTATCTTGCGATCTGGACAACGCATTCACTTCAAGACCATGCAGATCATCGAGCACATCTATATCGACGGCGCCTTCGTGGTGCCGCACGGCAGCGAATATTTCGATCTCTTCAATCCGTCCACCGAGCAGGTGATCGGTCGCGTGCGCCTCGCCGATGCCGAAGACGCGCGCGCCGCCATCGCCGCCGCAAAACGCGCTTTCCCCGCTTTTTCGTGCACCGATAAAGCCGCGCGCGTCGCCCTGCTCAGACGCCTGCACGCAGCCGTGCTGGCGAAGGAAGACGCGTTGTTCGAAGCGATCGTCGAGGAATACGGCGCGCCGGTGTCGCGCGGCCGCTGGATGGCGCGCCACGCGAGCGACGTGCTGCAGCAGGCCGCCGATACGCTCGAAGCGTATTCGTTCGTGAGTCGCGCGGGCACGGCGGACGTCGTCATGCAACCGCTGGGCGTGGCGGGCCTGATCACGCCCTGGAACAGCGACGCGGGCTTTATCTGCGGCAAACTCGCGGCGGCGCTGGCGGCAGGCTGCACGGCCGTGATCAAGCCGAGCGAGATGAGCGCGATGCAAACGCGCATCGTCACCGAAGCGCTGCACGAAGCGGGCTTGCCCAAGGGCGTATTCAATATCGTCACCGGTCGCGGCGATATCGTGGGCGCGGAAATCTGCACGCATCCCGATGTCGCGAAACTGTCGTTCACGGGATCGACCGCTGTGGGCAAGGCGATTCTCAGCGCGGGCGCGCAAACGCTCAAGCGCGTGACGCTGGAATTGGGCGGCAAATCGCCGGTGATCGTGCTCGACGATGCAAATTTCGACGATGTCGTTCCACTCGCGTTGCAGGCGGGATTCATGAATAGCGGACAGGCCTGCATTGCCGGTACGCGTATTCTGGTGCCGCAATCACGTCTCGCTGAATTCGAGGCGAAGATTGTTGAAGCTATTGCAGAGTTTCAATCGGGCGACCCGCACGATCCGCATACGAGCATCGGACCGATGGTGAGCCAGAAACAATGGGAGCGCGTGCAGCGTTATATCCGCGTTGGGATCGAAGAAGGCGCGCGTCTGCTCGCGGGCGGAGAGGGACGGCCATCGGGCGTGGAACGCGGATGGTTCGTGCGCCCCACGCTCTTTAGCGACGTGCGCAACGACATGACGATTGCGCGGGAAGAAATCTTCGGGCCGGTCCTTTCGATCATCGCGTATCGCGACACTGAAGACGCCATTGCGATTGCCAACGATACGCCCTATGGATTGCAGGCCTATATCTGTTCGCCCGATGTGGAACGCGCACGTGCCGTTGCCGCGCGCATCGACGCCGGCCGCGTGCTGATCAACACACTCGCACACGAACCGGCCGCGCCGTTTGGCGGCTTCAAGCAATCGGGTATCGGACGCGAATATGGACGCTTCGGGCTGGAGGCATTTCTGGAGCCTAAATCGGTTCTGGGCGGATAAGCACAATCACTTGCAAAAGCGTTTGCAGATACTGAACGACAGTCGTTGTTATTCAGGATTGTTATTTAATCGGACCGATTGATACCAGCCTTATCTATTGCTTAAGTACCGTCGCTGTTACAAAAAATATACTGCTAAAGCGTATTTAGATTAGCGCCGATAAAGCACGTGCCGTATTCCGGCATCGCATCACAACACCGTGCTTCAATAGATATAAAGGGGAAAATTTGATGGCCATTCAATCGGTCTCCAGCCCGCTCAATAGCGCCAATGTAGCGGCAACGAATACCACCGGCACAACCAGCAGCGGCCAGTCCGCGCAAACCAGCGCCGCGAACCAGACGTCGAGCGCCACGCAATCGCAAAGCGGCACGTCCGCGACGCAAAGCACGTCGTCGGCATCGTATTCGGTCAAGATCAGCAACGCGGCACGCGCGGCGCTGGCCGAAGCCACGGAAACATCCGTTCAGACTGCGCAGGAAGCCAATCGCGGCGATATGCAGGCGCAACGTCTGCTGGCGAAGGAGCAGGCCAACAAGGTCAATTAACAGGTCAATTGCAGGTCAATTAGCGCAGATCGACCCGGCTCCCGCTTCGATTCGTGAAGCGGGAGTCTGATTCAGGCAATGCGCGGCAAAACCCATCAATCCTCAGACGCCATATCGCCGAACAGATCCGGCTCGGATGGCGAACCGGACGGCTCGGGCACGGTGCCCGCTCGCACCTGTGCGAGCACATCCGCAGGCAGCCAGGCGTCTTCCAGTGCGCCCAGACCGCCTTCAATCAGTTGCTGCAGGAAATACGAAGGCTTGCGGCCGCTTGTTTCCGCGAGCAGCCGCAATCGACGTTCGATGGACGGATCGACGCGAACCGCGACGACCTTCAACTTCTCCGCACTCTTTTTCCTGCCCAACTTGTACTCCGTGCCTGGCGCCTGGTGCGCGATTCGCGCGCCCATGAAAAAACCCGCGAAAGCATGACGCTTTTGCGGGTTTCCATATCCTTGGTGCCGACGGCGAGACTCGAACTCGCACAGCTTTCGCCACTACCCCCTCAAGATAGCGTGTCTACCAATTTCACCACGTCGGCAAGGGATCGGCATTGTATCGAGACTTTTCGAATTTTTGAAGAGCAATATCGAAAATTTTTTCAGGCGTGTGAAAAAGGCCTGAAAAGTCGCTACGTTGCGAAGCGTTCGCGTGCGCGATCAATGCGCGAGCGGCTGCAGGAAATCGGCCACCATCGCCGCGACCTGCGCTTCCTGCTCGCGGTGCGGGACGTGCCGCACGCCTTCCATGATCGCGGCCCGTGCAGGACCGCTTACGCTCGCCGCGATCCGTTCGGGATGCACGCGCGTGCCGTATTCGTCGAGACTGCCGTGAATCGCGAGCGTGGGGCACGACACGCGTGGCAGCACCGTATCGAGCGACCAGTCGGCAAATTCCGGTGAGAGCCAGGTATCGATCCACGCATCGAGCACCCATTGCGTCTTGTCGCCGTGATAGCGCGCCAGCCGTGCGAATTGCGTGGGATCGCGGAACTGCTCGCGCGCAGCACGAATGCCGGCCAGCGTGCGATCTTCCACAAAGGTCTGCGCCGCTTCGGTCACGAGCGCCACGCACTGCCCCGCATGACGAGCCGCACATTCGACCGCCATGCCGCCGCCCACGCTATGGCCGAACGCGATAAAACGCTCGATCCCTAACTGCTCGCACAGCGCGGGGAAAAAGCGTGCGGCCTCGTCGCTCACGAAGTGTGCTGCGAGTCGATCCGCACGCGCATCCGATACGCCAAAACCCGCGCGATCGTAGGCGATCACGCGGCGTTTCGTTGCGCGCGCAAGCGTCTGGGGAAAGGCGCCCCATAGCGTCACGCAACCGAGCGAATCGTGCAGCAGCACGATGGGTGCACGCGTGGAATCGGCGCCATTAGATTCGCCATCGGCCTGCCAGCTACGCGCGAACAGCTTGCCCGTGGGGCCCGCGATCCAATGGTCCTGCGTGAAAGCGCTTGTCTCGTTCATTGTTATGCGGTCGTTCTGCTGCGAAGTGGAAGCGGCCGAAGCGTTCAGCCGAGCAAGTGCCTCAGTATGCCGGTTGCCGCCACGCCGATCAGCACCGTCGGCAGCAAGGAGAAGCGCGTCGCGGCGAACAGCGTGATGGCGAGCGCCACGAGATCGGCGGGATCACGCGAGACGAACGCGGGCGCGATCACCGAAATCAGCACACAGCCCGGCACATTTTCCATCACGGCGCGCATACGCGGGCTCAACGTGCGGTCGCGCAAGGCCACATAGCCGATGATGCGCGTGAGGTAAGTGGTTGCGGCCATCAGGAAGATGGTCGCCAGCGTAGCGAGCGTCGATCCTTCAAGCACGGGCCGGCTCCCGCAGAACGGCCGTCACAAGGCCCGCGCACGCCCCGACCGCCACATACCAGGCGCCCGGCACGTAAAGGTAGGTCACGCCCGCAGCCGCGAGGCTCACGAGCCACGGCAGACTCGCGCGCGCGCCCTTCCACATGCCCTTGAGCAGCACGAGAAAAACCGCGGTAAACGCCATGTCGAAGCCATAACGCTGCACGTCGCCGAGCACAGGACCGAGCACCGCGCCCAGCGCCGTGAACGATACCCACGTGAGCCACAGATTGATGGCGACGCCCATGTAATAGGCCATGCTCACGCGTCCGGCGCCGTTAGTGCGGGCATCGGCCATCGCCATTGCCCAGCTTTCGTCGCACATCAGAAAGAGCGCGGGCAACGCGCGGCGCAGCGGCACGTGGCGGATGTATTGCGCGAAGGCCGCGCCCATCAGAATATGGCGCGCATTGACGAGAAACGACATCGCGACGATCAGCGCGATATGCGGCGGCGAAGTCCACAGACGCACCGCCGTGAATTCGGAACCGCCGGCGAAATTCACGCCGGTCATCAGCGGCACTTCGAGATTGCTCAGGCCCTTTTGCGCGGCCTGCGCGCCCAGCACCAGAGCAAACGGAATGAAGCCCATCATGATGGGCAAGGCTGCACGCATGCCGCGCGCGACTTCGGAAGTATCGATGGAACGCCGCGTGGAAGCGGCAGAGGTAGGCACACTGCTCATGATAATTACAATTCCTGCAAAGGCGATATTTTCTGCCGAATGCGTTCGAATCGGGTTGCGTTGTGGCCATACAGGCGCGAGAATTTGGCATTCAATGCCACGAATCAGCAGAATATCGACATGGAAAGCCATCCGAAGCTCGACGCCATCGACCGGCGCATTCTCAACGCCCTGCAGCGCGACGGCCGTTTGCAGAACGTCGACCTGGCCCAGCAGGTGGGGCTTTCGCCCTCGCCGTGCCTGCGCCGCGTGCGTCTTCTGGAAGATGCGGGCGTGATCGAAAAATACGTGGCCGTGCTCGATCCGGCCAAGGTGGGCAAGGCGCTGACCGTGTTCGCGCGCGTCTGGCTCAAGGGCCAGGACGCGCATACGGTCGACAGTTTCGCCGAAGCGGTGCGCCATTTCCCCGACGTGGTGGAATGTCACCTGATGGCCGGCGATTGTGATTTTCTGCTGCGTATCGTGGCCGCCGATCTCGACGAATATCGCCGCTTCCTGATGGAATATCTGACGCGTATTCCCGGCGTACAAAGCGTGAAAACCGATATTCCGATGCAGAAAATCAAACTCACGTCTGAAATTCCGATGTGAGTGGAAGCGTGAGCGAAAGCGGCCGGTTTAATCGGCGTTCAATTGTTTTCGCATTGCCATGGTAATGCGCTGTTTCGCGGCGTCGTAGTCTTGCCATGGATCGTCGTGTAGCGCTTTCAGGCGTTCGTGCAGATTCGCGACGGTCCATTGCGCGCCGCTTTGCACGTTGCCCGCTTCCAACTCTTCCCATGTGATCGGCACTGAAACGCCCAGCCCCGGCCGCGCGCGCGGCGCATACGCGGCAATCGCAGTTGCGCCCCGGCCATTGCGCAAATAGTCCACGAAAATGCGGCCCGTGCGGTTTTTCGGGCCCATTTTCGCGCTGAATCGATCGGGCAAGGTCGCCGCCATATGCACCGCCACCGCACGCGCAAAATCCTTTGCCTCGTCCCATTGCGCGTGGCGCGCGAGCGGCACGACCACATGCAGGCCCTTGCCGCCGCTCGTTTTAACCCATGCACGCAGGCCTAAAGCGTCGAGCAGTTCGCGCGTCAGTTGCGCCGCTTCGATCATGCGGTCCCAACCGAGCTTCGGGTCGGGGTCAAGGTCGAAGATCAGGCGATCGGGCTTTTCGATGCTCGTGACAAGCGCATTCCACGTATGCAATTCGATCGTGTCCATCTGCGCCGCGCCCACGAGGGCATCGACGCTATCGAGGGTCAACAGCGGCGCGTGACCTTCATCGAGCCCCGCGTGCTGCGTGGCGTGCGCAATCTCGAGCTTGTTCGCGTGCTTCTGAAAGAACAGTTCGCCGCTCACGCCCGAAGGCGCGCGCACCAGCGCCACCGGCCGTTTCTGTAGCTGCGGCAGCAACCATTGCGCGACCGCTTCAAAGTAATGCACGAGGTCGATCTTGCGCAATCCACTGCTTTCGTCGATCACGCGTTCCGGGTGAGTGATGCGTATGCCCGCCACTTCGGTTTCTCCTTTTACGGTGCGCGCCTTCTTTTGCACCGGCGGCGACTGCGCTTCGCGCATGATCGACTTCGGCGGCTTGTCGTCGCGCAGGCCGACGAACGACGCCTGGCGCACCACGCCCGCGCTGGTCCAGGTCTTGAAGCGCACTTCGGCCACGAGTTCGGGGCGCACCCAATGCACGCCGGCACGACGCTCTGCCGACGGCACGGCATCGAATGGCGAAGTCTTGCGTTCGCGCTCGCGCAAGGCGCGCGCCAACGTCTTGAGGCGCGCGCTGTCGAAACCCGTGCCAACACGTCCGGCGTAAAGCAGCGCGCCATCGTCGCCATAAACGCCCAGCAACAGCGCGCCGAAACCCACGCGGCTGCCCTCGGGCTCCGTATAGCCGCCGATCACGAATTCCTGGCGCCGCGAGCAGCGCAATTTGAGCCACGATGGACTGCGCGTCGATGTATAGGCGCTGCCCGCACGCTTGGCGACCAGCCCTTCGAGATTCGCTTCGCACGCGGCTTGCAAGAGCGCATCGGGATCGCCCGCGAAGGCTTCGGAGAATCGCAGCGCTTCGTGCGGGCTATCCGCCAGCAAGGCCTGAAGCTGCGAGCGGCGCGATTCCAGCGGCACCTTGCGCAGATCGAAGCCGTCGAGCCACGGCAGATCGAAGAACCAGATGGCGATGGCGTCGCTGCTGCCTTCATCGAAGGCGTTTTGCAGCGCCTGGAAATCGGGCACGCCGGCTTTATCGAGCACTACGGCCTCGCCGTCCAGCCATGCGGATTCCAGCTTCAGCGTGCGCAGCGCCGCTGCCTGCTGCGGGAATTTCGCGGTCCAGTCGTGACCGGAACGCGTGAAGATGCGCACGTCGGATTTGCCGCGCGCATTGTGTTCGATGCGGACCAGCACGCGATAGCCGTCGAATTTGAGTTCGTAGAGCCAGCCGTCTTTTCCCGGTGGCGCGCTGGCGGGCGTGGCGAGTTGAGGCGAAAACGTGGCCGGGAGTGCAGCGCGAACGACACCTTCCAGCGATGCGAGGTCGGCGCGCGAGGTAGCGGCTTTTGTGCGGCGAGCGCGCCTGGGTTCTGCACGCTTGCGCTTTACACTCGCCGCCTTATCGTCGGTCACATGGAAGGCATCTTCGGGCACTGCTTCATCGTCGCGCTGTTTGATGAGCAGCCAGTTATCGTGCTTCGCATCGCCCATCGAGCTGCGCACCAGCGCCCAGCCGCCATGCAGTTTTTCGCCGTCGAGCGTAAAAGCCAGCTTGCCATGCGCATAAGCTTCGCGCGCGGCGCGCATGCCGCCTTCCGGCTTCCACGTGCCGTGATCCCAGATTTCGACGGTCCCCGCGCCATAACTGCCTTCGGGAATGCGGCCTTCGAATTGCCGATATTCGAGCGGATGATCCTCCACGTGCACGGCAAGACGCTTGACGCCGGGATCGAGACTCGGCCCTTTAGGCACGGCCCAGGACTTGAGCGCGCCATCCAGTTCGAGGCGGAAATCGTAATGCAGATGCCGCGCATCGTGACGCTGGATCACGAACGAACCGGCGCTCGCGCTTTTGCGTTTTCCACCGCGCGCCGCGCGTTTCGCCTTGGCCGCAGGCTCCGGTGTTTTATCGAACCGGCGCTTTGATTCGTAATCCTTGAGATTCGCGCGAGTCGGCATGTGCATTGACTCCAGACGGCTTCAGAGCGCTAGGCCGCACGCTTGCCGCGACGGCTCGCCGTTTTACGCGGCGTGCCGCTGCCTGCTGCATCGTCATCGCGCGCCGTGCCTTTGCGCTTGCCCAGGCTGCGCTTGAGCAATTCGGTTAGATCGACGATATCGGCGCTACGCGCCTTCTGCGCAGGCGCCTGCACGCGCGTGACTTCATGCGCCTTGCCTTCGCTCACCTTGCGTTCGGCCAGTTCGAGAATCGCATCGCGGAAGGTGTCGCGATACGCGTCGGGCTGCCAGTCGGTGGTCAGATCGTCGATCAGTTTGCGCGCCATCTGCAACTCGCGCGCGCTCACGCCTTCGCTCTTTGCGCTCTTCGGCAAGGCTTGAACGTCCTCGAATTCGCGCACTTCCGTGGACCAGCGCAAGGTCTGCAATGCCAGCGCCGGCCCCGCCGCGATCACCGCCGCGAGATGCTGCTTGCTATGCATCACCACATTGGCAATGCCGATCTTGCCGCTGGCCGCCAGCGCATCGCGCAGCAGCGCATAGGTCTTGCCCGCGCGCCGGTCGGGCGTGAGCCAGTACGGCGTATCGAGGTAGACGAACGAGAGTTGCGAGGCGTCGATAAACGCGAGGATATCGACGGTCTGCGTGGCTTCGGCGCTGGCCGCGCGAATTTCTTCGTCCGAGATCACAACGTATGCGCCTTTCTCGTACTCGTAGCCGCGCACGATATCGTCGCGCTCCACGGCCTTGCCGGTGCGCTTGTTGATCTGACGATAGCCGATCGGGTCGAAGCTGCGGCGCTCCAGCAGATTGAAACCCGTGTGCTCGCTCTGCGTGGCGGGCACGAGTTCGACCGGCACGTAGACCAGCCCGAAACTGATAGCGCCTTTCCAGATCGCTCGCGGCATGATCGCTCTCCTTCCGCTGGATTGCCTGCCCGTGCAGGGAACGATCGTGGAGCAAACGCGATGCCTGCGTACGCGCGGCAAACGCAACGCGCGCGCTTTGGCTATAGTACGTGGCGCCGATTTTGGTGCCACATTCGGCGACACATTGAAACGCATCAAATAAATGCCTATTGGGCAAGCGCGCTCGGTGCAACCTGATCGAGAATCGTCCGCTCATTCCTTCGTCGACCTCACACCTGCACACGCATGACGTCCAGAACTCCGTTGCTGCCTCGACACCCCATCGCCAGACTGCTCGCCAGCCTGCTCCCGCTGCTGACCGCCACGGCCGCGCACGCGAGCGGCGACTCGGGCTGCTATCCCGGCGCCGCACTACGCCAGCCCAGCTATGCCTGCGGCGGCCTGCCGATTCTCAGCCCAGGCAACGACACGCGTATGAACGCGATGCTACTGATGGCCGACAGCAAACGGCTTTCGCAGACGCTGCCGGACCCGAAGAAAATTCCCGCAGCCGATCGTACGAATTCACTCGTGGTGCCGTTTCTTTACGACTACTCGGGCTGGATCAATATCGGCCAGCAGGGCGGCAGCAGCGATGACAACGCCAGTTCGACCTATGCCGACGGCGAAGGCAACATCTGCCGCAGCATCGAATCGGGCAGCGCGGATTTCAACGACGCCTTGAGCGCCGCGAAAGGCTTGCCGGCCGACGAAGCCGCACGTCTGCGCGCTGCACGCAGCGATCTCGCCCAGGCGTGCCCGGCGAGCGACAGCGGCAATGGCAACGGCAACAACACCAGCAGCGCAGGCGACTGGCACAAACCCACGGGCCTGAAGAGCGCGCTGGGCCAGCAGTTCGCCACCTATCTGGACGGCGCCAACGCGTTTTATCGATACGATTTCTTCACCGCGACGAAGTCCTTCGCCAGCGCCTCGCACAGCACCGATCCGTGGTTGCGCGAAGCCTCGCTCTACATGACGGGCCGCGCGCAACTCAATGCCGCGCAGGCCAACGCATTCGGATCGGATAGCAACATCGACCGCAGCAAGGTTATTCAAGTTTCGCTCAACGCCGCGCAAACGGTCTTCAGCACCTATCTGAAGGTCTATCCGGGCGGCCAATACGCCGACTCGGCGCAAGGTCTGCAGCGTCGCCTGGCGTGGCTCGGCGGCAATTCCGTACAGCAGGCCGACGGCTACGCGCGCGCCTTCGCACGCTGGGCACCCGACGCGTCAAACGTCCCGCTCATGCAGCTCGCCAACGAACTCGACAGCAAGCTGGTTTTGAACAATGCCGATGCAACGAAAGTGAAGTCGCCTAGCGTTCTCGCCATCGTCGATCTGATGCGCATGCGTGCGAATGGGAGTTTCGATTCGACGCAACTCAAGCCCATCACGCTCGACGAATTGCAGACGCAAAAGCCGCTCTTTGCCAGCAACCCGTCGCTGTACGACTATCTGCTCGCCACCTATCACGTCTATGTCGATCACAAGCCGGATCAGGCGCTCGCGCTGCTGCCCGACGCGCCGCTCGCAGCGGATGCCCCGCTCGGCTATTTCGCGCTGAGCCAGCAGACGCTGCGTGCATTCGCGCTCGAAGACAACGGTCAGGCCGATAAGGCGCGCCAACTCTGGAGCGATCTGATTGCGCTGGCCAAACTGCGCCTCCAGCGCGAAGCGCTCGAACTCGCGCTCGCAATCAATCTGGAGCAGGCCAATCTGGTCAATCGCGCCTTCGCCGACGATTCGCCCATCCAGAACGCCGCGCTACGCTCGATGATGCTGCAACACGCAGCGAACGCCGACCTGTTGCGCGCACAGGCGCAAAACAAGGCCACGAGCGGCGCGCTGCGCGATATCGCGCTCTACACGCTGCTCTACAAGGAATTCACGCGCAGCCGATATGCCGATTTCCTCGCCGATCTCGCGCTGATGCCCGCTACGCCGAACGATGCGCTCAAGCCGTTCACGCTGCCCGGCGCGAAGAACGACGACGGCTATACGTGCCCGTCGGCGCGCGACATCGCCGCGACGCTGCAGATGAATCCCAACGACCCGAAGGGCCTGAACTGTCTCGCGGAGTTCGCGCGCAACCATCCGCCAGCGAGCGGCCTCGGCGAGAATACCTATGAGCTCGAACCGCCCAATCCGTCCGCGGACACTACAACGCTGGGCAGCAAGCCGTCGGAGTTTCAGGGTTCGCCGTATCAGCGCATGACGAGCTATCAGAGCGTGATCGGCAATTCGCAGGCCAGCGCCAACGACCGCGCCTATGCGCTGTATCGGGCGATCAACTGCTTTGCACCGGGCGGATATAGCGAATGCGGCGGCAACAAGTTGCCGAAGAGTACGCGCAAGCGCTGGTTCACCCTGCTTAAAACCACGTATCCGTCGAGCCAATGGGCGCAGTCGCTCAAGTATTACTGGTGAACGTGAAGCGCGCATTCTGCGCGGCCCTGCTGGCGTGCGCGCAGATGGCATCGGCATCGGCCAGCACGGTCGATGCCGCGCAATACGACGCGTTCTGGCTATGGGCTGGCGTGAAGTCACAGGCCGTCGTGCACGATGCGCGCACGATCTACGTGCTGCAAGGCCAGATCGAAGCCGCGCCCGGCGATGAATCGCAGGTCCGCTTCATCGCCCAGGGCGCGGCGACACCCAACGCGCCGCACGCGCAAATCTGGCTGGCGTATCGCGCGCATACGCTGCACTGGACGCCGCGCATCACGCAGATCATGCTGGCCCAGCTCGCGCGCTGGCGTGCGTGGGGACATCGCTCGGGGCATGAAGTCGTGGGCATTCAGATCGACTTCGATGCGCGCACGTTGCATCTTCAGGACTACCTTGATTTCCTGCTCACGCTGCGCAAAACACTGCCCGCCGATTGCCGGTTGAGCATCACCGGGCTGCTCGACTGGAGCAGCCGTATCGACGCGAGTCAGGTCAACCAGCTCAAGCAGATCGTCGATGAAGTGGTGGTGCAGACCTATCAGGGCCGCCACACGATCACGCGTTACGATGCGTATCTGCCGCGAGTGGCGCGCCTGCAATTGCCATTTCGCATCGGCTTGATCGAAGGCGGTACGTGGGATGCGCCGGACTATCTCGCGGCGAATCCGTGGTTTCGCGGTTATGTGGTGTTTCTGCGCAACCCTTGAATCGCAGCGTCGCGCAACTTAACCATCGGTGGGCGGACGTTTGGGTTGGAAGGGCACGAACTGATATTGCGGGCCTTGCGCGCGCGGGCCACACAGGTGCGCGCGTAACGGTGCACTCACGGCGCCATTGCCAATGGCAATGCGTAAATATGCCGTGTCGATGCACTGCGTATCGTCGAACACGTCGCCCGTTACCCAGCGCAGGCTGGTTTTGACCGTCGCCTGCGGGGGAATCACGAGCGGCAGCAAAACCGGCCCGGGATGCATGCCGGGCATGGCTTGCAAGGCGGCACGTAGCGGGTGTTTGTGCGCATCGAGAAACGTAATCCCAGGCCGCGCGGGAATCGAACACGCAACGGCGCTGCGATTGCGCAACATCACATACGTGCCGCCATGCGACATGCCGTTGAAATCGCCGCCGCCATCGTCAAGACTCAGTGCGAGTTGGCGCGGCTGGCATGGTGTGGATTGGGCGTAGGCGTTCGCGCCTTGAAACGATGCGGCCGCAACCAGCAGCAGGCTCACGAAATGTGCTTTGCTGAACTTCAATCTGGTCATAGTCAATCGCTCCTCTTTTCGCCTTCGGGCGTCAGCCAGTCGAATCGATTGTAATGGAAAGCTACACGCTGACTCTTTACGTCTTTGCGCATTTCATATTCCTGACAAGCACTCGACAATTTCCCTTATACCGATTTAAGGTTTGAAATAAAGATCGTTGCGCGCGCAAATGTCCGAACGGTATTTGACGGCGATCACATCACATCGATCGATCACACAGTTTCGTTCGCCAGTGCGGAAAATACTTAGGGTGTATTCCACCCTTCGAAATCCAAGCACTTCGAAATGACCATTTCAGTCCGCCTGATAGCTGCACTCGGCGCAATGAGTGCAACCGGCTTTACGTCGTTCGCTTTTGCACAGCAAACCAATACGTCCAGCGCTAACACGTGCGAGTTGCACGCCGACGCCACGCTGCCGCTGATCGAAAGCAACGGCCATTATCTCGTCAACGTCGAACTCAACGGCATCGAACGCCCGTTGTACGTCGATACCAGCGCAGAGAAAACCGCACTGACGCCCGAAGCGGCCGATGCGCTCAATCTTCCTTACGACACCTCGACTGAGGAGACCATCAACGGCCTCGGTTCACAAGCTGCACCGCTTAATCCGCGCGTACTCGCCTCGCTGAAACTCGGCACTGCGCAATGGAGCGATCTGCAGGTGCCAGGCATTGGCGTTCACGCCTTCGTGGCACGCAACGGCGTGCAGCCCGCAGGCGTGTTAGGCGCAAACGTGCTGTCCCGTTACGACGTCGAACTCGATTTTCCCCATCGCACCATGACACTCTATTCGGCGCAAAACTGTCTTGGCCGATTCGCGCCCTGGCAAGGCGAATACGATAGTTATTCTCCGATTTACACGCGCACCCATCGTTTCGTTATGCAAATGGCGCTCAATCATCGACCGATACTGGCGATCCTCGATACCGGCGCAGTGCCATCGCTAGTCAGCCCGAACGGCGCAATGCACGTCGGACTGGACCCGACCGCGCTCGCTCAGGACCCGCTGCGAACCGGCTTCGGCATTAACAACACCGCGTTGTCCGCCTACGTACATCGCTTCGACACGGTGCAAATCGGCTCACGCCAGTACCAGAACGTCGATTTCCAGGTCAGCAATACATCGTTCCCGACCGATATGCTGCTCGGCATGGATTTCCTGAAGTGGCGCCGCGTGTGGCTTTCCTATTCAACCGGCTGGGTATTCATGCAACTCGAAACGCCCCAACTTGCCGCCCGAACCCTGCACTATCCTGAGCCAGCCGATTGGGCCAATTCATCGGGTACTGAACACGACACTGCCATCATCAATCAAGACGGCGAGCCAAAACCTGGCCCCATTGCGCAGTTCTCCAGCCACTCGCATATGACCTATCGAAGCTATCCGACCATCGTGCAGCAATCGCGGCTACAGCCGCCGCCAAACGGCATGGTGCCGCTGAATTCCCCGCTGGCACACATGGGGCCATAACACGCCCGCCCCAGCCTGATAAGCGTTATTTGCTTCCTCACATGAAGTTTCGGCGCAAATCGTCCGATAACGTCAGCACGGGCCCTCTCTCCATCGCTGACAAAAAACTTTCATGTCCATCTGGCGCAAACTTTCCATCCAGAACAAGCTGGTTCTGAGCATGACCACCTGCCTGCTGATTTTTATCGGCATTTCGAGCGGGCTGAGTATCTGGCTGATCGGCGACACCGTGCGCGAGCGCGTCGTGAACGACGAACTGCCCACCGCCGTCAACGGCATCCGCGCCGATGTCCAGCGCCAGCTCGCCGGCCCGATCACGGCCGCGCGCGCCATCGCGCTCAATCCCTTCCTGCAGCAATGGGAAGCCGATGGCGAGCCCGAAACCGGCGCGGCCAGCTGGACGCGCCTCGCCGCCAATATCAAGGCGGAGGAAAAAGCCGCCAGCGTGCAGTGGATTTCGGCGAAAACCGGCAACTACTACACGGAAGCGGGCCTGCAACGCAAGATCGGCGAGCAGGACGGCTGGCTCAAGGCCTTTCTCGCCACCGGCAAGCCGTACGAAGTGAATATGGACCGCGATGTCGCCGTCGGCGGCTACATGATGTTCATCAACGCCCGCGTGCAGGGCGCGGATAACAGCTCGAACAGCGTCGCGGGCATGGCGCTGTCCGTCGATGCGCTCGCCGCCGGCATTTCCAGCTACAAGATCGGCCAGACGGGTTTTGCGTATCTCGTGCACCCGGACGGCACGATCATGATGCATCGCGATACCGCCCTCGTGGACGGCAAACACTTCCTCAAGGACATGCCCGGCATGCCCGCCGATACGGCCGCTGCGCTGCTCGGCGGCAAGACTTACACGTCGATGAGCTACCCCGCGCCCGGCGGCACGCGCTACATCGCCACCTCGCTGATTCCCGAGTTGAACGCGTACGTGGTGGTCGAGGTGCCGCAGGCGGAACTGCTCGGCCCGTTCGAGCGCACGATTCGCACCGCCACGCTGATCGCCGCCGTGGTGGGTCTTGCCGCGGCGCTCGGCGTGATTCTGCTGGTGGGCCGCGCGATTGCCGCGCCGGTGCGCCGCGCCGCCATGCTGCTCGCCGAAATCGCCGATGGCCAGGGCGATCTCACGCGCCAGATGACCGTCGAAACCGGCGACGAAGTCGGCCAGCTCGCCGATGCCTTCAACCGCTTCGTGGCGTCGATGGGCACGCTCGTGCGCCGCGTGCGCGCTTCGTCCACGTCGATCGCGATCGGCTCCACGCAGATCGCCATGGGCAACGCCGATCTCAGCCAGCGCACCGAGGAACAGGCGAGCAATCTCGAACGCACGGCGGCATCGATGGAAGAAATCACCGCCGCCGTGAAGAACAACACCGACACGGCCCGCACCGCCGCGCAGATGGCGAGCACGGCCTCCACGGCTGCGGCGCAAGGCGGCGAAGTGGTCGGCCAGGTGGTGAGCACGATGGAGCAGATCAGCACCGCGTCGCGCAAAATTTCCGAGATCATCGTCGTGATCGACAGCATTGCGTTCCAGACCAATATCCTCGCGCTCAACGCGGCCGTGGAAGCCGCACGCGCCGGGGAACAGGGGCGCGGCTTCGCCGTGGTGGCCTCGGAAGTGCGGAATCTCGCGCAGCGCAGCGCGCAGGCCGCCAAGGAAATCAAGGCGCTGATCGAGCACAGCGCAGGCACGGTCGATGCCGGTTCGCGCCTGGTCGCCGATGCGGGCCGCGTGATGGGCGACGTGGTCTCGCAGGTGCAGGGCGTGAGCACGATGATGAGCGAGATTACGTCGGCGAGCGTGGAGCAGAACGCGGCGCTGGTGGAAGAAAGCGCGGCGGCGGCGGAAAGCCTCAAACAGCAGGCCGCCGAACTGGACCGGCTGGTGGCGGTGTTCCGCCTGCTCGCGCGCCCGCCGCGCTGGCTGCAACTCGCCGATATGCAGGATCTGCGCGAGACGACCGAAGAATTCACGCTGGTGCTCGGCGACATGGCGGGTCTGGTCGAACGCATC
>NZ_JAAGPR010000038.1 GCF_017104965.1 Paraburkholderia sp. Ac-20340
ATCGCACGGCGGTTTCGCCACGCCAGATTGTGAACGTGGCGGGTTGGTCGAGGACCTTGCTGAAATCGACAGCGGGATCGGTACTCGATAGCTCAACGGTCAGATTGAAGGGACTGCTGATGCCCTCATCCAGCTGAAAGCTAATTACGTCGAAATCCAGGCCATTGCTTGTTTGAAACGTAAATCGTACTTCGCTCTGATATGGCATAGGCATTTCCCTTTCGGCTATTTTTTAGGAAAACGAATTTACATAAAGACACATGGCTACTGGAAAAAATAATCCGGTAGCGATGATAAAACTCCACCAAATTTGCATACTGATGCGCATCAAAGAAGACATCGAAATCAGGGCACGGGACGTGAGAAAAATCCGTAGAAGAGAAAGCGAATACCTCGCACCGACGCCTCTCGATGATCAAGTGGACCGGTAATCCCGATAGCGCTCGGTGAGAACAACTTGAGCCTTCAGTATCACAGGTCAAACACGCCTATCAGCACGCGTCGATATAACAACTGGCTGGCGTACGCAGATATCCAGCGTGCACCACGCCACACCCCATGCCACCACCAGCAACGTTGCGGACACAACCAGCGACTGCGCCAGTCCATGCATAAACAGCGCTGTTTGCGGATGCCGCACGAAAAAGCCAAACAAGGCCACGCCCATCACGCCGCCCACCTGACGCGCGGCATTCAAAAGCCCCGACGCGATGCCCGCCTGCTCGCGCCTCACCGCCGCCAGCATCGCATTGGTGATCGTGGGCACCGCCAGCGCGATGCCGCCGCCTGCCAGCAACATCGGTGCGATCAGCCCGGCATAGGATTGCGCGGCCAGCGCGGGCAACATCGACAGATAACCAACCACGGCAATCGATAAACCCGCCAGCGTCAGCCGCCGCGCCCCGATGCGATTCACAAGCCGTCCCGCGGCAATATTCATCACGACCAGCACCGCCATCATCGGCAGGAACGCCAGACCCGTGCGCTCAGGCGTGAAATGCCAGATCGACTGGAACAACAGACTGAACGTGAAAACAACACCATAAAACACGAGATTCGCGATCAGGCCGATCAACGTCGTGCCGCTCACCGTGCGATTCGCAAACAAGTCGAGCGGCAGCATGCCGCAAGGATGGCGCGCTTCGATACGCACAAACACCGCGCCCGACACCACGCTCAGCGCAAACGCACCCCAGATCAGCGGGCTTTGCCACGACAGGCTACTGGCCTGCGTCAACGCGAACGCGAGTGAGGCGAGCGCCAGCGCACCGCTCACCTGTCCGAGCGGATCGAGACTGCGCCCGGCATGTCCACGCGTAGGCGGCGCATGACGCCACGTCATCCAGACGCCGATCAAACCCACCGGCACATTGACGAGAAAAATGCTGCGCCAGCCGAACGCGGCAATCAGCAGCCCGCCGATCACCGGGCCGGCCGCGAGCGCCGTGCCACCGCCCGCCGCCCACCAACCGACCGCGCGGCTGCGCGCCCCGGCGTCGTGAAATGCCTCGCGCAGCACCGAAAGCGAATTAGGCACGAGCAGCGCCGCCCCCAACCCCTGCACAAGCCGCCAGCCGATCAGCGCCGCCAGCGAATGCGCCAGCCCGCAACCCACCGAAGCACAAGTAAACAGCACATAACCCGCCGCGAACACGCGCTTCGCACCGCAGCGGTCGCCCAACGCGCCCGCCAGCAGCAACGCCGATGCGAACACGAGCGCATACGCATTGACGACCCATTGCAGCCCGGTGACATCGGCGTGGAAGGCATCGCGTAACGTGTCGAGCGCCACGTTCACCACGCTCACGTCGATCGACACCACGACAAACCCTAGGCACGCCGCAACTTGCACAAAGCCAGCACGCGACGGCGCCGACGCTGGACGAATAGATGACATCGCTCTTTCCCCAAATCGTAAAACGTCAGCCTAAGCCACCGCGTTCTGTGCGAATATTCCCCAAACCTGCACAGTCAATGAGAGAAACTGCACCGATGTTCGACTGGGAAAATCTCCGCTATTTCGTGGCCGTCGCGCAGACCGGCAGTCTTTCGGCGGCCGCGCGTCGCCTGAAGGTCGATCACGCCACCGTCGGCCGCCGCCTGAGCGCGCTGGAAGCGGAACTGGAGATTCGTCTGGTCGACCGCCTGCCGCGCGCGTGCCAGTTGACCTCGGCAGGCCGCCAGATCGCCGAACTCGCGCAGCGCATGGAAACCGAAGCGTTCGCCATCGAGCGCCTTGCGCGGGCGGATCAATCGCCGATGCACGGCAAGGTCACGATCAGCGTGCCGCCGGTGCTGGCGAGCAACTTCTTCGCCACCACGCTGGGCGCGTTTGCGCAGCGGCATCCGGGCATCCAGTTGTCGCTGGCCAGCGAGGCGCAGCGCGTGTCGCTCGGGCGGCGCGAAGCGGATATCGCCGTGCGTCTCGCGCGCCCGGACGAGCCGCGCAACGTCACGCGCAAGCTCGGCACCATGGTCTTCGCGCTCTATGCGAGCCGCGCTTACGCGCAGGCCGCGCAGCCCGCCGACTGGGCCTTTATCGCCTACGAGGCGCGTCTGGCCGACATGCCGCACGAGCAATGGCTGCGCGCCGTGGCAGGCGGGCGCCCGATCGTCTGCGAAGTCAGCGACATCACCACGCAGCAGGCGGCGGCGCGCACCGGCATTGGCGTTGCGGGTCTGCCCGTGTTCATGGGCGATGCCGACCCGGCGCTGCAGCGCCTGCCCGATGCGGGCGAAGCGTTCTCGCGCGATATCTGGCTGGTCGTGCACGACGATCTGCGCCACGCTCCGCCGATTCGCGCGGTGATCGATTTCATCGCCGAGGTGGTGGGCAAGACATTCAAGGCGCAAAAAACTTAAGTACGGCATTCATTTAATACGCATTCCGAAGCATTATTTTTACGCCGCATCGACTTCTTACCGACCATGACGAGATTGTCGTCCACACGACAATCTCGCCGTCAATCCACGCGCCCGTTAATAATTAGAGTGTCGCCCCCACGTTTCCCCCAGGGTGACGTTTACGTACGACCGTACAAAAATAATCCCCGTCTGACAGACATTCCGGACAATCTTGCGAGCCCTACCTGGTGTGTGGAGAGGCAATCGGTGAACGAGCAACAGCCTGAACTTGCGATCCGAATCCGTTCTGCGGCGCGCCGCCGTTTCCCTTGCGCGCCCGCCTGGCCTCACCGGCAAGACGTCCTTCCCGTGTTACCGCAGCAATCCCCGTAACGACGTCCGCATGACGCGTCGACGCCGGCCTCGCGCAGTATCACAAGGCCGGCACCCCGCACGGAAGGCGCAAACGCGCCGCTTCCGCGCCCCCTGACGCGCCGCGACAAGAGAAGTGCACGAATCCAATTACATTCAAGCCATTCCAGTCGATCAGGATTCCAAAATGTCAAAACGCAATACGCTACGCAAGAAACTGCTTGCCACCGGGGTCGCAGCGACGGGGCTGATGGGCATGGCGAGTACCGCGCATGCGCAAAGCAGCGTGACGCTGTACGGTATCGTCGATGCCTCGCTGCTCTATACCAGCCACACGATGAACACCACGACCGGCCAGAACGCAGGCCATCAGTTCTCGTTCACGGACAGCGGCATGACGGGTTCGAGCTTCGGCCTGCGCGGCGCCGAAGATCTGGGCGGCGGCCTGCGCGCGATCTTCACACTGGAAAGCGGGATCAGCGTCGCCAGCGGCGCCTTCAACAACTCGAACGGCAATATGTTCGGACGCCAGGCCTGGGTGGGTATCGACAGCCCATACGGCACGATGAAGGCCGGTCTGCAATATTCGCCGTTCTTCCTCTCGCTCTACGACACCGACCCGCGCGGCATGTCGTATTTCGGCAGCGGCCTTGTGAGCTACGTGAATAACGTCTATGTCACGGGGCTTTTCAACAGCAATTCGTTGACCTATACCTCGCCGGAAATCGCCGGCATCCAGGCATCGGCGATGATGGCGCTCGGTGGATCGGCGGGCGACTTCCAGGCCGGCCGCCAGTACTCCGCGAGCCTGCGCTATCACCTGGGCGGCCTCACGCTGACCGGCGCGCTCTACAACGGCAATTCGGGCGGCAGCGCGGCCAGCACGCCGGTGCCGAGCACGGTCGAACTCGTCGGCCGCACGCTGGGCGCGACGTATCGCTTCGAAAACAGCCTGACGGTCTCCGCTTCCTACGCGCTCTACAAGGTCGCGGGTTCGTTCGACAACAGCGTCTATTCGGGCGGCCTGAGCTACTTCGTCACGCCGTACCTCAACGTGAACGCGGGCGCGTGGTACACACGCGACGGCAACAACGGCGCGAATCACTCGATCATGACCTCGGCGGGCGTGCAATTCTTCCTCTCGAAGCGCACGACGCTTTACGGGCAGGTGGGCTACGTGAACAACCACGGCCGCATGGACACGGGTCTGTCGATCAACAACGCGCTCTATGAAGTCAATGGCTCGACCGTGGGCGCAAGCCTCGGTATCCGCCATATGTTCTGATCGCGGCTCAGGCAACGCACGGCCCGAGTAACAACGGGCCGCGGTGTTGCCTGGGCGTTGCCTGCGTGTTGCCAGGGTGTTATCGATTCGTTGCGCTCACACCTTCATGCCGGGCAGGTTGAGCGAGGCAGTGTTGCCGCCGTCCACGGGCAGCGCCTGACCGGTGATATAGCTGGCGTCGTCGCTGGCGAGAAACGCGATGGCTGCGGCCACCTCTTCCGCGCGGCCAGGGCGGCGCAATTCGCAGCGATAACCGAGCCGGTCGGTCTTGTTCAGTTCGCGCGCGCGTTCGAATACGGGCGCCGTCATGCCGGTTTCGATCAGACCGGGACACACGGCATTCACGCGAATCTGCGCAGTCGCGAGATCGCAGGCGCTCGTCATCGTCAGATTGATGACGGCCGCCTTTGACGCGCTGTACGCATTGCCGCCCGCGCCCGAGCGCACGCCCGCCACGGAGGCCACGTTGACGATCGCTCCTTGTCCGCGCGCGATCATCGCCTGCGCGGCCCATTTGGTGAAGTGCACGACGCCCATCAGATTGACCGCGAGGATCTGCTGCCAGACCGCCGTATCCGTTTCCGCGACGATCGAGTAGTCGCCGCCCGCAATGCCCGCGACATTGCACAGCACGTCGATCTCGCCAAAGCGCGCGCGCACGTCGGCGACGCAGCGCGCCACGTCGTCCTCGCGCGAAACATCGACTGCACCGTGCCAGACGCGTGCGGCGTCGAAGCCCGCGGCCACATCGGCGAGCGCACCGGCTTGCCGGTCCACCAGCGCGAGCGTCGCGCCCTCGTCATAGAGCCGCCGCGCCGTCGCGCGGCCGATACCGCTGGCCGCGCCCGTCACGATGGCGACCTTGTTGGTGAAACGCATCGTCCCTGCCCTCCGATTCGAGTTCATGATGAAAGCACGAATTCCGATTAGCAGAATCTTTGTCTGCATTGCAGAATCTATCGACGTGAATTGAACCCGTCAAGGCGATACAGCGCCCCCGAAAATTGCTCGCTGCACTGCGCAAATCATGTGTTGTGGGTAAAAAATCACGTCATGCCAGATTTGCGAACGATCGTTTGGTATTTTCCCCAGGCTGACTGCACTGCAGAATTCATTGCCCAATTGACCCTGGCCGCACTTCGATGTTTCAGGCCCGTTCCAGCAGCAACCGCATGATCGAAACGCCTGCCGCTACACCGGAATCCCGTCATCACCCGGGCGCGCGGCAGTTCAATCTCCGGCCTTGCCATCGGATGTCACGCAAGGCCCGTGTTCGGGAGGTCACGGTGGATCTGTTTTTGCAGCAGGTGCTCAACGGCTTGACGCTCGGAGGCATTTACAGCCTCGTGGCGCTCGGCCTCACGCTCGTCTACGGCATCATGGCCGTGCCGAATTTCGCGCACGGCGCGTTCTACATGGTCGGCGCATTCGCCGCGTTCTATCTCACTTCGCGCTTTGGCCTCGGCTACTGGACGGGGATGGCCGCCGCCGCCGTGTGCGTGGCCGTACTCGCCATGCTGGCCGAGCGCCTCGTGTTCCACCCGCTGCGCAACGCCCCCGAACTCGCGCCGATGATCGCCGCCATCGGCCTGATGCTGTTTCTCGAAGCCGCCGCGCAGGCGCTCTGGGGCACCGACTTTCATCGCATGTCGCCGCCGTGGAGCGGCGTGCTCGAATGGAACGGCGTGATTGCGCCGATCCAGCGGCTGCTGATCATCGCCGGTGCATTCGGGCTCGTGCTGGCGCTGCAACTGTTCCTGCATCACACCGTTGCGGGCTCCACCATCCTCGCAGTCGCACAGAATCGCGAAGGCGCAGCGCTCATGGGCATCGATCCGCGCAAGGTCGGCATGGCCACATTCGCGCTCTCGGGCGTGCTGGCCGCCGTCGCCGCAGCGCTCTATGCGCCGATCAATCTCGTCTATCCCGCCATGGGTCAGTTAGTGATCCTGAAGGCCTTCGTCATCATCATTCTGGGCGGCATGGGCAGCGTGCCCGGCGCGGTGGTGGGTGGTCTCATCATCGGTCTGGCGGAAAGCTTCGGCGCTTTCTATGTCTCGCCCGATTACCAGGACCTGATTGCCTTCGTGCTGCTCGTGGCGATCCTGTCGCTGCGTCCGCAAGGGCTCTTTTCGCGGGAGATGCGCGCATCATGACGAACACGCCCAACCCTTCCATGACGCGCCATCTCGGCTGGATTGCGCTCTTTGCCGCCGGTCTGGTGCTGCCCTTTCTCGTGCGCAACGATTATTCGCTGACGGTCATGTCCACGGCGTATATCTTCGCGCTCGCGACCATCGGCCTGAATCTGCTGACGGGCTACACCGGGCAGTTCAATCTCGCGCACGGCGGTTTTATGGCCGTTGGCGCCTATACCGTGGGGATCCTCACCGTCGATTATCAGGTGCCGTTCTGGCTGGCCTTTGCACTTGCAGGCGCGCTGAGCGTGGTGCTGGGCTTCTTCGTCGGCATCGTGTCCTTAAGGCTCAAAGGCAATTACTTCGCGATCTTCACGCTCTGCGTGGGCTACATCATCTTTCTCGTGATCGAGAAGTGGGACAGTGTCACGCATGGCGTGGTGGGCATTATCGGCATTGCCGCGCCGCCCGATATCGGACCGATCTCGTTCGAAAGCCCGCGTGCGCTGTATTACCTCACCTTCGCGTTTCTCGCCGCGGGCCTGTGGATCATGCATCGCATCGTGCATTCGCTGCTCGGCCATACCTTCGTGGCGATCCGCAACAGCGAGCATCTCGCGCAGGCGCTGGGCATCGATCTCATGCGCAACAAGATGCTGGCGTTTCTGATCTCCACGTTCTACGCCGGCATCGCAGGCGGTCTATATGCGGGCTTCGTGCGCTTTCTCGGCCCCGATCTCGCCAATATCAGCCATACCTTCGACATGACGATGTATGCGGTCGTGGGCGGCATCGGCACGCTCGCCGGCCCGCTGCTCGGCGCGATTGCCTTGCCCTGGCTCACGCAGTCGCTGCAATTCATGCAGGACTATCGCTTCCTCGTGTTCGGTCCTTTGCTGATCGTGCTGCTGATCTTCCTGCCGCGCGGCCTTGTGGGTCTGTATCAGAGCGCACGCAGCCGCTTCGCGCTGCGCGACGTGGCCGCGCCCACCGCGCGCCGTGCGACTTCCAGCGGAGACGGCCATGCTTGAAATCACCGCCCTGTCAAAACAGTTCGGAGGCCTTAAGGCCGTCACGAACGTCACTACGCGAATCGACGAAGGACGCGTGAACGCCATCATCGGGCCCAATGGCGCGGGCAAGACGACGTTTTTCAATCTGATCAGCGGCATGTACCGGCCAAGCGCGGGGTCGATCCGTCTGCGCGACAAGGACGTGAGCGGTCTGCGTGCCGACCAGATGGCGCGGCTCGGCGTGGCGCGCACGTTCCAGGCGACGGCGTTGTTCGAAACGGCATCGGTGCTGGAGAACCTGATCGTCGGGCATCGACTGCGCACGCGCTCGAATCTCTGGGACGCGCTGCTGCGCACCGCGCGCTGCAAAAACGAGGAGCGCATCTGTCGCGACAAGGCGCGCGAAGCGCTCGATTTCGTCGGCCTCGCGCATCTGGAGGCGAAGCCCGCAGGCGGCATCACGCAGGAGGAACGCAAGCGCGTGGCCATTGCGCTCGCGCTCGCCACCGATCCCACCCTGCTGCTGCTCGACGAACCCGCCGGCGGCGTGAATCCCGAGGAAACCGATGGCCTTGCCGCCTTGATCCGCAAGATCGCGCGGCGCGGCATGACGGTGTGCCTCGTCGAACACAAGATGAGCATGATCATGAATCTCGCCGACAAGATCATGGTGCTCGACCACGGCGAAAAAATCGCCGAGGGCACGCCCGATGAAATCCGTAAAAACCAGGCGGTGATCGACGCCTATCTCGGGAGCGAACATGCTGACATTTAATGACGTAAGCCTCGATTACGGCAGCTTCCGCGCCCTGCACGGCATCAATCTGCGCGCCGACGAAGGCGAGCTGGTGGTGCTGCTCGGCGCGAATGGTGCGGGCAAAAGCTCGATCTTTCGCGCGGCCAGTGCGCTTGGCAAAGCGAGCACGGGTCGCATCCGCCTGAAGGATGTCGATCTGGTCGGCAAACGTCCCGCCGATGTCGTGCGCGCCGGCGTGATTCATTGCCCCGAAGGCCGCAAGCTGTTTCCTGCAATGTCGGTGCTCAAGAACCTGATGCTGGGGGCGTATCCGCATCGCCGCGATCGTGCGGGCAACCGTCAGCGCCTGGACGAAGTGCTCGCCCTCTTTCCCGATCTGGTGAGCCGCAAGGACGATCCCGCCGGCTCGCTCAGCGGCGGCCAGCAGCAGATGGTCGCGATTGGCCGCGCACTCATGAGCCGCCCGCGTGTACTGCTGCTCGACGAACCTTCACTTGGGCTTGCGCCGCTCGTCGTCAAGCAGACTTTCGAGGTGATCCAGCGCATCAATCGCGCGGGCACGACGGTGCTGCTCGCCGAACAGAACGCGCACGCCGCGCTCAAGATCGCGCATCGTGCGTATGTCGTGGAATCGGGCCGCATCGTGCTGGAAGGCACTTACGAAACGCTCGCCGGTAACGAAGCCGTGCGGCGCGCCTATGTGGGCGGCTGACGCCCCTCATTTCTCCATTTCGATTCAGCGGTACTTCATCGTCACTCCTTCGAGGATACGTTCATGATCGTCAGGAAGCTGTCTCTCGCGCTCGCTGGTACATTCGCCGTTTCGCTGATGCTTGCCGCGCCGACCATGGCGCAGGAAACCGCAGTCCATATCGGCTTCTCCGGGCCGCTGAGCGGCGGCGCCGCGAAATACGGCCAGGAAGTGCTCGAAGGCATGCAGATGGCTGTGGCTGAAATCAATCAGGCCGGTCTCGTTGTGGGCGGCAAGAAGATCAAGCTCGATGTGGTCGCGCTCGACGACCAGTACAACCCGAGCGAAACGGCCATCAATGCGCGCCGTCTTTCTCAGGAATACAACGCCAGCGTGCTACTGGTGCCGCACTCGGGCGGATGCTACGCAGTCCAGACTATCAATCAGCAGCAGAAATTATTACTGCTCGCCTACACCAGCGTGCCGCAACTGGCCGCGCGCAACAATCCGCTCACTATCCGCATTCCGCCTGAATTCACCTCGTATACACCTGCCTTTGTGAAGTACGAGATGGACAAGTTCGGCAAGGACGCCGCGATTGCGAACACCGATACCGATTACGGCAAGGCCTGGACGGCCGCATTCAAACCGGCATGGCAGGCAGCGGGCGGCACCATCGTCGCGGACAATCCCATGTCGTATAACCGCGCAACCGACTTCTATAGCGGTGTGAGCCGCGTGCTGGCCAGCAAGCCCAAGGTCATCTTCGTGGGCGGACCTTCGGAGCCCACCGGCCTCATCATCCGCCAGGCGCGCGAACTGGGCTTCAAGGGCGGCTTCGTGGTGATGGACCAGGCCAAGCTCGACGAAGTCGCGAAGATCGCGGGCGGCTATGGTGCGCTCGACGGATCGATCGGCGTGATGCCGATTGGCGACGATCCCTCGCCCGACGCGAAGTCCTTCGTCGCGCGCTTCACGAAGACGCATGGCGGGCGCATGCCGACCCAGGAAGCCTCGCTCAACTACACGGCCGTGTGGGCGACGGTGCAGGCGATGAAAGTTGCAGGCACAACCACCGACGCCACCGCCATCCGCAAGGCCTACGATCAGGCGCTGAAGTCGCTCTCCGCGCAGAACAATCCGCATGGTCTTTCGGGCGTGGATGCGCGTGGCGGCATCACCATGGGCCGCGCGGTCGTGGCCGTGGTGGAAGGCGGCAATATCAAGGCATTGCCCGATACGGCGCTGGCCGCCGCGAAGTAAGCGTTTCGATCCTGTTCATGTTTGTGAGGTTTGCGGGCCGCCCAAGCCGCCCGCGTTGCACTTGCGAGGTCACATGACGACATCTGCCGCTACGCTCGACGACTTTGTCGTCGGACTGTGCTTTCCCGAAGCGCCGCGCTGGCATGCCGGCCAACTCTGGTTCTCCGACTTCTATCGCCACGAAATTCTGTGCGCCGACGCGCAAGGCCAGCTCACGACCATCGCACATGTCAATGCATGCCCAAGCGGTCTGGGCTGGCGACCCGACGGCACGATGCTGGCCGTTTCCATGCACGATTGCCGCCTGCTGAACGTGTCGAACGGCGAAACCCACACGCTCGCCGATCTATCGGCTTACGTGCCTGGCCCCTGCAACGACATGCTGGTCGACGAAGCGGGCCGCGCCTATATCGGCAATTTCGGCTTCAATCTCTATGCGGGGGAAACGCCGCGCGGCACCGATCTGCTTTGCGTTTCGCCCGATGGCAAGGTGCACGTGGCTGCGCGCGATCTGGCATTTCCCAATGGCATGGCGCTCACGCCCGATGGCCGCACGCTGATCGTCGCGGAAACGTTCGGTCAACGGCTGAGCGCATTCGACGTCGCGCACGACGGTACGCTGTCGCGCCGCCGCGTCTTTGCAGACCTCGAAGGCAGTTATCCCGATGGCCTGTGCCTCGACGCCGAAGGTGCGATCTGGGTGGCGGATGCGCGCGGCAATCGCGTGCTGCGCGTGATGGAAGGCCGCGGAATCATCGAGTCGATTTCGATCGAAGACCAGCAATGTTACGCATGCATGCTGGGCGGCGGCGATGGCCGCACGCTTTTCCTCTGCACCGCGCCTGGGACGGGGCCTGAAAATGGCGCGCGTCGTGAAGGCCGAATTCGCACGGCGCGTGTGGATGTGCCGCGCGCGGGTTTGCCTTGATTCGATAAACGAGGCGCGCCATGCGTTTGAACAAGCAGGCGCGCGTCTCAATCCGCGTTTCTATCAATACGCGCGGGACGGTTTGAAGCTCTCGCGCAATTCCCGCTTGAGCACTTTGCCGATGGCGCTACGCGGCAAGGAATCGGCGATAACCACTTCAGCCAGACGCTGCATCTTGCCCAGCCGCTCGTTTGCCCAACCTGCCAGTTCCGAGGCGTCCACCGTCGCTTCGGCATGCAAGGTCACAAACGCCACCGGCGTTTCCCCCCAACGCTCCGACGTCACGCCCACCACGGCAGCTTCAGCAATCTGCGGATGTTGCAGCAGCACCTGCTCGAGATCGCTCGGATAAACATTGAAACCACCCGAGATGATCATGTCCTTCTTGCGGTCCATCAGCACGAGAAAACCGTCTTCGTCGAAACGGCCAATATCGCCGGTTCGAATAAAACGCTGGCCGTCGCGGTCGTACCATTCGGCTTCGGCGGTCTTTTCGGGCTGGCGATAATAGCCAGTCATCATCGTCGGCGAACGGCCCACGATTTCGCCGATGCTGTCGCGCGGCAACTCATTGCCCGCCGGGTCGATCAATCGCATTTCGTGACCCGTCATCACACGGCCCACCGTATGAAGCTTGTCAGGGTGTAGTTCCACGCAGAGCTCGCACGACGCGCCGCCTTCGGTCATGCCGTAAAACTCGGTGAGACTGCCCGGCCAGCGGCGCACTACGTCGGCTTTCACGCGCGCGCTGAACGGCGCACTCGTGCAGGACTTCGAAACAAAATTCGACAGATCATAGCGATCGAAATCCGGCTCGGCCATCAGGCGTTGATACTGTACCGGCACGAGCATCGTATGCGTCGCGCGATATTGCTGCGCGAGCGCCAGATAACCCTTCGTGTCGAATTTCGGCATCAGCACGACCGTGCCGCCCAGCGCGAGCGTGGGAAAGAAACTCACGAGCGTGGTGTTCGAGTAAAGCGGCGTCGAGATCAGCGTCACGGCTTGCGGACCGTAGCCACGATCCACGCTGCGCTGCGCATAGGCAAAGCGCATCGCATGCGATTGCACGATGCCTTTGGGCAATCCCGTCGTGCCCGACGAATAGATGATATTGAACGCCCATTCGGGCCGCACATCGACATGACGTGGCACCGCGCCGCGCGGCGCAAGCCAGGCGTCGATGCCGGTGGTGTCTTCGGCGTCGCCTTGTGCATCCAGTCTCACGCTGCGCACGGTGGGCGGTTTTTCGGCGCGTTTCAGCGCCGTACGCACATCGGCGTCGAGAAACAGCACGCGCGCGCCGGCGTTTTCGATCATGCCCGCGAGGCTGTCCGGGTGCGAAGACGGGGCAAGCGGCGCCACGGCCGCGCCCGCACGCAGCGCGCCCAGAAACACCGCGACATACCAGGGCGATGCCTCGGCGCAAATCGCCACCACGTCTTCAGGCGCGATGCCATCGCGTTGCAGCGCGCTCGCGCATCGATCGATCATTGCGTCGAGATCGGCGTAGCAATAAGTCTTGCCTTCGCAGATCAGCGCCGCATGCTCGCCCTGCTCCACGGCCAGCCGCCGGATCTGGTCGCCGATGCTCGCAAACGCAACATCGGCGGAATTGGAAATCGCGGTCATAGGTTCGCGCTCCGCGGCTTAAAGATAAGCCGCCAGTTCCATCTTGGCGATGGCATTGCGATGGACTTCATCAGGGCCGTCCGCGAGGCGGATCGTGCGTGCGTTCGCATAGGCACGCGCGAGGCCGAAGTCGTCGCTCACGCCCCCGCCGCCATGCGCCTGAATCGCCCAGTCGATCACCTGGCAGGCCATCGCGGGCGCGGCCACCTTGATCATGGCGATTTCCTTGCGCGCCGCCTTGTTGCCGACCGAATCCATTTTCCAGGCCGCGTGCAGCACGAGGAAACGCGCCTGATCGATCAGGATGCGCGCATTGGCGATGCGTTCGCGCGTCACGCCTTGATCGGCAATCGCGCGGCCGAATGCGGTACGCGTGGTCGTGCGTTTGCACATCGCTTCCAGTGCGCGTTCTGCGCGGCCAATCAAACGCATGCAATGATGAATACGGCCCGGTCCAAGACGCCCTTGCGCGATTTCAAAACCACGGCCCTCGCCCAGCAGCACATTCGTTACGGGCACACGCACGTTTTCGAACAGGACTTCGGCATGACCGTGCGGCGCGTCGTCGTAGCCGAACACCGGCAGATGGCGCAGCACCGTGACGCCTGGCGTGTCGCGCGGCACCAGCACCATCGACTGGCGTTGATGTCGATTCGCGCCCTCGGGATCGGTTTTACCCATGAAAATAAGGATCTTGCAGCGCGGATCATTCGCGCCCGAAGTCCACCATTTACGCGCGTTGATGATGTAGTGATCGCCGTCGCGCTCGATACGCGCTTCGATATTCGTTGCATCCGACGATGCCACGGCCGGTTCCGTCATCGCGAACGCCGAACGGATCGTGCCATCCAGCAGCGGTGCGAGCCATTCGCGCTTCTGCGCTTCGTTGCCATAGCGCAGCAGCGTTTCCATATTGCCCGTGTCCGGCGCCGAACAATTGAACGGCTCCGCGCCAATGGCGGAGCGTCCCATGATTTCGCACAGCGGCGCGTATTCCAGATTCGTCAGGCCATCCTGCCCATCGTGAGGCGGCAAAAACAGATTCCACAGACCCGCGGAGCGCGCCTTGTCCTTCAAACTTTCCATCACCGGCGCGAGCTGCCAGGGATTGCCCGCGCGCCGTGCTGCGTCCATTTCGGCGGCGAATGCCTGCTCTGCCGGATACACATGTTGATCCATGAATGCCGTGAGACGCGCCTGCAATTCCTTGACCTTGTCCGAGTGTTCGAAGTTCATAAGCCTTTTCCGCGTGAATTGTCAGCCTGAATAAATACGGGAATGCGCGCGCCTTACTAGCGCATGGCATCGACCGCGCGTGCGAGTGCCCACGCCTGTTCCGCGAGCGGGCGCGTGCGCCGCCCGGTTTCGAGCGCGAGCGCATTCGATGCGTTGCCTTGCAGTGCGCGCGCCATCACGCCCTGCAGAATGCCCACCAGTCTGAACATGTTGAAAACGAGGTAGTAGCCCCAGTCCGCTTCCGGGACGGCAGCATTCGATGCGCGCGCAACGGTTGCCAGATAGCGCTGCAAATAGGTCTCTTCGTCGGGAATGCCGAGCGCAACGAGATCGAGGCCGACGAGCCCGCGCCGCGCACCGGCCTGCATATGCCAGATCATGCAGTGATAGGCGAAGTCGACCAGCGGATTGCCGATCGTCGATAACTCCCAGTCGAGCACGGCAAGAACGCGCGGTTCGCGCGCATGAAAGATGACGTTATCGAGCCGGTAATCGCCGTGCACGATGCGGCGCTCGTCGCCTGCGGGAACGTGTTTGGGCAGCCAGTCGATCAGGCGATCGGCGGCATCGATACGCTCGGTTTCCGAAGCGCGATACTGGCGCGTCCAGCGCGCCACCTGCCGCTCGATATAGTTGCCCGCGCGGCCGTAGTCGCTCAGCCCCACTGCGTCGGGATCGACGGAATGCAGCGCGGCAATCACGCGATTCATCTCGCCAAAGATCGCGCCGCGCGCTTCGCGCGTCATATCGGGCAGCGCCGCGTCCCAAAAGATGCGGCCCTCTACATACTCCATCAGATAGAACGGCGTGCCGATCACCGCGGCGTCCTCGCAAAGCGCATAGGCTTTGGCGACGGGCACCTCAGTGTGTTCGAGCGCGCGAATCACGCGATATTCACGCTCCACAGCATGCGCGGAAGGCAGCAGCGTACCGGGCGGCTTGCGTCGCAACACATAGCGCGCGCCCGTCGCTTCGAGCAGAAAGGTGGGATTGGACTGACCGCCTTTGAACTGCTCGACGCGGATTTCGCCGCTAAAACCGTCAACGTGTTCGCGCATCCATTGCCCCAGACGCGCGACGTCGAAAGCGTGCGCGGGCGCGACAGGACGCGTCCCGCTAAAGCTCGACTGAAGATCGATACTCATGAAATCGACAGGCCTCCGTGGACGGTTCAGCCGCTGATTCGCGGTATTGCGCCGTCGTTAGATGATTCTGCAAAGCGATCATGAATTCTGCACTGCAGAAATGCTAACGCGGAGGCCAAGGTGCTGTAAAGCACCGATGTGGCTTGAAAGATTGGGAAAAACCCCACTGGCAGCGATGCGAAATGAGCGCCAGTGTTCTCGGATGAAGCGGTGTTGCGCGACTCATCGCGCATGCGACATAGCCTGCGAATTCCGCCATGCGGAAATCACGTATGTTTAGGCACCACGCTGCTTTAGTCGCAAGTACACCGCATTTAATACGGATGACTAATCATATTGAGCAAAAAAAGCGCGAGCATGCAGCCCGCGCCCTCTACGCTTATTGACCCGCGATGGCCGCCTCAAGCCGGGCGATCATCTGCAACAGACGCGGTTTCACTTCGTCGAGCAGGAATTGTTGTGTAAGCGAAAAGGAAGGTCCGCCCACGTTGATTGCCATCACCGGCAGGCCGCCGCCCGGTTCGAACGCACGCGCAATGCCATTGACATCCTTCTGCCATTCGCCGAACGAACAGGTCACGCCCAGTTCCGCGTGATCGCTCACGCCCTGCTCGATGCCGCGGCGCACGGCCGGCCACGCCACATCGTCGAGTTCGCGAATCTGCTCCATCACGTCCTCGCGTTCACGCGCGGGCACGGCGGCGAGCCACGCGCGCCCAATCGCCGAAGTCGCCAGCGGAATGCGCGAACCCACGTCGAGCGTCAGCGCCAGCGCCGCCGTGCTGCGGCAGCTCTCGATATACAGCATCGAAAGGCGGTCGCGCACGCCCAGCGAAACGGTGCCGCCCGAGAACTCCGAAAGCTCCTGCATCATGGGCCGCGCCAGCTTGCGCACGTCCAGGCGCGCGAGCATCGAACTACCGAGCGCAAGACAGGCCGTGCCCAGACGATAGCGCCCGGTGTCGTCCAGATGAATCAGATAGCCCAGTTTCGTGAGCGTCATCGTCAGCCGCGAGACGGTGGATCGGGGCAGCTTGCAGCGCTGGGCGATTTCCTGGTTGGTCAGCGCCGTATCGCCGCCACGAAAACAGGCGAGGACGTCGAGCCCGCGTGCAAGTGCGGTGACGAAGTGGCGATCTTCCTTGTGAGCGCTTGCTCGGGCCGGCTTCTGCGCGGTGTCGGACATTGCAATAGTGGGAAATAATGGTCGCGGTGGGATCGCGAAATTATATTCTGTATCGCAAAATCGACTGGCGGCGTCAATGGGTGGGCCACCCTAATCGCGGGCTCACCCCTAGAACAATTGCCGCAAGCCGATACGCGCCACTACTTGCCGCCCATTCGCCGACAACGCCCCATTCGACACATCGCCCAGCGATGCGGTCGCCGCCACCGGATTGCCCCACGCGTCGAGCGTGGCGCCGCTCGCCAGTTGATAGCCCGCGAGCGCATAGAGCCAGGTGCGCTTGCTCAGCGCATAGAACGCCGAGAGATTGAACTCGTGATACTGCGCGCGCCCGGCTGCGCCCACCGAACTGCGATGCGTATAACCATAGCCGCCCGCCACGCGTAGCGCCGCCGTAGCCTGCCAGCTCAACGTTGCCTGTGCGGTGTCGAAGATCGCGCTGCCGGCGAATAGCGAACCCGCGCCACCGTTGTAGCGCGCATTGCTCCAGTTGAGTCCGGCCGTCAACGCCTCATAGCGATACGACGCTGCGGCGGCGAACACATCGAGCCGCGCCGCGGACGCAAACCCTTCGTTGATCGACGAAGAATAGAAGCCGTCATAGCTCCCATTCCACGTGCCTTGTGACGGATCGCTACTGGCATGCAAATACGCTGCGCCAAGATTGAACGGACCATTGCGATACGCCAGCCCGACGCTCCACGCATTGCGCGCTGCAATGCTGCCCGCTTCGCCGCCAAAACCGTAGACCGCTTCGAATTGCAGGCCGTATCGGCGCGGGCTCGCGTATTTGATCGAGCTGTTGATGCGCGCGTTGTTATCGACATTGTCGATATCGCCGGGATGCGCAGCCATGCCAGTCAGAAAACTGGTTGGCCCGATCGCGCCGACCATATCGACGATTGCATCGTATTGGCGGCCCAGCGTGATCGTGCCGAGACGTTCGCCAGCGATTCCCATGTAGGACTGCCGACCAAATAGCCTGCCACTCTGTCCCGCTGCGCCCGTGCCCAGATTGAAGCCGTTTTCGAAGTAGAACAGCGCCTTGCGGCCCGCGCCCAGGTCTTCGAAACCGATCAGGCGCCAGCGGTCGCCGTTCCACGTCCCGCTCTGGAAACCATAGACCGGACGGCCGGCGTACGCGACCGGCGCCCCCGCCGCGCCCGCCGTCTGCGCCACGCGCACATTGCTGCTATAGCCGAAGCCGCCATCGACGATACCCGAAAGCGTGATGCTGCCCTGTGCGGCTGCAGCGCCCGAAAACGCTGCCGCGCCACCACACATCGCGAACATCGCCAGCCTGCGCGTGCCCGTTTCGAACACCGTCATACCTTCTCGACCTGCGATGCTTCAGCCGATGCAGTGACACGGCGTCGCCCACGCCGCACGACGCTGATCAGCAGGCCGATCACCAGCAACGCCACGAGAATGCCGCCCGGCACCATCACCGGTTGCAGGCGCGCGAGCAGCGGACGCGGGCCGCCGTTGCGCGCGATCGCCACGTCTTCGACCGACACGTGCACATCGGCGTTGCCGTATTGTGCGAGCACGTAATTGGCAATCGATGCAATCTGTTCGTCGGTCAGCGGCTGCACGTACGACTCTTCGCCGAAGTTCGGCATCAGCACATGCTGGCCGCCGGTTTCCCGGTCCACGCCGTAAAGCATCGTCGCCACCAGATTCGACGGATTGAGCGAGCCCGTAGCCGTATTGGCAGACAGCGACGGATACGCCTGGCTCGGGCTGCCCTTGCCGTCCACGCGATGGCAACTCGCGCAATAGCCGCTAAAGAGTGCAGCGCCCGTCGTGAGCGTGCCGTTGGCGTTATACGGCTGCATGCCGCGCAAGCCGGTTTCGACGCTCGCCGACGCGCCATGGGCGAACGCCGGCTTCGTCTCGTGCGGATCGCGAATTGGCGTGGTGCTGCGCAGATACACGACGATGGCGGCAAGATCGTCATCGGAGAGATATTGCAGGCTGTTCTGCACCGCCTCCGCCATCGGCCCCGCTGCTTGATTCTTGCCCGGCGCGCGACCGGTTTTCAGGTAGCTCACGAGTTCCGCGTCGCTCCATGCGCCGATCCCGCTCACCACATCCGAGGTGATGTTCGGCGCGTACCATGCGCCCAGTTGTGCACCGCCCAGATCCTGCTTCGCGTCCTCGGCCATCATGAAGTTGCGCGGCGTGTGGCAGGCACTGCAATGCGCCAGCACGTTGGCGAGATACGCGCCGTGGTTCCATTGCGCGTCGTGCTGCGGGTCCGGCGCGAAGCGTCGATCGTGCAGATACAGCGTATTCCACGCCGCCATGGAAGCCCGCA
Organism: Paraburkholderia sp. Ac-20340; assembly: GCF_017104965.1. Taxonomy (GTDB): domain Bacteria; phylum Pseudomonadota; class Gammaproteobacteria; order Burkholderiales; family Burkholderiaceae; genus Paraburkholderia. The sequence continues at coordinate 18,811 of NZ_JAAGPR010000038.1, forward strand.
CGCTGAACGGGAACGGCAGTTTCGTTTGCGGCGCGGCTTGATCCACAGGCTCGACGCCATGCATGAAGTAGGCGTAAAGCGCGTGCACATCGTCATCGGTCAGCCCCGTGTACGACGTATAGGGCATGGCCGGATAGAGATGCGCGCCGTCCGCGCGCACGCCTTCGCGCAAGGCCCGTGCAAACTGCACTTCCGTATAGCGGCCGATTCCCGCCGTTTTCGACGGCGTGATATTGCTCGAATAGATCGTGCCCATTGGCGATGCAATACCGTAACCGCCCGCGAACGGCTTGCCGCCATTCACCGAGGTATGGCACGCCATACAGTCCGCCGCGACCGCAAGCTGATGACCTTTCGCGATCAACGCGGGATCGGCGTCGTTGGTATCGGGCGTTTGCGCGCTGGCGAATTGCATCGCGCCCATCAATCCCGCTGCTGCGAGCACGACTACAGCGGCGCGCTTCACGCGCGCGCCAATTTGATCAGCAATCCTCATGGCTTACCCCTTCAAGCTGGCCGAGATCGAATCGGCCGCCTTGATGGCGAGTGCGGCCATCGAGAGCGTCGTATTTACGACCGAAGCGGAAGGCATGGCGCCGCCGCCCGGCAGCCAGAGATTGTCGTGATCGTGCGCGCGGCAGTTGCCATCGACGACCGAATCCTTCGCGCTCGCACCCATGATGGTGCCGCCCATGATGTGATTGTTCGCGTTGAGCGCGGTCGTGATATTGAATTCCACGGCATTAAACAGGCTGCCGATATGCTCGAGCTGCTTGTGCGCCGCTTCCGCGCCCTTGCGTACGTAATCGCCCACATCGTAGTGAATATCCGGGCAGGCGAGGCCGAGCGGGTCCACGCGCGTCTTGCTCAATGTGAGGCGGTTGTCCGGATCGGGCAGCGGTTCCAGGCTGATCGAAAGATCGACGCCATAGATCGCGCGGCGGCGAATCTCATCGTCGAGTTCCTTGCCGACCAGGCCGAGCTTGAGCGCCTGTTGCGTCGCCGGACCGACGCGCGAGATGTTATTCAGAATCATCTTGTTCGCCGAATACTGCCCGCGGAAATCGCCATCGCGCGGCCCGACGATACAACTGCTCTGCGCAGGACCACGGCCAAGCCACATCGGCTCGTTCGCGAGGAACGTGCAGTGAAAACCCGAGTGATCCATCATGTTGCGGCCCACATGATCCGACGAATTCGCAATGCCGTTCGGATTGCGCTCGTTGGCGGCGAGCAGCAGCAGACGCGGCGTTTCGATACCGTTGCAGGCGAGCACGAAACGCTTGCCGCTGGCCTTGTGCGATTTACGCGCCTTGTCGTACCAATGCACGGCGGTGATGCGGTTATTGGCATCGGTGTCGATGCGATACACCACCGATTCGGCGAGCACATGCGCGCCCTTGTGCTCCGCGCGCTGCACATGATGAATGCCGTTATACATCGCGCCGATCGGGCAGATCGGCTGGCAATTGTTGTTGCCGCAACAAGTTGGGCGACCGTTCCACGGTCGCGTGCTGCGCGCCTGCGGAATGGGAATCGAGTGATAGCCGTGCGCGTTGACGATCTCCGCGAAACGCTTGTCGCCGTGGCCCCAGGGCACCATGTCCATCGGATACGGGCGGCTGCGCTCGGTGGGCGACTGCATCGCGGGATCGTTGGGACCGGCCACGCCCAGTTGCTCTTCGGCGCGGCAGTAGTACGGCTCCAGTTCGTCGTACGGAATCGGCCAGTCGCGGCCCACGCCGTAAGTCGACTGCATGCGGAAGTCCACCGGCAGATGGCGCCAGCACGAAGCGGCCCAGTGCCAGGTCGTGCCGCCCACGGTGCGCAGATAACCCTGCTGGAAGCTCTTGCCGTCCGGGCCGCTCAGGCCCACGTAATCGTTCTTCGGGAAGTACAGCGGCGCGGGCGCGTGTTCGGCCTGCGGATAAAGGCCCTGAAAATCGGAGCCAACGCGATTGTCGAACGGCATGTTGCGCCAGTTCTCCACGGCCTGCGCGCGTTCGATGCGCAGACCGGCTTCGAGCATCAGCACGGAATGGCCTTCGCTGACGAGTTGATCGGCGATCAGGGCGCCGACCACGCCGGAACCGACGATCACGATATCGGCCGTGACATCGCCATTCGCTTCAAATACGGGTGTTTGCATGGGGTATGCGGGTTGGGTGCGCGAAGGCTTAGGCGGATCGGTGGGCGGTGGCGTGCTGGGCCGCCTGGGCGCGGCGCGCGGCGGCAACCGCAGGCGGCGCGACATCGGCGGGCGGCGGCGCGGCGGTCCACCAGAGCGGGCCGTTTGCGCAGTACGTGGGCGGGCTCATGCCGTCACCGACCGTGCCGTACATCAGCGCATTCGCGTAAGTCACCATCACGGCTTTCGTGCCGTGGCCGACCGTGCCCGTGTACCAGGCCGTGACGATGGCGAGCGCCGTGTCGCGCAGATGCGCTTCGTCGGCGCTGTCGAGCAGTTGCTGCGGCGTCTGACCGGCGTGCATGCGCTGCGCGAGCGCGGCGGCGCGCGCGGCGAAACCGCGGTCGGCATCGCTTAGTGCGGTAAAGAGTCGTGCGCCGATGTCCGCGTCCAGATTCCGGTGACCGGTGAGCGCCTGCGAAACGGCGACGAAATCCGCAGCGGCAAACGGCGCGCCCGCGAAGGCGCGCGGCGCGACGGCGAGAAAGCCTGCGTGCGTCAGCGCGGCCACGAGGGTCTTGAGCACGGTGCGGCGGCGAGCGTTATGACGCGCGCCTGGCGTGACGTCACCGGCAAACGACGAGGTGATCTTTTGCATTTTCCTGAATGGTTACGCGGCGCTGCCCGCACGACCCGACGCCGCGCGGCACTGCCCCAACGATGCCCGCGACCGCGCGTAAAACTGCGCCACCCGCCTGTTGCGAGCGCGCAGGGGTGCGACGATCTGAAGCGGCGCGAATTATGGAACCGGTTCCATAACTTCGTCAAGCAGAGAACCGTTGCGAAATTTGCAATAAATCTCCACGTGAAGATTTTTTAGGGGATCGATCGCAGGGAGAAACGCAGGAAGTCGCACACAGAACCGGCTGCGGCAAAAGCAAAACGGCGGCCAATCTGGCCGCCGTTTTCGCGTATGCAAATCAGGAAAAGGTGATCAGGCGTCGTTCAAATCGTCGAGATTGCGGCCGCGCGTTTCGGGAATATGGAAGGTCGTCAGCACGCCGATCAAGCTCAGGACTGCGACATAACTGGCGAGCGGAATCCACGCGAGCACCGTGCCGTGCCCCGCGCCCCAATGCGTCGTGGCCCACGCGATGATCGACGCGCCCACCAGCGGCGCAATACCGCCCGCCACCACCGCCGATAATTCGCGCCCCACCGCCACGCCCGCATAGCGATGCTGCGCGCCGAACAATTCGGGCAGCAGCGCGCCTTGCGTCGCGAACATGCCCCAGACGCCCGCGAGCGACACACAAAGCATGGCGATGCTGGCCGTGGCGTTGCCCAGACTCAGCACCCACCAGGTCGGAAACGCCAGAACAAGCTGATAAACCGCGAAGATACGGTAGCTTCGCACGCGCCCGATACGATCGCTAAGGAGTCCTGCCAGCGGAATCACGATAGCGCCGGACGCCCCCGCCAACAGCAGCGCAAGCGGCCCGATCTGCCCTTTCAGGCCGGTTGCCGTAGCGATATAGCTGATCGCCAGCGATTGATAAATCGACGATCCGCCGTTCTCGGCCATGCGCAGGCCGATCACCTTGAGCACGGTGGGCTTCGAATTGCGCATCAAGTGGCGCAGCGGGCTCTCCTTTACCTGCTGGCGCGCTTCGAGCCGCGCGAACGAGGGCGATTCACGTAGACGCAGCCGAATCCACACCGCCACGGCAATGATCACCGCGCTCAGCAGGAACGGCACGCGCCAGAGCGGCGTTTGCGAAATATCCTCGACACGCACCAGCGCGAAATAGATCGCCGCCGCCATGACCGTGCCGAGCAGCACGCCCATGAACGGCAGCGCCGCGAAGTAACCACGCCGTTGCGGCGGCGCGAATTCGGCCATCAGCACGGCGGCACCCGCCTGCTCCGCGCCCGCACCCAGACCTTGCAGCAAACGGCAGCCCACCAGCAGAACCGGCGCCCAGATGCCCACGCTCGCATAAGTGGGCAACACGCCGATCAGCGTGCTCGCCACGCCCATCAGCAGGATCGTCGCCATCAGCACGAACTTGCGCCCGTAGCGGTCGCCCAGCGCGCCGAACAGGATGCCGCCCACCGGCCGGATCGCAAAGCCGATGAAATAGGCGCCGAAGCTGGCAATCAATCCGAGCGCAGGGTCGCTCGACGGAAAGAACAGCGGACCGAAAATCAGCGCGGATGCGAGGTTATAAAGCGCGAAGTCGTAATACTCGAGCGCGCTGCCGATCGACGCCGCCCAGGCCGCGCGATAAAGATCGGCCGAGCTGACCTGGGTCTGCGTTGCGCGGTCCTGCGTTGCGCGCTCATTCGTGTGCGGATTCACACGCGCCCCTGTGCCGTCGATGGCAATCGATTGATGCTTCATATTGTCTCCTTCCATGTCCACTCCTGTACATGCAGGTGGAGCCGTTTGCGGCTTCCCTCCGGCGCCCGTCTGACGCGGGCTGCCGGACGCATTGCCTCGTCAGGCGGCGGCGCGTTCGGCCTGCGCAACACGCTCGACTCGCTCGATTTCATCGAGCAGCGCCGTGCGCATCGCCTCGAACGGCGCGGGCCGGTCCGTGTAAAGCTCGATTTGTCCGCAGAATTGATGCAGCAACATGCGTGTGCCGTCGACCGTCGCGCAACCCGCCGCGGCCGCATCGCGGATCAGACGCGTTTGCACCGGCAGGAACGCCGCGTCCATCACAAAGAGATGCGAAGCCAGTTGCCGCGCCGCCAGCGGGCTGGCATCCGGCGCACGAAAGCCAGCCGCCGTGGCATTGACTACGCCATCGAAAGCATGCGGATCGAAGTCCTCTAGCGCGCCGCCAAAACGCAGACCGAAGGCCTCGGCCAGTGCCTGACCGCGCTGCGCCGTGCGATTGAACACGGTCAGGTTCGCACCGGCGCGCTTCGCACCCCACGCAATCGCGCGCGCCGCGCCGCCTGCGCCCAGCAGCGCGATACGCTTGCCCGGCAAGCTGGTGACCTCTTCAAGCGCACGCACAGCGCCGACGCAATCGGTGTTGTAACCAGTTAGCTGTCCCGATCGATTGTCGATGGTGTTCACCGCGCCGATCTCGCGCGCCGTTTCATCGAGCGCATCCAGATACGGAATGACCGCCTGCTTATGCGGCATCGTCACGTTCATGCCACGAATACCGAGCGTGCGAATGGCCTGGATGGCGAGCGGCGCGTCGTCCACACCAAAGCTCACAAAAGTGTAATCGAGCCCAAGCGTGCGATAAGCGGCGTTATGCACTTTCACGTTGAAGGTAAACGGCTGGCCTGCTAGCGAGCCGCAAAGTACCGGTATCGAATGTGGCATGGTCGAAAGTAGAAAAGTCGGAATGGCTATAAGTGAGTCAGCTTTATTGTTTTATCTCTTCGCGGGACGCTTTTAGCGCGGTGTCGTGCGCAATGACGAAGGACCGCCCTTGATCTCGATCCGCTTGCCGGTATCGCGCAAGTGGCCGTTATTCACGGCATAAAGCGCCAGTTGATGCTCGACGTTGAACTGCACGATCAGATACTTGCTGTCCGCCGTGAAGACGATGCCTTGCGCGGCCTCGCCGCCCGGCGCTTCGGCAACCTGATGCGCCACGCCATTGCGGATCTCGAACAGCACCACCTTGCCGCGCGCGTGACGGCCCGGGTTATCCGCTGTGAGGTTCGAGCCGTCCATCGCCTGCACACCGATCCAGCGGCCATCGGGCGAGATCGCCACGCCTTCGGGCAGCGACGGCACCGTGAGATGCTGCACGGCGCGGAACGGCTCGTGCGAAACGTCGATGAGCGTGATCGCATCCGCATCGCCTGCGAGTTTGCCTGCGTAGCCGGGCAGGCCGGCCAGACCCACGTCGCTCACCACGGCCCACTTGCCGTCACTCGACACATCGATGGTGTACGGCGCCACGCCCGACGAAAGACGCACGCCAGAATCAGTCACATGACCGTCGTTCACGTCGAGCACGGCCACGCCCTGTTCGTCGCGCAGCGACACCAGCGCATGACGGCCATCGTGCGTAAAACTCACACCGGCAAGACGCTTTTCGCCAAGCTTGAGCCAGTCTGCGATCTTCACGTTCGTGCCGTTGATCTGCACCACGGCGACGCGACCATCCACGCCGGTCACGAGTGCGAGATGTCCGCTACGGTCGATGGCGATGCCTTGCGGATGCATGCCCAGATCGATGCGCGTAACCGAAGGCGGCGTGGCATGCAAATCGACCACCTGAAGGAATGAGTCCATCAGCAGTTTCTTTGCGGCTTCGTCGTAACGCGTGGGTGCGGCTACGAGCGCAAGCGCGCCATCGGGCGTCACAGCCACAGCTTGCGGCGGACCCTGAATGCCGTTTTCGACCTCCACCGTGGCCTTGACCTGCGGCGGAAAATGGCTCGCATCGAGCAGCGTAAGCGTATCGGGCGGCGAATTCGCCAGCCAGGTATCGCGCCCTTCCACGCGTTGATACTTGCCGTCGTTACCCGATACGATCCAGTCGGCGGCCAGCGTGGCATGCGCCGCCGTGCCGAGCGTCAGCGCGAGAGCGAGGCTCGCGAGCGTGCGCCGCGGCTTCGTTTTCGGCGTATTCGTGCGTTGGGTGGAAGAGATCGACTTCATTGTTTCATCCTTGCGTGTTTCAAGCTGTGTTCGCAGTGCTTCCGGTATTTCCCGTGTTTCGTCACACCACGCTCGTGAGCCCGCCATCGACGAACAGCGTCTGCCCGTTCACGAAATCCGACGCATTGGACGCGAGAAATACAGCAGCGCCGCATAGTTCCTCGACACGGCCCCAACGGCCCGCAGGTGTGCGCTTGCACAGCCACGCGCTGAATTCAGGGTCGTCCACGAGTGCGCGATTGAGATCGGTTGCGAAGTAGCCCGGCGCCAGCGCGTTGACCTGAATGCCACGCCCGGCCCAATCGGCACACATGCCTTGCGTGAGCATGCGCAGTGCGCCTTTGGACGCCGCATAAGGCGCGATCGTGGGCCGCGCCAGCGCGCTCTGCACCGAACTGATATTGATGATCTTGCCGCGCCCGCGCGCGAGCATATGGCGCGCAACGGCCTGCGAAACGTGGAAAACGCCGTCCAGATTCACGCGCATCAACTCATTCCAGTCGCTTGCGGCGAACTGGTCGAGCGGCGCGCGGCGCTGGATGCCGGCGTTATTGATGAGAATGTCGATGGGGCCCAGATTCGCCTCGACGGCATCGACGGCGCGCGCGACGGCTTGCGGGTCGGCCACGTCGAATACGGCGATATCGGCTTCGAAGCCTTCGTCGCGCAAACGTGCGGCTGCCTCGGCGGCCTGAGCCTGATTGCGTCCGTTGATGACCAGCGCTGCGCCCGCGCGGGCCAGGCCGCCAGCCAGCGCAAGGCCAATGCCTCGTCCCGAACCCGTCACCAGGGCGCGGCGGCCTTGCAGGCCAAACAGGCGGAGTGTCTCGTTCGTCATTGTGGTTTGCGTCGCGCGGCTTTTAAGGCGATGAACGCCCGCACCGCGCGTTGCGCATGGCTTTGGTGTATTCCTCGTGAGTTGACCGCATTCTGCGCGCCCGAGCCAATAGTCTTTCATGACCTTGTTATCATGAAGCGTGATAACCACGCCCGAGCAATGCGGAAATCGCCATGGAACTGAAACATCTGCGCGCCTTTGTAGCGCTTGCCGAAGAACTGCATTTCGGCCGCGCGGCCGAGCGTCTTTGCATCGTGCAGCCCGCCTTGAGCATGCAGATCAAGGCGCTGGAAGAAGAGCTCGAGGTGCGCCTGTTCGACCGCGATCGTCATCGCGTGACGCTCACTGAAACCGGCGCGGCCTTCCTGCCCGAAGCGCGCGCGACGCTCCATCAGGCGGCACGCGCGGAGCAAACGGCGCGGCTTTCCGCGCGCGGCGAAATCGGCACGCTGCGGGTGGCGTTCGTCTCTTCGGTGCTGCCGCGTCTGCTGCCCGCGCTGATGCGGCGCATGCACGAGCGTTACCCGATGATCACGCTCGAACTCAAGGATATGCCCACGCCCGTGCAGATCGCGGCGCTGCACGACGGCAAGCTCGACTTCGGCTTGATCCGCCTGCCGGTAAGCGGCGCGGGCGTGGAGATTCGCCTGGTCATGGAAGAGTCGTTCGTGGTGGCCGTGCCCGAGGATCACGAACTCGCCCGCAAGACGCAGATTCGGCCCGCCGATCTGCGCGGGCGCGCCGCCTTCGTGCTCGCGCGCCGCTACGCGCCGGGGCTTTACGACGAAATGCTGGTGGCGTTTCGCCAGCAGCGCGTGTCGCTGGAGATTGCGGCGGAACTCGGCGAATACACCACCATGCTCGCGCTGATTTCAGCGGGGCTGGGGATCGGCGTGATTCCTCAGCATGCGGCCATGGCGCTGCCGCCGAAGGTAATCGCGCGGCCGCTGGATCTGCGCGATCATCGCACCGGTATTGGCCTTGCGTGGCGCGATCTGGACACGCCCGCCAAGCGCATTTTGATGGAGGTCATGGAGGAATGTGCGCGGGAGGCACGCGAAACGGTCACGCCGTAGCGCGTGGCGTAAGATGACCGGCCGTGGTCATTCGCGCCACGTTATCACGCTCAATGGAGACCGTTTTGTCCCAGCCGAAACTCGAACTCTACGCCGACGCGCAATACGCCAGCCCCTATGCGATGTCGGTATTCGTGGCGCTGCATGAGAAGTCGCTGCCCTTTACGCTGCATACCGTCGATCTCGGCAAGGCGGCGAATCGCGCGCCCGGTTTCGCTGCAACCTCGCTCACGCAGCGCGTGCCCACGCTGATTCACGACGGCTTCGCGCTTTCGGAATCATCCGCAATCACCGAGTATCTGGACGAGGTCTTTCCCGAACCCGCGATCTATCCCGAAGACCGCCGCGACCGCGCGCGCTCGCGTCAGGTGCAGGCCTGGCTGCGCAGCGATCTGATGCCGATCCGCTCGGAGCGCTCGACCGAAGTGGTGTTTTACCGGCCGGTCGAAGCCCCGCTTTCCCCCGCCGCGCAGGATGCCGCGCGCAAACTCTTTGCGGCCAGCGAAGCACTGCTTTCGCACGGCCAGCCGAACCTGTTCGGCGAATGGTGCATCGCCGATGTCGATCTCGCGCTGATGCTCAATCGGCTCGTGCTGAACGGCGATGCCGTGCCAGAAAAGCTCGCCGATTACGCGCGCCACCAATGGCAGCGTCCCACCGTGCAACGCTGGCTGGCGCTGGAGCGTCCGCCGCTCTGATTACCTTGCGCTAGCGCGTTGAAGCGTCAAACGAACGCCACCTGCTGCGCTTCAACCCACGCCCCCTCGCCCGCCCGCGTTTCGCGCGCTTTCGCCGAAGCGCTTTCCGGGCGCAAGCGGAACGTTGCCACCGCTTCGGCCATCTGGCTCGCCTGCTGTTCGAGCGAGCCCGCGGCCGCAGCGGCCTCTTCCACTAGCGCCGCATTCTGCTGCGTGACCTGATCCATCTGCGTCACGGCCTGTTCGACCTGCTCGATACCGGCGCTCTGCTCGACCGTGGCCGATGCGATTTCCTTCATCAAGCCCGAAACCTTTTCGATCGACTCGACGATTTCGGCCATCGTCTCGCCCGCTTCGGTGACGCGTGCGCGACCGCCGCGCACATCCTTCACCGAAGCGTCGATCAACGACTTGATCTCGCGCGCCGCCGCCGCGCTGCGTTGCGCAAGCATGCGCACTTCGCCCGCCACCACCGCGAAGCCGCGCCCCTGCTCGCCCGCGCGCGCGGCCTCGACCGACGCGTTGAGCGCGAGAATATTGGTCTGAAACGCAATGCCGTCGATGATGCCGGTGATATCGGCGATCTTGCCCGAGCTGCGCGTGATCGCCTCCATCGTTTCCACCGCTTCCTCAACCACGCGTCCGCCGCGCTGCGCGACGTCGGCGGCGCCTGCGGCCAGCGCGCTCGCCTGGTTGGCGTGATCGGCGTTCTGGCGCACCGTGGCCGTCAGCTGCTCGGTGCTCGCCGCCGTCTGTTCGAGCGAGGCCGATTGCTGCTCGGTGCGGCTCGACAGATCGAGATTGCCCGCGGCGATTTCGCGCGCGCCAGTGTTGATCGCGTCGCAGCACGCGCGCACGTTGCGCACGGTCAGCGAAAGGCCGTCCTGCATGCGGCGCATGGCGTCGAGCAACTGGCCGATTTCATTGCGCCCGCCAGGCGCGATGGCCACCGCAAGATCGTTGGCGGCGATCTGGTTGAGCGCATCGACGGCCACCGCAAGCGGCGCGGTCACGAGACGGCGCAGCGCCAGATGCGTGACGACGACGAGCGCGAGTGCGCCCGCAAGGCCGATCGCCACCATCGCCATGACCCAGTCGTGTTCGCGCGCGCCTTGCGCAAGCGTCGCGCGAACCGTTGCGTCCGCATCGGTATGGAAAGCGACGATCTCGGCGTTGAGTTGGGCGGCCGTGTGTGCGATGTCGCCGCCAGCGAGCGTGGCGTAGGCCGATGTATCGCCGTGTGCGAGCGCGTCGGCGGCGTTGCCTTGCAGGGCCGCGAGTGTTGTCTGCGTGCCGGTCAAGGCCGTCGCCGTGCGCGCGTTCGCGCCCGAGCGCAATGCGTCGCCTTGATGCGATGCCTGGGCGATGAGACTGCGCGCTTCGGCGAGCGCACCGTCGCGCGCAGAAGTATCGTTCTGCTCTTTCAGCGCCGCGTAGCCGCGCGCGAGCGCCGCCTGCGCCTGCGCGGCGTCGCGGCCCAATGCGTCGGCGAGCGCGGATGCACGTGCCGCTTCATGCACGCGGCGCGCAGCGTCGTCGGCGCGGCCGATCATCAGCACGCCCACCGCGGCGCCTACGACGAGCATTGCCGCGAAGGTGCAGAGCACCGCGAGCAGACCGCTTCGAATCGTCAGATTGCGCATGACGTCTCCCGTTTCAGCGTGGCGCAGCAGCGTTGCTGCCCAGCCGGTTCAACAGCACATTGCTTTGTTCGAGCAGCGTCGCGCGATAGTCGCCGGGCAGCACGTTCTTGTCGGTATCGTCGGCTACCGCGAGCGCGTCGCCGATCAGCGCGCGAAACGCCTCGACCGTACGCTCGATTTGCGGCGCCGAAAGTTGCGGCAGCACCGCTTCGGCAAACTTGCTCATCACGACCACGCTCGCGCCGAAACGCGAAATGGCCTTGCCATGCGAGCTGACGAGCGCCGTCATCGAGCGCAGCAGCATCTCATCGTGAGTGGTCACGTCTTCACTCTCCAGATCAACAGGATTACGAACTACTTATATTTGAACCGTATCGCGTGCAGCGTCGAAAACAGGCATGACACGCGGCATGCTTGCTGCGGGTGCGGGACGCGCGAGCAAGAATCCCTGCGCGCGATTGCAGCCGATATCGCGCAGAAACTGGAATTGCTGCGGCGTTTCCACGCCTTCCGCCACCACGGAAACTTCCAGCGACTTTGCCATCGCCACGATGGCGCGCACGATGGAACCATCGCCGCTCGCAGAGTCCCCGATCTGCGCGAGAAACGAGCGATCGACCTTGAGCGTATCCACCGGCAATTTCTGCAGATAGCGGAACGACGAATAGCCCGTGCCGAAATCGTCGATGGCCAGGCTGATGCCACGCGCCGCCAGTTCCTGCAACAGCGCCTCGATGCCGCCGTTCGCCGATGTCATCGCCATGCTCTCGACCAGTTCGAGTTGCAACCGGTTTGCGGGCAAACCGGTTTCGGCGAGGATATTGGCGAGTTGCGTGAGGAAACCGTCATGCAGACACTGGCGCGCAGAGAGATTCACGCAGATGCGGCCAAAGTCGAAACCTTCGTCGAGCCACGCGCGCGCCTGGCGGCACGCCTCGCGCAACACCCACGCGCCTATCGGCACGATCAGCGCGGACTCTTCCGCGATCGGAATGAATTGATCGGGCGGCACGAGCCCGCGCTGCGGATGCTGCCAGCGCACCAGCGCTTCCACATTCGAAAATCGCCCGCTTTCGACGTCGAATTCAGGCTGATAGTGCAGCAGCAATTCATTCGCGTGGATCGCGCGGTGCAATTCGGTTTCGAGTTGAATGCGCTCCATGGCGCACGACGTCATGGGCGCGGCGAAGAACTGGAAGTTGTTCTTGCCCGCGTCCTTGGCTTCGTACATCGCGCGATCGGCTTGCATCAGCAGTTGCTTCGCGCTTTGCGCGTCGTCCGGAAACATGCTGATGCCGATGCTCGGCGTGACGAAAAGTGTCTGCTCTCCTGCACGGATGGGCGCGGCCACGGTCGTGAGCAGCGTCTCCGCAATGCGGCCGACATGGCGAATATCGTCGATATCTTCGATCAGCAGCGTGAATTCGTCGCCACCCAGCCGCGCGACCGTATCGGTTTCGCGCACCGAATCGCGCAGACGCCGCGCGATCACCGTGAGCGCTTCGTCGCCCACGCCGTGACCCATGGTGTCGTTGATGAGCTTGAAGCGGTCGAGGTCGAGAAACATGACCGCCACGCGCTTGCCCGAGCGGCGGGCGCGAGCGAGCGACAAAGCGATGCGCTCGGTAAACAAGGTGCGATTCGCCAGACCCGTGAGCGCATCGTGGGTGGCGAGATAACTGAGGCGCTCCTCAGTTTCGCGGCGCTGCGTGATATCCGCGAAGATCGCCGCGTAATGGGTGCAGCGGCCGTGCGCATCGCGGATGCTGGAAATCGTGAGGTATTCGAGGAAGATCGTGCCGTCCTTGCGGCGATTCCAGATCTCGCCTTTCCAGTGACCGGTGGTTTCGATGCTTTGCCAGAGCGTCGCGTAGAACGCCGGCCCCTGGCGCCCCGAAGCCAGCAAACGCGCGTTGCGGCCGATCGCCTCGCGTTCCGTGTAGCCGGTCAGGCGCGTGAAGGCCGGATTGATGCGCTCGATGGTGCCGGAAAGGTCGGTGATCATCACGCCGTCGAGCGTCGATTGCACGACCTGATCGGCCAGACGCAGACTCGCGCGCGAGGCGAGCAGCGCGTCATCGCGCTCGCGCAGCGCGTCCTGCAGTTCGCGCACATATTCGTGTTCGAGGTCGCGCAGGATATCGGCGAGACCGAGCAGGCCGATCAGTTCGCCCGCGTCGTCCAGCACGCCCACGTGACGCATGCGATGTTCGAGCAGGTATTGCCGCGCCGAATAGAGGCTGCGCGAATGCGTGAGCGAGCGCAGCGGGCGGCTGGCGTAATGGCCCACTTCGGGGCCGGTTTCCGCATGCTCGTCGGGCTGTTCGAGCGCGCCTTGCGCCACTGCTTGCACCACGTCGCGCTCGGTGAGAATGCCGAGGCCGCCATCCGCGTCGCGCACGACGATCGCGCTCAGGCGGCGCTCGCGCATCTGCGCCATGGCTTCGGCAAACGGCGTGTGCGCGTCGATGCAGTGCGGGCGCGGCGGCTTCGCGCAGGCCAGCGTGCGCAGACGCAGGAAGCACTCGGGCCCCTGACTCATGACGAGATCGGTCTGCGTGACGAGGCCGAGCGGATTGCCCGCCTCATCGACCGCCAGGCAATGGCGGATGCCTTCGCGCGCGAACAATGCGGCGGCTTCGCGCGCGCTGGTCTGGGCCGGCAGCGAACGCACCGGCTGACTCATGGCGGTGGAGATCGGCAAGGTGGCGGCTGCGGTCTGGCTGCCTAGCGCCAGCGCGTCGCGTTCGGTCCAGATGCCGACGGCGCGCTGCGCCTCGGTGACGACGATCGCGCTGCAGCGCTGCGCGGCCATCAGGCGCGCGGCTTCGCGGATCGTTACGTCGGGTCCGCAGGCGAGCAGCGGCCCGGTTAGAAGGCGCCCGATTTCGACGTCCAGCGTGTGGTGTTGCATGTCGCGCCCCGTACCGCATGTGTTTGTCTTTTTGAGATGCGATGAACTTAGCAGGCGAGGGGCAGTGATTGGATGATCTAGATCAAAGTTCTTAGGATTGAGGGAGCGAAATTGAAAGGCCGGACCGGAAGGCGCTTGGGCGCTTCGGGTCCGGCCGGGGTGCTTCGGGGTGCTCGTGCGCTAACGCGTCAGGGCGTCAGTGCTTGTGCGAGCCCGGTGTTTGCGTGGACGTGCCGCCGCCCAGCCCGCCGGTAAGACCGCCGAGCAGGTTCGTCACTGGCGAGAGCAACGAAGTGGCGCCGCTGGTTCCGCCGCTGCTGCTACCACCGCTGCCATTTCCACCGCTGCTGGTTCCGCCCGTCGCGCCGCCGAGTGCGCCGGTCAGCGTGCTGACGATGTTCGTCAACGGCGCCGCCGGGTTCGAGGACGAAGGCGTCGACGACGAACCACCGCTCTTGCCGCCTTGCGCGCCGCCGCCGCTCGATACGCCGCCCAAGGCGCCGGTCAAGGCGCCGGTCAACGTGCCGACGATGTTCGTCAACGGCGCTGCCGGGTTGGACGCAGAGCCACCACTCGACGAGCCGCCGCCGCTCACCGGCACCACCGACACGCCGCCAAGCAAGGCCGTGACCGGCGCAAGCAGGCCGCCCGAGCTATGGCCGGTCGATCCGCTGGAACCCGTCGAGCCCGATCCCGCCGATGTGCCATTGGCGACGCCATTGCCATTGCCGCTGCCGCTGTTGTTGCCGAGCGTGATCGGCACAATCGGTACGCTCACGGCGCCGACGTTGACGATGAGGTTCGCGATCGGGCTCAGCAGGCCGCTGCTGCTCTGATTGCCATTGCCGGAGCCACCGACGCCCGTGGTGTTGCCGGGCGTGCCGGAGTTGCCGCCTGTGTGGCCGCCAGTGCCGCCTGAGCCTCCCATACCGCCGGAGCCGCCAGTGCCGCCATTTCCGCCCGAACCACCGTGGCCGCCGTTGCCTGAACCGCCTGAGCCTCCTGAGCCTCCGCTTCCGCCAGAACCACCGTGGCCGCCGTCACCGGAACCACCGCCGCCCCAACCGCCGTGACCACCGTCGCCAGAACCACCGCTACCGCCGGATCCGCCACTACCTCCGGAACCGCCACTGCCGCCCGAGCCGCCGCTACCTCCCGAACCGCCATGACCGCCGTCGCCGGAGCCACCGCTACCGTTGGATCCGCCACTGCCGCCCGAGCCACCGCTACCTCCCGAACCACCGCTGCCACCTGAACTGCCACCACCCGATCCGCCGTGGCCGCCGTCGCCGGAACCACCGCTACCGCCGGAGCCACCGCTACCACCCGAGCCGCCATGACCGCCGTCGCCGGATCCACCGCTACCGCCGGATCCGCCACTACCTCCGGAACCGCCGCTACCGCCCGAACCGCCGCTGCCCCCCGATCCGCCATGGCCGCCGTCGCCGGAGCTTCCTCCGCCCCAACCACCATGACCGCCATCTCCAGAACCACCACTACCGCCCGAACCGCCGCTACCGCCCGATCCACCACTGCCACCCGATCCACCGCCTCCTGAGCCATCCCCCCAACCGCCGTGACCGCTGTCGCCCGATCCGCCATCGCCACCACCGCCATACCCCCCATCCCCAGAGCCGCCGGACCCCGATCCACCCGAGCCCGAGCCCGAACCCGAACTCGCCCCCGAACCGCCCGAAAATCCCCATCCGTTACCCGGAAGCGAGCCTTCCGCCCACGCGTAGCCCGGCCCGGACCCGCCTGCGATCGGCCAGCCGCCGCTTTGAATCGTCGATGTGGTCGGCGTCGTGGACGTGGTGTCGCCTGCCTGCGCAGTGGACGCAAGCGACCACCAAAGAAGTGCGCTCGCCGATGCAACAAGAGTGTGTTTGAAGGGAGCCATGATTAGTCCTTTCGCGATGAAATCGCGACCTGATTGGTCAAAGGTGTAATCAGTGCCCCCGGGAAACCGCTGATCGTTCTTGCTCTATACGGTTACTGGATACCCGACATCGCGTGGTCGCGCGTCGCCTTGATTTGTGTGCCGGGCCGAACGCTGTAGCGCCGTGCTCGTATATGGCTGGATCGGGCGCTCGATAATCGCAAGTTCCAGGCCAATAAAAAAGCGCAAATCGAATTTCGATTCGCGCCTTTAAAGACAGTAGAAAGAAGTGAAAGAAAGCGCTCAATGTCTTGATGGCATTGGCGCTTTAAATCGTTTGCAAATGACTATTCCAATGAATCGACAATGCGTGTTACGCCACAGACGTAACGTTTTTAATGCCGATCGAACGTAACCTCTCGATTGGGGGTTGTGTGCCTGAGTGAGGCAGGATTAGGTCTGAGGAATAGTTGAGTTTCAGCCTATGCTGGCTCGAAAACGCGCGGTGTCAGCGGACATCCAGTGACTCTTTCTCAGCTGCCTACGTGGCAGCGAACGCTGAGTTTGGCTATGACCCATCCACTGTGCAGTTTCTCAGCTGCCTACGCGGCAGCGAACCGCTCGCCTCTTGCCCTGCGCTTCCCGCGACGTTTCTCAGCTGCCTACGCGGCAGCGAACCGACCAGTTCTTCGCCTTTCTGAACCTTCGACGTTTCTCAGCTGCCTACGCGGCAGCGAACGGGTCCGCTTCCACGTCGGCCGACTTCGACATTTTCTCAGCTGCCTACGCGGCAGCGAACAATATGCCGGGTATCTGCTGCGCTTCCATATCTTTCTCAGCTGCCTACGCGGCAGCGAACCGACCGGCGCCAAGCTGTTCAACGCAGGTATGTTTCTCAGCTGCCTACGCGGCAGCGAACGCGTGCTCGGTGCGTTCGGCGCGGTGCTGGCCTTTCTCAGCTGCCTACGCGGCAGCGAACGGCGCCAAGGCCGACGCGAAGGCCGGTGCGAATTTCTCAGCTGCCTACGCGGCAGCGAACAAGGCGAAGGCAGCGCGTACCGCTGAGTCGCTTTTCTCAGCTGCCTACGCGGCAGCGAACGTCTTCAGTTGCGCGAAGCGCTCGCGCTCTTTTTTCTCAGCTGCCTACGCGGCAGCGAACAAGGGGAATTCATCCGACTGGTCGCCGGTTATTTTCTCAGCTGCCTACGCGGCAGCGAACCACATCACCCAGGCGCGCGCCTACCTCAACCATTTCTCAGCTGCCTACGCGGCAGCGAACTAGCCCAAAAAGCCCACAAACCCATGATTTAAAACGAAAACCTGCACTTCCACCACAAACCACCCAAATTCCCCAACGCCCCCTAACCCCTTGATTCTTATAGCCCCTCAAAACACGCCCAGAAAAAAGGTCAAAACCACGGCACGGCCCCTCCTGCGCTCAGCCCATAAGAATTAAACCCACCCTTCCCCTCAACCTCCCCTTCAATCACCTGCTCGATAAACAAACAAAATGGCTGCCCCGTGCTCGCGCTACGCACATGCACATACGGCAGATCCGGCTTCCGCTCGACCGACTCCGGAATCGCAGCCGCAGCCTGCGCCACAGTCTCCCCCTTTCTCCGCATCCGCCTGCGCCGCAGCCGCTCAACATTGGTCTTAAACTGCCGCCTGCGCACAACACACCGCGTGGCGTTCGCAGGCGCCGTCAGCACATCCGTCAACTCAACGTGATCGCGCATACCCTGCAACCAGGTAAGTGCCAACAACTCTCGCAACGCACTCTGCGCACCATGCAGACGCAGCACGCGCCCCGGCGAGCGCGGACACAGGCTATAACCAGGAAAGCTGACACCGATCCCATCCGAGCGAAGCTGCACCAATGCACGATGAAGCTTCGCGACCAGCGCGCCGAGCAAATGCGCGTCAGCGAATTCGGGATCGGGCAAAAGCGTAATGTCGATATAGTGCGTCGTCATGACCTTAGCCCGCATCGCCGAACACGCCACCGCGAATCAGTATGGCCATCACAAAATGCTGCTGCTCCACAGGCGGCACTTTGTCCTTGAGTACCCAGGCATCGAGCAACGAGTAAAAATCCTTTTCAGATCGAGGTTGCCGATACGCCCTGCCTTCCGTTGTCACCGACCCATATGGCTCCGCTGCAATCGGCCCGCGCTCATCTGCCCCGTCATACCAGGTATCGATCGTTCGAATTGCGTTACCAATCTTTTGCGAATGAATCGCTGCAATGTCCTGTACCTTGTAGAGCGTCTTGCTTTTCTTGCTGCTGCCTTTGTCGAGTATCAGTTCCTGCGACGGAAACACTTCTTGCCCGCAGCCAAGGCGCACATACGCACTCACTTGCAGCAACACATGCTGATGTCCAGCCAGCCCATCGGCGATCAAAGCCCCGAGCTTTCTCAGATGAGAATCGCCGGTGGTCAGATCGCGCGAATTCAGCGCAAGGGCATCGAATGAGAACTGACTGGCCTGCTCGCCTTTACAGAGCCGAATCACATCGATATGTACATTTTCCGCTCCAATCCGGTTCCGCCACAAAAAGCGGCCATTCGCCAGATTCGCGGCATAGCGATTGGCCAATTCAACAAATTTTTCGCGCGCAACATAGTCATCAACGACACGTTGCAGCCGATCCCGATAAGGCGCGCTATTACAGGCCGACGGCACGCCAGTTCCTGAAAGTACCCGCAGCGTGAATTGCACGCGAAGCGTGTCCGCATTAGCAGGCAACGCCGCCACATCAACCGTTTGAAGATTGGGATTTTCGATAGCGGCATCGAGCTTTGCCGGATCAACCTTGCTGGAATCGTCACCTTTAGATTTCACTTTGAGCCGATTGGAAATCGTCCCGCGTACCGATTTTTCCGCAATTCCAATGGATTCCCATGCGTTCGCGTTCCCGATATCCTCCCAGCGACCCGCGTGAAAAAGCGCATCGGAAGGGTCCAGCTTACGTTCGAAAGCCAGCACAGTCGCAGTTTTCAGTTTTTCAACCATGATATATCCCTGCTAAAGATAAGTGAGTCGCCAGGCGAAGCGATTGCACGTATGCTTCGCAATTTAAAAAAGTCATTCGAATTCCGGTAAGGCTTCATCGGAGTCGAGAAGATGCAAATCTGATTTCGTATAGCTGCCACGACATCGATATACGCCTTTCTCCAGATCGACTTCCGGTCGCCAGAACAGATCATCCAGATCATTCAAACGATGTGGGCTGATCCATTCACCAAACGAGTAGATCGATTCAACCAGCACGAAAGGCACGTCTGGATCACGCGTATTGGCCACACTTCCCGCCGCCAATGGCGGCTGAAGCGCGGCATAACCAACAGGAATCGGCACGGTCCAGCCGGCACCTTTTTGTCTCTGCGGATCGGACCATCGGTGTCTTGTTTCGGAAGCGGCTTGTGTCGGGATGTTTGCGCCCGGCTCTTCCGTCGATTCATAATTGAAGCGCGCCGCGTGTAGCCACGCATCAACCAACGTCACGTCGGGATTGGTAAGACGCAGAAACTCGTGGCGCGTTGCAAGCAGATCGTCGCGGCTAACGAGTGCGTAGCCCGGCAGCCATTGGCGTCGCCACCTCGCAAAGAGGCGGCGCTTTTCGTCCATGTCCTCCGGCAGCACTTCCATCCATGGCCGGGTTAATTTCCCTGCGAGCCGACGCACAGGCAACAGCGTGCCACCCGCGATACGCATCCGCTGAACTATCTCGCCTATCCGCGCAGCCCACTCATTTAATCGAGCTTCGTTACCTCGTGTGAGTTGCGGAATTGCTTCTGGTGAAACGTGTTGCGTCACCTCGAACAGCAAGGTGATCTCCAGATGAATGCGGCCAGCTTCGACGATTGCCGCGACACCGCCGTCCTTCTCGAGTGGATTGCGCGTCAAGCGAAAAGTCTTCACGTAACCATCTTCGACCTGCTCTTCATGACGATGGCAGATCACACCGACTCGATGCAGATTCAGCGGAATATTGGCCAGCCGGAGTTGCCGTTGCAGCGCCCACATTGTTCCGTTCAATGCAGTGATAGACGGAAAGCCGTGCGTCAGCGGGCTTGAAATAGCGTTGGCATTCTGTACGCGTAGATACGGCAAGACGATCAGCGCTTTTGCATGAGAAGAGTTAGTACGCTCACTCATGTCGCTTCTCTTCGTTCAAAAATATCGTCGTGCTTACTTCTGAATGAAATATAGGCATACGCCTGCACTTTCCGGCTCTGCTCGCGCAGATCCTGCACCCATGAACTCAATTCATTCAGCAAGATACGACGCCATTCGTGCGAGTGTTCGTAACCCATACCGATGAGATCTTTCGTCAACCGCGCCGTTAGCCATTTGCCGAAATGCTCTCCAATCTGCATCGGCCAGTCCATCGACATCCATCGATCGGCGAATTCGCTTTCATCTGGAAGCTCCACGCGCAGCGGGTCCAACCAGAGCTTTTCTTCATCGCTGAGTTCGTCAAATACCGATGCACGCGACCAACCGGCTGGGTGATGTGAAAGTTCGCCAGCGTATAGGGTCATTTCGTCAACCAGCCGATTGACGTAGGCTCTAACCGTGTCTCGTGTATCCCGATTCGCCACTGGGTTCGTCTGTAGAAACTTCACGAGTTGCATCACGTTCGCACGGACTTCGCGCCGAGCGCCAAAGATGTACTCGAAAACCGAACGAGTCCTCGCGGGAAGCGATGGTTTCTGATCGCGCCAGGCCGGTGGCAAAGAAGCAAGCAGATAGTTGATACCACCACGTTCGCTATTGAGCTGCGAAATATTCTGTGGCTTGGTTCCACCCAGTCTCTGAACAGCGAGTTGGCGATATTCCCGATAGACGCCATCAAACGACTGACCGTTCCTGCGCGCACTTCGGGCGAGCTTATTCGATTCGCCAAAGCGCGCATCGTGAACGTCGTCGAACACAGCCTGCGCCAGCGATGTGGCATACAGAGGGGAAAGGAGATGATATTGGGTGTTATCCGCTGCATCGTCACCGATAAGCCAATACACTTGCTTGGCCCACGTGTGCGATTCAATACTTCCTTCACGGACTGCAGTCAGGCTTATGAACGCATCGCGCAATACGCGTGCTTCAGCGGGATTGTCGCTCAGTGCTGCGATGGCATCGCTTGCATTCGACTGGAGAGCATCGAGAAGCGTACGTCCTCCGGATTCAAGCTTAAGCAGCTTGTAGACGTCCAGCGCCGCGGCGTTTCCTGTGACATCGACTGCGAAACGCTCGCCAACTGCATGCGTGCCGAGCTCTTCGAGCGTTGGCAGATCAGCGGGTTTTACGTAAAGATTTGTGCCGCGTGCCTCTGGATGAACCGGCTTCAGGGAATGCGTGACGGCTTGAATCTGCTTTACACGCCTTGCAGCATTGTGAAGCCATGTATCGCGATGGAATTCGGCTACCAGGTTCGCACGCCGTGGATCGCTTGATGAAAACGCCTCGATCTTTGCTGCCAGGCGATCACTAATGAAACGACTGATTCGATCCTTAAAATTAGCATTTTGGCAAAATTCAGGCGAATCAAACATTCTCAATTCCTCCAATAATAAAATGCTCATTCTCCCGGTTGGCATCAACCAACCGGGTATGAATAGCGATTACCTGAAGTCAAGATCTTCTGTATTTGTGGTAGTTAGCCACTTGGCACCTCCTCATAGAGTGCGGGCTGAGTAAAGAGTAGGCCTCTTATAGGCCTATATCCTGGGCAAAACAACTACCCTTCCAACAAGATATCGAGCTTCTGGACTGAAGACTCCTGGATAACTCTGAATTGATAGCCAATCACCGAATTGGCTTTTTAAGAGCCGATTGGATACGATCACGCCTCTCGCCACGTGCTCCAAAGGATGTGATAACGTTGGGAGACTGCGGAAAACGTAGCTCAGAAGAACCAGCGAATAGGCTTATGATTTCACTGCCGCACAGGCAGCTTCTCCCCCTCACCTCTTCTTGAACCCCAGATCCGAGTGATAAAACCATCCGTACTCCGACTCAGGCAAGCTCACTTTGGTGAGCTTCGTCGCGCTCTCCCATACGCTTTCATCGTGAACATCTGCCCATTCTCGCAACAACGCGATTAAATCAATCCGACACCAAGGCGCAATCCCAGCGCCAATCAACTCTTCGTCGCGTACCTCAAGAAATTGATCGCTTCGATCCGTATAGCGGGTTTCGCGTGGAAATCTGCCTGTCTCGATTCGATGCAAACGCAACGATTCTTCATCCTCATCCGGTAGAAGAACCCCTTCCACTCTATTCGTGGGATCTCGCCGGAATGGCTGCGCCTGTGGCAGCAAGCCTGTGAGCCACAACCGCTCATTGCTATGCCAATGCTGCGTGGCATCGCGCTTGACCAGCGTGTAGTACCGGCCACCAATCTCTCGCGGCAACATCGTGTCACGCATACGCCCGTGTTCAAGCTCGATTAGACTGCGTCGAGGGTTCAATTCTTCAGGCTGCCGAATACGAGGCTGCGCATCGATTGCCCAATCACCCGTATCCACGTCGGCATGAAGCAGGCGACTTATATGATGAGACTTCAGATGAAAGAAGAATGAAGAATCATGCGGGTGAGGTTCATTGGTCTTCGTCGGATCGATCTTCATACGCAACTCAAAGCCCGGCATGCAGAACACCGGATCTGCCTGATTTTCGCGTTCGAAGTAGCGCAAATTCGTGTCGAAGACGACGATATTTGTACGCGCTATCGCTCCCTCTCGATGCCGCCTGACTCGCCCTGCCAATTGAATCAACGACCGCATGGAAGAAGGCTCGGTAATCGCCCAGTCCGCATCCCAGTCCCTCCCGACCTCGCAGACCGGTGATGCCAATACAATAAAAATGTGATGCGGCTCGTCATATGCGTCCAGTAATGCGCGAATAGTCGGTCGAGACAAAGCCGGATCGACGCCACCCCGCCCACGCCGATCGAATGCCGTGTCTAGCTGGTACTCAATATGTGAGCGTGACAGCAGCGGAAATTGAGAGTGGTAAACACACAAATGAATCCGCGCGTTTTTTACGGGTGTGCCAAGTTGGTACATCGCACGTGCGACGTCATAGAGCGGATCGATATTGGCCATGCGAACCAGGCCGAAGCTCACGCATTTTCCCGAGTGCGGATCGATAGTGTGATTCTGCGCATCACGATGCAATCGCCATGCCGTTTGCAGTGCCAATGCCGCAAACGCCGTGCGTCGTTCGGTCTTTGACATACGCTCCCAACCTTCGAGCACTACAATTTCGCCCCGGCGCCGCACCTCGGCGCGAGCCAATTGCGTGCAGCGCTTTGCAACGAAAGCGTCATGCGCTTGCTTGAAAGCTGTATCGTCGGCGCACTCGGCGTGCGTCTGCGCGAACTCATCAACCCATAAGCAGGGAACGCGTAAAGCTTCATCAGGGCGCGCGCCACGGTTGCACTGAAAATGACGTCGTCCCTCCAGATACGCTAAAAACAGCCCGCGCACCATTGCCGGCGGCAGCGTCGCCGACGACAGGAGCACTCGCGAACCCAGCACGCCAGCCCAATGCACGAGCCGGGTCAACGCAGGCAAGTCATCCATATCGAAATCGTCTGGTTCGTCGAGTACCAGATCGCCGCCAAGCAACCTCAGCATCGGTGCGATCTGATGACCGCCGCGCAAGCTCTCGGTTGCGGGCATCAGGTGGTCAATCGTACATACCAGTAACGGCGCACCGATTAATGCACGAACCCGCGAGTCGTTACTCAAGCGCTCAAGTAAAGGATGCCGATCGTCGACGTAACCTTCGTCATCGAGCAACCCTTGCGTTGATGCCGATCCGCTCGCCTCCGCGTCCAACTCTGCTTTCGTCTCGCCGTACTCAAACAGCGCCCGGCTCGCCCCACCGCCGACCATGATTGCGAGCGTATCGCTGTTCAAGTTCAGATCGCGCTGAAAACTGCGACCAGTCTGCAGTGTGAGCGTACGCAGACCGATGGCGAACGCGCATCGCAAACCGCGTTGCGGGTCGGCCAGTGCATTCATGATGCGCGCGTTCGCCAACGTCTTACCACACCCGGTCGATGCCATGTTGACGATGAAAGCGCCTTGTTGTGCCGTACGTTCGCGCAGAACACTGGCCAGATCCATCGCTTTGTCCTGCCACTGAAATCTGGGGTTCGCATTGCGCTTGCGTAGTCCGCGATGATTGCGCAAACCATTCAGGCCGCGAGCGAGCGTCGGCAACGAGCGGACAAGCTGCGATGCATGGGCCTGCACGCCAAGCAGATGTTCATCAAGCGTTTGATTGAAAGCCGGTCCTGCGCCTTTGGGTTTAAATTCAGCGTCGTTCAAGGGGCGACGCGAATTCGCATACAGCGGATAGCTCATATTGCGAAACGCCTTTCGACGCGCCTCGTCTTCGATGCTCGAATAATGGTGATCGGCCAGCATCAGACATAGCCTGGAAATGTGCATGATGAACGCATCGTCCATTACATTGACATGCTCTTGCGCACCCAACCCGCTGAGCAACTGGCGAGCAAATCTCGCCGCCTGCTTGCGCCAGGCTGGCGTTGAGACAGGCAAGCCGAAAGGAAACGTCCAATACGTTGAAACAACGGATTCACTCACCTCCTCTCGCGGAGCGTTCCAGTCGGCGCCGATTCTTCTTATTGGTTCGATTAGATCGTCGCGATTGATCGTTCCCGGGAAAGCACCGAAGTAATTCCATCTACGATGCGTTGATTCGCCATCATCGGCGCTCCTTCGTTGGGAGACGGGTGCACATGGCAATCTATGGTGCGTCAGCACTAACCAGGCAACAGCGCTCGCCAGCGGAGGCATCGATGCAAACGGAAAGTCATTCGACGCGCGAGGTTCGTCGACGCCATCCCGACATAGGCGTCCCGATTGATAGTCCAGCCAACAGGCCTCGAATGCAGCTACATCCGAGGCTTCATCTGCGCTCGATGCCAGCCTGGACAACCACTCAGCATCGTCTTTCGCCTTCCCTACGAATGCCTGGAACAACCTCACGGAAACCCACTCATGGCGATAGTGATTGGACTCGGCCTTTCGGGGGTTACGTAATCGGTCCTGAAACGCTTGTGTCGCCTTGCCCAGATCGTGCATCAATGCCGCGAGGGCACACAACGCAGTCATAGTCGCCAGGTTGTGCCAATTGTTTTCGTCGTTGGCGCGCAGAATATCGTTTGTTGTCGTGTTTGTAGGCGTTGCCCCTTCTTCGTTAAACTGCCGCGTATCGCCGACCACCCAGAGCAATTCACTGTGATCGATCCCGCGTATCCAGTGGCACGCAACGGCCGTGTTCTTTCGCGCCGTCTCACGTAAGAGCTTGTGGACCGTATCGAGTCCCGCCCGCGTGATGGCCGTCTGCCAACTGCGATCGCCGCGGCGCTCGGCGAACTGGTCGAGGATGCGCCGCGTTTCGGTGAGCGCACGCTTCGTGCATTGCGATACGAAAATGACATTCATGACGACGCCTTCTGAGTAGCGATTCGCGATGCTGTACCGATTGCAATCGCCTTTAGCGTATCGATCATGAAATCGAGCGATTCGTCGCGAGTGAATGCCTCAATGCAGCGGCGACGGAATTGCTGTTCGTCCTCGCCTCGCATGGCAGACAGAAATGCATGAGGCAGAATAACCGAATCCTTTACCAGATCGGCTGCATCGAATACCAACCCACCGCGGCGTGTCTTCCCGTGTAGTACGGCTAAGCCGTGTGGCAGGCCCAGTACCCACGTCGCGGTGGCGCCAAGTCCGTAGGCCAGATAGTTGCCGTGATCGAGAAATCGATTGGCCAGATCTGTGCCGCTGCCGCGTTTTGCCCGCGTGAAATCACCGTAATTCACAGCATCGACTGCCAGTTTGAATAGGGTTTTAGTCAGGCGCGCTTCGTCGGTGAGCAGGGTGCCGATATCGGATGCGCTGGCAATCTTTGGTGTGAACTGTTGAATGAGTTTGTCGAGACGTTCGACGTTGATTGCGAATCCCGCTTCGTGAAGCGTGCGTGCTCGCCATGACTGTTGAATGCGTTGCAGTCGATGTGTCTGCAATTGTTTTGCAGCTTGCAATCGTAGTAGATCGTCGAACCAGAAGCGCACCCATGCCTGCAGATATTCGGTTGGCCGATATTCGCTTTGCGGCGACATCCAGACGAAATCGATATCGATATCGGTGGCGGTGAAAAGTGGTGTGCCGGTCCCGAGCAGGATGCTGGTGGTATTGGCGATAGGGATGTTCCAGTAGAGAGACTTTTTCCCGGCGTCGGTCACATATTCGACGCGGCCGCCGTTGACGAGTACACGACAATGTTCGAGGTAGTAGAGGTTGGCGCGTTTTGAATGGAGGATCGTTTTGAGGTCCGATGCGGCGATGGGTTTCATGGGCGTCGGGATTGAGGGCGGGTGTTGGTGGGGGTTGGTGGGAGTTGCGGCGTGAAACGGGTCGCGCTCGATGGGTGGCGAGGCAATGGGCATCGATGAAAGCACGGATCGAGCGTGGGGGACTTGGGGACGCGCAAGATGTTTGCGATATCGCGGGCGCGATATTTGTTTGCGACGCGGATTCTTGAATTTTTGTATTATTTTTCGGAATTTTGGGAGTGGGGGTTGTGAGGGGATTGGTCGGTTGGTGGTGTGGCGCGTGATCAGTGTGGCGTTATCTCGGTAACCCTTTTTT
Organism: Paraburkholderia sp. Ac-20340; assembly: GCF_017104965.1. Classification (GTDB taxonomy): domain Bacteria; phylum Pseudomonadota; class Gammaproteobacteria; order Burkholderiales; family Burkholderiaceae; genus Paraburkholderia. The sequence continues at coordinate 45,329 of NZ_JAAGPR010000038.1, forward strand.
CTGCGGGCGGGAACGGCCCATTTGAATCAAGGGCTTAGGTACAGAGGGAATATTTGGGTGGCGGCAATTGGGAAGCCACTTTGGCTTTGTAAAACAAAGCGTTATGATTCGAAGCCACTTGTTCGCTGCCGCGTAGGTAGCTTAGAAAGCCGCCTTTCCACGGCTCGAGGCCGCGATGAGGTTCGCTGCCGCGTAGGTAGCTTAGAAAGGTGACGCCTGCTGATTTTGTTGCCGCTGCGCGTTCGCTGCCGCGTAGGTAGCTTAGAAACAAACATCCATATCCTCATCTGCGCAGACGATGTTCGCTGCCGCGTAGGTAGCTTAGAAAATGTACGCACAGCGCCGGAATCGACAACCCCCGTTCGCTGCCGCGTAGGTAGCTTAGAAAAATCAAACGATCGCGCCTTCGCTGTGTCTTCGCGTTCGCTGCCGCGTAGGTAGCTTAGAAAGAATTCATGCAGGGACTCCAAGCTCGATACGAGTTCGCTGCCGCGTAGGTAGCTTAGAAAAGATCTCGCGCGTAGCGTCGCGGATAGATTGGGTTCGCTGCCGCGTAGGTAGCTTAGAAATCCGGCCACGTCTTGAAATTCTCCGCGATTACGTTCGCTGCCTCGTAGGTAGCTTAGAAACCTGAGCATTAACGAGCATTCTTACCTCATAAGTTCGCTGCCGCGTAGGTAGCTTAGAAATCACCCGCGCCCGCTGCTGCGCCGTCGGCGTTCGCTGCCGCGTAGGTAGCTTAGAAAATGCGTTGCAGCCGCCCGCGCGCTTACCTGATGTTCGCTGCCGCGTAGGTAGCTTAGAAAAGATCGACGCATAGCTAACAATAAATAGAACAGTTCGCTGCCGCGTAGGTAGCTTAGAAATGAAAGAGAAACGTGCTCAGCGGGCGAGGCACGTTCGCTGCCGCGTAGGTAGCTTAGAAAGCGATCGCGCGGGCCAGAATCGCGGCCTTTCGGTTCGCTGCCGCGTAGGTAGCTTAGAAACAGCGCAGTAACGTTGCGTGAAACGCGCCGTGGTTCGCTGCCGCGTAGGTAGCTTAGAAATTCCAGACGCAGCTCGCTCAGTCCTCAGCGCAGTTCGCTGCCGCGTAGGTAGCTTAGAAATGGGCGGCGTGGCCACGTGCGGCTCGGGCTGGGTTCGCTGCCGCGTAGGTAGCTTAGAAACGGGGCTAACGCAATCCCTCGCGTGGTGACAACGTTCGCTGCCGCGTAGGTAGCTTAGAAAATCGATACGGTATCGAACGGCGTCCGTTCCGTGTTCGCTGCCGCGTAGGTAGCTTAGAAAGTTAGCGCACGTGAATCCCGCTTCGACAAGCGGTTCGCTGCCGCGTAGGTAGCTTAGAAACGAACGGCGGAATGCCGCCCGCTGCGGGCAGCGTTCGCTGCCGCGTAGGTAGCTTAGAAAACGCCCAGCACTGCGCTCGATCCGGTATCACTGTTCGCTGCCGCGTAGGTAGCTTAGAAAATGGATACGGTGTCGAACGGCGTCCGTTCCGGGTTCGCTGCCGCGTAGGTAGCTTAGAAACGCCGCCGCAGAGCCGTTGCGACGCGAGGCGCGTTCGCTGCCGCGTAGGTAGCTTAGAAAGTGCCAGCTTCGTAATTGCGGACGCCACAGACGTTCGCTGCCGCGTAGGTAGCTTAGAAATTCGAAGCATTCCAAGTGGAGAATCAAAGTGACGTTCGCTGCCGCGTAGGTAGCTTAGAAACAGAGCTGGCCGTAATCGTCGGCGGCGCGGTAGTTCGCTGCCGCGTAGGTAGCTTAGAAATTCGGAACCGGCGCCGTCGTTCGGGTAGCCGTGTTCGCTGCCGCGTAGGTAGCTTAGAAAGTTGACAGGTTCTTCCACGCGGGCGGCGCCCAGTTCGCTGCCGCGTAGGTAGCTTAGAAAACTCCCGTCTGAAAATATGGGTCACGTCCACAGTTCGCTGCCGCGTAGGTAGCTTAGAAAGTCGAGCGCCGACCAGATGCCCATATCGCCTTGTTCGCTGCCGCGTAGGTAGCTTAGAAAAATCCAGATGCGCACGGTCCAGATCGAAACCGGGTTCGCTGCCGCGTAGGTAGCTTAGAAAGGCGCTTGCGCTGCATCGGAAGGAGCGAGGGCGTTCGCTGCCGGGTAGGTAGCTTAGAAATCGCTGCTCGTGCGCGAGGCACTTCTCGATCCGTTCGCTGCCGCGTAGGCAGCTTAGGAAATACCGACCAGCGTATCGATCTTGCGTGCCGCGTTCGCTGCCGCGTAGGCAGCCTAGAAACGATGGCCTGTTCGAAGAGTCGGGCGACGCATGTCCGCTGCCGCGTAGGTAGCTTAGAAAATATCGGGCCTATCGGCATCGTGGATGATGCACTTCACCGCCGCATAGATAACTCAGCAATCGCCAGCAACAGAACATTGCGCGATAACCGTGCTCACTTCCGCCTACGCGGCCCAGCAACGCATAACCCGCTCCTGAAAAATCGAAACACTAATCCCTGCCGCACAGGCAGCGCCCCTCACACCGCCCCACCGCCAACCCTCGCCCTACGCACAAAAATCTGCCGCACCACCGCCTGCCCGTTGACGATCAACAACCCCGCCAGCACCAGCGCCGACCCCGCCAGAAACGCCGCATCGACATGCTCATGCAGCAACACCACACCCAGCGTCACCCCAAACATCGGCGTCATGAACGACAGCACGCCCAGACGCGCGGCAAAGTATTTGCGCAGCAGCCAGAACCACGCCAGATAGCTCACGAACGTCACCACCACCGTCTGAAACGCCAGACTCGCCAGCGCAAAACTGGTCGGATGAAAACCCGTCTGCCCGGTGATAAACGCAAACGGCACCAACAGCACAAACGCGCACGCCAGCTGACAAAACAGCGTCTGCGTCGCCGGCGCGTCGCTCAGCCGGCTGGTGCGCACGACCACCGTCGTCATGCCCCATGCCACACCGCCGCACAAACCCATGAAATCGCCGAGCATCCAGTCCGGGCCCGGCACCGTGCCGCCGCCCATCAGCGCCGGCCCAAGGAACGCTATCGCGATGCCGCTGAACGCCAGCGCAATCCCGCCCCATTGCACACGCGCCAGACGCTCGTCGGGCAGTTTCACGTGCAGGCCAATCGCCGCGAACATCGGCGCCGTATACAACAGCACGGCGATATGCGAAGCATGGGTCCGTCGCAGCCCTTCGGCGACAAAGAGAAACTCCAGCGCGAACAACACGCCCACCACCAGACCGGAACGCAGCCCGATGCCCGGCAGCCAGCGCTCGCGCAACACGAAACGATTGAGCAGCCATACCAGCGCCGCCGCGCCGCCCGAGCGCAACGCCACCTGCAGCATCGGCGTGATGTCGCCGGCCACCGCCTTGATCGCCACTTGCTGCGTGGCCCAGATGAGACACAAGGTCACCATGATCGCGACGGCCGCGCCGTCTACCTGCTTTCTCATACCTGTCTCGCCGACATTATTTTCTGATCGGCGTAGTATGGGTTCGGCGGAATCAAGTCATATAGCTCAAAACTGACAACCGATAGCGACGGACTGCCAGGATCAGTCGATGCGCGTATTCTGCTTTTTGTCCCGACTCGTCCGCGCGCGAGGACCATCGTGATCCAGCTTCCCTATTTCGCAGCCGTGCTGGGCTTTTTCGGCCTGGCGATCCTGATCGGCGGTCCGATTCTTCTGCTCGGCTGGCTGCAAGGCCGCTTGATCTATCCGCACGAGCGCTTGCGCCGCAGCATCGCCAGAACGAACAAGGGCAGCCGCATCGGCACGATCCGCGTACGCACCGCAGACGGCGTCGAACTGACCTGCGACTACGCGCCGCCAGCCAATCCTGCACTCGCGACGATCGTGCTTTTCCACGGTAACGGCGACGATCTGGATCAGCGCGCGCACATCGGCCACGCGCTGATCGACGCGGGCTATGGCGTGCTGCTGGCGGCCTATCGCGGCTACGGCGCGCCGGGCCGGCCGAGCGAAGCGGGCCTTTACGCCGATGGCCGCGCCGCGCTGGCTTTCGCGGCCCGTCATGCGCGCGAAGTTGTCGTGCATGGGTTTTCGCTGGGCTCGGGCGTCGCCGTGCAACTGGCGAGCGAAACGCCGCTTGCCGCGCTGGTGCTCGAAGCGCCCTTTACCAGCATCGCCGATGTCGCGGCCGCGCGCATCCGCTGGCTGCCCACGCGCGCGTTCGTGCGCGATCGCTATGACAATCTCGCGAAGATCGGCGCAGTGCAGGCGCCCACGCTCATCTACGGCGGCGACGCCGATCGTGTGATTCCGCCCGCGCAGTTCACGCGGCTTTACGAAGCCGTGAACGCGCCCAAACGTCTCGAAGTCGTTGCGGGCGCAACGCATGCCGATGCCTGGGAACGCGGCGGCAACGCACACGTGCTGCATTTTCTCGCCGATGTCCTCGGCCAGAAGACGGCTAAATGAACGCCTCTTGCGCGCGTTCTTCGTTAAACTGCGGCTTTCTCCTTACCCGATCTCTTCGCGACCTCGCGACTGAATCCGGCATGCCGTGATGCAGTCGGGCGCAAATTCGCCGGATCAATCACATAATGAAGAAAGCCACGCTCACGCTCGCTATTGCAGTTTTTGCCACCGCCGCACAGGCCCAGTCGTGTCCGCACGGCGCGCCGGTCCGGGTTATCGGCGACGTCCCGGGCGCCATCAGCTACGACGTATTCAGTCACCTCTACCCGCTCAACGCCGATGTGCTCGCGCGCATGAGCGCCGCGCAACAGATCACGATGATCCCCGACGGCACGATCGCCTGCACGATCACCGACGACGGCGTGCCCAACCCCGGCGCGGTCCTGATCGCCGGTCCGCATGGCAACATGAACTACTGGCTTTCCAGCGCTTCGGTGAAACCGCTGAAATAAAAAAGCCACACAGCGTCATCAAAACGCTGTGTGGCTCTCATGGTCATGGCGATCGACTGGCAAATCAGTCGATCCCATCCGCCCAGATCAGAAGTCGATCTTCGCGTTCAGGCTGATCGTGCGCGGGTCGCCCGGCGCGATATAGCTGTCGTACTGGAACATCCAGTAGCGGCGGTTCGTGATGTTGTCGATGGCCGCGCGCAGCGTCACATCATGCCCGCCGATGCGCGTCATGTAATTCGCGCCCACGTTCACGAGCATATAGCCGCCCGTCTCCAGATCGCCAGCCGGACGCACGCTGGTGTTGCCCGTGTACTTCGCGTCGGCGCCCAGTTGCAGGCCCGGCACCATCGGCACGTCATAGGTCACACGCGCGGCGGCAGTGAATTGCGGCGCACCGGCCACGCGCTTGCCGTTATACGTCTGCCCCTTCGCGTACCACGTGTCGAGCAGCATGATGTCGCCCGCCACCTGCCAGCTACGGCCCAGGCGCACGCTGCCGCCCGCCTCGATACCTTCGTAGATCGAATCGCCGTCCTGCATCAGCACGTTCTGGTCGTTGGCATACGACGCGCCGCGCTCGATGCGGAACAGCGCCGCATTCGCGCTCCAGCGTTCGTGCTCGGTCTTGATACCCACTTCATACTGACGCGAGCGCAGCGGATTTAGCACCGACCCACCATTTGCGTAGATGTCCGAAACAACCTGACCCGCTTCCAGCGACTCGACATAACTGCCGTAAATCGTCGTAAGCGGATCGAGCTTGTACATCAGCGCGACGGTCGGCGTAACGACGCCGTTCTTGCCGTAAGCAGCCGTCGTCGCGCCCGATTCCGCGAAGGTTTCCTGATCGTAGTTCGTGTAACGCAGACCCGCGAGCAGCGACCAGCGGCTCGTGATCTGCATCGTGTCGCTCAGGAACAGCGACTTCTGGTTGATCTCGCTCGCGCGGTACTTCTCCAGGCCGCTGCCCGAGTAGAAGAAGTACGGGTTCTGCACATACAGATTGCCCGAGCCGAGCGTGCCGCCCGCCGTGGTGGCGACGTTGTTGTAATCGTTGGTCTGATGCTGGATCGACGCGCCCGCCACGATCTGATGCGTGAACGGCCCCGTCTTCACCTTGCCTTCGAAGGTGCCTTGCCAGTAGATGTCCTGATGGCCTTCGTCGCCGTTCCAGCGGTAATCGGAGTAATCGCCCGACTGGTTGGCGAGCGTGAGCGTGCTCTCGTTACGGTCGCGCGCCGACTTGCTATAGCTCGCCGACGTATTGAAGCTCCAGTCCGGCGTGATCTGATATTTCACACCGGCCGTGTAGAGCTGCAGATTCGTGTTCAGATGCTGCCCGGCGCTGTTGAGCAGATTCGAGCCGCCGCTGATGGTTGCGGGCAGGCTGGTGCCCACATAGCTGCCGGGAATGTAGATCGCCGGCGTCTGGCCGCTCGAACGGCTGGTCTGATAGATCGCGTTGAAATACACGTCGAGATCGCGCGTGAGCTGACCGTCGAGCGCGAGCGCCACCGAATTGCGGTTGATATCGCCCGCGTTATAGGTTTTGCCCTGTTCGTGCGTGTAGTTGATACGCGCGCCGAACATGCCGTCCGGGCCGAAGCGGCGGCTCAGATCGGCGTGCTCGCTGATCACGCCGTCCATGCGATAGCCGATATCGAAACTCGTCACCGGGTCCTTGCCCGGCTTTTTGGTCACGTAGTTGACCACGCCGCCCGGCTGCGCGAAACCGTACATGAAGCCGCCCGCGCCCTTGAGCAGTTCGACGCGTTCGAGGTTTTCATAAGGCATCGTGATGCCGTACGAAATGAACGGATTGCCGTCGATCTTGAAGCCGTTCTGCCAGTCGATCGGCAGGCCGCGCACGGTGATGTAGGTCGCCCACGCGCTGTATGCGTTGCTGTTGTCGGTCACCGAGGCATCGCCCGCGAACACATCGCCGAGCTTGTTGGCCTGGCGGTCGGCCAGATCCGTGCCCGTCACCACCGTCGTCGAGAACGGCGTGTCGATCTGCGAACGCGTGCCGAGCGCGCCGTTCGAAACCGGTGTGTTCAGGTGCAGCGGCGTGTCGTCCACGTTCTGGGCGCTCACCTTGACGGCGGGCAACGACTGTTCCTTGCCGCTCGTGGCCGAAGCGCCGCTCGCGGAAAGCGCGGGCGCGGCAGCGCTGTTTGCAGACGCGTCAGCGGCGGCGGATTGGGCGAAAGCGGATTGTGCGGCGGCGGCAAAGGCCAGCCAGACAGCGATCTGCAAAGGGCGGGCGAGCGTGCGCTCCGTGCGGCGTGCGAGTTGTTGATTGTTCATATCGGCCAGGGATCGGGGCGCCTCCCGCCCCAGAATGACAATGAGAAGTATTCTCATTCCATACGGGCCGCATGGTAGCAAAGCGCATTATTTTTTGAAAGGTTTCTGTCGGCGAAGGTTGGAGTGTTGTACGAATGACACGCGTCGCCGCCACGACGGATCAACAGCGAATCAGGCGCGACGCGGCGCCGGTTTTCGTGGACAATCGCCCTCCTTTCAACCTACCCACGTCTGGCCGCTGCCCTCATGAAGTCCGTCCTGCCCGCTCTCGCTCTGGCCTTCTGCGCCGTTGCCTACGCCGCCCCCGCCACGGAGAGCGCCCGGGTGATTCCGGTGAACAACGGCATCACCGCGCTCAAGCTGCAAGGCCAGCGGGCGATGGCCGTGCGGGCATGGCGCGAGAACTTCAACGCGCACGGCTTCGACGTGGTGACGCTGTACATGCAGGATGGCGGCGCGAAGCCCGGCGCGTGGAACATCGTCCCGGTGTTCGATCACGATTCCGCGAGGCCCGAGCATCTGGAGATCGTCGTGAGCGGCGGTGCCGATTGTCTGCTGCGCGACTTCCGCCTCGTCAGCACGGCCGACGGCAAATCGACCTCGCTCGTCACCGCCACGCGCGAAATGGGCGAGAGTTACGCCGATCCGGCCAAGGTACGCTTCGACTACTACGTGCTCACCAGCAACGACGAAGGCAGCGCGGGCCGTCCGCGCATGTATTTCGAGTGGAAGAAGTCGCGCATCGCGAGCCGCCCTTATTGCGACGTCAACGAAGCTTTCCGGGATGAACTGCATCTGGGCCCGAGCAGCGGCCAGGGCGGCGCGGGCACGGATTGAGTCCGCATCCGGCATCGATGGAGCGATTTTCCGATCGACGCGGCGATTTCTGAGACGCACGGTCAATCGTCTGCAGAAAAACCGGCTATCGTGGCTCGCGCCTGGTGACGGAGAGACGCCAGGCTTGAAGACGGGGGACACTCTGGCGCGCGCTGACTCACGCGCCGGTGACCAGCCGGGAGCCTGACGCTGCGCGCGCTCACAGGGGAGCCGCCCGGCGCGCAACCGGCCGGCCACCGCGCAGACCTGCGCCGGGCTGGCGGCTACACGTCACGACAACACCACCGAGGGCCACCGCCGGCGGCAGCCTGCGATCGAGCGCAATCGATCCTCCAGCCCGACCGGCACACGCGTGGCCGCTGCCCTGCGCCCAGGTTGCCTGCGCAGCGCGCGAGGACTGGACGTGCGTGCCGGAGTGTCCCGCGGATTTCTCTTAAAGCGGCGTGGCATGCGCCGGCCATGCGCACGCCTTGACCTCTACGATCTCGAGAATTCCGAAATCACACGCCCGCCTGCCGGCACAAGCCAGCGCGCTTGCGGCCGCCTTGCGCCAGTTGTTCGTCTTCGGCTTCACGCCACCAGCGCTCGCCGCGCTGCGGATCGGCCAGATCGAGACGCGCGCCGATACGCGGCGTCGCCAGCGTCACGCCACGCGCCACCGCCAGCCCCGTCACGCGCTCGAACGGCTCCTGCCAGCGATGCATCGCCAGATCGAACGTGCCGTTGTGAATCGGCAGCAGCCAGCGGCCGCGCACATCGACATGCGCCTGCACCGTTTCCTCGGGCTGCATATGCACATACGGCCACTGCGGGTCATACGCGCCAGTTTCCATCAGCGTCACGTCGAACGGCCCCAGACGCTCGCCGATCTCGCGAAAATGCGGCGAATAGCCGGTATCGCCGCTGAAGAAGATACGCAGATCGTCGTCGGCGATCGCCCACGAGGCCCACAGCGTACGGTTGCCATCGAACAGGCTGCGCCCCGAGAAATGCTGCGCGGGCGCGGCCGTCAGCGTGATGCCGTCGATCTGCGCGCTCTGCCACCAGTCGAGCTGGCGCACCTTCTTCGCGTCGATACCCCATTCGATCAGGCGGTCGCCCACACCCAGCGGCGTGAGGAACACTTCGGTGGTGGCGGCCAGCGCGAGCACCGTTTCGCGGTCGAGGTGATCGTAGTGATCGTGCGAGAGGATCACGCCGCGCAAGGGCGGCAGATCGGCCAGTGCGATCGGCGGCGCGTGAAAACGCTTCGGGCCGAGCCGCTTGAACGGCGAGGCACGCTCGCCGAACACCGGGTCGGTGATCCAGTAGCCGCCGCGCAGTTTGAGCAGCGTGGTGGAGTGGCCGAGCCGGTAGAGGCTGCGGTCGGGCGCGGCGTCCAGATCGGCGCGGCTGAGCGCCTGAATCGGCAGTGCGCCCGACGGCACGGTGCCGGACGGCTTGCGGAACAGCACATTCCAGATGATGCCGAGGCTCTTCTTCAGCCCTTCCTGCGGACGCGGCTGCACGTTGCGAAAGCGCTCGCCGTCATGTTGAGGCGAGCCGCCCGACAAGGCGCGCGAGCGGTTCGCAGCGCTCAGACCGAGGGCGTGGCGGAGAAAATCAGGGATCGATACCATGGAAGGCTTCCGTCAGAAAGTAGACTATTCAGTGTAGTTTATCCCATAAGAAAGTAAACTGCTGGGTGTAAATAGTGGGGGCGATGGCGCTGCGGCTACTGGCTTGCGGCGCCCGACGCGGCTTTCTGTTCTTTCAGTTCTTTCTGTTGCGCCTTCTGAATGTTCTGCGGGTAATCCAGATCGCGTCCGCCACCGGCGATGTAGCCCGCCCCTTTGAGCTTGTTCAGTTCGGCGACGTTTTTCGCGCGCGCCGCCTTACGCGCCGCCTTGCGTTGCGCGCGGGCCTGCTTTCTTTGTTCGGCTTTGGTCGGCGGCGTGGCATTCGACGCGATTTCCGCGTCTGCTGGCGTGCTCGCGCCGTCCTGCGCGCTAGCGCCGGCGGCCGCGCCGCACAGACTCGCGGCGAGCGTCAGCACGCATATCGGCTTGCGGATAGAAAAGCGCATGGGTCACCTCTCCTGTCGTTCTGGTTGTGTATGCAACGAGTTAAGTTTGAAGCGCGTCAATCCGGCATTCAGGTCAGCCGCCAGACGTCCACCACGACCTCGCCCACGGCCGGATAGCCGATCGTGCCTGCGAACACGGATCGATTGAGCCAGTCGCACTCACCGTCGGGAGCGTCGAAAACTGGCGTGCAGCGGCACCGGTACGCTTCGGGCGGCAACGGCCAGACGTCCGGTCCTGCCGAACGCTCGATCACGAGCAAACCGCGATTACACACGTTGATCAGCGTACCTTCGCGTGTCTGCAGCGTGTAACGCGCGTCGAGCACGCCCACGCCATCGGCGCGTTCCAGATAAAAGTCGGAACCGCTGGGCAGCACCACGCCCGACATCGACGCGCCTTCGAATCTGCCCGATACGATCGGGAAATTGATGCGCTGACCACCCGGCGTCCTGCCCAGCATCTGCGGCTCACCGCATTGCACGTCGATGCGCATGCACCATTCGCTTTGCAGCGTTCGTCCTGCTGTCATGATTGCCTCGCGTAGCTTCGTGTCGATAGCATCAAGCCGCACCGGCAAGGCGCCGGTTGGCCAGCAGCATGCAGAGGAACGAGATTGCGCACAGCACCGCCGCGCCGCCGCACAACGCGCCGTAGCTCACGCCACGGTCGAGCAGCACGCCTGCTACGAGCGGCCCCACCGCCAGCGCCACGCCCGTGATGAAACCCACCGCCGAAGTCAGCCGCCCGCTCGCGTCCTCTTTCGCCGCGACGGCGAACACGAATGGAATCACGAACGTCCACGCGAACTTGAAGGCGAACACGGACACGGCGTAACCGGCCAGATGCGGTCCTGTACACAGCCCCACCAGCGCAGCGATCAGCAGGCCGTAACCCAGGCCCAGAATCAGCCGGCGACTGCCGCGCCCGCCGATCACCGAAGCGGTCATCGCGCCGGCAATCCCCATCAGCGTCGCAATCGAAAGGATCTTTCCCGAGAGAATCGGATCGAGTCCCGCACCCGCCGCCGCACGCGAGGAGAACGACCAGACCGCGCCAATCGCGAGGTAGAACACGCACACCGCGCTCACTACCAGCAGAGCAAAGCGGCCATCGCGTCCCGGCGCACCCGCTTGTCGTACGCGACCCGCACCGCGCGGGCGTCGCACCGGTTTCGTCAAGCGGCTGCTGAACGCGCCGCATAGCGGCAACGCCAGCGTGGTCAGCGCCGCCACACACAGAAACAGGCTTTTAAGGCCGAATACAGCAAACAGCTGCGGCAGAAAATACAAACCGATTGCGCCCGCAACCAGTTGCCCGACAATCCATAAACCAAATGCGCGATCCGGATTCGGACTCATGCCCGCGCTCGTCATGCACAGCAAACCGAGCGTGCCGCCTGCGAGTCCCGCCACGAAGCGCAGCGCCAGCAACTCGCCCAGATGAAACGGCATGCCCGCCGTAACGCAATTGGCCACCACGAACACCACCGCCGCCACCCGCGCCACGCGCCGTTCGTCGAAACGCCCCATCCAGAACTGCGCGGGCAAGGCGGCCGAACTGAACGCCATCAACTCGATAAAAAAGTACGCGCCGATCTGCGAAGCGCTCAGTCCCAACTGCTGCGCGAGTTGTACGGCCAGCGCTGGGGCAATCAACCCAGGCAGCGAAATGACCGCGCCGAGGATGATGATGGACATCAGCGTCCAGCCCGAATAGCGCGTGGCGTCGAGCGCCGCGCCTTCGTGCGGTTCGAGCGTCGTTTTCATTTCCAAAATACTCTCCTTAGTTATCCATATGATTCACGACATCGAATCAGAAGTCATGGTGAATACCGACCGAATACAACATGGCGCGGCCGCCAGCGGGCGTATACGCGCCGTTCAGAATCATCGAGAGCGGGTTGTAATTGGCCTGCTTCTGGTTGTCGAGATACGAAATCGCCGTATAGACCTGCGTGCGCTTCGAGAGGTTGTAGCCATATCCCAGCGCAAATTGCTGCGCGCCCGAATCCGGTCTGCCCGACTCCGACCACGCCTTGATATACGACGCGCGAAACACATGCGGCCCCACGAATCGCAGATAACCGAGCAGCATCGACCAGTGATTGAGACTTTCGTTGTGGTTCTGTTCGTAACTCATCCGCTCGACAATTGCCGAAAGCTGATTCGAGCCAAAGCGATACCCCATGCCGATACGATGATCGGTATCGGTCGAACTCGTAGCGGGCGTGGTGAACCCCACGCCTTCGCCCAGCAGCCAGCCGTTGTGCTGTTCGAACGCGTAGCTCAGATAGAGTCCGTTCGATAGATAATTCACGGCCGCGCTCACGACCGAAACCGTTTTGGCCGTGGTGCTGTTGGAAAAGCCCACATAAAGCCAACCCGCCGCGCCGTACACCGTGGGCGTCTGATACTGGATCGCGTTCGACTGCACCACGTCCCACGGATATCCGCCGCCGCCCGTCAGCCCCTGGCTGCTGCCGATGATGTTGTCGTAGGCGGCCACCGCGCCGTACCAGCCGTCGCCGAAAGGATCGAGCAATACGGTCGAGCGCATCAGCGGCGTGTGGCCGCGTCCGAGCGTCAACTGGCCATAGCTTGCCGATGAAAGCCCCACATAACTGTCGCCGTCCACCAGCGAGCCGCTGCCGCTATTCACATCGACGATGCCGTTGATCTGGAATATCGCCTTCACGCCATCACCCAGATCTTCCGAGCCGCGCATGCCGATGTCCGAGATATTCGACGTCATCGCCGTGGTCGATTTGATGTTGCCCGAGGGCGCGCCCCACGTGCGGAAGTTGTCCACCGACACGTCGAGATTGCCGTACAACGTCACTTCCGCGTGAGCGCACGGCCCCGCGACCATGCACGTTGCCGCGACCACCCAACCTGCTCCTCCCCGTACCTTGCGTCTGCTTCCCATGTTTGCCCATTCATGAAAGTGGTTCGTGTCAGGATCGAACTGCACGTTCGCGTTGCTGCGACGCGCGGGCCGATGCGATGACATCGGCCTGTGTTCCGGTTGCCGATTATTCGGTCGGCCTGAGTGCGCCAATTTCCAGACGCGGCAAGCGATGGGCGTGTGCGGTCGTAATTTCCGTGCGTGGTACGGCGACGCCTGGCGGCATGCGGGAAAACCACGAACGCCGGTACCCCGCAACGCCCGCAAACCTCGGGAAAACACGGTAATGGACAGCGCCGCCAGCGAGAACGCCGCACGGACGCGCAATGTTTTTTTGTGCCGTATTTACAAACTCGATGCCGCAATGGCACATTTCCAGGCTGGCTGGCCGCTATGCTGATTCACGAAGCCGTCAAAAAACTCTGGATCGAACGATGCTGAAACGAACCCGCCGGGCGAGCCGCTCGTCCGCCGCCGATGTGCTCAAAATGTTGTCGATCCTGCAAGCCGACGACACCTCCGGCGAAGTCCTGCTCGAAGGCACGCATCTCACACGCTCGCTCCTGAGCGACACTTCGCGCGTGGTGCGCGACTGGCAGGAAGCGCGCCTGCTCGCCAATGGTCTGGCGCGCGGTTTTTCCGATCAGGCCGGCATTTACGCGGGCGCGCAATTCGGCAAGCCATCGAGTTTCGGAGTGCTGGGTTTTGCGATGATGTGCGCGCCCACGCTGCGCGAGGCGTTCGAAACCCATGTGCGCTACTTCTCGCTCGTGGGCAGCCACGTCGCGGTGGAATTCGACGCACAGGACGCCATCTGGCGCTTCCTGCCCGAAGACCACGCAAGCGTGGTCGAACGCTTTTTCATGGATGTTTCGCTGATATCGATGGCCACGCTCTGCCGCTATATCGTGGGCACCGACGCGCGCTTCCTGCGCGAAGTGCGCGTGCGGCGTGAAGCGCATCTGGCGCAGTCGCGCGAACTGTTCGAATCGGCCATCGGCTGCCCGGTGGTGTTTCACGACGGCCAGACCGAGCTGGTTTTCGAAGCCAATGCGCTGGAAATCGAGCCGGTGTTCGCCGACCCCGGCACCTATGCGCTGATGAACCAGTATTGTCTCGACGAGCAGAGCCGCTTTCGCGCCGACGAATCGCTCGTGCGCCGCGTGAGCGATCTGGTGGCCAAAGCGCTGCCCGACGTCGCGCGGCCGGCCGATCTCGCGCGCCAACTGGGCATTGCCGAGCGCACGCTGCGCAAACACCTCAGCGAACACGGCACGAATCTGCGCGAGATCGTCACGCGCGTGCGCATGGATCACGCCATGCGCTTGTTGTCGACGAGCGATCATCCGGTCGCGTTCATCGCCGAAAAAGTCGGTTTCGCCGATGTATCGAGCTTCGTCTACGCGTTCCAGCGCTATGCGGGCACATCGCCCGGCCGGTGGCGCCGCGACGCCGCCACCCCGGCGCGCAGCGCGCGTTACTCCACCGCGTAGACGCGAATCACGATCTGGCCATTCTCGTCGCGCGCGTCGGCCACGAAGACGCGCCGCGAAAGCCAGCCATAACGCCCTTCGGGTGCGTCGAAACGCGGCGTTGTGCGGAAGTAATACGCATCGCCTGGCACGGCTTCGCCACGCTCGAGTCGTGCGTTGATTGCCGCGCTCGCCACGTAGACGCCGGGATTGTGGATACGCACGGTCACGCCGTCGTCGCTGCGCAGCAGATAGGTGGCATCGACATGACAGCATTCGGCATCGAGGTTATGGAACCAGTCGCCGCCCGCGCCCAGCACGACGCCGTTGAATGCCGGGCCGCTGACCGTGCCGCCCGTGATCGGCACGAAGCCGCCGCTGCCGGGCGGCGTGTGCGTGTCGATGGAAGGCGCAATATCCACGCGGATTTCAAAAGAGAACGTGAGATTCATAGACGATAAAAGTAGGTTGCATGAGCAATCGATCATACGAGGCGGAAAATCGCGCGACCTGGCCCAACCGGCACGCCATGGGCCGAGACGGCATGTTTCGGATGCCTGATTATCGATAAGGATAAAACCGAAACGGCAAAATGGGCCGTGCGGGCATAGCCGGTGCCGCGAATCTTTATTTACCGCGCGCCGCCTCAATACACTCGGTGGGTCACGCAGCAAGACCCGGTCCACCCACCACTTCTCCTATGACAACGCATACGTTCACGCGCAGTGTCGACACTTTCTGGGGCACACGCATCACCGGCTATTTCACCGTGTCGGACGGCACACGGCTACGCTATTGCGCGCTGCTGCCGAACACCGAAGAAGCCTTTCCCGCGATACTTAAATACAGCGGCTACGATTCCGGCAGCCTCGGCGGCAAGGCCTATCTGGACGGCAACGAAACCTTTTCGATCGAACTGGACGAAGCGCTCGTCGCGCGTGGGTATGCGGTGGTTGGCGTCAGTGCACGCGGCACCGGCTGCTCGGAAGGCCAGTTCGATTTTCTCGGCCATCACTATGGCGAAGACGGTCGCGATGTCGTCGAGCAAATCGCGGCGGCGGACTGGTGCAATGGCGCCGTCGGCATGAGCGGCTGGTCGTGGGCAGGCATGTCGCAACTCGCCACGGCCGCGCAGCGTCCTGCGGCGTTGCGCGCCATCGCGCCGGGCGCGACGCTGGGCGATCCGCGCCGCGATAGCTGGGCACCCGGCGGCGTATTTGCGCCTGCGTTCGCCTCGCACTGGCACGACTATCTGCTAGATCGCTGGCATGCCGTCGAACTGAGCGCGCGCGCCGAAGAAGATCGCGAAGGCCTCGCACAACTCGAACGCAATCGCGCCGCGCTCCTCGCGCATTCGCTGCCACGTTACGTCATCACGCGCCAGCAAAGCGATGCCTGGCAGGAACAGCGCGCGCTGCGCAAGATAACCGGCGACATTGCGGTGCCCACGCTATCGTTCCTCGCCTGGCAGGACGAAGCCGTGCTGTCGCGCGAAGGTTACTATCACGAGACCTTGCGCGCCGATCTGCTTTGGCTCGTGCGCACGAACGGCGGGCACGAGATGTATCGCAGCGCGCATTTTCATCGCACGTTGCTGGCGTTCTACGATCGCTTCGTGAAAGGCGATCCCGAGGCATTCACGCATCAGCCGCGTCTGCAGCTATGGCAGGACGCTTTCGATCAACACGGCGAAGGCAAGACGCGCGACGACCGCGCCGCGCCCGGCTGGACCCTTGGATGGCCGCACGCCCAGCCGCATACGCAGGCGCGCGCCTGGATGCTTTCCGGCGACGCCCGCCTGAGCGACGGCCACGACACCAACCCGCCATCGCGCAGCTACCTGTATCCCCTTCCAGGCCCCGATGTGAATCGCGAAGACGACACCGACGCCTGGGGCGCCCAGCCCGCTGGCTGGCGCAGCGGCAGCCTCGCCTATACGAGCGCGCCGCTGGACGCCTCGCTCACCGCTCTGGGCCCAGCCAGCGTCGACCTCTGGCTATCCCTCGAAAACGGCCCGGACGCAGACATTCAGGTGACGCTAACCGAAGTGCTCGCCGACGGCCGCGAAATGTACGTGCAGCGCGGCTGGCTGCGCCTGTCGCTGCGCGCCCTCGACAAGCGCCATAGCACCGAGTTACGCCCCTGGCACATCGACCGTGGCGACGCCGCCGCGCCGCTCTATCCGCACGAGGCGGTGTTTGCCCGCGTCGAAATCGTGCCGTTCTCGCACACCTTCCGCTGCGGCTCGGCCTTGCGCATCTGGCTGGACACGCCCAGCCGCACGGGCGGTTACGGCTTCGACAGCATTAGCACGCCCGATCGCGTGACCGTGCTGCACGATCGCACGCCGCCCTCGCGACTGGTGCTGGGTGTGTTGCCGGACGTCGTCGCGCCGCCCGAACGCCCCAGCCCGGCGACGATCCTCAAACAGCCACTACGCGCCGATCCGCTGGCCGCGCAGTAGCACGCTCAATCGACCGCATTCTGACTTGAACAATCTGGAGAACACCATGCCGAACCCGCCGTTTGATCCCGTCGCCCTGATAACGCAAGCCTACGCCGCCGCGCGTGCCGAACCGCCGCGTAGCTGGCACGAACAGGGCTTGATGGCCGGCTTTCCGCCCGCGCCCGAAGCGCGCGTGAAGCGCTCGAATTTCATGCGCGCGCCGTATAACCGCTGGGGTTTCCAGCATATCGACCGCCTGCTGCCCACCATCACGGTGCGCGCGCCCCGCGCGGCGCATCCGCTGGAAATCCGCTCGACACACGCACTCGACGCATTCACGCTGCGCAGCCTGAGCGGTGCACAGGTGCCGCTCGCGGAACATCTCGCCGCCACCTGCACCGACGGCTTCCTCGTGCTGGCCAACGGCAGCGTCGTGCACGAGCACTACGCGAACGGTCACGGTCCCGAGCAGCGCCACATCATGTTTTCCGTGACGAAATCGCTGATCGGCACGCTCGGTCAGGCGGCCGTGCACGATGGTCGTCTCGACGATACGAAGCTCGCCGGCGACTACGTGCCGGAACTGCGCGGCAGCGCGTTCGGCGATGCCACAGTGCGCCATCTGCTCGATATGGCCGTGGGTATCGACTATCGTGAAGACTATGCGGACGCCACCTCGGAAAGCTCGCAGTTCGGCTACGCCTGCGGTCTGACGCCGGGACCGCTCGCCGAAGGCGATCCGCTGCCGCCCGAATACGCAGGCCTCGACAGCCTCTACACCTTCCTGCCGCGCCTGCGCAAACGCGGCGGGCACGGCGGCTTCTTTCACTACGTGACGGCCACCACCGAAGCGCTCGCCTGGGTCATCGAACGCGCCACCGGCGAAGCCTGCCACGTGCAGCTCGAGCGGCTCTGGCAGGCGCTCGGCTGCGAACGCGACGGCTTCTTTATCGCCGACCCGCTGGGCCGCAACGTGGCGGGCGCGGGCTATAGCGCCACGCTGCGCGATATCGCACGCTTTGGCCAGATGCTGCTCGATCGCGGTCAGGTCGATGGCCGTCAGGTCTTGCCGCGAGCGGTGATCGACACGCTGCTCGCCGGTGGCAGCGTCGAAGAATTCGCGCGCAACGAAGACTTCGCGCCGTTCCATGGGCTGTCGTACAAGAGCCAATGGTATGTGCGCAATGGCGAGGCACTGGTCGCGCTGGGCGTGCACGGGCAGATGCTCGTGGTCGATTTCGCGGCGCGCGTGGTGATCGTCAAACAGTCGTCGACACCCGAGGCGATCGATCTGCTCGGTATCGACACATGGCTGGCCGTGCAGCAGATCGCGGCCCATCTGGCACACGGCTGAAGCGACGCAGCGGACATCGCGCAGGCAGCCAGCCCCCCCATGGCAGCGCGATGCCCGCGAATTTTTGAATACGGTTGACAGGAGCGTCCCGCTGAGTGCAGATTCCAGCATCCTCGATGTGATGCGAAGCCTATGACACTCCAGCAGCTCCATTACTTTCTCGCCGCCATCGAGCACGGCACGCTCTCCAAGGCCGCCGAGCAGTTGAAGGTCGCGCAGCCTAGCCTCTCCGACCAGATCATCCGGCTGGAAGAGTCGGTGGGCACGGCCTTGTTCATCCGCACCAACCGCAAGCTGATGCTGACCGAGGCAGGCCGCCGTCTGCACCCTTTCGCGCTGGCCACCACCAACGCCTCGCGGCAGGGCTACGAAGCGGTCAAATCGGTGCGTGAGCTCAAAGGCGGCGTGGCGAGTTTCGGCACCTTCGGCACCGCGCATCACTATTTCCTGCCCGATCTGATCGAGGAATTCCGCACCCGCTATCCCGATGTGAAACTCAAGATCGTCGGCAACAACTCGTCGGAAATCGCCAATGCAGTGAGCCAGGGCGAGCTGGAAGCGGGCCTCGTGATGATCCCGCTCGACGAGCGCAACCTCACCTATAGCGAGCCGGTCTGGTCCGCCCGCGTGGGCTACATCAGCGCAAATCCTGAACGGCTCAAAAGCCCCAAGACCATTGAGGATCTCGCGCACGCGCCCTTGATCCTCACCGAGGCGCGCTGGAATACGAGCGACCCGATCCGCCAGAACCTGCGGGCGCGCGCGCAGAAGGCCGGCGTCATACTCAATCCGGTGATCGAGGTCGATCACCAGTCCACCGGATTCGAACTGGCCGCGCGCGGACTTGGCGATCTGATCGCCACGCAGCCCATCCTGCACCAGCTTGGCTATCAGGACCGGCTGGGCTGGACGCCGATCGATCCGCCATTGTTCGAAGTGTTCGCCTTCATTCATCGCTACGACACGCCGCTCTCCGCCGGCACGCGCGTGCTGATCCAGATGATGCGCGAGCACCTCGCACGCGTGCAGGGTCTCTACGCCCACCTCGATCTTCCCGCCGACCCCAGCGCCACCCCGCGCGAGCCCGCCCAACGCCGCAACCGGGGAAATCACTGAGGCGTTTTCGCGCCCGCTTCGGACGCGCCGCATCCGCACACCGCTCAGGCGGCGATGGCGTGCGAGCCGCACCACGATTGGCTCCGCGCCGAATAGCGCACCGCCTTGCCATCCCGACGATCCGTCTCGCATAGCCATCTCCTATGGGAAGCATTGGCAATGGGATTCTTCACGCGCGTTTTTGACCTCCGGATACTCCAATCCACTCGATCCCATCCTTTGTCCACCACGGAGTATCCGCATGAGCCCTGTCACCGCCAATCGTCTGAAAATTTCCTCGGGCGGCGCCTATGAAAATGTCTTCGGCTATTCGCGCGCGGTTCGCGTAGGCGCGCATCTGCATATTTCCGGCACCTGCGCGCCGGCCACGCACGAACACAGCGATGCCTACACGCAGACCCGCGCGATTCTCGACACTATCGAGAAAGTGCTTCGCGAAGCCGGTATGACGACACAGGATGTCGTCCGTACTGTCGTCTTCGTGCGCGACATGAACGATTCGGAAGGGGTGGCCCGCGCGCACCTCGAAACGTTCGCCGAGATCCGCCCGGCCAGCACGCTGGTGCAGGTCGATTCCATGTTGCGCCCGTGGCAGAAGGTTGAAATCGAAACTTACGCAATCGCCGACTAGAAAACATCTACCGCGGCGCCATCCGCGCGCCGTCAAGCAGCAGGTTTCCAGGGTATGCAAGCATTCTCGATAATTCGCATACCGAATGAATAAAAACGGGCGGCGGCGCCACACACGCATTCGAACACTTTTTTGTTTGGAGAACAGGGTGAACAGCCATAAAAAACTTATTTTCGCCGCAGTGACGGCCGCGCTTTCGGGAGCGGTTCACGCACAGAGTTCGTCGGTTTCGCTTTACGGTGTTGTCGATACCGGGATCGACTTCACCAACAACAGCGGCGGCAAACAGCTCTGGCACATGCAGGACGGCACCTATGACGGGCTCTACGGCAGCCGCTGGGGGCTGAAAGGCGAAGAAGACCTGGGCGGCGGATTGAAGGCGATTTTCAAGCTGGAAAGCGGTTTCAACGTGGTGAACGGCACCATGGCGCAAGGCAGCCGTCTGTTCGGCCGTCAGGCGTGGGTCGGACTCGCCGACGATCGCTTCGGCACTGTCACGCTGGGCCGTCAATACGATTCGATCGTCGATTATGTGCAGCCCATGACGCTCACCGGCAACTGGGGCGGCCTCGCCTTCCATGCGGGCGATATCGACAACACGGCGAACTCGTTTCGCGTCAATAACGCCATCAAATACGCGAGTCCGAAGATCGCGGGCGTAACCTTCGGCGGCATGCTGGCGCTCAGCAATTCGAGTGCGGACGGCACGAGCAAGATCGGTATGTGGAGCGCGGGCGCGGCGTATTCGATCGGCAACCTGAATTTCGGCGCAGCGTATTTCTACGCGAAACAACCCGCCACGCTTTTCACCGATGGCGACTTTATCGGCAACACCACGGGCGCCGCGGTGGGCGCGACAGGCGCGTTCAGCTACGTGGGCAATCCGTCGAACGAACAGATTATCGGCGCCGGCGCGACGTGGCTGCTCGGTGCGGCAACGCTCGGCTTCAACTACACCAACACGCGATTCGACGATGCGAACGGCACAACCGCCCAGGTGCGCTTCGACGATTACGAGGCTTGGGGTTCGTACGCGCTGACGCAGGCGGCGACGATTGCTGCCGGTTACTCGTACACGGACGGCAGCGTGGGTTATTCGTCGGCGCGACCCAAATACCATCAGATCAATCTCGCCGCCGACTACAAGCTCAGCAAGCGCACCGAGGTCTATCTGTCCGCTGCCTACCAGATCGCAGCAGGCGCCTCGCAACCTGCGGCCATCTTCAACGGCGTGGTCGGCGATGCGTCGTCGTCGGCTCGACAGCTTGGATTGCGCGTGGGCATCGCGCACAAGTTCTGAATCCCTTCACGTGTATTCCACGGCGCGGCTGCGCTGCGCCCAACCCTTCCCGGGAGCCATCATGAGCCTTTCCTCCAGCATCCGCCGCCGCATGCTCGCCGTCGCGGTCAGCGCCGGTCTCGGCACGCTTTTCATCGGACATACCGCCTTTGCTGCGGGTGACGCCACCTGGCAAAAGGTGCGTGCGGACGGCGTTCTGCGATGCGGTGCAGCCGCCTCGCCGCCTTATGTGATTCGCGATCCGCAGACGCAGAGCTACGAAGGCGCGTTCGCCGATCTGTGCCGCGGCTTTGCCGAGCGCCTGAAAGTGAAGGCAGTGTTTGTCGATGCCACCTGGCCCAATCTGATTGCCGGCCTGCAATCGGACAAATGGGACATGGCGCTCTCGCTCAGCGATACGCCCGAACGCGAAAAGGCCGTGAGTTTTTCGGCGCCCGTATTTGATTCCAGCGTGACGTTCGCCTACGACAAACGCAATCCCAAACTCGCCAATGCGCCGCATTCGATGGCCGATCTGAATCGCGCCGATCTCACCCTCTCCGTCATGGCCGGCTCCGTCGCCGACAAGGCCATCAGCGACGTGCTGACAAAGCCGCACATCATGCGCCTGCCCGACGCCGATGCCGCGCGTCTCGCGTTACTGTCCAGGCGCGCGGATATCCTCGCCGACGACATCGCCACCAATATGCTCGTCACCGCCGCGCATCCCGAATCGCTCGTTGCGTTCAAGCCAGCGCCCGCGCTCGCGCCGCTGCCCGCCAACTTCGGCGTGAGCAAGGCACTGCCCGCAGCCGATCTGGCCTATTTGAACAGCTATATCGACGAACAGAAAAAGTCCGGCGCAATCGACCGCATGATGGACCAGGCAGTCAAGAAAACGCTTCAAGCGGCGAAGTAACACGCGTTTGCACCGCCGCGCCGGCAACGTGCGCGGTGCAGATGCGCCCGCATTTTCGCCCCCCTTGCTTCACCGTCTGCTGTGCCGCCCGCTGGAGACCTCACCATGAATGTTCATACGTCGATCGCCACCCGGCCGCCCGATACCGCCGCACCGCCTCTCGCGCCTGCACCATTCGTCGAACTGCGCGAAGTCTACAAATCCTATGGCGAACATCTCGTCGTGATGGACGGGCTCTCGCTCGACATGCAGGCCGACGACCGTCTCGTCATCATCGGTCCGAGCGGCAGCGGCAAGAGTTCGCTGCTGCGCTGCATGATGGGACTCGAAGGCATTCAGGGCGGCGAGATCCAGTTTCAGGGCCGCTCCTATATGCGGCCCTCGAAAAGCGCTGCCCAACCCGTGCTCGATCGCGCGCTGCAACGCCAGATCGGCATGGTGTTCCAGCACTACACGCTGTTTCCGCATCTTTCGGTGCTTGGCAATCTGATTCTCGCGCCGATGAAAAGCGCAGGCATGTCGAAACGCGACGCCACTGAGCGCGCACGCGCCTATCTCGCGCGCCTCGGCCTCGAAAGCAAACTGCACGCATATCCCAGCCAGCTTTCGGGCGGCCAGAAACAGCGCGTCGCCATTGCGCGTGCGCTGATGCTCGAACCCCGGCTGATGCTGTTCGACGAAGTCACTTCGGCGCTGGACCCCGAAATGGTGGTCGAGGTGCAGAACGTCATGCTGCAACTGGCTGAACAGAAAATGGCGATGATCATCGTCACGCACGACATGCACTTCGCACGCGATATCGCCACGCGAGTGATCTTCTGCGCCAATGGATCGATCGTCGAACAGGGGCCGCCCGCGCAACTGTTCCGCCAGCCGCGCGAGAGCCGCACGCGCGAGTTTCTCGAGAAAGTGCTGCATCTCGACTAAGGAGAACTGCGTGCACTATCACTTCGACTTTTCTTTTCTTTCGGGCCGTCTGGGCGCGTTGCTCGGCGGATTGGGCATCACGCTCGAACTGACGATCGTGGCGAACGTGCTGGGCGTGACACTGGGTTTCGTGCTCTGCCTGGCTTCGACCAGCCGCCATGCGTGGGTACGCTGGCCCGCGCGTGCGTATATCGAGTTCTTTCGCTGCACGCCCGCGCTATTGCAGATCGCATGGTTCTTCTACTGCGTGCCGATGATGTTCGACTTCTTCATCGGCCCGGTTGCGCTGGGCATTCTCGCGCTTGGACTCAATCTCACAGCGTTCAACGCGGAGGCCTATCGCGCGGGTGTGCAGGCCGTGCCGAAGGAGCATCTGGATGCCTGTGTCGCACTCGGCCTGCGCCCGTGGCAACGCACTTTTTATGTCGTGCTGCCGCAGGCCCTGCGCAGCGCCACGCCCATCCTGATGACCAACGGCATCGGTGCCTTGCAGCAAAGCGCGCTGGTGGCCGTGGTCGCGGTGGGCGATCTCATGTATGTCGGCAACCAGATCGCCACCGATACATTCCGCCCGCTCGAAACCTATACGCTGGTTGCCTGCGTTTATTTCGCGCTGTCCGTTCCGGCTGCCGCGCTGATCCGGCTGGTCGAGCGCCGCCAGGATCTCTCCATGCAGCGTTGAAGGAGCCACCATGTCCGTTCATTTCGCCATCGTGCTGCCCTATTGGCGCGTACTGCTGCAAGGGCTGGCCACGACTATCGTCTTTACGCTGGGCTGCGCAATCGCTGGCAGTATCGGCGGCTTCGTGCTGAGTCTGTTGCGCCTGTCGACTCATCGCTGGATCAATGCTGCCGCCTCGTTCTATGTCGAGCTGTTTCGCGGAACACCGCTGCTGATCCAGTTATTCTGGATTTTCTTCTGTCTACCGGTGGTATTAGGTCTTGCGATTGCGCCTGCGATTTCCGTGCTGGTCTCACTCACGCTCTACATGATCGCGATTACCAGCGAAACGTTTCGCGGCGCACTCAAATCGATCGCCAGCGAACAGCACGACGCCTGCGTCGCGCTGGGCCTCACGCCGCGCGCGAAGATCCTGCACGTGATCTTTCCGCAGGCGCTGTTGCGGGCGCTACCACCGCTGCTGTCGAACGTGGTGAGTCTGTTCAAGGAGAGCGCGCTGATCTCGTCCGTGGGCATCGCCGATCTCATGCTCGTCGGCCAGAATATTTCGACCAACACGGCGCGCCCGGTCGAGTTTTTAACGACTGTCGGCGCGATCTATTTTCTGGTGGCGTTTCCGCTTACCCGTCTCGTTGGCGTAGTCGAATCGCGTTTGCTGCGCCGCTACGCCTGCTGACGCATCAGCACCTTTTGAACATGCCGGACGGCCTCGCTTGCGAGGCCGTTTTCGTTTTCGCGTGACGTCATGCGGGTAAATCCCGAGCACTCATTGCAAATCGCCCGGCATTGCTACGACAGCGTAGATGAAATCGCTCGCGCCCCGCTCCGGCGGGGGCGGCGTAGTTTCGCGCCGCGTGCAGCACTCGTCCAGCTATAGGACATGGCTATAGCACGCACCTGAGCAGCCATTCTTCACGCGATTTTTTGACCTTCCGATACTGGCTGCAACTGATGCGAACCGTCCCTGGGACAACAGTCCCGGAGCCAGCACACACGGAGGTGAACCATGACGAAACAAGCGCGCTATTGCGTGATTGGCGCCGGCGCAGCCGGTCTTGCCGCCCTCAAGACCTTGACCGACGCGGGCGTTGCGGCCGACTGCTTCGAAAAGAGCGATAGCGTGGGCGGCCACTGGCGCCACGACTACGATGCCCTGCATCTGATTACGCCGAAGAGCAGTTCCTTCTTCGATGGCTTTCCGATGCCCGAGTCGTACCCGATGTACCCGAGCCGCGATCAGGTGGCCGCCTATATGCGCAGCTATGCCGAACACTTCGGCCTGAATGCGATGATCCGCTTCAATACGGCGGTCGAGCGCATCGAGCCGCTGGGCGAGCGCGGCGCAGACGGTTGGCGCGTCACGCTCACAGACGGCACATTGCATGAATATGCCGGCGTAGTGGTCGCAAACGGCCACCTCTGGGATGCAAGCATTCCCGCTCTGGGTCAGGGTTATAGCGGGCGTTCGATCCATTCGGGTTCCTACCGCAATACCGCCGATATCGAAGGCCGCGTGCTGGTGGTCGGCTTCGGCAATTCCGGTTGCGATCTGGCCGTGGACGCCGCGCAGAGCCGCCTCGACGTCACCATCGCCATGCGCTGCGGCCAGGTGTTCCAGCCCAAGACGTTCTACGGCCTGCCGCGCGCCGAAGTGCCCTTCCTCAACGCACTGCCGCCGGAAATGCAGAACATGGCGGCGTCGATGCTGATTCACACGGTACTCGGCACGCACGAGAACTATCCGGGCATGCCTGCGCCGGAAACCTACGATCTCGAGAAGCAGCCGCCCGTCGTCAATTCGCTGCTGCTGTACTGGATTCAGCATGGCCGCATCAAGGTGGCGCCCGGCCTGCGCGCGATCGAAGGCAAGCGCGTGACCTTCGCCGACGGCACCGAAAGCGAATACGACACCATCCTTTGGGCCACGGGCTTCAAGACCACGCTGCCGTTCCTCGACCGCTCGCTGCTCGAATGGCGCGATGGCGTACCGCTGCGCACGGCGGCCATGACGTTGCCTACCGGCCTGGAATCGCTCTACTTCGTTGGTCTCGCGGCGCCGCGCGGCGCGCAATGGCCGGTGTACTGCGCGCAAAGCCGCCTGATCGCGCGCTTCATTGCGCTGCGCGAACAGGGCGTAACAGGCCTCGCCGATCACTTCAACCGCACGCAGGACGCCGATTCGCGCATCGATATCGTGCGTCGCCTGTGGCAGCAGAACCTCGACGAAACCAGCCGCGCGCTGGACGCCATCGCCCAGGCTGGCACGGGCAGCATCGCCAGGCGGCAAGACGAGGCGCAACTGGCTGTTTGAAGCACAACTGCACGCTGTAAGGCCTACCTAACCGCACATTCGGATACCCGCATGAACACGCAGAAACTGGAAACCGCAGGACAGAAAAGCGTTCTCGTCACCGGCGCGAACTCTGGCATGGGACGCGCCACCGCGCAGCGCTTCGCCGCCGAAGGCTGGCACGTGGTCGCGCTCGACGTCGCCGCCGCTTCGCATGGCGCCGAAGCCAATATCACGGCGGCCGTTGCCGATATCGCCGACGAAGCCGCGCTCGCCCAGGCCGTCGCTCAGGCGCTGGAAGGCAAGCCGCGCCTCGCCGCCGTGGTCAACGCGGCCGGCATTTTCCCGACCTCATCGCTCGAGAGCTTCGACACCGCGCTCTATCGGTGCATCTTCGACATCAACGTACTCGGCACGCTGAACGTGGCGCGCGTGGGCGCAAGACATCTTGGCGATCGAGGCGGCGCGATGCTGTTTTTCGCCTCGGTCGATGCCTTTGCGGTTTCCCGCAACCAGTTGCTTTACAGCGCGTCGAAAGCCGCCGTGGTGTCCATCACGCGCTCGCTCGCCATCGAACTGGCGGAACAGCACGTCACCGTCAATGCGATCGCGCCGGGCTGGGTGGATACCGAGGGCACGCGTCGCGGCGGGCGCATCGAGGCCGCCATTCCCGGCATTCCACTGCATCGCGCAGCCTCGGTCGATGAAATCGCCACGTGGGTCTGGAATCTCGCGCATGAGCCGTCCTATATCACCGGTGAGACGCTGTGCATCGCGGGCGGCGTGTTCATGCGATAGCACGCGATGGTGCGCGCGCGCTTTCTTTTTTGGCGCGCTCGCACCGCTGATTTGAATGTTTCATGATGTGAGGAGAGCTGAAATGAGTGCGAAAGACCTTTCGTCTGAGGATTTCCCCGGATATATGCAGATTGCCGCCACACGCCACGAGGAGGTATCCGCGCTCAGGCGCGCCGTCGTCGGCGTGACCTGCGGCAACATGATCGAATGGTTCGATTTCGCGCTGTATTCGTCGCTGGCGACCATCATCGGCAACGTGTTCTTCAAGAACCAGAGCCACGCGACACAACTACTCTCGATCTACGCAACGTTTGCCGCAGGTTTTCTGATTCGCCCTATCGGCAGTTTCGTATTCGGGCCCATCGGCGACCGCTACGGGCGGCGCACCGCGCTCACGCTGAGCATTGCGCTGATGTCGATCGCCACCTTCTGCATCGCCGTGCTGCCCGGCTACGATTCGATCGGCGCGGCTGCACCCGCGCTGCTGCTGGTGATCCGCCTGCTGCAAGGCCTCTCGACCGGCGGCGAATACGGTGGCTCCTGCACGTTCATCGCGGAACACGCGCCCGACAGCAAACGCTCGTTCCTCACGAGCTGGCTCGAATTCGGCAATATCTCCGGCTTTCTGCTGGGCGGCGCCGTAGTCAATGCACTGATGTTTTCGCTCGGCGAAACAGCAATGGCCGCGTGGGGCTGGCGCATTCCGTTCGTGATTGCCGGACTCACGGGTCTGGTCGCGCTCTATCTGCGTCTGAATGTGGACGAATCGCCGGTCTTCAAACAGATGCAGCAGAACGAAGCACACCAGAAACACCTTTCCGGCAAGCAGCGTTTTATCGATCTGCTGCTTGCAGAATGGCCACAACTGCTCAAATGCGCGGGGCTCACGGCTGTATTCAATATCACCTACTACGTTGCGCTCGGCTATGTGCCTGGTTATCTCGCCGATGTAGCGGGTCATCCGGTGGAGTTCGGCAATCTGCTGGCCATGATCGCCACGCTCATGATGCTCGCGCTGATTCCCGTTTCGGGACGCCTCGCCGATCGCATCGGAGGCACGAAGATGATAGGGCTGGGCTGCCTTGTCATTCTCGTGGGTGCGATCCCGGCCTTCAGTCTGCTGCGCAGCCAGAGCGTGGCCGTGGTATTTGCCGCACTCATGCTGCTCGTGCTGGCGCAGGTGCTGTTCGAAGGCTCGATGCCGGCCACGCTGGTCTCGCTGTTCCGCGCGCCCGTGCGTTACAGCGGGCTTGCGATCAGCTATAACGTGTCCGTCTCGCTGCTGGGCGGCACTGCACCGCTGATCAACACCTGGCTGATCCATCGCACTGGCAATCCCGTGATTCCCGCGTGGTATCTGATGGGCGGCGCCTTGCTCGGATTGATTGCGCTGCGTTTCGTGAAGGATATGACCGGCAAGCCCTTGCCCATGTGACTCGAACCATTAGAGAGGATCACTGATCATGCGCATCTGCTGGATTCAACCCACCACGAAACTCGACGCTCTCGCGCCGGTCTGGAACACGCTGGAAGCGGAGATTCCACCGCTTCTTTCTCCACAATGTTCGGTCGAGTTCCGCTACACACGGCAAAGCACAAATTTCACGCGTTCCCTGTACGCCGAGCACCTGAACTCAGTCGCGATGATGGATGAAGCGCTCGCAGCCGAACGCGATGGCTTCGACGGCGTGTATTTCGGCTGCTGGAACGATCCACTCTGGGAAACGCGCGAAGTGCTGGGTATTCCTGTCGCTTCCGTGGGCGAACAGTCGATGCTGGCCGCGCTGACCATGGGACAACGCTTCGCCGTCGTCACGGTATCGGCAAAAACGGCGGTTGCCATCGAACGCGACATCGCACTCTATGGATTGCGCGAGCGCGCCATTGCTCGCCCTGCCCGCGCGATCACGCCAGAATCGGATACCGCACTGCTGCTCGGCGCAGTGCGAGATCCGTTCGAATCGTTCATTCCGCGCTTCGAGGCAGTCGCACGCGAATGCATCGCGGATGGCGCGGACGTCATACTTGTCGGCTGCGCCTGGTATGGCCCGTTGCTCAGGCGCGCGGGTTACAGGCAGGTTTCCGGCACGAACATCGCGGTGATCGATTCGACCACGGTGGCGTTGAAGTATCTCGAAGCGATGATCGGCGTGGCCCGCGCCACATCGATCGTGAAATCGCATGGCCCCCAGTTCGCCTCGCCACCACAGGAAAAGATCGTACAGGCACGCTCGGCGCTCGCCACGCCGCGCTAGCCGGCTGCCAGCTCACACAGCCCATCCGGCCCCACACCCACATATCAATTTCGTAATCCAACGGTCACCCTCCGGCAAAGCCCGCACCCGCAGACTGCGAACCTCCATACCGCCGCGCGCGCATGACTGCCTCGACTGCCTGTCGATGGCTGGCCAGCGCGCCATCACGCTCAAACAGGTTCGTCATGTGGATTGTCCGGCTCGCCCTGCGCCGCCCGTATACCTTCGCCGTGCTCGCGATACTCATCCTGATCGCGGGCCCGCTCGCGATCCTGCGCACGCCGACCGATATTTTTCCGAATATCGACATCCCGGTCGTCAGCATCGTCTGGTCGTATAACGGCTTTTCGGCGCAGGACATGGCGCAGCGCATCACCTCCAACTACGAACGCGCGCTGACCTCGGACGTCGACGATATCGAGCACATCGAATCGCAGTCGCTCAACGGCGTGTCGGTGATCAAGGTGTTTTTCCACCCGGGCGCCGATATCAACCGTGCGATCGCGCAGGCCGCCAGCAATTCGGCGTCGATCCTGCGCGTGCTGCCGCCCGGCACGCTGCCGCCGAACATCATCACGTATAACGCCTCGACCGTGCCGATCCTGCAACTCGGCCTGTCCAGCGCGACGCTCGCCGAACAGCAGCTTTACGACCTCGGCAACAGCTTTATCCGCACGCAGCTGGCCACCGTGCAGGGCGCCTCGGTGCCGCTGCCGTTCGGCGGCAAGGTGCGGCAGATCATGGTCGATATCGACCCGCACGCGCTGCAGGCCAAAGGTCTCGCGCCGCTCGACGTGGTCAACGCGATCAACGCGCAGAACCTGATCCTGCCCGGCGGCACCGCGAAGATCGGCGCGCGCGAATACAACGTGCAGATGAACGGCAGCACGGATTCCATCGCCGCGCTCAATAATCTGCCGGTGAAAACCGTCGGCGGCAGCGTGGTCTATGTGCGCGACGTGGCCCACGTGCGCGACGGCTACGCGCCGCAGACCAATATCGTGCGCAGCAACGGCAAGCGCGCGGCGCTGCTCACGGTCGAGAAAACCGGCAACACGTCCACGCTGTCGATCATCGGTCAGGTCAAGGCGATGTTGCCGCATATCTCGGCGGGCTTGCCCAAGGCGCTGACGATCACGCCGCTCGGCGATCAATCCGTGTTCGTGAAATCGGCGATTGGCGGCGTGGTGCGCGAAGCGCTGATCGCAGCCTGCCTCACCGCGCTGATGATCCTGCTGTTTCTGGGTAGCTGGCGCGCGACGCTGATCATTGCGGTGTCGATTCCGCTGGCCGTGCTCACGTCGATCCTCGCGCTTTCGGCGCTCGGGCAGACCATCAACATCATGACGCTGGGCGGACTCGCGCTGGCAGTCGGCATACTCGTTGACGACGCAACGGTCGCGATCGAAAACATCACCCATCACCTCGAAAACGGCGAGCCGCTTTACGACGCGATCCTCAATGGCTCCGGCGAAATCGCCGTGCCGACTTTCGTCTCCACGCTGTCGATCTGCATCGTGTTCGCGCCGATGTTCATGCTCACGGGCGTCGCGCACTATCTGTTCGTGCCGATGGCCGAAGCCGTGATCTTCGCGATGGCCGCGTCGTACTTCTTTTCGCGCACGCTGGTGCCTACGCTGGCGCTCTATCTGCTCAAACCACGCACTCGCAGCGCGCGGCCCGCAAACGCGCTGGTTGCACGCCTGCAGCGCTTCCAGGCCGCATTCGAAGCGCGTTTCGAAGTGCTGCGTCTGGGCTATCGCGCGGCACTCGCGCGCGCCATCGTACAGCGTCGCCGCTTCGTGCCGATGTTTCTCGCCTGCTGTGTCGCCTCGATGTCGCTGCTTTACTTCACGGGCCGCGACTTCTTCCCGAGTGTCGATACCGGCGAAATCCGCCTGCATCTGCGTGCGCCCACGGGCACGCGTATCGAGCAGACGGCGCGTCTCACCGACCAGGTCGAAGCGGCGATTCGCGGCATCATCCCCGCGCGCGAACAAGGCGCGATGCTCGACAACATCGGCGTGCCGGTGAGCGGCATCAACCTGACCTACGATTCGTCGGACCCGATTGGCGCAGGTGACGCCGACGTGATGGTCTCGCTCAAACCGGGCCATCGTCCGACCGCCCAGTACGTCAGTGAATTGCGCAAGCAGTTGCCCAAGGCGTTTCCGGGCGTGACGTTCGCGTTCCTGCCGGCGGATATCGTCAGCCAGATTCTCAACTTCGGCCTGCCCGCGCCGATCGACATCCAGATCGTCGGCAACAAGCTCGCCGCGAATCGTGTGGTCGCCGACGATCTGCTCGCGAAGCTGCGCCATGTGCGCGGTCTGGTCGACGCACGCATCCAGCAGCCCGGCGACGCGCCCGCGATCAATATCGATGTCGATCGCACCCGGGCGATGCAGGCGGGCCTGCAGCAACGCGATGTCGCGCAGAATCTGCTGATCGCGCTCTCCGGCAGTTCGCAGACGACGCCTAATTTCTGGCTCGATCCGAAGAACGGCGTGAGCTATCCGCTGATGGTGATGATGCCGCAGTACGACATGAATTCGCTGCAGGCGCTGTCGAATCTGCCGCTGACGGGTTCCTCGACCAGCGCGAAAAGCCCCGGCGGCGCAGCGCCCGTGCAGAACCTGCTCGGCTCGCTGGGCACGTTCTCGCGCGCCACGCAGCAGGCCGTGGTTTCGCATTACAACGTGCAGCCGGTGCTCGACATCTTCGGCGCCGTGCAGGGACGCGATCTGGGATCGGTCGCGAACGATATCGCCCAGGTCGTGGACAGCGAAAAAGCCAAACTGCCGGCCGGCTCCTCGATCGTGATGCGCGGCCAGGTCCAGGCGATGCACGAAGCTTTCTACGGACTCCTGATTGGTCTCGCGTTCGCCGTCGCGCTGGTTTATCTGCTGATGGTGGTGAATTTCCAGTCGTGGCTCGATCCGCTCGTGATTTTGAGCGGCCTGCCTGCCTCGCTCGCGGGCATCGTCTGGATGCTGTTCGCGACCGACACCACGCTCAGCGTGCCCGCGCTGACCGGGACGATTCTCTGTATCGGCATTGCCACCGCGAACAGCATTCTGGTGGTCACGGCGGCGCGCGAAAAACTCGCGCAAGGGCTCTCGCCTTTCGATGCTGCCGAACAGGCCGGCTTCTCGCGTTTTCGTCCGGTGATGATGACGGCGCTGGCGATGCTGATCGGCATGCTGCCGATGGCGCTCGGACTCGGCGACGGCGGCGAACAGAACGCGCCGCTGGGCCGCGCCGTGATCGGCGGGCTGGCGTGCGGCACGGTCTCGACACTCATGTTCGTGCCGGTGGTGTTTGCCATCGCGCACGGCTGGCTGGCACGGCGCAAGCAGCGGCAAGACGAGCGCGCCGAACTGGCCTCTCCCGAAGCCGCCGACGCCGACGCCGACGCCGACGCCGACGCCGAACAGTAACGCATTCCGAATTCACGCCTATCACATCGCCGATCATGAACGACCTCGAAAAACAGACTCCTGCGCCGCGCCGCAAGGCGGCAATCGCCCTCGCCGCGCTTGCCCTCGCACTGCTGGCCGCGGGCGTCGTCCCGCGATTGCAGGCGAGCCGCGCGCTCGCCGCGCAGACCGCAACGCAAAGCACGCTCACCGTTGCCGTGGTGCGTCCGCAACCCGCGCCTGCGAGCCAGGACCTCGTGCTGCCAGGCGCCGCCACGCCCTTCGCCGATGCCGCGATCTACGCGCGCACGAGCGGCTACATCGCGCACTGGTACACGGACATCGGCACGCATGTGAAAGCGGGCCAGGTGCTCGCGGATATCGCCGCGCCGGATCTGGACGCGCAACTGCGCGCCGCACGCGCCGACGAAGCTTCCGCGCAAGCGGCCTATAACTACGCGAAAACCACGGCGCAGCGCTGGCAAACGATGCTGGCCAGCCAGTCCGTGGCGCAGCAGGACGCCGACGCGAAACTCAGCGACATGCAGACCAGACAGGCCGCGCTTGCGGCCGCGCAGGCCAACGTTGCGCGACTGGCCGAACTGGTTTCGTATGAGAAAGTCACGGCGCCGTTCGATGGCGTGGTGACGGCTCGCGACGTCGACGTGGGCGCACTCGTTACGGCGGGCGGCACGCCCGGCGCGCCGTCGTCCACGAACGAACTGTTCCATCTCTCGCAGACACAGACCTTGCGCGTATTCGTCGATGTACCGCAGGACGATGCCGCCGACGTCACGCCCGCCACCGAAGCATGGTTGACGACGCAACAATATCCGGGCCGCCGCTTTACTGCGCACGTGGCGCGCAGCGCGGGTGCAATCGATCCGACCAGCCGCACCTTGCGCGTGGAAATCGACGTCGACAATGCGGATGGCGCGCTGTTGCCAGGCGGCTACGTGCAGGCGCATCTCGCCTTGAAGACCACCACGCCCGCACTCGACGTGCCCGTGACGGCCTTGCTGTTTCGCGCCGATGGCGTAACGGTTGCAACCGTCGATGCCGCTGGCAAGGTGTTGCTCAAACCCGTGCATCTGGGGCGCGACTTCGGCACGCATGTGGAAGTCACTTCGGGCCTGAGCGCCAACGATCGCGTGATCGACAATCCCGGCGACAGCATCAGCAACGGCGAACCGGTGAGCATCGCGGCCACGACGAAGGCGGCGCAATCATGAACGCCTGCCGATTCACCTTGCGTGCAGGCGTGATGGCGATTGCCGTTGCGCTTGCCGCCTGCTCGACCACCGCGCCCTATCAGCCGCCCAAAGTGGAGATTCCCACGCACTATGCGGGCGCAACGTCGAACGCCGCGTGGAAACCCGCCTCGCCGGCCGATGCCGCGCCGCGTGGCGCGTGGTGGACCGTATTTGGCGACGCGGAACTGAACACGCTCGAAGCGCGCATCGACGTATCGAATCAAAGCGTGCGCAAAGCGCTCGCGAATCTGAACGAAGCGCGCGCGAGCACCGATTATCAGCGTGCCGGTTTTCTGCCGACGATTACCGCTGGCGTGGCGCAGGATCGCTATCGCACATCGGCGAACAAACAGGGATCGTCGCTTGCGGGCAAGACGATTCCCGATTACAGCATGGGCGTGACGGCGACGTGGGAGCCCGACGTTTTCGGGCGTATTCGCGATGAAGTCACGAGCGCGAACGCGACGGCCCAGGCGAGCGCCTCCGATCTGGAAGCGGTGCGGCTTTCGATGACTTCGCAACTGGCGGTGGACTACTTCAGCTTGCGCTCGCTCGATGCGCAAAAGCGCCTGCTCGACGATAGCGTGACGGCTTATTCGCGTGCGCTGTCGATTGTTCAGGATCAGTTGCGTAATGGCGCAATCGACGCCTCGGCGGTCGCGCAGGCACAGGCGCAACTCGACAGTACGCGCACGCAGGCGCGCGATATCGATGTGGCGCGTGCGCAGATGGAACACGCGATCGCTACGCTGATTGGCGAACCGGCTTCGATTTTTTCATTGCCGGCTGTTTCGGGGGCGCAGGGCGGGTTTCGTTTGCCGGAGATTCCGGCTGGGTTGCCGTCGCAGTTGATCGAGCGGCGGCCGGATATCGCGGCGGCCGAGCGGCGCGTTGCGGCGGCTAATGCGCAGATTGGTGCTGCGCATGCAGCGTTTTTTCCGGACCTTGTGTTGAGTGCTACCGCTGGGTTGGAGAGTTCAGTCTTTTCGCCGTGGTTGAGTGCGCCGAGTCTTTTCTGGGCGCTTGGGCCGCAACTCGTTGGCACGATTTTCGATGGCGGCAAGCGTACGGCTACGTTGCATGCGGCGACTGCTCGTTATGACGGGACTGTGGCGGATTATCGGCAGGCAGTGCTTTCTGCGTTTGAACAGGTCGAGAATAATCTTTCGGCGCTTCAGGCGCTTGGGGATGAGTCGGTTACGCAACAGCGTGCTGCGCTGGCCGCCAGGCAGGCTTTGGTGCTGACGACTAATCGGTTTAATGCGGGTGCGGTGAGTTATCTGGATGTGGTGACTTCGCAGACTATCGCGCTTGCGGATGAACGCGATGCGGTGGTTATCGAGGGGCGCAGGATGGAGGCTTGTGTGCGGTTGATTCAGGCGCTGGGTGGTGGGTGGAGTGAGGGTGGGGTTTAGTTGTTGTTGTCGTCGTAGTTGGTGGTGGTGCGGGTTGGCATTTCCTTGTGTTCGTGTCGGTCTATTAGCGTTGCCCCTGTGCAGGGCGGCACTTACTTTCTTTGCGGCGGTGTATGGACTGGAGACATGGGTAACAGGTGTACGGAGACATGGGTAACACTTCGGACAAGTGAATCGTCTGGAGCCGGCCATGCCGTGGAACCCGAGAGACACCATGAATCTGCGTCTGGAATTTGTTCATCTGGCTTTGCAGGAAGGCGCTAACCGGCGCGA
>NZ_JAAGPR010000039.1 GCF_017104965.1 Paraburkholderia sp. Ac-20340
CCGCTACGTGCAGCAGGGGTGACAGGGGCGGCGGGCGTGACGGGCGCCGCGGCCTGCGGCGCCGCAGGCTGGCCGCCGAGCCACAGGGCCTGCGCGTCGGAGGCGCGCAAACCGGCCTCGCGCAGCGCAGTGCGCGCCGCGCGATTCTGGATGGCGATGAGACGTCGCATGCCACCCGCCCACAGCTTCGTCAGATCTTTCGTCATCAGTGGCCTCGTGAAAGGGGTCGGATACGTAGCAAAAATCTGCCACGCGCATTCGTTGTGCGATGCACAATATCATCAATCTGACAGCGCTGCAGTCGAATGAGTTCTAAAAGAAAATCGTCGTTCGCTGCAGCGCATTAAGCGCAACGAATCGCGGCTATACTGCAAAATCGCGCGACGCCCTGTCGGCCCAACCGGCCGCTCATGCGTTGAATCAATCGATACCCTCTTTCGAACGCGCCACCGTGGTGCCGACTCATGCCCGATTTGCCGCTTAACCTCTGGAATTCGATAACGAACCTCGGCGGTGCAGGTCTCACGTTCCCGCTCGCCGCCGCGATCGCGCTGTGGCTTGTCGCAGGCTATTCGTGGCGCATGGCGGCCAGTTGGGTGGCGCTGCTCGGTGCGGCAATCGGCCTCGTCATACTGACGAAGATCGCCTTCATGGGCTGGGGCGTCGGCGTGCGTTCGTACGATTTCACGGGCCTGAGCGGCCACGCGATGATGTCCACCTCGGTGTATCCGGTGGCGTTCTTCCTGATGCTGCAAGGCGTGCGCGCCCCGCTGCGCGCGGCTGGCGTCGCGCTGGGGTTGATCGTCGGCGTGGTGGTGGCTTTTTCACGCGTCGTACTGGATGCGCATTCGCCTTCGGAGGCCGTGACCGGCACCATCGTCGGCGCGCTGACGGCGCTGGTGTTCGTGCGCTACTGGTGGGATGCGCGTTCGGGCGGGATTTCGACCGCCGTGGTCGCGCTGAGCCTGGCCGCCATCACCGTCGCCTTGCATGATGTGCGCGTGCCCACGCACCGCTGGGTCACCGATATCGCGCTCACCGTTTCCGGTCACGATCAGCCCTTTGTGCGCGCCCGCTGGAAGACCAACCGGCCGATCCGCACGCCCGGCACGCCCACCGCGCCGGTCTCGCAAACCCGCGACACCCTCACGCCGCCGGCGCAACGCCCGGCCTGATCCCGCGAGCGGCATCGTGCTGCTCACGTTCGGCTCTTTCTAGCCCGCCACGCCCAGCAACACGCTCGACGCCTTGAAAACGGCCGTCGCGCTTGCGCCGATGTCGAGCCCGAGCGCATCGACGCTGACATCGGTGATGACGGCCGCGACCACCGTGCCGCCGGGCAATTCGAGCGTCACTTCCGCATTCACCTCGCCGCGCCGCACGTGGCTGACGACGCCGCCAAGCCGGTTACGCGCCGACAGCCGCGCCGCCGCGTCCTCCCTGCCCGCCACCAGCACGACCGAGGACGCCTTCACCAGCGCCACGACCGCCACGCCTTGCGCCAAACCCAAAGCGTCCGCGCTCTCGCGCGTCACGATCGCCGCCAGGCGCTGGCCGCCCGGCAGCGCAATCGACACTTCGTCGTTGACGGCGCCGCGCACGAGTACCGCAACGGTCCCGTAAAGCTGATTGCGCGCACTCGTGCGCAGCGCGAAACGGCCGAGCACGGCCAGATCGACCGACACGCTTTGCGCCGCGTCCCGATTCGACGCACTCTCCAGCGCACTCACCGCCGCCGCCGCGCGCTCCAGAAAACGCCGATGCTCACGCTCGATCGCGCCAAAGGCTTCGATCAGCCGCAACGCGCGCGGCGTGAGTCGCGTGCCGCCGCCGCCCGTCCCGCCGGTCGAGCGCACGACGAGCGGTTCGCCGGCGAGATTATTCATGGCGTCGATGGCGTCCCACGCGCCCTTGTAGCTCATGCCGACCGCCTTGGCCGCGCCCGTGATCGAGCCGCAATCGCGGATCGCCGCGAGCAGCGCGATGCGCGCCGCGCCGCCCAGCATCTGCGGCCCGGACTGGAACCAGACCGAGCCGCCGAGGCCCAGTTCGGGCGCGGCGGCGTGATCGGCGGCATCGGGTGGGAGAGAAGTCGAGGGGACGTTTGTCATCGCGTATTGCGTGTCGCGTATTGCGTGTCGCGTATTGCGTGTCGCGTATTGCGGTCGTGATCGGAAACTTGCATGTTGCGGCGATTATAGAGATGGCGCCCTCACGCGCCGCGCACGATCTTCGGCTGACGCAGATCGCGCAGCAGGCGCTCGCCCTCTTTTGCGGTATAGCGTTTGACCGCTTCACACCAGCCTCGCGCAAAGCCCAGTTGATACGGCTCGGCGTCCATGCGTTCGAGAAAACGCAGCGCCACGGCCGCGTCATTGCCATCGCCCAACACGCTTTGCAGGCGCCCAAGCGTGCGCGCCGTATCCGTGCGCGTGCGGCGCGACGTAATCGGCGCGAAAAACTCGAGCGTGTAGCGCAGATACTTCGCGTTTATGCGCACACGATGACGGCTGGCTTCGTCGATGGCGGTAAGTTTCTGCGCTTGCGCAAGCCGTTCGTAATAGCGATGCACGCGCTTTTTCGCATGGCGACGCAGCGACGGGCCAGCCTCAGCGGATGTGGCGGCATGCTGCGCGAGCGCGGCCAGCCATTGCAGCCACGCGAGCGCCAGATGCGCATAGCGCGGCGATGCGAGCGCCTCGCGCACCCGGCCGCGCGCGGCTTGCCGGCCGGCTTCGGCCTCGTCGCGCAGCGCGCGCCAGCGTTCGGACTCGTTGTCGGCGGCGGCCAGCGCGGGCAGCGTCGATTCGACGAACACATCGCGGTCGCGCGCCTCGCCGAGCAGGCCGCCCAGCCATTTGAGATCGGGTTCGATACGCTCGCGCCAGCCCACGTCCTGCCAGTGCGAAAAAATGCGCATCGCCGTGCGCAACCGGCGCTGCGACACGCGCATCTGGTGAATGAACTCCGTGTTGGCGGAATCGCGCACGCCCGCGTCGTTGCCGAACCATTGCGCGCTGATATTGGCGCCGATCGCCGCCAGCGCGGCCTCGGCGCTCGACGCGCCGCCCAGATCGACCGGATCGGCGTGAATCGCCTTTTCGTCGCCGACGGTGCTGCCGTGCGCCGTGCGCGCCAGCGCGTCGGTCAGGCGCACGAAAGCAGGCAGCGCATCGACCAGCGCGTGCGCGCCGTCAAAAAGCCCGGCGACGAGTGGCGCAGATGGTGCATCGTCAAGCCAGGGCACGCTCAAGCGAAGTTCATGCAGCCGCGCCGTTTCGTCGCGCGGCATTCGCGTGTCGGCATCGAGTTCGAGTGTCAGATCTTCGGCTTCGCGCGGCCACGTCCAGGCGCTTCGCGTCGCCATCAGAGAAGCCGATGGCGCAAGCGGACCGGCCGCCGCCAGCGCCTCGCGAAACGCTTCGGGGGCGGCCTCGAAAAGCGCTGCGTCGAGCCCATCCGTTTCGAGATGCGCCGAGAATATCGGCTCGACGACAACGATGCCCGGCGTCAGCACGTAGCGCCTCGACACGACAACGCTATGCGCGGCGCTTCGCGTCTCCACCGCAATCCGCCAGCCGGCTTTCGCGAGCGCATCGCTGCTATCGAAAGTGACGTTCGAAACGGACTCTACGGGACCGGCCTGCGCAACGAGTGACGGCACCGCGGCGCGCAACGCCGCCGTGACACCGGTTGCCTCTGAACCAGAATCAGAATCAGGCGCAACGGCTGTCTCGCGCGGTGCCGGAGGCGCGCCATTCACGACATCCAGCACGATTTCCAGACGGCGGACCATGAACGCTCCAGGAGTTCGTTGGCGCGACGAGCGGACGGTTTGCGCAGCGCTTCAAACCGAACCGGGGCAAACCGCGTTACTGCCCTGATAGTACACGCGCCGCTGCAGCGATGCTTCCAGAAACGGATTGCGCCTTCCCTTACGCGCACTGACGACGATCAAGATCGTCAGGAGGCGAAAGTGGAAAAATACTTACATATCCCTTCGATCAATCTCGTTTTTATCAGGAGTATTGAGTGTTTCCCGAATACAGAGAACAGATCTCGCACCTCAAGGTCCACGACGAACATTTCGCGCGGCTTTTCAATCGTCACAACGAGCTCGACCAGCAGATCAAGAACATGGAAGCGGGCATCGTTCCCACCCACGGCATGGCCATCGAACATCTCAAGAAAGAGAAACTGCACCTTAAGGATTCGCTCTACTCGATCTTGCGCAAAAACACGAACGACTAGGCATCGCGCACGCTGTTTTTACGCGCTTCAGTCCATTTTCAGACGGCTTCAAATCGCCTCATTGCGCGGCATGCTTCAAAGCGTGCCGCGCGTGAGCGCCTGACCGGAAACACGCGCATGAGCGTCCGGCCACGCCCTATCGAACGAGAACAATCATGTCCAGGACCGCGCCGCAACCCCTCCCTCAGCATTCCGCCGCTAGCGCGCAAACCGCCGACGATGCAAATCTCGGCCCGGCCGCGCGCCGCCCAGGCATCACGCCGCGCAGCGCGCAACGGCGTACCGTCGATGCCGCCGTCGAAGCATCGGCGCAAGCCATCGCAGGTGCCGTTCACGACGTCATGAGCGTGCATCGTTCCGCGCAGCTTGCGGATCAACCCGCGGCGAACAGCGAGCCGCCGGAATCGCTGCTCGATTCCATCGCCGCCTTGATGCGTGGACTGTCGCCCGACGAAGGCGCTCAACTGCGCAGCCTCGTTCTCGAAGGCACGCCATCCGACTGGCAGGCATCGCGCTCGCGTCATCCCGACGACGAACTCGCTTCAGGCTGGCGCGAAGGCCTCTATCCGTATCGCCATCTGATGTCGCGACGCGCCTACGAGCGGCAAAAGTATCGTCTTCAGGTTGAATTGCTGAAACTTCAGGCGTGGGTGCGCGAGACCGGCCAGCGCGTGGTGATTCTGTTCGAAGGGCGCGACGCCGCCGGTAAGGGCGGCACCATCAAGCGCTTCATGGAGCATTTGAATCCGCGCGGGGCGCGCGTCGTTGCGCTGGAGAAGCCCAACGAACTCGAACGCGGCCAATGGTATTTTCAGCGCTATGTGCAACATCTGCCGTCGGCGGGCGAGATCGTCATGTTCGACCGCTCCTGGTATAACCGCGCGGGCGTCGAGCGCGTGATGGACTTCTGCTCGCCCGAGCAATACGCCGACTTCATGCGGCAGGCGCCGGAATTCGAGCGGCAACTGATCCGCAGCGGTATTCACCTGATCAAGTTCTGGTTTTCGGTGAGCCGTGCGGAGCAGCGCCGGCGCTTCAAGGAGCGCAGCGTGCATCCGCTCAAGCAGTGGAAGCTGAGCCCTGTCGATCTGGCCTCGCTCGACAAATGGGACGACTACACGCAGGCCAAGGAGGCGATGTTCGCCCAGACCGATACCGCGGACGCGCCCTGGACCGTGATCCGCTCCGATTGCAAGAAGCGCGCGCGGCTCAATGCAATGCGCTACGTGCTGCAAAAGCTGCCGTATGCGAGCCGGGATGCCGAAGCGATCGGCGTGGTCGATCCGTTGCTGGTCAGCCGGGCGATTTGAGACTTTGCGGCAAGGCTCGAGGCGTGTTGCCTTGAGCCGATCTCAGCGCGTTGCCGCGCCTGCGGGCCGCATCCGCCATTGTTTGCTCGCCGCGCCATCGACGGACGAGTCGAAACCGGTGTCCAGCACCCACTCCCAGTCGGGCGCGGCCATCTTGCCGCCCGTTACGCTGGCCACCTGAGACAGAACCTGATCGCGGTCGGCGAGAAACTTCAGTGAGCCGCACACCACGTTGAAGAGCGGCACCGTGCCATCCACCATGAACACATGGGCGACAACACCGTCTGCGCACGCAACGCGCGTCGAACTGCCGACAGAGCGGGGAAAAGACACTGCAGGTGTGACCATGAAACTCCTCATACGTCAGGCAAAAGAAAGCTTGGCAGCCGCAAACACGTCCTGTGATCCGGTGAGCCCGGAAGGAACCGTGTACTCGCACGCACGGGGAATGACTCGCTCGACCGCCGTGCGTGATACCTGCGAGTTAACGACAACAAGCTGCGCGACTTTACCCATCCGCAGAATGAAGTTTCTTGTCTGACGAATGACGGCGAGTTCAGCGGCACGCTATTGGCAATCACAAGCCCCAATTACCTGCCGCTTTGTCTGCCCGCCCCGAAGCGCTACGCAGCCTGACTTCGCAACGCTCCGGGCGGGCTACCCAGATATTCAACCCGTCATCAACGGCCCAGCGACGCCGCTTCCTGCAGACTCATCGAGCGAGTTTCAGGCGCCAGCATCATCGACACCAGGAAGCCGAGCAAAGTGATTGCCGCCGCCGCGAACATCGTCTCGCCAATCCCGAACTTTTCCAGCGAGATCGGCACGAGCCAGGTCCCAACAGCGCTGCTCAGTGCCGACAGCGATGCACCGAGCCCGACAGCGAAAGCGCGAATCTCCGTGGGGAACAGTTCGTTGGGGTAGACGAACTCCAGCACCTGCGCACCGCCGATAAACAGCGCATAGGCCGCGAAGAGCAGCAGCACGATCCAGCCCGCGGCTTCAGGGAACAGGCCCAGACCGAGTAGCGCGAGTCCCGACCACAGGAAGCTCTGGAGAATGATTGTGCGTCGGCCAATGAAATTGATCAGCCACGTCGCCACCACGCAACCGACGACAAACATCAACGTGATGCCGACCGAACCATAGGACGCGAGACGGCCGGTCAAATTCAGCGCCTGAAACAGCTTGGGCACGAACGCGTAGACCGCGAAAACCGGAATAACCGCGCAGCTCCAGAACATCACCACAAACATGATCCGCTTGCCGTAACCCGCGCGGATGGCGTCCATAAAGCTCATCGCTTTCGCCGCCTTCGGCTCCTCAGCAATATTGCGCAACGAGAACGACGGGCCGAAGACGCGTTTGATCACGGCTTCGGCGTCGGCGCGACGTCCTTTGCTCAGCAGCCATCGCGGCGATTCCGGCGTGCCAACGCGAATGACCAGCAAGATCAACGCGATGATTGCCGGGCTGGCCATGACATGACGCCACGCGTCGGCGCCAGCGCTCGACAGGATGAAATTGCCCGCGATGTACGACAGTGCCGCCCCCACGAACCACAGCACGGTCAGGACCGAGAGTCGCGCACCGCGATGCTTCTGCGGAATGAACTCAGTCAGCAAAGACCCCGCCGCCGTGTATTCGATCCCGACCGCGAGCCCAGAGAGCAGACGCAGAACGGCAAGGCTCGCCCCACTGCCCACCCAGAGCATGCCAATCGAGCAGGCGAGCACGATCGCCGGCGCGACAAAAAACAGTTTCTGACGCCCGAGGCGGTCAGTCAGCCAGCCGCCGACGAATCCGCCGACGAACACACCGACAAGCGCCATCGCTGCTGTAATGCCTTGCCAGAATCCGCCCAGCGCCAAGGCGCTGGACATGGGAATGGTCGCAACGCCGATGATGCTCAGGATGTAGCCGACCATCACCCAGCCGCCGCCGGTGCGTACCGTCAACAGTTGATGAAATGCATTTATCTTTACATCGTCAATCAGTACATCAGATTTAGTAGAACTCATTTTCCTGCTTTATATCCTTACGTGTAGTGGGCACCGTATTCTCGCGACAACGTGTGCGTTGTCATGCTTCGAGACCGGCGCGGAATTGCCCCCACTTCAAAACCGCATTCACGCCAATCGAGAGGAACGGCTCCGGTGGCGTGCTGTTCGGTCCCGGCGAGGCCAGCAGAAATTCCGTGAGTTCGCCGCCTTTGCCCGCCAGCCAGTCGGCGAGCAGCTTGCCGGTCGCCGTGCCGCGCGTGATGCCAAGCCCATTGCAGCACAAGGCGCCATACACATTGGGCGCGAGTTGCCCGAAGAAGCCTTCGTGGTTTTCCGAGAGGCAGATCGCGCCGCTCCACGTGTACTCGAGATCGACCTTCGGCAGCATCGGGAAACGACGCTCGAATGATTTCCGATGGTTCTTGATGTAGCGCTTCAGGTAATTCGCGTTCGGCCTGCCATTCGGATTGAAGCTGAAGCTGTTACGAACCAGGATGCGGTTGTCCATCGTGCGCCGCACCGTGCTGCCGAACGGATCGGCAGGAATCACACCCCAGACGTCCTTGCCGCCGAGTTGAGCCTGCTCCTGAGTCGTCAGCGGGCGGGTCAGGCTGCCATACAGGAACGTCGACAGCAGCCGGCCTTTGAGGAAGCCAAAGTGCGAAGCGAAAGCGTTATTCGTGAGAATCAGCTTTTCGGTCGTAATGCGGCCCTGGTCATGCGCGAGAACGATCTCGTCGCCGTATTCGACGCCGGTGATCGGCGTGTGCTCGTAGAGCGTGACGTTCGCGGGCAGGCTATCCGCCAGGCCCTTCACGAGCGCGGACGGCTGCAGCAGAATCGTGCCGGGAATGAAAAGCGCCTTCTTGTAGAACGACGTGCCGATATGCTCGGGCAGATCCTTCCCTTCGATCATCTGGGTCTCGCGACCGATCTTGGCCAGACCGCTCCGATACGCTTCCAGCACCGCGATGCCGCGATCCTCGACAGCGGCCTGATACTTGCCCGCTTCCGACATCTGGCATTGGATATTGTTTTCCGCGACGATCTCGCGCAGGAAATTCTGGCCGAGCGTATTCAGCTTCAGGACCAGCTTCGCCGTATTCACATCGCCGATGTAGTCCTTTGCGCCGATGTCATGCGGCACATCGATGGCGAAGCCCGCATTTCGGCCTGCCGAGCCAAAGCCGACTTCCTGGGCTTCGACGAGTACGATCTCTTCATCCGGGAAATTCGTCGCGAGTTGCCGGGCTGCGGCGAGTCCGGTCAAGCCCGCGCCGACAATCGTCCA
Organism: Paraburkholderia sp. Ac-20340; assembly: GCF_017104965.1. Classification (GTDB taxonomy): domain Bacteria; phylum Pseudomonadota; class Gammaproteobacteria; order Burkholderiales; family Burkholderiaceae; genus Paraburkholderia. The sequence continues at coordinate 8,856 of NZ_JAAGPR010000039.1, forward strand.
GCGCACGCGCTTCTCGCCCGTATGGCGCGGCTTCGGTCGACGCGCGGCACTCGTGTGATACCAACCCGGGCGCGAATCGTCTCCCGGTAGCGATGTGACTTGCTGCATATTTCCGTCCAGTTATCGATGCGTGCATCTGCCCTGCTGCCGTTTTGTGGCTGTCTTTGCAGCATTCCAGGAGCACCAGTACTTATCCTTCTTGCCGAATAAGACGCGATCCCGGCAGTCCCCTCGAAGACCCGGGATCTGGAAGCCAGCCAACGGTATGCGCTGGCATGGCAAAAGAAAATTCAAGAGCCGAATCCATTCGCACGCGATTCGCCACGAAAGACTGATTAGGCCTACGAAATTAATGGCGTGCCAAAGCCTCGACCTCGCCTCATCGGATGAGGCTATCGATGCGTCATTTCAAATGACACCGGAAGGTTCGCCGCCGCGCGTGCCCGCGCGAGCGCTTTGATTTCAGATCAGCGCTCTATGGCCAACGAACCAGAGCGATTCAGACTCACAAATTTCTTTGTATACAGATTGTCTAACATTGGTAGGCGAGATTATGGACCGTCTCGCGAATCGCGTCAAATGGACGCATCGCACCGAAGGATCGATAATCCGGACGCCAGCGGGATGACGCGTCCAAACCAGCACAAAACGCGCCCCGGTTCGACGGCACCCAAGTAAAACGTTTGCGCGCCAACAACTGCTTTTTAACCATTGCGCGCCCTGCTGTGCCGCATATATTCTGAGCGGGCATCTCGCGAAGCCGATCAGATACTCGAAAAAAATGAAAACTGAGCAAATCGGGGTAACGAATTCCGACTCCAGCCTCTCACGGCAAACGTCTCAGACGGAAGCATCGAGCAATCTGGTTGGCCGGGAGCCTATCCAGCAGTTGGGCTATTCCATTTATCTGCTGAATGCAGAGGGATTGATCAGAACGTGGAACGCCGAAGCTGCGAACGCCACCGGATTCCCGGCGGAGGAAATCGTCGATCGGCACTTCTCGCGCTTCTATTCTTCTGATGAAAAGCTAGCCGAAGTTCCTGCGCAACATCTGCATCTCGCGAGCACAACGGGAAAATTCGAGGCCGAAGGCTGGCGCGTGCGCCCGGACGGCACGCAATTCTGGGCCCATGTCCTCATCGAACCTGTCTACGGCGGCGATGGCGAATTGCACGGGTTCGTCAAGCTGATGCGCGATCGCACCGAAGAACGCTCGCTGGACAAGCCGACGCGCGACCATGAGCGCAGCCTCAGGTTGCTGGTGGAAGGCGTCACCGACTACGCGATCTACATGCTCGACACGAATGGCGTCGTCTCGAACTGGAACGCCGGTGCGCAACGCGCCAAGGGCTATCAGGCGGCCGAGATCGTCGGCAAGCATTTCTCCTGCTTTTACGAACCCGCCGATCGCGAACGCGGCTTGCCGCAACACGGCCTCGAAACGGCGCGTCAAACCGGGAAATTCGAAGCCGAAGGCTGGCGCGTGCGCAAGGACGGACGCCGCTTCTGGGCCCATGTGGTCATTCAGCCGATCTACGACGACGCAGGCGTGCTGTTCGGCTTCGCGAAAATTACCCGCGACTGCAGCGAACAGCGCGAGATTGCGCGCGCGCTCGAAGAGACCACGCGCAATCTGGATCTCGCGCTGGATAACATGTCGCAGGGATTGTGTCTGTTCAATCGCCGCGGACGCCTCGTCCTGTCCAACAACCAGTTCGCCCGCATCCTCGCGCTCCCTGACGGTGCGCTGTTCGAAGGGATGCGGCTGGGTACGCTGCTACGGTGTATCGGCGAGCGTGCCGGCATGCCGCAAGATCAAACGGCGGCGTGGGTCAGAACGTTGCGTACGCAACTGGTTCACCGTTTCGAAGTCAATCAGCAACAGGCGACGATGGAAATCGCCTGTCTGGGCCGCAGCATCTCGGTCGTGACACGCCTGCTGTCGCATGGCGGCTGGGTGTCCACGATCGAAGACATGACCGAACGGCGCATCGCGGAACAACGCATCTCGCATCTCGCCCATCACGATCATCTGACCGACCTGCCCAATCGTCTGCGCTTCCAGGAGCGCTTGTCCGAACTGGCAGAAAGCGCATCCGCCGAGCGGCCGTTTGCGCTGCTTTTTCTCGATCTGGATCGCTTCAAGTCGGTCAACGACACGCTCGGTCATCATGTCGGCGATGAACTGCTCAAGGCCGTCGCGCGACGACTCTCGGACACCGTGCGCGCGAGCGACCAGTTGGCTCGCCTGAGCGGCGATGAATTCGCAATTCTGCAGGTGCCGTTTCGCAGCATGAATGACGCGGCCGAACTCGCGCAACGATGTATCGAGACGCTCTCCGCGCCGTTCGAAATCGCGAGCAATGAAATCAGCATCGGTGCAAGCGTCGGTATCGTCATTCACGCGCGGGCAGGAATCGATGCGGGGACCGTGCTCCAGCGCGCGGACCTCGCGCTCTATGCGGCCAAACGCGATGGCCGCAACTGCTTTCGCCTGTACGAAAGCGGCATGAACAACCCGATCCGGTTGCGCAACGAACTCGAAGACGATCTGCGCCGCGCCCTGCGCGCGAATCAACTGGAATTGCACTATCAGCCGATCGTCGATGCGCATAGCGGCGTCACCACTGCCTGCGAGGCGTTACTGCGCTGGCGTCACCCCAAGCGCGGCCCCATCTCTCCCGCCGAATTCATCCCGGTTGCGGAAGAGCGCGGCCTGATGCCGGAACTCGGCGCGTGGGTGCTGGAGAAGGCGTGTCGAGACGCGGCGCTCTGGCCGTCGCATATTCGCCTGAGCGTCAACGTTTCGCCGGCCCAACTGATTCACGCGGACTTTACGCACATTCTCGCGAAAGCGCTGGTGAATTCCGCACTTCCTGCGCATCGTCTGGAAGTGGAAATCACCGAAACGGTGCTGCTGGAATCGTCTGGCACCTCGTCGCGAATCCTGAACGAAATTCGCGCGATGGGCGTGGGTGTCGCGATGGACGATTTCGGCAAAGGTTATTCGTCATTAGGACTACTGCAGAGCGTTCCCTTTACGCGCGTGAAAATCGATCGCGGTTTTGTGAATGGACTGGGCAACAATCCGAAATCGGCGGCCATTATCCACGCGATCACCGAACTTTGCCGCAGCCTCGATTTGCCGATCACCGCGGAAGGCGTCGAAACGGGCGATCAGCGGCAAGCGTTGCTCGACGAGCGCTGCCACGAACTGCAAGGCTTTTTCTTCGCGCGGCCAGCACCCGTCATTGCGCTCGAACGTTATCTGAACTCGTAGCAAGCGTGTAAGTTCACGAAAGCAGTCGACTTCGTGTGGCCACGCGATTGCTTATGTTGCGTATTGCGCCGCCCCATTCCCAAACGACACTTAATATAACACCGAGAGAAAATCGCTCAGAGCCATACGTGTCAAGGGTTTCCGGCAACCCAGCCGACGTAGGAACGGCCTAATCAGGCTAAATTTCATCCCACTCAAAGCACTGACGCGGATAAGCCTGCAAGGTCATCCGACACCAATTCCCCCCTTCGGGAAGCCCGGTTGCAGCATCCAGATGTGCCGCTACGTCCGGCCCGGTACGCTGAGTTATTCTGCGGCCTGAACGGGCCGCCTCCGCAGCCGCTGCGTGGCCACGCCCCTTCGCTCGCCTTCGTCGGCAGTCGGCCGATTCTGTTGAAAAACTCCGCTGCCGCGAGGCAAGAGAGGTTTTCGAGGATCCTCTCACCTCTGGCGGGTGCTCGCGAGCGGTTTATACGCCGATCAGAGAGGTCGATTTTTTGATCGCTGCGTGCGCAACGACGCGGAACGAGTTTTTCAACACTATCGGCCACGAACTGACGTTCAGCCAGTGCAAGACTCTGCCGTTTGAACTGCAGTGCTCCGATGAGCAGCCGTTAGCCCCGCAGCCATTTCTCGCGTCCATAGTGAAGTTGCCAAACAGCACTGATGGGGTGCTCCCACCCGATCAGCTATTCCGTCGTTGTAGCGACCGGTTGAGTCCACTGTCATGCATTGACGTTCCAATAAGATACTTTCTCTCGCAACCTATACGAGGCAAAATACTACAATGGCACAAACCGCCTAAGCCAATTGTCGTCTAAAAATTGCTAGTCCAAGGGAATGAATGATAGATACAGAACAAGAGGTTTTTTTGCTCGAAGATGTGCAGGAACGGATACCAACCTCCGGGAAACGTGTAACGCGGGTATTGCCGGGAATCAACGGGTGGACAAACATTGGCGCGGTCGCACTAGTCCTTTTCGCTGGTTTTAGCGTTTGGTATTACGTCCACTTAGCTCGTGATGGTGCCAAAACCGCTCCTGTGAGCGAGGCGCTTAGCGATTTTGGACAGTATCTTGGTGGTGTTATTTCTGCCGCAACGGGCTTGGTAACTGTTCTTTTTGTGGCTAAAGCATATTTACAGCAACGAAAAGAATTAGCAGAAGCCAAAACCGAAGCCATACAAGCGAATGAACACAACCAAAGAATTTATCATCTCAGTGTCACACAAAATATAAATCAAACCCTCTTTTCTTGGCTGAGTAGCTACGATGCGCTAATTAATTCCATTTCTCGGAACTCAGGGACCAGCGGCAGGCGTGTACTTCAGGAGCTGTACATTGAATGGTTCGCAAGTGGTCCCGTTGCAAGTGAGATCGAAAATAATGGGCAATACGCTTCAACGGATCCCGATAATAGAACGCAAGCTTTTATTCGATACATAATTAACGGAAACGGCCTTACCTCGGAGGAACTTGACGCTCTTTACAGGCGGTCATCCGACGTATTACTAGATCGCTTTGGCAGAATGTACTCTTCCAACAGAGCTGATTTAGATTCTATTTTTCGGACGATGTATAGGCTGTTATGGTGGCTTGACACGCTAGAGTCTCTTACCTCCAGAGAGAAGTATGATTTTGTTGCGCTTGTTCGGTCTCGCTATTCTTGGATAGAGCAGGCATTTTTTCTTTGTAACTGCATGACTCCTAGAGGAGAGAAATTCGCTCTCTTAGCAGAGAAATATGCACTTTTTGACAACTTCGAAATCGATGCAAGAGAGATACTCTGCTCGGTCATTCAATGGTCCAAAACTCCTACAGGAACTGATCACTTCCGAAACCATCCAACGTTTCAGGCACTATCTGAGTCAGCATTTTCGTCTGATTTAGCTAAGATAGCGCTCGGAATTTCTACTTAATCGGCTCGGCCTTAGCACGCCTGCTGCCATCTCGCTGGGCGATGAAAGCATACGTCCTGACGATCATTCCTATACGCTCTTCAATAGGTCAATGAGTACTGTGGCGCGACTAAATCTATCGAACATCGACCTCAGTGATTGGACCATCGAATGGCCGATGTATCCTAGAAAGCCACGCGTCCGCGAATTTCCCAGATCGGCCACGACCCGACACTCGGTTCAATTGTATGTGCGACCGCTTCGAACCGGGTTCGTGGCTGGATGTTAGCGGTAGCGAAGTCGGGAAGCGGAGGGAGCGGCGGCAATTACCCGGGAAACTGCCAGTATGACTGGCAAACTGCCGCAGATGGGTCGCGCTGTGGCGCACGCTCTACGGAGTCACGGCCGGGTGGCTACTGAATCACCGGAGCTCGGAAAGGGCGTTGTCCCAACGCAAGCTTCCTGCTTGCACTACCGCGGAGCACGCGGGGTCGGGCCATTTTTTGGTTTTTTAATCGACAAAGTCCGCCGCTGCGCTTCTTCCGCCGGCTTCTCGTTGAACCGCTTGATATGGCTTTCGCGTGCATTATCGCTTTGACAGAGTGCGCGTTCGATCCTATGTGAAGTTGGACCGACCGACTCGTTTTTTGCCGGGTACAACGCGTCGATATTGAACGGCACCACGCAGGCGTTGGCCTTTTCCAAGCTTCGATCTACCGCATGGAGAATGACGTTGAAGATGTTTACTTTCAACTGCTCAGGACGGTCGTACCAATGCTTGACGAGCGTGTCTACAGCGTGCAGCGAGTCGTAAAATTCCACGAGCACTACCGCATCGTCTCCCGGTAAGTCGTGGAATTGCGGGGCACTGGGGTAAAGGACAGGCATGAACGGCACAAAGTCTACCTGAATGTCGTTCGGCAACGCATGGCCCCAAGCCGCTGAAGAATAGTTAGCAAGCGCCCGCTGGTGCACGTGGAGAATTTTGTCAATGAGCCGCATCAGCTCCGGTGTCAAGAACCGTTTGGCATTAAGTTCCCGCTCAGCCTTCTGAGCCGCGTTGGCGCGTTGCGCGTTGTTCGCCGTTATCCATCCGCCGAGCATCGTCGCGCCTGCGCCGAACAGCGCTCCAGCAATCGCGGGAATACTGAACGCGAGACCTAGTATGCCGACGAAAAATAGCGTGCCTGATAGCGCGAGCTGTGGATTTCGCCGCAGCAATTCCCAAATCTCTCGTAAATCTGGCTTCAGTTCATCCATCGACGTATATTGAGCCTGTCGTTTGTCGTTATCGGGACTTGATTCAGTAGGACACTGTCCGAGCAGACCAATGGTGTTACTACAAGTACCACGACGGCTCGTCGTTCCACTCAGAAATTATGCCTTCGGCCTCAATATGGTTGGGGAGTAATTCGCGAAGGCGTTCCACTTTGCGATCCATGATCGTACGATCACCAGAAAGAGTCATCAGGACGGCGCCGTCAACTTCAAGCTTCACAGCCGCGTCGGCGAGATCTTGAATATCGCTATCGGCGATTATTTCCGCGCTGATCTTGGCTTCCCCGATGATGAATTTATTATCAACGGTACAGACAACATCCAGTTCGCGGGTTGCTCGACCGCCCTGATTTTCTGGGTAGTCTGCATAAAGACTCATTTGCGGACTAAAAACAAATGCGCTCTTGGACTTATGTCGTAATGCCGACAAGGCCCAAGCCACGGTCAAAGTGTCATGTTCGCGTAGGCATGTGGCAAAGAAATCGTTGAGACGGAAGTCCAATGTGATGTCGACAGGCAATTGATGTGCACTTCCGCAAACTTCACAAACCATAGCGTTCTTCAGAGCATCCACCGTCACCCAGTTGCGGTGCGCGCAATGCCAGCAACTCCACTCGTGTCCACGATAGAAGATGCCACGATCAAGCAGATAACTCAGTGAGCGCCTGAGTTCGCCTCTTGCCTCACCCAAAATTTCGTCCCGGCGAGTGACCATATTCTGATCAAGCTGGATGGCCTGCTCAAGTTCGGCTAACCACGCTTGTAACAGCTTATCAAACTGTGTTGTGGTTTTCGGCGCACGAAGTCGAGCAGACTTCTCTATGACGCGCTGAGCAAGGTTTTGCCAGCCCGCTTCATCATTTATCGTTAGCGTACCCTCACGTGCTCTCAAACGACGTTGCAGATAGGTGATGATCTCTGTCTTCTGATCCTGAGCCGGCGTAGCCATTTTCAGAAATTGATTGCGCCAGAAATGATTTCCTAACGTATTCTCGGCATCATTCAGAGAGCCAAAAAGCCCCAGCATTCCACGCAGATAGGAGCCCTTGTCGGACGGCACAGCATAGCGATAAGCAGCGGTTTTCTGAAGCGCCTGACGCATGTCGCCGTAATTGTACTGGGGTGCATCCGTCAGCAGGCTGCGGATGAACTCGTCATCTGACGGAGTACTTATCTCGAAAGAGGACTGGTTAATGTCAACGGGCCGTGAAATCGCCCCATCCCGTAGTATCCGGGCTTCACGTATCGGACAAAACATCCTGACCAGCTGACGACGCCGAGGCAACCGCCATTCCTCGCGTACGTTCGCGAAACGACCATTGTCATTCAGCCGGTCGATCGACAGGTCCACATACCATGAGCCGCGCGAGAAAATCGGATGCTGACCGATGGCGTACTTAAGATGATAAGGGTTCGGTACAGCCAAAGTAAGACTATCGCCGGTAATCCGTATCTCGTTTCCATCCAATGGATCATTCGGCCACCTGCGACCGCCTGCATGGACGTGCGTGAGGTCATCGGGGCAACATTCGTCAAGCGTTGCTATGGGGCGAACTTCGGTCCAGATGTGTTGGTCATCGCGGAGTTGACGAGCTATGGCATCGAGCTGGTCCAACGGTAACGAGTGCGAGCGCAAAATAACTCTGCCACTACCGCCCTGCTGATTGATCCAGTTCTTTCGGTTAAGGTATTTGGCGAGAATGGATAGCTTGCCCCGGTCAGTCGCGACGTGCGCAGGAACGCGCATCGTTTTTATTGACTGATGCTGGGCGTCGTCAAACAAAAGCGCAGCATTCCAGCACGACACTCGATCCGCAAAACTATCGCCAATCACCATGCAAAAAGCCTGGTTCCATGCATGCGGCAGATGGAAGCGCTGCGAGGCCAGATTAGAGAGTTGAGCAAGTGTTGCGATGTTACCGCTATTTGTTAGGCGCTCGATGGCGGCGTAGGCATCTTGGATTTCCTCGCCATTAACTGCCCTGATATGCCAGCGGTTGGCTGGTGCGTCTGGCGGCGTAAGCATTAGAGCACGCAGATCTATTTGGTCGTGCAACGGAAAAGGATCGAGGCTGCCACAGAGTGTGCCGAAGTTGTCCTTGATGATACCGTCGTCGCCCCAATCCGGGTAACGGTCGAGAATAAACTCTGGCGCAGTTTGAAACGGTCCTGAGACAACCCTAAAGAACGGCAGCCAAGAGATTGCCGGCAAGCTTGGCAAATCGACGCCGACACGTGGGTGTTGCTCAATCGTGCCGTGTACACGCTCACGCTGCTGGATCGTTGTATCACCAAGCAGCCGCGCGAGAGGCTCTACCAGGCCGGCATTGTCATAGGTTAGAAGCAGAGCATAATCCGGATCAAGTTGCCGCAACCAGTTCTTGTAACGATCCGAGATCTGTCCGTCGACAGCGGGAACGACTAGCGACTGGCGGCCACCATGACGGCCAAAACATTCGGCAAATATCGCGTCAAGCCACGCATGGCTGTCGACGCCGTCCTCGATCACGTAGGCCACTCGGAGTGGACGCGGTATCGCCTTAATTTTAGCGTCTGGTTTCATCATCGAGTAACGTTCACGCCTCACGAAAACGATTACTGAAACATCGCGGTAGTTGCACAACCCTCCCTGAAGGGGATTGTCTCGATGGCGACCATTCGGCCGTCATCGTAATCTTCACCCCGGGTGCCTCATTCGACTTTGAGCTGCCAATGCAAATGTAGTCGCAAAATTCACCGCGAACAAAGCGTCAGCACGCGTCAAGGACGTAGAGTCTTGCATACGTTGCCAGGTGAAGTTCCCACCCGCCATTCGCAGTACGATAGGGACGACAGACTCGAAATGGATAAGATCATTCAGGTTTGCGGCGAGGGCAAGCATGAGTGCAATACGCTCGGTTCTGGACGCCAAACCATCAACATACCTTTCAATGTCGCGCACAAGACGCGCCGCAGGGTCATCAAATCTTAAGCCCGATCAGGGCCCCCACGAACTGGATCGCGCGGAAAGTAGTGCGATAAGCTCGCCAGATGCAACAACAACCGATTCGGCGCTGTGCCCGAGGGCCTTCTCGACTTCGCCTTCCCGCAGTCCCTCGTGAGCCAAGTTCAGCCTCTCCCGGACTGCGCTTGAGATCACAAGGTCAGTAATAGACAACTCAGAGAATCGAACGTTGAAGAAGCGCTCAGCTGCTACATCGAAGAAATCTTCGACATGGGCCAGCATTCGTCGTGCGTCTGTCTTGTCCGGCACCAAGCCATAGTGCTTAAAGTTTACACGTGCCTTGTTTAATTCAATGAGCTTCGCTCGAAATGGCACATACTTGTCCTCATCGCCGTTAGCTGCGATGTCGATGTAGTCCATGCATTTGATGAATTCATCAGGGATCTTCTGACCTGGAACGGGGTACTCTTTCATCACTGCACGCAGGAATAGCTCAACCGAATCCTGTGCGATTGAGACGGCAAGACCAACATGGATGCCGTCGTTACGTGCAAGATAGGTTTCTGCTTCTGCATATAAGGCGCGACACATTACGACCTGGTGGATATCCATATTTTTCCTAAGCAGAAGCACATGACCGAAAACGAATCATGTGGTTACCGCATCGAAGTCCACGAGCCGCGCAATGCGCAGGAGTACAGGTGACGGTCCCAACAAATCCCCACCTCCAGCAGTGGCCTGGGTACTGAAGAACCCCGTTCGTCGCATTCCGTCCGCAACAGCGGCAAATTCCGCATCATCGCCAAAGACGCTCGGGACGAGATCGCGCTGAGATTTTAGCGTGGCGGCCCTCATGCGCTCGAACTCGTCACCCTTCTGCTCTATCGCCTGATTCCAGTGCCTGAGAATACAACCCGTCAAAAGTATCTCGTCTCGTCGCAACGGCGCGAGAACATCCGCATAGTAGAGAAATTCATCGGCCTTGACGAGGCCAAACCGCGCTTGGCCACAAAATACATCAGCAAGCAATCGTAAGTTGGTTCGCGCAGCACCTTCTTGTGCCGCGCGCAAATAGCGATAGACAATCGCAACCGACTCCTCAACATCGGACTCACTAAACCGGACATCGCCGCGCGCAATTGCCTCCATCATGACTTCTCGCGCATTATCTATACGCTTTTGAAGAAGCGCATTCAGCGCTTCGCCAGCAACGCCACCACCTACAATCGAAAAGACACTGAAGATATCCCCAATAACTGCTGAAATGCTAGCGCCCAAGGCAAATTCCTTCCTAGTAAATCTCGCTTACCACTATGCGAAATGCATGTACGTTTAGTGATGTAACTACTGTCGCAACTGTACACTCAATCACGCGCTTCTCGGCGCCCACCGTCCACACTCTCAAGTCTGGCGCGTGATTGCCGTTGAACCTATATGACTGTTCGATGCCGCACATCAAACCGATAGCCCACTCAGCCAGAAAATCTGAATTCAGGGTGAACTCCCCTTTGACTATACATATCTCACACGGCCAGTCGAGGGAGGATCGGCCGGCTAAAGGCGAGCGATAAGTTGGGCCAACGAACTGGCGCGAGTCACCGGACGGCACGAACCGACATTCGCCGGGCAGGCCAGGATGATTTCAGCGAACGACACGTTCGATCACTTCAGTAGTGGCGCCACACCGCTAATAAGTTAAGGAGGATGGATGGAAATTCTTGAAGCATATTGTGTGGAACTTGGCAAAGTTGTGGATATCTACGATGCACAGAAAGCCTACTTCGCCTTGCCAGAAAATCGTCGAAAGCGATTTACCTTCCGTTGTTCCGATGATGCTTGCCGAGCGGAAAAAAACCCGCTTGTGTCCGGAGTCAATTACGATAAGTTGGTCGAGGATACCGAAAAATTTCGTCAGATTCACTTTCGAGCGCCGGTCGGAAATCCGCACCTCGAAACGTGCATCTGGGTGCAAGGACATGAGCAGCGTCAGACTGGCGGCGGTAACGCCGACAGTGATCCGCACCCTCGGGTGGCGCGATCCAAGTCAACTAACGTGATCGACGTTTTCCGACCGAAAACCTCTGATCTGTCGGCTGATGGGCCATCCGGCAGACCGGTAACCAACTCTCCCGTAGATCGCGAACCACCGGATGTGAATCCATCGACGGGCCGCGGCGCCCGTACACGCGATGGCTACAGCAGTACGTCGCTCCTGGAACGCTTCATCGATTGCTGGGCGCAGTTTGAAGGCGATGAGCTCAAAGAGCATCAGGTCGTCATTGGGGGAAAAACGCTCAGCTATCGTCAAGCTGTTTTACGCCCGGACTGGATTACGCCGGACGAGAACGGTCGCCGGATCGTATGCGGTGGCGCACGCGTCAAGTTTTGGCCAGAAGACACGCCGAAGCGGATATACATAAACTTCATGGACGAATGCGAAAAATTCGATGAAAGCGAAGGCGGCCGGTCGCTCACGATCGATTTACCTTTGTCACGTGTGCACGCTTATGGCGGAGGTGCCTTGCTGATGAAAAAGATCGAACAGGCCCAAGCGCCTGGCCACTATTTGAAAGTCTATTTTTGGGGAAAAATTAACGCGCGTGATCAACGACCAGGCTACGTTGTCGAAATCGAGGCGCTCGACAATCTGGTATTCAAGGCGATTGCACGACAATCTGACGCTACTGCTGCGGCTGCGCCTCTAGACTCGCGCAACGGCTAGCACACGGCGGCCGGTGGCCTTCCCTACCGAGCTTGCGCCGATTCAAGGCAATCGCATAAGTACATCACGACCCAGAAAGGATTTCCGGCGCCGCCTTCGTCCTTCCTGGGTCGAGTGACCTGACACGTTTGCTCAAGTCGCGTATTGCGCCGCCCCATTCCCAAACGACCAATTCTCCCTCGCGACATCCACGAGATTGACGAACACATCCTCGCGCCTGACGCCCGGCGCCTGCGCGAGGTTTTCCGCGATCTGTGCAAACAGCGCCTTCTTCTGATCCTGCCCGCGCGTATTGCTCACGGCGATCTGGATCATCACCAGATCATCGCTGCGCTCGATGCCCAAATAGTGCCGGCCAAAGACAAAATTATCGGCATCGTGTTCGGTGACGATCATGAACTGGTCGTCCTCGGGCACCTTGAACACGTCCATCAGCGCGCGGTGCACGCCCTGCATGAGGGCCTTGCGATACGTTGCGGGCTTGCCGGCGCGAACGGCGATACGAGTGAAAGGCATGTCGGTCTCCATCAGGGTTGATTGAACATGACATCAGCTTAGTCCGCGCTTATCATAATAAACAGACATCACTCGATATTTCATTCATTTACGATGGAAATGAAACCGCTCGATCTCGACGCCGTGCGCGCCTTCGTGCTCGTCGCCGAACTCCGCAGCTTCACGCGCGCCGCCGACGCGCTCGGCACCACGCAATCGGCGGTCAGCCTGAAGCTCAAGCGCCTCGAAAGCCATCTCGGGCGCCAGCTGCTCGAACGCACGCCGCGCCTCGTGCGGCTGTCACAGGATGGGCTGGCCTTCCTCGGCGCCGCGCGCGATCTGCTGGGCGCGCATGAACGCGCGCTCGGTGCGCTGTCGGGCGAGGTGCGACGGCTTTCTCTCGGCTTGAGCGAGCACGTCGCCGACGCGCAACTCGCCCGCCAGCTTGCGCTCCTGCGCGCGCACGATCCGGGATTGGTCATCGCGTTGCATCTGGGTTTGTCGGCGCAGTTGCTCGCGCAGTTCGACGAGCGTCGGCTGGATGCGGTGATCGTGCGTCAGGAAGCCGATGAAGCACCGCGCGGCGACGCGCACCGGCTCTTCGACGAGCCTTTGGTCTGGCTCGCCTCGCCCGAGTGCCAATGGTCGCCCGGCACGCCGCTGCCGCTCGCCCTGCTGACTGCGCCTTGCGCGGTGCGTGCGGCGGCGATCGGCGCGCTCGATGCGGCTGGGATAACGTGGACTGAGGTGTTCGCAGGCGGCGGCGTGGCCGCGGTCGGTGCGGCGCTGGAGGCCGGCCTGGCGGTATCGGCACTGGCGCGGCGGGTGGCGCCGCGAACGCTCGTCGATGTCGGTGCGAAGTTTGGTCTGCCGCCCTTGCCGACCTCGCGCGTCACGCTGCATTCGCGGGTGCGCGAGCCGCGTTCGGCGGCCACGCTGCAGTTGCTGGCGTCGACTCTCGGCAGCGCGTGAGCGCGGCGGTTCAGCTCAGGATCGGCGGGAGTTCGTGCGGCTGCTGGATCGCGCGCTTCACGGGCACGGAAGGCGTAACGGAGGAAGGCGCCGGCGCATCGACCATCAGCCGATGATGGGGTGCAGGACGCACCGCCGCCGGCTTAACCGGTTTGTGCGCGCTCGCCTGACGCGACGTGCGCGATGTGTGCTGCGCCTCATGCTTCGGATGCGACGCGTGCGCCGATTTCGCCGATCGTCCAGTTCGCCCGCCATGCGAGGCCGTGGCGGACTGCTTAGCGCCTTTCCTGTGCGCGGACGTCTGCGCCTTGCCCGCATGAACGGCATGAGCACCATGCACACCATGAGTCGCATGCGCCGCATGCGCCGCATGCGCCGCATGTCCCGCCGCTGGCGCGGCAGCCCATGCCGTCGCCGTCGCGAGCCACCATGCCGCGACCATCACTACCGCTGCCCGCACGCCGCGCCTCCGTCGATCACAAGTAAACCGGGCGGCGATTATACCCAACCCAAATCGACTGCCATCGGCCTGCGGGACTTAAAAATATTCAGGGAAAGGCCATGTCCGCGGCACCCATCGCACGCGCGGCCTGCAAGGAGATCGACCAGTTGCGCGACGTCCGCGCCTCGACCATGGTCAGACGGCCTTCGGGGATGAAGGCGCCGGTATCGATAAACATTTGCGAACCAATCTGGCGCAACTCGCGCACCGGCGTATGGCCGCAGTAAGTCAGCGACAGCGCGTGGCGCGGCGGCGATCCTGCCTTGAAAGCAAGCTCGCGCCCCCACAGCATGCGCTCGCGCACGGCCGGGTCGAACTGGCCGGCGTCGAGTTCGGCATCGTCGCCGAAGAATTCCGCGTGCAGCACGTTGAAGCGCGCTTCGCCTTCGCCCACCGTGCGCGCCAGCGGCAGTTCGCGCAGGCGTTTCGCATGCGCCGCGAGCGCGCGATCCGGCAGCGCCTGCGCCCAGCCTCCGCCGATGCCATACCAGCGATGCCGCGGCAGCCGCCCTTCGGCGACCGCGCACAGCGCGTCTTCGTGATTGCCGAGCACGGCATAGAACCAGGGCTGATCGAGCAGCTCCAGCGCCTGTTCGCACTGGTCGCCGCGATCGACGAGATCGCCGACCGAAAAGAGCCGGTCGCGCTCTGCGTCGAAGCCCACTTTGTGAAGCAGAAAGCGCAAGGCATCCACGCAGCCGTGCAGGTCGCCGATCACGAAATCGCGACCGGCCGCATTGGCCGCGTGATGCACAACTTCCGGAACAAGAGTGAGCGTCATCGCTTCATCATAGTGCTGCGCACGCATTATGTATGCGAGCCAGCGAGCTTTTCATGGAGGTTTTTTCAGCGCCTTTTCACACGCCTTAAATAGCGCTTTCAGGCGGACTTTTTTATTGCTGGATTGACGCGATTCAATGGCGAATCTGCACGTAATCCTGGGTAGTACGGATAACTTCACCATCGTGCCCGAACACGCGTGCGCGAGGCGTGACAAGCAGTAACAAGCGTGACATTCGTGACAAGGGCGAGCGCCCTGCCATGCCGATAAAAGGTCCAGATGATCGAGCAACGATCAGGCACGCCGACGAAAGCGCAGCCGTAAGGTGCGTTCCATAAAATATCGCCATATCGGCGGTCTGACTAGAATCGAAGTGCGCAGCACACTCATACGGGCGATCGACAACGATGAAGCTACTTCCGCAGGTTTTGAGCAATCGTCCGCATATGACGGTCGGCATCGCGGTGGGCGTGCTGCTCGGCGTGCTGACACCGGCAGCGATCCGGCCGGTCGCGCGCGTTCTGCTCGGCTGGGACGCCGCGATCTGGACCTACCTCGTGCTGATCTGGATACACATGGCGCGCACCGACGAAGAAAGCGTGCGCGCCAACGCCCAGCGCGAGGACCAGAGTGCGAGCACCGTGCTGTTCATGGTGTGCGCGGCGACGGTCGCCAGCATCGTCGCCATCGTGCTGGAGCTGGGCACCACCAAGGATCTGGGCACGGCCTCGAAGGTGCTGCATTCCCTGCTCACGGGCATGACGCTGATCGGCGCGTGGTTCCTGATTCCGACCATCTTCACGCTGCACTACGCGCGCATGTATTACGGCTCCGATCCCGACGCGCCCGCGCTCGCCTTTCCCGACAAAGCGCTCACGCCCAATTACTGGGACTTCCTGTACTTCTCGTTCACGATTGCCTGCGCCTCGCAAACCGCCGATATCGGCATGCGCGGGCGCAGCGCGCGCCGCAGCGTGCTCGCGCAGTCGATCCTGTCGTTCTACTTCAATGTCTCCGTGCTCGGGCTGTGCGTGAATATCGCGGCGAGCATGGTGGGGAACTGACGCCTCGGTCCGCCACGCCGTTTTTGCAAATATCGCGCGTCTCTACGCCATCGCGGCAGACCCGCGCACGCACCGGATTCGCCGCCACACGCCAGCGCCGCGCGCGGCGGCGGGCCGATCCCCTCACTGCGCCCGCCTTGGGCACAGGCCTTGCTGAATTCATCGCCAAGACGCCACGCGTCGACCGCGGTTTGGTTCCGGCCTGCTCTTGCACTACTCTGAACAGGACGCGCCGCGGCCCCCGCGCGGCCCGCTCCGGCAGCCCACGGGCAACGTGATCGCATCCGGTGACACATCGGCCTTGCATCCACGCCGCCCGACGAACCTGGAAGACGACCGATGGAACCTCCCCACGCCTATGCGCCGCGGATCTACTTCGTCCATTCCGTCCTTGTCGGGTCGCTCGACGCGTGGCCTGCGCATTTTGCGCACGCGGCGTCGCTCGGCTTCGATCATGTCCTGATCGGCGGCCTGTTCGCGCCCGGCGCGTCAGGCGACGACCGCATCATCGCCGATCACACCCGCTTGCATCCCGCCTTCGGCTCGCAGGAACGCGTGGACGACGCGTTGCGCCTGCTCGCCAGCGCCGCGCGCGCACGCGGCCTCACGCTGCTGGCCGATCTCACGCTCGACCGCGCAGCCGCCGATGGCGCGCTCTACGCCGCACACCCCGAGTGGTTTCATCCATTCGAGCCCGAGGACGCGCGCCTCGACCCGCGTCACGGCCATGCAGAAGACAACGTCGCCTACGCCGATTTCGACCGTGCAGCCGCGCCGCTCGCGCTCTGGTGGACGCAGCTCGCGACGCGCCTGGTCGATGCCGGGCTCGGCGGCTTTCGCGTGGATTCGCCGCATCGCGTGCCCGTGAGCGTGCTGCGCGCGGTGTTCGACGCCGTGCGCGCCACGCATGCGCAGACGCGCTGGCTCGCGGCCACGCCGGGCCTTGCGCGCGAGGAAATCGCGCAACTCGAACATGCGGGATTCGACGCCGCATTCACCTCGCTGCGCTGGTGGGATTTTTCCGAGCGCTGGATGATCGAGGAACATGACGTCGTGCGTCGCGTCGGCTCGCCGGTTTCGTTTCCCGAAGCGCCGTATGGCACGCGTCTCGCGCACGATCTCGAAGGCGCCGCCGACGCGCGTGCGGTCGAACGCGCGTATCGCCGGATGTTGCGCACAGCCGCTGCGCTCGGCACCGGCTGGCTCGTGCCGATGGGCTTCGAATACGGCGTCCACGACGCCACCAGCCACGGCAGCCGCACTGCGCAGGACGCCTCGCCCCGATGGGACGACATCAAGGCGCATGCGCCCTTCGACTTTTCCGCCGATATCGCCCACGCCAACGCCTTGCAGCGGGAGACGTTCGTCCTGCAGACCAACGGCGAACTGCGCGCGCTCAACGGCGCGGGCGCGCCCGTGGCCGCCGTGCTGCGCGGCGACGGCAGCGATCTGCGCATCGCCGAAGAAGCGCTGCTCACGCTGATCAACCCCGCGCTGGCCGCGCCGGTGCGCGTGAACATGGCACATCTGCTCGACGGCGTGCCCGGCAATTTCACGCGCTTCACGCCGCTCGACGCGCAGACCTTGCGCGGCGCACGCCTGCCCGAGCGCCACGATGCGAGCGCCGTGCCCGACAGCTTCACGCTACCGGCCGGCGCGTGCTGGATGTTCCGCGCCATGGCCACGCCGCTCGTCTCGCTCGCGCCGCCCGAGGATCTCGCGAAGTCGGCCACGAGCGGCCACAAGAGCGTGCTGGAAGCGATCGCCGCGCCCCGCATCGCCATCGAAAGCGTGACGCCTTCGGTCGATCACGGACGCTTCGTGGCGAAGCGCATCGTCGGCGAGCGTTGCGAAGTGCGCGCCGCGATCTTCGCCGAAGGCCACGATCGGATCGATGGCGCGATTCTCTGGCGCGCCGCCGATGAAACCGCCTGGCACGAAGCGCCGTTGTCGCCGGTGCCGCCCGCCGGCACCGACCTCTGGAGCGGACATTTCCCGCTCGATCGCGTGGGCCGCTACGAGTTCGTAGTGATCGCGTGGCGCGACGACTTCGCCTCGCTCGTCGAGCATCTGAAAAAGAAGCGCGCGGCGAATCAGCCGCTCCACCTCGAACTGGAAGAAGCGAGCCGCCTGCTCGCGCTCGTGCTCGCCACGGCGGAAACCTCGGACGTGCCCGGCGACGAACACGCGCGCAATCGCGCAGCGCTCGACGACATCGTCCGGCGTTTTATCGGTGCCGATGAAGACACGCGCTGCGCCTTGCTTGCCGCGCCCGCGACCGCCGCGGCCGTGCGCGCCGCGCATCATCGCCCGTTCCTCTCGCGCGATGCCACCGTGCAGCGCGTGGATGCCGAACGCCCCGCCGCGCGTTTCGCGAGCTGGTACGAGATCTTCCCGCGCTCGATGAGCGACGACGAATCGCGCCACGGCACCTGGGACGATGTGATCGCGAAGATGCCGCGCGTGCGCGACATGGGCTTCGACGTGCTGTATTTTCCGCCGATTCATCCGATCGGCCTGGCCAACCGCAAAGGCCGCAATAACTCGCTGACCGCGCAGCCTGGCGACGTGGGCAGCCCGTATGCGATAGGCGCGGCCGAAGGCGGACACACGGCCGTGCATCCCGAACTGGGCACGCTCGAAGACTTCTGCCGCATGCTCAACGCGGCGCACGCGCATGGGCTGGAAATCGCGCTTGACTTTGCGATTCAATGCTCGCCCGATCATCCGTGGCTCAAGGCGCATCCCAGCTGGTTCGCGTGGCGCCCCGACGGCACGCTGCGCTATGCGGAAAACCCGCCGAAGAAGTACCAGGACATCGTCAATCCCGAGTTCTACGCGCACGATGCCAAACCCGATCTCTGGCTCGCGCTGCGCGATGTGATCCTGTTCTGGGTGGATACGGGCGTGCGCATTTTCCGCGTCGATAACCCGCACACCAAGCCGCTGCCGTTCTGGGAATGGATGATCGCCGACGTGCGGGCGCGTCATCCCGATGTGATCTTTCTCTCCGAAGCGTTTACGCGCCCGCGCCTGATGTATAGGCTCGCGAAGATCGGCTTTTCACAGTCGTATACGTATTTCACGTGGCGCGAATCGAAGCGCGATTTCATCGCCTAT
Source organism: Paraburkholderia sp. Ac-20340 (assembly GCF_017104965.1). Lineage (GTDB taxonomy): Bacteria > Pseudomonadota > Gammaproteobacteria > Burkholderiales > Burkholderiaceae > Paraburkholderia. The sequence goes on from NZ_JAAGPR010000039.1 coordinate 27,911, forward strand.
CTGACCGAACTCACGCAGAGCGAAGTGCGCGATTTTTATCGGCCCAATTTCTTCGTCAATACGCCGGACATTAATCCGCGCTATCTGCAAAGCGGTGCGCGCTCGATGCATTTGATACGCGCGGCGCTCGCCTCGCTGCTTTCAGGATTGTGGGGCGTGTATAGCGGCTTCGAATTGTGTGACGCTCGTCCTTTACCCAATAGCGAAGAATATCTGGACTCCGAAAAGTATCAACTACGCGCGTGGGACTGGAATCGACCGGGCCATATCATCGGTGAAATTGCGGCGCTCAATCGCATCCGCCGCGCCAATCCCGCGCTGCAAACGCACCTGGGCGTCACCTTCCTGAATGCCCATAACGACGCGATTCTCTGCTTCGAAAAAGCCACGCCCGCGCGCGACAACGTGATCGTCGTGGCCGTCAATCTCGATGCCTACAACGAGCAAGGCGCCGATATCGAATTGTCGTGGGCCACGTTCCAGCAATGGCAGATCGACGATCACGCGCGCCTGGCCGTCATCGATGAAATGACCGGCGAGCGCTTCGAATGGCAGAGCCGCTGGCAGCACGTGCGGCTCGACCCGCACACGAAGCCGTTTGCGATCTGGCGCATCGCGCCCATTGACGGTCTGCCGCGCGAAACGCCGCCGCATGATCCCGACGATGCGCAATTCGACGCGCAACTCGAAAGCCACCCCGAACTGGGCGATGATTTTCCGCCTGGAGGAGCGACATGAAACGCGATCCCTCGGTTACGCACGACCCCACCACATCGACCGACGACGAGCACGACAAACGCGAAAACCACGCCACGCAAAAGCGCGGCAAAGCTTCGCTGCTCACGGACGATCCGCTCTGGTACAAGGACGCCGTGATCTACCAGGTGCACGTGAAATCGTTCTTCGATGCCAATAACGACGGCGTGGGCGACTTTGCCGGCCTGCTCGCGAAGCTCGATTACATTGTCGGGCTGGGCGTGACGGCGATCTGGCTGCTGCCGTTCTATCCTTCGCCGCGTCGCGACGACGGCTATGACATCGCCGATTACCGCAACGTGCACCCCGACTACGGCCAGCTTGCCGACGTGCGCCGCTTCATTCAGGAAGCGCACGCGCGCGGCATGCGGGTGATTACCGAACTCGTCATCAATCACACCTCGGACCAGCATCCGTGGTTTCAGCGCGCGCGGCGCGCGAAGCCCGGCTCGAATCATCGCAATTACTACGTGTGGTCCGATACCGATCAGCGCTATCAAGGCACGCGCATTATCTTTATCGATACCGAGCCTTCGAACTGGACCCATGACCCCGTTGCGGGCGCCTATTACTGGCATCGTTTCTATTCGCACCAGCCCGATCTCAACTTCGACAATCCGGCCGTGCTGCGCGAAGTGCTGCACGTGATGCGCTTCTGGCTCGATATGGGGATCGACGGGCTGCGGCTCGATGCCGTGCCTTATCTGGTCGAACGCGAAGGGACGAATAACGAAAATCTGCCTGAAACTCATGCGATTCTTAAACAGATTCGCGCGACCATCGACGAGCATTATCCCAACCGGATGTTGCTCGCCGAAGCGAATCAATGGCCGGAAGACGTGCAGGAATATTTCGGCAATGAAGACGAATGCCATATGGCATTTCACTTCCCGCTGATGCCGCGTCTTTATATGGCGATTGCGAGCGAAGACCGCTTCCCGATCATCGACATCATGAAGCAGACGCCGGATCTGCCGGAAAGCTGCCAATGGGCGGTTTTCCTGCGCAATCACGACGAACTCACGCTGGAGATGGTGACCGATTCCGAGCGCGATTATCTCTGGAACACCTATGCGAGCGACCGGCGCGCGCGTCTGAATCTGGGCATTCGCCGCCGCCTCGCGCCGCTGATGGAACGCGACCGCCGCCGCATCGAATTGATCAATTCACTGCTGCTTTCGATGCCGGGCACGCCCGTGATCTATTACGGCGATGAGTTGGGCATGGGCGACAACATTCACCTCGGCGACCGCGACGGCGTGCGTACGCCGATGCAATGGTCGTCCGATCGCAATGGCGGTTTCTCGCGCGCCGATCCCGAACAACTGGTGCTGCCACCGCTGATGGGCTCGCTCTACGGCTACGACGCGATCAACGTGGAAGCGCAGACGCGCGATCCGCATTCGCTGCTGAACTGGACGCGCCGCATGCTGGCCACGCGCCGCGCGAAGCAGGCGTTCGGACGCGGCACGATCCGCTTTCTGCGGCCCTCGAATCGCAAGATTCTCGCGTATCTGCGCGAGATGCCGGGCGAGCCGTCGATCCTGTGCGTGGCGAATCTTTCGCGCGCGCCGCAAGCGGTCGAACTCGATCTTTCCGAATTCGCCGGCACCTCACCGGTGGAAATGACCGCCGATTCCGTGTTTCCGCCGATCGGGCAATTACCTTATCTGCTGACTTTTCCGCCCTATGGTTTCCTGTGGTTCCTGCTGTGCCCCGGCAATCAGCGTCCATCGTGGAGCCAGCCGATTTCGGAGCAACTGCCGGAATTCGTGACCGTCGTGATTCGCGAAGGTCAAACCGGCGCGACGCCTGAAAACGTGCGTCTGCTCGAATCGGAAGTGCTGCCGTCGTGGCTTTCGCGACGCCGCTGGTTCGCGTCGAAAGACAAGCCGCTGCACAGCGTGAAGCTGGCTGCGCTCACCACGATTCAGGGCGCAGGTTTTGCCTTCACCGAAATCGAAGCGGAACTCGCCAATGGCACGAGCGAGCGCTATGTGTTGCCGATCGCCATTACCTGGGGCACGGATACGACCACGCCGCTGCACATCCAGTTGGCGCTCTCGCGCGTGCGGCGCGGTCGCAATATTGGCTATCTCACGGATGCTTTCTCGCTGCCGTGGTTTGCCAATGGCGTGCTGCGCAAGCTGCATGAACGCGCGGCGGTGCCCACCGTGCAAGGCAGCACGATCCGCTTCGAGCCGACCGACCGGCTGGACGAACTCGAACTTGGTGAGGAACCCGAAATACGCTGGCTGGCCGCCGAGCAAAGCAATAGTTCGCTGATCATCGCGGAAACGCTCGTGCTCAAACTGGTGCGCCGACTGATGGCAGGCGTGCATCCCGAAGCCGAAATGAGCCGCTACCTCACGAAGCTCGGCTATGCGAACACCGCGCCGCTCTATGGCGAAGTTGTGCGCGTCGATCCTGAAGGCGTGCCGCACACGCTCGCGATCCTGCAAGGCTTTATCGACAATCAGGGCGATGCGTGGGCGTGGGCGCTCGACTATCTGCGCCGCACGATCGACGAACTGGCGCTCGCCGCCGACGACAGCGAAAACGTCGACACCGCGCACGAAGAAGAAGTCATGCAGAACTACGCGAACGTGATCGGCGCGATTGGCAAGCGGCTGGGCGAATTGCACGCCGCGCTCGCTTCGCCCACCGACGATGCGGCCTTCGCGCCCGAAGCCGCAACGCCCGCCGATGTGCGCCAGTGGGTCGCCGACGCGAAGAAGATGCTGATCGAAGCGCTCGATATCGTCGCGCAGCATGTGGGCGACGACGTCCACACGCTCGACGACGATACGCGCGAACTCGCACGCAGCCTGGTCGACCGGCGCGACGCGCTCGTCAAGGCCGTGGACACGCTGGTGCAGGAGGAGGCATCGGCGGCGCGCATCCGCATTCACGGCGACTTCCACCTGGGCCAGGTGCTGCTCGCGCAAGGCGATGCTTACCTGATCGATTTCGAAGGCGAGCCCGCGCGAGCGCTCGATTATCGGCGCGCCAAGCAGTGCTCGCTGCGCGACGTCGCGGGCCTGCTGCGTTCGCTCTCGTATGCGGGTGCCGCCGCGCAATCCACCACGGAAAGCGCGCCGCAGCAGATCGCCGATCGCAAGCGCACGCTGTTCGAGCGCTTCCGCGGCCAGGCCGCGGAAACCTTCCTGAGCCAGTACCGCGCAGCCGTCACGAACGCGCCTATTTCGCTGGTGAGCGCCACGCACGAACAGGCTCTGCTCGACCTGTTCCTGATCGAGAAAGCCGCCTACGAGATCCGCTACGAAGCCGCCAACCGGCCGACCTGGCTCGCGCTGCCGATTCGTGGCCTTGCCGCGCTGGCGAGCCGCGTGCTCGGCCTCACCGCCAATCAAGCCCACGGGCACACCCATACGGGAGGGAGCGGACATGCCTGAGCGCGCCCCGGACGCCGGCCTGCATCATCACGACATCGACGCGCTCGTTGAAGGGCGCCATGCCGATCCGTTTGCCGTGCTCGGGTTGCACTGGGTCGACGGCGCGCCCTATGTGCGCGCCTGGTTGCCGAATGCCTCGCGCGTGAACGTGCTGGCGCGCGACCGCGCGCAAACGCTGGCGGAACTCACACGCGTGCATCCCGCCGGTTTTTTTGCGGGCCCGCTCGCCGAAGCCGTGCCGTATCGGCTCGATATCGACTGGCATGGCGTCACGCAGGAAATCGAGGATTCCTATTCATTTGGAGCGCAGCTTTCCGAAGATGCGCTGCGCCGTCTTGCCGATGGCGATCCTTACGCGGTGCTTGAATGTCTGGGCGCGCGACCGGTCGTTTGCGATGGCGTGCCGGGCGTGCGCTTCGCCGTGTGGGCGCCGAATGCGCGGCGCGTTTCGGTGGTAGGCGACTTCAATGCCTGGGACGGCCGCCGCCATCCCATGCGCCTGCGCTACGAAGCCGGCGTGTGGGAGCTATTCATTCCGCGCGTGGCCGCTGGCGCACGCTACAAGTACGAGATTCTGGGCGCGCAGGGCAACGTGTTGCCGCTCAAGTCCGACCCCTGCGCGTTGCAGACCGAAGCGCCGCCCGCGACGGCTTCGATTGTCGCGCCGGTGGAAGCGCTCGATGGCTTCGCATGGCGCGATCACGAATGGATTCAGCAACGCGCGCAGCGGCAAAGTGCCCGCTCGGCCATGTCGATCTATGAAGTGCATGCGTCCTCCTGGCTGCCCACGCAAGGCGCCGATGCACCCGCGCCCGACTGGCGCGCACTCTCGGAGCGCCTGATTCCCTACGCGCAGGGCATGGGCTTTACGCACATCGAGTTACTGCCGATTGCCGAACATCCGTTCGGCGGTTCCTGGGGTTATCAGCCGCTTTCGCAGTTCGCGCCCACGGCGCGGCTTGGCTCGCCCGTCGACTTCGCTGCGTTTGTCGATCGTGCCCACGAAGCGGGGCTGGGCGTGATTCTCGACTGGGTGCCCGCGCACTTTCCGAACGACGCGCACGGCCTGATCGAATTCGACGGCACCGCGCTGTATGAACACGCCGACCCGCGCGAAGGCTATCACCCCGACTGGAACACGATGATCTACAACCTCGGCCGTAAAGAGGTGAGCGCATTTCTGATCGCTTCCGGTCTCGCGTGGCTGATGCGCTATCACGTCGATGGCCTGCGCGTGGACGCGGTGGCATCGATGCTTTATCGCGACTATTCGCGCGCGCATGGCGAATGGGTGCCGAATATCTACGGCGGCCGCGAAAATCTCGAATCGATTGCGTTTCTCAAGCGCCTCAATCACGAAACGCAATATGTGCCGCAGCGCCCCGGCGTCATCACGATTGCCGAAGAATCCACGGCGTGGCCAGGCGTGACCGCGCGCCCCGAAGACGGCGGTCTGGGCTTCCAGTTCAAATGGAACATGGGCTGGATGCACGACACGCTGCACTACATGCACGAAGACCCGGTGTATCGGCGCTATCACCATCACATGATGACGTTCGCGATGGTCTACGCGTATTCCGAGCGCTTCGTGCTGCCGCTTTCGCATGACGAAGTCGTGCACGGCAAGGGCTCGCTGCTCGGCAAGATGCCGGGCGACCGCTGGCAGAAGTTTGCGAACCTGCGTGCGTATTTCGGCTTTATGTGGGCGCATCCTGGCAAAAAGCTGCTGTTCATGGGCGGCGAATTCGGGCAAATGGCCGAATTCGATCACGACGGCACGCCGCACTGGAATCTGCTCGACGATCCCTTGCATCGTGGCGTGCAGACGCTCGTGCGCGATCTCAACAAGCTCTATCAGGCCGAACCTGCGCTGTTCACGCTCGACACCGAACCGGGCGGCTTCGAATGGCTGGTCGGCGACGACAGCGAAAACAGCGTACTCGCGTGGCGGCGCGTGGATGGCACGGGCCGCGAGATCGTCGTGATCTGCAATTTCACGCCGCTGCCGCGCCACGGTTATCGCATTGGCCTGCCGCAGCCGGGGCAATGGGAAGAAGCGCTCAATACGGACGCCGAGGTCTATGGCGGCTCGAACATGGGTAACGGGGGCCTCGTGTCGACCGAGCCGGTGCAAAGCCACGGCAAGCCACAATCGGCGGCGTTGGTGCTGCCGCCGCTCGGCACCTTGATTCTGCGGCTGCGACGCTGATTCATGAGCACACGCCCGATTCATCAGGAATCCGATGCAATACAAGAAGGACGAGAAGGAGCATCGACATGGCTAACGGCCTGCCCGACCGGCTGCTACCCGGTTCACCCTACCCGCTGGGCGCGACGTGGGACGGGCTTGGCACGAATTTCGCCGTGTTTTCCGCGCACGCGTGGCGTATCGAACTGTGCCTGTTCGACCCGACCGGCCGCAAGGAGCGCACGCGCTACACCTTGCCCGAATGCACCGATGAAATCTGGCACGGCTATCTGCCGGGCGCGCATCCCGGCACCGTCTATGGCCTGCGCGCGCATGGCCCTTATCAACCGCATCAGGGGCACCGTTTCAATCCGTACAAGTTGCTGCTCGATCCTTACGCGCGCAGACTCGTGGGGCAGTTTCGCTGGTCGGACACGCTCTATGGCTATCGCGTGCATTCGAATCGCGTCGATCTCTCGCTCGACCGGCGCGATTCCGCGCCCGCCATGCCCAAGGCCGTGGTCAGCCACGACACCTTCGACTGGTCGCACGACGTGCGCCCCAACACGCCCTGGGGCAAGACCGTCATCTACGAAACCCATCTGCGCGGCATTTCGATGATGCGTCCCGACCTGCGCTCGCATACGCGGGGCACCTTCGCCGCACTGGGCGCACCGCATTTCATCGAACATCTGCACAAACTCGGCGTGACCGCTGTGGAACTGCTGCCCGTGCAGGCGTTTCTCAACGAGCGCTTTCTGGTCGAGCGCGGCTTGCGCAATTACTGGGGCTATAACTCGGCCGCGTATTTCGCGCCCGAGCCGTCCTATCTCTCGGGTTACGACACCGACGAAATGCGCATCGCCGTGCGCCAGTTGCACGCGGCCGGCATCGAAGTGATTCTCGACGTGGTTTATAACCACACCTGCGAAAGCGGCGAAATCGGCCCGACGGTTTCGTGGCGCGGCCTCGACAACGCCTGCTATTACCGCTGCGTGCCCGGCGACGAACGCCATCTCATCAACGATACGGGCTGCGGCAACACGGTCAATCTCTCGCATCCGCGTGTTTTGCAGATGGTTGTGGATTCGCTGCGCTACTGGGTGACGTCGTACCGCATCGACGGCTTTCGTTTCGATCTGGGCGTGACGCTCGGACGCGAGGCGCACGGCTTCGACCCAGCCAGCGGCTTCTTCGACGTACTGCGTCAAGACCCCGTGCTTTCACAGGTCAAACTGATTTCCGAGCCGTGGGACGTGGGACCGGGCGGCTATCAACTGGGCAATCATCCGCCGGGGTTCGCCGAATGGAACGACCGCTTTCGCGACAGCGTGCGGCGTTACTGGCGCGGCGCGCCCGGCCAGCGCGCCGATCTTGCCGCGCGCCTGACCGGTTCCGCCGATCTGTTCGACCGTCGCAAACGCCGGCCGTGGGCCTCGCTTAATTTCGTGACCTCGCACGATGGCTTCACGCTCGCCGATCTGGTTTCGTACGATCACAAGCATAACGAAGCAAATGGCGAAGATAACCGCGATGGTCACAATGAAAACTGGAGCGCGAATTGGGGCGCGGAAGGCCTCACGGACGACCCCGCGATTCTCGACACCCGCGCCCGCGTCGCGCGCTCGATGCTGGCGACGCTGTGCATCGCGCTAGGCACGCCGATGCTGCTGGCTGGCGACGAAACCGGTCGCACGCAGCACGGCAACAACAACGCCTACTGCCAGGACAACGAGCTTTCCTGGCTCGACTGGTCGCTCGCCGCCACGCCGCAAGGCGAAGCGATGACTGCGTTTGCCGCGCGCGCGATTGCCTTGCGCCGGGATCATCCTTTGCTGAGGGAAACCCACTTTCTGTTTGGCGACCGAGAAGTGCTGCCGGACGTGCACGACATCGACTGGTTCGACGAAAACGGCGAACGGCTGTCGCCGGAAGCGTGGCAAGACCCCGAGGCGCGCGCGCTGGCTGTTCGGCGCGCGGGACCGGGACTCGACGGCGAAATCGAAGTATTGTTGATGATGCTGAATGCCTCGACGCATCCGCTGACATTTACGACACCTGCCCCGCACCTGGCATGGTCTGTGGCGCTCGACACCGCGCGACCTGAAGCGCAAGCGGAAGCGCCATCGCATGCACTGTGCGGCGTGACCTTCGAAGTCGCGGCGCACGCGCTCGTGGTGCTTTGCGCGCGGCCCGCCCATCGCACCGCACACGAAACGAATACGGCGATCTCAGGCACGGAACCGCCCCCGCCCGACCCGCGCCAGCCCGGCATGGGCGCAGACGAACACGCTGCTGGATAGCCACAGGAACTGGCCATGGCCTTGCATCCGAACAATCCGCACGATTCACACGATCCACACCATGCTGCGCATGCACACCACTACATGCACTGCCTGCCGTTCGGCGCGCAGTTGACCGGCGCTGCGCTCGCGCAGCCGCATACGCGCTTTCGCTTCTGGGCGCCGTCCTGCAGTGCGGTGCAACTGGTGTTCGAAAACGATGACCGGCACGAAGCGAACGAATCGCACGACGCGCACGAACCGCTCGCACCGATCGAAATGACGCCTTCGCACAATGGCTGGTTCGAGGCGCAGGCAGCGTGCGGCCCAGGCACGCTTTATCGATATCGTATTGACGGTGGCCAACTCGTGCCCGACCCCGCTTCGCGCTTTCAGCCGCAAGGCGTGCACGGCCCGAGCGAAGTACTCGATGCGCGCGCTTATGCGTGGCAGCACGCGAACTGGCGCGGACGTCCGTGGGAAGAGACCGTGCTGTACGAGCTGCATGTGGGCGCATTGGGCGGCTATCGAGGTGTGACGAAACGCCTGCCCGCACTCGCCGACATCGGCATTACGGCAATCGAGTTGATGCCGCTGAACGATTACCCGGGCGAGCGCGGTTGGGGTTACGACGTCGTGCTGCCTTACGCACCGCATGCCGCCTACGGCACGCCCGACGAACTCAAGGCGCTGATCGACGCCGCGCACGGTCTTGGGCTCCAGGTGTTTCTCGACGTGGTCTACAACCACTTCGGCCCGGACGGCAACTGGCTTGGCCGGTACGCGAAGCCGTTCTTCAAGGCAGGCACGCATACGCCGTGGGGCGAAGCGCTCGATTTCGAGCGCCCCGAAGTGCGCGACTTCTATAGCGACAACGCGCTCTACTGGCTCACTGAATACCGCTTCGACGGACTGCGTCTCGACGCCGTGCACGCGATCGACAATCCCGCATGGCTGCGCGAACTCGCCGATCACGTCCAGGCGCGCATCGAGCCAGGTCGCCACGTGCATCTGGTTCTTGAGAACGAGCATAACGAAGCCAATCTGCTGGAGACGCACTTCAACGCGCAATGGAACGACGATGCTCATCACGCGCTGCATGTGATGCTCACGGGTGAATCTGAAGGTTATTACCGCGCGTTCACCGATCATCCGATCAGAAAGCTCGCGCGTGCGCTTGGCGAAGGCTTCATCTATCAAGGCGAACCGTCGCCCGTGCATGACGGCAAGCCGCGCGGCGAACCGAGCGCGCATCTGCCGCCCACCTCGTTCGTGATGTTTTTGCAGAACCACGACCAGATCGGCAATCGCGCTATGGGAGACCGCCTGCGCACGCTCGCCGACGACGACGCTTTACGCGCGGCCACCGCGCTCCTCCTGCTTTCTCCGCACATACCGCTGCTGTTCATGGAAGAGGAATACGGCTCGACGCAGCCGTTCCAGTTCTTTACGGCCTTCGAAGGCGATCTCGCCGATGCGGTGCGTGAAGGGCGTCGCCGTGAATTCAAGGCTTTTAGCGCGTTCCAGGACGAAAAGCGCCGCGCGCAGATTCCCGATCCGAACGATCTGCAGACCTTTATCCAGTCGTCGCCGCCAGCCGATGCGCCGCTCGACGAAGAAAGGCTCGACTGGATGCACTTCTACAAATCCGCGCTTGCGGTGCGCGCCCGCTTGTTGATGCCGCGTCTTCACAACGCACGCGCGCTAGGCGCAACCGTGCTCGCCGACGACGACGCCAACGGCCAACGCGCCCTGATCGCGCGCTGGCGTCTGGACGACGGCGAAACCTATACGATCGCACTCAATCTCGGCCACGATGGCGTGCGGCTCGAAACGCCGCCCGAAGGCATGGTGGTATTCGAAACACCGCCGCGCGCGCGCGATCGCACCGACAACGGCGTGCTGCCCGAAAGCGCGTGCGTGGCCTGGCTCACCGGCAAGGTGCCCGAGTACGCGCAGCATCACGACGCGCGCACGATGCGGCGCGAGGAGCCGTTCGCATGAACAGCGCGAATACCTCCCGGCGCAGCGAATCGCTCGCGGAACTCGCGCAGCGTGCGGGCTTCGAAGTCGAATGGTCCGACGCGCATGGCGTCGCGCAACGCGTGCCGGACAACACGCTCGAAGCGCTGCTCGATTGCATCGGCCTGCCGTGTGCGAACGCCACGCAATTGCGCCACAGCATGTCGATGCTGAACGCCGAGCAGTCGTCGCGCCGCCTGCCGCCGCTCATCACCGCCGAATACGAAAGCGCCATCGAATTGCCCGCGTCCGCCGTGCGTACCGGCAGCCACTATCGCGTCGATCTGGAAAACGGCGAGCATATCGAAGGCCGTTTCACGTCGCCTAAAGGCGCGCCCGCGCTGCTCGCGCCGCTTTCCGAGCCGGGCTATCACACGCTCAGCGTCAACGATCATCGACTGACGATTGCGGTTGCGCCGCCGCGCTGCCATAACGTCGCCGATGCCTGGCGCGCACGGCATGGCGGCCAGAGCGCGGGTGTGCCGCCACTTTGGGGCGTCGCCGCGCAATTGTATGGACTCCGACGTAAAAACGATGGCGGTATCGGCGACTACACCGCGCTGGCGACGCTCGCCACGCACAGCGCAAGCCACGGCGCCCAGGCGCTCGCAGTGAGCCCCACGCATGCGATGTTTTGCGCCGATCCTGGACACTTCAGCCCTTACTCGCCGTCCTCGCGGCTCTGGCTCAATGTCACGCACATCGATCCTGCCGCCGTATTCGGCGAGCAGGCCGCACGCGAAGCCATCGTGGCAGCACACGCCGAAGACGCATGGCGCGAACTCGAAACGCTGCCGCTGATCGACTGGCAGCGCGCCGTGCCGCTCAAGCTCAACGTACTGCGCGTGCTGTTCGATCGCTTCGACGCCACCGAACGCGCGAGCGGTTCGCCGCGCGCCGCCGCGTTCGACGCGTTCTGCGCGCGCGGCGGCGAAGCACTCGACGATCACGCGCGCTTCGAAGCGCTGCAGGCCGCCATGCTGAGCGGCCCGGAAGACTCCGGTGCGAGGCACTGGCGCGACTGGCCCGACGCGCTGCGCGATCCGCGCAATCCCGCGGTTGCCACCTTCGCCACCGAACATCGCCGCGAAGTGGATTTTTATCGCTTCCTGCAATGGCTCGCCGCCGAAGGCCTCTCTGCCGCGCAGCGCGCGGCGCGCGAAGCGGGCATGACGGTCGGTCTCGTCGCCGATCTCGCCGTGGGTTGTGACGGCGCGGGCTCGCATGCGTGGTCGCTGCCCAACGACATGCTGCAACGCGTTTCGGTTGGCGCGCCGCCCGACATCTTCAATCAGGCCGGGCAAAGCTGGGGCCTCACGACTTTCTCGCCGCGCGCGATGCACAACAACGGCTTTCGCGCCTTCATCGACATGTTGCGCGCCGCGTTCGCGCATGCGGGCGGCGTGCGTATCGATCACATTCTGGGCTTGCGGCGTCTTTGGCTCGTACCCGAAGGCGAGAGCGCGAAACATGGTGCGTATCTGCGCTATCCGTTCGACGATCTCGTGCGGCTGATTGCACTCGAATCGTGGCGTCATGACGCGGTCGTGATCGGCGAGGATCTTGGCACGGTGCCGCCGGGTCTGCGCGAGCGGCTGGCCGCGCATGGCCTCTATGGCATTCGCGTGCTCTGGTTCGAGCGCGCAGGCCACGGCTTCTTGCCGCCGGCGCGTTACGACGCGCACGGCATCGCGACCACCACCACGCACGATCTGCCGACGGTGGCAAGCTGGTGGCGCGGCGCCGATATCGACTGGCGCAACCGCATCGGCCAGACGCTGCCACGTGCAGACGGGCGCGACCCGGTTGCGCTCGAACACGCGCAGCGCGATGCGGACCGCACCGCGCTCTGGCACGCGCTGCAAGAAACGGGCTTCGCGCCGCGCGATGCAGCCGAGCCCGCGCCCGACGACCCGCCCGTAGACGGCGCGCTGGGCTACGTCGCGGCAAGCGCGAGCCCGCTCGTGACCTGCCCGCTCGAAGACCTGCTTGGCCTCACCGATCAACCGAATCTGCCCGGCTCGATCGACGAGCATCCGAACTGGCGCCAGCGCCTGCCGCTGCCCGTCGATGCCCTGTTCGCCGATCCCGCGTTCGCCGCGCGCGTGGAGACCATCGTGCGTGCGCGCGAAGCGGCGCACACGCAGGCAGACCTCGCCGCGCCCTCCGATCCACCGACGCCATGACACTTCCCCGCGCCACGCTGCGCCTGCAGCTTCATCACGATTTCACTTTCGACGACGCGCTCGCGCAACTCGACTACTTCGCCGCGCTCGGCGTGAGCCATCTGTATCTTTCGCCGGTCACGACCGCGCAGCCGGGATCGATGCACGGCTACGACACCGTCGATTACGGCGCGGTGAGCGCGGAGCTGGGCGGAGAAGGCGCACTGCGTCGTCTCGCCGATGCCGTGCACGCGCGCGGCATGGGTCTGATCGTCGACATGGTGCCGAACCACATGGGCGTGGGCGGCTCGCACAACGCATGGTGGCTCGATATTCTCGAATGGGGACGTCATAGCGCGTTTGCGCGCCACTTCGACGTGGATTGGCATTCGCCCGATCCTGCGCTGCGCGGCAAGGTGCTGATGCCTTTTCTCGGCGCACAATATGGCGAGGAGCTCGCGGCGGGGCGTATCACGTTGCAGTTCGACGCGGCTAACGCATGCTTTTACGCGCAGTACGGCCCGCATAGGTGCCCGATCTGCCCAACCGATTACGCGGCGCTGCTGCAATCCGCCGACCGCGCCGATCTCACTGCGCTGGCGGCTGGATTCCAGGGTCTCACCACGCAGCCCGACGATCAGATCCGCGCCACAGCCGCACGCGATGCGCTACGCGCGTTTGTCGAGCGCGAAGGAACATCGGCAATCGAATGTGTTCTGGAATCCTATTCAAGTGATGATCCCGTGCCGCGCGATCGTTTGCATCGGCTATTGGAGCGCCAGCATTTCCGTCTCGCCTGGTGGCGCACCGCCAGCGACGAAGTGAACTGGCGGCGCTTCTTCGACGTGAGCGCGCTTGCGGGCGTGCGCGTCGAGCGGCACGACGTATTCGAAGCCGTGCACAAGCTCATTTTCAAGCTCTATGCCGAAGGCGTGATCGACGGTTTGCGCATCGATCATATCGACGGTCTCGCCGATCCGCGCGAGTATTGCGAGCGCCTGCGCCAGCGGCTCGCGAGCCTGCGCGCCGGCGTGCCTTATATCGTCGTGGAAAAGATTCTCGCGCGCGGCGAAGCGCTGCGCGACGACTGGCCCGTGCAGGGCACCACCGGCTACGACTTCATGAACGATGTGGGCGCACTGCTTCACGATCCCGCTGGCGCGGCGCCGCTGGCCGAAACGTGGGCATCGATTTCGGGCGCAGACGTGCCATTCGCCGAGGTCTCGCTCGACGCGCGCCGCGAGATTCTGAGCGCCTCACTCGCAGCCGAACTCGATCACGCGGCGCGCGCACTGCACCGCATCGCACGCGAGCAACCCGGCACGCGCGACTTCACGTATGCAGTCGTGCATCGCACCGTCGCGCAACTGGCGATGTATTTCCCCGTCTATCGCATCTATCCGTCGAATGGCGTGCGCAGTGCGATCGACAACCGCTATTTCGACGTTGCGCTCGACGCTGCGCGCAAGACGCTGCCGCGCGCCAATCTCGCGGCGCTCGAGCAGGTCGACGCCTGGCTGGGCGCCCGCGCGCCTGATCCTGCGAACGGAACCGCCAACGGCGCCAAAGCGGCGCGCGCCAGTAACTCATCGAATGCCAGCAGCGGCAAACACGGCAGCCCAAACCCGCCCGTCGCGCCGCTGAGCCACGCCTTGATCGCGCAACGCACCGCGCTCGCGCTGTTCTCGCAACTCACCGCGCCGCTCGCGGCAAAAGCCACCGAAGACACCGCGCTTTATCGCTACGGCCTGCTGCTCTCGCGCAACGACGTCGGCACCGACCCCGACGATTTTTCGCTCAGCGCAGAAGCGTTCCACGCCGCCAATGCGCAGCGCCAGCGCCACACGCCCCACGCGCTGCTGGCCACCGCCACGCACGACCACAAACGCGGCGAAGACGTGCGCGCGCGCCTGGCCGTGCTCAGCGAAATCGCGCCTGAATGGAGCGCTACCTTGCGCGCCTGGTCCACGCTCAATCAGGCGCAGCGTCGCGGCGATCCGGCGCAATGGTCGCCCGGCCCCACCGCCGAGGCGATGCTTTATCAGACGCTCGTGGGTTGCTGGCCGCCGGAACTCGATCCCGCCGACGAAGCAGGCGTACACGCGCTGGCCGAACGCGTCGCACAGTGGCAACTGAAGGCGCTGCGCGAAGCCAAGTTGCGCACCAACTGGCTCGCGCCCGACGAAGTCTATGAATCGGACTGCCAGGCATTTCTTTTCGACCTACTCGCACCGCAGCGACGCGAAGGGTTTTTGCAGGAACTGACCACATTCGTGGCACGTGTGGCGCCCGCGGGCGCGCTCAATACGCTGCTGCAAACCGTGCTGAGACTCACATCGCCGGGCGTGCCCGATCTCTATCAGGGAACCGAGTTGTGGGATTTCAGCCTCGTCGATCCCGACAATCGCCGGCCAGTCGATTATGCGCAGCGTGCGGCGTCGCTCGACGACACCGCGCCCGCCGCGAAGCTCGCACATTGGCGCGACGCCAGCGTGAAGCAGGCCGTGATTCACCGGTTGCTCGCGTTGCGCGAGCGCGCGCCGGGCCTGCTGCGTGAGGGGGAATACTGGCCGCTGGAAGTGCGCGGCGCGCTCGCGGCGCATGTGATCGCCTTTGCGCGCCACCATGGCGATGCGTGGGCGGTGATAATCGGCACACGTCACGCCGCGGCGCTGCTCGATGGCGATACGCCGCTGGTCGCGCCCGAGCGCTGGGGCGATACCGCCATCGTGTTGCCGAAGGGTTGCGCAACAACCGGGCTGCACGACTGGCTGGCCGATTCACAGCACGTTTCGCAGCACGTTTCGCAGCACAACGCGCAGGGCGATCCGGCCAGCCTGCTCTATCTGCGCGACGTACTCGCCGCGCTGCCGGTGGCCGTCCTCACCAGCGTCGCGCGGACATAAAACTCAACCGCCCTCGTCTTCCAGATCCTTCGGATACACGCGCACCAGCACGATACGCGGCCCCTTCATCTTTTTCACGACGATATCGAAGCGCTCGAACGATACGCGCTGCCCTTCGGTCGGCAGATCGTTGAGCGCGTGAATCACGAGGCCGCCGACCGATTCGGCGCGCCCTTCGTCGATATCGATACCCAGCGCCTGCTCCAGCGACACCACGGGCAGGCTGCCGCGTCCCATCAGCGTGCCGTCGTCCATGCGGGTCCAGTCGGTATCGGCCTGATGGAATTCGTCGTGGATCTGCCCCACCAGCGCGCCCAGCAGATTGTCGAGCGTGAGAAAGCCGCTCGGCCGCATGCCCTTGCGTCCCACCAGCGCGAAGTGCGGCGCGCCCTTGCGAAAGCGCCGGAACAACGCCAGCGCGGGCGCTTCGGGCTTCACGTACTGCACCGGGCGCACGAACTTGCCGAGATCGTCGAGCGTGTGGCCCGCTTCGCGCGCAAGCAGCAGATCCTTAAGGTGAATCAGGCCCGCGACCTGTTCGCCCGACGCATCCTCGAACAGCGGATAACGGCTGAAGCGATGGCGCGCAACGATCTGCATGTTTTCGCGCAACGAGAGATCGCGGCGCAGCCCCACCATTTCGTGCGCGGGGCGCATGAGGTCGGAGACGGTCAGACGCGAAAAGTCGAGCGAGTGCGCCAGCGTGTTCCATTCGTCGACGCTCAGCGCATTCGCATTGCCAGCCGCACCGTGCGCCTGACTCGCCGCCGCTTCGCGCGCCGGGCGGCGGCGTGGCGCGCGGCCATCGGCGCCTGCGTGCGCGCCGGTGTCGGCGTGCGAGTGCAAGGCGGCCTGCGCTTCGGCTTCGGCGGCCGCGCGGCGGCTGCGCAGGATCAGCTTGAGTTCTTCGGTCGAGTAATGCGCTTCGCTGCCGTGATCGGCGGACAAACCCGCCAGCCGCAGCACCGCGTTCGCGCTGGAGTTGAGCAGCCAGATGGCCGGATACATCGTCCAGTAGAACGTGTAGAGCGGCGTGGCGGCCCAGAGCGAGATTTTCTCGGCTTCGCGGATCGCCAGCGACTTCGGCGCCAGTTCGCCCACCACGATATGCAGGAAGGAGATCACCGTGAAGGCGAACACGAGCGAAATGCCGTGGATCAGTTCGGGCGAGTGCACGCCCACCAGATCGAACACGGGTTCGATCAGTTGCGCGAAAGCCGGCTCGCCGATCCAGCCGAGACCGAGCGAGGCCAGCGTGATACCGAGCTGGCAGGCAGAAAGATAGGCGTCGAGCTGGCCATGCACCTTGGCGAGCAGACGTCCGCGCAGGCCGTGTTCGGCCGCGAGACTTTGCACGCGGGTTGCGCGCAGTTTGACCAGACCGAATTCGGCCGCGACGAAGAAACCGTTGAGGGCAACGAGGAACAGCGCGCCGATCAGGGCGATGAGCTGAATCAAGACCAGAAGCTCCGAAATAGCGAAGCGCTCAGTATAAGGGCAAGGAGTGAAAGAACCCTGTAAGGCATCGACGGCCCGCGCGGGCGGGCACGTCGAATAAACGGCGAGTGAACGGTTGCGAAGCTTCGGGTCGTGCCCGTCAGGCGCTGCCGGCGGGGACGTTCAGCGTGAACAGCGCGGCCTCGCCTTGCACGAGCGGCTGCGCTTCGAAGCGCCCGCCGTGGGCTTCGGCCACGCGCTGGCAGAGCGCGAGCACCCACGGGAAGCGCCCGATCTCCTGCGGCTCGCGCGCCTGAGTGCGGGCGAAGGGTTCGAGCACGTGCGGCAGGGTTTCGTCGGCGAGCGATTCGAGGCTGGCCTGCCAGCGCAGTTCGAACTGCGCCGCCGTGCCCGTGGCGCTGACGGCGAGTGTGACGGTAGCGCCGCGCGTGGCGGTTTCCGCAGCGAAGGCGAGCAGCAGCCAGAGCGCCTGGGCGACGCGCTCGCGTCCGGCATCGAGCGTGACGCCGGCCGGCACGCCTTCGACGGCAAGCGTGACGCCGCGTGCATCGGCCAGCGCGGCGCGCGCGTCGGCCACGGTTTCGTCGATCAAGGCGTCCAGTTCGAACGGCGCGCGCTCGATCTGCAGCTTGCGGGTTTCGGCGCGGGTCGTATCGACGAGCGTTTCGAGCAGATGCACCTGCTGCTCGACGCCCGTGCGGATGCCGGCGAGCGCGCGCTGCGCGGCGGCATCGGCGTTATCGATCTTGCGGTCGAGCACGTAGGCCCAGCTATGGATTGCATTCAGGGGGCTGCGCAGATCGTGCGAGACGCGCGAAAGCACGTAATCGCGCATGAAAAGCGCTGCCTCGGCACACAGGCGTGCCGTGCGTTCGTTACGGGTAGTGGTGGTCGACGCCATCGGTTTCCTCTTCTCTCACCCGCTCGGGCGGGCCGGCCCGTGGGGCCTGGCCTTCGGGCTGGCCAGGGCCCCATTATAGGCAGCGGCGCGAAGCCGCGGCGGCATCGCGCCCTGCACACGGGCGTGGGGTCGTGCCGCATGCGCTGTGCCCGCTCGCCACAAAGCGGCAACGTTCGAGCGCGCCTGTCGCCAGAGCCATGCGCGGCGCGCCTCTGGAGCCTGCAAAGCGCCTACAATAGCGTTTTTACCCAATTCGATTCAGGAGTGTTCCATGTCTATCGTGACCACCGCAACCGGCCTCAAGTACGAGGACCTGACCGAAGGCACCGGCGCTGAAGCCAAAGCCGGCCAGACCGTCAGCGTGCACTACACCGGCTGGCTGACGGACGGCCAGAAGTTCGATTCGAGCAAGGACCGCAATGACCCGTTCGCCTTCGTGCTGGGCGGCGGCATGGTCATCAAGGGCTGGGACGAAGGCGTCCAGGGCATGAAGGTCGGCGGCGTGCGCAAGCTGACGATTCCGCCGCAACTCGGCTACGGCGTGCGCGGTGCAGGCGGCGTGATTCCGCCGAACGCAACGCTCGTGTTCGAAGTGGAACTGCTCGACGTCTAAGCTTCGCGGCGGTCGGCTGGGCCGGTTTGTAGTGTGTTCCGGCCTGACTGCCTCGCGCTGCGCTCGCCTGCTGTACGACGCTGCGGTACAACGCTCATGAACCCGCATCACCACGCTCCCGTTACCGGACCCGGCGTCGCGTTGCGCCGCTATGGCGCGATCGAGGCCACCGATCTGCACGATTTTCACCAGATCGTGCTCGGGCTCGACGGTGCGATGGAGATGTCGGTCAACGGCGTGGGCGAGCGCATCGACCAATGTTCGGCCTGGCTGATTCCCGCCGGCGCGCAACATGACTATGTCGGTATCGGCGAGAACTGCCAGCTCGTGCTGGATCTGCCGGCGGCCTCGCTCGCGATACCCGAGCGCCTGTTCGATTCGGCGCGCGCCGTGCAAATCGATCCCGCGCTGACGGCGCTCGTGCGTCAGATCGCGCAACGTGCATCGAATGCCTCGCCTTCTGCTTTACCGCCAGCCGTGCAGGACGCCGATACCAACCTGCGTGCGCGGCGTTTTCATTGGGATGCTTCGGCGCGTCTGTGCGCCGCTGTCATCGCGCAAACCGGCATTGCCACGGACGCCACATCGGCGGCGGCAACCGGACTCGATTTCGCGCGCATCGACCGCTGGCTGCGCGCGCATCTGGCCGAGCCGCTACGTATCGCCGATCTCGCCGCGCATTGCGGCTTCGGCATGCGGCGTTTTCATCAGCTATTTATCGAAGCGTTCGGCGAAACGCCACACCGTTATTTACAACGGTTGCGGCTCGATACGTCACTCGCCTTGCTCGCGGACCCGCGCCGCTCGCTCACGCAGATCGCGCTTGAAGTGGGATTCGGCGATCAAAGCGCTTTCACGCATGCGTTTACGCGGCGCTTCGGGCTCGCACCCGGGCAATGGCGCGCGCTGCCTGCGCATTAAGCGCCTGCGTTTCCCGCCTTTATTTCTTGCAGCGCTGATTTCCGCGTTTGCCGGTTCGCGTCTGAAACTCGCAAAATTAAAACAAGAATAATCTCAAGACTCCACATCGATTTATCGATATTCAGATTCAAATCCATAATCTCGACTTTGATATAAAACAATACCAATTTAAGTCATCTGTATTGACTGGATTTAATCAACAAAAATCCACAGATTAATTCACCTCTTTTCAATAGCATCACAGTCCTTGTCTATCGCCACTTGATCAAGGAGTCTTACCGTGTCGCGACGCGAATTCCTGAAGCGCACCGCCTTTGCCCTGCCCGCCGCGGCAGTCGGTTCGACGTTGAGCCTGCCCGCCCGCTCAGCAGGCTTGCTGACCAATCTGAAGTATCAGGCACTCGTCCCTGAGATTTACCAATCCGTACCGAAACCTCCGGTTTATACCAAGGCGATTGTGATTGGCAGCGGCTTCGGCGGCGCTATTTCCGCGCTGCGTCTCGCAAAAGCCGGCATTCGGACTACCGTTCTGGAACGCGGCTCGCGCTGGCCGACCAGCGCCTGGCGACAAACCTTCGCCAGCGATGTGCTGCCCGATGGCCGCGGTTATTGGCAACGCACGAAAGCAAAAGAACTCAATACGCTCACGTATTTTTTTGATTATTTCAACGGCGTTTTCGATGTCACCTCATGCGATACCATCGACGTCTGGCGCGCAGCCTGCGTGGGTGGCGGCTCGGTCGTGTTCACCGGTTGCATGATCCAGCCGCAGCAACGCTATTTCGATGCCATCTTCAAGGGTCTCGTGAACTGGAACGAGATGAACACCACGTACTATCCGCGCGTACGTGCGATGCTCAACCTGAATCCCATGCCGGCCGATATCTACAACTCCGGGCCATTTGGCCATTCGCGGGTCTGGGATCAGCAGGCCGCCAAGGCGGGCTTCAGCACGGCGCAGACCGACTCGATTTTCAACTGGGACATCGTGCGCAGCGAGATGAAAGGCGGCACGCGTGCTTCGGCGACGATCGGCGAAAGCAATCTTGGCAATAGCAACGGCGCCAAATTCGACCTGAACCAGAATTACTTGAAGCAGGCCCAGGCCACCGGCAATGTCACCATCTATCCGTGTCACGAAGTCTCGCAGATCACCTACGACGGCTCGCGCTATGTGCTGACCACGATGAAGTACGCGCCCGACGGCACCGTGACGGATCGCTATCAACTCAGCTGCGACTATCTGTTTCTCGCGGCGGGCTCGATCGGCAGCAGCCAGTTGATGGTCGGTGCGCGCGACCGGGGAGATCTGCCGCGCCTGAACGAATACGTGGGTACCGGCTGGGGCACCAACGGCGACACACGGGTCGTTCGTTCATTCTCCCCGATCAAAGGCATCGTCCAGGGCGCGCCCTGCGCGTCGATGCTGCACCAGCCAGGCGCCCTGCCGACCACGCTGGAAAACTGGTACACGCCGGGCGTGCCCGTCAACGTCGGCATGATCGGCTCGCTCGGCATGGGTTTCGATCAGACCAATCGCGGCAACTTCGTCTACAACCGCGCGACCGGCAAGGTCGAACTCAAATGGCCTGCGGCGGGGAATAACGATGTCATCGCCGTGGCACGCCAGATCAACAACAAGATCGCAAACGCCAGCAATGCATTGCCGGGCGTGCCGCTGCTTGCGCCGGACGTGGACGGGTCGTTTACCGCTCATCCGCTGGGCGGCCTCGTCCTCGGCAAGGCAACCGACGCGTGGGGGCGCATCGAAGGCTATCCGCGTCTGTATGCCATGGATGGCTCGCTGATTCCTGGCTCGACCGGCGCCGTCAATCCGTCGCTGACGATCTCGGCACTGGCCGAACGGAACATCGAAAAAATCATTGCTACGGACTTCTGATCAATGAACTTGCTTCGCACCGCGATGCGTACGTTGAGCGTCGCGTCCATCGTGCTTTTGATTGCGGCGTGTGGGCAGCAGGATTCCACTACGCCGCCGGTCGCCACCGCACTGTCACCCGCAGCAACGGCCGTGGCGCCTGCCGCCATCGGTGCGAACAGCTTCAACGCGCAAACCAGCGATACGAATCCAACCGCGCTACCGGCGGACTGCGAAACCTATCTGATGAAGATCGAAGCGTGCGTGGCGAAACTCGGTGTGCAGAGCGAAACGGGCCGTCAACTCAAGGAAGGCGCGGACGAAGCACGGCGCGAATGGGCGAAATCGGAAGACCGCACTTCCGTTGGCCAGATGTGCCGGCAAGCGGTCGTGGATTTCGCCCAAGGCGCTACTGAAGTCGGTTGCTCTTGAGCGACGTGCTGCGGCTTCACTCGAAGCGATATTCCCACTGCGCCTGCGCACCCACCGCCAGGCGCTTGCCCGCACCATTCACCACGATCGCGTTCTGCCCGAACGTGAGGCCGCCGTCCACGCGTGCATCGGCGCGAAACGTCTGTAGCGTATCGAGCGGTTCGGCCGGCCATTGCGCGTCGTGCTCGCCGGTCAGTTGATCGATGGTCGTAATCGGGCAGCGCGCGCAAGGCTTCACGAAACGCAGCACCACATCGTCGTGGCCGGCTTCGTCTTCGATCGACAGCGTGTCGATAAAGTCTTCGTCGAACGCCTCGCCCGCATCGCCAACGACGATATTCGGACGAAAGCGGCTCATCGGCACCGGCGAGGCGCCCTTTGCCGCAAGACGCTCGTTCAGATCCGCCAGCGACGATTCGCTCGTAACGAGAATCGGATAACCATCGGCAAACTGCGTGGGCGCGTCTTCGTCGAGCGTCCATTTTTTGCTCGCCAGACGCGTGACATCCTGCGCGAAACGCACGAGCCGCACCGGCGCGCCCAGTGCGCGCGAGAACCACTGCGCGGCTTGATCGCCTTCGTCGAGCGCATCGAAGCGGTCTTTCCAGACTGTCGCGGGCACGCGCGCTTCATCGCCGCGCGGCGCGAACGGCAGCAGCAGCGGCGCATCCATGCCGTCCATCGTGAGCAACACGCCCTCAGCCTCGAAGCTCGGAACGATGCGCGCCATGGCCGCGTATTCGCGCTGCGAAACAAAGCGTCCCGTTGCGTCCACAACCATCCAGTGACGATCCCACCTCAGCCCTTCCACGTCGAGTTGCGCGTGATCGAGCGCAATCGCGCCGCACGATTTCACCGGATAGACGAACAAGCCACGAATCACCGCCATGATGCTTTCACTCCAAAGTTAACACCTTGCAGACGCAAAAAAGCCCGCTTGTGCGTCAGCGTAGGCTGACCCGCAAGCGGGCTTTCGATGCGATCACGGCAAGCGCGGGCTTGCACCCGCACCCGCCGCCGCGTCCATTACTCCACCGACAGTTGCAGGTGAAGCTGCGAACGCGTGCCGCCGTCCTGCGCGTCGCTCGCGGCGTCGCGATCCGACTGCGATTGCGGCGCGAGACGCGCGGTCTCGATGTTGTCGAGATAGGCGCTGGTGATATCGCCGGTGATGTATTCGCCGTCGAAGCACGAAGCCTCGAACTCGCCCAGTTCCGGGTTGATATCGCGCACGGCCTTCTTGAGCGATTCCACGTCCTGATAGACGAGGTGATCGGCGCCGATGATGCGCGCGACTTCCTCATCCGTGCGGCCATGCGCCACCAGTTCGCCGCGCGTGGGCATGTCGATGCCGTACACGTTCGGGAACTTCACGGGCGGCGCCGCCGAAGCGAAGATCACCTTGGTCGCGCCCGCATCGCGCGCCATCTGCACGATTTCCTGCGAAGTCGTGCCGCGCACGATCGAGTCGTCGATGATCAGGACATTCTTGCCCTTGAACTCGATGCCCATGGCGTTGAGCTTCTGGCGCACCGACTTCTTGCGCATCGCCTGGCCCGGCATGATGAAGGTGCGGCCCACGTAGCGGTTCTTGAAGAAGCCTTCGCGGTATTCGACGCCCAGTTTGTTCGCCACCTGCATTGCGGCGGGACGCGACGAATCGGGAATCGGCATGACCACGTCGATCTTCACATCGGGCAGTTCGCGCTGGATCTTCTCGGCGAGATAGTCGCCCATGCGCAGACGCGCGTTGTAGACCGGCACGCCGTCGAGCACCGAATCCGGACGCGCGAGATACACGAGTTCGAAGATGCAGGGGTTGAGCTTCGGTGCCGTTGCGCACTGCTGCGAGTGGAACTTGCCGTCGAAGTCGATAAAGATCGCTTCGCCCGGACGCACGTCACGCACGAATTCGAAACCGATACCTTCGAGCGCCACCGATTCCGAAGCCAGCATCCATTCCGTGCCTTCCGGCGTTTCCAGCTTGCCGATACACAGCGGACGGATACCGAACGGATCGCGGAACGCGAGCAGACCGAAACCGGCGATCACCGAAACGATCGCGTACGAGCCGCGCAGACGGCGATGCACGCCCGACACCGCCTTGAACAGCGTTGCCGGATCGAGTTCGAGGCCGGTGGTGGCGAGCTGAACTTCGTGCGCGAGCACGTTGAGCAGCACTTCGGTATCGGAATTGGTGTTCACGTGACGGCGATCGACACGGAACATCTCTTCTTTCAACTGTTGCCAGTTGGTGAGATTACCGTTGTGCGCGAGCACGATGCCGAACGGCGCGTTCACGTAGAACGGCTGGGCCTCTTCTTCGCTCGACGCCGAACCGGCCGTCGGGTAACGCACCTGGCCGATACCGCTGGTGCCGGGCAGGCTACGCATGTTGCGCGTGCGGAACACGTCGCGCACCATGCCGTTGGCCTTATGCATGTGGAACGTGCTGCCGTCCGCGGTGGCAATGCCGGCCGCGTCCTGGCCGCGATGCTGCAGGAGCAGCAGGGCGTCATAGAGGAGCTGATTGACGGGGGAGCGGGAAACTACGCCTACGATGCCGCACATGGCAGGTCCTTCAAAAAAGCGAAATCGGTAACGACGCGGTGACGGCAGCCGGCAAAGCCGGCGCCAGGCGCCGCGAAGGGGCAGTACTGGCGTTCAGTACGTGCCTTCGGTCCGGCCCTGCGTCCGCGCGATCAGCTTCTGATCAGACGTGAACGTAGGACGCGAGTGTCTCGGGCAACAGCGGTTTCAGTTCGTGCACGCCCTGCTCGGCATACGGCCGCAGCAGCGCATTGCGCCAGAAGTCCTGCTGGGGCAGCTCGGTCAGTCCGGCAAGGACGACGAGAATCAGCACCAGCACGACGCCTCGCACGAGGCCGAACATCATGCCGAGCGAGCGGTCCACACCGGACAATCCACTCACCTGAACAATCCGGCTGAGCAGCGCATTCGCCACACTGGCGACCAGCACCACGGCGATCACCACCAGCGCAAACGCGATCAGCCACTGGGTCAGCGCGCCGCCCGGCCAGGTCGCCGGAATAAAAGGCACCACGCGATCCACATAGCGGCAGGCCACGATAAACGCCGCGATCCAGCCGATCAGCCCAAAAATCTCGCCGATGAGGCCCCGCCACGCGCCTCGCAGCGCGGACAGACCAATCACCGCCATTACAGCGTAGTCGAATGCCGTGAACATCGATGGCTTATTCGGCGTTGCCGTTCGAACCGGACGCCAGCCCCGCGCCGCGCACCTTGGCGATCGCCTCCGAGGCGGCCGCGCGGTCCGGGAACGGACCCGCGCGCAACAGGGTGCGCGTGGAGCCGTTGGCTTCCTTGCGTTCTTCGGTATATGCGGGTACGCCCGCCGCTTTCAACTTGCTGACCCAGCGGTTTGCTGCGGCGGCGTCCGGGAACGCGCCCAGTTGCACCGCGAAGCGCGCACCCGGCGGCGCGGCAGGCGTGCCGGCGTCGCTATTGGCGCTGCTGTCGTTGTTCGATGCGCTCGACGTGGTGGATTGCGCAGGTTTGGCGGCCGGCTGGGCAGGCTTTGCAACCGGCTTCGGCGCCTGGGCGATCTGTGTCTGCGTTTGCGTTTGCGTCTGAGCCGGCTGCGCGGCGGCGGGCGCCGGTTTGGACGGCGCAGCCTGAGCGGCTTGCGTGTTCTGTGCGGACGCGTTGGCGGAATTCGCCGCGGCGAGGCCCGACGCTCCCGGCGCGGCTTCAGGCGCGGCGGGATTATCGGGTGCGACACCGGCCTGGGTATCCTCGTCGTCGTCGCGCGCAGCGTTTTTCGGCGCGGGATGACTCGGGATGTCGATGGCGATGTCGTCGGTGACGGGCTTCGGGTGGGAATCCAGCACCATCGGCAGGATCACGATGGCGGCCAGCACCAGCGCGATCGCACCGACCAGGCGGCGGCGCGCACGCTGCTTTTCCGGCAGCGTGGGATCGAGGAGCATGGCCTCGGCGTCGCGGGTGCGCTCGGGCCGGCGGCTACGCCGCTCCACGCGCGTGTTCTGACTGCTCCGCCGGGTGGTGGAGCCCGCTTCGGCACCGCGTCGGCGGGGCGCGTCGTCTTTCTTGCCGAACGAGAAAATTCCCATGTATGGCTGCTTTTTGCCTGTGCGTGGCGGCTTGCAGGGTGCCGCGCGATCAGTGCTGCTGTGACTTCCGCCAGGCCATGACGCCGGCGACTGTCAGAAAACTCCCGAAAACAACGATTCTATCATTTTCGGTAGCCCGTTTTAGCGCTTCTTGAAACGCTTGCGCTGGCGTTTCGTAGCGCGTGACGCTGCTGTCGGCGCCCTCTTCCACGCCAACGTCGCGCAATACGTCCTCAAGTTCCTGCGCCGATGCCGCGCGCGGTCCCGGCAGGCCCGTCACGCACCAGTGATCGACCTCGTCCTTCAGATGATTGATCACGCCCGCGATGTCCTTGTCGCGCATGGCGCCAAAAACCGCGTACGTGTACGGAAAATAGCCCATGCTGCCGAGATTTTGCCCGAGCACGGCGGCGGCGTGCGGATTGTGCCCCACATCGAAAATGATCGCGGGCTTGCCCGGCAGCACCTGGAAACGGCCCGGCAATTCGACGTTGGCAAGACCCAGACGGATGTCCTGCGCCGAGACCGGCAGGCGGTCGCGCATCGATTCGAGCGCGGCCAGCGCCGCCGAAGTATTGATCAGTTGATTCGCACCACGCAGCGCAGGATAGGCTAGCGCCGAACGGCGCTGCGTCGGGCCGACATAGCTCCATTGCTGACGCTCGTTGCCAGGCGCGCCTTCATAGCGGAAATCGCGGCCGAAGAGCCACAGTTCCGCGCCGATCGCTTCGGCATGGTCGATCAGCGTCTGCGGCGGCAGCGGGTCCGAGCAGATCGCCGGGCGGCCCGCGCGGAAGATGCCCGCTTTCTCAAAAGCGATCTTCTCGCGCGTATCGCCGAGGTATTCGGTGTGATCGAGGTCGATGCTCGTGACGATCGCGCAATCGGCATCGAGAATGTTCACGGCGTCCAGGCGGCCGCCCAGACCCACTTCGAAGATCACGGCGTCGAGCCCGCGCGAGGCGAACAGATGCATGATCGCGAGCGTCGTGAATTCGAAATAGGTGAGCGAAACCGGCGTGGCGAGCGCATTGCGCGCGGCTTCCACGGCCTCGAAGTGCGGCAGCAGATCGGCGTCGCTGGCCTGCTGGCCGTCGATACGCGCGCGTTCGTTGAACGCCAGCAGATGCGGCGACGTGTGGCAGCCGACGTGATAACCGGCCTTCAGCAGAATCGTTTCCAGAATCGCGCAGGTGGAACCCTTCCCGTTGGTCCCGCCGACCGTGAAGATCGGGCAGGCAAACTTCAGGTTCAGTGCGTCCTTGACCTGGCTGATGCGGCCGAGGCCCATGTCGATGCCAACCGGATGCGCGGTTTCGAGATGCGTGAGCCACGCGTCGAGGGTGGGAAAAGTACTCATCGGGACGTTTGCGGAGTGATTCGGAAAGTACGGCGCGATTCAGTCAAGGCCTGTCGAAGCCGACCGGCACGCTTCGAAAACACGGCATTATCGCGGAAATGACAACGCGCCGCTTGCTTTCGCTTGCGGCGCGTCTGACACGGGGCGGAATCATGAAGTTCCGCACCCGCCTTGATCACTGCTTGCAGCTACGCTCAGGCCACCGCGTCGGCGGGCTGGCGCTGCATGATCGCCATCAACTGGGCGATTTCCTCACGCAGCTTGCGACGGTCGACGATCATGTCGATCGCGCCCTTCTGCAGCAGGAATTCCGAACGCTGGAAGCCTTCCGGCAGCTTTTCGCGCACGGTCTGCTCGATCACGCGCGGGCCGGCAAAGCCGATCAGCGCCTTCGGTTCGGCGATCACCACGTCGCCCAGGAAGGCGAAGCTCGCCGACACGCCGCCCATGGTCGGGTCGGTCAGCACCGAGATGAACGGCAGCTTGGCTTCCGACAGCTTGGTCAGCATGGCCGTGGTCTTGGCCATCTGCATGAGCGACAGCAGGCTTTCCTGCATACGCGCGCCGCCCGAAGCGGTGAAGCAGATGAACGGCACTTGCTGTTCGAGCGCGGTCTGCGCGCCGCGCGCGAAACGCTCGCCAACCACCGAACCCATCGAGCCGCCCATGAACGAAAACTCGAAGCAGGCGACCACGCACGGCAGCGTGTGGATCGCGCCGCCCATGACGACCATCGCGTCGGTTTCGCCCGTATCGTCCATCGCTTCCTTGATACGGTCCGGGTACTTGCGGCTGTCCTTGAACTTCAGCGCGTCGACCGGAACGATTTCCTGGCCGAGTTCATAGCGGCCTTCCGGATCGAGCAGTGCGTCCAGACGCTCGCGCGCATTGATGCGCATGTGGTGGTCGCACTTCGGGCAGACGTGGAGGTTCGCTTCGACATCGTTGCGGTACAGGACCGCTTCGCACTTCGGGCACTTGATCCACAGACCTTCCGGAATGCTCTTGCGGCTTTTCGGATCGGTTTGCTTGATCTTGGGCGGCAGCAGTTTATCGAGCCAGCTCATTGTTGTTTCTTCCTTCATCGTGATGCGCGGGCGCGGCGGCCGGTTCTATACGGCAGTCATTTCGACCGGGTTCCGACCCCGGCCGCGCATGGCGAAAAGTGGATTTTACAGCAGTCTCGTAACTAGTCTCTAGCCGCGCTCATCAGCGTTTGTCGGAGATGGCGTCAAGCGCCGTCCGAATATCGGCGATGAACTGCGTGAGTGCTTCTGCTGCAGTGTCAGGCGATGCCTTCTCGAGCAGTTGCACGATACGGCTGCCGATCACCACGGCGTCCGAGACTTCGGCCACTGCAGCCGCTGTCTGGGCGTCGCGAATCCCGAAGCCCACGCCAACGGGCAACGGCACGCGGGCCTTGATCGCCGGGATTTTACTCGCGATGCTGGCGACGTCCAGATTCGCTGCGCCCGTGACGCCTTTGAGCGACACGTAATAGACGTAGCCGCTGGCAATACGGCCCACCGCCGCGATGCGCGCGTCGGTCGAGGTGGGCGCGAGCAGGAAGATCGGATCGATGTCCGCGGCCTTCATCTTCGCGGCGAAATCCTCCGATTCCTCGGGCGGATAGTCGACCACCAGCACGCCGTCTACGCCCGCTTCCTGCGCGGCGGCCGCGAAAGCCTGTGCGCCCATGCGCTCGATCGGGTTGGCGTAGCCCATCAGCACGACGGGCGTTTCGTTGTCGGTTTCGCGGAAGCGCTTGACGTCGGCCAGCACGCTCTTGAGCGTGACGCCCTTGGCCAGCGCGCGTTCGGACGACTGCTGGATCACCGGGCCATCGGCCATCGGGTCGGAGAACGGTACGCCCAGTTCGATCACGTCGGCGCCGCCGGCGGCGAGCGCGTGCATGAACTCGACCGTGCGGGCCGGATCGGGGTCGCCTGCCGTCATGAACGGGATCAGGCCTTTCTTGCCGGAGGCGGCCAGCGCCTCGAATTTGCTCTTGATGCGGGACATTTCAGGGTCCTCAGATTCGGTGATACTGCGCGGCGCCAAACAGGGCGGGCGGCGGCACTGCCTGACTTGACTCAGACGTCTGCCGCCACGCTCGCCGACATCGCGGACGCAGGTGCCGCAGGCTCTGCCTGTGCGGCCAGACTCACGCGTTCGCGCGCGATCGCGCAGTAACTTTCATTGATTTCATAGCCGACGAATTCGCGCTTCTGACGCGCGCAGGCGACTGCCGTGGTGCCGCTGCCCATGAACGGGTCCAGCACGCGGCCGCCCGGCGGGCAGCTCGCAAGCACCATGCGCTCGACGATTTCCAGGGGCTTCTGGGTCGGATGATCGACGCGTTCCGCGTGCTGGCGATGCAGCCGCGAAACGGACCAGACGTCCTTGGGGTTGTAGCCGAGCTCCAGCCACCTGCTGCCTTCGAAGATTTTCCGCGAACGCGCCTTCTTCGTGGCGGCATCGTACGGGATGCGGACGGGATCGAGATCGAAGTAATAGCCCTTCGACACCGCGAAGAAACCGATGTTGTCGTGCACCGAGGTGAAACGGCGGGTCGTGCCGCCCATGCTGGGAACGCGACGATCCCAGACGATCTCGTTAATCATCGTCATTTTCGACTTCAGATACACGAAGATCTCGGGCGCGTATTGCCAGGTGCAAAACACATAGAGCGAACCGCTGGCTTTCAACTTAGGAATCGCCAGATCGAGCCACTCGTAGGTCCAGGAGAGGAAATCCTCGCCCGAACGCTTGTCGGAGTCGTTGCCGTAGTCCTTGCCGAGCCCATAAGGCGGGTCGGCGACGATCAAGTCGATCGAGGCATCGGGCAAGTTCGCCGCATCGGTCAGAAAATCGCGGTTCAGAAGCCGGATTGTTTCGGGCACCGTAGGCAGGGCGAGCGCCACCGCCGCCACTTCTTCCGCGGCGGGAATGCTCACAACTTCACTCACGGGCGCCGGCATTTCCGGCTCGTCGAACTCGTCACGCATCGCTACTGTTGCTCCGGGCGCTTAGAACTGGATGCCCGATCGCTCGGCGACCGTGTGCATGTCCTTGTCGCCGCGGCCCGACAGGTTCACCAGCAGAACCTTGTCCTTGGGCAGCGTCGGCGCGAGCTTCGCCGCGTAGGCGAGCGCGTGGCTCGATTCGAGCGCCGGAATGATGCCTTCGATGCGGCAGCAGTCGTGGAACGCCTTGAGCGCTTCCTCGTCGTCGACGGTCACGTACTGCGCGCGGCCGCTGTCCTTGAGCCACGCGTGCTCGGGACCCACGCCCGGGTAGTCGAGACCGGCCGAAACCGAATGCGTTTCGATGATCTGGCCGTTTTCGTCCTGCAGCAGGTAGGTGCGGTTGCCGTGCAGCACGCCCGGCGTGCCGGCCGCCAGCGAAGCGGCGTGGCGCCCCGTTTCCATGCCGTCACCGGCCGGTTCGACGCCGATCAACTGCACCGAACTATCGTCGATATACGGGTAAAAGATGCCCATCGCGTTCGAACCGCCGCCCACGCAGGCAATCACGGCGTCAGGCTGACGGCCGGTGATTTCCGGCATCTGCACGCGGCATTCGTCGCCGATCACGCGCTGGAAGTCGCGCACCATCATCGGGTACGGATGCGGGCCCGCCACGGTGCCGATGATGTAGAAGGTGTTTTCGACGTTGGTGACCCAGTCGCGCATGGCTTCGTTGAGCGCGTCCTTGAGCGTGCGCGAGCCCGATTCGACCGGCACGACCGTCGCGCCGAGCAGCTTCATGCGGTAGACGTTGGCGGCCTGACGGCGCACGTCTTCGGCGCCCATGTAGACCACGCACTCCATGCCGAAGCGCGCCGCGATCGTGGCCGTGGCCACGCCGTGCTGACCCGCGCCGGTTTCGGCGATCACGCGCGGCTTGCCCATGCGGCGGGCGAGCAGCGCCTGGCCGATCACGTTGTTCACCTTGTGGGCGCCCGTGTGGTTCAGGTCTTCGCGTTTGAGGTAAATCTGCGCGCCGCCCACCATCTCGCTCCAGCGCTGCGCGTGATAGATCGGCGACGGACGGCCGACAAAATGCTTCAATTCGCGCTGATATTCAGCGACAAACTCGGGATCGTCCTTGAACTTCGCGTAAGCCACGCGCAGTTCCTCGATCGCCTGCATCAGGGTTTCGGCAGCGAACACGCCGCCATATTGGCCGAAATGGCCTCGTTCATCGGGCAAATTGTACATAAGTCACTCGCTCGGCCAATCAGCGCGCCTTGCCTTGCGCAAGGGCTGACCAGCCAAAGAAATTATCCCGCGTCCGCTTCGCGCACTGCGCGTACGAACGCCGCCATGCGGGCGTGATCCTTCACGCCCTTCGCGCCCGGAACCTCGATGCCACTGGAGACATCGACGGCGAACGGACGCACCTGGCGAATCGCATCACCGACGTTTTGCGCGTTCAAGCCACCACTCAAAACGGCCCGACGCGCGAGCCCTGCGGGGATAAGTGACCAATCGAAGACCTTCCCGCCACCGCCGTAACCATCGACATGAGTGTCGAACAGCAGGCCGCTGGCTGATGAATAACTGTTTGCCGATTCTATCAAATCAGTCTGCCGAGTATCCGCCGCCACTCGCAGCGCCCGCAACCAGGGCAAACCGGCAACGGCCGCCAGCGCCTCGCACTGACGCGGGGTTTCGTCGCCGTGGAACTGCAGCAGCGTCAGCGAGACATTGCTCGCCACTTCGCTGATCCATTCCGGCGTGGCGTTCACGAACAGCCCCACCACCGAAACGAACGGCGGGATATCGTGCGTCAGCTCGACGGCCTGCGCGACGCTCACCGAGCGCGCGCTCGGCGGATAGAACACGAGGCCGATGGCGTCGGCGCCCAGGTCGATGGCGTGCGCAACCGCTTCGGGCGTCGACAGCCCGCAAAGCTTGATGCGGGTGCGGTGCTCGGCGACGATGGGCTCGGCTGACGTCATAGCAGGTAATTTGATTGAAATCGGGTTAATTGAACGCGTGTTCGGCGAACTTCGTGGCGATTAGCCGTCTGAAGCTGCCTCAAGTTGCCTCAGGCCGGATCGGTCCAGACCGTGCTCCACGGCACGCTGGCCGTTTGCGCCGCAGGAACGGCGAACTCGTCAGGATAACCCACTTGCGCGAGATAAAGGCCGTCCGGCATGAAGGTCGGCGCGGCCTTGCTGCGATCGAGCCCCGCCAGTATTTCGGCCATCCATGCGGCGGGATAGCGCCCGCGCCCCACCGCCACGAGGCAACCCATCAGGTTGCGCACCATGTGATGCAGGAAGGCGTTGGCGCGAAAACGGAAGTGGATGAAGTCGACCTGCGGCCGGATATCGATTTGATACAGATGCTTGACCGGCGTCTTCGACTGGCATTCCGACGAACGAAACGCCGAAAAATCATGCTCGCCGATCAGACATTGGGCGGCCTCGCGCATCGCATCGACGTCGAGCGGCGTGTGAATCCAGCCCGCGCGGCTCGCCAGCATCGGCGAGCGCACCGGATTCACGTAGAGCACGTAGTAATAGGTGCGCTCGAAGGCGGCAAAGCGCGCGTG
The DNA here is from genome assembly GCF_017104965.1 of Paraburkholderia sp. Ac-20340. Taxonomy (GTDB): domain Bacteria; phylum Pseudomonadota; class Gammaproteobacteria; order Burkholderiales; family Burkholderiaceae; genus Paraburkholderia. The sequence goes on from NZ_JAAGPR010000039.1 coordinate 60,890, forward strand.
AAACGCTTCGGGCATCGGCTTCGCCCATTGCACCGCCACCGTCGAGGGCAGGAACGCATTGGTGCCGCGCACCCACGAGAACGGCGTGCGGTCGAGATCGGTGTCGAAATGCACGACCTGGCCGAGACCGTGCACGCCCGTGTCGGTGCGGCCCGCGACCACCGTGGCCAGCGGCACGGTAGCGAACTCGCGCAGCGCGCGTTCGAGCGCGTCCTGCACGGTCTTGCCGTGCGGCTGCGACTGCCAGCCGCAGAACGCGGCCCCGTCGTACTGGATTCCTAGCGCGATACGCATACGTCAGGCGGCGCTCAGGACAGCGGCGAGAGCGTGGACAGCAGCGCCTGCGCATCGGCGCGCGTGGCGTGGTCGTTCGACTCGATCACTTCGTTGATGAGCGCGCGCGCGCCTGCGAGATCGCCCAGATCGATGTATTCGTGGGCGAGATCGAGCTTGTTGCGCGCAATACGCGACAGTTGCTCCGGCGTGAAGACGGGCAGCGGATCGGCGGAATCGGGCGGCAGGTTCAGGTCGAAATCGAGCGAGAGCGTGCCGAAGCGCGGCGTACCCATGGGCGGCGCGCCGATCGGCGACGAACCCATCGCGGCGGCGAGACCAGCGATCGAGCCGAGACCGGCCATGCCGGCTTCGATGGCGGCGCCCGCCGGCGGCGCGGGCGGCTCGGCCGGCGGCAGCGACTGGCGCGCAATCGTCTCCGGCGCGGCGACCGGTGTGGCGCCAAAGGAGAAGGCGGGCATGCCGCTGGTCTGCGGGAAATCAGGCACATCCACGCGCGGCGGCAGCATGTCGAGACTGCCAAGCGCGTCTACTGCGGACTGCGGAAACTCTTTCGGTACTTCCAGTTGGGCCATTTCTTGTTCTTGGGAAACTGCGGGAACGTCTGGTACTGCGGGTGCTGCGGATACCACGTGTTCGGCTTCGGGCGCCGACGGCTCGGCCGGGATTTCGTGATCGAGCGGTTGCGGTTCTTCGGTGTGATGTGCAACGGCTGCGTGCGGCTGTTCGACTTCGTCGCCCGGCAGCGTCAACTCGATCGCGCGCAGTTCGGCGCCGATTGCGGCGTGTCCGGCGACGGGCGGTTCGGCTTCGCTTTCCGATTCATTTTCCGATTCATTTGCCGATTCACGTGCCAGTTCTTCGGCTTCGCCGGTCGTGCGCACGCCAGCCAGGCTCTCGGGCGGCAGTGCGGCTGCGCCCAGTTCGGCGGCGGCGGCGAGGCTTGCGGCGCCGGTCGCATCGGCGAGCGATGCCGGTTCGCCCGGCTCGACACCGTGCGGGAGCGCGTCGTGTTCGGTACGGTCCGCGTGCAACTCGGCGGGGCCGTCCGTGGCTTCGTGATGCGCCGATTCGAACGTCGACGGCGGCAAGGCCTCCGCGCCCAGTTCAGCCGCAGCGGCAAGGCTTGCAGCTTCGGCGGCGTGGTCTAGCGCGGAATCGGGATCGGCGTGATGCGCCTGGGTGGCTTCGTGCGCGTCTTCTTCGTGCGTCTGCTGGTACGCGGCGATCGGTGCAAGCGGTGCGATCGGTGCACTCGGTGCCACCGCGGGCGCTGCCGTCTCTTCGGCCGCCGCTGCGCCCTTGCGACGCTTGCGCGTCAGCAGACGCACGATCAGCGCGACGAAAGCGAGCAGAACGGCCGCCACGACGCCCCAGGTGATCGGCGACACTTCAGGCTGCGCCGCGTTCGCGCCCAGCGCCTCGCCGCCAGCCGTCGTGCCATGCACGCCCGGCGTCGCCGCACCACCGGCCACTTGAGCCGGTTTGCCGATGCCGTGCTGCTGCAGCGCCATCAGCACGCGGTTCTTGAGCGCCAGAAGTTGCTGCAGGCTGGAAACCGTCACGGGCGCCGAGGCTGCGCTCGCCGCGCTGGTCGGCGCGACCTGGACCGCGCCGCTCCACGAATGGGCGTCGCTCGACGGCGCCGCCACGGCGGGCGCGCTCGCAGCCATCGTGGCCGATGCGGAGGAAGCCAAAGCCGCGCTGGCCGCGCCAGTTGCGCTCGCGGTAGCTTCAGGCGCCGATGCGAGCGCAGCGCCACTCGCCGCAGCCGTGTTCGCAGCCGCCACGGCGGAAGCCGCAGCAGCTGTGGCGGCAGCAGTCGCGGGCTCGCTGGCCGCCGCGACCGGCGCAGGCGCCGAAGCCGGCGTCACGCCCGAAGCGCCGCTCGCCATATCCGGCGTGCCCGGCACATCCAGCGTCGCGCCTACCTTGAGGCGGCTGGGATCGTGCTTCATGAACGCGTTCGGATTGGCATCGAACAGCGCCTGGCTCGCACGCGCGAGCGTCGTCTTGTCGTGCGACTGGGTTACATCGACCGCAACGTCGTGCAGCGACTGGCCCGGCTGTATCGTGTACCGGCCGATCACCGGCAGCGCCGGCGCCACAGCGGATGCGCCCGAAGCGCCCGACGCAGCAGCAACAGCAGCAGCAGCGCTCGAAGCCTGCGCAGGCGCAGCGCCAGCCGCGGTGGCGGCCTGTGCCCCACCGGCCAGCGCCAGCACCGCAGCGGCGGCAACGGCTTGCATGGCGCGCTGCGCCTTCGTGTTTTGGATAGCCCGATCAGCGGGAACAGAGTCAAGTCGAACGGTCATCAGATGCCCTGGGCACACCGCTCGCGCGGCGGTCGATCAAACGGGAATTCAAGGGGTCGGGCTCGCAGGCCATGCGCGATGGCTGCGAAAATAAAAAAGCGCCGCGACTGGCGCGGCGCTTTTTGCCTGTCTACGCGTCATTAGCCGCGTAGTTTAAATGATTCACTTGTCCAGCAGAATGCGAAGCATGCGGCGCAGCGGCTCAGCAGCGCCCCAAAGCAGCTGATCGCCGACCGTGAAGGCCGACAGATACTCGCCGCCCATCGCCAGCTTGCGCAGGCGGCCAACCGGCACCGACAGCGTGCCGGTCACCTGTGCCGGCGACAGATCGCGCATCGACGCTTCGCGCTCGTTCGGCACAACCTTCACCCAATCATTCGCCGAAGCGAGGATGCCGTCGATCTCGTCGAGCGGCACGTCCTTGTTCAGCTTGATGGTGAGCGCCTGCGAGTGGCAGCGCATCGCGCCGATACGCACGCACAGACCGTCGACCGGAATCGAGCCCGGCTGGCCCATCGCGGGCTTGCCGAGAATCTTGTTGGTTTCCGCGCCGCCCTTCCACTCTTCCTTCGACATGCCGTTGCCGAGATCCTTGTCGATCCACGGAATCAGCGAGCCTGCGAGCGGCACGCCGAACTGGCTGGTGGGCATCGCGTCGCTGTTCATGGTGGCGAGCACCTTGCGGTCGATGTCGAGAATCGCCGACGACGGGTTCGCCAGATCGGTCGCGACAGCCGCGTTGAGCGCGCCCATCTGCGAGAGCAGCTCGCGCATGTTCTGCGCGCCCGCGCCCGACGCCGCCTGGTAGGTCATGGCCGTCATCCAGTCGACGAGGCCTTCGCGGAACAGGCCGCCCAGCGCCATCAGCATCAGGCTGACCGTGCAGTTGCCGCCGACGAAGTCCTTCTGGCCCTTGACCAGCGCGTCCTTGATGACGTTCAGGTTGACCGGGTCGAGGATGATGACCGCGTCGTCCTTCATGCGCAGCGACGAAGCCGCGTCGATCCAGTAACCGGTCCAGCCTGCCGCGCGCAGCTTCGGATACACGTCGTTCGTGTAGTCGCCGCCCTGGCAGGTGATGATGGCGTCACACTTCTTGAGCTCGTCGATGCTGTTCGCATCCTTGAGCTTTGTCTCGTTTTTGGCGTACGACGGAGCCGCGCCGCCTGCATTGCTGGTGCTGAAAAACACCGGTTCGATCAGGTCGAAATCACGTTCTTCCTGCATGCGCTGCATCAGCACGCTGCCGACCATGCCGCGCCAACCTACGAGACCTACGTTCATGACTAACCCTTGATTTGGACACTTCCCCGCTTCGCTCGCCCGGCGTGGCCGCGCGGGGAAGATGAGCGGGCACGACGAGCGATCAACGAATGGTGATCGTTTTGATAATCGTTTTCGTGGTGATGGCGAGCGAAATCGCACGGGCAGTTTTTTCGCCGTGGATGTTCGAAATAATCGTGATCGGGGAGATCGTCGCCATCGGAACAATATACACGAAACAGTTAATTTGCGCGGCAAAAACCGCACTTTCCGCTATTTACGACGCACGTTTAAAGTGCATGAAATAAAAAGGGCACGCCCGCGAAGGCATGCCCTTTGATCCCGCTTTACAGCGCGGCAACCACCGCGTCGCCCATCTCGACCGTGCCCACCTTGCGGCAGTCCGGCGTGACGATGTCGGCGGTGCGATAACCTTGTTCCAGCACCTTCTTGACCGCGGTTTCGATGCGGTCGGCTTGTTCGTCGCGGCCCAGCGAGTAACGCAGCATCATCGCGACCGAGAGGATCGTGGCCAGCGGGTTGGCGATGCCCTTGCCCGCGATATCCGGCGCCGAACCGTGCGACGGCTCGTACAAACCCTTGTTGTTCTTGTCGAGCGAAGCCGAAGGCAGCATGCCGATCGAGCCCGTGAGCATGGCCGCTTCGTCCGAAAGAATGTCGCCGAACATATTGCCCGTGACCACCACGTCGAACGCCTTCGGCGCCTTCACGAGCTGCATCGCCGCGTTATCGACGTACATGTGCGAAAGCTCGACGTCCGGGTATTCCTTCGAGACATCGATCATGATGTCCTTCCAGAATTGCGACGTTTCCAGCACGTTGGCCTTGTCGACCGAGGTCAGCTTCTTCTGGCGCTTTTGAGCCGCCTGGAAGGCCACGTGGGCGATACGGCGCACTTCGGGCTCCGAATAACGCATCGTGTCGAAACCTTCACGCGCGCCCTTGAAGAGACCGTCCGGCGATTCGCGCAGACCGCGCGGCTGACCGAAATAGATGTCGCCGTTCAGCTCGCGCACGATCAGGATGTCGAGGCCCGAAACGATTTCCGGCTTCAGCGACGAAGCGCCCGTCAGTTGCGGATAGCAGATCGCCGGGCGGAAGTTCGCGAACAGTTCGAGGTGCTTGCGCAGACCCAGAATTGCCTGCTCCGGGCGCAGCGCGCGTTCGAGCGAGTCGTACTTCCAGTCGCCCACGGCGCCGAACAGGATCGCATCGGCGGCCTTCGCCAGCGCGAGCGTGGCTTCCGGCAGCGGATGGCCGCTCGCCTCGTAGCCCGCGCCGCCAACGGGCGCTTCTTCCAGCTCGAACTTTTCGTCGAGCGCGTTCAGCACCTTGACGGCTTCCTTGACGATCTCGGGACCAATGCCGTCGCCCGGCAGCACTGCAATCTTCATCCTGGTGTTCCTCGCTGATGTTTCATTGAGCGCGGCGGTTCTAATCGCCGCCGCGCATTCGGACTTGAGCCCGCTTTAAAACCGTGCGCGTTCAGATGACGCGGTTGTTCAGCCACGGCTGGCGCGCGATGCGCTCGGCTTCGTACTGGCGGATCTTGTCGGCGTGACGCAGCGTGAGGCCGATATCGTCGAAACCGTTCAAGAGGCAGTAGCGGCGGAACGCGGCGACGTCGAACGGATACGACTTCGAGCCGTCCGTTGTGCGCACAACCTGTTGCTCCAGATCGATCGTCAGTTCGAAGCCGTTGAACGCGTACGTTTCGTTGAACAGATGATCGACATCCGCTTCGCTGAGCACGATCGGCAGCAGACCGTTCTTGAAGCAATTGTTATAGAAGATGTCCGCGAAGCTCGGCGCGATGATCGCGCGGAAGCCGTACTGGTCGAGCGCCCACGGTGCGTGCTCGCGCGAGCTGCCGCAGCCGAAGTTCTTGCGCGTGAGCAGCACGGAAGCGCCTTGATAACGCGGCTGGTTCAGCACGAAGTCCGGGTTGAGCGGGCGCTTCGAGTTGTCCTGACCCGGCTCGCCGTGGTCGAGGTAACGCCATTCGTCGAAGGCGTTCGGGCCGAAGCCGGTGCGCTTGATCGACTTGAGAAACTGCTTCGGGATGATCGCGTCCGTGTCCACGTTTTCGCGATCGAGCGGCGCTACGAGGCCGGTGTGTACGACAAATTTTTCCATGATCCGTGGCCTCAACCGAGCTTGCGAATATCGACGAAATGACCTTCGATGGCTGCTGCGGCCGCCATCGCCGGGCTCACCAGGTGCGTGCGACCGCCCGCGCCCTGACGGCCCTCGAAATTGCGGTTCGAGGTGGACGCGCAACGCTCGCCCGGCTCGAGACGGTCGGCGTTCATCGCCAGACACATCGAGCAGCCCGGCTCGCGCCATTCGAAACCGGCGTCCGTGAACACCTTGTCGAGGCCTTCCTGTTCGGCTTGCGCCTTCACGAGACCCGAGCCCGGCACCACCATCGCGAGACGCACGTTCGGCGCAATGCGGCGGCCCAGCTTCTTCACGACATAAGCGGCCGAGCGCAGGTCTTCGATACGCGCGTTCGTGCACGAACCGATAAAAATCTTGTCCGGCTTGATCGACTCGATCGGCGTGTTCGGTTCGAGCGCCATGTATTGCAGCGCGCGTTCCATCGCGTCGCGCTTGACCGGGTCCTTTTCGCGCTCGGGGTCCGGCACGCGGGCGTCGATCGACACGACCATTTCCGGCGACGTGCCCCACGTCACCTGCGGCACGATGTCGGCGGCCGAAAGCTCGACCACGCGGTCGAAATGCGCGCCGTCGTCCGAACGGAACTGCTTCCAGTATTCGACGGCCTGGTCCCACTCCGCGCCTTGCGGCGAGAACGGACGGTTCTTCAGATATTCGACCGTGGTGTCGTCCACGGCGACCATGCCGGCGCGCGCGCCGCCTTCGATCGCCATGTTGCAGACCGTCATGCGGCCTTCCATCGTCAGGCCGCGGATCATCGAGCCGCCGAACTCCATGGCGTAACCCGTGCCGCCTGCCGTGCCGATCTTGCCGATGATCGCCAGCACGATGTCCTTCGCGGTGCAGCCACGCGGCAGCGTGCCTTCCACCTTGATGAGCATGTTCTTGCTCTTCTTTTGCAGCAGCGTCTGCGTGGCCAGCACGTGCTCGACTTCCGAGGTGCCGATGCCGTGCGCCAGCGCGCCGAACGCGCCGTGCGTGGAGGTGTGCGAGTCGCCGCAGACGATCGTCATACCCGGCAGCGTCGCGCCCTGCTCCGGACCGACGATGTGCACGATGCCCTGGCGCTGGTCGCTCATCTTGAACTGCGTGATGCCGAAGGCGTCGCAATTCGTGTCGAGCGTGTCGACCTGGAGCTTCGAAACCGGATCGGCGATACCGTGGCTGCGATCCGTCGTGGGCACGTTATGGTCCGAAACGGCCAGGTTCGCGCTGATGCGCCACACCGGGCGCTCGTGCATTTTCAGGCCTTCGAAAGCCTGCGGACTGGTGACTTCGTGCAGCAGATGACGGTCGATATAAAGGATCGTCGTGCCGTCGTCTTCCGTGTGGACCACATGGGTGTCCCACAATTTGTCGTAGAGCGTCTTTGCCATGATATGCGGGGGATGATTTGACTGCGGGGAGGCTTACGTTGTGAATCGATTATGCCACGCAAAATCGCGCTCCTGTAGGCCGTCCGGGTAAAAAAACCGATAAAAAACAGGGAGTTGGGTGGTAGTAGCGATACCTGTATCGATGTTACCCGGCGAGCCGCGCACGCCTTTTTCCGTCCCGCCGAAAGCATCGCGCGAAGCAAAGCCTTTGTTTTTCCGGCGATTTTTTTATCGGATATATGACAAAGCGCTGGCCAGCTCCCGCGCGCGGGCCCGCGCGAAACCGAGGACGCCTTCAACATGAAACGGTGTGAAAGTGCCACATCGGGCACGTCGATTGCGAGACGTGCGCCGCCGCACAAGCGTCCGGATTCAGCTTCAATCACACTGGACACGGAAACCTCGCGGCACGATCAGGCAATCCCGGAGGCCTCATGCCACTCGCAACCCGCTCGCCCCGCAGGACGCTCTTCTGGGCGCCCGCGCACAACATAAGAATCACAACAGGCCAGATCCAGGGACGACATCCGCAGGCACGCGCCCGCACGCGTCTGGCGCGCCCGTCGTCGCTTGCGGTAGCGGCCACGGCTTGTGCGATCGCCGCCTTCGCGCCGCGTGCGCAGGCGCAGACGCCCTCGCCGCTCGGCGAATGGCAGTATTCGGCCGGCATTCCGCTGGAGAAGCTGTACGAGCCCAATCGCCCGAACTTCGAAGCGCGCCTGGGTGTGGGCTCGACGTTCGAGCCGCGCTACGACGGCTCCGACCGCTATCACATGATGGCCGGCCCCAGCATCGATCTGCGTTATAAGGACATTCTGTTCGGCTCGACGGGCGAAGGCTTCGGCGTGAATTTTCTGCAGGGGCCGAACTGGCGCATGAGTATCGCGGCCGCCTACGACCTCGGGCGGCGCGGCCACGACGATCCTTCGCGCCTGAACGGCATGGGCAATATCAATCCCGCACCGCTGATGAAGATCGCGGGCGAATACGTGGTGTCGAAGGATTTCCCGCTGGTGGTGCGCGCGGCGTTCACGCGCAGCTTCGGCGGCTCGAACGGCTGGACCGCGGACCTCGGCACCTATATGCCGTTGCCGGGCAGCAGCCAGACGTTCTACTGGTTCGCCGGCCCGTCCGTCACGTTCGCGGATTCGAACTACATGCAGAGCTGGTTCGGCGTGACCGGGCAGCAGGCGGCGGCGTCGGGGTATCGGCAATACAACGCCAGCGCGGGGCTGAAATCGGCGGGCTTCGGCATCACGATGGTGTACTTCGTGAACAAGCACTGGTTCGTGAGCGCGGACGGCGCCATCAAGCGTCTGCTCGGCAGCGCCGCGCATAGCCCGATCATCCAGACCAAGACGGAAGGCGTCTGCGATCTGTCGATCAATTACCAGTTCTAGAAACACTGCATGAATAAGCGGCCGGCGCGCATGACACGTTGAACTGGCCGCTTACTTATTGCGTTATCAGCCTTCGCTCTTGATACGGCTCTGGATGTGCTGCGCACGGCTCGGCGACGACGGATGCGAGCTCATCATCGAGCTTTGGCCGCCGTCGATCTGCGCGAGCTTCTGGAACGCCGTCACGAGGCCTTCGCGCTTCATGCCTTTCTTCTTGAGCAGATCGTAGGAGTAGTCGTCGGCGGCGCTTTCCTGCGACTGCGAGAACTGCGCGTTGATGAACTTCTCGGTCAGATCGCCGAGTTGCGACGAACTCAGGCTCGAAGCCACCGAATTGCCCGTCGCGCCCGCAGCCGTGCGCGCGGCGCTCACGGTGTAGGCCGTCTGCATCGCCTTCTTCGAGTGGCCCAGCGCAACGTGGCCCATCTCGTGGCCGATCACGCCACGCAGTTCGTCGTCGTTCATCTTGTCCATCAGACCGCTGTAGACGCGCACGCAGCCGTTGCCCATCGCCCACGCGTTGATGTCCTTGGTCATATAGACCTTGTAGTCGATCTTCTGGCCGTTCAGCGTCATGTCGCCGAAGCCGCTCATCACGCGCGTGAGACGCTTGCTATAGGCGCTGTTCGGCGCGGCCACCTTCGACTCCGCGTCGCTCGCCTTGCAGGAGTCCTGCGAGAGCGCGACGATATCGGCGTCCGAGAGGGTGGCGGCCTTGTAGAGCGAGCTGCCCGCGGACAACGCCGCCGTAGGGTCCATGCTTTGCACGCCCGAACAGGCGCTCAATGCCACCGCCATGCCACACGCCAGACCAAGCTGAATCCGTGCCATTCTCATCGTCCTTTTATTGAAGGTTTTGTAAGGATCGACAATCTAGCACCCGATCGTTGCGCATGCACCCGCGAGCGGCCACTTTATGCGTGACGTGTCAACTTGGCGCCTGATTCGCCACTTTTGCCACGTTTTTCGCTGCATACACACCACAAATGCCCTGCACGGGCGGCTTCCATTGCTGCCTCATTCTTCGCTCATTCTTCGCCGTTAAGCTGACCCTATGGGCCAAAGGCCCATAGCGCCCGACCGGCGCGATGCAGCGGCAACGCAGCATCCTTACGGTCCGGCCCCTCATCTTTTTACGCAAAGGACCGTAGCCATGTTTGCGCCGCTCGTCACCGCTTCCTTTCTCGGTCAGCCTGTCTGGCTCTGGGCCGCCTTTATCGCGGTGGTGATCGTGCTGCTCGCGCTCGATCTGGGCGTGCTGCATCGCGACGATCGCGAAATCGGCATCCGCGAAAGTCTCTGGCTCTCGCTGGGCTATATCGCGATCGGCCTGCTGTTTGGCGGCTTCATCTGGTGGCAACTCGGCGCGCAGCCCGCGACCGAGTACGTCACCGGCTATCTGATCGAAAAATCGCTATCGCTCGACAACGTCTTCGTGATCGCGTCGATCTTCGGTGCGCTCGCGGTGCCGCGTGCTTACCAGCATCGCGTGCTGTTTTGGGGCATCGTCGGCGTGCTGGTGCTGCGCGCGCTGATGGTCGGGCTCGGCGCTGCGCTCGTGATGCAGTTCGAATGGATGCTGTTCGTGTTCGGCGTCTTTCTGGCCGCGACCGGCGTGAAGATGCTGTTCGGCTCGAAAGAAGAGACGCGCGTGGAGGACAGCCGGATTCTGCGCACCATTCGGCGCGTGCTGCCCGTGACGGAGCGGCTCGAAGGCGGCGCGTTCGTGGTGCGGCGCGCGCATCCGGTCAGCGGCAAGCTCACGCGCTATGCCACGCCGCTGCTGGTCGCGCTGCTGATGATCGAATTCGCCGATCTGATCTTCGCGGTCGATTCGATTCCCGCGATCTTCTCGATCACGACCGATCCGTTCATCGTCTACACCAGCAATATCTTCGCCGTGCTCGGCCTGCGTGCGCTGTTCTTCGCGCTCGCAGCGATGGCGCACCGCTTCTACTACCTCAAGCATGCGCTCGCGCTGGTGCTGGTGTTTATCGGCGTGAAGATCTTCCTGGTGGGCATCGTCGGCAAGATTCCTGCACCGCTGAGTCTGGGCGTGACGGTGGCGCTGCTGGCCGGCGGCGTGGTGGTGTCGCTCATCAAGACGCGGCCTGCAAGTGCCGGGAGTGATGAAAGCGGCAAGCTGAAAACGCCCTGAAACCGCTGAGCGCCACTCCTCATTCTTCGCTCATTTTTCTCTGCGAGGATGGTTTCCACGGCAGCCGCATCGGCTGCCGCACCCGAAAGGAGCGCGACATGAAATGCCCGAACTGCCCTGACGTCACACTCGCGATTGCCGAGCGTCATGGCGTCGAACTCGACTACTGCCCGCAATGCCGCGGAGTCTGGCTCGATCGTGGCGAACTCGACAAGCTGCTGGAGCGCGCCGCGCAAAGCCAGACGTACCCGGCCCGGCGTCTCGACGATGACTACGACAGCCCGCGCGGCACGCATCATCGCTCGCGCGACTACGGCCAGCGCCAGGGCCACGGCAGCCACGAGCGGCGGCGCAAATCCTGGCTCGAAGACATTTTCGACTGAACGCGCGCCATCCATTTCTGAACGATTGATCAAGGACTCCTGACCATGCGCACTTACACCAGCAACAGCCCGCAGGCGGCCGGCCGGATCGTCGCCATTGCCCTGCTCGCCGACGGCCATCTGCATAGCAGCGAACTCGCCGCCGTGCATCGCGCCCACATCGCCGAACGGCTCGGACTCGCGCCGGGCGAATTCAGCACGATCCTGCGCGATCTCTGCGAAGACCTGCTGGCGAACGCGAACCTGAATTGGGGCGATGCCTGCAAGCTCGATTCCGATGTCATGCAGCAGGTGCTGCACGAACTGGAAGACCCGGTTCTGCGCGCCGAGGTGTTGAGCCTGTGTCTGGTCGCCGTTCACGCCGACCGCTATCTCTCGGACAGCGAAGCCGAACTGCTCGCCGTGCTGTCGAAGTCCTGGCAGGCGCATCCGTGGCAAAGACTGCTGGCGTCGTGACGACGCGCCAGTGCTGTACGTAATTTTGGACCGCTTTCCAGCGTGCCGGACGGACTTCCCCCGGTCTTGCACGCTACGCGGCGAGCCCCGCGCTCGCCGCGTTTTTTCTTTGCGCGGCCATCTTGTCTACACGCACACCGCCCAGCCCAGACCGCGCACATTGCGAATGACCGCATGGCCGAATTTGCGACGCACGCTGTAAATCACGGCATCGACGGCATTGCTTTCCACTTCCTCGCCCCAGCCATATAAACGCTCTTCCAGTTGCTGACGCGACAGAATCGCGCCCGGCCGCTCCAGCAGCGCAAGCATCAACGCATATTCGCGCGCGGAAAGATCGTCGCTCTGGCCGTCGAAGGTCAAACGGCGCGTATTCATATCGAGCGTCACGCGCGCGCCGCCCATCGTCGCCGAAGCAAAGCCGGATTTGCGCCGCACTACCGCGCGGATGCGCGCGAGCAACTCCTTGCTCTCGAACGGTTTGACGAGGTAATCGTCGGCGCCGAGGTCGAGTCCTTCGACGCGCGTATCCACATCGTCGCGCGCCGTGACGATGATGACCGGCGTGGCGTCGCTCGCCTCGCGCAGACTGCGCAGCACGTCGAGCCCGCTCATATCGCCCAGACCGAGATCGAGCAGGATCGCCGTGTACGAACCGTCGCGGATCGCCGCGCGACCGCTTTCGCCTGTGCGCACCCAATCGACGCTATACGACGCGTCCTTCAGCGCGCGCAGCAGCGCGGGCCCGATCAGCAGATCGTCTTCGATCAGCAGAATCCGCATTGATCAGCTTTCCTTACCATTTTTTTCTGGTTGGTCGAATGCTTCATTGACAGCGAGCGGCAATTCGATACGCGCCACGATGCCGCTTTGCCCATCGCTGCGATTCGCAAGCGTGACACGTCCGCCGTAGCTTTGCGCGAGCGTCTGGGCAATCGCAAGGCCTAGCCCGCTGCCTTGCTCGTCGTTGTCCGCAGCGCGGAAAAAGCGGTCGAAAACATGCGGCAGATCGCCTGGCGCGATGCCAGGACCATCGTCGATTACCTCGATCGTGACCTTCTGCGCCGCGCGCAGCACCGATACATCGACGCGCCCGCCCGCATGCACATAGCGGATCGCGTTATCGACAAGGTTCTTGATGAGCACGCGCATATCGCCTTCGGTGGCGCGCACGCTGGCATCGTCGAGCCGCTCGACGCCCAGATCCACGCCGCGTGCGTCCGCCAGCGGCAGCAGATCGGCGAGCACATCGGGCACGACGCGCGTGAGCGCAATCGTGTCCACACCGCGCGGCGAGCCGCCGATCTCCGCGCGCGCAAGACCCAGCAATTGCGACACCAGCGAACCCGTGCGCGCCACGCCGCGCTGCAAGTCGTCGAATCGCTCGCGGTATTGTTCGGGCGGCGCGTCGCGCAGATTGTCGATCTGCAACTGCATCGCTGAAATAGGCGTGCGCAGTTCGTGCGCGGCATCGGCGATGAACTTGCGCTCGGCGTTCACCAGCACCGAAAGCCGCTCGATCATGCGATTGATCGATTCGATAAACGGCCGCAATTCCACCGGCGCCTTCGCCGCGTCGAGCGGCTTGAGCGCGTGCAGATCGACGTTCGCCGCGCGCCGGCCGACGCGCTCCAGCGGCCGCAGCGACAGGCGCACGGTGATGGCGATCGTGAGCACCAGCAGCGGCAGCAGCGCGAGCACCGGCAGCAGGCTCCAGAACGCCACGCGCAAGGCGTTGCGATTGCGCATGCTGCGCGATTCGGCCACCTGGATGTATTCGTCGCCGGCGGCGAGCGCGAACACGTCCCACGCTTCACCATCGTAATCGATCGACGAATAGCCGGTTTGCACGCGCGGCAAGGCGATATCGGGGTCGCTGGTGCGGCTGGGCGCGGCGCCATCGTCGGCGGACCAGATCTGCACGACGAAGTCGTCGGAAGGGCGACGGATGCCGTTGGCTTCCGCGCTGGATGCCGCGTGATGCGACACGCCCGCCTGCACATGCGCGGCGGCATCGCGCAGGCTCGCGCTGAATTCGCTCGCGAGGCTACGCACCACGAGGAAAGTGCCGAGCGAACCCAGCACGCCAACCAGCAACGCAAGCGTGCCGATGGCGATGCTCAGGCGACGGTGCAGGGAATTCGCGGCGAAGAACATGAATCGGCTCGGGATGATGGGCCGTTCCATGATAAAGGATTCGGGGTCGGGGAAATGGGCGTGGCGGGCACGCGCAAGCGCCTGATGCCAGCGCCCGGTCAGTGCTAGATTGACCACTCGCACGCCCCACTTCTGCAGGGAGACGACCATGAGCAACACCGCACCGCGCCCCACTTTCGGCTCCGCCGTCTACTATCGCGATCCGTTCGCCGCACTCGACTGGCTGGAGAAAGCGTTCGGTTTCACGCGCCAGTTCGTCGTGACCACGCCTGACGGCAAACTCGCCCATTCGGAAATGCGCTTCCAGGACGGCTACGTGATGATCTGCGGCGGCTGGCCCGGCATGGCCTACTCCAGCCCGGCCGATGTCGAAGGCAAGAACACGCAATCCGTGCACGTGCAGCTAGTCAGCGATCTGGACGCTCACTGCGCGCGTGCGCGCGCCGCAGGCGCAAAGATCGTGCGCGAACCGTCCGACCAGTTTTACGGCGACCGCGTCTATGCGGCAATGGACCCGGAAGGCCACGTGTGGAGCTTTGGACAAACGACGCGCGAAGTCTCGCGCGAGGAAGCCGAGCAAGCCAGCGGCCTGAAGATCGACGGCTGGGTTTAATGCCTGACTCGAACGCCGGGCAACGCCGGGCGCGCAAAAACAAACGCCCCGACGGGCGAACCGTCGGGGCGTTTGAGGGATTGCTTACAGCGCGGCTTAGCGTTGCGAGATCGGCTTCGCTTCGCGCGGCGTGTTGCCGATGAACAGCTGGCGCGGACGGCCAATCTTCTGTTCCGGATCGGCGATCATTTCGTTCCACTGGGCAATCCAGCCCACCGTACGCGCCATCGCGAAGATACACGTGAACATCGACGTCGGGATGCCCAGCGCGCGCTGCACGATACCCGAGTAGAAGTCGACGTTCGGGTACAGCTTGCGCGAGACGAAGTATTCGTCTTCCAGAGCGATCTTTTCGAGCGCCATCGCCAGTTTGAACAGCGGATCGTCGTGCAGGCCCAGTTCGTTGAGCACTTCGTGGCACGTTTCGCGCATCAGCTTCGCACGCGGATCGTAGTTCTTGTAGACGCGGTGACCGAAGCCCATCAGCTTCACGCCCGAGTTCTTGTCCTTCACCTGCTTGATGAACTCGGGGATGTTCTCCACCGAGCCAATTTCTTCCAGCATGTTCAGTGCGGCTTCGTTCGCACCGCCGTGCGCCGGGCCCCACAGACAGGCGATACCGGCCGCGATACACGCGAACGGGTTCGCACCCGACGAACCTGCCAGACGGACCGTCGAGGTCGAGGCATTCTGTTCGTGGTCGGCGTGCAGGATCAGGATACGGTCGAGCGCGCGCACCAGCACGTCGTTGACCTTGTACTCTTCGCACGGGTTCGAGAACATCATGCGCATGAAGTTCGCGCTGTACGACAGGTCGTTCTGCGGGTACACGAACGGCTGGCCGATCGAGTACTTGTACGCCATTGCGACCAGCGTCGGCAGCTTGGCAATCATGCGGATTGCCGAAACTTCGCGATGCTTCGCGTTATTGATGTCGAGCGAGTCGTGATAGAAGGCCGACAGTGCGCCAACAGCCGCGACCAGAATGGCCATCGGGTGAGCATCGCGACGGAAACCACGGAAGAAGAACTGCATCTGCTCGTGAACCATCGTGTGCTGCGTGACGGTCTTCACGAACTCGTCCTTCTGCGCCTGGTTCGGCAGCTCGCCCTTGAGCAGCAGATAGCAGGATTCGAGGAAGTCGGCGTTTTGCGCGAGGTTGTCGATCGGGTAGCCGCGGTACAGCAGCTCGCCCTTGTCCCCGTCGATGTAGGTGATCGCCGAGTTGCACGCTGCCGTCGACATGAAGCCCGGGTCATACGTGAACTTGCCGGTCTGACCGTACAGTTTGCGGATGTCGATCACATCCGGGCCTTGGGTGCCCTTGTAGATCGGCAGTTCGACGCTCGGCGAATTGTCGCTGAACGATAGCGTGGCTTTTACATCAGACGGGGTCATAGCACATCCTCAATCGAAGATAAACACAGGATTCGATAGTTTGCACGTCCGGCGCGGCGCCGCCTTCTCCCTGGCGGTCGCCGCAGCATCTCAGACGTTGCGAAGCAGCTCCAGCACCCGCTTCACGTCCGGGTCGGCAAGATTGCCTTCTGGTTCCTTGCGTGCGAGCAGCAAGTCCATCAGGTCGTTATCGCTCAGCTCGAGCAGGCGCGTAAGTGCGCCTACATCGGCGTCGCTGAGGTCATGCTCATAGCGGTCGAAAAATCGCTCGAAAATAATGTCGTTTTCGAGCATACCGCGCCGCGCGCGCCAGCGAAGGCGCGCGCGGCGATGAGGGTCAGACTGGTGCGAGTCCATTCAATCTCGCCAGGTCAAACCGCGCGGCGGACCATCAGTTCCTTGATCTTGCCGATCGCCTTCGTCGGGTTCAGGCCCTTCGGGCAGACGTCGACGCAGTTCATGATCGTATGGCAACGGAACAGACGGTACGGGTCTTCGAGGTTATCGAGACGCTCGCCGGTGGCTTCGTCGCGGCTGTCCGCGATGAAGCGATAAGCCTGCAGCAGACCTGCCGGGCCGACGAACTTGTCCGGATTCCACCAGAAGCTCGGGCACGACGTCGAGCAGCTCGCGCACAGAATACACTCGTACACGCCGTCGAGTTCGTCACGCTGTTCAGGCGACTGCAGACGCTCTTTTTCGGGCGGCGGCGTGTCGTTGATCAGGTACGGCTTGATCGAGTGGTACTGGTTGAAGAAGTGCGTCATGTCGACGATCAGGTCGCGCACGACGGGCAGGCCCGGCAGCGGGCGCAGCACGATCTTCTGCGGCAGTTCGTTCAGGTTCGTGAGACACGCCAGACCGTTCTTGCCGTTGATGTTCATCGCGTCCGAACCGCACACGCCTTCGCGGCACGAGCGACGGAACGACAGCGTCTCGTCCAGTTCCTTGAGCTTGACCAGCGCGTCGAGCAGCATGCGCTCGTGCGTGATTTCCAGCTCGTACGACTGCATGCGCGGCGCCGCGTCCTTGTCCGGGTCGTAGCGATAGACTTCAAAAATACGTTTGGCCATTTCCAAATTCCTTTTGACTGGCGTGTGCCTTAGAACGTACGCGCCTTCGGCGGCACGGACTCGACGGTCAGCGGCTTCATGTGAACCGGCTTGTAGTCAAGACGGTTGCCTTCGCTGAACCAGAGCGTATGGCGCAGCCAGTTTTCGTCGTCGCGGTGTTCGTAGTCGCTGTGTGCGTGGGCGCCACGGCTTTCCTTACGGGCTTCAGCCGACACCATCGTTGCCTGCGCAACTTCCACGAGGTTCGCCACTTCGAGCGCTTCGACGCGCGCGGTGTTGAACACCTTCGACTTGTCCTTCAGGTGGATGTGCTTCGCCTGCTCGGTGACTTGCGCGATGTCCTTGACACCTTCCGCAAGCAGCGCCGAGGTACGGAACACGCCAGCATGCTTTTGCATCGAGCCGCGGATTTCGTTCGCGACGCTTTGCGCGTACTCGCCCGAAGTCGAGTTGTCGAGCTTCGCAAGGCGAGCCAGCGAGAAGTCTGCAGCATCGGCCGGCAGCGGCTTGTGCTCTTTCAGTTCCTTCACGTGCTTGACGATGTGGTTGCCGGCAGCGCGGCCGAACACCACGAGGTCGAGCAGCGAGTTCGTGCCCAGACGGTTTGCGCCGTGCACCGAGACGCACGAGCATTCGCCCACAGCGTAGAAGCCGTTGACGACTTCTTCGTGACCCTTAGGCGTACCGACGACCTGACCATTGATGTTGGTCGGGATGCCGCCCATCTGGTAGTGAATCGTCGGAACGACCGGGATCGGTTCCTTGATGCAGTCCACGTTGGCGAACTTCAGCGCGATTTCGCGGATCGACGGCAGACGCTTCATGATCGTCTCTGCGCCGATGTGCGACAGGTCGAGCAGCACGTGATCCTTGTGCGCGCCGACACCGCGGCCTTCCTTGATTTCCTGGTCCATCGAACGCGAAACAAAGTCACGCGGCGCCAGATCCTTCAGCGTCGGTGCGTAGCGCTCCATGAAGCGCTCGCCGTTCGAGTTGCGCAGAATGCCGCCTTCGCCGCGCACGCCTTCGGTGATCAGCACGCCCGCGCCGGCCACGCCGGTCGGGTGGAACTGCCAGAACTCCATGTCCTGCAGCGCGATGCCCGAACGTGCGGCCATACCCAGGCCGTCACCGGTATTGATGAACGCATTCGTCGATGCCTGGAAGATCCGGCCCGCGCCGCCCGTGGCGAACAGCGTGGTCTTGCCTTCGAGGATATAGACGTCGCCCGTTTCCATTTCGAGCGCGGTCACGCCGAGCACGTCGCCTTCGGCGTCGCGGATCAGATCCAGCGCCATCCATTCGACGAAGAACGTGGTCTTCGCAGCAACGTTCTGCTGGTACAGCGTGTGCAGCAGCGCGTGACCGGTACGGTCAGCCGCCG
>NZ_JAAGPR010000040.1 GCF_017104965.1 Paraburkholderia sp. Ac-20340
TTGAGCACCAGGACGGCGGTTATGAACGCTTCGACTACCCCGGGCGGTACAAGCGCGATGAGGCTGGGCGGCCATTTACGGAGACGCGCCTGCTCGCGCTACGTAACGAAGCCCAACTGGCCGCGATCGAGGGCGACGATGCCCGCCTGCAACCGGGCCTCGCGTTCGATCTGGAGGGCCACGCCCGGGAAGACTGGAACGCCGGCTGGCGGGTGGTGAGCATGGTGCACACCGGCACGCAGACCGTGAGCCAGGCGGAAGAATCCTCAGAAGCCAACACAGGCACGCAGTACAGCTATACGGCGAAGATCATCCCTGACCACATCGAGTGGAAGCCGGAACTCCTACCCAAGCCCCGTATCGACGGTCCTTTGATCGCGACCGTTACCGGTCCCGAAGGCGAGGAAATCTACTGCGACGAATATGGTCGCGTCAAAGTGCAATTCCCCTGGGATCGCTACGGCAACAACGACGCGAACAGCTCCTGCTGGATACGCGTGGCGCAGAACTGGGCCGGTGCAACGTGGGGGCACATGGCGATACCGCGCATCGGACAGGAAGTCATCGTGGCCTTCCTCGATGGTGACTGCGACCAGCCGATCATTATCGGAAGAACGTATCACGCCACCAATCTGCCGCCCTATGAACTGCCGCGTCACAAGACGCGCATGACGATCAAGAGCCAGACGCACAAAGGGGAAGGTTACAACGAACTGCGTTTCGAGGACGAAAAGGATCAGGAAGAAATCTACGTTCATGCGCAGAAAGATCAAAACATTCACGTTAATCACGATGAGACGACGTTCGTCGGCAATGACCGCAAGGAAAATGTCGAGCATGACGAAACAATCGACATCGGTCATGACCGAACGGAAAGCGTGGGCAATGACGAACAGGTGAGCATCGGGCACAACCGGACCCACACCGTTGGTCAGGACGCGCTTCTTTCTATCGAGCGCAATCACACGATCCATGTCGGCAAGGATCGCGTCGAGCAGGTGGGGAATCATCGTAAAGACCAGACCACGGCCAATCACATCATCGATGTGGGTGGACATGTCGAGGCGAGCGTGCAAGGGCATCACAAGCTCACAGCGGGTCAGTCCATCGAACGACAGACGCAACATTACGAGTTGAAGGCCAGCCAGGAGATCGTGATCCGTGGCCCGGGCGGCACGATCACGATCAACAGCGGCGGCATCACCATCGAAGCCATTGCGATCAAGCTCAAAGGGCCGATGACCAATCCGGGCAGCGGAGCTGGCAACAGCTTCTCCTTCAGCGGAAATCCGGATGCAGGTGATCTGGTCAACTGCGTGGAGAAGCATCGATGAGCGTAGACGTAGTGCAGGCATTCGCAAATATCACGCGCTTTGCAGATGATTTTCTGTACGTCCTGCTCGACCCGCTTGCCGGAGGCGGCAAAGACCACCCGCTAGATCCCGGTGCGCTGGCTGAACGCCTTGGCGAGGCATCAACTACGCGATTACCGCATCCAGGCTTCGCACATGCGTCAGACGCTGCGCCGACGCTCGTCACGCTGGCCGCACCTGGCGCTGCGCCCGACGCAGCGTTGATTGGACTAACGCACGCGTGCGCCACGGATGACGAGCACTATCGCAAGCGCTATGTATGCGGCTGGCTGGCGAGTCCGTTGCCTCCCGACACACTGGCATCACACCTTATTTCGCTATGTGAGGCGGCCCAGACAACGCTCGACGGCTCCTTCACTCCCCTCTATGAACCGCCCCGTCTTGAACTGTGGGCTGCTGCGTTGCCCAGTGGCCTTGCAACGCATTTGTGGCCCATTCGCCACTGGCTCTATCCAGTCAGTTGGGGAGGCTTCGCGCTCTTTAGCGGTTCACCGGGCACACCAGCCGACTTGCCAGTGGCGGCTCGCGAGACGCAAAGCGAGTCGCTGCTGGTGAGGGATGTGCTGGCAGCATGGCGACAATCCTTGCATACGCCGATGAGTTACGCCCCATGGCGCTGGCGTGGCGAGACGCTATTGCCGCCACAAGCCGCTGCACGTGCCTTCCGCATGATTCGCGATGCACGCCGGCTGGGTCTGCACAGCAGTGAGGACATCATTGTCCTCGCCCTCCACCGCGTCACGGTCCACCCAGATTTGCCCGATAACGAGCGCGTGTGCGCCGACATTGCCCGCGCCGCGAAGGGCGAAGCCCGTCTCCAAACGCTCTTTGATGCCTATGACGATGCCGCATGGCGATACGTCGCCTCATTGCTGCCCCATGCCAAGGATTACCCATGAGCACCAGTCAAGCCCTCGGCACCGTTGCCAGGGAAACCAGCCCAGTTCCTCCCGGCTCCTGCCGGGCGTGCGAGCGCAACGGTCTACCCATCCTGCTGCTGCGGCAGGCCGTGTGGCCAGCCAGCAGTTCACTGGCAAAGCATGGCACGCTGAGCAACCCTTCGACGCAGATGGCCGCACGTGTGTTGCGCGAAGGGTATGTGTACGTGCTGCTGGACAAGAAGGAATGGCAGGCTTATGAGGTTTCGCCGGAAGGCTTTCTGCGACAGTTCAACCCCTACGAACTACCACGCGCCAAGCCACAACCGCTCGCCAAGGCCTGCATTACGGCCGGACACGATCTGCGCGCCTCATTCCTGAACGTCAACACCACTGCCTACAAGCAGGCGTGGATCGCGTTCTCACAAGACCCGTGGCCCAGCGCGGTGCTCGACTCGTACAAAACCGGTATGAGCAGCACGACCGACGCAAACGGCAAGACCGTCAAGGTTGCGTTACGCGGGGATTATCAACAACGCTTCACTGTAATCGATCTGGCCACGCTCAAGACCGATCCCTCGAAGACGCAGGCGCTTGCCCTTGAGCATGTCCATCCGCTCGCTGGGCAGATTGTGGAATACACCAGCGGCATGGCGGATTTCGGCAGCGTACACGGCTCCTATACTCGCCAATCCCGTGCACAGGCGATGCGCGACTATCTGCGCATGCTCGAGAAGCAGTATGAACTGCCCAACGGTGTGGCCGGAGTGATTCTGCCCGATCCGGCTGGCACCATTCACGAGCTCAACAATCTGCGTCTGGCCGAATGCACTCAGCAACAACGCTGGGCGGAAGAACCCACGAATCGCTACAAGTACCTCACCTCGCAATGCCTGCTCGGCATTAAGGCACTGGAAGCCTCCCGCGCGCTTGATGCCGCAGCGGCCGAAGCCAAAGCCAATGCAACACAGGCGGACGCCTGGAACAGCAATCCCTTTCTGGCCGAAAAGGCGGGTCTGCCTCGCGTCGATGTAGCGCGGCAGACCGGTCAATTGGCGAAAGCCAGGACTCGGAGCCGTCACGAGCGTCTTGAGGGCCGGTACGACGAGACGGCGCGCAAAACTTTCCAGGATCAGTATGACAAGGCTGTCGCTGCCTCGCAAAAGCGTATCGACGCATACGCAAAGGATTGGGCCGACGCCGTGCTCAAGGCCGACTGGCGCCGCATTGTCGAACTGGACTATGCCGATAACGTAGGCCGCTCGCGGGCGTCTCGCCTGAAGATGGTGTCCGACTGTCTGCTTGGCGGCGTCACCGATGCGCCGCCGCCAGCCGCCAAGCCTGGTGAGAAACCTGCGCCCGAGGTGCCTGGCCCGAGCGGCAAGATCTGGCAGCAGTTGCTCAGCGATCCGAAGAGTCCCGCTTATATCGCCCTGCAAGGCCAGCAGACGGCGCTCATGACCGCTCTGACGCCGCTGTTCAACTCGGGCAGTATCGCCAACGATGCAGGCAAGAAGTATTACGACACCCTCAAGGGCGTGGCTGGCAGCAACGGGATCACCGAGTGGCGAGAGCACCTCACAGCCGGGGCGGCGGATCGTCTTCTTGCGGCCATGCACGATGCCGTTAACCGTCTCGATAAGCAACTCAGTGACGGCGCAAAGGCGGCGCTGAATGGACTGCATCAAGGAGCCAACTGGCGGTACGGCGGTGTTCAACTGACCCAGGTAAAGATTCAGCTTACCGTTGGCGAGTGCTTCGACATCCTCTCCGAGAATCTGCACGGCGCAGTGGACTCCGCCGCCCAAGGTGCGGGACGGCGCGTGCGGGCGATGGTGTTCGCCGGGCTGATTGCGATTCCCGATCCTGCTGTGCGCAAGACGGTGATCGAGGTCACGCTGTGGGTACAGGGCAACGCCGGGCAGGTTAAACAACGGCTGTTATCGAAGGGGGGGAGTCTCAAGGCTGAAACCAGTGCGGCGCTGCGCGAGGTCGCGGCTGGCCTGAAAAATCTGGAGCCGGAGGTCGCCAGCGCATTGCGTGGCATCAAGGTTGCCGGGGAGGTTGCGCGTGACTTCGCGAGCGGCAGTTTCCGGAGCCTGAAGAACCTGTCGATCAATGGCGTGGACGGCGGCCTGTCGCTCATCAGCCTGTACTTCCTGAACGATACGCTGAGGAGCAGCCTGGCGGACGTTGACGCCAAGGTGGGCGCACGCCATCCCGAGGCCGTGGCGGCATTCTATGGTGCGTCGGTGGGCATGATGGGCGGCGGCGCTGAAATCGCGGGGCAGGCGATCAAGATACCGGCCAAGGCGATTCAGGCGTTTATCCAGCGTGCGGGGACGGAGGTGACGCCGACGCTGTCCAAGGTCATCGGCTTGGGCGAGGGGCTGGTGAAGGCGGGTGGGGTGATTGCTGCGGTGGGGGGGATTGCGGATGGGGCGGGGAGTTTCAGTGCGGCGGTGCGGGTGGCGAAGGTCGGCGATGGGTGGGCAACTGTTGCTTACGGAGTCGCCAGCGTCCTTTCGCTTGGTGGAGCGTGGTTTAGCGCTGTAGGTGCCGTCGGAGCAGGTCTCTTGTTGGGGCCACTCGGAATTGGTATCGCTTTAGGACTAGCCGCCTTTTCTGTCGTCCAGATCGCGAAGAGCTTGGAATCCGACTCACTTGAACTGTGGGCGCGCAATAGTTGCTTTGGCAGTGCCCCCAATCATCGGCGGTGGGGGCTGACAGACAAGGATGGAAGGCCCGTCGATGTGGCGCATATTCCCGATATCATGGCAAGCGCGGTGGCGGCTCTGAATGCTGCTGTAATCGGTATGGATGTTGCACTGGGGTTTGACAGCGCCAAGCGGCCAATGGATAGCACGGCACTCTTGACGGCGGATGTTGAGGTACTAAAAAGCACCGGCGGCATTGAATCCGGTACGTCGCTGAACTATCGCGTCGTGCTTCCCGGTTTCAATCCGGAACTGTCGAGCTACAACTTCACGCTGGAAGTCGTCCGCTTCGGGCTGCGCCCAGACAAGCAAACTCTGGCTTCAGGGCAGTTGAACGATAGTACAGCGATCACTGCGTCGACTACCATTGCCCGCCCTGACTACACCCTAGACGAAGAAGGCAAGCCCACTGCCGCGGTGCCAGTGCTCAAGGGTTGTTACTGGCTCGATCCTGTTAATCGCATGAAGTCGGCCACATTCACGATCATATTCTGGCCTGATAAAACGGATCAAAACGGCTTTGCTCAGGTTACGCTCACGGAGCACGCGTAATGGCCGCGCCGAAGCTTAACCCACGGTACAGAGGCTGGCAGCAGGACTTGCCGGGACCAAACGATCCGCTTGCTGAGGCGCCGACGCTGCTTTGGTTGGCGCCTACGCATCTTGAAGACTCCTATATGGAGCTACCGCGCAACTCGCTGGGTGTGCGCGGGTTCATCTTGATCGGTGCAGCGATGATGGCGCTGCTATGTATCGTCTACCCGGCGTTCGCTATCTGGGTCGCGCTTTCAATGGGAATGCTGAGACGAGGATTCGCTGAGGCCGCCTTCTATATATCCTTGCAGTCGGTAATAGCAGCATTTTGCGTGTGGTCAACAGCTGTCTTTTTTCGCATGGATGTCTCACCACCGCGTGACCTCCCCCTCCGCTTCAATCGCCTGCGTCGCAAGGTCTACGTCTACGGGTTTCATTCAGTGTGGTGGAACCCGTTCACACGATGGTATGTCACCACGGCAAGCTACGACTGGGACGATCTGCGCGCCGAGAAATGGAAGGTGCGCGGCGCTACGGCCAATGGCGGACTCATCATCAAGGAAGGCGTATCTATTGCTGTCATCAAGCCGGGCACCAATGAGGTCATTGAGCGTTTTGACCTGAGCACGCGTGCTGCCAACACCACCAACGTGTGGGCGTATGTGTGTCACTACATGCAGCATGGCCGGCAAGGTCTCGATCCCGGTGAGGCCGAACCGCACGACGCCAACGATGTGCCGCCCTACAACCTTGCGCTGCGTCTGGCACCCAGGGTGGAGTGGCCTGCCGACATGGACGCCGAATCGCGGAGCGCGCCATGAATATTAGAGTCCGCATCACCGCGCCGACCACCATTGTCCACTCCGACTGCACCCTCGACGAAGAAGGCAAGCCCACCGTCGCGGTGCCGGTGCTCAAAGGTAGCTACTGGCTCGATCCTGTAAATCGCATGAAGTCGGCCACGCTCACGATCACCTACTGGCCGGACAAACCGGATCAAAGTGGCTTCGCCCAGGTTGCGCTGACGGAGCAGGCGTAATGGGTGCACCGAAGCTCAACCCACCGTGTAAAGGCTGGCAACAGGACTTGCCGGGGCCGAATGAGCCGCTTGCAGAAGCGCCGATGCTGCTTTGGTTGGCGCCTACGCATCTTGAAGATTCCTACATGGAACTACCCCGTAACACCTTGAGTGTCCGTGGCGTAGTCGTGTTATTTGCTTTGCTCAATGCTGCGGTGACACTATGGCTTTCTTGGTCTTTTGTGCGCAGTTTGGTGACGACGAATTTGCTTCACACTGGCAGTATTCTTGCGCTCGCACTTTTTGCGATAGTGAATGCCACTGTGATTGCGTTAGGTCTTTGGTCGGCCTATGTCTTCTACCGCATGGACGCATCCCCCCTCGCGATCTTCCCCTGCGCTTCAACCGCCTGCGTCGCAAGGTCTACGTCTACGGGTTTCATTCGGTGTGGTGGAACCCGTTCACACGATGGTATGTCACCACCACCAGCTACGACTGGGACGATCTGCGCGCCGAGAAATGGAAGGTGCGCGCCGCCACGGCCAACGGCGGACTCATCATCAAGGAAGGCGTATCTATTGCTGTCGTCAGGCCCGGCACCAACGAGGTCATTGAGCGCTTTGATCTGAGCACACGAGCGGCCAACACCAGCAACGTGTGGGCGTATGTGTGCCACTACATGCAGCATGGCCGGCAAGGTCTCGATCCGGGCGAGGTCGAACCGCACGACGCCAACGATGTGCCGCCCTACAACCTTGCGCTGCGTCTGGCACCCAGGGTGGAGTGGCCTGCCGACATGGACGCCGAGTCGCGTAGCGCGCCATGAATATTAGAGTCCGCATCACCGCGCCGCCCACCATTGTCCACCCCGACTACACCCTCGACGAAGAGGGTAAGCCCACCGTCGCGGTGCCGGTGCTCAAAGGTAGCTACTGGCTCGATCCTGTAAATCGCATGAAGTCGGCCACGCTCACGATCACCTACTGGCCGGACAAAACGGATCAAAGTGGCTTCGCCCAGGTAACGCTCACGGAGCAGGCGTAATGGTGGCGCCAAAACTCAACCCGCCGTGCAGAGGCTGGCAACAGGACTTGCCGGGGCCGAATGAGCCGCTTGCTGAAGCGCCAATGCTGCTCTGGCTCGCTCCTACGCATCTTGACGACATTTACTTGGAGCTTGCCCGAAATACGATGGCAATACGTGGTCTCGTTGTTTGGTTTGCATTGTTTTCAGTTCTAATGGCGCCGTTCTTCATTTGGGCGCTGCTCACAATTGGCGATTTGGACACGAACGATGGCGTTGAAATAGCGCTATTTGCGCTGGTGGATGTCGCGATGTTGGCGCTTTGCCTGTGGTCAGCTGGCATCTTCTATCGCATGGATGTCTCGCCACCGCGCGATCTTCCCCTCCGCTTCAACCGCCTCCGTCGCAAGGTCTACGTCTACGGGTTTCATTCAGTGTGGTGGAACCCGTTCACACGATGGTATGTCACCACCGCCAGCTACGACTGGGACGATCTGCGCGCCGAGAAATGGAAGGTGCGCGCCGCCACGGCCAATGGCGGACTCATCATCAAGGAAGGCGTGTCTATTGCTGTCGTCAGGCCCGGCACCAACGAGGTCATTGAGCGCTTTGACCTGAGCACGCGTGCTGCCAACACCAGCAACGTGTGGGCGTATGTGTGTCACTACATGCAGCTCGGTCGGCAAGGTCTCGATCCGAGCGAGGCTGAACCGCACGACGCCAACGATGTGCCGCCCTACAACCTTGCCCTGCGTCTGGCACCCAGGGTGGAGTGGCCTGCCGACATGGACGCCGAGTCGCGGAGCGCGCCATGAATAGTAGAGTCCGCATCACCGCGCCGACCACCATTGTCCGCCCCGACTACACCCTCGACGAAGAAGGTAAGCCCACCGTCGCGGTGCCGGTGCTCAAAGGTAGCTACTGGCTCGATCCTGTAAATCGCATGAAGTCGGCCACGCTCACGATCACCTACTGGCCGGACAAAACGGATCAAAGTGGCTTCGCCCAGGTAACGCTCACGGAGCAGGCGTAATGGGTGCACCGAAGCTCAACCCACCGTGTAAAGGCTGGCAACAGGACTTGCCGGGGCCGGACGAGCCGCTTGCTGAAGCGCCAATGCTGCTCTGGCTCGCTCCTACGCATCTTGACGACATTTACGTGGAGCTTCCTCGGAATACATTAAGTTTGCGAGGGCTGGTAATTTGGTTCGCGGCCTTCATGGGGCTTATCGCTCTTGCCTACGCTATGCTCAATGTCTGGTCCTTAGCAACGGAGATGTACAACGCACAGGATCTTGTCATATTCGTACTTATGAGCGTAGCCATTACGGCCCTCTGTATATGGTCGGCCTGTGTCTTCTATCGCATGGACGTCTCGCCACCGCGTGACCTTCCGCTCCGCTTTAATCGCCTCCGTCGCAAGGTCTACGTCTACGGGTTTCATTCAGTGTGGTGGAACCCGTTCACACGATGGTACGTCACCACCGCCAGCTACGACTGGGACGATCTGCGCGCCGAGAAATGGAAGGTGCGCGCCGCCACGGCCAATGGCGGACTCATCATCAAGGAAGGCGTGTCTATTGCTGTCGTCAGGCCCGGCACCAATGAGATCATCGAGCGTTTCGACCTGAGCACACGAGCGGCCAACACCAGCAACGTGTGGGCGTATGTGTGTCACTACATGCAGCACGGTCGGCAAGGTCTCGATCCCAATGAAGCCGAACCGCACGACGCCAACGATGTGCCGCCCTACAACCTTGCGCTGCGTCTGGCACCCAGGGTGGAGTGGCCTGCCGACATGGACGCCGAATCGCGTAGCGCGCCATGAATATTAGAGTCCGCATCACCGCGCCGACCACCATTGCGCGCCCCGACTATACCCTCGATGAAGACGGCAAGCCCACCGTCGCGGTGCCGGTGCTCAAAGGTAGCTACTGGCTCGATCCTGTAAATCGCATGAAGTCGGCCACGCTCACGATCACCTACTGGCCGGACAAAACGGATCAAAGTGGCTTCGCCCAGGTAACGCTCACGGAGCAGGCGTAATGGGTGCACCGAAGCTCAATCCACCATGTAGAGGCTGGCATCAGGATTTGTCGGGGTCGAATGAGCCGCTTACCGAGGCGCCGATGCTGCTTTGGTTGGCGCCTACGCACCTTGATGACATATATATGGAACTTCCTCGAAACACATTAAGTGTGCGAGGACTCATGATTTACGCTGCGGGATTAATGGGCGTTACCACTGTTGCCTATGTGGCACTAAACATCTGGGCTTTCGCCGTCAGCACGTATAACGCACGAGACCTTTTCTTCGCGATCTTGTTGGGTATGTGTGTAACGGCAATTGGCGGCTGGATCGCATGTTTCGCGTATAGAGCGGATGTTTCGCCACCGCGTGACCTGCCCCTTCGCTTTAATCGCCTGCGTCGCAAGGTCTACGTCTACGGGTTTCATTCAGTGTGGTGGAACCCGTTCACACGATGGTATGTCACCACCGCCAGCTACGACTGGGACGATCTGCGCGCCGAGAAATGGAAGGTGCGCGCCGCCACGGCCAATGGCGGACTCATCATCAAGGAAGGCGTGTCTATTGCTGTCGTCAGGCCCGGCACCAATGAGATCATCGAGCGTTTCGACCTGAGCACACGAGCGGCCAACACCAGCAACGTGTGGGCGTATGTGTGTCACTACATGCAGCACGGTCGGCAAGGTCTCGATCCGGGCGAGGCCGAACCGCATGACGCCAACGATGTGCCGCCCTACAACCTTGCACTGCGTCTGGCACCCAGGGTGGAGTGGCCTGCCGACATGGACGCCGAATCGCGTAGCGCGCCATGAATAGTAGAGTCCGCATCACCGCGCCGACCACCTTTGCGCGCCCCGACTACACCCTCGAAGAGGAAGGCAAGCCCCCCTTTGGAGGCACTGGAAGGCGAAACATCACCCCTGGTAACCATCGAAATGGCAAGCAAGGGCGTGCGGCCTTGATCCGCTACGTTGCGAAGGTCCCGTCTGGAGGATGACTGGATCTATCGACCATCCATATTTCTCAATCAATGAAGGAGTTCTTATGAAACCCGTCGTTCTCGTAGGCCACCGTCATTCCTGCCCGCTGCATGGTCCCGGCACTGTCACCACGGGCGCTGCCGAAGCGAATATCAACGGCAGGGCCATCGCTCGGGTAACCGACCGCATTAGTTGCGGCGCGACGATTATTACTGGCGCCGCTGACTGCGAAATTGAAGGCCATCCGGTCGCGCGCCAGGGCGACCACACCGATCATGGCGGCGTGCTTGAGGAAGGCGACAGCGGCTGGATGGTTGCATAGGTTACGGACAACGTGTTTGAGCAACTCAATGCGAGCACGCCAGTGCCAAGACGCCCCGTGCTCGACCAATGCTGGGGAGCGCGAGCCACTATCGTGACCGGTTCCTCTTCGACGGTACACGGGCAGAGCTTTGCCCGCGCGGGTAGCACCATCAGTCATGGCGTGACACTGTTGGCAGACGATGACGGTGACGGGATCAATTGATTACGGGAGTCGCTATGCAGGAGAAGACGGCGGCAAAGCACACCATTGAAGAGATGCGGCGCATTGCCGGGAGCCGGGGTGGAGCGTGTGTGTCGGAGGTCTATGTGAATCGGCGCACCCCGCTCACGTGGCGCTGCGCCGAGGGTCATTGCTGGGACGCAACGCCCGCCGCGGTGACCCGCACCAACGGTACGTGGTGTCCGGTGTGTTTCAGGTCGAGTAGACGCGGCACGCTAGAAGCGATGCAGCGGATCGCTGCCGAGCGCGGTGGTCGGTGTCTTTCCGAGCGTTATATGGATGCCAATATTCCTCTTGTCTGGGAATGTGCCAGCGGACACCGCTGGGAGGCCAGGCCGTCGGCGGTCAAGCATCGCTCCTGGTGTCCGCATTGTGCAATCGAAGAGCGCTGCCATACTCTTGACACGATGAGAGATGTTGCCCGACAGCACGGAGGCGAGTGTCTGGCGGACCAGTATGTCAACAATGCCACGCCGCTGCGATGGCAGTGTGCGCAGGGACATGAATGGCTAGCGGCACCCAACCGGGTATTACAGGGTGCATGGTGTCTGCAGTGCTACTGGGACAGCATGCGCAGCAGCCTCACGGAGATGCAGGCGCTGGCCGCTTCGCGTGGTGGACGTTGCCTGTCAAAAGAATATGTCGATTCCCAAACCAGGCTGCTGTGGGAATGTCACCGGGGGCATACATGGCAGGCCGTCCCGAATTCAATCAGGCAGGGAACCTGGTGCGCCGAATGCGCGTGGCTGGAGCGTTCCATCAGGACGAGCAAGAGGCGCAGGTACGAGGCGGTCGAGGCACCAGACATCCCACCCGCGCGTCGGCGGAAGAATCACACCCTGTGATTGCCCTCATCGTGCCGCGGGGGAAAGTTCTCGCCGTTCCCGGAAACGTGGGCGTGGATGATCGAGGGCGACGGGGAGCAAGAATTTTCCCCACGCACTGCGCGAGAAGCCTTGAGGAAGCCGCCAGAGCGGGATCGGGGTTAACTTATGCACAAGGTTATCCAGAAAATCTGTGGATATCTTTTAAACATTGCGCCCCCTCCTGCGCCCCCGCAACATAGATCAACGTTTCCGAACTGCCACGCTCCGCGGCGCGACACCACGCTCCAGCCGCGACACAGCGGCGCTACCCGTCCGCCGCCCTTGCTTTAGCTTGCGCAAGATCAACAGCTTCATCGCCGTGCAATCGGCCGCTTCCAAGATGCTGCTAACTTTCGCGCTCGTTTTCGCCGCGCGCGCCCTGATGCGCTGCACTGCTGTCCCCAGGATTGCCATGCTCCAATTTACCCGCCACACCGGCTCGCCAGCCGGAGATTCGTCTGCGCCACGCGGCTCGCGCGCCGGGATCGGCCTGCCCGCGCGCATCGTCTGCGCGGAAGGGCTGACCGCGCAGGCCGTCACGCGTCACGGCGCCTGCGCGCTCGATCTCACCCGCACCGGGCCGCTGCCGGCCGGTGCGTGGGTGCTGGCGCTAAACGGCGCGGCGCGTTCCGTCATCGGCGTGGAGCAGGCGCGCAAGATCGACGATGCACTCGATCTGCTCGACGCCATCGCGCGCGGCGATCTCGAAGCACGCCACGCGTCCAGCGGCCTGGCCCACTATTTCGCCGCTCTGCAACGGCCCGCCGGCACCACGCATCTTGAATAAACGAAGGATTCCGAATATGTTTTCCGCGCTCATACGCGGTGCCGAAACCCGGATCGTGCGCCCTGTCGAATCAAACGAGCGAGCCGTCCGATGAAATTCACCGACGACATTCGCAACAATCCCATCGCACGCGGCCTGAGCGCGCGCATTCGCGATGCCGTCGAGCGACGTCGCCGCTATCGGCTGATGGGCTTTTGCCGCAGCCATGCACTGGCGATTGCGCGTCATGATCTCGCGTCGCTGTTGCCGCCGCAGATCGAGCTGATTCACGGGCCCGGCTGCCCCGGCTGCGTGCTGCCCGCCAGCCGCATCGATCACGCAATCGATCTCGCGCTCGAACGCGGCGTCACGCTCTGCGCGAGCGAGGACACACTCGGCGTGCCGGGCGCACGCCACGCAAATCTGCTCGCCGCGCGCGCGGCCGGCGCGGACATCGTCACGCCCGGCGCGGTCGGCGACGCGCTCGCGCTTGCCCGTGCCCATCCGCAGCGCGAGATCGTCTGGCTGGCGACGGGCTTCGAGACCGCCGCGCCCGCCACCGCCGAAGCGCTGATGCGCGCGCGTGCGCTCGCCATCGGCAATTTCAGCGTGCTGTGCAATCACGTGCTGACGCCTGCGGCCATGCGCTTTCTGCTCGCCGACGATGCCCTCGGCGAGCGTGCGCTGCTCAACGGCTTTCTCGCGCCCTCGCACGTGAGCCAGGTGATCGGCGTGGCGCCTTATCGCTCGATTTCGGGGGATTTCGTCAAGCCGGTCGTGATCGCGGGACCGGAACCGCTCGACGTGCTGCAGGCCGTGCTGATGCTGGTCGAGCAGATCAACGAATGTCGCGCCGATACCGAAAACCAGTACCGGCGCGCCGTGACCGAAGCGGGCGATACGAAGGCGAAGCGACTCGTGGATGAGGTGTTCGACGTGCGCGCGTCATTCGTGTGGCGTGGCCTCGGCCCGGTGCCGCACAGCGCGCTGGCCTTGCGGCCCGCGTTCGCGAACTGGGATGCGGAGCGCCGTCACGCGCTCGCTTTGCGTGACATGACGATCGGCATCGCGCCGGTGCCTCCCACGGATACGTGCGCGGGCAAGGCGCTGCGCACCGCTTCCGGCGCGACCTGCACGCCGTTCGCGCCGCTCGAACTCTGCAAGGGCGCGACCGCCGGCCCCTGCACCGACGACGCACGCCACCGCGCGCAGGCGATCTGAGGACCGCCCGGCGCGGCGTTTCGCGTCAGTTGCCCTGAGGCGGCGTGTACTGCGCGGGCGCGCCGCCGTTGGAGTCGGCGTCATCGGGTGTGGGCGTCGGTGCCAGCGAAGGCTCCTGCGCCGGATACGGCGGCTGCGGGGACGAAGGCGCGTTCTGCTGCGAAGCGCCCGACGGCCCGAGAATCGGCGGCATGCTCTGCCCCGGCGGCGTGACGCCGTTGAGGATCGCCGAAGCCGCCGCCGCGTCCGATGCCGCCGCAGCCGCCGATGCCGATGCCGATGAAGCACCCGACGACGAAGCCGCCGCCACACCGCTGGACGGCGGCACTTCGCCCGGCTCAGGCTGCTCAGGCGCAGGCGCACGCTTGACCGGCGTGACCGGACGCGGCGCCTCGGGCTGCTTCGAAGCGAACAGCGAGTCCATCCACGTCTTCAGACGATCGCGGAACTGCTCGAAGGCGCCCGGCGTGACTTCGGTATCGAAGCGCGCGCGCGGATCGACAATGCGCGAGCGCAGCGCACGCTGGAAGAAATCGCCGACGATCGGCAGCGCACTGCGCGCGCCCTGCCCCCAGTAATCGCTGTTGAGCGTGACGCGGCCATCGTCGAAACCGACCCACGCGCCCGCCACCAGTTGCTGATCCATGAGGATGAACCAGCCGTCCGCGTTGTCCTGCGTCGTGCCGGTCTTGCCCGCCACATCGGCGCGAATGCCAAAGCGCGTGCGGATACTCGAACCCGTGCCGCGATTCACGACATCGCGCATCGTGTCGAGCAGCGTGCGATCGGCGTCGACGGACAGCGCGCGCTCCGGCGACGCGCTGCCGAATTCCGCCAGCACCTCGCCCTTGCCGTCCTCGATGCGCGTGACCATGCGCGGCTGCAGATACACGCCGTCGTTGGCGATCGTGCTGTACGCCGACACCATCTCCTTGAGCGTGACCGGGCTCGTGCCGAGCGCCAGCGACGGCACCGCGTTGAGCTGGCTGTCGCGCACGCCCATCGCGCGCGCGAGACGCGCCACCTTGTCCGGGCCGACCGCCTGCATCACCTGCGCCGTGATGCGATTGCGCGAGAACGCGAGCGCGTCGCGCAGCGTCATCGGCTTGTTGCTGGGCGGCACATCATCGTTAGGACGCCAGATTTCCCCGCCTTCGAGCGGCATTTCCACGGCCTGGTCGATGATCGTATCGGACGGCTTCGCGCCATTGGCGAACGCCGCGCCATAAACAAAGGCCTTGAACGTCGAACCCGGCTGACGACGCGCCTGCTGCACGTGATCGAACGGTTCGTCCTGGAAGTCGCGGCTGCCCACCCACGCCTTGATCTGGCCATCGCGCGGATCAATCGCGACAAAGCCCGCCTGCACATCGGTCTTGGCCTTGCACAGCGAGCGCATGAAACTGCGGTCCGAGGCGAGCTTCTTGAGCGCGTCCGCGTCGCTGGCGCCCGCGTCGTGCGCGGCCTTGAAATCCGGCGTTTCGCGCATGAAGGTCTTGAACAGATCGTTATCCGCCGAGCAGCCGTTACGCCCGCTCCACGCGCCGTTCGCGATGCCCTGCAACTGGTTCGCGTGCTGCTTGAGCGACGCCGTGGCCATCGCCTGCAGACGCGAATCGATCGTCGTGCGCACGACCAGGCCATCGGAATAGATGTTGTAGTCGTTGCGGTCGGCCCACGCGATCAGCCACTTGCGCAGTTGCTGCGCGAAATGCGGCGCGGGGCCAGGCGGTTCGGTCTGACGCTCGAAGTCCAGACGCAGCGGCTTTTTAGAAAGCGTCGCGAATTGCGCGGGCGTGAGCTTGCCGTACTTCACCATCTGCGAAAGCACGGTGTTGCGCCGCGCGAGCGCGCGCTCGGGGTTGATCACCGGGTTGTAGTAGGCGTTGCCCTTGAGCATGCCGGTGAGCGTCGCGGCCTGCAGCACGCTGAGCTGATCCGCCGATACGCCGAAGTACGTCCGCGCCGCCATCTCGATGCCGAACGCGTTGTAGAGGAACGGCACCGTGTTCAGATAGGTTTCGAGAATCTGCGGCTTGCTGTAGACGGCCTCGATCTTGAACGCGGTGATTGCTTCCTTGATCTTGCGCGTGAGCGTGGGCGCACGGCCGATCTCATCGGGATACAGATTGCGCGCGAGCTGCTGCGTGATGGTCGAGCCGCCCTGGCGATCGCCCGAGAACGTGTGCAGCGCCGCGCCCGCGGTGCGCTTGAAGTCGATGCCGTGGTGCTCATAGAAGCGGTGATCTTCGGTCGAGATCAGCGCGTCGACCATATGCGGCGAAATCTGCGCGAGCGGCACCCATTCGCGGTTCGACGGCTTGAATTCGGCGAGCAGTTTGCCGTCCGCCGACATGATCTGCGCCGGCCGGTCGACCCGCGCCTTGCGGATGTCGCCGATGCCCGGCGTGAACGGAATCAGCACCAGCACGTAGAGCACGACCGCTGCGGGCACGGCGCCCACGGCGATCAGCACGCCGCGGCGGGTCGGATGGCGCAGATGATGGATGCCCTGAGCGAGCCGCGGGCGCGCGAGCGCGCAGACTCGCGACATCAGGGGCTTCAGGCTGGAGGCACACTTCGCGCCCAGGGCGCGGATGAACGACACGGAACGCTTCACGCGGGCAACTGGATAGCTGACAAAGCGTGCATCGTACCAAAACTGCGCGACCGGTCTTTCAGCGCGCTAGAGAACGAGCGACAGCGCGATCGAGGCCCACACCGCGCAAGCGCCTGTGGCGAACACGCGGCGCGCGAGCAGAAAGCGCCGCTCGTCGCCGGACGCGGCGGGCGAAGTGGCCAGCCACGGCACGCTGCCGAGGCACGCAAAACCGGCCAGCGCGAGCGCGACGATCACGCGGTCGCCGGCGCGCCACGGCGAGGCCTCGTGCAGGCCCCAGTAGCCGAGAAAGATCATGCCGATCGAAAACATCGTCGAGGCCGCCGAACTGAGCGCCACGACCGAGCCGGTCGGAGATTGCATGGACTGTCTCCCCCGCGCGACGCGCGATGTGGGGCCATTATCGGCGCGCGCGGGGCGGCGGGCAACGGGCGCGGCCGCGCCGCGCTCGCCCGACCACGTGCCGGGGTTCAGGCGCTCGGGCGCACCATCTGGAACATCTCGCCGATCTGCGCATAGTCGGCGCGGTAGCCCGCGCGCATGATGGGCTGCGCGGCGTGCGTATCGAACAGACCGTCCTTCAGATATTCCTCGCGGATATGCACGCCCACCACCTGGCCAAGCGCGAGCCAGTTGTCCATCGGCGTGCCGTCGAGCGCGTTCAGGCGCACGATCTGCAGCAGCTTGCATTCGAGCGCGGCGGGCGCTTCGGCCACGTGCGGAACCGCCACGTTGCGGCCCGGCGCGGGCGTGAGGCCCGAAAGCGCGAATTCATCGACATCGGCGGCGACGGGCGCGGAACTGCGATTCATCTGCTCCGCGAGCGGACGCGATGCCAGGTTCCAGACGAACTCGCCAGTCGCTTCGATATTGCTGATGCTGTCCTTGCGGCCTTCGCTGCAAAAGCCGATCACGGCAGGAAACGTGGCGAAAGCGCCGAAGAAGCTGTACGGCGCGAGGTTGAGCACGCCTGCGGGCGATCGGCTGGAAATCCAGCCGATCAGGCGCGGCGCGACGATGGCCTTGAAGGGATCGTGAGGCAGGCCGTGGCCGGCGGCGGGGTCGTAGAAGTAGGTGTCGGACATGAGAGCGGCGGTTTGATGCGGGTTTGATGCGGATTTAGCGCGGCTCACACTATGACATGGGGTGGGGAAATGTGCTGCGAGTGGATAAGTTGGGACCATTGAGCGGCCACGTTATCCACAGATTTCGTTGACAGCCTTGTGAACAACGCTTGGAAATCCGCCCCAACCCCTTGATCCACAAACAAAAATCACAAACCACCACCACACAGGCGCCCCGCCCCACCCAAAACTTTTCCACAGATTTTGTTGAGAGCCCTGTTGATAACCCGTGAGTGCATCACGCAAGTGCCTGTGCGCAAAGGAAAACCGCGCCCTGCATCGGCGCGGCCCTGAACGTCACCACAATCGGCGTAACGATCAGCGAAAGTACGCCTTGGTGTTCTCATGCACATCGTCGCGCGCGAGCAGCGCTTCCGGCGCCATCCACGCGTACTCGCTATGCTGCTCGGGCCGCCCGACGCTGCGCGCGTCCTCCACGGCCATGATGTGCGCGAGCACCACATAATGCGTCGGCACGCCTTCGCGGCCCGCGAAGTTGTCCGGGTAGTGATGCTCGTAGAGCCCGTAAAACGACGCCTGCTTGCGCGTCACGCCCGCCAGCCCCAGTTCGGCTTCGACGATGCGCGCAAACGCCGCGTCCAGCGTCTCGTTCTTGCGGATACGCCCGCCCGGCACGAACCACCAGGCGCGCGCCGGCCGGTTCCGGCGCCAGCCCACCAGCACGCGGCCGGCCTCGTCGGTGACGATCAGGTCGATCGCCACCAGCGGCGACAACCTGACCGCCGACAGAAACTCGCCTTCGTCGAGCGGCGGCGAATCGTCGGCTTCGAAGGGCGGCGCGGGCGCGCGCACCAACGCGAGCGGCGACGTGCTCATGCCACTTTCGCCCGCTGCGCGGCCGCCTCGGTTTCGAACGCCAGTTCTTCGAGGTAGCGCTCGAAGCCTTCGCCCACTTCGGGATGGCGCAGCGCGAACTCGACCGTCGCCTTCAGATAGCCGATCTTGCTGCCGCAGTCATAGCGCTTGCCGCGAAACCGGTACGCCAGCACCTGTTCGCGCGCGAGCAGCGAGAGGATGGCATCGGTCAACTGGATTTCGCCGCCCGCCCCCGGCGTCACGCGGCGCAGATGCTCGAAGATGCCGGGCGTGAACACATAGCGCCCCACCACGCCCAGCCGCGAAGGCGCAGCGGCGGGTTCCGGCTTTTCGACGATGCCGTTCATGCGGAAGATGCGGTCGTCCCACGCGCGCCCGTCAATCACGCCATACGAGCGGCTTTCTTCCGGCTCGATCTGATCGACGCCCACCACCGAACACGCGTAATGACCGAACACGTCGAGCATCTGCGACAGCACGGGCGGCTGACCGTCGAGCAGGTCGTCGGCGAGCATCACGGCGAACGGCTCGTTATCGACGATCTTTTCCGCGCACAGCACCGCATGACCGAGGCCGAGCGCTTCGGCCTGACGCACGAACAGACAGGTCACGTGACGCGGCTTGATGCTCTGCACGACGCGCAGCAGTTCGGTCTTGCCGCGGCTCATCAATTCCGCCTCGATTTCATACGACTTGTCGAAATGGTCTTCGATGGCGCGCTTGCTGCGCCCCGTCACGAAGATCATTTCCGTCACGCCCGCCGCCGCGGCTTCTTCCACGGCGTACTGGATCAACGGTTTATCGACGATCGGCAGCATCTCCTTCGGGCTTGCCTTGGTGGCCGGTAGAAAGCGCGTGCCAAGACCCGCGACCGGAAAAACCGCCTTGCGTATTGTGCGCATCGTTGTTTCCTCGACGTGTTTGCCAGGTGGCGCCTGCATTTGCCCGCATGTGCCCGCATGTGCCCGCATGTGCCCGCATTTGCCTGGACTGGCCGGATGAGGTCGATCAGTACTAACCCCGAGATCCGAGCGTATGGGCAGCCGCGCGAGCGCGCACGCCAATGCCTCGCCGATTGCAGCCACCCCGCCGCCGATCTCGCCCCAACGTACGCCAGCGCACACGCGGCCCGCATGCGCGGCACCCGCACGGTGTCGATGTCGCACAACGCCGAGGCCATGGCGCACATCGACGGTTTTGCGGCAGTAGCATCGCTCGAACCACTCAGCATCCGCGCACGCCGGCCTGCGTTCGCCAGGACATTCGCCACGATGAAGCCAGGGCTCACCACTTTCCTCGATTTCTCGCGCTGGTTCGCCGCGCTGCTCGTGGTCGTCAATCACGCGCGCGCGCTGACGCTCGCGGACTTTTCCACGGCCGGCGCGTCGGCGACGGCGGGTCCGTTCATGCGCGCGCTATACCTTTTCACGGGCCTGGGCCACGAAGCCGTGGTGGTGTTCTTCGTCATCAGCGGCTTTCTGGTGGGCGGCTCGACGCTGGAGCGCTGGCAGCGGCGCGGGCCCGATCTGCGCGCCTATGCGTCCGCGCGCACGAGCCGCATCTACACGACGCTCGTGCCTGCGCTGCTGATCGGCATCGCGCTGGATAGCGCCGGGCTGCGCTGGTTCAACGCGAGCGGCATCTACACGACGATGCCCGAGCCCCCGATCGCGACGATCACTTATGTCATCGGCTCCGCGATGAATCTGCCGACGTTTCTCGGCAATCTCTTCATGATGCAAGGCGTGTTCACGCAGACGCTCGGCAGCAACGGGCCGCTCTGGAGTCTGGCCTGCGAGTGGTGGTACTACTGCGTGTTCGCGCTGGGCGCCGCGGCGCTCACGAGCGATAAAAGCCGGCGGCTGGGCTGGGCCGCCGCGGCCTGCGCGCTTGCCCTGCTGCTGCCGTTCTCCATCATGCTGTGGGGCCTCGTGTGGCTGACAGGCGTGCTGACGTATCGATGGGTGCGTTCGAGCGCGTGGCGTCCGCACCCGCTTGCTGGCTTTGCGCTGTTCGCCTTCGCGCTGGCCGCTTCGCGCTTCACGCATGGCATCGCCGTGATCGAATCGAATCTGCTGGCCGCGTTCGCGCGCGATTTCGTGCTCGGGATCGCTTATGCAGCGGCGCTGGCGAGCGCGAGCCGTCTCACGCGCGCCCTGCCCTTCGCCGCATGGCACCGCCAGCTCGCCGAGTTCTCGTATACGACTTATCTGTTCCACTTCCCGGCGTTGCTGCTCCTTTGCGCGGCAGCGGCGCAGAGCTTCGGCCTGCATTTCGTGCAGCGCCCCGACGCGCGCGGCATGGCATGTTTCGCCGCCGCCGTTGTGCTGGTCTATGCGTACTGCTACGCCATTTCGCTGCTCACCGAGCGGCACACGCCGCGCGTTCGTCACGCACTCGATACGTTGTTGCGCGCGCGCCCTGCCTTGCAGGTCGAGCCGTCGCGCTCCCCGGCGTCAGAAGCCTGAAAACCCGCCCAACGGCCGATTGCTACAGGAGGAAGGATCATGGCGCCAGGCGCTCTGCGGTTTCTGCTCGCGACCCTCGTCGTGGTGTTTCACTACACCAGCTTCGGCATCGGCCATATGCCGGTTTATCTGTTCTTTGCGCTAAGCGGCTATTGGGTCTTTACGATGTGGCAGAAGAAGTACGCCGCCACGCGCGAGCCCTACGCCACCTTCATGATTTCGCGCACGTGGCGGCTCGCGCCGGTGTTTCTGCTCTGCAGCCTCAGTGCGATGGCGATATCGTTCGCGCTGCCGCTTGTGATCGCGCCCGCTCTGCCATTCGCGCCGCCCGACCCGCTCGCGCTGATTTCGAGCTTCGTGCTGCTGGGCTACAACACCGCCGCCGGTGCGCCGCTCGTGCCCGCCTGGTCGCTCGACATCGAGTTCCAGTTCTATCTGGTCGCGCCGTTCGTGATCGCATTGCTGCAACGGCGCGCGCTGCTTGCCGTGCTGCTGTGCGCGGGCGTGAGCGTGGCGTCGTTCGCGGTTTTCTACGACCGTGCGTCTACCTCGTATCTGCCGTGGTTTCTCGCCGGCATGCTGGCCGCGCGCTATCCCGCGTTGCTGCCGCGTCCTCGGGTTGCGCAGGCTTCCGGCTTGCTGACCTTGGGTGTCGTCGTGCTATTCGCCTGCGTGCCCGCATTGCGCCCGGCGCTGTTTGGCGGCGCGCATCGCGGCGAAATCTATATGACGTGGAATCCGCTGCTGAACGCGGCGCTTGCGGCCGTTGCGCTGCCGTTTGCACTCGGCACGCTCAGCGTTCGCAGCGGCAAGTTCGATCGCCTGCTGTCCGATGCGTCTTATTCGCTCTATCTCGTGCACTGGCTGCCGCTGCTCTACGTCTCGCATTACCTGCCGCAGATCGCCGCGCTGCCACACTTTTCGCGCGCACTGGCGACGATGCCGCAAGTGCTGCTGTCCTACGCCGCCGCTTTTGCGATCACCGTCTACGTCGACCGGCCTTGCAGCCGCGTGCGCGAACGCTTCGTGAAGACGCGGCACGCGACGCACGAACAACCCGCCGCCGCCACGCTCGCGACTCGCAGCGTGCGCTGAATCGCATCGTTAATCGCGCCTTTTTTCGCGCTTTCGATCGAGATTCACTGATTCGCGGCATCCACGAAACGCAGCTTGCCCCAGAGGTTCGGCGTGAGTTCCGCCTCGCCCGGCAAGTCGCTGACCAGGCCGCCCGCCTTGTTCGACCAGTACGCGCGCTGCAGCGTCTGAAAACCGTTGCCGCGCAGCACGCCGATATCGCCGGCCAGCGTGCGCCCCGCCGTCGCGTTCAGGCCCAGCACGCTCAAGGGCACCGACACCTTGTACAACACGTCCTGCGCGTTGCCGCCTGACTGACGCTCGATCGACACATCGACCTTGTCGCTCACCTCGTCGACGCGATCGAAATGAATCGTGCGCAACGGCGAGCTATAGGTAATCGGCGCAAGACCATCGGGCGTCGCCACCGGCCGATAAAGCATCGCCTTCGTCATATCGTGCACGCGCGACACCACCAGACGCTCGTCGCCCTGCACGGCATTGCTGCGATTCGGCGCGGCGTCGGCATTCGTGCCCAGCATCAGGTCGATGCCGCCGCCGGTCGCGAAGAGGTTCTGCAACGCCTCGCCGCTATTGTCGAGCAAAGTGGGCGTGTCCGTCGTCACGGCGATATAAAGCCGGTCGCCGAAAATCGCCAGCGCCGCTTTTGTTTCGCTATCCTGATGACCCCAATCGCCAACCTGGATGGAACGCGTGTCGATGCTCGCCCATTGCGTCGATGAATCGGGCCAGTTCTGCGCGCCCGATTCGGCGTGGATCGCCACGTTGAGCACGCTATTGGCCGTGCTCGCGCTGGCCACGCGCGCCGCGGCATCGCGCGTTTCGCGCTGTGCATCCACGAGTTGCTGCGCCGTGATCGTGATCTGCCGATCCGGCAAACGCCGCACGCCGTCGAGCCCGACAATGCGCAGCAGCGGCGCGGCCGAGCCTGCCTGCATGTAGATATTGCCGTCGTCGGCGCGCACGATGGTCGGATGAAAACATTCGGGCCCGAGACTCGTTGCGGCAAGGTCGAGGCCACGCGTGGCCTGCGCGGGCGGCGGCGCAGTGTCGAGCCGCGTGTCCTTGAACAGCGTCGCGACGAACAATCCATCGGTGGTGAAGAGATAGACGCTGCCCTCGTTGCCATTGATCGCCCAAAGCTGGCCCGCATCCGAAGGCGCGGGCGCGTCGAACGGATTGCCGAGTACGCGCGTCGTGCCGATCAGTTCGCCGGGTTTGCCGGGCACCGGCGCGGCGTGCGACGCGTGAAGCCCCGGCCAGAGACTGGGATACGACCACGCCGCGCCATCGGCACGCAGACCGGCGACGCCTTGCGGCGCGAACGGCGCGGGCGGCGTGGTGAACACCGTCCAGCCGTCGCGGCCCACCAGCACCTGGCCGCCGCCCGTGCTCACGGGCGCCTGCACGTTCGTCGCGAGCGTCTTGAGATGCGCCGGATCGTAGACCGGCACGCCGCGCGGCCCGATCGACGTAGCCGGCACGACCACTGCCGCGCTTCCCGCGTAGGCAATCGCAAACGAGAGATCGTCGAGTACCGTCACGTTGCCGAGCATCGCCGCATTGCCGCGCGCTTCGCCTTGCGGTTGCCAGAACGTGACTTCGTCGGGCGCGATGCGGCCGTCACCGTTCGTATCGCGCCAGACAAACAGCAACGCGCGGTGTAGCGAATCGCTGCCGGCCGGCATGCGCGCGCGCATCGCATCGCTGTTGAATGCGGGCAGCAATTTGCCCGCACTGTCGAACGTGCTCCCTGCCGCCGCGACCGCGTGCGCCGCGCCGTCCGCGCCCAGATGCCAGAGAATCGCGCTGGGCCGGCCCGTCACCTGGGCGCTATGCGCGTTGGTCAGATAGCGTTCGCTGCCGCGATAGAGCGGATAGTCGGGCATGCCGCCGGTGTCGCTGCCGCTCAGGCCGAGATCGTCGGCATCGGCGCGATAGGGAATCGATTGAGGCACGCCGCTGCCGTTGGTCCAGTCGAGTTTGAACGCAATCGCGCCCGCTTCGTCGGCGTAATAGAAGCGCGTGCGATCGCGCGGATCGAGCGTGCCGCCGCCGCCATATCGCGGCGGTCCATAGAACGCGTTCACGAAGCGGCCGCTCGCGGCGTCCCAGACGCTCACGCGCTTGGGCGTCTTGTCGTTTTCGGCCACCCACAGACGCCCGCTGCCGTCGATCGAC
The DNA here is from genome assembly GCF_017104965.1 of Paraburkholderia sp. Ac-20340. GTDB lineage: Bacteria > Pseudomonadota > Gammaproteobacteria > Burkholderiales > Burkholderiaceae > Paraburkholderia. The sequence continues at coordinate 24,273 of NZ_JAAGPR010000040.1, forward strand.
ATCCCCGCGGGATGATTCATATGCTGCGGATCATAAAGACCCGCAACGGGCGCACCCGCGTGTCCGATCGCTCGCAACAGCTTGCCCGCTGCGTCGAAGACTTTCACCTGATGGCTCTTGCCCCAATCGCTCACGTAAAGTGCGCCGTTCGTATCGACGCAAAGCGATTGCGGATCGTCGAGTCCCGTTGCGATGACCGCTTGCGGCGACGAAACATGCAATTGCCCATTGCCATCGAGACTCGCATCTAGCCGCACGAGGCGCGTGCCCGATAACGCCAGCAAATGCCCTTGCGCATCGAACGCGAGGCCGCGCGGGTCCGCCAGCGGCACGCGCTGCACCACGCGATGCCGGGCCGCATCCACAAACAGCAGTTGATTCAGCGCGCGCAAGGAAACGACGATCAGCCCGTCGCGCACCGCCAGCCCGGCGATGGCCGAATGGCGCTCGGGATAGGGATCGTCGGCTGCGGACTTTACGGTGTCGGGCGGTTCGTCGATGCGATACGCGGGCGTAAGCACGGGCACATCTTCGCCGGTGCCAAGACGCGCATCGGCGGGCGCGCTGCGCTGCGCGCCTGCGCTCATCAGCGCATTCAGGCGCAATTCGCTGTAGTGGTCGCCGGGTTGATCGCTGCGCCACGACGTCGCCGCGTAGGCATAAGCGCGAGGCAGCGCGTGCTCGCCCGTGTCGCGCGCGAGTTGCGTTGCGCCCGTCCACACGCCGCCCATCCACGTCTGGCCCCAGCGTTTGCGGCCCTGCATATCGAGCCATGCCAGGCCGCTACCGCCTTCCGTCACGTAACTGCCGACGAGCATCGCGCCTTCGGCGCCAGCGTGCGCGGACCCATTAGCGCCGCCCGGCACGAACAGCACCGCCGATGGCGCCGCGTGATTCGCCAGCCATTCGCTGCTGCGATCTGCCGTCTTCCACGGCGGACGCCCCGGATCGTAGGGATTGAATTCGTACAGCGCCTTCAGCGCAGGCCGCACGAGCCCGCGCACACGATACGTGCCGGGCGCGACCAGGCGCCCGGGAATGCGGTATTGCGCGTGCGCAGCGGCATCGGGATCACGGCCGAGATCGTCCAGACCATCCCACCACGCCGTATTGTCGCCCGCCGGAAATGGCGTCTCGCTCACGAGATTGCGCACGCGGCGGCCATCGGTCGATTCGATCACGAGCGTGACATAGCCGGGCTGCGCGAGCGAAAAATGAATCGGTATGGACGCGTGATCACCAGCAGCCTCGGTGGCGCTTTTCACATTCGATGCGCTCGCAACTTCTTTCGCTTTTGCTTCGCTCGCCGCGCTGACCGCGGCCGCCGCCTGCACCACAGCGGACGAACGCATCATATCGAGCGCGATCCACGCGCCATACAGCAGCGCGATGGCCGCGCAGATCGTGATGCTCCAGCGCACGATGCGTCTGCGCGCCGCCGTTCGTTCGCCGTGTCGCGAGCGCCTGCGTTGCATCATTTGCAAAGCTGCCGATAGAGCGGATTGCATTCGAGCCGGCCATGACGTCGCCCGATCGCGCGTGCCGGCACACCGGCAACAATGGCATAAGGTTCGACCGAGGCGGTGACCACCGCACCGGCCTCCACGACCGCGCCTTCGCCGATCATCACCCCCGGCATGATCAGCGCATTCAATCCGATCGAAACATGATCGCCAATAATCACGCCGCGCTCCTGCCCCGCGAAACGCGCTTTTCCAGGCTCGCCCGCCGCCGTCAAAATGGTCGCCCGCGAGCTGATCGACACATTGCAGCCAAGCACGATGCCGCCGCGCGTATCCATACGCGCCTCATCGTTGATGACGGAGTTCGCGCCCATCGCAAAGCCGCGTCGCGCGTCGAAAGTGACGCCCGTGAGAATCGCCGAGCCCGGCGCAATGCTGAAACCCATCACGCAGCGATACCAGACCTGTCGCACGAAGCGCAAAGGCAAGCGATTCACGATCACGTTATTGACATAGAGAATACAGGCGCCGATGACGAGTTTCATGCTTCCATCCTGCCAAAGTGAAGCGTGGCCGAAATCAGATACACAGCGATCGAGACCACCGGGCTGATCGACGAAAAAATCACGACGCGAGCGATCGTATCGATGGGCATGAATGCAAGCAGAACCGCCTGAAACGCGAGCGTCACAACCACCTGAATCCACGAAGACGCGACCCATGCTCTCGACATATTCAGCGAATAAAGCAACGCTTCGATGACATAGAGTGCAGCCGAGCCGAGAATCAAAAGCAGTTCGCCATGCAGACCCGCATACTGCCCGCCGAGCACCGACAACACCACACCGGGAAACAGCCATGCTGCACCGAGCAATATCGCGATCAGAACCAGAAACGCCGAAACCGCCAGCACATACTTGCGCAGCATGTCAGCCTTGTCTTTCAATACGGCGAAACGCGGCATGAGAATACTGGAAAACAATGACTGCGTGACCATCAGCAATGCGGAAATACGTCCGAGCGCACCCAGTTGCGCAACCTGCGTCGCGCTGCCGAAATAGCCGAGCAACAACACGTTGAGCTGGCCTTGAATGCAGAAGTAAATCGATGCGGGCGCCTGGCGTCGCGCGACCTTCGAGAACTCCGCACGAACCGTGTCGAGCGGATAATGCGTATCCTGATCTGCAATATCGTAGCGGCGGCGTATCGTCCAGGCCTGCCAGGCGATGGCGATCAGCGCGGCAAGCAGCGCCGTAATCGTATTCGCCGAGACCAGCAAGGCGGCCAGCAAAACGAGGCGTATTGCAGCGCCGGAAATCGTGATCTGCTGTAGCGACTTGAGATCCTGTTCGAGCTTGGGCAGTACCGAAAGCAGACTGAAGTTGAGCTGAAAAAATGTCACGGCTAACACACAAACCATGATCGCCGCAGCAGCTGGCCACGAAGCCTGCGACCTTGTCAGCAGAAAAACGCCCGCGCCAAACACCACGGCACCGAATAACGCAAAGAACTTCGTGCGCGCTTCGTAAGCCACGGCGAACAGCCGGTTGACCTTGGGACGGTCGGGCCACAGCCGCCCCGCGAGACTCAAGAGCGCCGCGCCCACGCCCATATCGCCAAGTACGATACCCGCGCCCAGCATGGTGGTGGCAATCGTGTACCACGCATACTCATGCACCGTGAGCGCACGCACCACCCAGATGCCGCCAACGAAATTAAGGCCTTGCACCACGGCCTCGCGCGAAAGAAACTTCGCGACAAATACCGGCAATCCGCCTGAACTACGCAGCGCACGCAGACGCGAAGCGCGCGGCGCGGCCACATCGTCTGAAACGTAGCGTGCCTCGTTTGGGCTTTCACTGCTGGGCGTGCTCATCGTCGCGATGTTTCCCGTAAAGGGTTTGGTTTGCAGACCGGCGATGCCTATAATCTGTTCGGTCGGCTCAGGTTCCTGCTCAACGCCTCACTTACAATCATTCGGACTACGATGAAACATTCGATCTCATTGATGATGCTGATTGCCGGTGTAAGCGCGGCCGTGCTTTCTGGCGCCAATGCTTATGCCGCTACAACGGCCAGTTCTACTCGCACCGATGCACAGACAGCGCGCGACTCATCGGCATCGGATTCGACCTCGAACAACAGCGGCCTCGCTACCGAAGACGCCTCGCGCGCCAGCGAGCAACAACTGCTGGGACTGCCACGCGTGCCGAAAGACACCAACCTCAGCGCTCCCGATGACAGCAGCGCCGCTGTCACGCGCGTCGCGCTACGCCGGTCGGCAACGTCGTCGGCCTCGGCTTCCACGAAGCACGGCGGCGTCTTCGCCAATCCCTTCCCCGCATCGATTTATCCGGCAGATTCCAGCGGCACCGTCTACCAGAGCCCCTGGTAAGCACGCCGCGTCACGCCGTCTGCGGCACGCGCCGCCGCACCGGCTGGCACGGATGGCCGAAGCACACCATGCCTTCGGGCATATCGGCGAACACGCTGCTGCGTGCCCCCACAATCGCACCCCGCCCGATTGTCACGCCTGGCCCGACGAACACATCCGAGGCCACCCACGCCTGATCGGCCACGCGAATATCGCGGGCGCGAATCGGAAAATTTTCGACGGTGGCGTCGTGATCGCCCGCACACAGATAACAGCCCTGCGAGACCACTGCATGATCGCCGATGGTGATTTCGCCAAGGCTATAGAGCACGGCGTTATCGCCCACCCATGCGTAATCGCCAATGCTGACCTTCCACGGATACGTTATCGTCACCGAAGGCCGGATCACCGTGTTGCGGCCCACATTCGCACCGAAGCGGCGCAGCAGCCACGCACGAAATCCATAAGCGAATTGCGGCGAGGGTTTGAATAGCAGCGCCTCGACGATCCACCAGCACTGCACGAACCATTTCGAACGTCCGCGAAAGCCGGCAGGCATGCTGAACTGCGAGAGATCCTGATACATGGCGCACTCCACTCGGGTCTGGGGAAATCAGGCAAAACGCTCGACGGCGTCGATCAAACCATGCGCCATCGCCTTGACCGTGAAGTGCGATTCGTAGAGCGATTGCGCGCGTACTTTCATGCGCTCCTTGTCGCCGAGTTTCAGGCGCAGCCAGCGATCGAGACTATGTTCGACGCCGTCGACGGTGTCGTCGCTCACAAAACCGGCCTCGTTTTCCAGCACTTCGCGCCAGATATTCACCTTGTTCGTGATGAGTACCGGCAACTGGCAAGCCAACGCTTCCGCAATCACAATGCCGAAATTTTCCTGATGCGAAGGCAGCACGAAGACATCGCTCGCATAGAACGCGGCCCACTTTTCATTGCCTTCCAGCATGCCGGTCCAGGTGATGCGTTCGCTCATACCCAGTTCGCTCGCGCGGGCGCGCAGACGCTCGCCCAGATTGCCGCTCTCGGGGCCGGCCACCACGAGATGCCAGTCAGGATGCGCCTGCGCGCGGCGTGCGAATGCCTCGATCAGCAGATCGCAGCCTTTCTTCGGATGCACACGGCTCAGAAACAGCATGAGTCGTTTGCCGCGCAAATGCGGATGCGCCGCAAAAAAGGCATCGCGCAGCGATTCGCCCTGTAGCGGCGGACTCGCCGTGCCGCACGGCACCACATGTTCATTCGCGCGATACAGCCAGAACGAATCGCGCGAAAGCAGGCGCTCCTCTTCGCTCGTGAACAACACGGCGCAGGCGTCGCGCAGCAAGCGATATTCGGACCACGGCCAATAGAGCCACTTCTTCAAATGCTTGAGCGGATACGTGCGCTTGAACCACGGATCGAGCATGCCGTGCGTGAAGACGAAATACGGCGCGCGCGAGCGACGCAGCGCACGCCACGCGCCAAAGCTGTGGTATTGCCAGAGACCGTTGATGATCACGGCGTCGTAACGTTGCGCATTCGCGCGCAGCCACGGCACGAGCCGCGAGTTATAGCGGTAGTGCCCCGCCGATGGCCCGATCGCATGCACCGGCAGCGAAAACGCGGCGACATGCACGTCGCCCGGATCATCGAGCGACAGCACATCGACGGTATGGCCCGCCGCGCAAAGATAGGCGCCCGACTGGCGCACCGCTTCCACGGTGCCGCCAAGCAAGGGATTCGTCGATGGCAGGATATGCAAAATCTTCATGCGTGAGTCCCTATGGATTCCTCATGAGTGACAATCGGCCTTGTTGCATCGAGGCCAATCGCGGCAATGAGTTTGCGGGTCATCTCTTCATGGGTAAAACGCGTGGCGTTGTCGAGACCTGCCAGCGTCATGCGCTCGAAGTTCGCGCGATCCACCAGTTCCGCCGCGCGCGCCGAATCGGCAGGATCGAAATAGACGGCGGCCGCGCCGCCCACTTCCGGCAACGGATCGATACCGGCGGCAAACACCGGGCATCCGCAGGCCTGTGCTTCGATCACCGGCCAGCCAAAGCCCTCGTTCAGCGACGGAAAAATCATCGCCTGCGCGCCCGAATACAGCGCAACAAGCAGCGCATGCGGAGCGTCTTCCACCACCTGAACGCGCGAGCCGAACCCGCCGCTGGCGATCACCTCGCGCATCGCCGCATCGGGCGGCGGCCCGACGAACACCAGTTGCGCATCGGCGAAACGCGGCTTACGCAGCAGATGTTCGAAGATGCGCGCGACCGCCACGCGATTCTTGCGCGGATGGTCGGAACCCACGTGCAGGAAATAAGGCCGCTCGCCGAGCGCGCCATGGCCGTTCGAGCCCAACGTCGCGCGCCACGCGGGATCGGGTTGAAAAGCGCTATGCAGGGCATTGAGCACCACCGACGTGCGCGACGCAACATCGGCGCGCAACGCCAGCAGATGCGTGCGCGTGAGATCGGACACGCAAACGATACGCCGCGCGCGCCCGATACCGTGATAATTGAGCGCCTGCAGCACCTTGCCGGTAAACCCCGTGTGCCAGCCCTCGACCAGCCCACGCGCCGCCTGAATCGCAATGACGTCGTGGCAGGTGACGCTGCTGCGTTCGCGCGGCAGCCAGAACAGATACATGCCGTTCGAGTGATCGCACACATGCGTGCGGTCGAAGCGGCGCGCGGCGCGTGCCAGTGAAAACGGAAAGAGCACGAACTTGTCGATATAGCCAATCCACTTCGCAAGCCCGGATACCGAAGCCTGCGAGCGCAGCAACACCGCGCGCGGCGCCATGAACTCCACCTCCACGCCGGCCGCGCGCAAGCCGCCCAGCACCATCTGCGAATAGGCCTGCATGCTTTTCTGGCCATCGGCGGGATAGTTGCCTACCAGCAGCACTTTCATGAACGCGCTCCCCAGGTCAGCATCGGATCGTCGATGGGCGCGCTTGCCGGTAGTGTCCGCGTCGAACACAAGGCCAGACCCAGCGCGATATAGCCAAAGGCGTTCGCGCTCACCTGCCCGCTCACCGGCCACGACGACATGCCATACGCCGTGGTCGCCCACATCAGCAACGGCAAGGTCTCGCTACAACGCACGAGCCGCACCAGGCTACGCGACAGGCCAACCGCGAAAATCAGGCACTTCACCATCAGCCACGCGAAGCCAATCACACCCATTTCCAGCAGCACGCGCGCGGGCTCCGATTCCGCGAGTTCGAACGCGTTCTCGCCGGTCAGCAGCACCGAACCCGCATTGGTGCCCGCGCCCAGGCCGTGACCAATGGCATTCATTTCTTTACGCGCGGCGAGTTCGCCCAGCAATTCGGTTTCGATGCGGCCCATCACGTCTTCATCGGCGGCCGCAGTCTGGAAGCGCTCTTGCGTGGCGGTGAGCGCGTCGCTGAACAGGCCGAGCGTGACGGCCAGCGCGATCACGGCCAAGGCCGTTCGCACGAACGATTGCATCAGCGCCTTGCCTGTTTTCGCGGCTCCAAAGCCCGCCAGCGTCTGCACGGCGAGCAACGCACCGAAGAACATGATCGATGCGCGCGAGCCGCTCACGAGCGTGGAAATCGACACGGCGATAAATGCCACCACCGCGAGCCACGCATGCCGATAAAGACGCACGCCGTTCCACACCGAACTGATCGCAATCGGCGACACCACCGCGATGAAGCACGCAAAGCCCATCGTGAAGGTGAAGGTGCCGCTCACGCGCACGATGTCGGCGGTCACGCGGAAGATCGCGTCTTCGTCGGTATCGGGCTGCACGTTGATCGGCGACGAAGGCGGCAGGACATGCTGCAGCATCACGAGCGGCGTCATCATGATGCCCAGCACGATCATGAGCCGCATCACACGCACGATTTCCTGGTTCGTGAGCGTGCACGCCATCGCCAGCGCCATCCAGAAGTACAGCAGCCAGAAACGCAGCCCGAGCAGAAACAGCACGATCGGCCCTTGCAGCACGATGATCTGGAACAGTCCCCAACCGGCCACCACAAAAGTCCATGCAAGCAGGCATTGGGTGGCGAACGGCATCGCCGCAAAGCGGCCGCTCAACGCCGTGCGCGCGACCAGCGCGAAAGCCGCGCCATCGCGGCACAACAGCAGCGGACTCGTGAGGCCCGGCGCGATCCATTTGCGCACCGCGCCTTCGAACACCGTGACGAGAATCACGGTCAGCACGAGCAGAAAATCGAAGCGCAGCGCTTCCTGCCCGGCACGTCTGGTAGAGATCGCGGATGATCGCATCGGCTTACTCCAGCGTTTCGGCGATCAGATCGGCCACGCGCGCGCGATACGCACGCCACGTGAAATAGCGCGACGCCGCCAGCGCGCGCTCCGACGCTTCGCGTATCGAGCGGCGGTCCGCCACTTTCTCGCGCATCGACCGGTAGATCGCCTCTTCGGTCGGCTCGACCACCCAGCCGCTATCGGGAAAGCGCGTGATGACTTCGCGCGCGCCCGTCATCGTCGACACGATGGCGGGCGTGCCGGTCGCCATCGCTTCCACCACGACCATGCCGAAGGCGTCGAAGCGCGAAGGCAGCAAAAGGCAATCGGCCTCGGCAAACAAGGCATAAAGTTCGCGTTGCGGCACGCCGGCAAGACAGCGCACGTGCGGGACCTGCTTCGCACGCGTGAGCCATTGCGGGCTTTCGCTGCCGCCGACCAGCGTGAGATCGGCGCAATGACTGTCTGCGTTCAGACGCGCGAAGGCGTCGAGTATCAGGTCGATCGACTTGCGCGACGAAAGCGTGCCCGCAAAGATGAACTGCACCGGTTTTGCCGATTCGGCGCGCCGCGCAACGCCCGCAGGCAGTTCCGCGCCCAGCAGCACGGAACGGACTTTGCGTTCGTCCACGCCGGCACGCAGATACGTTTCGCGCGCCATGTCCGAGCAGGTAATGACCAGGTCGGCCAGTTTCACTTCTTCGTCCTTGCGGCGATTGATTTCGTCGATATAGCCGTTCGACGGCACCTCGATCAAACGCTTTGCATCTTCGTGATGCAGCGAAGGCGCGTCGAGAATGCAGGTCGCGCCTACTTCGCGCGCGGCCTTGAAGGTATGCCAGGCCGAGTTTTCGTAGCCCACAACGGCAGCGGGCTTCAACGCCCGCACCTGCTGCGCGACCCACCAGTCGAACCAGTGAAACACGCGATGCATGTAGTCGTGCCGCGTCGGCGCCGTGCGCGCGAGCGAATTCGCCCGCACCAGCATTTGCCACCAGACGGGATGGCGGCGCAGCGCTTGCGGCACTTCCGTGTCGCGCACCTTCCTGCGCCACCGTGCGGGAATGTACGAGCGGCCGCTATCGCCCTCGCAACGCACCGGCACGCCGGACCAGAAGGTCTGCAACATGCCGCGCTCGTAGAGTCCCCACGCAAGCTGATGCGAATGCTGCAAGCCCGGATGAAACACCGCGACGTTCTTGCCGCGTGCTGCTCTTGCCATAGGTCGCGCTGCCCCGTTCATGACGTGATCTCCACGATCTTTTCGATGAGTTGAGCGCTGCGGGCATGCTCCGCGAACACGCGTGCGCCGATGGCCGCCGATGTCGTATCGAGCGTGTCGCCCGCTTCGCGAAACGCATTGCGCGTGAGGAAATGCTGCTCGGGCAGCGGATAAAACGTCGGCACCGGATAGTTGCCGACGCCGTCGAAAATCGACACCGGCGCGACGCCATGGCAGGCATAGGCTGCATACACCCCGGATTTCGATGCCTGTCCCCAAGGCGTATTGAAGAAGCCCCATTTCGCGCGCATCAGCAATTGCGAAATCGCCTCGGAAGGCATCGGACCGCTTCTTTCGAAGGGCCAGGGCTGCAATGCCTGTTCCACGCTATCGAGCCACGGGCCGCCGCTGCCCACATCGATCACGCGTTCGATATGGCCACGCCCGAGTTGCTCGGCAAGCGCGGGCAGCGCTTCGCGATAGATCTCTTCGCGCGTGCGCGCCGAGCCGAATACCACCGCGATATCTTCGCGTTCGCGCCAGGCGCTTACCGAATCGGGCTCGCCTACGTTAGAAAAAGTGGGCGAATAGATCGCGCGCTCGCCCATGCGTTCGACGCCCCATGTATAGGCCCAATCGGTATTGAAGAACGCGTAATCGGCCAGTTCCGCCACGCGTTCGCAGATACGCCGCTGCATCGGCGCGAGCCAGTACGCACTCGACAATCCGCGCGCGACCAGCACCCAAAGCTCGTGAAAATAGACCACCACTTTCACGCCACGCGCGCGCGCCGCATCGACGAATGCCGGCAGCCATAGCGGCACGCCTTTGCGACTGAAACCGTAGATCGACAGTTGCAGGATCCATACGTCGCCGGGCACCACCGGCACCGTGCGCGCCGCGGCGCGATTGGGCACGGCGTAACGCTGTGCATCACGCTGGCGCTCGCGCAACAAGCGCACGAGCACGCCCGAGTGATCGGAAACGCCGCAACCGTGTTCCTTGATTTCCGGTTGAACGATGCGAAAGCTGGTCATGGTGACGACGTCCTTGCGTTCGACTCTCGTGGTGGTCCTGCTTCGGGCTTCAGGCTTCAGGCGTTGGCGAATCCGCGCACGGGCATCGCTTCGACCTGCGTGCCCAGGAAGGCCGCATAGGCGCGTGCAAGCCCATCCACCAGCGCGACCGTCGGCTGCCAGCCCAGCGCTCGCAGGCGCGCGCTATTCATGAGCTTGCGCGGCGTGCCATCGGGCTTCGATGCGTCGAATTCCACCTGACCGTCGTAATCGACGACGCCAGCAATGGTTTGTGCAAGTTCGGCGATCGTCACGTCGCTCCCGAAACCCACGTTGATATGGCTTTGCATCGGCGCCGTGCATTGCTCGTAGACCGCGCGATCCATCTCCATCACATAGACGCTCGCGGCCGCCATATCGTCCACATAGAGGAATTCGCGACGCGGACGCCCCGAGCCCCACACCTGCACCGCGCGATCGCCGTTGCTGCGCGCCTCGTGAAAACGGCGGATCAGCGCGGGCACGACATGGCTCGTCTGCATCGTGTAGTTATCGCCGGGACCATAGAGATTGGTCGGCATCACGCTGCGATAGTCGGTGCCGTGCGACGCGCCGAACTGCCGGTTGTAGCTCTCGCACAGCTTGATGCCGGCGATCTTCGCAATCGCATAAGGCTCGTTGGTCGGCTCCAGCTTGCCGGTGAGCAGCGCGCCTTCGTCGATGGGTTGCTCGGCGAACTTCGGATAGATGCAGCTCGAACCGAGAAAAAGCAGGCGTTGCACACCCGCGCGCCACGCTTCATGAATCACGTTCGCTTCGATCATCAGGTTCTGATAAATGAAATCGGCGGGATAGTGATCGTTGGCGAAAATGCCGCCGACTTTTGCAGCAGCCAGATAGACTTCTTCGATGGCTTCGTCGCGAAAGAAAGCACGCACGGCGTCCTGACTCGTGAGATCGAGTTCCGCGTGCGTGCGCGTCACCAGTTCGACGTCGGGGCGCAGCGCCAGAATGCGTGCGATAGCGGCGCCCACCATGCCGCGATGTCCCGCTACATAGACTCGTTTGCGTTTGTTCTGCATGATCGGCTCCTTGCCGTTGCACTCATTCGTGATAGTCGTAAGCGACATAACCGTGCTCTTTGACCAGTTCGTCGCGACCGGCGAGTTCATAGTCCGACCAGACCATTTCCTTCACCAGTTGCTCGAAGCTCGTGGTCGGCTCCCAACCCAGCTTCTGCTTGGCCTTGGCGGGATCACCCAGCAACGTTTCCACTTCGGTCGGGCGGTAGTAGCGCGGATCGATGCGCACAATCACGTCGCCAGGCTTGACGTGCTTGCCGTCATGCACGGCGCAAACCGTGCCGATCTCTTCGGCGGCAGTACCGCTCCATGTGATCTCGATGCCCATTTCCTTCGCAGCGGCTTCGACGAAATCGCGCACGCGATACTGCACGCCAGTCGCAATCACGAAATCTTCCGGCTGCTCCTGCTGCAGCATCAGCCACTGCATGTGCACGTAATCGCGCGCGTGGCCCCAGTCGCGTTTGGCGTCGAGATTGCCCAGATAGAGCGTTTTTTGCAGGCCCAGTTTGATACGCGCAATCGCGCGCGTGATCTTGCGCGTGACGAAGGTTTCGCCGCGATTCGGACTTTCGTGGTTAAAGAGGATGCCGTTGCACGCGTACATGCCATACGCTTCGCGGTAATTCACCGTGATCCAGTACGCGTAGAGCTTGGCTACGGCATACGGGCTACGCGGATAAAACGGCGTGCGTTCGGTCTGCGGAATTTCCTGCACCAGACCATAAAGCTCGGAAGTCGATGCTTGATAAAATCTCGTTTCCTTAGTCATGCCAAGGATACGAATCGCCTCCAGAATGCGCAGCGTGCCGATCCCGTCGGCATTGGCCGTATATTCCGGCTCCTCGAACGATACCGCCACATGGCTCTGCGCAGCGAGGTTGTAAATCTCCGTAGGCCGCACGGTCTGGATAATGCGGATCAGGTTGGTCGAATCGGTCAGGTCGCCGTGGTGCAGCACGAAATTGCGGCCCGTCTGATGCGGGTCCTGATACAGATGATCGATACGATCGGTATTGAACAGCGAAGCGCGACGCTTCACGCCATGAACTTCATAGCCCTTGTCGAGCAGCAGTTCCGCGAGATAGGAACCGTCCTGCCCCGTGATGCCCGTAACCAGTGCAACCTTGCGTTCCATAATGGCGCTCTCCAGTGTGTGTGCGCGTGCGGCGAATGCGTGTTGCCGATGCCAATGCTTCAGTGCAATTCCACGGCGTCCGCCGCGTAGGTGGGGAAGTTCGATCCGTAGCCAAAGGGCCCGCGCGGCACATCGGTGAGCACCACGCCCTTCACCGCAATGCCGCCGTGCCGCAGCCGCCGCACCGTCTCGCCGATGCCAGAAAGCGCATCGCGGCCATGACGGCACACCAGCAGCGTCAAGCCCGCGCGGCGCGCGATCAGCGCGGCGTCGGTCACCGCCAGCACGGGCGGCGTATCGATCAACACCACGTCGTAGCGCGCGGAAAGCTCCTCCAGCAGCGAGCGAAAGCGCTCGCTCATCAGCAGCTCGGAAGGATTGGGCGGCACCGTGCCTTGCGGCAGCGCGTCGAGGCCGGGCAGCACGTTGCGGATCACGGCGCTATCGAGGTCCGCGCCCGCGATCACGTCGGAAAGTCCGGGCCGGCGGCGGATATTGAGGTACTCGTGGATATCGCCACGCCGCATATCGCCGTCGATGATGATGGTGCGCTTGCCGCCCAGCGCGAGCACCGCAGCAAAGTTCACCGAGACAAACGACTTGCCGACCTTGTTGCGCGGCCCCGTGATCGCGACAATGTTATTGCTGGCAGCAAGCAGGCCGAATTGCATCGCAGTACGAAGATTGCGAATGCCCTCGATCGCGACATCGTGCGCGGCGCATCCGGCGAGCACATGCTGGGCGCGCGTGCCGCGCTTCATCTCTTCGTAGATCTTGAGTTGCGCATTGCTGCGCGGCACGACCGCATAAACCGGCACACCAATGACTTGCTCGATTTCCTTTGAATTCTCCACGCCGCCAAACACCATCTTGCGGCACAGCGCGACGCCCACGCCCACGAGCACGCCCAGCAACGCCGAGAACACCAGGATGATCGAACGATTCGGGCGCACTGGAAATTCTGGCATCGACGCGTGATCGACCACGCGCACACTGCCCACCTGACCGGCTTTCACCACGCGCAACTGCTGCGCGTTATTGAGCAGGTTCGTGTAGAGCTGCGTATCCACACGCACATCACGCATCAGGCGCAGGGCGTTCTGCTCGGTGTCGGGCATCTTCTCCACGCGCGCGGTGAGATCGGCCATCTGCTGGCGCAGCGTGCCCATCTGCGCATCGAGCGCCGCTACAGCGGGGTGCGCAGGCGTGAAGCGCTGCACCATCGCATCGCGTTGTTGCTGGAGATCGACGAGTTTGGTCTTGTCGTCCACCACCTGTTGCAGCAGCAGACGGCTTTCCTCGCTCAGATCGACCGAGCCGTTTTCATTGCGAAAGCGGTTGTACTTCTGCTCGGCATCGTCGAGCTCCGCGCGCAACTGCGGCAACTGCTGCTCGAGAAATGCGAGCGTATGCTCAGCTTCTCCCGAGCGGCTGTCGATGTTCTGTTTGACGTATTGCTCGGTGATCGTGTTGAGGATCAGCGCCGTGCGTGCCGCATCGTTGCCGTGCAGGCTCACACCGATCATGCCCGACTGCTTGGCCTTTTCCGCCACCGTGAGATGACTCTGCAATTCGCCGGTGGCGTGTTCGAGCGACACCTTCGACACGCCGAATTGCGTGCCGGGGCGCGCCACCAGATTATCGACCCGCACCGTCACCGTGCCACCGCCGAAGGGCGCGGTTGCCGTCGTTCCGGCTCGACCGTTGAGCAAGAGCTGGCCGCCTTTGGTCACCAGGCTGTAGGCATTGCCGCCCTGCGCGACCAGCACCACGCCTTCGCGCGCCAGACGCAGCGGCAGATCGAGCGCGCTGATCGCCAGTTCTTCGCCGCCCCACGCGTATTGCGCAAGGCCGAAGCGCGGCGCTGCGAGGTCGCCCGGCGGCACATGACGCGCGAGCGCCGCGCCGATCAGCGGAAAATAATGCGGCTGCACGTCGATATCCAGATGCAGACGCGACACCGCCTGTCCCACGACGAGGTCCGAACGCAGCAATTCGATTTCGGCAGCGGCCGTGCCGCCTTTATCGAAGATCGAAGCCAGCTCGCCCAGCGAATCGCGATCTTTCGCCGACAACTGGTTATCGAGTATCTGGATCAGCGATTGCGCTTCATACACGGGCGTGGCGACAAACGCATAGAAGCCGCCCAGCAGTAACGCGATCACCGTCATCGCAAGAATCAGACGCCAGCTTTCGGCAATGCGCGAAAACCACATCGAAAGCGGCACGTCGGTCTGGGCGGCGAGCGGCTGCGTCTCCACCGGCGCCACGGCGCTCAGGTGCTCGGCAGCGGGCTCTCGTACGAGGCGAGGAGTAGGTGCGTTCATTTCGTCAACACCGCTGCGGTAAGGCCCGCGTTAATGGCCGGAAGAAGGAGGTTCAGCACGCGCGAGAGGCGTACGAGCCCGTTGCTGTCGACATAGACGACATCGTTGGATTGGAGCTGGAACTGGTTGGCGAGAATCATCGATACCGGCGAGCGCGCATCGAGGTGATAGACCTGCGGCTCGGTGCCTTCCGCGCCGCGTATCACATAGAGTTGCTGCGGATCGGCGGTATTGGCGTTGACGCTGCCAGCCTGCGAGATTGCATCGCTGAGCATGAGTTTGCCGTTGCGCATGGGCACGGCCGTCACGGGCTTCGACACTTCGCCCATCACATAAACGCCGTTGTCCTCGCGCGCTACCACGCGCAGCAGATCGCCATTGCGCAGGCGGATGCTAGAAGGATTCTCGCCGCGCGCGAGCATCGCCGGCAGATCGAGCCGATACGACTTGCCGTCGCGCACCAGCACCATCTGGCTTTGATCGGCGTTCTTCGTGAAGCCGCCTGCGCGCGAAATCGCCTGATAGAGCGTCATCGGCACGTCGTTGATGGCGTACGAGCCGGGTGTCAGCACTTCGCCGTCCACGTAGATCTGTTTCGAGCGATACGAGACGATGCGCACCGTCACCTGCGGCTTGTTATAGACCACGGAAAGACGGTCGTGCACGAGTCGTTGCACGTCCTCGATCTGCATGCCCGCCACGTGCTCGCGTCCCACGTACGGAAACTGTAGATAGCCATCCTGATCAATGACGAAGCCTGGCGCGGGATCGGCGGCACGTTGCGCCGAAACGCTATTGGCCTGGCCGCTTTGCGCGGCAATCAGTTCCGGGTGATCCCACACGGTAATATCGAGCACGTCGCCGGGACCGAGCGTGTAATGCGCCGGCTGATTCGCCGAAGCGAGCACGGTCCACGCGCTGTCCGGCGCGGCGGACGCGCGCAATTGCTGGATCAGGCGCAGATTGATTTCGGTGATCGGAATATCGGTCTGCGCCTGGGCGTTGTTACCCGACGTGTCGCCGGTCGGCAACGAGGCCGGCTCGGACATGCGCATACCCGGCGCAGTCGAGCAACCCGTCAGTGCGCTCACGAGCGCGAGTACGGCAATGATGGCCGCCAGTCCGCCGCGGCCCATGCGGCGAGACTTGACGATGCGGCCCGATAGCAAGCCTGAATGCGCGCGCATCGCGCAACGTGCTCTGCGGCACGCTTGCAGGATGACGGCAACGATGAACCCTTCCAGCATCTGGATGAACACGATCATTCTTCCCCAACGTTGAGAGGAAACGACGGACGATCGAAGGCCCCGGAACAGACGCGTTTGCTGCATGGCGTCCACCACCCTCCGATCGGAACATCTATGAAAGCGCTGCAAAGCAAGCGCTCAATACGCGTTGCTGTGCACGAGCCCCTTGAGAACGGTGGCCGCCACGATGCGCATGTCGAGCGCGAACGACCAGTGATGGAGGTAATAGAGATCGTGTTCGACGCGGCGCTCCATCTTCTCCACGCGATCGGTCTCTCCGCGATAGCCATTCACCTGCGCCCAGCCCGTGATACCCGGCTTGATGCGATAACGGTGGATATAACCGTTCACGACCTTGCGATAGAGTTCGTCGTGCTCGATCGCATGCGGGCGCGGGCCGACCACCGACATGTCGCCGCGCAGCACGTTATAGAACTGCGGCAGTTCGTCCAGACTCGTGCGACGCAGAATCCCGCCCACTTTCGTGATGCGCGAATCGTTGCGCGTGGCCTGCACGACCTGTCCCGCGACTTCGGCGTGCTGACGCATGGTGCGGAACTTGTAGATGCGGAACACGCGGCCATCCGCGCCCATGCGCTTTTGCGTGAAGAACACCGGGCCCGCCGAAGACAGCTTCACAGCCAGGCTTACCGCAATGAAAACCGGCAGCAGCGCGAGCAGCGCAGCGGCGGCAAACACGCGGTCGAAAATCTCTTTCTTCACCAGCGCATGCGCGGGCATGGGCGAGGCCACGAGATTCATCGCCGGCATGCCGATGAGATCGACCATTGCATTGCCGAACAACGCCATGCTGCGCACATCGGGAATGAATCGCACGTTCACGAGATCGTCGCGAAACGCATTCACGCATTGCAGAATGGTTTGCTCTTCGCACAGCGGCAGCGCGAGCCACACTTCCTGAATGCCGTTGCGGCGCACGAAATCGACAAAGCTCGCAAAGTGTTCCGTGCCTGCAAACGCCGGCACGCCGATGATGGCCGCGCCGCCCGCCGGTTTCGCATCGAACGCCGCCATGGCGCGAAAGCCGGTAGCGGGCGCTTGCTGGATGCGCTCGACCATATGCTGGCAATGCTCGCCGCAACCGACGATCGCCACGTTGCGCAGATTCATGCCGGCATGGCGCGCACGCGAAAGCGCAGCGCGCACGACCAGCCGCACGCCGACCATGCCCGCCGCGGTATAGCCGGTCCACCACATGAACCACTCGCGCGAGACGGCGTCGGTGCTGTGCACGGCGAACATCATCACGAGCGCGCAGACGGCGACCACCGCCCACGCCAGCACGACCTGCGAAAGAAACCGCAGAATCGAGCGCCCGCGCCATGATTGATACACGCCGAACACGGGAAACACGGCGAGCGTAAACGCACAGGCGAACAACGCAAATGCGCCCTCCACGCCCAGCGACACGCTATCGGCCGCATGCAGGCCAGTCGCCAGCCGCGCACAGCCGACGACCAGCGTGACGTCCAGCATGCGCGCAAGCAGTCCTTGCACGCCGCCGAACGAGGCCGGAGATTCCGGCACGAACTCGATGGTACTCATGACCCGACTCTCCAGTTGCGAGCGCAACGAGTGCGCTCCAGATCGCTTCAGGCCCGGCCGTAGGTATCGTCGAAACGCACGATGTCGTCTTCGCCCAGATACGCGCCCGATTGCACCTCGATGATTTCGAGCGGCAATTTGCCGGGGTTTTCCAGACGATGGCGCACGCCGATCGGGATAAAGGTCGATTCGTTTTCGCTGAGCATGAACTGCTCGTCGCCGCGCGTGACAAGCGCCGTGCCGCTCACCACGACCCAGTGTTCGGCGCGATGGTGATGCAGTTGCAGCGAGAGTTGCGCGCCCGGCTGCACGACGATGCGCTTGACCTGAAAACGCGCGCCCTTGTCGATCGAGTCGTAATAGCCCCAGGGACGGCGCACCTTGCGGTGCGTATTCGCTTCGGGCGCGTGCATCGCCTTGATCTTCGACACCAGACCCTTGACGTCCTTCACGTGCGAGCGGTCGGCGACTAGTACGGCGTCGTCGGTTTCCACCACCACCACGTTGCTCACGCCCACGCAGGCCACCAGACGCCCTTCCGAATGCGCGAGACTCGACGTGGCGTTCTCGAACATCACGCGGCCGCGCGCAACGTTGCCGTCGGCGTCCTTGTCGAGCGCGTCCCACACGGCGTCCCACGATCCCAGATCGGACCAGCCCGCATCGAGCGGCACGACCACGCCCTGCGCGAGCGCGGCGTCGGTGCCAAGGCGCTCCATCACGGCGTAATCGATCGAATCGGACGGCGAGGTCTTGAAGTAATCGCGATGCGGACGGAAGAACGCGCCATCACGCTGCCCCGACACATACGCGGCCATGCAGGCCTCGTGCATTTCAGGCTGAAGATGTTGCAGCGTGTCGAGCCATACCGATGCGCGCACAACGAAAATGCCGCTGTTCCACCAGTAATCGCCGGTGTCCACGTAATGCGCGGCCAGTTCGGGCGCGGGTTTTTCGACGAAGCCCGCGATATTGCGCGCGTCTTCATCAAGCGGCGCGCCCAGACGGATATAACCGAAGCCGGTGTCGGGACGCGTGGGCGGCACGCCGAGCGTCGCGATGGCGCCTGCTTCCGCATAACGCGCCGCGCGGCTCACGGCGCGCTGGAACGCAGCCAGATCGCCAATCGCGTGGTCTGCAGGCATAGCCACGACGATAGCGTCGCCGCCTTGCGCGCACGCAGCGGCGCAGGCCAGCGTCAATGCAGGCGCGGTGTCGCGGCGCTCCGGCTCCACGATAATCGCCGCCTTCACGCCGTTCACACAACTCTGCTCGGCGGTCATAAAGCGATGCTCGTCGCCGCACACGATGATCGGCTCGGGCACGATCTCCCACGGCGTGGGAAAGCCGTCGAGGCGACGCATGGTCGATTGCAGCAGCGTGTCCTGACCGATCACGCCGATCAACTGCTTCGGATATTGCTCGCGCGACATCGGCCACAGACGCGTGCCGGCGCCGCCCGCCAGCACCACCGGCACGATGCGCAGCGTGGGGATATGCGTCATCGGCGCGCCCGGCGTGCTGACGTCGAGTACATCGACGGTCATGAACACCGGCGCCGCCTTGGCGGACTCCAGCGGTTTGACGAGTTTTGCGTAATCGATTTCCATTGCTTCGTACTCCTATTATCTATAGGAAGTTAAAACCGCCGGGGCAGCGCCGCGCCAAAGCGCGGACGCCTCGCCCGTCGTCGAAGAGGAATGCGTGTGCTGTCTCCGCCTCGCACGGCGTCGCGCCGTACGGTACGTGCTGTTAGCGCGTGGATGCGCTATCTACGTGAGATCGCCGATGCGGCGCTCATTGGCCAATCGCGTCGTCCACCCGAACACGGTGACGGCTGCGATATTCGGTGGGAGAAACGCCCAGCCGGCTGCGGAAGACCTTGGACAGGCGGTCGCCGTCGCGCATCCCGCTGCGGCGTGCGATCTTGTCCACCGGCAGATCGGTGTTGACGAGCAACTGGCAGGTCAGTTCGAGCCGCACCTGCAACAGATAATCCGAGGGCGTCATGCCGAGCACGTCCTTGAACCGCCGCAGAAAATTGCGCTCGCTCATCGCGAAAGCCTGCGCCGCATCCGCCACCGAGATCGCCCGCTCGCAGTTCTCCTGGAGCCAGCGCGCCGACGCCCAGACCTTGTCGCCCGAGGTGGGACGCGAGGCATCGGCAAACAGCGCGGAAAGCCGCGTGGAAAGACTTGGCAACGCGCGTTCGCCGACCTTGCGCGCCGCATCGGCGCCCATATCGCGGCGAATCAGCACGAGCGCCGCGCGCAGCGCTTCGTGATGATCGTCGGCGGCTGCATCTTCCTCCGTGCCCGCGAGGCGCACACGTTGACCAAACGGCGCGCCGCCCTGCTCCGATTCGAGCCCGGCCGCCTTCAACAACGCATGCCCTTCGCCAATCGCCCGCACTTCGTCGCTGGCCGGCACGACGCGATGCAGCCACGCCTTCAGGCGCGCATCGTTCAATGCATTCGCCACGGCACGGCCGCCGCCGATAAAGAGCGCGTCGAAACCGCGGATGCACGAATCGCCCACTTCGTCGATCGCGGACGTCGCCAGTCTGAGCGACGACGAGCACGCCACTGCGCCCCCTTCCACCGAAAGCATCCAGACGCGGTACGGCAGCGTGCGGTTGCCTTCGGCCATTGCAATGTCATTAGCCAGCTGAAATACCTCTGCCACCATCCCTGCGCCGAGCAGGGAAAAACCTTCGAACAGCACAATCCCGATTTGCCGAGTAACACTTTCACGGGTGACTCGCGCCGCAGTATTTCTAGCCGATAGCGACGCGGCCAAACCTCGATCATCTATAACGACGTATGCCATGGCTGATCCCCAATGTGGACGGTCCGCTGGCTCCCTTTTCTCGCATTCGTCGATGCGATTTTGTTGTTTCGTGTGCAGTGCATCATAGCGCGCCGAAATGCATTGCGCGTGACGTGACGGATTATGGCGAGGTGTTGGCGGATCAATAAACTGGGTAATTATGTGGCCTTACGCACATTGATAAGACAAGAATGGCCGCCATTCGGCGCTTAAAGCAAATGAAAGCGATTCAGCAAGCAGCACCCCGATGCTCAGGTGCGCACGATTCTGGCAGAGCGCGAGCAAACGCACTTGCATTGCGATGCAGCATGCGCAAAACCCCTGTAATTCCGCATTCCCGGCAAATCAGATAAATAATCAGGCTGAGAAATCGGTCATTTAATTCGTCTGGTTTATATAGAAACGTTTCATTTTTGAATCGGAAAATCCATCAAATTGGCGCGGCTAGCAGAATCCGTTCCATTCAAAATGTTTTCAGTGATTTTTCCTCGGACAAATCGAAAGCTGAATGGAGAGAAGTAACGGGGTTCTCCCGCATGGACAAAAACCGTGAGGAAAAAGCCACAGGAAGAATTGCTTTTGTATGGTGCATGGCAAAAATATGACCGGCCACATTTACCGCTCCTGCACCCTGGATGGCCGATTCCGCCGAAAGCTTGGCGTCGAACGCATTCCGGTGCGTAGTAAGGTGGCTCGAGGGCTTCAAGCGGCGAACCGCAACGGCAAACATACCAAACCACGACAACAGGTCAGGCCATGAGCGAAGGGGTAACGGCTGCGCACGGCGGCCTTGTCAGCGAATTCGTCGGCGTTGTGCCGCCCGACTTGCTGGCAAGTATCAATGCATCGATTGAAGCCGCGCGACACGAATGGCAGCCACCCGACGGACGCCGCGCCTCGGCAGCGGCGCGCCAGTTCGCCGACGCGCTGCGCCGGCACGAGGCCTTCAGCGCCATGGAAGCGCAAGTCTGCGCAGCAGCGCGACAGTGGGTTGCGCGCACCCAGGCGCGCGAAGCGAACGATCCGCCCATTCATGTTTTACGTTGTGTCGGGCCGGCGATGGCCGCGCAAAGCTATCTGCGCCATTTCGATTCGCATGTACTGACCGTGCTGATTCCGCTGCAGCGCGCGCCCGATGGCGAGCAGAACGGCGACCTGATCGTGCATATGCGCCGCTGCGCGCCGCTTGCACCGCTCGCGCATTTGATGACCAAGGCGTGGCTCTTTTTCGAGCACGGCCTGCCCTTCGGGTTGCGTCGCGCAATCGTCAATAGCGGTTTCGGCACGCGGCGTGGTTTGCGCATTCGCTGCGAGCCCGGCAACGCCTACGTATTCAATGGCTTTGTCACGCTTCACCACAACCTGCATGTCGCCGATGGCGAACGCCGCTCGCTCATCATCCATCACTATGACGCAGGCCTCGAAGCGCGGCTGCGCACGATGGTGCGAGCCGTGCGCCATATGCGCGACCGGCTTGCTGGGTACTCCTGAATGCTTGATCGACACGGATCTTCGATATCGTACGATTGTCCGATCGCTGCGAGATTCTGGCGGGCGGGCACATCATTGCGCGCCGCATAATCGGCCACACTCGACCTCGATTCGAGCACCCGCTTCGAGCATGGTTCGATTCCCGCTCGAGTCCAATTCGCCGCGCGCACGGAGGGCCAGTGAAGATCCTGATCTACGGCATCAACTACGCACCGGAAATGACCGGGATCGGCAAATACACGGGCGAAATGGCCACCTGGCTCGCCGCGCGCGGACATGAAGTGCGCGTGGTCACGGCGCCGCCCTACTATCCCGAGTGGCAGGTAGCAGAACCGTACTCGGCAAACCGCTACGCCAGCGAAACGCGCGACGGCGTACAGGTCGTGCGTGCGCCCTTGTGGGTGCCGTCGAAGCCGCGCGGCAAGGGCCGCCTCGTGCATCTCGCGAGCTTCGCGTTATCGAGCCTGCCGCTGATGTTGCGCTTTGCGCTCTGGCGTCCCGATGTGGTGTTCTGCGTCGCGCCCAGTCTGCTCAACGCGCCCACCGGCTGGCTCGCAGCGCGGCTATGCGGCGCACACGCGTGGCTACATATTCAGGACTTCGAAGTGGATGCGGCATTCAAGCTCGACATTCTGCGCGGCTCATGGCTCAAGCGCACGGCGCTGGCGATCGAACGCGCGCTGCTGACGCGCTTCGACAGTGTCTCGACGATCTCCGGCAAGATGCTCGAGCGCGCCGCCGACAAAGGCGTGCGCGCCGCGCAACTCGTGCGTTTTCCCAACTGGGCGAGCACCGACGCCGTGTTTCCGCTGGAGCGCGTGAGCCGCCTGAAAGCAGCGCTGGGCATCGCGCCCGACGCAATGGTCGTGCTCTACTCCGGCAACATGGGCATGAAGCAGGGCCTCGACGTGCTGACCGACGCCACGCTCGCGCTCAAGGATCAGCCCGATCTCGCCTTCGTGTTCTGCGGCAGCGGGCCGGCGCGCGCGGCCATCGAAGCGGCCTGCGGCGAGTTGCCGAATTGCCGCGTGATCGATCTGCGTCCCGTCGAGGAGCTCAACGAACTGCTCAATCTCGCCGATATCCACGTGCTCCCGCAACGCGCCGATGCCGCCGATCTCGTCATGCCGTCCAAGCTCACCGGCATGTTCGCAAGCGGCCGCGCGGTGATCGCGATGGCCAGCCCCGGCACGGAGTTGCATAGCGCCGTCGCGCCGCGCGGCATGGTGGTGCCGCCCGGCGATGCGCCCAGCCTCGCCCAGGCGATCCGCGCACTGGCCGACGATCCGGTCCGGCGTGCGGAATTCGGCAAGGCCGGCCGGGCGTTCGCGGTTGCGTCGCTGTCGCGCGACGGCGTGCTGGAGGATTTCGATGCGCGCCTGCGTGCGGTGCGGGCCGCGCGCAAAGGACCGTCGAAAGTCGGCACAAAGGCCGAAAGCCCGAAGACGCCGGCGCTGGAGGTCGTGCGCGACGCGGAGCGGCCTGGCTGACGTTTTTTCGGGCGCCAGACGCAACAAAGCCGGCTCTTTTACAAGAACCGGCTTTGTTCGCTGCAGATCGACCAGCAGATGGGCGGCGTGTGCCCGAACAACGCCTCAGGCGTTGGTTCGTCCCGCTCCGATTGCGATCAGACCGTATTCAGCGGTGAACAGCTTAGTCGCGCGGCAGACCGAACGGTGCGTAGTGCGAGCGGCGGATGCGTTCGGCTTCGCGAGCACGCGCAGCATACGAATAGTCGGCATCCATCGGCAGGTAGGGCGACGCGAAGAAGTCGTCCACCTTCTGGAGCAGTGCGAGGATAAAGCTCATGATGACTCCCGGTGTGACAGGTTTTAAGGGTTTTCCCTAGGAATGAAAGCATTATAGGGTTTTCCCTAGGCAAACGCCAGTGCACTGCAACAAAAAATCTGCGGCGCGGCGTCGCGGCCCGTCAACAGGCGCCCATGCGTTGCGCAAGGGCAACACATAGGCGATCTGATTTTCAGGGGTCGAAAGGAAAAATACGGCGCTGACTGATTAGTTCTTCGCCGTCTGCGTCGGGCGGGCGCCCTGCTGGGAACGCGTTTTGGCGGCGGCGTGCGAGCCGGCCTTTTCAGCGTTCTTTTCTGCAACGGCCTTTTCCGCTGCGGCTTTTTCAGCGGCCTTCCGGGCAGCACGCGCGGCGTGGCGCGAAGGCGCCGATGCGGACTGCGCTCGCGCCGCAGCAGGCGCCGCCGACGTGGCGGCAGGCGCAATAGCCATCGGCGCGAGCGCTGCAACCGGCGGCGTGTCCATGCGCGCCGCCAGCTTGTCGAGCGCGGCCTGCTGGTTCTGCATCAGCAACTCGATGCGCTGCTGCTGCGCCTGCGAATCGGCGGAAAAATTGGCCAGCATGGCCGTTTCCGCGACCGCCAGCACCGTTGTGACCGCCAGCGCCGCTACCGCAGCCGTGAGCATCCACTTCGTGCGGCGTGCCTGCACGGCCAGTGCGGCCGCGAGATCGGCAGGCGACGCTTCGGCCGTGCGCTCGTTGACGGGGCCATGCACCGCCGCCTCGAAATCCGAAGCATGCACCACCGACGTCAGATGCGCCGGGCTGCCGCTTGCGCTCGTGGGCGCGTAGGAAAAGCCGCTGACGGACGGCGCCGCCGGTTCGAGCTTCTCCTTGTATGGCCTGGGAGCGACGGTTGCGTCCGGCGCTGCGGATTCAGCGCTTTGCTCAACCTGCGCGGTTTCCGCCGATGCCGGTGCCGAAGGCACTTCGGCCTGCTGCGGCGCGGGCGCGTCCTCATGTGCCATATCGGCGTGAAAAGACGGCTCGATGGGTTCGTCGGATAGCTCTGGCGTCAGCGCAGGCGCTTTTTGCCGCGCTGCGCGACGCGCGGCGGGCGACGCCATCGCGCGGCTGACCTTGGCGCTCATGGTCTGCGGCGTGCCGACGAATTCCGGCGCAGGGCCTTCGCCAAACAGATCGAGGGTGGTTTCAGGAGGCTGGGAGTCCAGCGTAGCGGAGTCGGTTTCGGCGGAAGACACCGGAGTGCGTCGCCGGGAGGCGCTGGTGCGCGCACCGCGCCCGTTTCCCGACGTTCCGTTGACTGCATTGTCTTCGTTGTCTGCGTAATCTGCGTGATCGGCCATGGGTCAACGATGATGCTCACTTCGGATGAACTCGCGAGGCGCGCGTCCATCCTTTGGCC
Organism: Paraburkholderia sp. Ac-20340; assembly: GCF_017104965.1. Taxonomy (GTDB): domain Bacteria; phylum Pseudomonadota; class Gammaproteobacteria; order Burkholderiales; family Burkholderiaceae; genus Paraburkholderia. Next base: position 49,451 of record NZ_JAAGPR010000040.1, read on the forward strand.
GGGCGCCTCTGGACAGGCATCTTAGCCGCAAACGTTACCGGTGTGCGTCCCTAAAATATGAAGTATCCATGACGCATTGCTGCATTGCCCGCACCCTCATCCGTCGATGACTCCGCTTCGCGGGCCGTCCTCGCGAAATTCCTTGACCGCGTCCAGGCGCCGCAGCGCCGTGCAGATCGCCTCGTACTCCATCGACGAAACCCGCGCCAGCACGATCATCACTTCATCCAGTTCGGGCGAATCGTCGCTCTGCTGCACCACGAACTGCTTCACGCGCGGGCTGGAAGTGCCCAGCGCGTCGTGCAGCGAATGGAAAGTGAGCGCGCCGCGCGTGACCAGCAGCGAGATCTGCCGGCGCTGCCGGAACGTGATGAAGCGGCGCTCCAGCGGCTTGATGCCCGCAAGGATGATGAGGATGATCACCGTTGCCGCGATCGCCGCCGTATAAAGGCCGCCGCCCACCGCGAGGCCGATGGCCGCGACCGACCAGAGGCTCGCCGCCGTGGTCAGGCCGCGCACGATCTCGCCGCGCAGCAGGATCGAGCCCGCACCCAGAAAGCCGATGCCCGAGACCACCTGCGCGGCCATCCGCGACGGGTCGAGGACGACGTGATCGGCGCTGAGCACATCGGCGAAACCGAACGCCGACACGATCATGATGAGCGCCGAGCCCACGCACACCAGCATGTGCGTACGCAGTCCGGCGGCCCACGACAGCCGCTCGCGCTCGAAGCCGATGACGCTGCCCAGCGCCGCCGCAATGACGAGTCGCGAAACGAGTTCCCAGTTGTTCAGCATGGTTGGCGTTCTCCTTGTCGTTAGGTGGAAGTCGGGCTTGCATCGCCAGCAAGCTTTAGTAAGACCTCGATTCGAGACAGCCTGCGGCGCAGCGTACAATCGGGAAACCCATTCAGCCTGTTGCCGCCGTCAGCCGTGCGGCACGTCCTTCATGAACGCATTTACCGGCGCAGCCAGCCTGCGCGATCATTTCGACCGCACCGTCCTGCCGCTGTGGCGCGGCCCGGGTTTCAATACCGCCCTGCGTCTGCCGCACGAAGCGCTCGACGCCACCGGCACCGCGCCCTTGCCCGACACGCGCTATCGCGCGATGGCCTGCGCGCGCCAGCTTTTCGTGTTCTCGCAGAACGGCGACGCGGCGCACGCGCATACGCTGTTCGAATCGCTGTGCCGTCTCTTTGCGGACCGCACGCACGGCGGTTGGTTCTATAGCGTCGATCCGCAAGGCGCGCCGCTCGATACCACCAAGGATCTCTATACGCACGCGTTCGTCGTGTTCGCCTGCTCGGCGTATGGGCAGCGCTTTGGCGTGAGCGAGGCGCTCGATGTGGCGCGCGAGACGTCGGCGCTGATCCTCGACCGCTTCAAGGCCCACGACGGCTTGCTACATGCCGCGCTCGACGTCTCGTTCGCAAGCGCCATCGGCGGCCCGCTGCAAAATCCGCTGATGCATCTGACCGAGGCCTGGCTCGTGGCCCGCGAAGCCACCGGCGACGCCGCGTTCGACACCGCCATCACGCGTCTGTGCGAAGCGCTCGCGCGCGGCTTTCTGCATACGCCCACGGGCTGTATCGCCGAATTGCCGATCGGCGCGGCGGGCAACCGCCTGGAGCCCGGCCATCAGTTCGAATGGTTCTGGCTGGCGACGCAGGCGGGCCATGCCCGGCTGGGTGCCTCCGGGCTGCAGGAAGCGCTTGCGCGCGCGTTCACGTTTGCAGTGAAGCACGGCGTGGACCCGGTCTCGGGCGCCGTGGCTGCGGCTGTCGATGAAGCAGGCCGCGTGACGGACGCCACGCAGCGCATCTGGGCGCAGACGGAGTACCTGCGTGCGATTGCAACGCACGACGATACCGTTGTGCGCGCAACGTTGAACGATCAGATCGGCAAGTTCGCCGGGCGCTTCATCACGCCGCAAGGCTGGGTGGAATGCCGCAGCGCAAACGGCGAAATCGCTCGCGCCGATATGCCTTCGACTACGCCGTATCATTTGCTGACGGCGTACAGCGCGCTCTAACGCCGCGCGAAATTAAACGAGAAAGGGCAGCCCGTGGCTGCCCTTTCTTCATGCTGAAACCGACTTCGCTGCAGCAAACTCAGGCTGCGGCAAACGCTCCGTCCGGCTCCGTGCGCGCCGCGCTCAGCGCCGCCAGATTGCGGCCTTCCGCCAGCACCGCCGGCGAGATCTCGAACGCCGCCACCGCTTCCGCAAGCTGACGCGTCTGCTGATGCAGCGAAGCCGCCGCCGCCGCCGCTTCCTCGACCAGCGCCGCGTTCTGCTGCGTCATCTGGTCCATCTGCGAAACGGCCGTGTTGACCTGATCGATACCCGCGCTCTGTTCGAGCGACGACGCGCTGATACCCGCCATCATCTGCGTGGCGCGCGAAATCGAAGTCGACACTTCGCGCATCGACTCGCCCGCGCGCTCGACCAGTTCCGAGCCGCCGCGAATCTGCGACACCGACTCGCTGATCAGCGTCTTGATTTCCTTCGCCGACTGCGCGCTGCGCTGCGCGAGCCCACGCACTTCGCCCGCCACCACCGCGAAGCCGCGGCCCTGTTCGCCCGCGCGCGCCGCTTCGACGGCCGCGTTGAGCGCAAGGATGTTGGTCTGGAACGCGATACCGTCGATTACGCCGATGATCTCGGCGATCTTGTCCGAGCTTTGCGCGATCGCGTGCATACGCTCGACCACTTCGCCCACCACGGCGCCGCCGCGCGAGGTGGCATCGAGTGCCGCTTCGGCCAGCGCGTTGGCTTCGCGGGCGTTTTCGGCGGTGTTGCGCACCGTGCCGGTCAGCTCTTCCATGCTGGCCGCCGTTTCTTCGAGCGAGGCTGCCTGCGATTCCGTGCGCGCCGACAGATCGGCGTTGCCGGTAGCGATTTCGTCGGCGCCCACGTTGATGCCGCCCGCCGTCTCGCGCACCGTATGCACCGTGCGCGCGAGGCTCGCCTGCATCATCGCGATGCCGCGGAACAGCCGGCCGATTTCGTTATCGCCGCGCGCCGTGACGGTCTCGTTCAGATGCCCGCGAGCGATGCGATCGAAGTGGCGGCCCGCTTCTTCGAGCGGTGCGACCACGCCGTTGCGCAGCCCGAAGTGCACGCTGGTCGCGAGCGCGACGAGGCCGATCAGGATCACGATGCCGACGGTCTGGAACACCGCAAGGCGCGTATCGATCGATTCGAGCGAAGCCCGGCTGGCCGCCGCGCTAAAGCGCGCGAACTCGTGCAGCTCGTTCAGGTAAGCGTCCTGATACGACTGCGTCGGTTGATCGAGGAAGGCCTGAATGTTGTTGGCGTTGAGGTCGTCGACGAGTTCGGCGAGCGCCTTGTGATAGACCTGATAACGCTGGCCGAGCGCGGCGATGCGCGTGCGGTCTTCGTCGTTCATCGCCTCGACGGCGTTGAGCGTCGCGAACGCCTGATCGGCCGCGCCGAGTTCGTCCTGCGCGTGGCTGATGATGTCGGTCGGCGCCGCACCGCCGCCGCGAATCAGACGGGTGCCCGCCCGCGACAGGTTGATGCGCGCGTCCATCAGATGCTGGGTGATTTCATTGGCGGCGCTCGCCTGACGCAGCGCGACCTTGGAAAGATCCTTGACGTCGTCGTGCGTGCGGGTGAGCGACCAGAAACCCAGCCCCTCGGTCACGAGCTGGAGCACACAGAATGCGACTAGAACGCATAGAAGGCCGGATGCGACCTTGATCTTGCTGAACATCTTGAACACCTGGGATGGCAGTGAGTGTGGGGTGAGCGCCCGCATGTGATCGCGTGCGCCTGCACTGGGGTTTACGGCAGGCGCAAACGTTGAATTGAGGCTTAAAACATGAAATTTCCGCGTCAAAACAGCGACAGATCGTTTCGGAATCGATTTGAAAGGCCGATTTGAAATGCCGGAGCGGATTGCCGATTGATTCAAGCCATTTGTCGCAACAATCCGCGTAAAGGCGTTCGTCGATTCACCTTGCGCCGCCGCAAGACGCTTCCTAGAGTGGTTAGGGAATTCATGCGGGCATCGCCCGAGGAAGCCGACCATGACCGATCTGGTGGACCGCGCGCGCGGCGCGCTGATGGCGCAGCCGTTCAGCATGCTGCTTGGCACCGAGCTGATGCACGTCGGCCCCGACGAGCTGACGCTGCGCCTTCCCGTGCGCGACGAACTCAAGCAGCAGCACGGCTTCGTGCACGGCGGCGTGATTTCCTATCTCGCCGACAACGCACTGACCTTCGCGGGCGCGCTGGCGCTCGGGCCGCGCGTCGTCACCGGCGAATACAAGATCAACTATCTGAGGCCGGCGCTCTCCGGCACGCTGATGGCGCGGGCGCGCGTGGTTCACGCGGGGCGCCAGCAGGCCACCTGCCAGTGCAGCGTGTTCGTGATGGAAGACGGCGGCGAGCGGCTGGTGGCGCTCGCGCAGGGCACGGTCAGCCGGATGGGCGACGCGAACGGCGAGACGGTGCATATGCCGGTTTGAGGCTGCATCGCCGGTCACAAGGAAAACGGCCGCGGGTCTGAAACCCGCGGCCGTCCGCTTTTGCGCTTCGCTTCCGAGTATCGCTGCTGCCCGTATCAGGCGCCGCGCTTACTCCGCCGCACGCGTTTTCTGCGTCTGCACGCCCAGCCCTTCGATGCCCAGGCGCACGGTCTGCCCCGCCTTCAGGTACACCGGCGCGGGCTTCACGCCCATGCCCACGCCCGGCGGCGTGCCGGTGGAAATCACGTCGCCCGGTTGCAGGCTCATGCACTGCGACAGATACGACACGATCTTCGCGACCGTGAAGATCATCGTGCGCGTGTTGCCGTTCTGGTAGCGATGGCCGTCCACTTCGAGCCACAGCGAAAGGTTCTGCGGATCGGGCACTTCGTCGCGCGTCACGAGCCACGGGCCGGTCGGGCCGAAGGTATCGAAACCCTTGCCCTTGTCCCACTGACCGCCGCGCTCGATCTGCCATGCGCGCTCGGACACGTCGTTGATGACGCAATAACCCGCTACGTGTTCGAGCGCCTGCGCTTCGCTGACGTTCTTCGTGAACTTGCCGATCACCACGCCCAGTTCCACTTCCCAATCGGTCTTCGTCGAGCCGCGCGGGATTTCGATGTCGTCGTCCGGGCCGACGATCGCGCTGGTCCACTTGTTGAAGACGACCGGCTCGGCGGGAATCGGCATATTCGATTCGGCGGCGTGATCGGCATAGTTCAGACCGATACACACCATCTTGCCGATATGGCCCACGCACGGGCCCAGGCGCGGATTGCCTTCGACGAGCGGCAGCGTTTGCGGATCGATCGTGCGCAATTGCGCGAGGCCCGCATCGGACAGCACATCGCCGGCGATATCGGCGACGGCGCCCGAGAGCGCGCGGATGCGGCCTTCGGCATCCACGAGGCCCGGCTTTTCGTGGCCTTTCGGGCCATAGCGAAGCAGTTTCATCGTCTATCTTCCTTGTGTCTCTCTACAGTGTCTTTATGGATGCGGCAGTGAAACCGATCGCGGATCAGTTCGACCAGCCGCCATCGATCACATGCGCCTGGCCCGTCGTGAATGCCGATTCGTCCGAGGCCAGATAGAGCGCCAGCGCCGCGATTTCCTCCGGCTTGCCCACGCGCCCCATCGGCTGGCGCGCGACGAAGGCGGCGCGCGCCGCGTCCACCGTCGTGCCTTGCGCCGATGCCTGCGCGGCGATGCGCTCCTCCAGCGAAGGCGAGGCCACGGTGCCGGGACAGATCGCATTGCAGCGGATGCCGCGCGTGATGAAATCGGCGGCCACGGCCTTGGTCAACCCTATCACAGCCGCCTTGGACGCGCCGTAGACGAAGCGGTTGGGCACGCCCTTCACGCTCGACGCCGCCGACGACATATTGATGATCGAGCCGCCGCCCGCCTCCAGCATCGCCGGCAAAAAGGCGCGGATGGTGCGGTACATGGCCTTGGCGTTGAGGTCGAACGCGAAGTCCCAGTCCTCTTCGCTCGCTTCGAGGATCGAGCCCGCATGGACGAAACCCGCGCAGTTGAACAGCACGTCGATGGCGCCCAGTTCGCGCGCGAACGCGTTGATCGAAGCGCTGTCGCGCACATCGAGCGTACGCGCTTCGACGGGCAGTTTGCCGAGCGCGTCGATGCGCACGTCGGTGGCGATCACGCGCGCGCCCTCACGCGCGAACAACTCCGCGGCGGCATAACCGATGCCTTGCCCCGCAGCCGTGATCAAGGCCGTCTTGCCGGCCAGTCTTTGTCCCCTTTGTTCCATCTGCCGCTCCAGTTGATACGGTGTTGAATGCCGTGTTCGCCGATGAAGCCCGATGACAGGCATTATGGCGAGCCGCCACGCCGCGCGGGCCTTTCGGCGCTGTTGTCTAACCGGCTGGATTAACGCGCACTGATTTTTTCGACGTCTTTCGACTTCATTCCACGTCATTCAACCGATAAAACGCCGCCGCGTTGCCGCCGAAGATCGCCGCCCGCTCGTGCGCGGCGAGTGGCACGAAGAGACGTTGCGCGCTCGCGTGCCAGCTTGCGTAATCGCCGTTGAGATTGAGCACGGGCCAGTCGCTGCCCCACATCAGCCGATGCGCGCCGAAGCTCGCCAGCAGATGCGCGATAAACGGACGCAAGGTGTCGTCGCGCCAGCCCGGCGCGGCTTCGGTGACGAGTCCCGAAACCTTGCAGCGCACCTGTCCGAAGCGCGCGAGTCGCGCGACGGCTTGAGCCCACGCTTCGAACGCTTGCGCGCTGCCGTCGCGGATCGGCGGCTTTGCGCCGTGATCGATCACCACGCGCAACGCGGGATATCGTGTGAGCAATGTTTCGAGCGCGGGCGCGTGGCGCGCGAAGATCAGCGCGTCGAAAGCGAGATCGTGGGCGATCAGCGCTTCGATGCCGCGGGCGATATCGGCGGTCGCGATCCAGTTGTCGTCGGGCAGGTCTTGCAGCATGGGGCGCACGGCGCGCAGTTTCGGTTCGCCTGCGAGTTCGGCGATCAACTCGGCTGCGTGTGGATCGTCGAGCGGCACCCAGCCCACCACGCCTGCGATCGAATCGTCATCGCGTGCGAGATCCAGCAGATAGCGCGTTTCTTCCAGGGTGGGCGCGGCCTGCACGAGCACCGTGCGCTTCACGCCGCATTGCGCGCGCAGCGGCGCGAGATCGGGCGGCAGGAAGCGCCGATACAGCACGCCGAGTTCAGGCGTGAGCCAGCCGTAATCGCCGCGCGCGGGGTCCCAGTAATGTTGATGGGCGTCGATCTCCTCGAATGCGGTGGAGGCGTTCATCGTGCGGCAAGAACCGGCAGCGGAGCACGTGCATCGATCAGCCCTTCGTCACGCACCGCGAGCCAGAATTCGCGCGGCAACGCGGTTTCGAACGAAGCCGCGTTCTCGCGCATTTCCGTCGCGCTACGCGCGCCCGTGAGCACCGTCGCCACGGCCGCATGCGCATACGGAAATTGCAGCGCCGCCGCCGCGAGCGGCACGTTAAAGCGCCGGCAGATCGCATCGAGTTGCGCCACGCGCGCCACCACGTCCGGCGGCGCATCGCCGTAATTGAACTTGCGATCGCCTGCGAGACCGCGCGCAAGAATGCCCGAATTGAATGCGCCACCCAGCAGGATGCTCACGCCACGCTCGGTACACGCTGGCAGCAGATCGTCGAGCGGCGCCTGTTCGAGCAGCGTGTAGCGGCCCGCCAGCAGCGCGCAATCGATATCGAATTCGCGCATCGCTTCGAGTATGACTTCGCGCTCGTTCACACCGAAGCCAATCGCCTTGATCGCACCGGCCGCGCGCAATTCGTCGAGCGCGCGAAAGCCTCCGCCTTCGCTCAATTGCCGCCAGTAATGCGCGTTGCGCTCGCCATGCGTCAGTCTGCCGATGTCGTGCACCAGCAGAATGTCGATATCGACCAGGCCCATGCGCTGCTGGCTGTCTTCGTAAGCGCGCAGAATGCCGTCGCGCGTGTAGTCGTAGATTGCCTCGAATGGCAGCGGGTTTTGCCAGCCTTCGCTGCCGTCGTAGGCGTGCGTGCGCGGCACGAAACGGCGGCCCACTTTGGTCGAGAGCACGTATTCATCACGCGGATAACGCCGCAGCGCCGCGCCCAGCCGATGCTCCGCCTTCGTGTGGCCGTAGTGCGGCGCGGTGTCGAAGAAACGCACGCCCGCGTTCCATGCGGCATCGACGGTGGCTTGCGCTTCTGCGTCGCCGAGATCGCGGTACAGGCCGCCCAGCGGCGCCGTGCCCAGACTCAACGCGCTGACCTCCAGCGCTGTGCGCCCGATACGGCGGCGTTGATTAATCTGCTGCGCCATGCGGGCGGTCTCCAGTCAATGCGAAGCGACAACCGGCACCGTCACGCGCGCCGCCGCTGGCAGACACGCGGGACCCACCGGCTCGAAACTCTTGTAGGTGAGGATGAATTCCTGATGCCCGAGCGTTTCCGACTTCGAACGCGCGCCGCGCGCCACCTCGAGCGTGACGTCGAACACCTCGCGGCCCACGTCTTCGAGCGTCGCGCGGCCTTCGAGAATACGCCCCGCATCGACATCCATATCGCCCGCCAGATTGCGGTACGTGAGCGGATTCGCGCAGACCTTGATCACCGGTGCGAGCGCCGAGCCTACGACCGAGCCGCGGCCCGTCGTGAAGAGAATCACGTGCGAGCCGCAGGCGATCAATTCGGCAATTTCCGCGTTATCGCTAATATTTGGGAATCCGAAACGAGGCTCTCCGTCCGGCACGACATCGAGCAGATAAAGTCCGCCCGTGGGCGGCACGTCACCCGGTTTCACGATGCCCACAATCGGCGATGCACCGCTTTTCGCATACGCACCCAGCGATTTTTCTTCCTGCGTGGTGAGACCGCCATCGGCATTGCCCACCGCGAACGAACCATGGCCGAGAATCGAGTAATAACGCGCGGCTTTCGCCACGCACGCGACGATTTCATCGCCCAGTTCGGGCCGCGCCGCACGGCTTTTCATGTGGTATTCGCAGCCCACCAGTTCGCCGGTTTCCTCGAACAGGCAAGCCGCGCCCGCCTCGATCAGGCGATCGAACGCGCGTCCCACAGCGGGATTGGCCGTGATGCCGCTCGTGCCGTCCGAGCCGCCGCAGATCGTGCCGACCACCAGTTCGTCCAGCCGCATAGGCACTTTCTTTTGCTGCGCGAGTTGCGCACGCGCTTCGCGCACCCAGTCCATGCCGTATTGGATCGTGCTGCGCGTACCGCCCTTTTCCTGGATCGTCAGCACTTCCACCGGACGGCCGCTCGCGCGCACCTGCTCCACCAGATAGTGCTTGTTCATGCTTTCGCAGCCGAGCGAAACGAACAGCACCGCGCCCACGTTCGGATGCGTGGTGAGGCGCGTCATCATCTTCTCCGCGTAGGCGTTCGGATAACAGCCCGGAAAGCCGATCAGATGCACGGGCGCTTCGCGTACCGCCGATGCATCGTCGAATGCATCGAAAGGCTCGCGAAACTGCGCGACGATCTCGCGCGCCACGTGATGCGCGCACTCGACCAGATAAGCCACCGCTACCACGTTGCGTATGCCCTTGCGGCCATCGCTGCGCGGCCAGCCTTCGAGCATCGGCGTCGGCGTCGGCGTCGGCGTCGGCGTCGGCGTCGGCGTCGGCGTTTCAGGGGGATTGAATCGGGGTTCGCTCATGACGTCATTCCTGCTTGCGCACTAGCCGTGCGAAATGAATTCGTGGCCGGCGTCGTGCGTGTAAGTCGGCAGATAATCGCTTTCGAGGTTATGCGTATGCAGATGCTCGCCGCACGCGACATCCATCGTCACATGGCCAATGCGCGCACCATAACGCAGCACCTTTTCATCCTTCGCGAGCGCACGCCGCGCGAGCTTGTGGCCTAACTCGATGGTCTGCACAAGCGTGACGTTTTCGCCCTCGATTTCCAGCGTTTCGCCTGCGGGCAGACGCGCCGCCGCGATCAGGCAGTTGTCGTCGGGCGAGAGCAGGATGAGGCGCGCATCGGTGTGCTTGATGTTGGCTGTGCTGGAGCGATCGTTCAAGACGGGACTCCTCGCTTCAGTTCTGGGCTTCGCCGCCCGCGAGCCGCGCCACCATCAGCGAGCCGAGGATGATCGCGCCGTAAATCGCCTGTACCCAGAACGACGGCACCTGGGCGAGCGTGAGCAGGTTCTGCACCACGCCGAGCAGCAGGACGCCCAGCAGCGCGCCGAACATCGTGCCCTTGCCGCCATCGAGCGAAATCCCGCCGATCACCGCCGCCGCGAACACCGTGAAGATCATGCCGTTGCCCTGATTCGCGTTGATCGCACCCACATAACCCGTCACGATCAGCCCGCCCAGCGCAGCCAGAATGCTGCCGAGCACGAACACGCCCCACGTGATGCGCTCAACGCGAATGCCTGCTGCGCGCGCGGCATCCGGATTGCCGCCGATCGCGTAGAGCGCGCGGCCGATGCGGTGATAGCGCAGCATGAACGCGGCAAACGCGAACGCCGCCGCCGCGAGCCACACCGACAGCGGCAGGCCCAGCACGATGGTCGTCGCCAGCGCGAAGAACGACGGCGGCATATCGAACAGCGTGCCGCCCTTGGTCGCGCCCACGAGCATGCCGCGCAGCACGATCAGCATCGCCAGCGTGACGATAAACGCGTTCAGGCGCAGCCGCACAACGAGAAAACCGTTGACGAAGCCGATCAACGCACCCACCGCCACAATCATTAGCAATCCTGCCAATGCTGGCCATTGCGTGCCGAAACCCGCCGACGCCGCCGGCATCACCAGCATCGCGCCTATGGCGGGCGCGATGCCTACCGTCGATTCGAGCGAAAGATCGAACTTGCCGGTCAGCACGATCAGCGATTCCGCCAGCACGACCAGCGCCAGCGCCGCCGACGCGCCCAGCACGCTGATCAGATTCGCCTTCGTCAGAAAACTCGGGCTGACAAAGCCGCCGATCACGATCAGCAGCAAAAGCACGGGCAGCAAGGCCAGATCGCGCAAGCGCGCGAATTCGATGCGCGGCCTCGCGCGGCGGCCCGTCGCGAGCGCGGTATCCGCAGTGGCCGCGAAGGCCGGCGTGGAAATACTAGGCTTCATGGAGATCGACTCCCTCAACCGATGCAATCAGTTCATGGTCCTGCCAGCCCGCCGCGAATTCCGCCACCACGTTGCCGCGAAACATCACGAGCACACGGTCGCAGGTACGCAGATCGTCGAGTTCGCTCGACACTACGAGCACGGCCTTGCCTTCGTCGCGCACGCGGTCGACGACCGAGAGCAGCGCTTCTTTCGATTTGACGTCCACGCCCGCCGTGGGATCGATCAGCACCAGCACTTCGGGATTGCTCGCCAACGCACGCGCCATCACCACCTTCTGCTGATTGCCGCCCGATAAACCCGACACCACATGGTCCGGTCCTTGCGCGACGATCCCCAGCGATTCGATCATGCGCCGCCCCACCAACTGCTTTTTCGCGGGCGGCGCAAAGCCCAGGCGGCCGAGCAAACCGGCAATCGTCATCGAGGCGTTCTCGGCCACGGATTGCGTCAGCACGAGTCCTTCGTGATGGCGATCCTTCGGCACGCAGCCCACGCCATGTGCGAGCGCATCGGGCACGTCGCCGGGTTTGAGCGACGCGCCGTTCACGCGAACCTCGCCCGCCTGCTGCGCCGTGAGACCGGCAACGGCCTCGCCCACGCTCGTGCGCCCGCTGCTGGTCGCGCCTGTCAGGCCAACGACCTCGCCGCGACGCACCTGCAAGGACACACCGCTGTAATCCGCGCCGCTGATGCCGCGCACCTCCAGCGCGATCCGCGCATCGGCGGGCAACGCGGGACGCGCCGCTGCATCGGCCACGTTAAGACCGCCGCGCTCGCCCGTCATCGCTTCGATCAGGCGTTCGCGCGGCAATTCCGCCACCGGCGCGCTGACGATATGGCGCGCATCGCGCAACACCGTCACGGCCTGGCAGATCTCGTACACCTCCTGCAGATGGTGCGAGATAAAGAGAAACGTCACGCCTTCGCGCTGCAGTTCTTCGATGCGGCGAAAGAGGCGCTTGATCTCTTCGCCGTCGAGTTGCGCGGTGGGTTCGTCGAGGATGATGAAACGCGCGCCATACGACAGCGCGCGCGCAATTTCCACGAGCTGGCGCGCCTCCACCGTGAGATCGCCCGCACGCGCATCCTCGCGCACGTCGATACGCCAGTGATCGAGCAGCGCGCGCGCATCGCGACGCATGCTCGTCCAGTCGATCACACCGCGTTTGACCGGCTGACGATTGATGAACAGATTCTCGGCGACGGTGAGATCGCGAATGATCGTCGAATGCTGATAGACGCAGGCGACGCGTTCGCGCCACGCATCGCGATCGGCCACGGGCGGCGCGGCTTCGCCGTTGAAACGCACCGCGCCTTCGTCGGGTTTGCGCAGGCCCGTGAGAATCGACACGAGCGTCGATTTGCCCGCGCCGTTGCGCCCCACGAGCGCGTGCGACTCGCCCGCCATCACGCGCAGGCTCACGTTCGCGAGCGCCGCCGTGGAGCCGAAGCGTTTGGTCACGCCGCTCGCTTCCACCACGGGCGGCAACGCCATCGCCGCGCGCTCGCGCGACATCGCGAGCGACGCGGCATCGTGCCGGTCCAGGCTTCGATCGCTCATTTGATCGTATTACCCCAGAGGTTTTTATCGTCGACGTTCTGCTTCGTCACGAGCGGCGCCGGCAATTGATCTTCGAGCACGCCGGGCTGCAACTGGATGATGTTGCTGTCGTGATCGGTCTTGCCCGGCTTGAAGGTTTTGCCTTCCAGCGCGGCCTTGATGTAATAGAGGCCGTATTTCGCGTAGAGATCGGCGGGCTGGGAAACCGTCGCGTCGATCTCACCCTTGCGGATTGCTTCGTATTCCTGTGGAATGCCGTCGTTCGAGACGATCACGATATGTCTGGGGTCGCCGGCGGGAAACATCAGCTGCTTGCGGCGCAGGGTTTGCAGCGTGGGCGAAAGATACACGCCGCCCGCCTGCATGTAGATCGCTTTCAGATCGGGGTTCGCGGTCAGCAAACTATCGAGCGCGCTGGCCGCCACATCGCCCTTCCAGCCCGCCGGAATCTCCAGCAGCGACAGATTCGGATAACGCTTCAGGCAGGCGCGAAACGCTTCGGAGCGATCACGCCCGTTCACCGAAGCCAGATCGCCCATGATCTGCACGACCTTGCCCGACTTCACATGCTCGCCGATGTACTGGCAGGCTTTCTCGCCATACGCGCGGTTATCGGCACGCACGACCATCGCCACATTGCCTTGCGTGGGCGCCACATCCACGGCCACGACCTTCACGTTTTTCTGCGCGGCATTATCGAGCGCGCGGCTGATGGCGGCCGAATCGATCGGCCCCACCACGATGCCCTTCGCGCCCAGATTGATCATGTTGTTCATGTCCGTGATCTGCTGCGCGGGATCGTTGTTCGAATTCACGGGCGCGAGAATGTCGATGCCCATCTGCTTCGCGTACACGCTCAGGTAGTTGTTGTACGACTGCCAGAACGGCGAAGTCAGCAACGGCAGACCCAGGCCGACCTTGCCCAGATCGGCCGCCTGGGAAGCACCCGGCGAAGCGAGCGCCGCAACGCAGGCCGCGACGGCGCAAAGCGTCTTCGCGAACGCGCGCGTCTGGCGGGATGAAATGGAGCGGCGGGCCAACGGGTGCCCGGATGCGAACGCCATGACTGTCTCCTGTCGACGCTGATTACGTCGGTTCTTTCGTTATGGAACCTTCCGTGTGCGCCGCGCCCGCGTGATCAGGCAAATTCGCAAGCAAGGCACGCCTGCGGCGCTGCGACTGCTCTTTCCTTGTCAGACGATGCTGGTGTATGTTCACCAGTGAATCTATTATTCATATACGCACGACACAAGGTCAAGGAATGTGCACTGCAGCAACCGTCCGTGATTTCCCTGGGCGGCGCGCGTGCCCAACTCCGCGTCAATCCAGAAAACACGCACGCACCCATGAAAACGAACGCACGCAAGCCGAAAGACGAAGCGCCGGCGCTGGAACCGGAAGAAAAGGACGGCAGTGACGGCGACGACCGCTACCGCGCGCCCGCGCTCGACAAGGGGCTCGATATCCTGGAACTGCTCGCGGAACAGCGCGGCGGCCTCACGCGCGCGGAAATCACCAAGGCGCTCGGGCGCAACGCGAGCGAGATCTACCGGATGCTGGAGCGGCTGGTGGCGCGTCAATACGTGATGCGCTCCGAAGCCGGCGACCGTTACGCGCTGAGCCTCAAGCTCTTTGCGCTCGCGCACCGCCATCCGCCGATGGAGCGTCTGATCGCCGAGGCGCTACCGCTCATGCAGCGCTTCGCCAACGATGCCGAGCAGTCCTGCCACCTCGCCGTGTACGACCGCGGCAATCTGCTCGTGATCGCCCAGGTGGACGGGCCAGGAACGTGGGGCATCGCGGTGCGGCTGGGCTCGCGCGTGGGTCTCGTCGATACGAGTTCGGGGCGCACGATTCTCGCGTATCAGACGCCGGAGCAGCGCACGCATATGCTCGCGGAACATACGAAGGTCAAGGGCGAAGTCGCCATCGATCATGCGGCGCTGGAAAGCGCGTGCGAGCGTATTCGGGCCGCAGGGTTGTCGCGCACGGACAGCCAGCAGATTTTCGGCGTGACGGACGTGACGTTTCCGGTGCTGGGACCGTCCGGGCAGGCGATTGCGGCGCTCACCTGCCCGTTTCTCAAGCGTATCGACGACTATGTCGCGCCATCGCTGGAAGACGCGACGCGCATGCTGGGGGAGACGGTGGAGGCGTTGTCGATGTTTCGGGAGGGGGAAGCGTGAACGCGCGTTACTGCGCCACCACCGCCCCCTCGCCCCCGTCCACCTCGCGGCGCACAATCGCCACCATCAACCGCTCCAGATCGCGCGTAAACCGCACCGTATCGAACAACGGCGCCTCGCTCTTCGCCCGCCCAAGCCGCTCGCGAATCTGCGCGAGCCAGGCCGGATCGCTCGCCAGTCCGAGCGCGATCTGGAAATACCCATTGAGGTCGCGCGCCACCAGTTCGCCTAGCCCCACTGCATCCAGCAGGCTCGCGCCCACGCGCCCCGCGAACAGCGCGCCGCTTGCCGACACCATCGGCACACCCGCCCACAACGCGTCGCTGCCGGTGGTGTGCGAACCGGTCGGCAAGGTATCGAGTGCGAGATCGGCGAGTTGCAGGCGCGCGAGATGCGCCTCCTGCGCGAGTCGCGGCGCGAAAATCACCCGCTCGCGCGCCACGCCCTCGCTCACGAAAAACGCATGCAGATTGGCACGCGCGCGCTCGCTGCCCGGATCGAGCAGCCAGAGCACGCTGCCAGGCACCGCGCTCAAGAGACGCGCCCACACCGACGCCATCTGCGCATTGAGCTTGAACGTCTGATTGAAGCTGCAGAACACCAAGCCGCGCTCGGGCAGGCCAGCCGCTGCGCGCGTGGGCCGCGGGCCGCACTGGCGCCGGTGATCGGTCGGCTGGTAGCAGTGCGGCATCAGCGCGAGCGTTTCGCTGTAATGCTGAGCGCTGTCAGGCGGCGTCACCACCGTATCGCCGATCAGGTAATCCGCCAGCCTTGGCGCGCCCAGCGAACCGGGATAACCCAGCCAGCTGACGATCACCGGCGCGGGCCGCAGCGCCGTGATACCCAGACGCGTTTGCGTCGTATAACCCTTGAGATCGACGAGCAGATGAATGCCATGATCGGCGATCTGCGCAGCGGCCTGCGCATCGGTCAGACCGCCGATGTCGTGGAACGTCGCGGGCAGCGCATCAAAACGCGCTTGCCACGCTGTATCGCGCGTGGCATTTCCATAGGAATACAGATGAATATCGAAGCGCGCCGCATCGTGCGATTCGAGCACGCCCGCCAGCAAATGCATCGTCGCGTGCGCATGAAAATCGGCGGAAAGATAGCCGATGCGCAAACGCCCGCCCATCGCCAATGCAGACAACGCCTCGGCCAGCCCCGCGCCGCGCGCCACCAGCGGCGCGGCCGCCAGTTCGCCACGCCAGCGCGTTTCGGCGAAGCGTCGCCCGGCTTCGCGATGCAGGCCCGGCGTGAGCGCCGGAATGCCGAGCAGGCCCCAGGGCGTGAGTTGTTCCGCCGCGCCCGAAGCCACCATCTCCAGCGTCAGGCGGTCGATGCGATCGAGATCCTGCCAGTACGCCACGCGTCGCCGCACATATTGCGCCGATTCCCAGCGCTCGCCCCGGCAATACGCCGCATCGGCTTCATCGAGGCGGTTCTGCTGCTCGAGCAATCCACCGTAGCGCTGCCAGAGATGCGCCGCCTTCGGATCGAGTTCGAGCGCCTGCTTCAGGCTTGCCTCGGCAGCGTCGAATTGCCCCGCATCCTGCAGCAGCATGGCGAGATTGCTGTGCGCAAGCGCGTAAGCCGGATCGACGTCGATGGCCGCGCGATACGCGATTTCGGCATATTTGAGGTTATTGCCCTTCTTGAGCAGATTGCCGAGGTTATTGAAGAGCCGTGCCTCGCGCATGCCCTGATTGATCGCCGAGTAATACGCCGCGATCGCTTCGTTGTCGCGCCCTTGCCAGATGAGCGTCCAGCCCAGATCGCGCTGACGCTCGCCGCTATCCTGCAGCGCCAGCGCCTGACGGATCGCCGCTTCGCCCGGCGCGAAGCGCTGCTGCCGCGCGAGCGTCACACCCAGCCGATGCCAGGCTTCGGCATGCTGCGGGTCCTGCGCGACGATCTCGCGAAAGAGCGCTTCGGCAAGCGTGTATTGTTCGGCGTTCAGGCGATCGAGGCCACGCTTGAGCAGATCGGCGGAACGGGAAGAAAGGGTCGGGCTGGAAATTTTCATGCCCCGATCATAGGAAGCCCGATGGGGCGCGAACATCAGAGCGTTCCTGGTTTGGCGCGGCGTCGCGCAATTGGAAGCGCGCCGCGCAAACCGGTTAGAATGGCGGCCCTCTCAAATTCCGTCCGGCGCGCGTCTCACGTCGGGCGCGCACGCATACGTCATGGCGAAACTTCTCTCCGATCAAGAATTCCAGCGTTTTTCCGACCTTCAGCAAAAGCAGGCGAGCTTCACGATTTCGGCTGAGGAAGCCGACGAGCTGCGCGATATCGTCGCGCGTGCGCAGAAGAAGCGCGACGATCGCGCCGACGCGATGAAGACCGTCGAAACCGCCATCGCCGAATTCGAAATCACGCCGGATGAGCTGTTTTCGGCCGAGCAGATCGCCGAAGCCGCGCGCAATTTCGGCCTGATCCCGGCCACGCGCAAGGAGCGCGTGCTGCCGCCGTCGCTGACGTTCAACGGCAAGACGCATCAGTGGACCACGCGCGCGCTGCCGGACGACATCCGCATGCCGCTGTTCGAGGCGTTCCAGGGCGGCCAGTCGGTGAAGGCCTTCATCGCCACGCCGAAGGACGCCGCGCGCTGCGCCGCGACCATCGCGCGTCTGGAGAAGGAAACCGGCGCACAGTACGCGCAGGCCTGGCTCGACGAACTGTCGGTCACGCGCGCGCAGGTTGACGAAGCACTGGCGAAGCTCGCGGCTTGACGCTGCGTTCGATGCCGCCCGGTCGACAGGCAAGCGAGAGTTAATCGAGCGGCATCCTGAAACCCACCACGCCCGGATCATCCGTCGGCGTCACCGTAAAGCCCATCGCCCGCGCGAGGCCGATCATCGGCGCATTCTCGCGCAGCGCCTCGCCCAGCAGCCAGTGCGTGCCGCGCGAGCGCGCGTAGGCGATGATGCGCTCCATCAGCAGGCGGCCCAGGCCGCGCCCCTTGAGCGTCGACAAAATCGCCACGGCGAATTCGGCCGTTTCGTTGTCCGGGTCGGACACCGCGCGCGCCACGCCGAGCGTATGCGGCTGGCCGTCCTCGCCCACCACACTGGCGATCAGCGCCATCTCCCGGTCGTAATCGATCTGCGTCATGCGCGCGAGCTGCGAGTGATCGAAGCTGCGCACCGCCGAGAAAAACCGCAAACGCAGATCGTCCGGCGTCATCGATTCGACGAAGGCGCGGTGCATTTCTTCGTCCTCGGGCCGGATCGGCCGGATCGTCAGGCGCTCGCCGTGCCAGTCGATGGTCTCTTCGAGCCGGCGCGGATACGGCATGATCGCGAAGCGGCTACGCTTGTCGGCCAGCTTGATGCGCGGCGCAGCGAGCGCGACGCCGTGGGGGCGCACACGCAATGTCAGATGCAATCCGACAATCTCTCGCACTTCGCACACCGTCTGTGACAGTTCGGTGAGCGCGCGCAGCGCCGGCTCGGGCGCAACGCGCCGCGCGTAGGGCGACTGCGTGATGATGTCGCGCGACAGCACCGGATTGAGCGGCGGCAGGCTGTAGACGCGCAGCGGCGGCGAATAGCCATCCGGCGAAGGCGCGGCGAAGCGGAACACCGGGCCGAAGTTGTCGTCGTCGCGAAACTCGACGCTCACATCGACGATGGTGTCCGGCGATTCCTCGTGCGTCGTTTCCAGCCCGAACGCGGCAAAAAGCTGCGCCGCCTCGTCGCCTTCCAGCGTGTCGCGCCCCGCCGCCAGCGCCGCGCGCGCGATGCCCTGCGCCGTTTCGATGGCCGCCGCGCCCTGCGCGGGCGAGCTTTCGGGCGTCTGCATCAGCAACTGGCGGCCCAGCCGGTAATCGACCAGACGCGCAAAGGCGCGCGCGAGCCGTCGCGGCGTCGTGTGGACCGGAATACCGTGCGCGTGCAACGCGTCGCGCGTGGCATCGTCCACGCCGCCGAAAAAGCACGCCAGCATGCCGCGATACGCAAAGCGCTGGTTCTCGATCAGGACGCGCGCCACCTCGTTCACCGGCGCGCTGTGAGTGGGCGCATGCACGACGAAGGCCGTGCCGCTCGAACGCTGCGAGGCGAGCGTCTGCAGCGCCAGGCCGAAATGCTCGGGCTTCGCCGTATCGCCGAGCACCAGCGGATTGCCCGCCTGCGCGTGCGGCAGCGCCGCCTCCACGGCCGCGCGGGTTTCGTCGCTCCATTGCGCGAGCGTGTCGCTGGCCTTGTTGAAGGCGTCGCGTGCGAGCGTGGCCACGCCGCGATCGCTCGTGATGAGCGTGGCCGAGTCGCTCGCGGCCACGCGGCCCACGCCCAGCGTTTCGATTTCGTCGAGCAGATCGTCGAGGGTGTCGACGCGCACCAGGCCCGCGCGCCGGAACGCCGCCGTGTAGAGCGCGTCGCCCGGCTCGTCGCGGCCGCTGCGCAGCGCCAGCACCGGCTTGTTGCGGGCCGCCGCGCGCGCCGCCGACATGAATTTGCGCGCCGCGCGGATGCTGTCGACTTCGAGCAGGATCGCGCGCGTGGACGGATCGCTGGCCAGATAGTCGAGCACATCGCCGACGTCGATATCGGCCTCGTCGCCCAGCGCGACCGCGTGCGAGAAGCCCAGGCCGCGCGCATCGGCCCAGCGCAGCACCGCGTTGGTCAGCGCGTTGGACTGCGAGACCCACGCCACGCCGCCCTTGCGCGCGACCG